>NZ_JBFRHE010000006.1:0-347653 GCF_052115715.1 Allobosea sp. 2KB_26
AAGGAGATCAACGCCGCGATCAACGCCTTCATCRACAAGATCAGGGCCAATGGCGAACTCCAGAAAGTCTACGACAAGTGGATGAAGGTTCCCGTCCACAAGTTCCCGGACAGCCTCGAAGGCATCTCCTTCACCGCAAGCTGAGCGCGGCAGGACAGAACGGAGGAGAGGCCATGAACAGCCAGTCCGCGACTGCAACCATTCAAGGGACTGACGCCATGATCAAAATGGCGGGCGTCGAGAAATGGTATGGCGAGTTCAAGGCCCTGACCGACATCAACCTGTCGGTCCGCCAGGGTGAGAAGATCGTCCTGTGCGGGCCGTCAGGTTCGGGAAAATCGACCCTGATCCGTTGCATCAACCATCTCGAACCCTACCAGAAGGGTGAGATCCGTGTCGGTGGGACGGTTCTCAGCGATGATTCCAGGATCATCGATGCCGTTCGCCGCGAAGTCGGGATGGTGTTTCAGCATTTCAATCTGTTTCCGCATCTGACGGTGCTGGAGAACTGCATGCTGGCGCCGATGCGTTCGCTTCGCGCCAGCAAGGCGCAGGCCGAAGCCACGGCGAGGCGCCTGCTCGGCCGGGTCAAGATCGCCGAACAGGCGGAAAAATATCCAGCCCAGCTCTCTGGCGGACAGCAGCAGCGCGTCGCGATCGCGCGGGCCCTGTGCATGCAGCCGAAGGTCATGCTGTTCGACGAGCCGACCTCGGCGCTCGACCCCGAAATGGTCAAGGAGGTGCTCGACACCATGATCGGGCTCGCCGAGGAGGGCATGACGATGATCTGCGTCACCCACGAGATGGGATTTGCGCGCCAGGTCGCCGACCGCGTCATCTTCATGGCGAGCGGTGCGATCGTCGAAGAAGCGCCGCCGGCTGCGTTCTTCACCAATCCGCGCCACGAGCGTACCAGGCAGTTCCTCGGTGAGATCCTGCACAAGCACTAAGGAGGAGGCCCGGATGGCCGATCTGCAATCAAGGCCGCTGCGTCTCGGTATCCTCGGTGCGGCGAACATCGCACGCAGCTTTGCGAGCGGTGTCGCGCCGTCGAAGACTGTCACGGTCGCTGCCGTTGCCAGCCGCGATGCCGGGAAGGCCGGACGCTTTGCGATGGAATGCGGCATTCCGCGCTTCCATGGCTCCTACGAAGCCTTGCTGGCCGATCCGGAAATCGACGCGATCTACAATCCGCTGCCGAACTCGCTCCATGCGGAATGGTCGATCCGGGCCATGCAAGCCGGCAAGCATGTGCTCTGCGAGAAGCCGCTGGCGATGAACGCGACCGAAGTCCGCGCCATGGCCGCTGCTGCGCGCCAGCACGGACGCCATCTCGTCGAGGCCTATCCCTACCGCGCACAAGCCCAGACGCTGAAACTGCGCGAATTGCTCAACGCGGGCGCGATCGGCAAGGTTCAGCTCATCCGGTCGAGTTTTGGCGTCGCCTTCTCCGACCCGGCGAATATCCGCCTGAAGCCCGAGGTCGGCGGTGGCGCCCTTCTCGACGCGGGCAGTTATGCCGTCAGCCTGGCGCTTCTCGTCGCAGGCGCACGGCCTGAGCGCGTCAGCGCGACCGCGCGCTGGAGCGAAACCGGCGTCGATCGCAGCGTTGCGGCCACGCTGGAATTTCCGGGCGGAGCGCTTGCGCAGATCTCGTGCAGCTTTGCCACAGCCTATCACCGCCATGCCCTGATCGCGGGGGAGGCCGGAACGATCGAGACGACCTATCTCAACCATCCCCCACTCGGCGGACCGCCTATGCTGACGATCCGGCGCGGAACGACCGTCCAGACCGCGCCCGAGACCATCGAGGTTGCGCCGGGCAATGGGTTCCTCGCGGAAGCGGAGTCGTTCGAGCGGCTGGTGCGGCGAGGGCCCGAGCACTGGACCGGCGCGACCCTGGCGGAATCCATCGATATTGCGATGACGCTGGATGCGATCCTGGCCAGCGCCCGGTCGGGCGCAGCCGTCAGCGTCGCTGCCGAGATCAACACCTAGGAAAGCCAGTTCGTCATGATTCGCGGCACGACGAAACTCATCGCCCATCTCGGCTATCCGACCGAGAGCTTTAAGGCGCCGATGATCTACAACCCCTATTTCGAGCGAGAAGGGATCGACGCCGTCGTGGTGCCGATGGGCTGCAAGGCGGATGATTATCCGGCCTTCCTCAGGCTCTTCTTCAGGCTCTCCAACGCTCACGGCGCCCTTATCACCATGCCGCATAAGGTGACGACAACCGGGCTCGTCGACGAGGTGCAAACCACTGCGGCGATTGCGGGAGCCTGCAATGCAGTGCGGCTCGATGCCGACGGCCGGTTGGTCGGCGACATGTTCGACGGCGAGGGCTTCGTGCGCGGTGTGCTGGGCAAGGGCCGCGTGCTCAAGGGGGCACGTGCGCTTGTCGTTGGCGCCGGCGGCGTCGGTTCGGCAATCGCGGCCTCGCTCGCCAAGGCGGGTGTGGCGGCGCTCGGCTTGTTCGATAGCCATGCGCCCTTGGCGAATGGCCTCGCTGACAGGCTTCGCAAGCACTATCCGGAACTGGTCGTCACGGTCGGCTCGAATGATCCGGCCGGCTTCGAAATCGTGGTCAACGCCACACCGCTCGGCATGAAGGCCGGCGATGCCCTGCCGATGGATGTCGCGCGCATCGCGCCTTCGGCCTTTGTCGGGGAGGTGGTGATGAAACAGGAGATCACCCCCTTCCTGGCCGCCGTTCGTGCCCGTGGCTGCGCTTTCCAGATCGGCGTTGACATGCTGTTCGAACAGATCCCGGGCTATCTCGAGTTCTTCGGATTCCCCACGACGACATCGGAGGATCTGCGCTCGGTCGCACAGCTCGGCTATGAGGAGACGCGCTCATGATCCCTTCCATCGCTACCGTCTGCGTCTCCGGTACGCTTCAGGAGAAGCTCGAGGCCATTGCGGTGGCCGGCTTTCGTGCCGTCGAGATTTTTGAGAACGACCTGATCGCCTTCCCGGGCTCGCCGGCAGAGGTTCGCCGGATCTGCAGCGATCTCGGGCTTGCGATCGTGACCTGCCAGCCGTTCCGCGATTTCGAGGGCATGCCCGATGCGCGGCGGGTGCGGACATTCGACCGGGCGGAACGTAAATTCGACCTCCTGCAGGAGCTCGGGACCGACCTGCTCTTCGTCTGCTCGAGTGTCTCGCCCGAGGGCTTGAGCGGCATCGACCGGCTCGCCGGCGATTTCGCCGAGCTTGGCGAGCGGGCCGCCAGACGAGGCTTGCGCGTCGGCTATGAGGCGCTGGCCTGGGGACGCCATGTCTTCGACTATCGCGATGCCTGGGAGATCGCGCGCCGGGCCGGTCGCGACAATGTCGGCATCATCCTGGACAGCTTCCACATCCTCTCGCGCGGGCTCGATCCCACCAGCATCGGCACCATCCCGCGCGACCGGATTTTCATGGTGCAGATGGCGGACGCCCCCAAGCTGCAGATGGATCATCTCTCCTGGAGCCGCCACTGGCGCTGCCTGCCGGGGCAGGGCGATCTCGATCTGGCCGCCTTCATGAGGGCGCTCGCGTCGACCGGCTATGACGGCGTCCTGTCGCTCGAAATCTTCAACGACCGATTCCGGGCCGGCTCTGCCCGCTCGGTGGCGCTCGACGGCCATCGTTCTTTGCTCTGGCTGTTCGACGAGACGGCACGGGAGCTCGGCCGGCCGGTGCCCGGCGCGGTCGCAATGCCGGCGCCCGAGCCTGTCGAAGCGGTCGAGTTCATCGAGTTCGCCATCGCCGAGGCCGAACGGCCGGGCTTCCAACGCCTTCTGAGCGCGCTCGGATTCCGCCGTGTCGGTGCGCATCGCTCCAAGGATGTCGATCTCTGGAGCCAGGGCGATATCCGCATCGTACTCAACAGCGATATCGACGGTTTCGCCCATAGCTACCAGATCACGCATGGGACCTCGGTCTGCGCGATCGCGCTGAGGGTTGCAGATGCGGGCGCGGCCACAGAACGCGCGACGGCCTTGCTCGATGTGCCTCATGCGGGCGCGGTCGGGCCGGGCGAGCTCGACATCCCGGCGGTGCGCGGCCTTGGCGGCAGCCTGCTCTATTTCCTGGATCAGTCTTCCGCCCTGGGGCGCTGGTCGGAGGTGGATTTCGGGCCCACTGGCGCGAATGGCTCAAGCGCCGGATTGGTGGGTGTCGACCACATCTCGCAGAGCATGCAGTACGAGGAAATGCTGACCTGGCTGCTGTTCTACTCGTCGCTGTTCAAGACGACGAAGACGCCGAGCCAGGCGGTGATCGATCCAGGGGGCGTCGTCCAGAGCCAGGTCATCGAGAGCGGACTGGACGGGCAGGCCGGCCATGGCCTGAGGCTCATTCTCAACGGCTCGCAAAGCCACCGGACGCTGTCGGCCCGCTTTATCACTGATTTCTTCGGCTCCGGCGTGCAACATATCGCCTTCGCTACAAACGACATTCGGGCGACCGTCGAGCGGGTGGTGGCCAATGGCGTCGCCATGCTGCCGATCCCGGAGAACTACTACGATGACCTCGAAGCGCGGTCCGATCTGCCTCCCGAGGAGATCGATGCGCTGAAGGCGCTCAACATTCTCTACGACCGCGATGCCGGCGGCGATTTCTGGCAGGCCTATACCGCGACGCTCGATGGCGGGTTGTTCTTCGAGATCGTCCAGCGCAATGGCTATGGTGGCTATGGTGCGGCCAATGCGGGCATCCGCCTGACCGCGCAGGCGCGCCTGTCCCGCCCGATCACCGTGCCCGCGCCCACCCATGCTTGAAGGCGCTGCCATGACCACACCCTGCATCATTACTGTCGCGATCACCGGCTCGCTGCCGACCAAGCGCGACAATCCCGCCGTTCCGATCACGATCGCCGAGCAGGTCGAGTCGACGCAGGAGGCCTTTGAGGCGGGGGCGACGCTGGCGCATTGCCATGTCCGCACCGACGAGGGCACGCCGACCTCCGACCCTGAGCGTTTTGGCCGCCTGCTCGAGGGGCTGCGCAAACATTGCCCAGGCATCATCGTGCAGCTCTCCACCGGCGGGCGCTCTGGGGCGGGCAGGGAACGCGGAGGCATGATTCCGCTCAAGCCCGACATGTGCTCGCTCTCGACCGGCTCATGCAATTTTCCGACGCGGGTCTATGAGAACAGCCCGGATCTCGTCGACTGGCTGGCGGCGGAGATGCTGGCCCACGGCGTCAAGCCCGAGATCGAAGCCTTCGATCTCTCGATGATCTTCAAGGCTGCCGAGATGGGCATCGCGGGCGCGATCAACGGGCCCCTGCATGTCCAGTTCGTGATGGGCGTGAAGAACGCGATGCCGGTCGACCGCGCCGTGTTCGAATTCTACATCGCGACATTGAAGCGGCTGGCGCCTGACGCGACCTGGACGGGCGCCGGAATCGGGCGCGACCAGATCACGCTGAACCGTTGGTCACTCGAACTCGGCGGTCATTGCCGCACGGGGCTGGAGGACAATGTCCGCCTCGACCGAGACACGCTCGCGCCGTCCAATGCCGCCCTCGTGAAGCGCATCGCCGAGATGGCAGGCAGCTACGGCCGCCACGTGGCGTCGGTCGCAGAGGCGCGGAGGCTGCTGTCGCTGCCGACGGCGTGAGGCCGTGGCCATTCAAGCTCCAGGTTGACGCTCCGCGACGTGGGGCGGGCAGCATGTGTTTGTCTGTCCCAGGGCAGCATCGCGGTGGCCGAAGAAGGGCGCCGTAGAAGGGCGCCGTAATGGCCCATGGCGGAAGCACCAACTCGCCATGCTCGGGTCGGCTTTAGCCACGCCGGAGCGCTGCAGCACGAAGCGGCGCCTGCCGGGCGCCGCCTGGGACAATGAAACGCTTGCGTTGGATCAGCCGACGGCCCGCTTCAGCACCGTGACCAGGGCAGCCATCTCATCCCTTGCACCGATCGAGATGCGCAGGGCGCCCTGTGTACCCGGGACATCGAACATCATGATGTGGATGTTTGCCGCCTTCAGTGCCGAGAAGAATTCGGCGGCCGGTGCGGGCGTAAGGACCGCCAGGAAATTCGCGGCGCTGGGCAAGGCCACGAAGCCAAGATCCTTCAACTGGTCCGCGAGCCAGTCGCGGCCGTCCGCGGTTCTGCTGAGCAAGTCGGTGAGATAGGCGGGCTCCTTCAAGGCCGCTTCGGCTCCCGCCAATGCTACGGCGTTGACGCTGAAATTCGTGCGGATCTTGCGATAGGCATCAGCCAGCGCCGGTGAGCCGACGATGCCGTATCCGACGCGGATGCCGGCAAGACCGAATGCCTTCGAGAAGGTGCGCGTCGAGATCCAGGGGCCGCTGCGGCGGCGCAGGATGGCGAGCACGTCCGGCCCGCCGGCATGATGGCCGAACTCGAAATAGGCCTCGTCGAAATGCAGCAGGACATGATCCGGGACGCCGGCGACGAGTTGCTCGACATCGGCCTCATCGAGCATGCCGCCGGTCGGATTATGCGGCGAGGCGACGAAGACGAGGCGTGTCCGGACGGTGATGGCGCTCAGGGTGCCCTCGATGTCGACGAGGCCATCGCGCCGGTTCGGAACAGCGACGAGCTGTGCGCCGCGCATTGCGGCGCCCTTGGCATAGGCTGGAAAGCCGGGATGCGGCGCCACCGCCTCGTCGCCCGCGTCGAGGGCCAATTCGGCGCTGGCGAAGAGGAGTTCGTTCGAGCCGGCCCCCAGCACGATCTGCGCTGGCGGTACGGAAAGGCGCGAAGACAGCGCTTCGATCAGCGTGGCGCCGTCATGGTCGGGGTAGCGATTCACCTGGCCGGCGGCGGCGCACATCGCCGCCACGACGCTCGGAGCGGGCGGCTCCGAGGACTCGTTGAGATGCAGGCTGACCGGCGGCGGCGCTCCCTCCGTGGGAGCGGGAGTACGCCGCGCCGGGACATTCTGCAGGCGTGCAATACGCGGAACCGGGATGACGGTGGGGTTCGACACAGGTTTCTCCGTAGTGGGCGCGGCAACGCGAGTGGTCAGCGTACCGGTGGCGAATATTGCAGGCCGCCCTTGCTCCAGAGATTGTTCAGCCCGCGCGCGATCCCCAGCCGCGAGCCCGCGCCGACATTGCGGTCGTGGGATTCGCCGTAATTGCCGACCTGCTTGACGATCTGCATCGCCCAATCGTTCTTCAGGCCCATCGGCTCGCCGAACTTGCCCTCGCTGCCAAGCAGGCGGCGCACCTCGGGAGAGCCGGAGGCGGCGAGCTGGTCGGCATTGGCCGAGCTGACACCGAGCTCTTCCGCAGCAACCATCGCAAAATAGGACCAGCGGACGATGCTGTTCCAAGCCTCGTCGCCCTGCCTCACGACTGGCCCGAGCGGCTCCTTCGAGATCAGTTCGGGCAGGATCACGAATTCTGCCGGGTTGACCAGCTTCAGCCTGTAGGCCGACAGCGCCGAGACGTCGTTGCTGAAGACGTCGCAGCGTCCCGACTCGAAGGCCTTGGCAGCCTGATCGCCCGATTCAAAGCTGACGGACTCGTATTTCATGCCATTGGCACGAAAGAAGTCGGCGATGTTCAGTTCCGTGGTCGTGCCGGTCGGCACGCAGACCGACGCGCCGCCAAGCTCCTTGGCGGAGCCCGCATTGAGCGACTTGCGGATCATGAAGCCCTGGCCGTCATAGTAGTTGATCCCGGCGAAGCGCAGGCCGAGTTGCGTGTCGCGCGAGAGCGTCCAGGTCGCCTGACGCGAGAGCACGTCGATTTCGCCGCTCTGCAGCGAGACGAACCTGTCCTTCGGACTGAGGGGGATGAACTTGACCTTGCTCGCGTCGCCCAATGTGGCGGCGGCGACGGCCCGGCACAGGTCGACATCGAATCCGGTCCAGCGACCGGCCTCGTCCGGGACGGAGAAGCCCGCCACACCCGGGCTGACGCCGCAGAGCAGCTGACCGCGCTCGCGGACCTTTTCGAGTGTGCCGGCCTGGGCGGAAACCGCCAGCGCCAGAGTGAAGCCCAAGGCCGTGGTCAAGCGAGCGTACATGTGATGATCCTCCCCATTTGTCTGTGGTGGTGGGCGATCCATCGGCCGACCACAACGGGGTTCTTTGTTCGTTTCATTGTTTGAAACGATGGGCGCCGCGCGCGCCATTTCACGATGCGAAATGTGCGGAGATCGCCATGCTGCGCCGGCGCCGGATGCGATGATGGCCCATCCCAGCCGCTCGATCCCGTGCCGAGTCCATGCAGAACACGCCCCACAATTCCTTCCGGCGCCGCTTGCTCGATCGCGAGTCCTTGATCGGCAGCTTCATCAAGACACCGACCGGCCACGCCATCGAGATCCTCGGCGCAGTCGGCTTCGACTTCGTCGTCATCGACCAGGAGCATGCCCCCTTCGATAGGGGCTCGACCGATGTGGCGCTTCTCGCGGCCCGGGCTGCCGGGGTCGCCGGGGTCGTGCGTGTTCCGGTGCTTTCGCATGACGCGATCCTCTCGGTCCTGGATTGCGGCGCGGTCGGCGTCCTGGCGCCGCATGTCTCGAGTGTCGCGCAGGCTCGTACCCTTGCAGCCGCCTGCCGCTATCGGGGCGGCGCGCGCGGTTTTTCGGGCGTGACCCGGGCCGGCGGTTATGGCGCCTTGAAGATGTGGAGCCATGTTGAAGCGGCCGACGCCGCTACGGCCGCCATCGCGATGATCGAGGATCCCGCTGCACTCGAGGAGATCGACGCGATCCTCGCCGTCGATGGGCTCGACGCCGTCTTCATTGGCCGTGGCGACCTCACGGTTGCTTTCGGTGCGCCGACACGGGACGCGCCTGTGGTCCGCGATGCGGTGGACAGGATCATCGCCGCAGCGAAACGGGCGAACAAGCCGGTCTGCGTCATGACCGATGGCGCCGATGAGGCCGCCGATTTTGCCGAGCGCGGTGCAAGCGCCTTCATCGTCTCGTCCGACCAGGGCTTCCTGAGGAAAGCGGCCGGCCACGCATTCAGCGAGATGTCGGCGATGAAAACCCGTGCTTCGCAGGCTGCTGTCGGCTGAACTGGAGAGATTTTCGATGTTCCACCCAACCGATCCCCGCGCCAAACTCGCGACCGGGGCGCCTGCCAAGGCTTCTCCCGTTTCGGCCTATGCCGGCGCGGATTATGCGCGCTTCTATGCGCAGGAGCCGCAGGAGGCCGGGCCCGATGCCCGCACCTGGATCGCGCGCGGGCAGAATTTCATCGTCGCTTATTCGGAGGTGCGCGCAGGGGCGAGCCTGGCGCGCATCGGCCAGCCGGATGAGTATTGCGTGATCCTGCCGGACGCTGCCATGGGCGCGTCCCTCTCTGCCCGCGGGGAGAGCCTCGCCGCGCCGGGCGCATCCATCCTGTTCGTGCCGCCCGGAGATTCCGAGGTCACGGCAGCCAGCGATGGCCGCGTCATCCGGATTTTCTCCACTGCTGCGGCCGATCTGGCGGCGGCCTGCTCCAATGCCTCGTCCTATGCCGAGCCGCATGCCAATGTCGCGCTCCTGGAGCCTTGGCCCGAACCGCGCGGTGGCTGGAAGCTGCGGCGCTACAGCCTGGAAGGTGAGGGGGGCGAGAGCCGCTTTGGCCGGATTTTTCGCTGCACGACGCTGATGGTGAACATGCTCGATCCGCGGCTCGGGCTGCGCGACATCACCAAGCTCTCGCCGCATCACCATGACGATTTCGAGCAGGGCTCGCTCGTTATCGACGGCGCCTACATCCACGATATCCGCTGGCCCTGGACGCCAGATATGAGGATCTGGCGCGAGGATGAGCACGAGTTGATGGCGGCTCCGTCGCTGACGGTCATCCCGCCGCCCTCGATCCACACGTCCCGGTCGGTGCTGCCCGGCCTCAATCAGATGATCGACATCTTCTCCCCGCCACGCATGGATTTCTCGGAAAAGCCCGGTTGGGTGATCAACGCCGCAGATTATCCAATGCCTGGCGAAACGCCCTGAGGACTTCAGCATGCTTCTGGACAAGGCCCCCCAAATCGACCGTGCCCGGCAGGTCGCGGATCTGCTCGTCGGTGCGGTCGATCTGCACTGTCACAGCGGCCCCGCCGCGATGCCGCGCATCCTCGACCATCATGAGGCGATGCTCGACGCTGCCTCGGCGAAGTTCCGCGCCCTTGTCTACAAGGACCATTTCTACCTCGGCACCTCGCATGCCGTGATGCTGGAAAAGCTCTTCCCCGACAATGGCCTGAAGCTGTTCTCCGGCGTGGCGCTGAACAATGCCTCGGGCGGGTTCAATCCGCATGCCGTCGATCATTGCATCAAGATCGGTGGCAAGATCGTCTGGTTGCCGACCCTCTCGGCCGCGAACCATATCGCGGTCCTGGCGTCAGGCGCCGTCAAGACCTTCCCCAAGACCGCAGGGAAGATGCTGGATGCGCTGCCGCTCACCGCGCTCGATGCGAACGGCACGGTGACGGACGCGGTCAAGCAGATCCTCGACCTGATCGCCGAGGGGGACATCGTTCTTGCGGGCGGCCACCTCCATGCCTCTGAACTCCACCTCGTGTTCGAGGAGGCGCGTGCGCGCGGCGTCCGCAAGATGATCGTCAACCACCCGACCTATATCGTGGGCTGCACGGATGCCGACATCCGCCAGCTCGTTTCGCTCGGTGCCTATATGGAGCACTCGATCTGCATGTTCGTCGAAGGGCGCTCGAAGAAATACGAGATGTCCGACCTCGCTCATCTGATCGAGGTCGCCGGTGTCGAACGCACCCTGCTGTGCTCCGATCTCGGCCTGCTCGGTTCGCCGCGCCCGGTCGATGGCTACCGCGAGATCGTCGGTGGGCTGCTCGACCTGCAGTTCGGCGAGAAGGATATCAGGACCATGATTGGCGGACATGCGGCAGCATTGCTGAATCTCGACGTCGCTTCACCGAACGCCGCCTGATCCTGAGAACGCAGAAACCCCGGGTGAGCGGTTGCGCTCGCCCGGGGTTTTTCTTTGCGGTGAAGGTTTGGATGATCGGCCCGGATATCGTATCGGGCGCGATGATCTAACCTTCTGTTTGCTTCGGCTGTCCCGAAAGCCGCATTCCGCGTTCGGGGCGATGCTTAGTCGAGGGCGATGGCGGCGGTGCGGATGACCTCGCTCCATTTGGCGATTTCCTGCGCCTGGGCCTTCCGGACGACGTCCGGTCCGCCGCCGAGCGAGCGCACGCCGATCGGATCGAGCTTCGCCCGGCCCTCCGCGCTCAGCACATAGTCGTTCACGATCGTGCTGATCCGGCGCGAAATCGGCTCGGGAAGGCCCTTGGGGCCGACGATCGCATACCAGGAGGAGGCGTTGACACCTGTCAGTCCCGCTTCCGACAGGGTCGGCACATCGGGCAGTTGCGGCGCGCGCTCTTCGGCCGTGACCGCGAGTGCGCGGATGGCTCCGGATTTCACATGCGGAATATAGGGCGGCAGGAAATCGACGGCGACATTGACGATTCCTGCGAGGAGATCGGTCGCCAGCGGCGCAGACCCGCGGTAGGGCACATGGGTCATCTGGAAACCGCCCTTGCGCTGGATCAGTTCGCCGGCGATGTGCCCCATCAGGCCGAAGCCCGGGCTTCCGAAAGTGAGCTTGCCCGGATTGGCTTTGCCGTAGGCGATGAGCTCAGACAGTGTCTTGACCGGCAGGGAAGGGTGCGTCGCCACCACAACCTGCACATCTCCGATCATGGCGATCGGCTCGAAATCGACGAGCGGGTCGAAGCTGAGCGTCTTGTAGAGCAGCTTGTTGGTGACGAGCGGCCCAGACGAGGAGACGAACAGCGTATGCCCGTCGGGGGCGGCGCGCACGACGCTGGCCGCGGCGAGGTTTCCGCCGGCACCAGGTTTGTTCTCGACGATGAAACCTTGCCCCAGCTCTGCGCGGAGCCTCTCCGCGAGCAGGCGGGCCACGACATCGGTGGCCGCGCCGGCCGGGAAGGGGACGATGATGGTCACCGGCCGTGCCGGCCAGCTCTGACCGAGCGCGCCCCGCGTGCTCGCCAGAGCACCGAGGCCGACGAGCGACGCCGCGAACGCGCGGCGAGAATACAATGACATGGTGGCTGTTCCTCCGGAGCGGCAACCGATCGTTCGGCGCGGTTGTGCCTCGGAACTATGCGCGGCTTCCTGGCGATGGAGGTTGGGAAGGCGGCCTATTTCTCATCCTGAAACGCGACGCCCATTGATTGCGACAGCGCCTTGAGTTGCGTCTCGATGCTTGCCGCCGCCTTCTTCAGGGGATGGATGATCCGCGCGCGGTCATCGGGTGTCGCCACGACGGACCGGAAGAAGGTGACGCCGAAGGTCGCTAGCACGCGCTCGCCCAGCATGATGGGAACGGCAATCGTCGCAGAAGTGCGCGGCTCGACGGCAGGGTCGCGCTCGGTGTAGCCGCGCCAGCGTGCCTGGGCGATCAGCCGTTCCAACTCCTCGTCGCCGAGGCCGCTGTTCTCGGGGTCCAGGGAAGCCAGCATCGCAGAGCGCACGATCGTACGCTCCTCTTCGGGACAGAATGCGAGATAGGCCCGCCCGAGCGCGCGCCCTCCCAGGCTCAGCCGATGGCCGAGTGTCGCGTGGAACGGGGAAATCGGACTGTCGGGTATGGTGCTGAAACGCACGATCACGGCGTCGTAGTCGAGGACGCAGACGGCGCAGGGCCATTTGATTTGCCGGGTAAGGGCCGTCGCCCAGGGGCGCGCGGCCTCGATCACCATCGGCGCACCGTGGAAGCCGGCGCTCAGCCGGTTCACGCCGGAGGTCACCTGATACCCCCGCACACGGCTGTCGCGCATGACATAGCCGGTGGCGATGAGCGTTTCGAGGAGCCGCACGATCGTCGGCTTGGGCAGGCCCGTTCGCCGATGGAGATCGCCGACCGTGGCCAATCCGCTGCGGTTGATTTCGGCGAGAAGGTCGAGCGCCTTGACGACGGACTGGACGGGAGTGAACGAGGGCAAGAGGCGGTCCCAGCCAGACGGATTGTTATGCGTGATGCTGGGGCATCCGCCTGCTCGATGCCAAGGAGACCTGCTGCCCGAAGCGATGTCAAACGCTGGTGTCAGCCATCGAGCGTGAGGACGACCTTGCCCACCTGTTCGCCGGCGTCCATCAGGGCATGGGCGTCCCGTACATCGCGCCAGTCGAAGGTTGCGCAGATGTGGTTGCGAATGCGCCCGCTCTCAAGCAACGGCCAGACATGGGCGACAAGCTCCGACGCGATCCGCCCCTTATAGGCCGCAGGGCGCGGGCGCAGGGTCGAACCGGTCAGGGTCAGGCGACGCCGGACGATGTTGCGGACATTGACTTCCGCCACCTGGCCGAGATGGCTGGCGATCAGCACGACGCGGCCGTCGGGCGCAAGCAGCTGTAGCTGCTTCTCGGTGTAGGGGCCGGCCTGCGCGTCGAGCGCGACGTCGACCTGCTCTGCGCCGATTGTCGCAACGATCTCGGCCGCCCAGTCCTCCCGATAATTTACTGCGTGATCGGCGCCGATCTCCCGGCAGATGTCGAGCTTCGCGGCTGTTCCTGCCGTCGCGATCACGCGGGCCTGCCGCAAGCTCTTGGCGATCTGGATCGCTGCCATGCCGACGCCGCTGGTGCCGCCTTGCACGAGCAGCGTTTCACCTTCCGCGAGCCGTCCAAGCCAGATCACATTGTTCCAGGCGGTGAAGAAGGCTTCAGGCAGTGCCGCAGCTTCAGTGAAGCTCGCTCCCTTCGGCATGGGCATGCACTGAACCGCGGGCACGGCGCAGAGCTCGGCATATCCGCCGCCATTGGCGAGCGCGCAGACTGCGTCACCCGTCCTGGGCCATTCCACCTCCGCGCCGACGGCTTCGACGATGCCTGCAACGTCGAGGCCAGGCAGGTCGGTCGCGCCGGGCGGTGGCGGATAGAGCCCGCGCCGCTGCTGCACATCCGGGCGGTTCACGGCCGCGGCCCGGACCCGGATGAGGACGTCATTGGGGCCAAGCGCAGGGGACGCGCGCTCGCAAAAGGCCAGCACCTCCGGCCCACCGGGCCGGGTGATCTCGATCGCTTGCATCAGTGTTTCTCGTCGACGGGGGTAGTGGGAGCCCGCAGGGCCTGCAGGATTTCCGGCAGGCGCGCCTGGGCGGAGGTCATCAGGCGCTCATAGATCGAGTTGCCATGGGCATCGATCGCAACCGTCACCGGTCCGAAACCTCCCAGCCTGACGCGGTTCAGCCGGAACTGCATGATCAGGTCGTTCCAGGCGCTGTCGACGACCTCTTCGACGCCTTCGCTGAGCAGCGCCGACGCGCCACCGACGAAGGAGAAATAGACGCAGCCGATCTCGAGCATGGCGTCAGCGCTTTCGCGCGACAATCCGCCCTTGCCGCCGACGGAGGTCAGGCCGAGCTCCCGGATCAAGGCAGGCATCAGGCCGTTGAAGCGGCTCGAGGTCGTTGGATTGACATAATGGAGGCGTCCCGGCCTGCCATCCACTTCGTCATAGCTGACGCCCATATGGAAGAAAGCGCCGCCCCGCATCGGTGTCGGCATCTCGCGACCGGCCGCGACCTCGGACACCATGCGCTTCTGCGTGGGCATGCCGACTGTCGCCACCGCTTCGCCATCGAGCAGGAAGAGATCGCCCAGCTTCAGAGCCCGAGCCGCGGCAGGTGTCAGCGGTAGCTTCAGGCGGGGCAGGTCGAAGGAGCTCATTCGATCCGCTCCACAACGCCTGAATTGTGGATCTTCGCACGCGTCCGCCGGTTGATCCAGCAATTGAAGGAGACTGCGACAGGGGTGAAACCGTGGCCTGACGCGTACTCGACATGCACACCGAAGGTCGTGGTCGAGCCGCCGACGCCCATGGGCCCGAAACCGGTCTGGTTGACCGCCCTTGTCAGGCGCACCTCCATATCGGCGACCATCGGCTCCGGATTATGGTGGCCGAATGGCCGCAGCGTCGCGTCCTTGGAGAGCTTCGCGGCATGGTCGAAGGTGCCGCCGATGCCGACGCCGATCACCACGGGAGGGCAGTGCTGACCGCCGGCACGCATGACCATATCGAGGATGCAGCGTTCGATCTCATCGAGGCTCGGGCTGACCAGCGTCTCGATCGCAGCCCAGCGGCCCCCGCCGAGCGCCTTCGGCGCGCAGGTGATATCCATGTAGTCGACATCGCCAAGCAGGTCATAGGAGACCAGCGGCATGTCCTTGCCCTTGTAGCTGCGCTCATTCGTCAGCGGATTGGTGACGAAGCGCAGGATCGGCGGCTGGATCGTCTGGACCAGGTGCTCGAAGCCATCGGCGATGGCCTGGCGGATGTCGCCTTGCATCTGGACACCCGATCCGATCTTCACGGCATAGCTCGGAACCCCTGCATCCGAGCACAGGAAGCGCCCGGTCCGCTCTGCCGTTTCCGCACTGTCGAGCATGAAGGCCAGCGTCTTGCGTGCATGGGGCACGGTCTCGGTCTCGACCGCATTGCGCAGGGCGCTCTTCGATGTCTCCGGGATCCGGCGCAGCGACCAGTCATAGAGATTGGCCGTGACCTCCTTCACCAGATCATATGTTATCGCCATGCGCCGCTGCCCAGTTCACCTCTCCCCAACCTAGCGGGCCCGGACAGGGGGATGGTTCAAAGCGCCGGCGTTTCGCACGATGAAATGAGCGCGCTGTGCATACTTTGCTATCCAGCCCCTCCTAGGATCGATCGAGTTTCACAGTCACAGGCCTGATGATGTCGCAGATACCAAGCGCCGTTCCGATGCGCGTTGCCGATCTTGTCGCGGAGGTTGCCGCTGTCTTTGCCGGCGCCGGACTCTCTCCCGCCGGCGCGAGCCGTATTGCGGAAGCCCTGGTCGAAGCGGAGCAGCAGGGCCTGAGCTCTCACGGGCTGATGCATGTGCCGCTCTATATCGAACGCCTGCGCAAGGGCTCGGTCTCGTCGCATGACGAAGCTCTGTGCGTGAGCGACCATGGCGCCGTTGCGGTTCTCGACGGCCGCCACATGCTCGGTCATCTGGCCGCCGAGCAAGCCATGGCGCTTGCCATCGCAAAGGCCCGGAGTTTCGGCATTGGCGCGGTCGCCGTGCGTCATGGGTTTCACTTCGGTGCCGCCGGCCGCTACGCCGCCCAGGCTGCCCAGGCCGGCGTGATCGGGATTGCGATGTCGAATACGCGGCCGTTGATGCCGGCCCCTGGCGGGGCTGAGCCGGCTGTCGGCAACAATCCGATCGCCATTGCCATTCCGACGGCGGACGAGCCCGCGGTGGTCGTCGATGTCGCCATGAGCGAAGGCGCTCTCGGCCGCATCCGCCATCACCAGCAGCGCGGGGAGCCGATTCCAGCGAACTGGGCCGTAACATCGGAAGGGCTTCCGACCACCGATCCAGCCGAGGCGATCAAGGGGCTGCTTCTGCCCACCGGCGGTCCCAAGGGATTTGCCCTCGCGCTTGCGGTCGACATGCTGTGCGGGCTCCTGTCAGGTGGTGCCGTGGGCGCGGAGGTGAAAGCGCTCTACGGCGACGCCGCGCAACCGAATGACTGCTCGTTTCTGTTCCTGACCCTGAATCCGGGCGCTTTCGGCGCTGAGGCCTTGCCGCGCCGCGCCGCGGCCGAGCGGGAGCGCATCAGCAACGGGCGCCGTGCGCCCGGTGCTGCGGCCATTCGTGTGCCCGGCCAGGCAAAATGGGAGAACGCCAAGCTCCGGCAGGAGATCGTGGCGGTCGACAGCCGGACGCTTGCCGCGCTGAGGGCAAGCGCCATTGGAAGCTGACTGGGGACCAGGGGCCCCCGACTGTCAAAGCGAAACAAGCGGCGCGGCTGCTCACCAGAGCCGCGGCCCGTCCATCGTTGATACGTGAGCGGAGATCACCTTCCAGCCGAGATCGGGGAAGCGCGCCCAGGTCTGGCTCTGCCGGCCGATTATGTCCTGCCCGCGGACCTTGAACTCCAGGTTCACCGTGGCAACGTCCCGCCCCAGAGTGAGAATCTCCAGCCGCAGCCGCTCTTCCTTGATGCCGGGGCCTGGCGGGCGAGCGGCGCGGTGCGCGTGGATCTCCGAGAAGCCATAACCATTCTCGTGCAACGCATAGCGGATGGTGTGCGGACTGTCCCAGAATGCTGCATCCAGCACAGCCACATCCTTGTCGATCAGCGCTTGCTCGTAGCGTTCGAACAATGCGGTGATTTCGGCAACGACATCGGGCAAATTCGGTGTCAGATCGGCCACGGTGCAGCCTCCATGAATGGTGCGCCGACGATCAAGCTGGCCCCCGTGCCCCGACACCGGATGATCAGAATTTCGCCCGCCCCCATCCGAATGGGGGCGGGCGGTGAAGCGATGGACCAGATTCGGTCGCGGAGTGCTGGACGGCTAGGTGCGGTACCAGCTCGCAAGGTTCCAGGTCGTGACTTCCCAACCCGAGATATCGGGCACCAGATTGTTCGCCGACGCGCCTACGATCGTGCGGGACAGGAGCGGCAGGATGATGTTGGCCTCGCAGAAGATCTCGTTGACCTTGATCAGCAGCGCGGCGCGCTTCACAGGGTCGAACTCCTTCTGCGCAGCCTTGTAGGCGTCATCCGCTTCCTTGCTGCCATAGCGCGAGACGTTGCGGCCGAGCCACTTGTTCTCTTTGTTGGCGATCTCCCAGGACACGAACTGGTTCAGGAAGCGCTCCGGATCAGGCTGCGGCTGCGTCGTGGTGTACATCTCCATGTCGCAGTAGAGCTTGGTGTAGGTGTCGGGATTGGAGACGTCCGAGGAGAAGAACACGGACGCGGTCACCGACTTCAGCTCGAGATCGATGCCGGCGCGCTGGCAGGCCTGCTTGATGATCGCCTGCGTCTTCTGGCGTGGCGCGTTGATCGAGGTCTGGAAGACGTATTTGAGCTTCTTGCCATCCTTCTCGCGGATGCCGTCGGCGCCCTTTTTCCAGCCGGCGTCATCGAGGATCTTGTTCGCCTTCTCGACGCTGAATTCATACTTCAGCTTCGGCGACTTGAACTGCTTCGGCTCGTTGACGAAGCTCGCCGTCGCGGCTCCGCCACGGCCGTAGATGAACTTCTGGATCGAGTCGCGGTCGATCAGCAGGTTGATCGCCTGGCGCACGGCCGGGTCGCTCAACGTCGGGTGCTTGGTCTTGACGCTGGAACGCTCGCCGTCGACTTCGGTCCACGGGTCCGTGGGGTTGAGGATGATGAACTCGACGTCGCCACCGGGAACCACCACCACGCGCCCGCGGCCACCGGTTTCCATGCGCTTGAGGATCTCGTCCTCGACCTGCATGTTCCAGGCATAGTCGTATTCGCCGGTCTGCAGCACGGCACGTGCGGCCGAGACCGCATCGCCGCCGCCCTTGACCTCAAGCGTGTCGAAATGCGGCTTGTTCTTGACGTGGTACTCGGTATTGCGTTCACCCGTGAGCAGGTCGCCCGGCTTGAACTCGACGAACTTGTAGGGGCCGGTGCCGACCGGCTTCAGGTTGGCCGGAGCCTCGCGCGACTTGGCGCCCTTGTACTCACCGAAATGATGCTTCGGGATGATCATGCCGGCGACGCCGACGAAAGCATCCGCCCAGAACGGCGTGGGATCCTTGAAGATCACCTTGACGGTGTGGGAATCCACCTTCTCGACCTTGATGTCCTTGTAGGCGCCGGTGGTGTAGGCGGCTGTCGCCGGATCGGCGGCATATTCCCAGGTGAAGACGACGTCGTCGGCCGTGAACGGCTTGCCGTCGTGCCATTTGACGCCCTGCTTCAGCTTCCAGATCACTTCCTTGCCGTCGGCAGAAAGTCCGCCATTGGCCTTGGTCGGGATCTCGGCGGCGAGCTGCGGGACGAGATTGCCCTCCTTGTCCCAGCCGGCGAGCGGCTCGAAGAACACGCGCGAGGCGATCTGGTCCTTGGTGCCGGAGGCGAAATGCGGGTTCAGCAGGGTGGGCGCCTGCCAGAGCAGGATCTTCAGCGGCCCGCCGCCGCCGGCCTTGGTCGGCTTGTAGTCGTCGGCCGGCTGCGCCATCGCAACGCCATTCCAGGCCAGCATCTGGGTCGCAATCGGTGCGCTCAGCCCGATCGCCACCATTTTTTGCACGAAGGAGCGCCGCGACAGGCCGCCTTCCTTCACATCCGCGATCAAACCTCGCAGGTCGTGTTCGTTCATAAATACCCTCCGCCGACAGGCCATTGACAATGTTCCGGGGGTCTTGCGCCCCCTGCTTTTCCCTCAAGCAGCCGCCAGCAAGGCATGGGCCAGCGAAAGCGTCAACTGGGCGCTGCAGAATGGCCAATGCTACATGGGCCGATCGTGCCGGCGTTCATGCAATGAAGCGTATCGGCGTGGATCACGGCGCAGCCGCAGCAAGCAACCGGGCTTCATGACATGGCTTTGGAGAAGGTTTGGGCCGACGCCAAGGGGGTGGCAGAAGGCAAACGATAGACATGCCCCGAACCCGAGGCGCGGGCCGAAACCAGCCGAAGGTCATTTCGAGATCGAATGGGCTCCCGCCAGCGTGCTGCCAATACCCGCGTTGCAGCATACGCCGGACGTCTGCCATCCCGGCGCAGTGGGCATTCGGAAGAATGCCCGTGATTCGGCCAGCCGTTTCTCCACCTCTCCGGCGGCTAGACCGGAAGCGTGTAGGCGGTCTTCACGGTCGTGTAGAATTCCTGCGCGTAGCGGCCCTGTTCCCGGGGACCGTAGGACGAACCTTTGCGGCCACCGAAGGGCGCGTGATAATCCGTGCCCGCGGTCGGAAGATTGACCATGACCGTTCCGGCCTCCGCGTTGCGTTTGAAGTGGCTCGCATATTTGAGGCTGCTGGTGCAGATGCCGGCCGAGAGACCGAACCTGGTATCGTTGGCGGCGACAAGCGCGGCGTCATAATCCTTGACGCGGATGACTGCTGCGACGGGGCCGAAGATCTCCTCGCGGGCGATCCGCATGGTCTGGTCAATGTCGGTGAACAACGCCGGCGACAGATAGAATCCAGGCGTGGAGCGCGCGAGAACCTCACCGCCGGAAGCGAGCCTGCCGCCTTCGTCCTGACCAAGGCGGATATAGCGCAGGTCCTGGTCGAGTTGCCTCTGGTCGACCACGGGTCCGATGCTTGCTGTCGGCTTGAGCGCATCGTCGACGACGAGCCCGCGAATGGCATCCATCAAGCGTTCCACGAAGCGGTCATGGATCTTGTCGGTGACGATCAGTCGGGACGCGGCGGTGCAGCGTTGGCCGGTCTGGTAGAAGGCGCTATTGAGCGCACAGGCAACCGCCACGTCGATATCGGCATCGTCGAGCACGACAAGCGGGTTCTTGCCGCCCATTTCGAGCTGCATCTTCTTCATCCGGTCGGATGCGACGCAGGCCTCTGCGACCTTGCGGCCGGTGGTGACAGAGCCGGTGAAGGAGATCGCGTCCACGTTATCGCTGCGCAGGATCGCCTCGCCGACGACAGATCCCGATCCCATCACGAGGTTGAAGACGCCGGCCGGGAGGCCGGCTCTGGCAAGTATGTCAGCCAGCGCATGCGCGGAACCCGGCACCAGTTCGGCAGGCTTGAGGACGATGCAGTTTCCATAGGCGAGGGCAGGCGCGATCTTCCAGGCCGGAATCGCGATGGGAAAGTTCCAAGGCGTGATCAGGCCGACGACGCCAACGGGTTCGCGGGTGATGTCGACCTCGACGCCTGGACGTATCGAGGCCAACCTGTCGCCTGCCAGGCGCAGGCACTCACCGGCAAAGAAGTGGAAGATCTGTCCGGCCCGTACGACCTCGCCAATGCCGTCGGCCAGCACCTTGCCCTCCTCACGGGAGAGCAGCATCCCGAGTTCGTCCTTGCGAGCGAGAATCTCGTCGCCAACGCTCTTCAGGATATCGTGCCGGAGCTGGATCGAGGAGCGCGACCAGGCCGGGAAGGCCGTCGCTGCCGCCTCGATGGCGTCTTGCACGTCGGCATGACTGGCCTGCGCGTAATGGGCGACGATGTCATTGGTGTTCGACGGATTGATGTTGGCGATGGCCTCACTTGCGTGACGCCACTCTCCGCCAATGTAGTTCGGCTGGACCATTGCAGGGGACTCGTGTGGCGGCGCACCGGCAGATGAATGCCGGCGCTGCGCGAGGGGAAGGCAATCGCGAAGGATCAATCGTTGATGATGGCCCGCAGGAAGCGGCGGGTGCGTTCCTCGGCCGGGTTCTCGAAGAAGGCGCGGGCTGGGGCCTCCTCGACGATCTGTCCGGCGTCGAGCAGCATGGCCCGGCTGGCAACGCTCTTGGCGAACCCGATCTCGTGGGTCACCACGACCATTGTCATGTTGTGCTCCTGGTGCACCTTGCGGATGACCTGGAGAACCTCCTCGCGCATCTCGGGGTCGAGCGCCGATGTCGGCTCGTCGAACAGCATCAGGGTGGGGTTCATCGCCAGCGCCCGGGCGATCGCCACGCGTTGACGCTGCCCGCCTGAGAGCTGGAACGGATAGACATTCGCCTTCTCCGCCATGCCGACCTGTTCGAGCAGCTTTCTGCCCTGTTCCGTCGCGATGCGGGGCGGCGTCCCGAGAATCTTCATCGGCGCGATGGTGATGTTCTCAAGCGCCGTCATGTGCGGGAACAGATTGAAGTTCTGGAAGACGAAGCCCGTGGACAGGCGAATTTTCTGCAACGTATCGGGATTGGCCGTTTCGACATTGCGCCCGCCCACGGAGATGTCGCCGCGATTGATCGTCTCGAGGCCGTTGATGCAGCGCAGCAGCGTGCTCTTGCCGCAACCGCTGGGGCCGCAGAGCACCAGCACTTCGCCCTGTGCGACGTCGAGGGAAATGCCGTTGAGCACGCTGACGGCACCATAGGATTTGTGGACGTCGCGAATACGGATGAAGGCCTGAGCCGAGGCTGCCGGTGCGCCCGTCATCAGATCGGTTGCCATTTTTGAAGCCTTTCGAGCATCCGCATGAGCAGGGCGTACCCCCAGATAAGCGCCACATACAGAACGGCTGCGCCAGTATAGAACTCAAGCGGGCGGAAGAATTGGACCGTCAGTTCCTGAGCCCGGAACATCACCTCCGGTACCGCGATCAGCACTGTTACGGTCACGTTCTTGATGACTGTGATGTGGACATTGGTGAGGGACGGCAGGGTCGCGAAGAACGCCTGAGGCAGCGTGATGTAACGCATCACTTTCCAGCGCGAGAACCCGAGGGATTGTGCGGCCTGGGTTTGCGTGGCCGGGATCGCCTCAAGGCCGCCGCGAAACGCTTCGCAGGCAAGTGCAGCCCCGTTCAGGGATAGCGCGATGATCGAGCTCACGGTCGGAGAAAACGAAACTCCTGTCAGGATCGGCATGACATAGTGGATCCAGATCAGCAGGACCACGACGGGAAGCGTGCGGAACAGGTCGACGAAGACCACCGAGGCGCCGCGCAGCAACCAGCGCCGCGACATGCTCATCGCCGCCAGTACGACGCCGAGAATGGTCGTGATGATGATGCTGGGAAAACTCGTCCACCACGCGTGCCAGAGTCCGCCCGCGAGATAGGGCCCGTATTCGGTCAGAACGCCGAATTGAAATGTGTAATTCATGATCTCATTCGACCAGCATTTTCCGGAGCAGAGACGTGCCAGGGGGCGGATATGCGACGGGCGTCCGCCCCTTGCCTGGTTCGTCGGCTAGCGCGGCCCTACAGCCAGTTCAGGCGGCAGGTTCCATTTCTCGGCGAGGGTGCGGTACCACCCCCGCAGCTTCATGGAGCGGACATAGGTGTCGAGGAAGACCAGAAGGTCGAGATCGGCATATCGTACAGCATGGTTCATGCTGGTCCATTCCGTCTGATCGCTGGCGAACTTGATATTCCGCAGCTCGGCCGGGCGCTCCTGAGCGCGCAACTCATTCGAGACGGAATCGCCGATATAGGCCGTCGACCGCCCTTGCATGACCTCGAGCACCGCCGCTCCCGTATCGGAAAGCGGCGTGACCTTCGCCTTCTTGAAGGTGCGCTGGGCATATTGCTGGGCAGCGGTGCCCGAGACCACGGAGAGGACATTGCCCTCCTTGTCCAGGTCCGCGAAGGACCGTACCGGGCTATCGGCGCGAACCATGGCTGTGGACGAGAGGTAACCGAAGGCCTCTCCAAACGCGACCGCCGTTGCGCGCTCGGGCGTCGCTCCGAGCCCGCTCATGATGACGTCCCATTTGCCGGCCTGGAGGCCGGCCACGAGGCCGCTCCAGGTCGTGTTGACGAGCTCGACCTTGATGCCGGTCATCGCCTCGAGATTGCGAATGTCGTCGACGATGAGGCCTTCGTACTGGCTGGTCTTCGGGTTCAGCAGGACGAACTTGTTCCAGGGCGCGACGCCGACGACCAGCTTCTTCTCGGATATGATCCGATCGAGCGTGGGGCCTGCGGAAGCTCCGGAGGCAGACAGCGCGACGACCGCTGCGACAGCGGCCGACGCAAGTGTGTTGGCGATGGTTCTCAGCATGCTCTTCCCCTTTTGTGGCGCTGTTGAACAGATCGGCTCTCGTGAGGTGATCGACCGCATCAATGGACCGCGTCGCGGGCGAGGATGGTCTCGAAGCCGACGATCGGTGCCGTGGCGTTGGGATCGATGACGACGTCGATGACGAAGGGACCATCGGCAGCAAGGCCTGCGGTCAGGGTCGCGGCGATCGCCTCCGGATCCGTGACGCGCTCGCCGCGGCATTTCAGGGCTCGACCGACTTCCGAATAGTCGATGTCGAGGAAGTCGCACTCGAGATAGCGGCCCATCACCTTCTGCTCCCAATGCCGCTGGAAACCGAGGGTGCCGTTGTTGAACACGACGACGAGGAGATCGACGCCGTAGCGGGCGGCGGTTTCGAGCTCGTTGATGACGTAGCCAAAGGCGCCGTCGCCGGTCACGCAGACGACCTTGAGCGACGGATCAGCCATTTTGGCGCCGATGGCGGCGGGCAGGCTCCAGCCGATTCCGCCGGTTCCTCGCGGCGAGAGGATGAAGCGCCCCGAACCCGGCACATCGATATGGCTCATCGCCCAGCCGGTGATGTAGCTGGCATCCGTGACGATGAGGGTCTTTTCGTCGACCTGCGCCGAGATTTCGGCGAGCAGGCGTTCGGGCCGGATCGGCGTCTGCGTCGATTCCGCGACCGGCCGGAACTCGGCCCTCCAGTTCGCCGTCAGCTGGTCGATTCGCGCCCTGGTCTTCGGGTTGGTTCGGGCCAGGCCGCGATCGGCGCAATGGGCCATCAGATCGCGCAGGGTATCACGCACGTCGCCGACCATGGCGATGTCGGTCGCGAAATTTCGGCCGATTTCGGCCGGGTCGATATCGAGATGGATCAGCTTGGTTTCAGGCTTGGGCAGCGACCAGTCGCTGTAGCAGATCTGGCCGGTACGCGAGCCGAGCACGAAGACGACGTCGGCCTCGGCGAACAGTGCGTTGGAGATCTGCCCGCGACCATAGCGCCCACCCGTGGTGGACCCGAGCGGGCCCACAGCAAGAGGGTGTGCATCGGCAATAGCTCCGCGCCCGGTCATGGTTGTGGCGACCGGAATGTCGAACAGTTCCGCCAGCATCCGGATTTCCTCTTCGGCACCGGAGATGATCGATCCGCCGCCCGCGATCAGCAGCGGTCGCTGGGCCGTCGCGAGCAACTCGGCCGCCTTCTCGATGGATTCGCGGCTGGCCCGGACCCGGTTGGCCGGGAAATGCGTGTAGGCTTGGTCGGCCCAGGTCTGGGCTTCGGCTTCCGCGGCCAGGACATCGCCAGGGCAAAGCAGGACCACGGGGCCCGGCCGCCCCGATGTTGCGATCCGGAAGGCCTTGCGCACTGCGTCGGCCGCCTGCTCCGGAGCGTCGATGCGTGTCACGTCCTTCACGTAGGGCGCAAGGGCAACCGCATGATCGAGCGCGCTGCTGGCGTTCTTGTTCTTGAGGCGCAGCGGGTGGTCCTGGACGAGTGCGATCACCGGCACGGAGGAGCGCTGTGCCTCCAGCAGACCGGTGATCAGATTGGTCGCGCCCGGTCCGAAGGTGGCGGCGCACACGCCTGGCCGGCCGGTCACCTGGGCATAGCCATGCGCCATGATTGCCGCATGCTTCTCGTCGCGCACCGTGACGATCCGCGTGAATGCGCGGTCGACGGCGTGGAACACATGGATCGGATCCTCCATGCCGAACAGGCAGGTCACCCCGTAGCTCTTCAGGGTTTCGTAAAGTAGCGCGCCGCCGGTGCCCCGCATGGGTGTCTCCTCTTGACAGTCGGAAAAGTGTTGCTTATTACGCAACATGTTGATTATTTATCGTACGCAGGACATCTGCGCGGCGTCAAGCCGCCAAGCGAGCGCTCATGAAATCGATTGAGAAGGCCGTTAGTGCACTGCAATTGCTCGTCAATTCGGGAGGCGAGCTGCGGGTTGGTGAGACCAGCCGTCACTTGAAGGTCACCCGCAGCAGCGCCTCGCGACTGCTGGCTTCGCTGGCGAGCGGGGGGCTGATCGAGCAGGATGCGGCGACGCAGCGCTACAGGGCGGGCATCCTGGCCGTGCAGCTGGCTGCCAGCTTTCACCGGAATTTCGATCTGGTGGAACAGGCGCAAAAGGAAATGGAGGAGCTCGCCCGTCAGACCGAGCACACGGTGTGGTTGGGCGTGTTGTCCGGCACCGAGGTCGTCGTCCTCAAGACGGCGCGCGGCTCGCAGCCGATCCAGTTCACGGTCGAGCCTGGCCACAGGCTACCCGCGCATGCAGCCGCCATGGGGAAGGCGCTTCTCGCCGTCAAACCAGACGCGGAGATACGCAGTCTCTTTGCTGCAGCGCTCGACCCCGTGACGAAGCAGACTCTGGTCTCGATCGACGATTTGCTGCGCGAGGTCGCGATGTCGCGATTGCGCGGCTATGCGATCTCGAACCAGGAACTCTTCGACGGCGTGAAAGCCATCTCCGTTGCCTTTGAGGATCCGCACAAGGGCATGAACATCGCCATCAGCGTTTCCTACCCGCTATTCGCCTTCGAAGGCGGGAGCGACCAGCCGGTCGTCGATGCGCTGCTCCTGTTCGCCCATCACTTCGGTTCCCGGATCGGGGACAAACGCTGGACGAAGTAGGACACGCTGACGAGAAAGCGCCGCGGGCGACGTGATCTTATGGGCATCCGATGCCGGCGCGGCATGCCAGCCCGGGGGCTCTTCTTCCCTTGGGGGCTGCTATCGCGGTTTCGGCAGGCCTTCGTTTTCGCGCCCCTGCGTGATCAGGCGCGAGCTTCTCTGGTCGCGCGTATGCACCCACAGCCAACTCAACGCCACACTCACCCGATTGCGGACGCCGATCAGGAAATAGATATGGGCGAGGCCCCATAGCCACCAGGCCAGTGCGCCGCGGAGCTTGAAAAGGCCGAAATCGATCACCGCAAGCCGCTTCCCGATCGTCGCCAGACTGCCCGCGTGCTTGTAGCGAAAGGCGGGCAGCCCACGCTCTCCGCGAAGCCGGAGGCGGATTGCCTTCGCGACGTATTGTCCCTGTTGCTTGGCTGCGGGCGCGATGCCCGGAACAGGGCTGCCATCGGGCGCAGCCACGCTTGCCGTGTCGCCAATGACGAAGATTTCGGGTCTGCCTGGTACGGTGAGATCTGGCTCGACCTTGACCCGTCCGGCCCTGTCCGCGGGAGCATCCAGCCAGCCGGCTGCGGGGGACGCCTGCACGCCGGCAGCCCAGATGATCGTCGCCGCGGCAAGCGTCGTGTCGCCATAGACCACGCCCTCGGCGGTGCACTGCGACACTGGTTGTCCAAGGAAGATCTCGACGCCGAGCCTTTCAAGGGCGCGATGGGCATAGGCGGACAGGTCGGGCGCGAAGCCGCCAAGCACGCGCGGAGCGGCTTCGATCAGCACCACGCGCGCCCTGCGGGTATCGATGTTGCGGAAGTCCTCGGGAAGGGTGGAGCGCGCCAGTTCGGCAATCGTGCCCACCAGTTCGACGCCGGTGGGGCCGGCACCGATGATGACGAAGGTGAGCAGTGCAGCCTGTTTCAGCGCATCCGTTTCCCGTTCCGCCTTCTCGAAGGCGAGGAGAATGCGGCGCCTGATCGTCGTGGCGTCCTCGAGGGTCTTCAGGCCGGGCGCGAAGGGTTCCCAATCATCATGCCCGAAATAGGCATGTCGCGCGCCGGTCGCCACGATCAAACTGTCATAGGCAAGCGTGGATCCGTCGTCGAGGATAACGCGCCTGGCCTCGGGGTCGATGTCATTGACGCTGGCCAGGAGTGTCGTGATTTCCGGGCGCTTGCGCAGGAGATGCCGGATCGGCCAGGCGATTTCCGACGTCGCGAGCGAGGCGGTGGCCACCTGGTAGAGAAGAGGCTGAAACAGGTGGTGATTGCGACAATCAACGATGGTGATCCGGACAGGCGCGCCGGCGAGGCGGTGGACCGCCTCGAGCCCGCCGAACCCGGCGCCGACCACGACCACATGATGGCGGTCGGAGAATGCATCTTGTGTCGCCACAGAAGGATACTCGAAATGACGGGCCGGCTTACCGAGAGTAGGGGGCTTGAGAGCGAGCCGACAAGGCGAGATTTGGCAACGGGCCCGTCGTTAAGCGTTTCGAACAGACCCCGGCCCGGAACCAGCCCGGCAGAATTCAGGTTCCGCAGAACGTCGCGAGCACGCGCTCATGAGCCGCCGGGGGGCGGGCGTAGTCCTCCCGCCCTGGCTGCTCGTCATAGGGATTTGCCAGAACCGCCAGCAAGTCCTCGAAGGGAGCGAGATCTTGCCGCTCCACGGCCGCCTCGATTGCGACCTCGACACGATGGTTGCGGGGGATGAACAGCGGGTTCACTGCGCGCATCGTCTTCACCCGTTCCGCGGGAGAAATGGCTTCGCGCGCCAGCCGTTGCTGCCAGGCGCTTTCCCAGTTGTCGAACTCCGCGGGATTGCCGAACAGGTCGCGGCAAGCGCTCCCTGCCGCAGCCGCTGTCCCATCCGAGCTCAACCGCCGGAATACGAGCGTGAAATCGGCCTGGCCGCGCTGCATCGTGTCGAGCAGGGTCTTGATCATCACGACATCATCCGCCTCATCGGCGAAAAGCCCGAGCTTGCGGCGGAAACCACCGATCAATGCACTTTGGAACTGCTCATCGAACTGGTTCAGCGCCGCCTGGGCCAACTCAACCGCGTGGTCCTGGTCGTCGGCCAGCAGGGGGAGCAGCGCTTCGGCGAATCGTGTCAGATTCCAGCGCGCGACGGGCGGCTGGTTGCCATAGGCGTAACGCCCGCGCTCGTCGATGGCGCTGAACACCGTGCCCGGGTCGTAGGCATCCATGAAGGCGCACGGCCCATAGTCCAGCGTTTCGCCCGCAATCGACATGTTGTCGGTGTTCATCACGCCATGGATGAACCCGATCTGCATCCAACGCGCGACAAGTGCAGCCTGTACGGCGATGACGGCCTCCAGCAAGGCCAGATACGGTGCTGTGCTGGCCCTGACATCAGGATAGTGCCGGGCGATGACGTGGTCGGCGAGGAGGCGCAGTCCCTCGACATCACTGCGGGCCGCGAAGAACTGGAATGTCCCAATCCTGATATGGCTGGAGGCGACGCGGGTCAGCACCGCTCCGGGGAGCAGCGTCTCGCGCCTGACCGTTTCGCCCGTCAACACTGCGGCGAGCGCGCGCGTCGTCGGCACGCCCAATGCAGCCATCGCCTCGCTGACGATATACTCCCGCAGCACCGGCCCCAGTGCCGCCCGCCCATCGCCCCGACGTGAGAACGGTGTCAGCCCTGCACCCTTGAGCTGGATGTCGCGGCGCTTGCCATCGCGATCGATCACCTCTCCGAGCAGGACGGCGCGTCCGTCGCCGAGCTGCGGGCTGAACCCGCCGAACTGGTGACCGGCATAGGCCGTGGCAATGGGCTCGGCCCCTTCGGCAACACGGTTGCCTGCAAGCATCTCCGTGCCGTCGGGACCCGCCAGCCAGACCGGATCAAGGCCGAGCTGTTCCGCGAGCGCCGTGTTCAGCCGCAGGAGCCGCGGCGAACGGACTGCGCTTGGGGTTACTCTCGCGAAGAAGCGCTCGGGGAAGCGGACGTAGGAATTGTCGAAGGGAATGGCGGTCATAGGACGTAGATAAGCCTTGGCAGCAACAGGGCAACTCTGACCCCGGGCCCGTATCCTCTCGGGCGAGGCTAAATGCGCCTGATCGGAGCGCCGAGCTGGATGAAATCCTTCTCTCGACAGGTCAGGATGAGGATCTGCAGGGAACCGGCGGCCTTGTTCAAGACGAGGTGCATCCGGTCGAGACGCTCTTCGTCGGTGTTGACCAGGGCGTCGTCGAGGATGACGATGGATGGTTGGCCAAAGCCCCGCAGGATGTCGGCCAGTGCCAGGCGCGTGATTACCGCTGTCTGCTCTCTGGCGCCCATGCTGAGCTGTCTGAAGGGCTCTTCGATTCCAGCGCGGACGAAGTGCTCGATCTCGAGCGTGTCTTCATTGAGCACGATCTGGCTGTCGGGATGGAGCAGGCGCAAATAGGGCGCAACCCGTTCACGCACCGGGCCGAGCCAGCGGTCCTTGGACTCGCGCTGCGCGTCCGCCAAGGTCTCGTAGAGAAGTCGGGCGCCATCGGCCTGGGCCCTTGTCGTGCCGAGCTGCTTTTGCTTGAGCGCGATCTGACCTTCGATCTCGGCCAGCTGCTCACCTAATCCATCGCGACCAAGCGCCCTCAGTTCGATCTCGAGATCGCGAGCCTCGCGGGCCGTCCTCTCAAGATCGGCGCGGATATTCTCAGCTGCGTTCCGGGCTCTGGAGAGGGCCAGAGAGGCGGCTTCTGGGTTCGCCTGCTCAAGTGCGCGAATGGCAGCCTGTTCAACCTCCTTGGCGGTGCTGTGGGCCGATTGGGCTGCGTCAAAGCTAGCCTGCAGCTCGGCATCCGAGATCTTGGAGCGAGCCTCGATGAGGTCGCGCACCTTCTCGTTGGCGTTCGTGATTGCGGCATTCAGGCGTTCGTTCCAGACCGCTGCTTCAAGCGTGGCCTTGTCATGCTGGGCGCGGTGCCGGGCCGCGGCGTCTTCGGCGGCCTTCTCGTCCTGGATGCCGATCCGTTGGGTCTCGACGGCCCGGGCGCGGCTCTCATCCGAGGCTTCACCTGCGTCGATGTCCCGCGCAGCAAACTGGGTGGCGATCGCGCGCTGGTTCTGGGTCTCCTGTCGAAGGGCCTCGAGCCCCTTGGGGGCTGTGGCGCTGATCAGTTTCCTCTGCAGCTCCGCTTCGGCAATCGCTTCGGCCTTGTGCAGCACTTGCGATCTTGCCGCCTCGAAGCTGGCGCAACCGGTCTTGCGCAGCTCGCTCTGGAACACGCGTTCCGCTTCACTCAAAGTTTGCGCGAGATCATCGACGCCGCCCCCTGGATGGACGACCAACTGGCCGAACCCTTCGAGTTCGATCGTGGCGTCCTTTGCCAGCAGCAGGGGCGCACCCGGCGAAATTGGCTTTCCGTCCGAAGAGACGCTTTGTCCGGCGTTCGGCTTGAATTCGATCCGGACACTCGCCGCCTCGAGCCGGGCCCTGGCTTTGGCAACCTGTTCGGCGGCCCGCTCCAGCGTGTCGATCTCGGCCTTCGTGACGGTGATGGCTGCAGCTGCGGCCAATGCGGTCATGCGCTTGCTGTCAGCCTCTTCAGCGCTCCTGAGATCGAGTTCCAGGCGGGTGAGGAGATGCAGCGCGCGGCTGCGATCGATGGCCTGCTGGACCGCGGCGAGAGCTTCGTCCGTAGCAGCCCGGGCAGCCCGGGCTTGCGCCAGCGCCGCAGTGGTCGTGGCGGTCGTTCGTTCGAGCCGGCTTACAAGGCTCTTGGCATCCTCGGCATCGTGAGTGGCCTGGGCCAGCGCTGCGCGCGCGGCATCGGCCATTTTCACGAGCGTTTGCCGCGATGAGAGCCGTTCCGCAGCTGCCTCGGTCTCCGCCTTACAGCGTGTCGTGTCGCGGCGGGCGTCAGCAACGATCGTCTCAAGCATCTCAGCCTGTACCATCGCCTCCTGCGCAGAGGCGAGAGCGGACAGGGCTTTCTCGAGAGACGCGTCCTTGTGATAGCGCGCGATGATCTCGCGCTTCCTTGCGAGTTCGCCGACCTTGCTGTCATGGGCCGCGAGGCGAGAGGACATCTCTTCGCGACGAGCGGAGAGGGCGTCGACATCGTCGAGCAGCGCCTTGTAGTCACCGCGCGGCTTGTAGCGCTTGTCCCAGTAGGTGCTGCGCCGGGCCTCGGCTGCAGCAATGAGAGCTCTTCCGCGCTCTCCGCCTATGACCTGACCGACTTCGGATTCAAGTGCCGAGGAGAGCGAGTCCCGGCCGGCGCCGATACCGAGCGCCTGATGGGAGAGCCCTTGCTCGACCCAGAGAAGCCCGAAGATGCCCTGGTGATCCTGCGGTTTGGAAGCACCGCGGCCGGGTGGCGTAAACCCGAACAACTCCGCCAGGCGATCATCGGCCGCGTCGCCGATGTGACGTTCGTTGGCCCCGATCAGCTCGGCCTCGGGTTTCTGGCAGAAGGCCTTGCGAAGCGACCAGGCCTGCCCATTGAGCTCGAAGTCGACTTTGACCTGGGGCCGGACATTCTGGTTGTAGGGCAGCATTGCCTGGGCGGCTTCGCCACCGACGCGGTGACGCTCGAAGAAGGCGGCTCGCAGGGCTGCGAGAATGGTCGACTTACCGGCTTCGTTGTCTCCCGAGATGACATTGAGGCCATCCTGGAGGTCGCCGATGACGACGGATCGGAGCTTCCGGAAATCCTCGATCTCCAGGCGGCGAAGGAACATGACTCAAGCGCCCTTGGAGAAATGGTCGAGATACATCATGCGAAGCGCCATGCGCGCAGCGCCAGCCTCCGGATCGCTGTCATTGGCTGCCTTGGCGCGCAGCCGCTCGACAGCGGTGCGAACGAAGCCGGATTTGTCGAGCGCATCGAGATCATCGGAGGTCGGCTCATCGACCAAGCCGCTGTCGTCGATCTCGAGATGGTGAAGGCGGGCCTCCCAGGAACGAAGCTCGCTTTCGAGGCGCCGGCGTTCGGCAAGGCTAACACTGCCTGCCAGCGAGAGCGAGACCACCTGGTGGCGATGGCTCGCGGCGAGATCGCTGAGCGTTTCGATGGCGCGATCGCATGTGCCGTCGATGAGTTCGACCGCGACCTTGTTCCAGCGAAAGTGCCCGACAGCGACGGTCTCGACGATCTCCGACGCACGCGGTCCGGGGATGTCGACGATGTTAACCGACCCGGCGTCGTTGGCCTTGTGACGGTCAGGTTCGGGCGTCCCGGAATAATAGGTCCGAAGGGCGATCTTCAAAGCTCCGTGCCAGTCGCCGAGCGCAAGATAGCAAAGATTGGCTGTCTCGGATCGATCCTCCGGGATTTCGTTCGACGATTCCGCGGCGCCCGGCAATCGATTGGCAACGCTGCCATGGGCCAGGCCAATACGGCATGCTCCATCCGGGGACGGCGCATCGACGAACCAGGTGGTCTGGTCGATGGCCTCTCGTCGGCGACGCAAGGGGGCGGGCAGAACGACAGCCCTCCCGCTCCAGAGATCGAGCGGTTCCGGCTTGTCGGCGATGATGACGTTCGCCGCGGGGCCCATGGCCTGAATCCGTGTCCAGACACTGTGGGCCAGGGCCGCGTCATGGTTTCCGGGCAGGAATATCCACTGTCCCTTGAAGGCGGCGAGGGCTTCGAGCGTGCGCACGATGGTCCGGTCCGAGACCGAGTTGCTGTCGAAGGCATCGCCTGCAACCAGCACGGCATCGACCTGTCGCTCATGCGCCAGGCTGGCAATCGTCTCGACGGTCTTGATCCGCTGTGATCGCAGTTCCGCCCCGGGATCGCCGACAATGTTGGAGAACGGCTTACCGATCTGCCAGTCGGCGGTATGAAGAAAGCGAAATGCCACTGCGTCCCCCAGCCAAGTCGCCACCATCGTCGCTGGGCGTGAAAATGCAAGCTTCGGCTGCCGGTTTCTCGGGGACGGGTGGTTCCCGATGACCGCGATCGCCGCGCTAGCCCGTGGCGCGTGCGTTGCGCCGGATAGCCTGTGGCGGCTGGCCATAGTTTCTCAAAAAGGCACGCCGCATCCGCTCGCGGTCGGCGAAGCCGGTTTGCTCGGCGATGGTCTCGACGGGATGGCCAGTCTGCTCCATCAACAGGCGCGCGGCTTCGACCCGCAGGTTCTCCACCGCCTTGGCTGGGGACTGGCCGGTCTCAGCGCGGAAGGCGCGGCTGAACTGGCGGGGGCTCAGCCGGGCGGCCTCCGCGAGATCCTCGACGCTCAAGCGCGACTGGAGATTGCTCCTGGCATAGTCGAGTGCTGACTGAACCCGGTCGGACTTGGCGTCCATGTCGAGCAAGGCGGAATGCTGCGACTGGCCGCCGGCGCGGCGGAGATAGACAACGAGTTTTCGTGCCGTCAGGCGTGCGACTTCAGGGCCGAGATCCTTCTCGATCATGCCGAGCGCGAGATCGATGCCTGCACTTGCGCCGGCGGATGTCCAGATCGGACCATCGACGACGAAGATGCGATCGGGATCGACCTTGATCCTGGGATAACGTGCGGCGAGATCCCTGGCGCTTGCCCAATGGGTCGTCGCCTGGCGTCCGTCGAGCAGGCCGGCCTGGGCCAGCACGAAGGCACCCGTGCAGATCGAGGCGACCCGGCGTGCCTTGGTCGCCGACCGGCGCACGAAGTCGACCATCGCGGGCGACACCTCCGATCCCGCGAGATCGCCACCGAAGATCATGGTGTCATGGGGTGCGTCGTCGAAGGGGTCGGTCTCCAGCATCAGGCCGAGTGAGCTCTTCACAGCTCCTCCGCTCTGCGACATCACCCGCACGTCATAGAAGGCATGGGGTACCGAAAGGTTGGCGAATTCGAAAGCCGAGAGCGCAGCGAAGCTCATCAGCTGGAAGCCCGGCGAAACGACGAAACCGATCCGATGCATGGCACACTCCGATCAGGTCTTTGATGTCCTGAAAGGTGGTATAAATGACATTTGAGACGCGAGCAAGCAGCCCTAGATTTCGTCGCCATGGAGCCCCCTTGGGGCAATGGAGATGAAACAATGAGCCAGGGATTCAAGGGTTTCGCACTGATCACCGGCGCCTCGTCCGGTATTGGCGCGATCTACGCCGAGCGTCTGGCACGCCGTGGCCACGACCTCATTCTCGTGGCGCGCAATGCCGAACGGCTGCGCAAGCTGGCCGACAGGATCGCAGCCGAGACGGGCCGCAAGGTCGAAGTGATCGCTGCGGATCTCGGCAAGCGCGACGATCTCGCCAGGGTCGAGGCGGAACTGAGGAGCGATCGGCGGATCACCACGCTGGTCAACAATGCCGGTGTCGGTGCGACGGCTCCGCTCCTGCAGTCGGACATCGAGGGGATGAGCGACATGATCGCTCTGAACGTCGACGCCTTGATGCGCCTGACTTACGCCGCCGTACCGGGATTCGTCGAACGCGGCGGCGGAACGATCATCAATATCGCTTCGATTGTCGCGGTCGCACCGGAGCGCCTGAACGGCGTCTATGGTGGCTCCAAGGCCTTCGTCCTGGCCTTCAGCCAGTCCTTGAAGCATGAACTGTCGGACAAGGGCGTGCGGGTTCAGGTCGTGCTGCCGGGAGCGACGGCCACCGACTTCTGGGAGATCGCCGGAAAGCCGGTCGAGTACCTGCCGAGCGAGATCGTGATGACAGCTGCGACGATGGTCGACGCGGCCTTGGCTGGCCTGGACCTGGGTGAGTTCGTCACCGTGCCGTCCCTGCCGGATGTGGCTGACTGGGCTGCCTTTGAGGAAGCACGGCAGGCGCTGCTGCCCAATCTTTCCCGCGCCGAACCGGCTGCTCGCTATGGCGTCAGGCCCGAAGCGGCGTAAGCTTCCCGATGGGCGGCCGGTCGAAGGGCGACATATGTCTCAATCGCCTGGATCTCTGTCATTTCAGGCGATTGGAGCTGTGTCGCAACTCTCACTCATCTGCATGGAAGGAGTTCGACATGAGCGATACTCAACTGCGCAGCGAAACTGCAGACAAGAGCCTCGGAGCCCTGGCGGCCGACCTGAAGCTTGAGGTCGTGAGCATCCCCGTTGCGGATGTCGATCGCGCCAAGCGCTTCTACGATGGCTTGGGCTGGCGCCTTGATGCCGACATTGCAGGCGACAATTTCCGGGTCATCCAGGTCACGCCTCCGGGCTCGCCCGCTTCTGTCATTTTCGGCAAGGGCAACACGGTGGCCCCCTATCTCATCGTCTCCGATATCGTGGCGGCGCGCGCTGCGCTCGCCGCTCGCGGAGCCGAGGTGAGCGAGATCTACCATTACGGCGAGCAGGGAGACCGTCGCAGCGGGCCCGAGCCGACACGGCGCAGCTACGCGTCGTGGCTCTCGTTCAAGGATCCGGACGGCAACGAATGGCTGCTGCAGGAGGTCACCCACCGTCTGCCCGGACGGGTCGAGGCGGGCGATACAAGCTTCGCCTCATCCAGGGAGCTCGCAGCCACGCTCCGGCGTGCGGCGGCCGCGCATGGCGAGCACGAGAAGCGGAACGGCGGCCGGCATGATGAGAACTGGCCGGACTGGTATGCCGAATACATCGTGCAGGAACAGGCCGGCAAACCGCTGCCGACATAAGGATGTGCTGCGACGTCATCGGCCGCTCGTTGGGCCGGAACTGCTCACAGATCCGGTTGAAGCGAGCGGCCAGCGCGTGACCCGCATTGCTTGCTCCTGAGCCGCGGCGCGCCCGTCAGGATCAGGAGACCGCGTCCGGATTGGCGATGGCCCGCCACGATGACCTTTCGGCGGGCCGTTCGCGAGAGCGGAGGGTTATGCCGCGTCGGCGGCGGCAGCGCTCCTTGCAAAGCCCAGCGCCGGATCGATGAAGTTCGCCGACGGCGGCGGAAGCGCTCCGCTCCCGAACTCTCTGTTCTCGCTGGTCGAACAATGGCGCTGTGCATGATCTCGCCATCCTCGACGGTGAAGCTCATAATCTACTCCCGGAAACGAGGCCGATGATGCGCCGCGGCGATCGATCCGGTTTCCGCTTGGTCCGTGCGCAAGGGAGAAGCCGATGAGCTGGATGCCGACGGAAGACCCGATCACGGGCGATCGAAAATCCTGCGATGCGCTCGAACTCGTTATCGTTCCGCGTGTGCGCGATCTCGGCGGCTTCAATGTCAGGCGCGCCTTGCCGCACGGAAGGCGCCAGATGGTCGGCCCCTTCATCTTCTTCGATCATTTCGGGCCTGTGCAGTTCATCGCCGGTCATGGCATGGATGTCAGGCCGCATCCCCATATCGGTCTTGCAACAGTCTCCTACCTGTTCGACGGCCGCATCATGCACCGGGACAGCGAAGGCAATGTGCAGGAGATCAGCCCGGGCGCCATGAACCTGATGACGGCGGGACGGGGCATTTCCCATTCCGAGCGCACGCCGGAAACCGACCGCGACGGGACCCATACGATGCTCGGGCTGCAAAGCTGGATTGCGCTTCCTGTCGCGCAGGAGGAGATTGCTCCCTCCTTCCAGCATTACGGCGCGGCCGATCTGCCGACCATCCGGGACAAGGGCGTGAAGGCGCGGATCATCGCCGGTTCCGCCTTCGGCACGACGGCGCCCGTCAGCATGGCATCCGAGTGGTTCTATGTCGAAGTGTCGCTTGGCGCAGGCATGAGCGTTCCGCTCGACGCCGATCACGAGGAGCGTGCGATCTATGTCGTCGGCGGCGAGATCGATATCGCGGGCGACCTGTTCGAGGGCCCGCGCCTGTTGATCTTCAAGCCGGGCGACCGGATCACGGTGCGCGCGACCAAGCCGACGACAATGATGTTCCTGGGTGGCGCCGCGCTCGAAGGGCCCCGTTACATCTGGTGGAACTTCGTGTCATCGAGCAAGGAGCGCATCGAGCAGGCCAAGGAGGATTGGAAGCAGGGACGTTTCGGGCATGTACCGGACGAGAGCGAGTTCATTCCTCTTCCGGAATAATCGGGCCGTTCGCAGCGGGAGCGCGGGCGGTTCCTCACCCGCGCTCAGCCGTCGATGATATCGTCATATTCAGGATGCCTGCTGGCCCAACCCGCCATGAAGGAGCAGCGGAGGACGATCTTTCGCCCGCTGGCACGGATGAGGTCGAAGGTCCCTTTCGCCAGCCTGGAGCCGATACCCTGGCCCGACAGTTCCTGTGGTACCTCCGTGTGGGTCAGCACGACACGGTTTGCGTCGAGCCGATAATAGGCCAGCGCCAAGCCTCCATCGACTGCGAGCTCGAAGCGATTCAGATCCGGCCGGTCGATGACGGTGCCGTCCATGGCTTGCTTCCTTCCGTTTCAGCTCACGCGGGTCCGATGCTGCTCCGTTCCCGGTCATCGGGAACGGAGCCGCCCGAGCAGGATGCGGATTTGACGACGTCCGCCTCCCATTGCCAAGGCGAGCAGAATGCCGCCGAACAGGCCGGCATTCTGGAGCAAGATCACGCTCTGGGGCAGGGGGATGGGGCCTGCATCATTCCAGGGGGCATGCGCAATCAAGGTCGCCATCGCAGTAAATCCCGCGAGCAGTCCCGCGCCGATCCAACTCGTCCGCTGCCAGATCAGCAGGGCTGATCCGCCCAGCTGTGTCCCGATGACGGCGACTGCCATGAGGGTCGGTAGCGGCAATCCATTATGGGTCATTTCCTGTACTGCGCCGCCAAAGTCGAACAGCTTGCTGACTCCGCTGAAGATGAAGGCTCCGGCAAGCAGCATGCGTGCGAGCAGATATCCCGAATGATGTGTCTCGACTTCGGGCGAAGCCCGGTCGCTGGACGAAGATGGTGCTCTGATAGGCATGGGGTGTTCTTTCCCTGCGTGATTACAAGAGCTTCCCGGGCAGCATCGTCCGGCGGAAGCCAAGGGTGATCAGGAGCGACGCGAGCATCATGACGCCGAGCAGCAGGAACGCGTCGCGATAGGCCAGGACGAAGGCTTCCCGCTGCAGCGTGCGGGCGATGAGAGCGGTAGCGGCCCGCGTCGCCTCGATCTCGGGTAAGTGCGACGAGAACATCTGCGACAGCGCCTCGATCCGCTGCGTCGCCTGATGGCTTGCGGCTGTCACATGTTGGCCGAGCAGGTTTGAATGCACCTGTTCCTGAATCCGGACGAAGGTGCCAACTGCGGCCACGCCAACCGCCGAGCCGACCGTGCGCAGGATGTGAACGAGCGATGCGATCCAGGGAATTTCGCGTAGCGCGATGTCTTCGGTGATCATGACCATGATCGGAATGGCCAGGAATGGCGCTGCGCTGGACTGTACGACAAGCGGAATGAGAACCTGGTTCGCGTTCCACTGGCTCGTGAGGCCGGCCATCATCAGGAGGCCAGCGCCCTGCAGCACAGCGCCGAAGAGCAGCAGGCGGCGTGGATCGACCCTGTAGCAGAGGCTGGCTACGAGCGGCATCAGGAGCAACTGCGGCAAGGCGGAGGCCAGAAACACGCTGCCGCTCTCGAGTGCCCTGTAGCCCTGCACCCGCGCGAAATATTGCGGCAGGACGAGAGCCGACGACATCACTGCGATGCGCGTCAGGAACATCATGAACAGTCCGAGCCCGGTATTGCGTCGCCAGAGCAGACGGGGATCCACCAGCGGATCGTGATGCAGGAGCGCATGGACCAGAGCGCCGCCGAGAAGAAGCACGGCTGCGGCTGCCAGTCCGGTCATGAGCCCCGAGGCGAACCAGTCGAGGCGGTTTCCCTGATCCAGCACAGTGACGAGAGCCGCCAGCCCGAGCGAAAGCGCGATCAGGCTGAAGCCGTCGGGCCGCCGAAAGCGCATGTACTTGATCGGATCGCGCGTCAGGCCGTAGGACCCGGCGAACAGCGTCAATGTTCCCGGCAGCACGTTCAGCCAGAACAGATACTGCCAGGTGAAGTGATCCATCACCCAAGCTTCGATCGACACCGAGAGGCTCGGCGTGAAGGCTGAGATCAACGCATAGAACGATAGGCCATACAGACGCATAGGCTGAGGCAGATGGCGCATCGTCACCGCATAGGCCATCGGGATCAGCACGCCGGCGCTGAGCCCGCGCAAGGCCTGGACCATCAGCAGAACCGTGAGTGACGGACTGAACGGCGCAGCCAGCGAGAAGAGCGTGAAAAGCAGGGAACCAAGAAGCACGCCGCGGGCTGGGGACAGGATCCCGCGTAACCAGACCGCGGCCGGAATGGCGGCAACTTCCGCCGTTATGTAGGCGGTCGTGATCCAGGAGCCTTCATCGGCTCCGATACCGAGCGCGCCCCGAATGTCGGCGAGGCCGATTTCAGTCAAACGCGCATTCACGAGCGCGGTGAACGTGCCGAGCAAGACCGCGGCGACACCGACAAGTGCGCGCAGGCTCGGTGCGGCCACCACTGGACGTGCAGCAGCTGCGGGATGGATTGCCGTGGCCATGGATCGAGCCTCCCAAGGTAGCGGGCTCAGCGTTGAGTCTGTTCCGGCGCCAACCGGTCGGTGTGGATCGTCGTGACGACCGACATTCCGGGACGCAGCAGTCCCTCCAGCTCCGGCGTCGGATCGAGCGCGATCCGGACTCCGATGCGCTGGGCGACCTTGGTGAAATTGCCGGTTGCGTTGTCTGCCGGCAGCAGGCTGAACTCCGCGCCGCTGGCGGGCGACAGACGCTCGACGCGGCCCGTCAGGGCGCGGCCCGGGAAGGTATCGATCGTCACGCTGACGGCCTGGCCTGGCCGGACCTGCGAAAGCTGGGTTTCCTTGTAATTGGCCACGACATGAACCCGTGGCAGCGGCACGATCGAGATGAGCTGCGAACCCGTGCGGACATATTGTCCTTCGCGAACCGAACTCGCGTTGGTGATGCCGTCGATCGGAGCGGAAATTCGCGTGTAGCCGAGATCGACGCGCGCAAGGTCGAGGGCCGCGCGCCGGCTTTGCAGTTCGGCACGAGCCTGCTGATCCTGGGTGCCGAGCACCGCGAGCTGTTGGCGCTGAACTGAGATTTCAGCCCGCTTCTCCAATAGGCGCGCATCGAAGCGCTTCGTATCGGCGACGGCGAGTTCGAGCCGCTGAGCCGTCGTCCAGCCATCGCGTGTCAACGCTTCCTGTCGACCGCGTTCCTGAACGGCACGGTCGCGATCGGCGAGGATGGCCGCGATACCGGCCTCCGATTGAGCGATGACATGATGCTGCAGTTCGGTCCGGCTTTCGATATTGCGCAGCGCGGCATCCGCCGCTGCGACGCCGGCTTCTGCCTGCCTGACCCGAGCCGCGTGTTCCGTATCCTCGATCGCGAACAGGGCATCACCCGCCTTTACCGGCTGAAAGTCCGCGACCGCGACCTGGGTAATCCGGCCGCCCGTTTGGGCGCTGATGGGGACGGTGTCGGCACGAAGATAGGCGTTGTCGGTCGTCTGGTCGGTAAGTCCCGCAATCCAATGTCCCCAGCCCAGCGGGATGACGATGGCAAGCCCGACGCCCCCCACCAGCACGGAGGTACGGGCGAGGTTGATCAGCGCGCGGCGCGGCTTTCTCTTGTGCTGCGCCGGTTGTTCGCTTGTCGTGGCGGGGTGCCCCTCTGGCGGGCGAAGGCGGGCGATTGCAGCGCTCATATCGATGTTCCCCACCGGCCAATCTGATTTGCCGGGTGCGGCCCGAATATGGGATCTCAGCGCTTATGATTGAAATGAAATGACGCCATTTGAAGAATGAGCCACAATCATATCATCTGCATCGGCGACGACGTGGCACGTCATGAACTTGAGAGAGCCGCCGGGGTGCTTCGGCTGCTGGCTGTGACGTCGGGAATGCGCCAGACGAGGCTGCTGCAAAGGCCGACCGGTTCCCCCATGGACAACGCTCCGACCCATGAGCATCATTCATAAGCTTGATTTGAATCTCATCCGCATATTCGATGCGGTCATGGAGGAGCGGGGTGCGTCGCGCGCCGCCGCTCGCCTGGGCTTGACCCAGTCGGCCGTCAGCCACTCGCTGAACAAGCTACGGCGCATCCTCGACGACGAGTTGTTCGTACGCGGCCCCGGCCGAATGCACCCGACTCCGCGCGCCGAAGAGCTGGCGCAGCCGATAAAGAGCGCGCTTCGTCAGATCGAGGCGGCGTTTCACGGGCCGGTTTTCGATCCGGGTTCATCCGAAACGCGATTTGTCATTGCGACATCCGACTATGTCATCGGCGCCTTGATGCCGAGCGTTCTTTCAAAGTTGCGACGGATTGGGCCCGGGCTGCGCTTCTGGCTGCGCCCGTTCAATGATCTCAATCTGGTGGAAGAGCTCGATCGCGGAACCCTGCATCTCGTCATCGGAGCGTTCGGGCGCGTTCCATCCCGGTTCGTCATGGAGCCACTCTTCACTGGACCGAATGTCTGGGCCATGCGGAGAGGCCACCCCGCTGCGACCGGCATCTTTGGGATGGAGGAACTGGCGGAGTTTCCCCATCTCGACATTCTCATTGCGGGCCAAGGAGCAATGACGGCGGGCGGAACAATCGATCAGGAAGGTCTCGAGCGGGCCTATGTCAGCAGCAACCCTCTCCAGCTCGAAGCACTGATGGCGGAGCATGGCCTGACGCGCAAGGTCGGAGCGATCGTGTCACATATTCTCACGGTGCCCCCGATTATCGCCGCCACCGATATGATCGCGTTCGTCCCCCAGCAGCTGGCGGAGCAGAACCCAGCTCTTGAATTCCGCGATCCACCTTATCCGAGCCCGGCGCTTCAGATCTCGATGCTTTCGCATCGCACGATGGGCGCGCACCCATCGGTTGCCTGGTTGCGGCAGGAATTGGTCCAGGAGCTTGCGAGCCTATCGGGCTAGGCGTGCTCCGACCGCAATGGATCCTGGGGACCATGCGCGCATTCGGGGCCTGTGCCGGCCAGCGCAGGGGCAGGGGCGGGGGGAAGGCCTCTGCAGGACCCGCGGCCTATCTCTTCGGAAGGGTGAGTTCATTGCCGCGGTGGCCGGGGCATAACGTGCAGCGTCGCCCCTAGACGTCACTCCCACCTCGTTTCAATTCCCAGGTCAGTATCGCCAGTGCGAGCCGTTCGAGCTCCAGGTCTGTCATCGGATTATGGGCGGCGGCGGCGTGGATCTCACCGGCACGCGCACAAGCACGCAGGTAATCAGCCTCCGAATTCAGCACGATCGGGCGCCGGCCAGGGAACTCGGGAGCGCGGTTTCGGCGGCGCTCTGGTCGTTCGTCACGCATTCCTGATCATCGCGTTTTTGACCGCCATCGATTGCCATCCTCGAATGCCATCATGGTGCGGCGAGAGGTTAGGCTCATCGCGGCCGATGACAACCCTGCGTTGCGGTCATTGGACGGTTTCGTTAACCAACCACTAACCGCCGGGAATGGCACCATGATCAGCCCCGGCCGTTCGGCCTTGGCCTTCGGCAGTGAAACGGAAGCAGCGGCGCTTCAGTCGCGCAGTCCCGATGCGATGGGACTGGCGAATGAAGCGACGGCCGGCAGCAGGCTGAGAACGGTGCCGATGACGAACAGCAGCCCGATCTGCAGGAATTCAGGCTTGTCCAGCGAGATCGCGAGGCGAAGCCCGGTCTGTGCCTCGATCAGGCCTGACAGGACACCGGCGGCAGCGCCACCGAGCAGCAGCCCTGTGATACAGCCGAGCGCCATCAGCAGGGCCATTCCGATCCAGATCACGAGCAGGACATAGAGCCGGGGTGCGCCCATGGCACGCAATACGGCGTAGCGCCGCCGCCGCAGCCCGGTCACGGCAATCAGCAGCAGAAGGATCGAGGCCAGCACCAGCGTCGCGTTCAGGGTGGAGGCGAAGACAAGGACACCACGGGCGTCACCGAGCGAGCGATAGATCCCGACCAGGACTTCGGCGGGAAAGAACGCCATGGTCCCACCCTGGCGGTACTGGCTGCGCAGGGCATAGGCCCCGGCCACGCTGCGCGGCTTGACGACGATCGCGGGCACGCCGGGCACAGGCACGCCATCGAAGGGCGGCCCGATCGACTCAATTCCCTGCGCATGTCCATTGCCGAGCCCGTGAACCTCCCAGACGCTTTCGATCGGCACCAGGATCGCGCGGTCCCAGGGCGATCCGAGCGGGGGCAGGCGTCCGACGATGGTGTAGTCGTGGCCGGCATGGCGATGGCCTGCCTCGTCTTCAGCCTCCTCGCCCGGCTTGTGCGTCTGGCCGGCAACGCCATGCGACGGCGTGATGCTCTCGCCGAGCCGATAGTCGACATCGGCGCCGATCAAGGCTTCGCCTTCCCTGGCGAAGAGGCGCCCCTCGCTCGGTGCGACGCGGCCCCAGCGTGTGGCAAAGGCCGCGGTCGTGCCGATGATCGGATAGCCGCGCGTGACGTCTCCGAAGGCGATCGGCGCGAAGGCTGCGACACGCTCATCCCTCGCCAGTGACTGGAGGACGCTCCCCTCCATCAGCGGGATCGCGTCGAGTTGCAGATAGACCGTCGACATCAGCAACTGGGTCTGGCTGCCGGGCGCACCGATGAGCAGGGCGAAGTCATCCGCAGCTGCGGCCGAGCTCTGTCGCAGCGCGCGCTCCTGCGCGCCGATCGCCACGCCGACTGCAACCGCCAGCGCCACCAGGGCAACGATCGCGGCCGCCGTCCAACGCAGCGCACGAAGATCGGCGAGGACCATTGCAAAGGGGTTCATGCGGCCTGCTCCATGATCGGAGTGGCGGCCTTGATGTCGAGCCGCCGCTTCAGCCGTGCCAGCAGTGCGGCGTCATGCGTGGCGCAGATCAAGGTGGCGCCGGCCTCATTGGCCGCATCGACCAGCAAGGCGCCCACCTCATCGGCATGGGCCGCATCCAGACTGGCCGTGGGTTCGTCGGCGAGGATCATGGCAGGCCGCCGGCAAACTGCGCGTGCAATCGCGACCCGCTGCTGCTCGCCACGTGAGAGAGTGCCTGTCCGGCGGCGCAGATCAGCGAGGCCCATGCGCGCGGCGACGATTTCGGCATGCTCCCGCTCGGCCGGGCCAACCCTCCAGGATGAGAAGGTCGTGGGCAGCGTGATGTTGGCGAGGATGTCGAGTTCCGGGATCAGGTGGAAATCCTGGAAGACGAAACCGAGCGTCGAGAGACGCCAGCGGTCGCGACCGCCGGGCGACAGGGAGGAGACCTCCGTCTCGCCCCAGGAGACCTTGCCTGCGCTCGGCACGATCAGCCCTGCGATCAGGTGCAGAAGCGAGGTCTTGCCTGAGCCCGAGGGACCGCGCAAACCGATATGAGCGCCGGAAGGCACTGTGAGTTCGGGAATGTCCAGCACGCGGAAGGGGCGCCCGTCGCCGCCGCGATGGTCGAGCGTCACGCTTGAAAGCCGCAATATCTCGGCGGCGGATCGCTCAGGCGAGTGTGAAGCGGGCATCGACGAGTCTGATCTGGCTGACGAAGCCGGTTTCCGGGTCCGTGGCCGAGCCTATCTCCAATCGACCGGACACGACGACCTTGCGGCCGGCGCTGACCATCGGCGTGATCTCCTTCATGAAGACGACGACGATGTCGACAGGCCAGTCGGCATCCGACTGGCAGAACGGGCAGATCGCCAGCGGCTCGCGCGTGAGCACGAAGAAGCGGCTTTCAGGCTTCAGCGGGGGCGCCATGTAGCCGGTCAGGCGCACCTCCTGTCCGCGCAGGGCCGTGACGCGGTCGGAAAACTGGAAGCCGAGCACACCGAAGGATTTGTAGAGGCTGTCGAAGGCGATCGTGGCTGGCTCCGCCGCACGGACCTCGCTGCAAAGCAGGGCCACCGCGAGACCCATCAGGGTCACGCGGCGGGTGGTCAGCATCTCATGGCGTTGCCGTTGCATCGCTCGTCCCTGTCGGCGGCTGGTCGGCTCACTTGCCGCCGAGCGCCAGCGCTTCCGCCATGACGCGGAAGACATAGGTGTTGGGCTTGTGGCCGCGGAACTTCTCGGCGCCGGGGCCCATCGCGGTCAGGATCACGTCGTCGGCGGCGTGGACGCCGCTATTGGCGTCGAAGGGCAGATTGCCTGTCCGGCGCGCGGCCAGCGGGCCGGTGCAGTCCTTCTCGTTCGCGATATTGGTCTTGCCGTCCGGGCCCTTGACCGCCGGTACGCGTTCGCCGGTCATGTCCGGGCGGCCGGTATCGCAGGTGTCGGGATAGCTGCCATAGACCACCGCGAGGCGGCGCGAGGTGTCGACCTTGGTGGGGTAGCCGTCCGCGTCGAGCGGGCCGTAATTCGGCGGCACGGAGTCGGCGTAGACGCCGAGCTTGTCGCGCAGAAGCTGGCCCGGACGGTCGTCGTCATAGGTGCCGATGATCGAGATCGGGTGGGCGTGATCGGGCACCACGATGATCAGGGTGTCGTTGCGGTCGCCGGCGAAGTCCTTCGCCGCCTTCACCGCGTTGTCGAGCATGATCGTATCGAACACCGAACGCTCCCAGTCGAGCGAATGGCTGTACTTGTCGATGCGGGCCGACTCGACCATCAGGAAGAAACCGTCCTCATTGCCCTTGAGCATGTCGAGCGCAGCCTTGGTCTGCTCGACCACGTCCGGCTGGTCGGGGAACTTCGCAACCGTGCCCTTCTTGGTCAGCCGCAGATCGAACGCGCCGTCGATGTTACCGGTGTTGTAGAGGCCGAGCAGCTTTTTCGAGCCGGCGGCGACAGCCGCGTTCATTTCCGTCTTGGTGGTCGCGAGCGTGTAGCCCGCCTCCTTGAACTTGGCGATGAAGTCGAGCTCATCGGTCCGCTTCGAACCGGGTGTCGTCTTGGACAGGAAGTTCGGGGAGCCGCCGCCCATGATCACGTCGGGCTGCACATCGTGGAACATCTTGACGATATCGTTGAAATCCGAGCGGCGTCGGGTGTGGGCCACCATCGAAGCCGGGGTCGCGTCCTCGATTTCCGAGTTGGTGACGACGCCGATCGCCATCTTGCCGCGGCGCTTGATCACCTCGGCAATGGTTTCGACCTTGGGATGGTCGAGTGTCAGGGCGTTCTTGGCGCAGTAGACGCCGAGCGCATTGACGCAGGATTTGTGGCCCGTGGTGTAGGCATGGGCTGCATTGGCGCTGTCGGTCACGATCGAGTCCGTGCCCGAGGTCGAGATCAGCGCCATGTTGGACATGTCGTCCATGGCGAGCTCGCCATTGTAGCGACCTTCGTCCCAGCCCTTGGAGAGAATACGGGCCGCGGTGCGGTTGGCGACCGACATGCCGTCACCGATGAAGAGGATGACGTTCTTGGCGCGACGCGGCTGGGTGGTGGCGAAGACCTCCCATTTGACCGTCGCCTTGTTGGTTCCCTGCGTCGCGTCGACGGTATAATTGCCCGCCGGAAGCGTCGCGCCACGCAGCCACAGCGCAGAATGCTTCTGGCCTTCCTCGTTCTGCATGAAGGTCGTGGCCTTGCCGAAGATTTCGGCGGCCGGCTTGCCGTTGATCGTGACCGCGACGTCGGCCGAGGTCGGAGCGTTCGGGAACTCGACCTTGAAGTCGAAGCGCGAGCCCTCGAGGATTTCGGCACGGTTGATGGGATAGATCGTCTGCGCGGCGACCGGGGCCGCAGCGAAGGCGCTGCCAAGTGCTACCGCATGCCAAAGCGTTCTCAGTTGCATCCCCAACCTCCGATAATCCGTGATCCCTTGGATGGGGTGAGCTAGTTGCAGCCGCACATGACAGGATGGCGACAGCCCTGCATGTTGTTGCGCAGAATAGCACCCGGCTCGGCCCGCCCCAATAACGACGGGCATCAAAGGACGGTCTGCAGACCGATGCGCTGCTGCGCCACTCCGGAGATGGGCGGCCTCGACACCTGCGTCCCGGGCATACGCGACGCGACGGCTGGCCGCCGGGAACATGTCATCATGGCGGGAGACGACGGCTCGCTCTGAGACGCCGGCGCGTTCGCAGAAGAATCGCCCGGGATCGTCGGGGGGGCGGGTTGGGCGAGTGTCCAGCTGCCCGACTTCCCGTGCAGCTTGGATGGTCGCGGCTCGACCTCAGGAGGCGCTGCGGTTTCGCCTCAGCAGGCGAAGGACAGTCTGGCGCCGCCGGACGCTTCGATGGACTGTCCGGTGACCCATCGGAATTCATCCGAGAGCACGGCTGCGATCACGGCGCCCACATCGCTGGCTTCTCCGAGACGCCCCAACCCGGTCTTCTCGACGATCGACTGAATGATCTCCGGATAGCGATCGAACGCATCGTCGCCGATCCGGGTCCTGGTGGCGCCCGGCGCAACGGCGTTCACGCGGATGCCGCGGCGGCCGAACTCCTTGGCCATGTAGCGGGTGAGCACGGTCAGGCCGCCCTTCATCGATGCATAGGCGGAATAGCCCGGCTCCATGCCGCTCTGCAGGGTCGAATTGCTCGTCACATTGACGATGGCACCGCCGTCAGCAAGCACTGGAAGCAGAGCCTGGGTCAGAAAATAGGGGCCCTTGAACAGCACCCGCATGAAGGAGTCGAAGAGCTCCTCGCTGGTGTCCTCGAACAGGGCCATCTGTCCGAAACCGGCATTGTTGACGAGGTAGTCGAAGGAGCCTGTGTTCCATTCGCGCTGCAGCACTGCCGTTGCCTCATCCCGGAACGCCGCGAAGCTGTCGCTGCGCCCGACATCCAGATGCAGGGGTATCGCCTGGGCGCCCCTTTGCCTCGCTGCTTCGACCACATCGCGCACGCGATCCTGGTGGCTGTTGTAGGTGACGATGGAATCGACGCCGCGCTCAGCGAGCGCGACGGCCGTTGCAGCGCCGATGCCCGAGCTGGCGCCGGTGATGATGGCGATCTTGCGCATGGGAACTCTCCTTGCAGGTCTGTTGCGATGGCGAAGACCTAGGCCAGCGATGCAAGATGATCTATAATGCATCATCCGAAATTCATTACGGATCGTCCAAAGCTATGGAACCACTCGCCGATGTGATCGCCTTGCTTCGCCCTCGCGCGGCCGGGACGAAGATGATTCAGGGGGCCGGGCGCTGGGGCGTGCGATATTCGCGCATGGACTATGCCGGCTTCGGCCTGGTGGTGGCCGGAGGTTGTTGGCTCGCCGTCGACGGTGATGAACCCCATCGCCTGGCCCGAGGCGACTTCGTCCTGATGCCGGCCGTCCCAGGGTTCACGATCACCAGCGACCTGGAGGTCGAGCCTCTTCCGCTTGATGCATATGAAGCGGTTGCACGGGGAGCCAGCGACGTCCGGCATGGCGACGCGGAGCGCGAGGCCGAGTTCAAGCAGCTTGGCGGCTATTTTCAGCTGGAGCCCGGCAACCGCGGGCTGTTCGCCGGCCTGTTGCCCGGCCTCGTCCATATCCGGGCTGCCGATCCGGCGGCGGAGCGCCTCGTTAGGATGATCGACCTGATCACCGACGAAGCGCTCGCCAACCGGCCGGGACGCGACCTCGTGATCGACCGGCTCATCGAGGTCCTGCTGGTGGAGGCGCTCCGCTTCCACGCAGCGAGCGCAGGCGTAGCGGCGCGGCCAGGGCTTCTGGCGGGGCTCGCGGATCCGCTTCTCGCCCGCGCCCTGCGGCAACTTCATGGCGATGTGGCGCGCGGGTGGTCGGTGGATGCGCTGGCCCGGCAGGCGGGCCTGTCCCGCTCGGCCTTCAGCGAGCGCTTCAATCGGAAGGTTGGGGTGCCGCCGATGCAATATCTGATCGAGTGGCGCATCGCCTTGGCCAAGGCGATGCTCCAGCGCGACGCGCCGCCGCTCGAGGCTGTTGCGGCCGCGGTAGGCTATCAATCGGCCAGTGCCTTCAGCACCGCCTTTCGCCGCGAGGTCGGCAGCTCACCCAGCCATTTCATGCGGGCAGCTGCTGCTTGAGCGCGGCTTGGCGATGCCGACGCCGACCGCGCGTATTGTGCTGCGGTCTGCGTCTGCCAGCGTTCTGGCGCAGCGGCCGGTTTGGCACGCCGCAGGGATCGAAGCTCTTCCTTCTCAGGTGAGGGATCGGCTCAGGCCTTGATCGTCGTCGACTCCTGGCTGGTCCGGCCGAACAGGTCCCGCGCCCTGACGCGGTAATGCCCCTCTGATTGGGTCGGATGCAGGTAAACGCTCGACAGCAACCCGACCGGGTTGATGACCTGCCACGGCCCGTTCTCCGTCGCGCTCCAGAGCACGTCGAAGAACTGCACGCTGCCATGCATTGCGGGCTCCCAGAACAGCACCGTGTTGCTGCGGCCGTTGAGGCCGCCGAAGCGGCGCGCCTTCAGCCCTGTCGGCGCCTGCGGCACCTCGCCATCGCGCCGCACCAGGGCGACGAGCGCGACCGAAGGCAGGGGCATGTCAAGCGGCAGCGTGCAGCTCGTCTGTGCCCCGCCAATCTGGAGATGCTCGATTGTCAGTGCTGGCTCCTGGGCGAGTCGCATCGCCTCCAGCTCGGCCGGGTTCGGCAGATCGGGCGCGCCGAGATCCTCCCAGACGGTGAAGGGGTCGCCCTTGCCATGAGCAATCCGGAACGTGGCGAGTGCGTAGGCTCCCGGCTGGAGGCCGGCGAAGTCGATCTCGGCCTTGCTCTCACCGGACTGCCAGATGCGGTCGACGCTGTTATAGAGCAGCACGGTTGCCCCGGACGTCTCGTTCTCGTGGCCGAGCGCGGTCGCCATGGCGCCCAGGCCGCTGCGATCCGGATCGAGCCCCTGGTTGCCGAGGACGATGCGCCGTTCGCTCAGCAGTCCCAGCAGTTCCATGATGCTGAGCGCCGGCTTCTTGATCAGCTCGAACGGTTCGGGATTGGCTTGCCTGGCTTCCAGGGCGCCAATATCGGTCTTGTGTTCGGCCTGCGCGGCGCGGACCGGGCGGCTGCCAAAATAGGTCAGATGCGTGCGGTGCCCCCAATGGCCGACGAAGCCATTGTCGTTGCTGAGTATTTCGTAGTCGACGCCCTCGGCATCGACCATCAGTCGCTGGTGCTGATCGATGATCTTGGCGGCCAGCCCGGCGAAATAGGGCATGCCATGCCAGGTATGGCAGAGATTCCAGCCGATCTGCGGGTCGCATTCGTCGTTGATGAAGGGAAGGGCGGCGAAGCGCGGGTGGTGCTCGCGGATGTAGTCGACCGCCATCATCTCGTGCCGGACGATGGAGAGGCTGTTCGGGGTGAGATCCTCGGCGTGTTTCTTGGCGCCCTTCTCATGGACCGAGATGAAATCGAGTCTGACGCCAGTCTCCCCGGTGAAGAGGTTCGTGCCGGTGTCGCAATGGGCCAGGAAGGATTTGAAGATCGGCGGGATGCGCCGCGCGACGCCGGGGCCGCCGAGCTTGAGCGCGGGATCGACCGCCTTCAGCGCCTCCGAGCAGGCATCATAGTAGTTGTTGAAGCCGATCTCGCCACCGAGCTTCCACCAGATATCGGGCTCGTTCCAGGTTTCGAAATACCATTGCCGCAGTTCGTCAGCGCCATAGCGTGTGCTGTAGCGCTGAGCCAGTTCGGTGATGAAGTCGCGCCAGTGATGCGCCTGCTTCACGTCGTTGAAGTCAGTGTAGATGTAGGAGGGGTTGCCCATCAGCTCGAGGAATGGGCGGATACGGTGCTCCAGCATGATGTCGAGTGCCGCATCGAGCCGCGACCAGTTGTAGCTGCCGAAGGCGGACGCTGTGACGAGGTCGAGCATGTAGTGCACGCGCATGTATTCGATGCCGCGATTGGGCACGCCGCCGACATAGGCCAGCGTCTGCGCCATTTCCGGCTCCAGCAGCAATTCGCCCGGCGAAAAACCGGTGCTGCGCCAGAAGCGCCGGAAGGCTTGCGTCGGAGCTGAGAGGTCGACGCGGATGCGGGTCGTATCGGACATGACGGATCCTTCGCAGAGAGGCGGATGAAGGTGAGTTGCCGGCTAATGTGATGGGATGGCGCGCTTGGCTCTCACTTGAACTTGTCGCGCATCGACTGGATGCCGGGGATCGCCGCCATCAGATGGGCGTGTCGATCATCAAAATGCTGAACCAGCCCGCGGCTCGTCTTTCCGACCAGGATTGTGAAGATGTAGCAGCGATGGCCGGGCGAGGTGACGGTTGGGTGATAGCCCTTGTCGACGAGGATCGTGTCGCGATCCTGGACCATGAAGCACTCGGCCTTGCCGTCGGCATAGATGATCTGAGCGCCGAAGCCCGTCCCTGGGTCGTAGCGGTAATGGTAGAGTTCGTCATGGGCCGTCTCGCCCTCGCGGTCGGCATCGTGCTTGTGCGGGGGATAGCCCGACCAGCAGCCGGGATCGGCATAGAGTTCGCTGACCAGGAGATTGCCGGCGCGGCCCTCGCCGTTCTGGCCGAGAATGTGGAAGATGCGACGGCGGCTATGGGTCTCCGGCGAGCCGACATCGACCATGGAGACCTCGTCCGGGGCGATCCGGAAGGGCTTCAACTTGGTGTCGTGGAGCCCGCCGGCGACGGCGATTTCGGCTGGCCCGCCGCCGTTCTCGATCCGTATTGCGCTCCCGACCGGCGCATAGACGGAATCCGCTTCGCCCGACCAGATGTCGCGCCGCCGCCCCACACCCGCAAAGCGCTGGCTATCGACGATGATGTCGACCGTGCCCGAGAGCACGACATAGACGCTTTCATGCTTGCGCAGGGTTTGCTCCAGCGCATCTCCCGGTTTGAGCTTCAGGAGATTGAAATAGACATGCGGCAGGGCGGGGTCGTCGGTGACGATCGCCTTGTTGGCATTGTCGCTGTCTCGAACGTGCTTAGGCATGAGCGGCTTGTCCGGGTTGGATGGATTCGACGCCGTTGAGCGAGAGTTGTTCGGCGTGGTGACAGGCGACGCTGCGGCCACCGAAATCGCGCAGGGGCGGCGGCGTGGTGCGGCAGGTTTCGGTGGCGAAGCGGCAGCGCGGATGGAAGGCGCAGCCGGAGGGGCGATTGGCGGGATCGGCGACCTCGCCGGGCAGGCGGATGCGCCGCCCCTGCCGGCGCTGCGCCGGATCGGGGATCGGCAGGGCCGAGAGCAGCGCCTCGGTGTAGGGATGGAGCGGCTTGGCGAAGAGCCTGTCCGAGGGCGCGACCTCGACCACCTGGCCGACATACATCACGACGACTCGGTCACAGATGTACTCGATGACGCTGAGATCGTGGCTGACGAAGAGATAGGTCAGCCCGAATTCCTCCTGAAGATCGCGCAGGAGGTTGAGCGTCTGCGCTCGAACGCTGACATCGAGCGCCGAGACCGCCTCATCGAGTACGACGAGGCGCGGACGCGTTGCGAGCGCCCGGGCGATGCCCACGCGCTGACGCTCGCCGCCGGAGAAGGCGTGCGGATAGCGCCGCGCATATTCCGGCCTGAGACCGACCTTGGCGAGCAGGTCTCGGACGGTCGCTTCGATCTGGTCGGGCGGGACGAGCCGATTGACCTTCAGCACCTCGCCGACAATGTCGCGCACCTGCAAACGAGGGTTCAGCGAGGATTGCGGGTCCTGGAAAACGATGCGCAGGTCGGTGCAATAGGCCAGCCGCTCGTTCTCGGAGAGCTGGTCGAGATCGACACTGCCGCCATCCTTCTTGCGATAGCGCATCGTGCCCGCGCTGGGCTCGTGGATGCCGAGCAGCAGGCGCGTCACCGTCGACTTGCCGCAGCCGGATTCGCCGACGAGGCCGAGCGTCTCGCCCTGCCTGATCTCGAAGGAGACATCGTCGACGGCCCGGATCGGATTTGAGGTCTTGCGCTGGAACAGCGTCTTGCGCGGCTTGAAGACCTTGGTCAGGCCCCGCACCTCGAGCAGGATATCCGGGGACATTTGCGCGCGATCAAGCATGGCTGGTGCTCCCCTCCGTCGCCACCGAATCTGTTGATGGAGTGCGCTGGAGCACGCAGCGGACGTCGCGCCGCGGCCCGAGCGTGATCGTGCCGGGGTCCTCGATCTCGCAAAGGCCCTTGATCGCGAGGTCGCAGCGCGGATGGAAATCGCAGCCGGCCGGCCGATCGAAAGGCGAGGGCACCATGCCGCGAATGGCGGCGAGGCGGGTATGTCTTCCGGCGCCGAGGCGCGGTACCGATTTCAGCAAGGCCTGCGTGTAGGGATGGCGCGGATCGGCGAAAATCTCGTCAACCGTGCCGCGCTCGACGATCCTACCGAGATACATCACCGCGACATCGTCGGCGATCTCGGCGACGACGCCGAGATCATGGGTGATGAACAGGATCGAGAGCCCGTATTCGCGCTGCAGTTCCTGCAAGAGGTCGATGATATTGGCCTGCGTGGTGACGTCGAGCGCAGTGGTCGGCTCATCGGCGATCAGGAGGCGCGGCTGGCAGGAGAGAGCGAGCGCTATGCAGACGCGCTGGCGCATGCCGCCGGAGAATTCGAATGGATAATTGCCCAGCCGCTCCGCTGGTTTGGGAATGCCGACACGGCCGAGCATTTCGACAGCCCGCGCCTCGGCCTCGCGCCTGGAGAGGCCGAGATGACGACGGATCACAGGCACGAGCTGCTGGCCGATCGTATGGACCGGCGAGAGCGCGGCCATCGGCTCCTGCGAGATCAGCGAGATGTCCTTGCCGCGCAGCCCGCGGATCTGTCGACCGCGTGGATCGAGCGCGCCGATGTCGATCGCCTCGCCTGCGCGGTCGGTATAGGTGATGTGGCCGGCGGCAATGCGCCCGCTCGGCGGCAGCAGGTTCATCAGGGCCCGGCCGGTAATGCTCTTGCCCGAGCCGGATTCTCCGACGAGGCAAAGCGTGCGGCCGCGCGGCACGTCGAAGGTGACGCCGTCGACCGCGCGTACGAGGCCGTCATCGGTGCCGATCTGGACCTTGAGGTCCCGCACGGTGACCAGTGGCTCAGGCTGTGCCACGGCAGTCACCGGAAGAGCTGACATGCGCTCAAGCATAGGGATCGGCCGCATCGCGAATTCCATCGCCGAGGAAGTTGAGGGCGAGCACAGCGACGACCACGGCCGCGCCGGGCGCGAGCAGCCAGGGCGCGGTGGTCAGCGCCAGGATGCTCTGGGCATCCTTGAGCAGCACGCCCCAGCTCACGACGGGATCCTTCAGGCCGATGCCGAGGAAGGAGAGCGCCGTCTCGGCAAGGATCATGCTCGGGATCGCCAGCGTCACCGAGGCGACGATATGGCTGGTGAAGGAGGGCACCATGTGCCGCCAGATCACGCGTTGCTTGCTGCAGCCGTCGAGCCGCGCTGCGAGCACGAAGTCCTCGGTGCGCAGCGAGAGGAAGCGCCCGCGCACCACGCGCGCCAGGTCCGTCCAGCCGATCAGCGAGAGGATGATGGTGATCCAGAGATAGACCAGCAGCGGGTCCATATTGGCCGGTACCGCGGCAGCGAGCCCCATCCAGAGCGGGATGGTCGGGATCGACTTCATGAAGTCGATGCTGCGCTGCACAACCTCGTCGATCCACCCGCCGTAATAGCCCGACATGCCTCCCAGCAGCAGGCCGAGGAACAGGCTGATCGCAACGCCGACGAGGCCGATCGACATCGATATGCGCGCGCCGTGGATGGTTCGCGACAGCACGTCCCGGCCCAGCCTGTCGGCTCCCCACAGATACATCGGCTGCGACGGGTCGGCGGGGCCGATCAGGTGACGGTCCCACGGGATCAGGCCGAAGAGATGATAAGGCTCTCCCCTGGCGAAGAACACGACCGGATTGAACGAGTTCTGGTCAACCACGAAGCTCCGCTTCAACGCCACAGGGTCGAAGCTCATCTTGTAGCCGTTGACATACATGAAGCGCAGCTCGCCGCCGGCATCGCGGCCGAAGAACTGCAGCGGCTGAGGCGGCCCATAGGTGTAGCGGGCGTTGTAGGTATTGGCCGAGAACGGCGCGACGAACTCGGCGAAGAGCGCGACGAGATAGAGGCCGAGCACGACGAAGGCGCTGGCATAGGCGAGCCTGTGCCGGCGGAAGCGCCGGAAGATCAGCGCCCATTGGCCGGTCTCGGCGAGCTTGCGGCCGGCAGGCACTGCGGCGGCGATGGGAGCGGCGAGATCGGTCATCGACGCCTCACGCGTAGCGCACGCGCGGATCGAGCCACGCGAGCAGGAGGTCGGAGATCAGGGTGCCAATGACGGTGAGCGCGCTCAGCATCAGGATGAAGCTGCCGGCGAGGTACATGTCCTGTGCCAGCAGCGCGGACAGCAGAAGCGGCCCGGCGGTCGGCAGGCTCATCACCACCGAGGTGACGATCGCGCCCGAGACGAGATTGGGCAGCACCCAGCCGATGGTCGAGATGAACGGATTGAGCGCAACCCTGACCGGGTACTTGAACAGCAGCTCCATTTCGCCGAGGCCGTTGGCGCGTGCGGTCTGGACATAGGGCTTGTAGAGCTCGTCGATCAGATTGGCGCGCATCACCCGGATCAGGGCCGCGGTGCCATGCGTCGCCAGGACGAAGACCGGCAGCCACAGATGCATGGCGAGGTCGCCGACCTTGGCGAGGCTCCACTCGGCGTTGACATAGGCTGGCGAGAACAGCCCGCTGACGCTCATCCCGAAATAGCGGGAGAATACGTACATCAGTGCGAGCGCCAGCAGGAAGCTCGGCACAGCGAGGCCCAGGAAGCCGAGGAAGGTCACGACATAGTCGAGCCAGGAATAGCGCCGGACCGCGCTGTAGATGCCGATCGGCAGCGCGACGATCCAGGTGACGATGAGCGTGATGCCGGAGAGCAGGACGGTCATTCCAAACCGGTCCCACATCAGCTCGGAGACCGGCTTGTTCCACTCGAAGGACTCGCCGAAATCGCCGCGGAACAGGATGCCGGAGATCCAGAGCCAGTATTGCACATACCAGGGCTGGTCGAGGCCGTAGCGCAGCTTCAGCGCCGTCAGCGCGTCACTGTCGAGGGCGCCGCCCTGTTCGGCAAACTTGGCACTGAACGAGGTCAGGAAGTCGCCTGGCGGCAATTGGATCACCAGAAAGGCGACAACCGAGACGGCCGCGAGCGTCGCGAACGTATAGACGAGCCGTCGCAGCACGTAGCGAAGCATCGCAGCCTCCAGCGCATTCGGATCGAGGGGAGGGCCTGGAGCCGATCGAGGGCCCCAGATCCATCAGCTGAGCGCGGGTCTCATTCGTAGAAATACTGCTCGGGATTGGTCGGCCCCGGCGTCATGTAGAAGAACGTGTCCGGCATCACCTCCGGGACGTTGCGCATGTTGTTCTTCACGACGCCGTAATTGTCGGCCTCCATATTGGTGCCGATGACGTAGAACTGGTCGCGCGTGATCTCGAGGATCTGCTTCATCACCGCGAACTGGCCGGTCGCGCCAGGTGTCTTCTGCATCTGGACGTAGAGAGCCTGCTGCTTCTTGACGTGCTCAGGCGGCTCTTCGGCGTTCGGATCGTTCGGGTTCTGGAAATAGATACCCCAGGCCGAGGCGAAGGCCGCCTGGTTCTCATAGGGGAAGTACCATTTCGGATCGAGCAGGCCGAGGAAATCGTACCCGCCGCCGCCGATCCAGACGAGGCCATCCTGTTCATTGGCAAGCATCCGGGCAAAGGCGAAGGATTCCTCGACCGCGCGCACCTGCATCTCAACGCCGACCGCCGCCCAGTATTTGCGGACGAGTTCCAGCGCATCGATCTGGTAGCGCCGCGAGGTTGCGGCATCGATGGCAAAGGAGATGCGCTTGCCGTCGGGGCCGAGCCGGAAGTTCTGCGCATCGCGCTTGCTGAAGCCGGCCTTGTCCAGCATCTCGTTGGCAGCCTTGGGATCGTACTTGGTGTATTGCGTCGCCATCTGCTCGTCATAGAGCGCCGTGCCTGGACGGGGAGCCGCCTGATAGGGCTGCGATTGCCCGGCATAGATCAGGTCGTTGAGCTCCTCCCGGTTGATCGCGAGCGAGAGGCCGACGCGGAACTCCTTCTTGCGAAAGATCTCGCGCAGCACCGGGTTCTTGCTGGTCTGGTTGAGGGCGATGCACATCGCGTTCGACCAGGCAGGCTGCGCCTTGAAGAGACGGTAGCCGCTGCGCTCGCGGTTCTGGGCCAGCACGATCCGCGTCTCCAGCCCGTTCAGGCGCTGGTTCTGCATGTCGAGCTCGCCATTGATCGCCTTCAGGACGATCGCCTGCTGGTCGCCCATGATGTCGAAGGTGACGCGGTCGATATAGGGCAGTTGCTGCCCGTTCGGGTCGACCTTGAAATAGTAGGGATTGCGCTCCAGCACGACCTGAGTGGTGCCGCCATAGGGCACGGTCAGCTTCCATGGATCGAGCACCGGTCGCCCTGTATTGCGCCAGCGGCCGGGGAAGCTCGTCTTGTTCAGGAAGAGGGCAGACCAGTTCGCCGCCTTCGCCTCGGCGACCAGCTTGTCGATACCGTCGGGATTGTACTTCTTGTGGAACTGCTTGAGGTAGTGCGCCGGCGCCGCGGCGAGGATATCGGAGCCGAATGTCGTTGCCATGTTCTCGAGCAGCATGCCGTTGGGGCCGCTGAAGCGGAATCTCACGGTGCTGTCGTCGATTTTCTCGACGATGACGGGATCGCTGCCGCTCCTGAGCCAACGCGGCACAGCCGGCGTCAGCTCCTTGTTCATCAGCACGTCCTGATACCAGAACATGATGTCGTCGGCGGTGAAGGGGGCGCCGTCGGACCAGCGCATGCCCTTGCGCAGATGAAAGACGTATTCGGTGCCATCGGGATTGATGTCGATCTTCTCGGCGACATCGGGAACCACTTCGGTCCAGGCCGGGTTCCAGCGCACCAGACGGGTGTAGCCGATCGAGCGCTCGATCAGAGAGTCGCTTCCACCCATCAGGGCCTGCCGCCAGGTGCCGCCGTACTTGCCGGATTTCTCGACCGGTTTGAGGACAAGCGGTTTTTCGGGCAGCCGTTTCTCAACCGGTGGGAGCTTGCCGTCCTTCACGAGCCCGGCGAGGGCCGCAGGTTCCTTGAAATCCGCCGCAGATGCGGTGCCTGTCCATGCAATGAAAAGGCATAGGGCTGCGCGGCCAAGCGCGCCTTGGCAAATACGTCCCATCGCTTCCTCCGCTGCGCCTTCTGGTCTGGCCGGGCGCTATTGGAGGTACGTTATCGTTAACGTATAATCGGCGTCAAGCCTCGGCGGCACCAAAATTGGACATCTGAGACTATCGGGTTTAATTGCTGCATTTCGTGATTGATCCATGCCGTTTTAGTGCGCTACATCGGATTTTTGGCACGAGCAGTAATGCCACTGGAAAGAGATAACGTTATCGTAAATGATGCCGAGATGATCATTAAGCCGACTCCGCGCTCAGCGACGATCACCGATGTCGCCGCTGCCGCTGGCGTATCGCCAATGACGGTCTCGCGCGTCCTCAATGGACGCGACGGAGCGGGCGAGGAGACGCGTCAGCGGGTCATCGAAGCAGCACACGCTCTGAACTACCGGCCGAACGCCTTTGCCAAGAGTTTGAAGAACGATCGTTCGAATACGGTGGGCATCGTCGTGCCTGATATCGTCAACCCGTTCTTTCCCGAGATCATCCGTGGAGCGGAGCTTGCTGCTCGCCCCGCCGGCTACACGCTTCTGTCGTGCAATGTGGTCGAGGACCCCGAGCGCGAGGCGGAAGTGCTCGACACCTTGCTTGATAAGCGGGTCGATGGCGTCATCATCTGCAGCGCTCGCCTGGATGATGAGCGGCTGATGCGGGCTATCGAGCCGCACCGCGCGGTCGTGCTGATCAACCGCAGCCTGCCGAAACGTGCCGTCGGCACGATCGAGGTGGATTATCGCATTGGCGTAGAGGCGATCGTCACGCGGCTGATCGGGCAGGGGCGCCGCCGCTTTGCCTTTGCTGCGGGGCCGGCCAACTCCCATGGCGGCAGGAGGCGGCGCGACGGTCTCGAGGCGGTCCTGTCTCGTCATGGCCTTTCGCTGGCGCTCGACATGCCCTGTACGCCCGACCTCCAGGGCGGAATCGATGTTGCCGCCAGGGTCGTGCCCTTGGCTGCAGAGATCGATGTGGTGCTCTGTTACAACGATCTCATTGCGCTAGGCCTGATGAAGCAACTGGAGGCAGCGGGAGTGGCTGTCCCCCATCAGGTGGCCATCGTCGGATGCGACGACATTCCCGCTGCTTCGCTCGTCTCGCCGCCGCTGACGACGCTGCGGATTGCGAAGCAGGATCTCGGCGAAATGGCCATGCGGATGCTGCTGGATCGGATCGCCGGCCGCAATGCGCAGCAACGGATCATCATCGAGCCCGACGTGATGCTCCGCGCGACGACGCCGTCCGACCGCTAGAGACAAGCTCCTCGGGCGCGTCACCGTCGTTCTCACCGAGGCCGGCGTTGTCGGGCGTGAGAGTGTATACGGCACTCGGCCTGCTTCTGCGCCAGGTCACATTGCGCTGCGAGGAATGGATCACCTTGATGCGCCGTCCGGAGATGGACGGCAGCGGGCGGCTGCCTCATCATCACCCGCAGGCGTGATGGGTGCAGACGTCCCAGTCAATGAGAGCAGTTCTGTCTTCCCGTCGTGTCTGGCCGTCGGACAGCCTGCACGATTCCCGCAGCGGCCTCGTCGCTGGCCGGTATCGGCCAGATCGGCGGATGATTGAGGAACAGGGTTGTGCGATTTGCAGCATGGACAGCGGGTTTTCTCGTCGTTGCCGCTATTGCCGCGACGATCCATTTCTGGTCACCCCACGCGACCGTGCGGGTGACGACGGGAGCGCTTGGCACTGACGCGCAGCGTCTCGTTGGCGCCCTCATCACGGAGACGACCAGGGATCATCCCCGGATCAGACTTCAGCCACTGCCGGTCAAGGATCTGGCTGCGAGCTCGAAGGCGATCGAATCTGACGAGGCGGATCTCGCGGTGATCCGCAGCGACGTGTCGCCACCGACCAACGGACAGACGATTGCGATCCTTCGTCGCGACGTCGTCGCTTTCGTTCTGCCGCCGAAATCGCCCATCGACAGTATCGGTAAGCTTTCCGGCAAGACGATCGCAATCCCGCAGGGCCGTCTGCAGGACGTCAACGCCGCGCTACTCGATGTCATCCTAGGCTATTACAATGTCGCGCCTGGCGACGTGAAGCGGGTGTTTCTCCCGCCTGACGACATGATTGCCGCGGTTCACCAACGGCATATCGCGGCCATCCTTGCCGTCGGGCCGGTCGGGCCGGGGGAGGTCGTCGGCGCAGTCCTCGCCATGGCCAAGGGGACCGCAGGCACTCCGACGATCCTGGCATTCTCTGACGCCGATGCCTTCAATCGACGCTTTCCGGCCTTCGAATCCTACGATGTTCCGGAAGGCGCGTTCAGATCGCACCCCGCGACCCCCGACGACACCGTGACGACACTCGCAGTGACCTACCGACTTGTCGCGCCCGACACGATGCTCAATCTCGTCGCAGGGGCGATAGGCCGGACCCTCTTCGTCTCAAAGACCAAGCTGATGGCGCTCACGCCCTTGGCGAGCCAGATCGAGGCCCCCGATCCGGATAACAAGAATCCAATCCTGCCCATCCATCCCGGCGTCGCCAACTATCTCAGCAACGGTGAACAGAGCTTCTTCGACGAGTTCCAAGGCTATTTCTATCTTGCCGCGGCTCTCCTCAGCGTCCTGGGTTCGCTGACAACGATCGTCCTGGGGCGTGTGAAGATGTCGCGGATGCGCCAGGAGCAGAAGCGGATCGGGCAGTTCATTCAGATTGCGGACCAAGCCCGCAAGGCCGATGCCGAAGGGCTTGAGGCCCTGGACCATTCCCTTCATCAACTGGTCGATGAAGCCGTCGCGTCCGGGGGGCGTTCAGGCGAGGATGCCACGATGGCCCTTGCCGTCAATCACGCCCGCTACTCCATCACGGCGCGCCGGGCATCTCTGAGCCCCCAAAGCGGGAAGGCGCTAGCTCTCAAGGCGATGCCTTCGTAGGCGCGCTCGCGTCAGGTTCTACGCGGCGGGAGCCTGGTCGCCACCGTCTCGTCGCGCGCATGCGCATGGCCCATCGCCGTGCCTGATCAAGAGGTCGTGGCCATGTCCTGCGCGCGTTCGATACACAGGTCGGGGTGGAACGCACAACGACTGGAGGTTGCCAGCCGTTGTCATCGCTTCGTCTGCGGCGCGCTTCATCCAATCGAGGCCGCGATGCTCAAGCCCCTTGGTCACCGCGCAACTGATGCGTCACGCTCCGACAGCGTCACTGACGCACTTCTTAGTGAAACTTGACTTCGCGGCGCCCGACAGTTTTCGTTCGGCGACAGTCACGTCGCACGCTTTAGCAGCGTCGCTTTCGCATTTTTTCATGAAGCTCGTCAGTGCAGCACCGGCAAGCTTCTTGTCGGCGGCGGAAGCCTTGCAAGTATCCGCCATCGCGGTCGTCGCGCTCAGAATAAGGCCGGCCAGAACGATTGCTACGCGCATGTATAATCTCCCTGCGATGGACCATCTGCCGAATTGTAATCCGATTCTCCCGTGAGAACAGATGGAAGCGCAATGGCGGCGTGCAAGCGCACCTTCGTGGAGCCAGAGTGGCCAAACCTGAGTAGCCTCCCGCAGGTGGCATGCTTCGACAGCGTCAAGACAGACATGTAAGAGGAGAGAGCTGGCCGAGTGCCGGAACTCGGCGAAGGGCGTTCCAGATGGCCGATGCATGTTCCGCCGGTATCGATACCGGATTCGCTGCGCTGGATTTCGGACAGATGATCGTTCTCGGACTCGTTCAAGGGGTCAGCGAGCTGCTGCCGATCTCCTCGACGGCCCATATGCGCGTCGTTCCCGCCGTGCTGGGATGGCCGGACCCAGGATCGGCATTCTCGGCCTTGATGCAGTTGGCGGCCCTCACCGCTGTGGTGACGTATTTTCGGCGGGACGTCCGCGAGATCGCGACAGGTTCATGGCGTGGCTTGACGCGCCGCGAGACTGGCGGACCTGAGTTCAGGCTGGCGGTTGGAATTATTCTGGCGACGGTCCCGATCGTGCTGGCCGGCGTGCTGCTAGCGCCGTTGCTCAATGCCTGCAATTCACCCTTGCGCTCGCTTTGGGTCATCGGCGCGAGCTCCATTACAATGGCGCTGCTCCTGGCCGCGACCGAATGGTTTGCGCGCCACAAGCGGACAGCGGGGCAAGCTACGCTTCGAGATTTCATTCTGATCGGTGTGGCTCAGGCCGGCGCGCTCATTCCCGGGGTGTCCCGCTCAGGGTCGACCCTGACAGCTGCGCTCGGCCTGGGTTTCAAGCGAGCTGAGGCTGCGCGACTGTCCTTCCTCATCGGCCTGCCGGCGATAGCGCTGGCGGGTCTGAAGGAAGCGGCGGAACTGGCGAGGGCCGGCATCGACGCCCATGCGGTCTCGCTGCTGGCGGTGGGGCTCTTCGCCGGCTCGCTGGCTTCCTTTGCTGCGATCTGGGGTCTCATGCGCTTTCTGGAACGCATGTCGAGCTGGCCGTTTGTTGTCTATCGCGCCTGTATGGGCATCCTGCTTCTGGCCGGCGTTGCGACGGGGTGGTTGCACTAGGCGCTTCGACAGACCCTTCGCCAGCACCTTCTTCGACGGGTGGATTCGACTGGCCGGACGATCGTGCCTCCGCCGGACGGCGGGCTCGCGGGCAATTCCAGCTGCCTGGCGACAGCCCCTGCCGCAAACGCGGACTGTCCCCCTTCGCCCCTCGGCTTGCGCATTGCGTGAATGATGCCGGCTAAGCATCAAAATTTGATGCTCTCGACACGGAACGAAGCATTCGCCGCCACTCACGGGGTGGGAAAGGCTCGTGCAGCAGGCGGCAGGTCCTGGCCAGGGCGCGCAGGCGACGCGCCCTCAACACCCTTTGGCCTCTCGCAGGCGGAAAACCGGCCTCCCCATAGGCTGCGGCCGAGCGGTCCAGCCGATTGGACGCCTCCGTTCTGCTGGCACGGGAAATGCCCACCATCCCCGCGGCAATCAGGAACAGATAGTGGCTATCGCGACCCCGACACCAGCTTTGGACGCTCTGGAAGGAACAGGCCACGGACTTCTTGCAGCCCTGCCGGTCATCATGGTCTTCGCCAATCGCTCGTCTCCGCTCGTGCTTGGGCTTGCCGCCCTGCTCCTGACGGCATCGCTCGTTGGACACGGGCTGGGGCCGACACTGACCCGCAAGGCATCGGCCCTCTGGCTTTCTCCCCTCGGCAGGGTCGGGATGATTGCGCTGGGCTGGGCGGCGGTCTCCACGGCATGGAGTGCGGAGCCTGGCAATTCTCTACGGGCCTTCGGCGAACTGCTGGTGCCCGTGCTCGCGAGCATGATACTCGCCGCATGCTGGCAGATCAGGAAGCCGCCCGACTGGTTCGTCCCGGCACTGTCGGTCGGGCTATGCCTGTCCGGCCTTCTGATCATCGTCGAGGTGAAGCTCGGGTTTCCCTTCCGCACCGCCTATGGGGGCCGCCTCGACCTCTACGTAGAGAACCGCCCGACCATCACGGCCCTGCTTCTCCTCTGGCCTCTCTTGATTTGGCCATGGCAGCGTGCGTTGGCGACCCGCATCGCCATGGTGGCGATCATCGCTGGTGCCGTCACCGTCTCCTATAGCGGCGCGGCAAAGCTCGGGCTCGCCGCCGGGCTGGCGGCCTCCGGGCTCACCTGGCTGCTGCCCCGTCATGCGCCGCGCCTCGGCATCGGAGTGTTGATAGGTCTTCTCTGTATCCAACCATTCGTCGGGACGATCGCGGGCGCACTCCTGCCGGAGCCGCTCGTGAAGGCCACGGAAGAAGCCCATTCACGCGAACGCATCGCCATCTGGCAAAGTTTCGGCGATGTCGCCCGGGCACGCCTTGCGACCGGTATCGGCTTTGGCGCGTCGGCCCGAGCAGGGCAGGATGCGGTCGCTGGCGAGATCGTCTCCGATCGCAGGGAGATGCTTGATGTCGGGCATCCGCATGATGCCCTGCTGCAGGGATGGGTCGAACTCGGGCTTCCCGGTGCCGCGCTGATCGCCTGGATGCTGGTGCTGCTCTGTGCCCTGCTGGAAAGGGCAACCAAGCTGAATCGTCTCTCAGGGCTCGGGCTGTTTGCCAGCGCATCCGCGATCGGCCTCGTGGGCCATGGCGCCTGGCAGGGCTGGTGGGTCGCAGCCATTGGTCTGGCCTGCGCGCTGCTCGCCCTCCCGGTTCGCGCGCCCGCCGGGCCATGCTCACCATCTCCTCCTGGACGAGGCCCATGAAAGCACTCACGATCCTGATGCTGGCCTCAGTCGCCACGCCGTGCGCGGCATGGGCCTCAGACTGGCGCTACTGCTATGCCTCATCGGACATGGACCGTCGCTTCTATGTTTCGCAGCCTTTCGCGGCGTCGAAGGGGCTCGAGACTTTGGAAAACGAGCTGCGATCCTGGCTCGACGAACGATCCATCCGCCATGACAGCATTGGCTGCCCGCGTGGAAGCGACAGGCAAAGCGTCGAGTCATCCATTCGTTCGGCTGCCGCCTATAACGAGCGAAATGGGCGAGCGACCAGTCGCATCGATTGGGGTCCCTGACCGGAGAGCCTAGGCCTGGCGTCGCCCACGCCAGGATGCCGGGCAGGGCCTTTGCCAACACAAGCGGCTGCGACGAGCGCTCAGCACTATCGGCCAACCTCAAGCCCGATTAGCTCTGCGACCCTGCGGCTACGCGCGGCCAGTTCCGCGCGTAGCCGGCGAGCCCTAACCGGCATGGCCGCCGTCATCGCCCTGAGCAAGCCTGGGGGATGGCACAGGGGCGGGAACGGCGCCAGCCAAGCGGGGCGAAGGCTGGCGACCTTTCGTCATCCGGTGCGACAGGCGGTCGAGATAGAGATAGACCACGGGAGTGGTGAACAGGGTCAGCACCTGGCTCACGGCGAGCCCTCCAAACATGGCAAATCCGAGCGGCTGGCGCAGCTCCGACCCTGTTCCGTGGCCGAGCATGAGGGGCACGGCACCAAGCATGGTGGCCATGGTCGTCATCATGATCGGACGGAACCGCACGAGCGCAGCTCGGCGTATGGCATCCTCGCTGGAGAGGCCGTCCCGGCGCTCGCCCTCGATCGCGAAGTCGACCATCATGATGCCGTTCTTCTTGACGATGCCAATCAGCAGGATGACGGCAATCAGCGCGATCAGGCTGAAATCGTAGCCCAGGAGCATGAGGGTGGCGAGAGCACCGATCCCGGCCGACGGCAAGGTCGAGAGGATCGTCAGAGGGTGGACATAGCTTTCGTAGAGAATCCCGAGAATGAGATAGACGATGACCAGGGCGCCGACGAGCAGGAGCGGCACTGTCGACAGCGACTGCTGGAAAGCCTGGGCTGTCCCTTCGAAGCCGAAATTGATCGTCGGCGGCAGGTCCATCGCATGCAAGGCTTGCGTGATGCTGTTGGTGGCGTCGCCAATCGAGGTGCCCGGCGCCAGATTGAAGCTGATGGTGACCGAGGGAAATTGGCTCTGATGGCTGATCTGCAGCGGCTGAACCGGTACGGTGCTCCAACGCGCCAGCACCGACAGAGGCACGTCGGCGCCCGTCGAAGACTTCACATAGAGCTTGTCCAGCGTGCCGACATCGCCCTGGAGCGACGGCAGAACCTCCATGATGACGTCGTTGGTCGAGAGTTGGGTGAAGTATTGTGCGATCTGGCGCTGACCGAAGGCATCATCGAGGGTGTTGTCGATGGCGGCCGGCTGGATGCCATAGCGTTGCGCCTGGGCCCGGTTGATCGTCAGGGTGAGCGTCGTGCCGGAGGTCTGCTGGTCCGAGGCGACGCCGGCGAGGCCCGGAAGCGACTGGAGTTTGGCCAGCACCTTGGGAGACCAAATGCTCAGTGCGGCGACGTCGGGGCTGGTCAGGCTCATCTGGAACTGGGTGCGCGACACCCGACCGCCGACCCGCACATCCTGCGCCGCCTGGAGGAACAGATGCGCGCCCTCCACGGTCTCCAGCTTGGGCTGGAGCCGGCGTATGATTTGCCCCGCGCTTGCCTGGCGCTCATCGCGCGGCTTGAGCGTGATGAAGACGCGTCCGCTGTTCAGTGCGTTGCCAACGCCCCCGACGGCCATGGCGACGCTCGCGACATCCGGATCGGCCTGGACGATTTCACCGAGAGCTCGCTGGCGGCCGAGCATCTTGGCAAAGGAAATGTCCTGCGCGGCTTCCGACTGGCCAGTGATCAGTCCCGTGTCCTGCTGCGGAAAGAAGCCCTTGGGAATCCAGATGAACAGCAGCACGGACAGCACGAGGGAGGTGCTGAAGACGAGCAGCGTAACCAGACGGAACCGCAGCGCGGTATCGAGCGCGCGTTCATATCCATGGGCCAGAGCATCGAAACCGCGTTCGCTCCAGGCGTAGAGCCGGCCCCGCTGAAGGGCTTTCTCGCTGCGCAGGAAACGAGCGGCCAGCATGGGGATAAGCGTCAGCGAGACGAAGGCCGAGATCAGGATCGTCATCGCAAGCGTCAGCGAGAATTCGCGAAACAAGCGCCCGATGATCCCCCCCATCAAGAGCAGGGGCAGCAGGACGGCGATCAGTGACAGGCTGATCGACAGAATAGTGAAACCGATTTCGCCGGAGCCGGCGATGGCGGCGGAAAGGGCGTCTTCTCCCTCATCGATATGGCGCTGAATGTTCTCGAGCACGACGATTGCATCGTCGACCACGAAGCCCACGGCGATGGTCAGGGCCATGAGCGACAGGTTGTCGAGCGTGAAGCCGGCGATCCACATCATCGCGCAGGCGCCGAACAAGGCGAGCGGCACTGTCAGGCTTGGAATGGCAGTGGCCCTGAAACTGCGCAAGAACACGAAGATCACGGCGATCACGAGAACGATGGTGAGCAAGAGCGTGTTGCGCACGTCGTAAACCGCGGCGCGAATGGTTTGCGTCCGGTCGCTCAGAACGCCGATCTTGATGCCGGGCAACATGCTGGTCGTCAGGCGCGGCAGTTCGGCATTGATCCTGTCGACCGTGTCGATCACGTTGGCGCCAGGCTGCTTGAATATGATCAGGAATATGCCGCGCTTGCCATTGGCCCAGGCGGCTTGCTTGTTGTCCTGGGCTGCGCTGACGGCCTGGCCGATATCCCTGACATAGAGTGGCGAGCCGTTCTGATAGGTGACGATGACATCGTTCCACTTCGACGCTTCGGTCAGCTGGTCGTCGGTATAGATCGTATAGCTGCGAGTGGGGCCGTCGATGTTGCCGGTGGGGTTGTTGCTGGTCACGCCGTTGAGCTGGGTGCGCACATCCTCGAGCGTCAGCCTTTTGACGACCAGTTTGCCCGGATCCAGCTGCACGCGGATCGCAGGCTTCTGCTGCCCCCCGTAAAGAACCTGCGCGACGCCGGGGACCTGGCTGATCTGCTGGCCGAGTTTTGTTTCGACTTCATTGTCGACGGTCGTCAGCGGCAATGTATCTGACGTCGCCGAGAGCAGCAGAATAGGGGAATCGGCAGGGTTGACCTTCCGATAGGTCGGCGGGCTCGGCAAATTTGCAGGCAATTGTCCAGACGCGGAATTGATGGCTCCTTGTACGTCGTTTGCCGCACCGTCGATGTTGCGGTTCAGGTTGAACTGGAGCGTGATCTGGGTCGAGCCGAGCGAGTTCACGGACGTCATCTCGGCTACGTCTGCAATCTGCGCGAACGCGCTTTCCAGCGGCTGGGCAACCGACGAGGCCATGATCTGGGGGCTGGCGCCAGGTAGTTGCGCGGATATCTGGATGGTCGGGAAATCCACCTGCGGCAGCGGGGCCACGGGTAGCAGCGGGTAGGCGGCAATGCCGACCAGCAGAATGCCGGCCATCAGAAGCGAGGTCGCAACCGGATGTTTGATGAAGGGAGAGGATAGCCCGCCTGTCGCAGCCATGCCGAACCCTCACTTCTGCGCCCGGGTGTTCGGCCCCGCATCGGGAGAGGGCGTGACCGACGAGATTTGTGTGCGACCCGCTCCAACCGGGGGCGCTTGATCCGGCCTGCGACCATCGCCGACGGCCCTGAGCAGAACGCCCGGCTGAACGCGATAGGCGCCGTCGGTCACCGTTCGTTCGCCGGGCTGAATCCCTTCGCTGACCACCGCATCGCCATTGCCGGTCTGAGCGACCTTGATTGGCCGCATCTGCGCTTTACCGTCGGCGTCGACGACATAAGCGAACAGCCCATCAGGACCATGCTGCACCGCGTTCTCGGAGACCAGCACAACGTCCTTCAATGTGCTGAGGCGCAGCCTGACGGTGACGGACTGGCCCGGCCACAACGCGTTGTCCTCATTCGCAAATGTCGCCTTGAGGCTGATCGTTCCCGTGGGCACGTTGACCTGGTTGTCGGTGTAGGAGAGCGTGCCCCGCGACAAGATGGTATGGCCGTCCTCCGCCATTGCCAGGACCGGAGCGGCCCCGGTACCGAGCGCCGTGAGAATGACCGGGATATCATCCTGCGGCGCCGGGAAAACCACGCTGATCGGCTGGACCTGCTCGATCGCGACGATGCCGGTGGCATCGCTCGGTTGGACGACATTGCCTTCATCGACGAGGCGGAAGCCCGCTCGCCCTCGCAACGGCGAAACGATGCGGCAGAATTGGAGATTCACATTCGCGGCCTCGACGGCGGCCTGGTCGCTCTCCACCGTCCCCTTGTCCTGGGCGACGAGTGCCACCTGCGTGTCCAGCGTCTGCTGCGGTATCGCCTTCTGCGCGGCCAATCCCTTGTAGCGGGTCAGATCGACCTCGGCGCCCTGCAGCAAGGCCCGGTCTCGCGCGAGTGCGCCCTTGGCCTGGTCGAGTGCTGCCTGGTAGGGGCGCGGGTCGATCTGGGCCAACAGATCGCCTGCATCCACCATATTGCCTTGGGTGAAGCCAATCTTGATGATCCTGCCGGCGACCTGCGCACGAACGATGACGGTGTTGAGCGCCTGCACCGTGCCAAGCGCATCGAGATACATCTCGAAATCGCCCTTCCGGGCCGCGGCGAGCGTGACCGGGACGCCTTCATCCTGTGCCGGCCGTTGCGCCGTTGCCTTGTCCGCGGAGCCGAGGAGCCCGGTCAGCCTGTCTGCCAGATGGCCGCGCTCGAGATACGCCCCGCCGAGGACAAGGACGACCAGAACGCACAGCGCGATCCTCCTGCGGCCCTTTGGCGTCGGCGGACGCTCGGTCTCGCGCATGGCACTACATCCTGACGCGATGGTCTCAGTCGACCACGGGCTGGAGATGCGGGAACTTCGACAATACTCGTACGTTCCGGCATTTCCGCGGCTCGCACGCGATTGTGAGCGTCGAGCACATTGCTGGCCCGCCGTCATGTTGGGCGCTTGAGCCGATGCCGTTGCCGTCGCTGTCGTCTTTCACGTCGCGTTCGCGGACGCCCCCGGCTCGATCTCCAACGCGCAACCGATCCTTCACTGCGCAGCCGCAGCCGCCGCAATGCGTGCAGGCGCCCCAACGAGATTTGCCTGCCGAGACAGCGCGACGGGCTCTCCGCCAACGCTCGGCCGACGGCTTCCGCGCCGGACACTCTTCCGTGCATACGCGGGCTAAGGTCGGCGCGGCGCTTTTGGCCGGGCAGCGTTTCCCATTCGCTATTCGCCACTCGCCAGGCGCAACTCGCCTCGCTCGGTCACCGCCGGGCCGGCTTCGGTGGCCCTGGCCTCGGTGATGAGGATGCTCTGCCACTCCACCGCTTCGCGATGGCCCTTGAGCACGTCGAACTTGGTGTCCTTTCCGTCGCGCCAGAAGCGGATATCGAAGCGTCGGCGGCCGAGCCGAAGATCGATCAACGTCACATCGGGCATCCAGTCGGGCAAGGCAGGATCGACATAGAGCTTGCCGCGCGGGGCATCCTGCTGCAGCCCGAGGATCGCTTGCAGCAGCACGAAGGGGGTGCCTGCCGCCCAGGCCTGCGGCACATTGGCGCCAAGATATTGCACCGGGAAACTGGTCGGGTCGCGCTGCAGGCCGCCATAGAGCTCGGGCAATTGGTTCAGAAGGAAATGGCTGGCCGCGCCGCTGATGTCGCGAGCGATCGCCGCGGCCTCGGCGGCGAAGCCGTAACGCCGCATGCCGAGCGCGATCAGCGAGTTGTCATGAGGCCAGACCGCGCCAGTCTGGTAGTTATAGGGGTTGAAAGCGGGATGGCTCGCCGACAGGGTGCGGATGCCCCAGCCGCTCCACATGTCCGGGCTCATCAGCCGTTTGACCACGGCTCCGGCGCGCTCAGGGGCGATGATGCCGGACCACAGGCATTGTCCGACATTGGAGGCGACCGACAGGACCTTTTTCTTCTCGCCATCCAGGGCATAGGCATAGAAACCGCTCGCCTCGTCCCAGAAGACCTCGTTGAACGCCTTGAACAGGACGGCTGCCTTCTTGCGCAGACGTTTGGCCTTCCTGGTGTTGCCAAGTTCGTCATAAATCTCGGCCATGCGCAGCCACGCGTCATAGACATAGCCCTGTAGCTCGCACAGCGCCTTGGGGCCGCGCACCAGCGTGCCGTCGGGATACATCACCGCGTCGCCGGAGTCCTTCCAACCCATGTTCTCGTAACCCGCGGTCGAGCGCGTCTGATATTCTTGGAACCCGTCGCCGTCGCGATCGCCAGAGTCATCGATCCAGGCGAGGGCGGCTTCGGCGTTCGGCAAATGCCGCTCGATCAGGGAGCGCTCTCCGGTCGCCCGCCAGGCCGCGTGCAGTGCCACGAGATAGAGCGGCGTGGCGTCCGCCGTGCCGTAATAGGGCGTGTGCGGGATCAGCTTGAAATGCGCCAGCTCGCCATAGCGCAGCTCGTGCAGGATCTTGCCCGGCTCGGCGTCGCGATAGTCGTCGCGCGCGGTCGCCTGGTACTCGCCCAGCACCTCCAACGCCCCCTTGGCGAATTCAGGGTAGACGATCATCGTCTGCAGCGAGACGATCAGCGTGTCGCGGCCGAACAGCGCCACGAACCAGGGCAATCCTGCGGCGGGCACGAAGACCATATGGTCCGTGCCCTCCAGCGGCAATCGCAACGCCGCCATGTCCTGCACACCCTGGCTGTAGCAGCGGTAGAATTCCTCATTGCTGGTTTCGATCTTCAAAACTGTGCGCTGCCATTCGGTCATCTTGCAGGCATGGTCCGATGTCGGGCTGGTATGGGCGCAGGCACGCGGCGCCAGTTTGCGCTTCCCGCCGTCCTCCAGGTCGTAGATGAGGCAGCGATGCCAGGCCTCGCCCGGTTTCAAGGCGATGTCGAAGCTCAGACGCCCATTGGCGGTCACCGTCGGCTCGCCGCCGCCATCGGCGGTGTGGATGATCACCGCGCGGCCGAAATCCTTGTTGCGATAGGTGATCCGCAGCACCTGGCGCTTGTCCGACCAGGTCGTGATGATGCGTCCGCGACGTACGATGTGGTCGCCCTTGACCTCGAAAATATCGGCGAAATCGGCGCGGATCGCCAGTTCGAGGTTGAAGCGCACGGGGATCTGGCCGTTGTTGGTGAGGTCCAGGTCCTCATGCAGCCCGCCCTCGATATGGCGGCCGATTGTCAGGCCAAGAGTGCGCGGCGCGATCGGCCCATCCTCGGTCAGGAAGGCGCGGTTGGTCAGGAAGATGCGCGCCGCGTGATGCGCTACCGCGCCACCGTTCAACAGGTCCCAGGGCTCGCCATTGGCATAGATCGCCCAGGCACTGATCAACCGTGTGTCGCGGAAAAACAGGCCGTGATTGCTTGGCCAACTGATCTGTCCATCAGGTTCCGTCAACAGCACCGTCTGGCCCTGGTGGATGGCGATCTGCTGCGGGCCGACCTGAACCTTGAATGTCATGCGAGGTCCTCGTTCCAATGCCGGCCCGACCTGGCGTTCCCGGCGTGCCCAAACGGTCTCGCAGGCGGCCTCGTCTGGCTGCGCGTCATGCTCAACGCCGGAAAAGGCTAAGAAGTTCGTTCCTCTCCGAATTTATGCGGGCGCCCGGCGGGTCGCCGGTCGCCCCCTCGTGAATTCGGCGAGGGAACCAATCGTGGAACCAATCGACAGCGAGGGCGTTTCAACGCCGGAGCTACTCATATGGCGTGGCACATCGCCTTTCGCGCCGGTGAGACGTTGTCCTTCCAGCCTGACACCACGTTCTCATGCTGGCCCATCCCGCATGAGCGCCGCCTGACGCACTCTGGTCGATGGAGGACGTATGGATCGGGATCATGGCGGACGGGATAACGCGCTCGGATCGCTCGACGAACTCTGCATCAATACGATCCGCACCCTGTCCATGGATGCCGTTCAGCAGGCCGATTCCGGCCATCCCGGCACGCCGATGGCTCTTGCGCCCGTGGTCTACACGCTTTGGCAGCGTTTCCTGCGGTTCGATCCGGAGGATCCGACCTGGCCTAACCGCGATCGTTTCGTGCTCTCCAACGGCCACGCCTCGATGCTGCTCTATTCCATCCTGCATCTGACGGGCGTCATGGCGGTCGACCCAGAGGGTGACCGGCTGCCGAAGCCCGCGGTCACGCTCGACGACATCAAACGCTTTCGCGAGATTGACAGCAAATGCCCGGGCCATCCCGAATATGGCGTGACCACGGGGGTCGAGACCACCACTGGCCCGCTGGGCCAGGGCTGTGCCAACAGCGTCGGCATGGCGGTCGCCGGGCGCTGGCTGGCCGAGCGCTTCAATCGGCCGGCGGCCACCCTGTTCGATTACGCCGTCTATACCCTGTGCGGCGACGGCGACATGATGGAGGGGGTGGCGAGCGAGGCCGCTTCGCTGGCCGGACATCTCAAGCTCGGCAATCTCTGCTGGATCTACGACAGCAACCACATCACGATCGAAGGCAACACGGCTCTCGCCTTCCGCGACGATGTCGCGGCGCGCTTCCTCAGCTATGGCTGGGACGTCACGCGCGTGAGCGATGCCAATGACATAGATCGCATCGCTCGCGCGATCGAGACCTTCCAGCGCACCGCGGATGTCCCCAGCCTGATCATCGTCGAGAGCCATATCGGCTATGGCGCGCCGCATAAGCAGGACACGAGCGCCGCCCATGGCGAGCCGCTCGGCGAGGACGAGATCCGCCTGGCCAAGCGCAGCTACGGCTGGCCTGAAGATGCCAAGTTTCTCGTGCCTGAAGGCGTGCGCGAACATTTTCGCCAATGCATGGGCCAGCGCGGGCGCCAGCTGCGGATGCGTTGGCAGACAGACAGGATCGCTTATCGCGCCGCCCATCCCGATCTCGCGGGCCAATTGGACAGCATGGGGAGGCGCGGGCTTCCCGATGGGTGGGCCACTGACTTGCCAACCTTCCCCACCGACCCCAAGGGGCTGGCGAGCCGTGAGTCATCGGCCAAGGTCTTGAATGCCATCGCGCCGCGCTTCCCCTGGCTGATCGGAGGCGCGGCTGATCTGGCTCCATCGACCAAGACGCGCCTGACCTTCGATGGGGCAGGGGACCTGGAAGCCGGCAGCCCGGGCGGGCGCAACATGCATTTCGGCATTCGCGAACATGCCATGGGCGCGATCCTGAACGGGCTCGTCTTGTGCGGGATCCGGGCCTACGGCTCGAGTTTTCTGATCTTTTCCGACTACATGAAGCCGCCGATCCGGTTGAGCGCCCTGATGAGCCTGCCGGTCATCTTCATCTTCACCCATGATTCCATCGGCCTTGGCCAGGACGGCCCAACCCATCAGCCAGTCGAGCAGCTTCTGTCGCTGCGCAGCGTTCCTGGCCTCATCACGCTCAGACCGGCCGATGCCAATGAAGTGGCCGAGGCTTGGCGCGTCATCATCGGCTTGAAACATCAGCCCGTCTGCCTGGTGTTGAGCCGACAGGCGCTCCCGACCATCGACCGCGCGCGCTATGCGCCTGCAGCCGGTGTCGCGAAAGGTGCCTATGTCCTCGCCGATTCTGCCGAGTCCAGGCCGGAGGTGATCTTGATCGGCACCGGCAGCGAGGTGTCGCTCTGCTTGGCCGCCCATGAGCAGTTGACGCGCGAGGGCATCGCCGCGCGCGTCGTCAGCATGCCCTCCTGGGAACTGTTCGAACAACAGGGGCAGACCTATCGCGATCAGGTTCTGCCGCCGGCAGTCACAGCCCGCGTCTCTGTCGAAGAAGGTTCGGTGATCGGCTGGGACCGCTACACCGGCAGCGCCGGCGCCAAGATCGGCATGCACACCTTTGGCTCGTCGGCGCCGATCCAGGATCTCATGACGAAATTCGGGTTCACGCCCGACGCGGTGGTCGCCTCGGCCAAACGTCAGTTGGCGCGCACCAAGGAGACGACCGCATGAACCCGTTGAAGCAGCTCGAATCCTGCGGCCAGGCGCCCTGGCTCGACTATCTCAAGCGCAGCCTGATCGAGACGGGCGAGTTGAACACCCTGATCGCGCGCGACGGGGTGAAGGGCGTCACTTCCAACCCGTCGATCTTCGAAATGGCCATCGGCGAGAGCGACGACTATGCCGGGGCCCTGCAGCAGTTTCAGGCCTTGGGCGACCACCCGGTTTCGGCGATCTACGAACATCTGGCGATCGCCGATATCAAGGCCGCCGCTGATCTTCTGCTCCCGGTCCATGTCCTGACCCAGGGGAGCGACGGCTATGTCAGCCTGGAATGCTCCCCGTATCTCGCCAACGACACCGAGGCGACGATCGCCGAGGCACTGCGGCTCTGGGCCGCGGTGGATCGGCCAAACCTCATGGTGAAGGTGCCGGCGACGCCGGCCGGGCTTCCGGCGATCCGCCGCCTGATCGGCCAGGGCTTGAACATCAACATCACCTTGCTGTTCTCGGTCGCTGTCTACGAGCAGGTGGTGGACGCCTATATTTCCGGGCTCGAGGATCTGGCGCGGATCGGCGGCGATGTCGCCAAGATCGGCAGCGTCGCGAGCTTCTTCATCAGCCGCATCGATATCGGCATCGACAAGCGGCTGGACAAGATCGCGGACGTCAAGGCAGCGGACGCATTGCGCGGCAAGGCAGCGATCGCCAATGCCAAGCTTGCGTACGTCCGCTGGAAGAACCTCTTTTCCGGACCGCGCTGGCAAGCCTTGGCGGCCGCCGGCGCCGAGCCGCAGCGGCTGCTCTGGGCTTCGACCAGCACCAAGAACCCAGCTTACCGGGACACGCTCTATGTCGAGGCGCTGATCGGCCGCGACACGGTCAACACGATGCCGCCCGCGACCATGAGCGCGTTCCGCGACCACGGCGAGGTGACGCCTGATGCGATCGAGCAGGATGTCGCCGGTGCCCGCGCGACGCTGGCGATGCTGGAAGGCCTCGGCGTCTCGATGGCCACGGTCACCGCCGAGCTGGTCACCGATGGTGTGCAGCAGTTCGCCGGCGCCTTCGACAAGCTGCTTGGTTCGGTGGCGCGCCGCCGCCGGGCCTTGATCGAAGGGGGCCGTACTGGCTTGGCGATCGAGCCGGGCTCGCCCGATATGACGGCTGCTTTCGATGCGGAAATGGAGACCTGGCGCCGGGATGGCCGCATCCGCCGGCTCTGGGCCGGCGACAAGGCGCTGTGGACCAGCCAGGACGAGGGCGACTGGCTCGGCTGGCTCGGGATCGTCGAACGGGAATTGGCCGATATCGGCCGGATGAGCAGCTTTGCCACAAGCGTGCAGCAGCGGGGCTTCACCGATGTCGTCCTGCTCGGGATGGGCGGGTCGAGTCTCGGGCCGGAGGTGCTGGCCGAGGCCTTCCCACCGCGGCCCGGCTGGCCGCGCTTCCATATGCTCGACAGCACCGATCCCGCCCAGATCAAGGCCGTTGACGCGGCGGTCGATCTCGCGAAGACCCTGTTCATCGTCTCCTCGAAATCCGGCGGCACGCTCGAGCCCACAATTTTCATGAACTATTTCCTCGCGCGGGTCGGCACCGTCAGGGACAAGGACACGGTTGGCGAGCAATTCGTCGCGGTCACCGATCCCGGCTCCGCCCTGGAGCGGCGGGCCAGGGAACTACACTTCGCTCATGTCTTCCACGGCGTGCCGTCGATCGGCGGCCGCTATTCCGTCTTGTCGAAATTCGGTCTGGTGCCGGCGGCCGCTATCGGTATCGACGTCAAGCGCCTGCTCGAGACGGTGTTGCCGATGGAGCGCTCCTGCGGCCCCGATGTGCCGCCGCTGGAAAACCCGGGCGTCCGGCTCGGCATCGCCATGGGGGTCGCCGCCAAGCAGTTCGGCCGCGACAAGGTGACGATCATCGCTTCGCCCGGTATCGCTGATCTCGGCGCCTGGCTGGAACAGCTTCTGGCCGAGAGTACGGGCAAGCAGGGTCGTGGCCTGATCCCGGTGGCCGACGAACCGCTCGGCGCTGTCGGGCGTTATGGCGGTGACAGGTTCTTCGCCTTTCTGGAGCTCGAAGGGGATGCCGACCCGGCACAGCGCCAATTGGCCACTGCTCTGGAACAGGCGGGCCATCCGGTCGCGCGCCTCGCCGTCAAGGATATCTGGCACATCGGCCAGGAGTTCTTCCGTTGGGAGATCGCCACTGCCGTCGCTGGCGCCATCATCGGCATCAACCCCTTCGACCAGCCGGATGTGGAGGCGAGCAAGACCCGGACGCGCGCCTTGACCGAGGCCTATGAGGCCTCGCGCAGCCTGCCGGTGGAAACGCCGGTGTTCCGCGAAAACGGCCTGGCGCTCTATGCCGATCCGCGCGACGCGGCCGAACTTGGCCGGCACAATACGCTGCCCGGCTATCTCAAAAGTCAGTTCGGCCGGGTCCGGGCAAACGACTATGTCGTGTTGCTCGCTTATATCCGGCGCGATCAGGCCACCTCCGACGTTTTGACCGCGATGCGCGGGCGCATTCGCGATCGCACCCAGGCCGCTACCTGCCTTGGCTTCGGGCCGCGTTTCCAGCACTCGACCGGCCAGGCCTACAAGGGTGGACCCAATTCCGGCGTGTTCCTGCAGGTCACCTGCAATGATCCCGCCGATATCGAGGTTCCAGGCCATACCTACAGCTTCGGCGTGGTGAAGGCAGCGCAGGCGCGCGGCGATCTCGAGGTGCTGGTGGAGCGCGGTCGACGCACGCTGCGGGTCCACATCGGGGATGTCGATGCCGGGCTGGCCGAGCTTGCACGGGCACTGGACGAGGCTCTCGCGTGAGCGGCATCTGGTTCAGGAGTTGGTCAAATGCAGATCGGTGTGATCGGGCTCGGCCGCATGGGCGGCAATATCGTCCGGCGTCTGATGAAGGCGGGCCACCATTGCGTGGTGTTCGACGCCAACGCCGCGCCGCGTGACGCGCTGGCCAAGGACGGGGCGACCGCGGCCGGTTCGCTCGAGGCGCTGGTCAAGGCGCTCGCCAAGCCGCGGGCTGTCTGGGTGATGCTGCCGGCCGGCGAGATTACCGAGGAGACAGTCGCAAGCCTCGGCTCTCTGATGGAAGCAGGCGACATCATCATCGATGGTGGCAATTCCTTCTACAAGGACGACATCCGTCGGGCCAGGACGCTGGCGGAGCGGCGGTTGCACTATGTTGATTGCGGCACATCGGGCGGCATCTGGGGCATCGAGCGCGGCTATTGCATGATGATCGGCGGCCCGAAGGACGCGGTCGGTTACCTCGACCCGATCTTCTCGGCCCTTGCACCCGGGTTCGGCGACATCCCGCGTACGGCTGGCCGTGACAATACGGATTCCAGGGCCGAGCGCGGCTATATCCATGCTGGACCGTCCGGTGCCGGCCATTTCGTCAAGATGATCCACAACGGCATCGAATACGGCCTGATGCAGGCTTATGCTGAGGGCTTCGACATCCTGCGCAACAAGAACTCGAAAGACCTGCCCGAGGACGAGCGCTTCACGCTCAACATGCCCGATATCGCCGAGGTCTGGCGCCGCGGCAGCGTGGTGGCGTCCTGGCTGCTCGATCTCAGCGCGGCGGCGCTCGCCAAGGATCCGCAGCTCGAGCAGTTCTCCGGCTATGTTCAGGATTCCGGCGAGGGCCGTTGGACGGTCGAGGCGGCCATCGAGGAAGCGGTTCCAGCCGATGTGCTGTCCACCGCGCTCTATGCCCGGTTCCGTTCGCGCCAGGTCCATAGCTTCGGTGAGAAGATGCTTTCGGCCATGCGCTTCGGCTTCGGTGGCCATGTCGAAGGGCAGGAAGCCATCGATCCTGCGCCAAAGTCTGCGACCGGCCCCGCCACGGAGTAGACGCCATGTCCGAGCACGATCCGGCCGAGAGAGCCCATGGCGCGCAGGTGATCACCTGTCCTCCACGGCGCCAGGCCAAGCCGGCCGATCCCTGCGCCATGGTTATCTTCGGCGCGAGCGGGGATCTGACGCGGCGGTTGGTGGTGCCGGCGCTCTACAATCTCGCCCGGACCAAGATCCTGCCAGAGAATTTCGCGCTGATCGGCGTCGCCCGCGCGGAGAGCACCACTGAAAGCTGGCGCCAGGGTCTCTATGATGGGCTGAAGAGCTTCGTTGGGAATGCCGCGACCGAATTCGATGTCGACAGCATCGACGAGGCGGCCTGGAATCAGCTGGCGGCGGGGATGTCCTATGTCCAGGGCGATGTCACTACGCCGGAGGTCTATGAGACGCTACGCGACGCGCTGGCGGAGGCCGAGAAGGCCCATGGCACGCGCGGCAATGTCATTTTCTATCTGGCGCTGGCCGACCGGTTCTTCGGACCTGTGGTCGATGAACTCGGCAAGGCCCGGATCACCGCCGAGCCCGAGGACCAGAAGGGCCAACGCCATTTCTGGCGCCGGGTCGTGATCGAGAAGCCGTTCGGCCATGACCTGCCCTCGGCGCGCGCGCTGGACGTTCGCATCCTGCACCGGCTGCGCGAGGATCAGATCTTCCGCATCGACCATTTCCTGGGCAAGGACCCTGTTCAGAGCATCATGGCGTTCCGCTTCGCCAATGGGCTGTTCGAACCGGTCTGGAACCGCGACCGGATCGATCACGTCCAGATCACAGTGGCCGAGACGGTGGGCGTGGAGCAGCGGGGCAAGTTCTACGAGGCCACCGGTGCGCTGCGTGACATGGTGCCGAACCACGTCTTCACCCTTCTGTCGATGGTGGCCATGGAGCCGCCGGTCGGCTTCGATGCCGCCTCGATCCGTTCGAAGAAGGCCGAGCTCTTCGCCGCCATGCCGGCGGTCGTGCCGAAATACGCCGTCCGCGGCCAATATGGCGGGGGCACGGTGCTCGGCAAGCCGGCAAATGCCTATCGCCATGAGCCTGACGTGGCCGCTGATTCCGACGTCGAGACCTTTGTCGCCATGCGGCTGGAGATCGACAATTGGCGTTGGGCCGGCGTGCCGTTCTTCGTCCGGACCGGGAAGCACATGTCGGCGCGCAAGACCGAGATCGCCATCTGCTTCAAGCATGCGCCCTATGCGGCGTTCCAGGCGACACCGGTCGACAGCCTCCAGCCGAACTGGTTGGTTCTCAACATCTCGCCCGACGAAGGCATTTCCCTGCAATGCGAGGTCAAGCGTCCCGGGCCGCAGGTCGATCTCGCCACCGTGCGCATGGATTTCCGCTATGACGACTGGTTCCCCAAGGAGCCGAATGTCGGCTACGAAACGCTGCTCCATGACGTCATGACCGGTGACGCAACGCTGTTTATGCGCGCCGACATGGTGGAGCAGGCCTGGCGCATCGTGCAGCCGGTGCTCGACGACTGGGCCGCAGGTCAATCCGAGATGCAAGTCTACGCTTCCGGCAGCGATGGTCCGCAAGCGGCTGACAACCTGATCGCGCGCGACGGCGCCCGGGCCTGGCGTCCGGTCGACGGACCCACGGGGCCAAAACGGTGAGCCGGCCCCGCGACATCAAGCTTCTGCTGGCCGATGTGGACGGCACGCTGGTCACGCCGGACAAGATGCTGACCGAAGCGACGAAGGAGGCGGTGCGCGATCTTGGCCGCGCCGGCATCCAATTTGCGGTCACCAGCGGCCGGCCGCCGCGCGGCATGAGCATGCTGATCGAGCCGCTGGCGCTGGTCGGGGCACTCGCGGGGTTCAATGGCGGCGTGTTCGTCCATCCCGACCTTTCGGTCATCGAGAGCCACCGGCTCGATCCGACGACCGCGATCAAAACCCTGAAACTGCTGCAAGATCAGGGGCTGGATGCCTGGGTTTATACCGAGCAGGCCTGGCTGGTGCGCGACAAGGCGGCGGCCCATGTAGCGCGCGAGGCCTGGACCGTGAAATTCGACCCAGAAATGGTACTGTCCTTCACAGCGGCCCATCTGGCCCATGTGGTGAAGATCACGGGCGTATCCGACGATCTCGAGCGAGTCGTTGCCTGCGAGAAACTGGCGCAGACCCTTCTGGGCACCACCGCGAGTGCAGCCCGTTCGCAGCCCTATTATCTCGACGTCACCCATCCCCAAGCCAACAAAGGCACGGTGGTGACCACGCTCGCCAAGCTCCAGGGGCTTAGACCAGAGCAGATTGCGACGATCGGCGACATGCCGAACGACGTCCTGATGTTCGCCAAGAGCGGCTTCTCCGTCGCCATGGGCAATGCCAGTGCCGCGGTAAAGGCGAAAGCCAGCGCGGTGACCGAGAGCAATGAGAACGAGGGATTCGCCAAAGCTGTACGGACACTGGTCCTGCGGCAGGCCACGGCCTGACCGACGCGATAGGAGAGATAACGATGACACCGGCGGTGAAGGAGATCCTGAGCTGGTATGGCGCGGACAGCCCAGGCACATTGACCAACCTGGCGCGGCTCCTCAACCACGGCCGATTGGGTGGCACGGGCAAGCTCGTGATCCTGCCGGTGGACCAGGGCTTCGAGCACGGGCCGGCGCGCTCCTTCGCGGCCAACCCACCGGCTTACGATCCGCGTTACCATTTCGAGCTGGCGATCGCGGCGGGCTGCAATGCCTATGCGGCGCCTCTCGGCTTCCTGGAGGGCGGTGCGCGCGATTTCGCCGGCGATATCCCGCTGATCCTCAAGATCAACGACAACGACTCGCTGCGCGACGACAAGGATCCGAACCAGGCCCTGACGGGCGGCGTGCGCGACGCCCTCAGGCTCGGCTGCTGCGCCGTCGGTTTTACCATCTATCCGGGCTCGATCCATGAACTGGCGCTCTACGAACAGTTGCGTCTCTGCGCCGCCGAGGCCAAGCGCCACGGACTGGCGGTTGTGGTCTGGTCGTATCCGCGGGGCGCGGCTCTGAGCAAGGACGGCGAGACCGCGGTCGACGTCATCGGCTATGCCGCCCAGATCGCTGCCCAGCTCGGCGCCCATATCATCAAGGTGAAACTGCCGTCGCGCCATGTCGAGCAGGAGGCTGCCCGCAAGGTCTATGACGACAAGCAGATTCCGATCGCAACCCAGGCTGAACGGGTCCGTCACGTGGTCGACTGCGCTTTCGCCGGCCGCCGCATCGTCATCTTCTCCGGTGGGGCCGCAGTCTTCGACAATGACAAGCTGCTCGACGAGATTCGCGCCATCCATGCGGGCGGCGGCTTCGGCTCGATCATCGGCCGCAACTCGTTCCAGCGTAGCAAGGCAGAGGCGCTGACCATGCTCGGCGCGGTCATGGACATCTATGCCGCGGCACCGGCGGGCAAGGTGTCGTAATGACCCGTCCATCCCCGGCCCAATGCGAGATCCTGGCCGATCCGGAAGCGCTCGCGCGCCGGGCGGCAGAGTGGCTGCTCGCGGCCGCGCGGGCCAAGGACGGCGTCTTCGCCGTCGCGCTGTCCGGCGGATCGACACCGCGCCGGCTCTATGAGCTCCTGGCCGAGCGGCCCTCTCGCGAGGCCTTCCCCTGGTCGCGCAGTCACTGGTTCTGGGGCGACGAGCGTTTCGTCCCGCCCGATGATCCCCAGAGCAATTTCCACATGGCGCGCGAGGCGATGCTCGCCCATGCGCCGGTGCCGGCGGCCAATGTCCATGCCGTGCCGACCGACGGTCTTGGCCCGACGGAGGCGGCTGCGGCCTATGAGCGCGCGCTCAAATCCTTCTACGGCGCCGAGCAGCTCGATCCGTCCCGACCACTCTTCGATGTCACCCTGCTTGGGCTTGGGCCGGATGGTCACACTGCTTCGCTATTTCCGGGTACGAATGTGCTCACCGAGCGACGGCTCTGGGTTGCCGCGGTGCTCGGCGCCAAGACGGAGGCGCGCATCACGCTGACCTATCCGGCTCTCGACAGCAGCCGGCAGGTGGCTTTCCTGGTCGCCGGTGAGGAGAAGCACGCGATCCTCAAGCGTTTCCTCGGCGGCGATGCGGCCCTGCCGGCCACCCATGTTCAGCCACTTGGCAGCCTGCATGTCTTCGCCGACGTGGCGGCCGGTGCCGATTCCTAGGGGCAGCGATGAAGAGCAAGCGCATCCATTCGGCCTCCCGCGCTGCCGGCCTCCTGCGTACCCTGGCGATCGATATCGGCGGCACCGGGCTGAAGGCTTCGGTGCTCGATGGTGCCGGACACATGGTGGTGAAGCGTCTGCGCGTGCCGACGCCCCATCCCTGCCGGCCGGAGATCCTGATGCGGGCGATCGCCGATCTGGTCGCGCCGCTGGCCCCGTTCGACCGCATCTCGATCGGCTTTCCCGGTGTCGTCCGTGACGGCAATGTGGTGACATCGCCCCATTTCGACGCCGATGCCTGGCGCGATTTCCCGCTGGAACATGCGATATCCCATCATTTCGGCAAGCCGGCGCGCCTGCTCAACGATGCCGAGGTGCAGGGCCTGGGGATCATCGCCGGACGGGGCCTCGAAGTGGTCCTGACGCTTGGCACCGGCGTCGGCAGCGCGGTGTTCAGCCAGGGCGCGCTGACCCCCCATCTGGAGCTCGCCCAGCATCCGATCCGCAAGGACATGACCTATAACGACTACGTTGGCGACGCGGCGCGTCACGACCTGCGCAAGAAGAAATGGAACAAGCGTGTCGTCAGGATGATCGCCATCGTCGACAGCCTGCTGCACTTTGACGTGCTCCATATCGGTGGCGGCAATGCCGCCAATCTCCATGTCGACCTGCCCGCTAATGTCCGTCTCGCCTCCAACGACGCCGGTCTTACCGGCGGCATCCGGCTCTGGGACGAGGCGGTCTGGGCGGCGGTCCGACGGTGACGCAGCGCACCGGGGGACGTCTGGCGGGTGCGTGCGCGGATGAGCTGTCAGAGCAGCAGCCGAAAGCGCTCTTCGTCATCCCCGGCCGATTGAGCGAAGCGAAGGGGGTAGCGGGACACGGGGGGCGACAGCCGGCGCTGTCGGTCCATGAAATCAGCCTGAAGACGATGGAGACCCGGTGCCTCGCTGCGTTTGGGCTCTGAGTTGCAGCCTTGGATCGCATGCCCCTCGCAGCGCTCGGCCGGGGATGACGTGGTGGGCTGCAGGCAGTGGACGCTGCTCCTCGCGCCTCTTGCTACCCGGCACGTCTCTTTCCCTCCTTGGTGGGTGGGGCAGACCTGGATGGGCCGTGCCGGCTCAACTCGTGGTCACAAACCGAATGTTGCCGCGCCGGGACAGGACATGGGGGCCACGAGATTGGTCGCCAGCCCCTGTCGGAGCCCGCGGGCATGGACGACCGTATTGGCCCTGGTGGTTATCGCTGGGCGCTTCTCCATCAGACGACCGCGGCAGGCGGGCAGGAGCCGTGCCAGATCGCATGCCGGCCAAGCTGCGGTGAATGTCGAGATAATCCGCTGCCATGCGCTCGACGGAGAACCTCTCCCCGAAGGCGGCCCGTACCCCAGTACGCGACAGCGCGCGGGCGAATTTCGCGTGCCCGCCCTTGCGGCATTTGCCGCTGGACTTACGTCCATTTTGGCGCCTTCACTCGAAAGAAACGGCGCGCATCTCATAACCGAACCTCGGAACCCCGGTTATTTCAGTGGAATTAGCCCGGCATCTGTAGATTTGAAACCGCAAGCGTCGAAGTAAAATGCCCTAAGGTGCGGGTCGAAATCTACGTGGAGCCATTCGCAGCCGGTCTGTTTCGCACGCTCGACCGCTTCCTCAATCAGGGCTTTCGCGATGCCTTGGCGCTGAAGTTCTGGCGATACCATAGTGTCCAGAACGAAAGCATGGACACCGCCATCCCATGCGATGTTCACGAACCCGATCAGTTTCTCTGATCGACGGGCACAGACCCAGCCAAGACTGTACCGGTTGACTTGTAACCACCAATCATCCTCAAACATCCGATGTTCAAAGCATTCGGCATGGAGAGCATTGACCTCAGTACTTTCGAACGTCCCTCGCCACTCGGTAATCTTGTCGGTCGAGCCTGAGCTTTTCGATGACATTTGTTCCATGCCCGCTGCTACATCAGGCGTTTCGTTCCGCGTCAATGCCCGGCTACTAGTCCGATGCGAAGAGCAGCCCGAGCCCTGGACGCCGCGGTCCTCGATGGACAGGTCGCGGATGAGCGATTTCCGGTCAGCGCATCGCAGGGATTAGCGGTGATGAAGCGGCAGCGACCCAAGATGGAACGTCTTCCCGAAATTGCGCGGATCAATCAGAACGAGGCCATCGTCGAAGTGCTCCGCGAGGCAGAGCGACCGGCGGACTACACCTGCCGGAAGGCTGGACGAAGCCGTAATGGAGACGCCTGCTTGATTTCATCCATTCTTACGGGATGTCAGCAAACAATGTGGCGTGCGACGCGACCGTCGCGGACATAGCGTTTGTCGGTTGCTGGTCTCCCTTTCGCCCGCGTCGTAATCACGCAGCCTGCCTCTGGAACTTGAGGGCGCGGTGAAGCATAGTTGACATGGCGCTGCAGGTCCGCCCGCATCGGGCGGCACCGCCCGCCATGCCTGGAAGTGGCTATGGCTCACCCGGTCAAGCTCGTTTCCGTCGCGACGGCTGTCCCGCCCCATGAGTTTCGCCAGCGCGATGTGGCAGCAGCCGCCCATCGGAGCTTTGCCGGCCGCTATCCCGATTTCGAGCAGCTTGCGCGCGTCTTCGAAAGTTCGGGCATCAGCCGCCGATATGCCGTCCGGCCGATCGAGTGGTATTTGCAGCCATTGGGATGGCCCGAGCGCAGTGCCGCCTACATCGCTGGCGCTTGCAACCTGTTCGTGGATGCAACGACGAAGGCGCTGGGCGCCGCCAACCTTCAGGCGTCCGAGATCGACACGATCGTGACGGTCTCATCGACGGGCATAGCGACCCCCAGCCTCGATGCCCGTGTCGCCGAGAGACTTGGTTTCCGAAGCGACGTCGAACGTGTGCCGGTGTTCGGCCTGGGATGTGCCGGCGGCGTATCGGGCTTCTCGATCGCGTCTCGATTGGCCGCGTCCCGTCCTGGTTCGACAGTCCTGCTCGTGGCGGTCGAGATCTGCACGCTGGCATTCCGACTCGATGTTCTGACGAAGGCCAACATCGTTGCGACCGCCTTGTTCGGCGATGGCGCCGCAGCCTGCATCCTGAAGGCAGGGCTGGATGGCATCGCCACGGTCGAGATGACCGGGCAGCACATGTGGCCCGACACGCTGGATATCATGGGATGGACTATCGATCCCCAGGGCTTTGGCGTGATCTTCGACCGGGCGATCCCGCCCTTCGCGGAGGAGCGGATCAATCCCGCCATTGCGGGGATCCTGGAGCGTGAAGGGCTATCGCTGTCCGACATCGATCTGTTTGCCTGTCATCCCGGCGGGAAGAAGGTGATCGAGGCCCTGGAAACCGCGTTGGCGCTCGGGGAAGGAGCGCTCGACCATGAACGTTCCGTCCTGTCCGACTATGGCAACATGTCAGCTCCGACGGCCCTCTTCGTCCTCCAGCGCGCGATCGCGGCAGGCCTGCCCCCGCGCACCCTGCTGACGGCAATGGGGCCGGGCTTCACCGTGAGTTGCGCCTCCCTGAGGCAAGCGGCATGACGCCGGCCATCCTGTTGCTGGCCCTGGTGACTGCCGAGCGGATCGGAGAACTCTGGCTCGCGAACAGAAATACGTCTGCCTTGCTCGCCAAGGGCGCAGTGGAGAAGGCTGCGGGCCACTACCCGCTGATCGTCCTGCTGCACGCAACCTGGCTGATCGGGCTCTGGGGGCTCGGTTGGGCACAAGCGCTCCATCTCGGCTGGCTAACGGTTTTCTGCCTGCTTCAGGGGCTGCGCCTTTGGGTGCTAGTGACGCTGGGCCGTCGTTGGACGACCCGCATCATCGTAACATCGGGCGAGACGCTCGTGGCACGGGGCCCTTATCGCTTTGTGTCGCACCCGAACTACATCGTCGTCATCGGCGAGATCGCTGTCTTGCCGCTGTGCCTTGGCCTGCCATGGTTTGCGCTTGTCTTTTCGATCGCCAACGGTCTCGTCCTGGCGATCCGCATCCGCGCGGAGAATGCTGCGCTTGACGAGGCTCGTCATGCCGCCACTGGCTGATGCGATGGGCGAAAGGCGCGTCACCGTGGCGACATGGATCGGCTTTGCCGCCATGTGCATCGGCATGTTCATGGCGATCCTCGACGTGCAGGTCGTCGTCACGTCCCTGCCGACGATCCAGAGCGCACTGGACATTCCGCCCGACCAGATGAGTTGGGTCCAGACCGCCTATCTCATCGCCGAGGTCATCGCGATTCCGCTGACGGGTTTCCTGACCCGCGTTCTCTCGATGCGCTGGCTGTTCGTCGTGGCGCTCGCCGTCTTTACCGCAGCCTCCATCGGCTGTGCGGCGAGCCAGTCGTTCCCAGCCCTGATCGCCTGGCGCGTCCTCCAGGGGTTTTCAGGCGGCACACTGATTCCCGCGGTTTTTTCGGCTGTCTTTTTGCTGTTCCCGCCGAGCAAGCAGCCCATCGCGACGACGTTGGCTGGCGTCTTTGCCGTGCTGGCGCCAACGGTCGGGCCGATCGTCGGTGGTTGGATCACGCAGACTTATTCCTGGCATTGGCTGTTCCTGATCAACGTCATTCCCGGCATCCTCTCAGCAGGATTTGCTGGTTTCCTCCTGCCACGTGACAAGCCGAGTCTCACCGAAGCGCGCACGCTCGATGCCCTGTCTCTGGTGATGATGACGATCGCGCTGGCAGCGCTCGAGATCGCCCTGAAGGAGGCACCTCAGCGCGGCTGGATCTCGGGTCTGATCCTGGGGCTCATCGCGCTAAGCCTGGCGAGCGGTTTCGGCTTCATCAAGCGGACGTTGCAAGCCGACGATCCGATCGTTGATCTGAGAAGCTTTGCGGACCGAAATTTCACGATCGGCAGCATCCTCAGCTTTGTTCTCGGCATCGGGCTGTTTGGATCCGTCTATTTGATGCCGGTCTTCCTGGCCTTCGTGCGCGATCACAATGCGCTCGAGATCGGTCAGATCATGCTGGTGACCGGCGTCGCCCAACTTGCCATCGCGCCGGTCGCCGTCGCTCTGGAGCGTCGTGTCGAGGTCCGCCTGTTGACCGGCATCGGCTTTGCGCTCTTCGCCCTCGGCTTGGGACTGAGTGCACTTCAGACCCCGCAGACCGACTATGACGCGATGTTCTGGCCGCAGGTGGTCCGTGGCCTGGCAATCATGTTTTGCCTTCTGCCACCGACGCGTCTTGCATTGGGGCAGCTTCCTCCGATGCGTGTTCCAGACGCCAGCGGCCTGTTCAACCTGATGCGAAACCTTGGCGGCGCGATCGGTCTCGCCCTGATCGACACCGTCATCTACAGCCGCTCGCCTGTGCACGGAACGGCGATCATGGAACGGCTGCAACGAGGCGAGGTCGAGACGGCGACGTTCATCGGTGTGCCCCTGGAACTCATGGCAGCGCGCCCGCCCGGGCCGCTCGACGCTCAGGCCCAGGCGCTGCTTCAGCCACTGGTTGAGAAGGCAGCTCTCGTCCTGTCGATCAACGAGGCCTGGGGACTGGTTGCCGTCCTCACGATCGCAGCCCTGGCGTTTGTTCCCTTTGCCAGGAAGGCGCCGATCGGCGATCAGGTTCGCGTCTGAGGGGCTTGGCGCCGAGCGATGCAACAAGCACAGTGCCAGAACCCTCTGCTTCACCGGCTCGAACGGGCTCCACAACTGCCGGAAACGAACTCAGCGCTGCATAATGGCTTGGGGGCAAGGTCACAGACACTCTCCGGGGCGAAACACACCCTGTCCCCAAACCTTGTTCTGTCGACCTCGCTTGGGGGCCGGAGAGCTTCTCATTGGCCCACCCCTCTGGCGCTCCGTCCGGCTCGTGGCGCGCCGAGTCGGCGGCGCCAGCGGCAGCCAGGGGGACCGTGCCCTATTCGTATTCGCCCTCAATGTCCCTCCCGGTATAGTCCGTCATCAGCGCTGTCGCGATCAGACTGAGCACCGAGCAGGCGAGAATGTAGAAGGCGATCGCGTAGGCCGTTCCATACCTGCTGAATAACCACGCGGCGATGAGCGGAGCCGGGCCGCCGGCGATCACGGAGGCGAGCTGATAGCCGAGCGACGCGCCGCTATAGCGCAGCCGACCGGTAAAGGATTCCGCGATCAGCGCCGCTTGCGGTCCATACATCATGTTGTGCGGCACGAGCGACATCACGATGGCGATGAAAATCAGCGCCGCAGAGCCCGTGTTCAGCAGCCCAAAATAGATGAAACCGAACACGCCGACAGTCGCCGCGCCAATCATGTACATGCGCTTGCGTCCGATCAGATCAGAGATATGGCCGAAGAGGGGGATCGAAACGAAGGACAGCATCGAGGCTGCCAGCACGGCGATGAGGAGAAAGTCGCGCGATACCTTCAGCGTCCCGACGCCATAGGAGAAGATGAAGGCGGTGAAGATGTAGAAGGGCGCCTGCTCCGCCTGGCGCAGAAGCGCGCAGAGCAGGATCTCTTTCGGCTGGTGCCGCACGACCTGCAACATCGGTGCGCGCTCGACTTTGTTTTCAGCAACGAGCTTGCTGAAGATCGGCGTCTCCATGATGCCCAGCCTGATCCAGAGGCCGACGGCAACGAGCAGGAGGCTCAGGAGGAACGGAATGCGCCAGCCCCATGTCAGGAACTGATCGCCGGATAGCCAACTGAACACGAGGACTGCGAGATTGGCGAGGAAGAGGCCGCAAGGCACGCCGAACTGCGGCCAGGATGCGATGAAACCGCGATGGCTGGAGGTCCGCGCCCATTCCATCGAGAGCAGCACGGAACCGCCCCATTCACCGCCCACGCCGACGCCCTGGATAAAGCGCAGCGCCGTCAGGATGATCGCGCCCCAAATGCCGATGCTGTCGTAAGTCGGAACGAGCGCGACCAGAAAGGTCGCAATTCCCATTAGCATGAGCGTTGCGATGAGCGTCGATTTGCGGCCGATCCGGTCGCCATAGTGGCCGAAGATCGCCGCGCCGACCGGCCGGGCGAGAAAGCCGACCGCATAGACGGCAAATGCCTCGAGCGTACCGACGAGCGGCTCCGATCGCGGGAAAAACAGCCGCGCGAAGACGAGGCCGGTCACCGTGCTGTAAAGGAAGAAGTCATACCATTCGATCGCGGTACCGACCGTGCTCGCTACGATGGCACGTCGAAGCTGTCTGCCATGCTCCTGCTCGGACAGCATGCCGGCGCCAAGATCCATGGTTGTCATGATCAGCCTCCACGCATCGTCGCTTCCGCTGCATAGGCCATCTCAGGAGATAGTGAGGCATAGCTCCTTCCTCAAGCTCTGCAGACGTTTACGATGTCTGCTTCATGACGCCTCACTGATGAGTTCACATGCGAACCAATGTTCGTGGCGATCCAAGAGTCTCCTGACCTGTCGCTGAGAGACTTGTGGCCTTCGCGGAACTCGGGTGGGAAGGGCACCACACGGCCGCGCCAGAGCATGTTGTCGATCAGGCCGCTGGGCCAGGTAAGGCGCAGAGTGGCGGCATGGAAGTCCGAGACATCGAAGCTGGAGGGGCGGCGAGGCCGCGAGCTCATGCGCTTTGCGCGCGGTCAAGCGAGGCAAGCTCCTGAAGAGCGTGGAGTACGCGTCCTATCGAGAGGACATTCTCGGGCGACAGATCCACGTCCGTCCCTGAAAATCCAAAGCCCGGCCGAAGCCGGGCCTCTCTGTTCGTTCAGCGGCTTGATGACTCCACTCGGGAGACCGACCGCAGCGGTGCCGCGAACGTCCGGGTGCGGCGCCTACACAACCGGTCGGAGCAAATCAGGAGCACCCGGTCGTCGAGCCGCAGGTGTTGCACTTCAGGCAGGTGCCGTTGCGGACCAGTGTGAAGTTGCCGCACTCGCCGCAGGAGTCGCCGACATAGCCCTTCATGATCGCTTCGGCGCGACGCTCCGAGGCGGTCGGCTGGCCGGCGGGGGCCGCGAAGCCGAGCTTGGCCAGTTCGGCTTCGCCCACGGCCTCTTCTTCGGCGTCCGGCTTCAGCGCGGTCGCACCTGCCGTTGCGAAGGAGGTGACGTTGCTGCTGCTACGAGCGACGGCCTCGTGGACGATTCCGCCCTGGATGGCGAGCAGGTTGATCGGCTTGCCACGGCGGAATCCGGTCGAGGCCAGCGGGGTCGAGGTGATCGGACCGATAGCATCCGGCGCCTTGTCCTGGCCGACGCCGCCGCCGATCACGTCATGGCCGATCTCGCTCGGGTCGACATGGGCGAGGTCGTTGCGCGAGAGATAGCTGATCGCCAGCTCGCGGAAGACGTAGTCGAGGATCGAGGTGGCGTTCTTGATCGACTGGTTGCCCTGCACGAAGCCTGAGGGCTCGAAGCGCGTGAAGGTGAAGGCCTCGACATATTCTTCCAGCGGCACGCCGTATTGCAGGCCGAGCGAGACTGCGATCGCAAAGTTGTTCATCATCGCCCGGAAGGCAGCGCCCTCCTTGTGCATGTCGATGAAGATCTCGCCGAGGCGTCCGTCCGAGTATTCGCCGGTGTGCAGGTAGACCTTGTGCCCGCCGACGACGGCTTTCTGGATATAGCCGGTGCGACGGTCCGGCATCTTCTCGCGTTCGCGCTTGCGTTCGATCCGTTCGACGATGCGCTCGACGATCTTCTCGGCGACATGGGTGGCGCGCGCCGCCATCGGCTGCTGGTGCAGCGACTCGACCGCGTCCTCGGCGTCGTCATCCTCGTCCGAGATCAGGGCCGAGTTCAGCGGCTGCGATAGCTTCGAGCCGTCGCGGTAGAGGGCGTTCGCCTTCAGGGCCAGCTTCCAGGAGAGCAGATAGGCGCTTTTGCAGTCCTCGACGGTGGCGTCGTTCGGCATGTTGATGGTCTTCGAGATCGCGCCCGAGATGAAGGGCTGCGCCGCCGCCATCATGCGAATGTGGCTCTCGACCGAGAGATAGCGCTTGCCGATGCGCCCGCACGGATTGGCGCAGTCGAAGACGTTGTAATGCTCGAGCTTGAGGTGCGGCGCGCCTTCCAGCGTCATCGCTCCGCAGACATGGACATTGGCGGCCTCGATCTCGGCCTTCGAGAAGCCAAGGAAGGGCAGGAGCTCGAACGACATATCGTTCAGCTTCTCGACCGGGACCTTGAGCTCATTGACGAGGAAGTCCTCGCCCAGCGTCCACTTGTTGAAGACGAACTTGATGTCGAAAGCGGCCTTCAGGTCCTTCTCGACGGCGTCGATCTTGGCCTGCGGGAAGCCTTTGGCCCGAAGCGAGCCGTGATTGATGCCGGGCGCCTGGGCAAGCGAGCCATGGCCGACGGCATAGGCCTCGATCTCGGCGATCTCGGCCTCGCGATAGCCGAGCGAGCGCAGCGCGTCGGGAACGGCGCGGTTGATGATCTTGAAGTAGCCGCCGCCGGCAAGCTTCTTGAACTTCACCAGCGCGAAATCGGGCTCGATGCCGGTGGTGTCGCAGTCCATGACGAGGCCGATCGTGCCGGTCGGCGCGATCACCGTCGTCTGAGCATTGCGATAGCCGTACATCTTGCCGAGCGAGAGGGCCTCGTCCCAGACGGCGCGGGCGCGTTCCGACATGGTGGCGCTGGAACCGCCGAGGCGGGCGAGCGTGCCATGGTCGAGCGGCACCGGCGTGACCTGCAGGCCTTCATAGCCGGAGGCCTGCCCATGCGCGGCGGTGCGGTGGTTGCGAATGACGCGCAGCATGTGGCTGGCGTTCTTCTTGTATCCGGGGAAGGGGCCAAGCTCGCCCGCCATTTCGGCCGAGGTTGCGTAGGAGACGCCGGTCATGATCGCGGTGAGGGCGCCGGCAAGCGCGCGGCCTTCCTCGGAATCATAGCCAAGGCCCATGGTCATCAGCAAGCCGCCGATATTGGCATAGCCGAGGCCGAGCGTGCGGAACTCGTAGGACAGCTCGGCGATCTCGCGGCTCGGGAACTGCGCCATCGTCACCGAGATCTCGAGCACGACGGTCCAGAGCCGGCAGAGATGCTCATAGGCGGCGACGTCGAAGCTCTTGGTCTCGCGGTCGTAGAACTGCAGCAGATTGGCGGAGGCCAGATTGCAGGCGGTGTCGTCGAGGAACATGTATTCCGAGCACGGGTTCGAGGCGCGGATGCGTCCCGAGGCCGGGCAGGTATGCCAGTCGTTCATCGTGGTGTTGAAGTGCAGGCCGGGATCGGCGCTCGCCCAGGCGGCATAGCCGATCTTCTCCCAGAGATCGCGAGCCTTCAGCGTCTTCAGGACCTTGCCGGTGGTGCGGGCGGTGAGGTTCCAGTCCGCATCCGCTTCCACCGCGCGCAGGAAGTCGTCGGTCAGCGAGACCGAGTTGTTCGAGTTCTGGCCGGAGACAGTGAGATAGGCTTCCGAATCCCAGTCGGTGTCGTAGATGTCGAACTGGATGTCGGTATAGCCCTGGCGGGCGAATTGGATGACGCGCTTGATATAGTTGTCCGGCACCATCGCCTTGCGAGCGAGCTTGACCTCGCGCTTCAAGGCCGGGTTCTTCTCGGGGTCGAAGCAGGAATCGCCGTCGCCTTCGCAATTCACGCAGGCCTTCATCACGGCCTTCATGTGCTTCTGGACGATTTTCGAGCCGGTGACGAGCGCAGCGACCTTCTGCTCCTCGCGCACCTTCCAGTCGATATAGGTCTCGATATCGGGGTGATCGACATCGACCACGACCATCTTGGCGGCGCGGCGCGTCGTTCCGCCCGATTTGATGGCGCCCGCGGCGCGATCACCGATCTTGAGGAAGGACATAAGGCCGGAGGAGCGGCCACCGCCGGCGAGCTTCTCGCCTTCGCCACGCAACATCGAGAAGTTCGAGCCGGTGCCGGAACCATATTTGAACAGGCGCGCCTCGCGGACCCAGAGGTCCATGATACCGCCTTCGTTGACGAGATCGTCGGCCACGCCCTGGATGAAGCAGGCATGCGGCTGCGGATGCTCGTAGCTGGACTTCGACTTCACCAGCTTGCCGGTCTTGAAGTCGACGTAAAAATGGCCCTGGCCGGGGCCGTCAATGCCATAGGCCCAGTGCAGGCCGGTATTGAACCATTGCGGCGAGTTCGGGGCGACGCGCTGGGTGGCGAGCATGAAGCGCAACTCGTCATGGAAGGCCGCGGCATCTTCTTCCGAGGAGAAATAGCCGCCCTTCCAGCCCCAATAGGTCCAGCAGCCGGCGAGGCGGTCAAAGACCTGCTTGGAGGAAATCTCGGAGACGTAGCGCTCGCTCTCCGGGAGTTGGGCAAGCGCCGCCTCGTCGGGAACAGAGCGCCAGAGGAAGGAGGGAACCTCGTTCTCCTCGACACGCTTCAGCGCTGCCGGCACGCCCGCCTTGCGGAAGTACTTTTGCGCGAGCACATCGCTCGCCACCTGGGACCAGGCCTCGGGAACCTCGATGCCTTCGAGACGGAAGACGATCGAGCCGTCAGGATTGCGGATCTCGCTGACAGCCGAACGGAAGGGAATCGCGGCGTAGGGCGACTGTCCGGTGGTGGTGTAGCGGCGCTCGATGCGCATGATCTTGGTCCCCAATGCATGCCGCGGGCGAAAATGCCCCGCGCGGCCGGTTGATCACCGGCTCCTGATGTCAGCCCAACTCGGTTTGATGCCCCTGGATTCCGCAGCGGTGTTTCCCGCCGTCGGTACTCCGGACGCCACCAGACAGACCGTACGCCACCGTTCGCCGCCGCCAGGGATGGCATGCCACGCGGTGATCACCTCGACCCGTCCGGGAACTCTCTCGCGGGTGTCGAAGGCGTCTCCGCCAGCCGTCACGCGACTGACAAAAACTAGTCCCGACTGGGGTGGTCCGTCAAGGATTAGTGCGCCGCAAACCCTGTGGACACGACATCTTGTATGTATCTGTGTGTTCTGGGGATAAGTTTCAAGCCGCCAGCTAAGCACCCGGAATCACGAGCGGAATCGGTACGCCTGGGCGAAGGGTGGACGATCTCGCAGGCGGCGGAAAGCATAAAATTCGCGGCAGTCATGGTTGACCATGGGTGAATGGGCCCGTCCCGCCTGACCATCGCAAGCGCCATCTGCAGAGCCTGCGCCAAGTGCCTGGAGACAGGTAATCTTCGCGTTTCGAACCGTGCCTGGAGCGTGTTCGCAAGGTGGCCGAATCATGGTGGCGCGCCTTCCGGCGACGCGCCCTTCCGACGAAACTGCCGTGAATCCTCCTGCGGGCTGGACAGGGCCGGATGCTCTCGCCATAAGTCGCGCGACGCGGACCGGGCGGACGAGAGCCATGAAGCAAACGTTGCTGCAGATCTTTACCTGGTGGAACGGCCAGACCATTGGCACGCGCTTCCACACCTGGCGCTTCGGCGAGAAGGTCGGCCAGGACGAATTCGGCAATACCTATTACCGCACCAAGGGTGGGGTGAAGGACAAGGCGCTGGGCCTGCAGCGGCGCTGGGTGGTCTATAACGGCCCGGCTGAAGCTTCGACCATTCCGGCTGGCTGGAATGGCTGGCTGCATCACACCGTCGATATCGCTCCCTCCGAGGAGAGCTATCAGCCGCGCGAGTGGCAGAAGCCGCATCAGCAGAACTGGACGGGAACGGCGCAGGCCTATCGTCCTCAGGGCTCGACCCTGGCCGAAGGCGAGCGGCCACCAGCAACCGGCGATTACGAGGCCTGGACGCCCGGGCGCTGACGCCTGAACGGACGGTTTGAAAAGGGGCCGCGGCGAATAATCGCCGGCGGCCCTTTCGATTCAATCAGGCGCTCACTCGGCCCTTCGGCAGTCGCTTCATGAAGGCGTCGATTCGTTCCGCGATCTCGCCGGAATGGGTCTCCAGCGCAAAATGTCCGGCATCGAACAGATGCACCTCCGCAGTCGGCAACTGCTCCTTCAGATAGTCGACGCCCGTCAGCATGAAGAATGGATCGCTCTTGCCCCAGACGATCAGCGCGGGGGGCTGATGCCGGGCGAGATAGGCCTGCCAAGCCGGGTAAGCGGCAAAATTGCTCTGATAGTCATACAGAAGCTGCAGCTGGATGTCCTGATTGCCCGGGCGATCCAGCCCGGCCTGGTCATGGTGCCAGGCATCCGGTGAAAGCCGCTCCAATCTGGTCGCGCCATGCGTGTACTGGAACTTCGTGCCGTCGGCCTTGAGCAGATCGCGGAAGGGCCTTTCGGTATCGGGCGTCCAATTGCGCCAGAACGGCTCCATGTCCCGGCGGGCCTCCGCGCTCCAGGCGCCTGCATTGGCCACGGCATTCTGAATGATCAGCGCGCGAATGTGCTCCGGATGCTTGAGCGCGAGGCGAAAGCCGATCGGACCGCCATAGTCCTGGATATAGAGCGCATAGCGGGTGAGGCCGACCTGCTCCGTGAAGCCGTCGATCACCTCGGCGAGCCTGTCGAAGGAGTAGGCGAATTCGCTCGGCGCAGGCGCGGAGCTGTGACCGAAGCCGGGATAATCGGGCGCAACGACGCGGTAGCCCTTGGCCAGCAGCGGCAGCAGGTCGCGGAACATGTGCGATGAGGACGGAAAGCCGTGCAACAGCAGGATGGCGGGAGCGTCCCGAGGTCCGGCCTCTCGATAGAAGATGTCGAGGCCCTCTATGCGGGCAGTGCCGTAGCGGACCGCGACTGAYGGGGCGAGGATGGGCACAACGGACGGTGCGGTGGACATGAGGGGGCTCCGAGAATGTGAAACATGGCGACTGCGGCAGAACTGATGGACGATCGTATTCGAGTATGTAACCTGTCATTATGCGATTTAACGGTGTCATTTGACATGTAACCTGTCAACAAATAAATTAGAGGTTACAAACGACATTGACCGATGGCCTCCGGAGCGGCTCTTGCCTGCGACCCCAACCAATGATGATTTCCGGGACGGCTTTCCCTTCATGGGCGGCCGACCTTGGCTCGATCTGCTCAACACCAGGCCGGTAACCGAGACCGGACCTCGTGATCTGCTCGGTGAGCCGCAGTCCATGGCTGCGTGGCTCGCCGCGGCCGGGCTAGGCGAGGGGGAGACGCCCGAATCCGGTTTTGAGCTCAAGGGCTTGCGTGAAACCCTTCGTCCGGCCTTTGACCTGTTGCAGCAGGGCAAGCCGCTGCCGGAAGCGTCGCTCGCTGCGATCAACCGCCTGCTCGTGCCGGTGACCGAGCGCTATCAGTTGCACAGGGGTGACGAGGGCTATGCGCTCATGGCCGTGGCGAATCGGGGCCTCGGAGCGGCATCGAGAATCGCACTCGATTTCGCTCGCTTCGTCTGCGACCACGAGCCGGCACGGCTCAAGCACTGCGCCAACCACGACTGCGTGATGGCGTTCTACGACAGAGGGCGGAACAATACGCGGCGCTGGTGCACGATGAGCACCTGCGGCAACCGCGACAAGGTTGCCCGCTTCCGGGCGCGCAAGAGCCCGTGATGTGGTGCCGCCGCAGGTCCCACTGTGGCCCGGCTGCCCTTTTTCCGCTGCGATTGCCGTGTTAAGCCGCAGCCCCCGTCTTCTGGCGGGAGGGGAGATTCGTAGCAGAAGATGCGGTCCGTCAGCAGATTGTCGAAGGTGGCGGCCCTGGCCGCGCCAGCTCTCGCGGCCCTGATGGCCGCCCAGCCTGCGAAGGCCGACCGCATCCGCAATCCGACTGCGGTTTTTGCCGGCCTCGACAAGATCACAGGCCGGATCATCTCCTTCGAGGTGGCGATCGACGAAACCGTTCAGTTCGGTGCGCTGCAACTGACGCCGCGCGTTTGCTGGACCCGCCCGCCGACCGAGAACCCGCAGACCACCTCCTTCGTCGAGGTGGACGAGGTGACCTTCGCCAACGAGTACCGGCGCATCTTTACGGGCTGGATGTATGCCGCGAGCCCCGGTCTGCATGGTGTCGAGCACGCGATCTATGATGTCTGGCTGACAGACTGCAAGGGCGGTACCGAGCTTGTGGTCGATCCCAAGGATCCGGAAGCGCCGCCGCCGCCGGAAGAGCGCAGGCCGCGCACGCCGCCGCGCGACGTCAACCAGTTGCCGCCGGGCACGCAGCTTCCCCCGGGACAGCGCATGGATGTGGCTCCGCCGCGTGGCGTGCCGGTTGAGCCCCGTCAGGCGCCGAGCCAGCGCTTCTTTCCGACCAATCCTGTTCCCGGACGCGATCCCGCCGGCAACAACTGAGGCAGGGGCTGGGGCTGAGCTCAAATGAACTCAGCCAGGGCCTCGCGACCACTGATGTCCTGGCCCTTTGGCCAGCTCCACCATTCAGCGTCATGTGCGATCGCAGCTTCGAGCAGCATGCGATAGGCCTCGCGTGGCACCTCCTGTGTGCCGAACTGGGCCAGGTGCGTGGTCTGGAACTGGGCATCGAGCAGGCGGTAACCGCCGCGCTTCAGCCGGGCCACCAGATGGACAAGCGCGACCTTCGAGGCGTCCGTCGCCCGATGAAACATGCTCTCGCCGAAGAACGCTGCACCTAGGGACAGGCCGTAGAGCCCGCCGACAAGCTTTCCATCGCGCCAGCATTCGACGCTGTGGGCGTTCCCGAGCTGGTGAAGTGCGCCAAACAGCTCCCTGATCCGCGTATTGATCCAGGTATCGGGCCGGTCCGGACGTGCTTCGGCGCAGGCCGCGATGACCTGGTGGAAAGCAGTATCGACGCGGATCTCGAAAGGATCGGCACGGACCGTACGGGCAAGGCGTGAAGGCAGATGGAAATTCGCGAGCGGGATCACGCCTCTGACCTCAGGCTCGACCCAGAACAGGTTTGGATCGTCGGCGCTCTCCGCCATCGGGAAGATGCCGGCTGCGTAAGCGCGCAGCAGGATTTCCGGTGTGATCACGGGCGAGCGTACTGGCGCTGAACGAGCCTTCATCTGCAGATGGGAGCGTGAGCGCGGCGCCAAGTCAAACGCGAAAGCTGCGCTCTTTCGTCATGGCCGGCCCCGTCGCGACAGTCCCCGTCACTATGGTGCGGCTTGCGACCGGGACATCGTGGGGTGTCGATGCCCGCCATTGGGCGGGCATGACAGGGCGTGACCGACGTTATTGTCCTTCGGGCCCCATGCCGCCCGCGGCCAGGAACTTCTCGAGCCAGTGGATATTGTAGTCGCCGTTCAGGATGTCGGGATTACGTACGAGCGTACGGAACAGCGGCAGGGTCGTATCGACACCATCGACGACGAACTCGTCGAGCGAGCGGCGCAGGCGCATCAGGCATTCCGCCCGGTTGCGACCATGCACAATCAGCTTGCCGACCAGAGAATCGTAATGCGGCGGGATCGAGTATCCCTGGTAGGCCGCAGAATCGACGCGGACGCCAAGCCCGCCCGGCGTATGGAACGAGGCGATCTTGCCGGGCGAGGGGCGGAAATTCGCGGGATGCTCGGCATTGACGCGGCACTCGATGGCGTGGCCCTCGATGATGATGTCGCTCTGCTTGAGCGAGAGCGGCGCGCCGGCGGCAATACGGATCTGCTCGTTCACCAGATCGATCCCGGTGATCATCTCGGTGACCGGATGCTCGACCTGGATGCGGGTGTTCATTTCGATGAAATAGAACTCGCCGTCCTCGTAAAGGAACTCGATCGTACCGGCGCCGAGATAACCGAGATCGGCCATCGCCTTGGCGCAGATCGTGCCGATCCGGTCACGCTCGCCGGCATTGAGCGCAGGCGAGGGCCCTTCTTCCCAGACCTTCTGGTGGCGGCGCTGCAGAGAGCAGTCGCGCTCGCCGAGATGGATGGCATGGCCGCGGCCGTCGCCAAGGATCTGGATTTCAATGTGGCGCGGCTTCTCGAGATATTTCTCGATATAGACAGCGTCATCGCCAAAGGCGGCCTTGGCCTCGGTCCGTGCGGTCTGGAGCGCAACGACGAGATCATCCTCGCTGCGCGCCACCTTCATGCCGCGTCCGCCGCCGCCGGCCGCCGCCTTGATGATGACGGGAAAGCCGATATCACGCGCGATGCGCAGGGCTTCCGCATCCTCGCTGACACCGCCCTCTGAGCCGGGGACGCAGGGAATGCCGAGGCGCTTGGCCGTGCGCTTGGCCTCGATCTTGTCGCCCATCACCCGGATATGCTCGGCCTTGGGGCCGATGAAGGCGATGTTGTGCCGATCGAGAATCTCGGCGAAGCGGGCGTTCTCCGACAGGAAGCCGTAGCCGGGATGGACCGCATCGGCGCCTGTGATCTCACAGGCCGCGATCAGGGCTGGAATATTGAGATAGCTTTCGCGGGCGCTCGGGGGGCCGATGCAGACGCTCTCATCGGCGAGGCGCACATGCATGGCATTGGCATCCGCGGTGGAATGGACCGCGACGGTCGCAATGCCGAGCTCCTTGGCCGCGCGCAGGACGCGCAGCGCGATCTCTCCGCGGTTGGCGATCAGGATCTTGTCGAACATCTTCGGCTCGTCCGCGCCCGCTGCCACACTCACTCGATCACCAGAAGCGGCTCGCCGTACTCGACCGGCTGCCCGTCCTCGACCATGATCGCCGTGACCTTGCCGGCGCGCGGCGCGACGATGTCGTTGAAGGTCTTCATCGCCTCGACGAGAAGGACGCGTTCGCCCGCCTTCACCTCCTGGCCGATCTCGACGAAGGGCTTCGCTTCGGGCGAGGGGCGGCGATAGGCGGTGCCGACCATCGGGGAGGGAACGGTACCGGGGTGGGCGGCGGCCGACTTGGCCTCGACCGGCGCGGTCACGACCGGTGCATGGACCGCGGCCGGGGCATGCGAGGCGACGGGCACCTGCACGGTTGCAGAGATGGTGCGGGCCACTCGGACGCGCAGATCACCCTTCTCGACCTCGATCTCGGACAGGTCGGTCTCGTTGAGGAGCTGCGCGAGTTCGCGCACCAGTTCGGGATCGATCGGGCTCTTGGTCGCCATGGCGGGTTTCACCGTCTTCGTCGTCTTGGTTGAGAGGATGGGCAGCCGCGAGGCGCCACCCTGCTGGATTGAACCGGCCCGTTCAGGCCGCCGTCTTTTCCGCGCGCTTCTGGAGAAGCGGCACGATCGCGTCGAAAGCAAGATCATAGCTGGCGACGCCGAAGCCGCAGATCACGCCGACGCAGACCGGCGCCATGTAGGAATGGTGCCGGAATTCCTCGCGGGCGTGCACATTTGAGACATGGACCTCGATGGCGAGCGCCTCGGTGCCCTTGATCGCATCGCGCAGGGCGACGGAGGTGTGGGTGTAGGCGCCGGCATTGATGATGATGCCGGCTCCCGCCAGCCCTGCCTGCTGCACGCGGGTGACAAGCTCGCCTTCGAAATTGGTCTGGCTGAAGGTCAGCTCGACCCCGGCAGCGGCGGCCCTCGCCTTGAGACGTTCCTCGACGCCGGCGAGCGTCACCGAACCGTAGGTTCCGGGCTCGCGGGTGCCGAGCAGATTCAGATTGGGTCCGTTCAGGACGTGGACGGCGACCATGGCTCGCGTTGATTCCTCAAGCCGCGAAGCTGCGGCGTCGGCGTCGTCTTAACCGGAACGGCGGGACAGGGGAAGCCTGTGACACCGGCCTGCGATGAGAGCCACCACAGGCCGGCCGGTTTCATCAGCCGCTGCAGGTGGCCTTGCCGCATTTGCGGACGGCTTCGATCTTCTCCTTCAGCGCTGCAGCGCCAACGGCGCCGAAGACAACTTCGTCACCGATGATGAAGGCCGGTGTGCCGGTCAGGCCGAGCCGATCGCCGAGAGCGACAGTGGACTCGATCGCGGCGCGCGTCGCAGGCGCGTCCATGTCCTTGCGGGCGCGCTCGACATCCGCGCCGGCGTCCTTGGCGATCTCCAACGCCTTGGCACCGTTGATCCGGCCCTTGGTCGCCATCAGCTTGTTGTGGAAATCCCAGTACTTCTGGCCCTGGAGCTGGTTCTTCACGGCGATGGCGACACGGCTCGCCTCGACCGAATCGGGTCCAAGGATCGGGAAATCCTTGATCACGACGCGCAGCTTCGGGTCGTCCTTGGCGAGCGTGCGGACATCGTCGAGCGCCCTTTTGCAGAAGCCACAATTGTAATCCATGAACTCGATCAGGGTGACGTCACCCTGCGGATTGGCGGCGATGATCGATGTCGCGGGATCGACGAGGTTCGCCTTTTCGCTGGCGACGGCGCTGCGCTGCGCCTCGGCCTGGGCGACCTGATTGCGCCGCTCGAGCTCGACGAGCGCTTCCTGGATCAGTTCAGGGTTCTTCAGCAGCGTCTCGCGAATGAGATCGGTCACGGCCTTGCGTTGCTCGGGGGACAGGGGCTGTCCCTGCGCCTGAACCGGACCGGCAGCCAGCGTTACGGCGAGGCCGAGCCCGCCCAGGACCAGACCCGCGCGCCTGATTCCAGCGAAGGCCAGGCGGAGCAGGGGGAACAGAGCCATGTCGTCATCCTTTCGGGCTCGCCGGCCTTTGGCCGCGGCGAGCGTTGAACCGGTCATCTTGCGCCCCTTCTCCGCTCTCGCGTGGGCAGCGTCAATTCACAGCTTTGCCAGCGGTTGCGGCGGGAGCATGACCTGACCTGCGCGTGGGGTCGCTCAGCACCATCACGAGTGCGATCTTCAGCCACCTTTTGTCGCCGGGTTGGAGGCAGGTTGACGCGCAGACTGGCCTCTCGAAGGAGGGGGTGTCGTCTCCTGCGCCCACAAACGGCTTCCCACGCTCCCTCCTGATGCTTTAGGGCACTGCTTCAAGTGGCGGGCGGGGCTCCGCCGGTTCCCGACGCGAGATCTGCATGACGACCGATGCTCACCGCCTTGCGACGCCGCCCGCGCTCTCCGCCCGTGCGGCCGAGGTCGCGCCCTTCATTGTCATGGACGTGATGAACCAGGCTGCAGCGATCGAGCGAGCCGGTGGTTCGGTCGTGCATATGGAGGTCGGGCAGCCCTCGGCGCCGACACCGGCCAGCATCCGCGCTGCAGCGGCGCGCGCGCTCGAGCATGGTCGCATCGGCTATACGCAGGCACTCGGTACCGATTCTCTTCGGGACCGTATCGCGCGCCACTATCAGGACGCCTATGGCGTCAGCATACCGGCCGAGCGTGTCATCGTGACCACCGGTTCGTCGGGTGGCTTCATTCTCGCATTCCTCGCCTGTTTCCAGCCGGGTGCGCGCGTCGCAATCACGGCGCCGGGCTACCCGGCCTATCGCAATATCCTGACCGCGCTGGGGCTGGAGCCGGTCGCGATCGAAGTCGGCCCGGAGACCCGCTACGCGCTGACCCCGGACCTGATTGCGAAGGCTCATGCCGAACGCCCGCTCGCGGGCGTCCTGACCATGAGCCCGGCGAATCCGACCGGCGTGGTGATGGCACCGGACGCGATCGCGGCCGTTGCCGCCGAATGCCGCCGGCTTGGGCTGTGGTACATTTCCGACGAGATCTATCACGGGTTGACCTATGAGACGCCTGCGACGACGGCGCTCAGCGCCGATCAGGACGCGATCATCGTCAATTCGTTCTCGAAATATTACTGCATGACCGGTTGGCGCGTCGGTTGGCTCGTGGTGCCGCAGCGCATGGTGCGCACGATCGAGCGGCTGCAGCAGAATTTCTCGATCTCGGTGCCGTATCTCAGCCAGGTTGCGGGCGAGGCGGCCTTCGAGGCGACTGCCGAGTGCGAGGCAATCAAGGCCGGCTATGCCGCGAACCGCGCCTATCTGCTGAAGGCCTTGCCCGAAATCGGCCTCGGCGATTTCCTGCCTGTCGACGGGGCCTTCTACATCTATCTCGACATCGGGCGATATTCGAACGATTCCATGGCCTTCTGCCGCGACGTGCTTGAACAGGCTCATGTCGCGATCACGCCTGGCCTCGATTTCGACGAGGCGCGTGGCGCCCGCACGGTGCGACTTTCCTTCGCGGGTTCGCTGGCCGAATGCGAGGACGCGGTCTCGCGCATGCGCAACTGGCTGAAACAGCGCTGAGGGCCAGTAACGACGCCAGCGCGGAATGCTTGCCAAACGCCTGTAATCCCGTCCAAGTCATAGGAGACACGAGGGAGCCGGTTTTGATGCGAATTTTCTTTGCGTCTTCACGCGGCCATGCCTTGCCGTCGGCGCTGGTTCTCCTTGCCTTTCTGCTCATGCTCTTCGGATCGGTATCGGCAGCGTTCGCCCAGGCGTCCGGTGACAACAGCGTGACCCTGATCCTGCGCGGGGACGAGGCTCCCGACGCGCTGCGCAAGACCATCACGACGCTGGAGGCGGGGGGGCGCAAGGTCATTCTCCGCATGGCTGGTCCCGGCGAGGCCGTCGCAACGGCACCGGCGGCAGCGGCAACACCTGTTAAGCCCGCGCCAACGGAAACGCGCGTTGCGGTCGCCGAAACGCGCCTCGAGGAGGTTGCCAACCATTTCGTCGACGGCTTCGACTATGGCAACGCGTCGATCCCGTCCGCGACGCGGATACCGAGCGACTGGGCCCGCGCCTGGGCCGCCAATCAGAATGGCGCCACGGGATTATCGGCGGCGGTCCGCATCCTGCTCATCCTGTTTGCTGCTGCGGCCTTCGCCGTCATCCTCTGGAACATCACGCGTGGCTTGATCTCCAGGCGCCTGGTGCCTCGGGACGATACGCTGTTCGAACGTTTCGTTGCCTCCTCAATCGGCCTTCTGCACGATTTCGTCGCGCTCGTGGCGCTATGGCTTGCCGGGCGCACCTTGGTGCACTGGCTTCTGCCGCAGCTCGATTTCGCGCAACACATCGCCACAGCCGAACTTTACGGGTTGGGGATGTTGTGGTCGTTCGCGATGGCCGGGCGGTTCTTGCTTGCGCCGGGGCACCCGGCGCGGCGCATCCTGCCCCTGCCGCGCGCCGAACGGCATTTCGCTCTGATCATGATCTATGCGTTCTTCGGCCATATCGCTCTGGTCGTGAACGCACTCGGCGAACGCTCGGCCTCGGATCCGGCCTCTATTGCTGGATGGTTCGCACTGTCCTCGCTGCTGCTGACAGCCTATAAGGTCTGGTGGTTCTGGTATGCACGGCATGACCTTGTCAGCTTGGCGCAACCCGGCACCCCGGCAAGCGGCTTGCGCCGCGGGGTGGCTGCGGCGACGCCCTGGCTCTTGATGGCGAGCGCCGTGTTGATCTGGGCCGTGGGCCGCAGTGCGGCGGTCATGCCTGATGGCGCGCATTGGGGCGTGAAAGCGGGAACCACGCAGTTCATCGTCGTGCTTGCGCCGATCGTGGCGTCGGGGCTCGGGGCGCTGATCCGCTCTTGGCTGAACTGCCGCGCTGCGGAGCAGACCCCGATCTCGCGTGCGCTGGGCAGGACCTTGCAATCGAGCGTGGTGGGCTTCGTCTGGCTCTGCGCACTCTATTTGCTGGTCCGGCTCTGGAGCGGTTTCGTCATGGACGCCGATGCGCCCGATACCGTGTCGTTCGGTCAGCGCCTCCTCAGCGTCGCCACCCTGGCATTCATGGGATGGATCGCGCTGACCTTCCTGCGCGCCTTCTTCGACGCCTATACGCCGAGCGCAGTGCATGCCGGGCCGGCTGATGAGGATGCGCCCCACGACGACCATGTGCCGTCCCGGCTCGGCACGGTGCTCCCGGTGCTGCGCGGTGTCGTGCTCGGGGCCGTGATTGGACTGACCAGCCTTGTGGTGCTGTCGCGGCTGGGTGTCGACATCGGGCCCCTCCTGGCCGGCTTCGGCATCCTGGGACTTGCGGTTTCCTTCGGTTCGCAGGCGCTCGTGCGCGATATCGTCTCCGGCTTCTTCTTCATGGTCGAGGATGCCTTCCGCGTCGGCGAATATGTCGATACGGGGCGGCTGAAGGGCACGGTCGAGAAGATTTCGCTACGCTCGGTACAGCTGCGCCACCAGAGCGGCCAGATCCACACGGTGCCCTTCGGTCAGATTCCGTCTCTGACCAATGCTAGCCGTGACTGGGCGACGGTGAAGTTCAACGTCCGGCTCGACCGCTCCGCCGATATCGAGAAGGCGCGCAAGACCATCAAGAAGATCGGCCTCGCGTTGCTGGAGGACCCGGAATTCGGACCTCACTTTATCGCGCAGCTCAAGATGCAGGGTGTGGCCGAGATCGCCGACACCGCGATCGTCATCCGGCTGAAATTCACTGCCAAGCCGGCTCAGGCCGGCGCGCTCCAGCGCGAGGCGTTAAAGCGGATGTACCAGGCGCTCAACGATGCCGGCGTAGCCTTTGCCTCGAACGCGGTGACCGTCAGGGGCGGTGAAGGGCAGGCTTCTGCCGGGGCCGCTGCATCGATCACGACCATCCAGCCGCCGACGCCGCTGGCGCCTTCAGCCGGGTAGGCCCTCAACGGCTGGCCTCGAGGATGAAGAAGAAGCCGAAGCCAATGGCGGTCAGCAGGAGGCCAAGCCCGAGTCCGAGGCGGGCGGCAGAAATCTGGGCGATGAGCTCTGTGCGAAAGCCCGCTCTTTCCGCCTCATGCTCACGGCCATGTTTGTGGAACTGGCTGGCATAGAGATCCGGAGTCATCTGGTGGCCGACCGGCCGGTTCTCCTCGAGCTCAAAGCGGATCGCTACGAAGGCGATGAAGAGGCCGAGCAAGCCGACGCCGAACCAGCCGATCGCCTGCAAAGCCAGCCAGGCGAGACAGAGCAGCGCCGCGACGCTGACGACGAGGAGCGCCAGTCGCTCAAAACTTCTCGGCGGCGGCATCGACGGTCACCCCCATAACGAAGAAGGCCGCTGCGAGTGATCGCAGCGGCCTGAGGTCTTACTTGCGTCCGGCGAGCTTGTTCCACCAGCCGCCGCGCTTCGGACGGTCCGGATCCGGCGGGGTCAGTACGACCGCGACGGGTTCCTCGACGACACGCGGGGCGGCGGCGGGCTCGGGAGCCGGTTCAGCTTCGGAGGCGATCGGCGTCTCGACCGGAGCAGCCGGAATTTCGGCCACTGGAGCGGGGGCCTCGGCTGCGACACCGTCCTCGGTGATCGGGACGACCTTCTTGCGTGCCCGGCTGCGCTTCGGCTTCTCGGCCGGCGCGGCTTCCGCGACAGTCTCCGTCACGCCTTCGGCAGCCTTCGTGGCTTCGGGGGCTGCCTCCTGCTCGGTTTCGGCCTTGGTCTTGCGAGTGCTGCGGCGGGCGCGGCGCGGCTTGGTCTCCTCGACGACTTCAGCTGCAACCTCAGCGACAGGCGCTTCGACCGGCTCGGCTACAGGAGCGGGGATGGCTTCCGCGACAGCGGGGCTGTCGGCGTGCTCGTCGCCCTCCTCGTCGCCTTCATCGCCTTCGGCATCGCTGCCGCCTTCGAGCTGCTGGCCATTGGCATCGCGCTCGCCACCACGCCGGCGCCGGCGACGACGGCGGCGCTTGCGTCCGCCGTCCCCACGGGCTTCGCCATCTCCGCGGGCTTCGCCATCCTGGCGTTCCGCAACGGCGTCCCCCTGTGCCGCGTCCTCCTGCTCGTCTTCGCTTCCTCCGGCGGCCTCCGCCTCGGCTGCTGCATCGAGCGCATCGTCATCGACATGCGCGATCGCCTCGGCCTTGAACGGGCTCGGAACGACACGGCCTTCATTGCCGACGAACTCGCCGCGCTCGACCTCGAAATAGCGGGTGCCGAGCAGGGTGGCGTCGGCCGAGACCGTGATCGCGATGGCGAAGCGCATCTCGAGATCGGTGAGATGCGCGCGCTTCTGGTTCAGAACATAGAGCGCCACTTCCGGCCGCGTCCGGACCGAAAGATTGTGCGAGGCGCTCTTGATCAGGGTTTCTTCGAGCGCGCGCAGGATCTGCAGCGCCACCGAGGAGGTCGAGCGGATCATGCCGGCACCAGCGCAGTGCGGGCAGGGGACCGAGGAGCTCTCGAGAACGCCGGTGCGGATGCGCTGACGCGACATCTCCAGCAGGCCGAAGGCCGAAATCCGGCCGACCTGGATGCGCGCGCGGTCGTTCTTGAGGCAGTCCTTGAGCTTCTTCTCGACTGCACGGTTGTTGCGGTTCTCCTCCATGTCGATGAAATCGATCACGATGAGACCGGCGAGATCGCGCAGCCTGAGCTGGCGGGAGATTTCTTCCGCCGCTTCCAGATTGGTCTTGAGAGCCGTGTCCTCGATATTGTGTTCGCGGGTCGAGCGGCCCGAGTTGATATCGATCGCGACCAGAGCTTCGGTCTGGTTGATGACGATGTAGCCGCCGGATTTCAGCGTGACGGTGTTCGAGAACATCGCGTCGAGCTGGCTCTCGACGCCGAACGAGGCGAAGAGCGGGGTCTGGTCGCGATAGGCCTTCACGCTCTTGGCATGGCTCGGCATGAGCATGCGCATGAAGTCTTTTGCCTCGCGATAGGCCTCTTCGCCGGCGACATGAACCTCGTCGATATCCTTGTTGTAGAGATCCCGGATCGAGCGCTTGACGAGGTTTCCTTCCTCATAGACGAGCGCCGGCGCGACGGAGCCGAGCGTGAGTTCGCGCACGCTCTCCCACATCCGCATCAGGTACTCGTAGTCCCGCTTGATCTCGACCTTGGTGCGCGAGGCGCCTGCCGTGCGCAGGATGATGCCCATCCCCTCCGGCACCTCCAGTTCCTGGGCGATTTCCTTGAGGCGCTTGCGGTCCTCGGCATTGGTGATCTTGCGGGAGATGCCGCCGCCCTTGCCGGTGTTCGGCATCAGGACCGAATAGCGGCCGGCGAGCGAGAGATAAGTGGTGAGCGCCGCGCCCTTGTTCCCGCGCTCTTCCTTGACGACCTGGACCAGGATGATCTGGCGGCGCTTGATCACCTCCTGGATCTTGTACTGGCGGCGCGAGTGGCGCGGGCGCTCCGGCATATCGTCCAGGGCGTCGCCGCCGCCGAGTTGCTCCGGCTCTTCCTGCGGCTCGTCGTGGCCATGATCCTCGCTGTCTTCGCCGTTCTCGTCCTCTTCGTTCTCGGACGGGCGGCGCGCTTCCTCGGTGTCCGCAGAAGCCTCGTCGGTTTCTGCAGACACTTCGATCACGGTCTCGAAGGTCAGGGGCGCAGCGTTCTCGAGGACGGCCTCGTCGCTCGATTCTGCGACGGCAGGTGCAAAATACTCGCCGAAGGCGGGCGCGCCCTCGTTGACCATGGCGGCTTCCTTGCCGTCGGTCTCGACGACATCGGCGCTGACCGTCTCGTCGTTGCTCGCCTTCTTGGCGCGTCCGTCGCGGTCACGCCGGCCACGGTCGCGGCGGCCACGCTTCTCGCGGCGCTCCTCATCGCGCTCCTCTTCGCGGTCGGCGCGTGCCTCCTCGGCGAGCAGGGCCTGCCGATCGGCAACCGGAATCTGGTAGTAATCCGGATGGATTTCGGAGAAGGCGAGGAACCCGTGACGGTTGCCGCCATATTCGACGAATGCGGCCTGGAGCGAAGGTTCGACCCGCGTCACCTTCGCCAGATAGATATTGCCCCGCAGCGGCTTGCGGCTGGCAGATTCGAAATCAAATTCCTCGACGCGCGAGCCGCGCACCACCACGACCCGGGTCTCTTCCGGGTGTGTTGCGTCGATAAGCATCTTGTTGGCCATAAGAGATTTCCATTGGCGCAGCCGCCGACAGAACCCGCCGGGCTGCGGAAGGATATCCGCTGCCGCGGGCAGGGGCGCCGCGCATGAGCCGGCTTGAACCGGCATGTTGCAGGAGGGAGTGAGGGATCAGGACGCAATGGCGGATCGGGAAGCCTGCCCGGGCAAAAAGCCCGCCGCAGTCCCGAAGGTATGGACGATGCACCGATGAGCTAAGCGGCGTCGTATGCCCCGACATCTGACCTAACCTGCAGTGCGTGCGTCGAAGACGATTGCACCGCGTTTGCACGCTCGCGAAAGACTGCCATGCGCCGAACCTCATGCCTGACGCAGGCCGTCCGCGGACGATCCGTTGGCGGCTGCCCTGCCGCGACAAGTCCTGAAAGGGCCTGTCGCTTCGCCGTGTCCCGGACGCCAACGGATCCTCGAATCCGGATGCGCGCTACGGGTGGCTTTGCAATGCAACCACCCCCATTACAGACAGGTGACAGTGATTTGCAAGTCACATCGTTTGGGCAACATCATGGCGGTGGCCCCCGGGCGGTTCTCGCCATCACAATTGCGTGGTAACCGGCTGTTAAGCTTCTGCGTCGCTATGGTTAAGCCTTGGTGACGCCAATGGGATCCATTCGCCTGACGTTCCATTCCTACAGCGCTGGCCTGAACCGGCTGACGGTTTCAGGCGTGGTCCGTCTGATGCTCGGGTCCTGGTTGATTCTGGCGCCATGCGCGCCGGCAGGCGCCAATCCTGCGTCCAGGCCCGCGAATGAGTTTCCGGTCGCGACCGATGCCAGGATCGAGCAGGCCGGCGAGGTCGTCAGGCTCATCATGGCGCTCTCGCGTCCCGTCGAGATCAGCGCCTCGGTGATGGCCGCGCCGGATCGGGTGGTGATTGATCTGCCCTCGGTCAATTTCCAGGTTCAGCCGAACGCGGCACGCAAGGGGGCCGGATTCGTCAGTGCCTTCCGGTTCGGGATGTTCACGGCCGATCGGTCCCGCATCATTCTGGATCTGGCTCAGCCAGCCGTCGTCGCGAAGGCTGAGGTCCGCAAGGTACGCGGCGGATTCGGTGAACTGGTCGTCGAGTTGAAGCGCACGAGCAGGGCCGAGTTCCAGGCGGCTTCGGTTCGCCCGGCACCGCAGTCGCAGGAGGGGCCGACTTCACAAGCGCCCAAGCCGCATGGGGAAACACGCCAGCTCGTGGTGATCGACCCCGGGCATGGCGGGATCGATCCCGGTGCCGTGGTTGCCTCGATCGCCGAGAAGTCGGTCGTGCTCGCCTTCGGACTGGCTCTGAAGGAGCAGCTCGAAGCCGGCGGCCGCTATCGCGTGATGATGACGCGCGATGACGATACCTTCGTGCCATTGGGGCAGCGCGTGAAGATCGCCCGCGCCGCCGGCGCTGATCTCTTCATCTCGATCCATGCCGACTCGCTGTCACAAGCGCAGGATGTCCGCGGTGCAACGATTTATACCGGCTCGGAGCGCGCCACCGACGCCGAATCGGCGCGGCTCGCGGCCAAGGAAAACCAGGCGGACGCCGTCGCGGGCCTCGACGCAGCCGAGGATGTGCAGGACGTCGCGGGCATCCTGATGGATCTCGCCAAGCGAGAAACGCGGACGTTCTCATCGGTCTTCGCGCGAAATCTGGTCGAGAAACTCGGCGGTTCGGTCAAGCTGCACAAGGTACCCTTGCGTTCTGCAGGATTTCGTGTCCTGACCGCGCCGGATGTTCCCTCCGTGCTGATCGAGCTCGGCTATATGTCGAGCCCCAAGGATGCGGAGTTGCTGAATTCGCCGTCCTGGCGAGCACAGGCAGTCGGGGCGGTCCACAACGCGATCGATGGCTATTTCACCAGTACGCTTTCGGCTGGAAAAGCTGCCACGAACCAACGTTGAGACCTGTTGATGCGGTTGGCGAAGATTGTGGTCGTTAGGCCACGGTTCCGCCATCTCAGCCGTGTTATAGACCTGATTTGGAAGCGACGAGGACGAGAGCTGGGAGCGAGACGGTGGCAACCGATTCTTGCACGAGATCGGCTCTGTTGCGGCGAACCCGGCGAGACCGGTCACTGCACAGCAATCAGGGGCATGGGCCTTAGATGCGGTTTATTCTGCGACTCTTCGGGTGGCTATTCGCTGCGGGCACGATCGTATTCGTCATCGGCGCCGTCGTGGCCGGCGGGTTCATCTGGCATTATTCGAAGGATCTGCCCGACTCGGCGCAGCTGCGGAACTATGAGCCGCCGGTGATGAGCCGCGTGCATGCCGGTGACGGCAGCCTGATCGCCGAATTCGCCCGCGAGCGCCGCCTCTATCTGCCGATCCAGGCGATTCCCAAGCTGGTCGTCGACGCCTATCTCTCGGCCGAGGACAAGAATTTCTACAAGCATATGGGCGTCGACCCCGAAGGGCTTGTCCGCGCTGCGATCACGAATTTCCGCAACCGCGCGTCCGGCCGCCGGCCGCAGGGCGCCTCGACCATTACCCAGCAGGTTGCGAAGAACTTTCTCGTTGGTTCGGAACAGTCGCTGGAGCGCAAGATCCGCGAGGCGCTGATCGCGCTGCGCATCGAGGGAACCTATTCCAAGGACAAGATCCTGGAGCTCTACCTGAACGAGATCTATCTCGGAGCGCCGGCGCCGGGGCAGGGCAGCTACGGCGTTGCCGCTGCGGCACTGAATTATTTCGGCAAGTCGGTGCATGAGCTGAACCTGCAGGAGGTCGCCTATCTCGCGGCTCTGCCCAAGGCTCCGACCGACCTTCATCCCTTCCGCAATCGCGAACGGGCGATCGAGCGTCGCAACTATGTGCTTGATCGCATGGCCGAGAACGGCGTGGTCAAGCGCGAGGAGGCCGAGGCCGCCAAGAAGCAGCCGCTCGGCGTCAACCCGCGTACGGTTTCGCCCAACAACATCGCGGCCGGCTATTTTGCCGAGGAGATTCGCCGCGAGCTGCAGGATCGCTATGGCGAGAAGAAGCTGCTCGAGGGCGGCCTCTCTGTGCGCGCCACCGTCGATCCCAAGATGCAGCTGCTTGCCCGCAAGTCGCTGGTCGACGGGCTCGTCCGCTTCGACGAGGCGCGCGGTTGGCGTGGCGCCAACCAGAAGCTCGACATCAGCGCGCGCGACTGGGGCATTGCGCTCGGCGACCTGCCGGTGCTCGGCGATGTGGCACCCTGGCGCCTCGCCGTCGTGCTCGACGTGAATGGCGACAGCGCCCGGCTTGGCCTGCATCCGGGGCGCGAAAATTCCGGCCACCTCCGGACCGAACGCGATACCGTGACGCTGACGGGCGAGGGCATCCGCTGGACCCGACGCGCCCGCGTTGCCCAGGCCGTGTCGGTCGGCGACGTCGTCTATGTCGAACCGATGGACAGCAGGCCCGGCCAGGTCCGTCTGCGCCAGATGCCTGAGGTCAACGGCGCCATCACCGTGATGGATCCGTATTCAGGCCGCGTGCTGGCCATGGTCGGCGGCTTCTCGCATGATCAGTCGGAGTTCAACCGCGCGACGCAGGCGCTGCGCCAGCCGGGCTCGTCCTTCAAGCCTTTCGTCTACGCCACTGCGCTCGACAACGGCTATACGCCGTCGAGCATCGTGCTCGACGCGCCGATCGAGGTCGATCAAGGCGGTGGTCTCGGTGTCTGGCGGCCTGAGAACTATGACGGCAAGTCGACCGGGCCGCGCACCCTGCGCTACGGCATCCAGTTCTCCAAGAACCTGATGACTGTGCGCCTTGCCAAGGATGTGGGCATGCCGCTGATCGCGGAATATGCCCGCCGCTTCGGCGTCTATGACGACATGCTGCCGGTGCTCTCGATGTCGCTCGGCGCCGGTGAAACCACCGTGATGCGCATGACGGCGGCCTATTCGATGCTGGTCAATGGCGGCAAGCGCATTCGTCCGACCTTGATCGACCGCATCCAGGATCGCTTTGGTGGCACGATCTATCGTCACGACCAGCGCATCTGCGAAGGCTGTAATGCCGACAAATGGGCGAGCCAGAAGGAGCCGCGCCTGATCGACAATCGCGACCAGGTGCTCGATCCGCTGACCGCCTACCAGATGGTTTCGCTGCTCGAAGGCGTGGTCCAGAACGGCACGGCGCAGGTGGTCAAGTCGGTCGGCAAGCCGCTCGCGGGCAAGACCGGCACGACCAACGAGGCCAAGGACGTCTGGTTCGTCGGCTTCTCGCCTGATCTCGCCGTCGGCGTCTATATGGGCTTCGACAAGCCGAAGTCGCTGGGCAACTCGGCGACCGCCGGCCAATATGCCGCTCCGATCTTCCGCGACTTCATGATGGCTGCGCTGAAGGACAAGCCGGCGACGCCGTTCCGCGTGCCGGCCGGCATCAAGTTGATCCGCGTCGATCCGCGCAGCGGCATGCGTGCCGGTGGCGAAGGCGGCATTCTCGAAGCCTTCAAGCCGGGTACCGCTCCGCCTGACAGCTACTCGGTCATTGGCGCTGCTGGCGAAGGTGGCGGCGCACCGCTCAACGTCTCTCCCGGCGGCGGGCGTAGCGTAGGGTCGGGCACCGGCGGCCTTTACTAGATCCATTTTCGCCGGCGTGGGAGCGAAGGTCAGATCGGCCCTGTGTCTCGTGCCGGCGTTCTGTATCCCGGTCGGCGAGGGCGCCGGCATCGGGGCGAACTCTGCATTCGACGAGGCGTCATGACGGCCTATGTAGCTTTGTTGCGCGCGGTCAATGTCGGGGGAACGGGAAAACTCCCGATGAGCACTTTGAAGGCGATGTGCGAGGAAGCCGGCCTGCGGCAGGTGCGCACTTATATCGCCAGCGGCAATGTGGTGTTCATGAGCGATGCGGACGAAGCGCAGGTCAAGTCGGTGCTTGAGGACAAACTCCGGACCTACGCGGGAAAGCCGGTCGGTGTGCTGGTCAGGTCTGCAGCCGAGATGTCCGGGGTGCTGGCGCGCAATCCCTTTGCGGACAAGCCGGGCAACCGCACCGTGGCGATCTTCGTCGACGAGCCGCTTCCCGCTGACGCCCTGGACCATGCCCGCGGTATCCGGGGTGAACTGATGCATCTCGCACAGCGCGAAGCCTATATCTTCTATGGCGACGGGATGGCGGATTCACGCTTGCGCATCCCGGCCTGCGACGCCGGCACGGCGCGCAACATGAACACGGTGGCGAAGCTGGTGGAGATGACGGCATCTCTCTGATCGCCTCGCGGAGGCGGGAAAGCACTCTGCGCCGTTTACACCCGCGCCTTTCGCCCCTATCTGAACAACTCCGTCCGGCATGCCGGATCGAATCCCATCAAGGAAAGCTCTGCCGGCATCATGCGTCCTGAAGTTCAGACCCAACTTGATAACGCCAAGCAGTCGATCGGACTGCTGAGGAGGCATCTTTGACTGGGATGTCGCACAACGACGCCTCGCGGAGCTGAACGCGCTTTCCGAAGGCCCCACCTTCTGGGACGATGCCGAGCAGGCACAAAAGCTGATGCGCGAGCGGACCTCGCTCGAAGACCAGATCAACGGCATCCTGAAGCTCGAGCGCGATCTCGACGACGCCCTGACGCTGATCGAGCTGGGCGAGATGGAGAGTGACGCTGCCTCCGTCACGGAAGGCGAAGGCGCGATCAAGGCTGTCGAGCAGGAAGCCGCACGGCGGCAGGTCGAGACCTTGCTCTCCGGCGAGGCCGACATGCTCGACACCTATGTCGAAATCCATCCCGGCGCCGGCGGAACTGAAAGCCAGGACTGGGCTGAGATGCTATTGCGCATGTATCGGCGCTGGGGCGAGCGGCGGAAGTTCAAGGTCGAGATGCTCGACTATCAGGATGGCGATCAGGCCGGCATCAAGTCGGCGACGCTGCAGTTCAAGGGCCATAATGCCTATGGCTGGCTGAAGACCGAATCGGGCGTGCACCGACTTGTGCGCATCTCGCCGTTCGATTCGAACGCCCGCCGGCAGACCAGCTTCGCATCCGTCTGGGTCTATCCCGTCGTCGACGACCGAATCGTCATCGACGTCAAGGAATCGGATTGCCGGATCGACACCTATCGCGCCCAGGGCGCTGGTGGGCAGCACATCAACACGACCGATTCGGCGGTGCGCATCACGCATATCCCGACTGGGATCGCGGTCACCTGCCAGCAGGAGCGCTCGCAGCACAAGAACCGCGCCAAGGCGTGGGACATGCTTCGCGCCCGCCTCTACGAGGTCGAGCTGAAGAAGCGCGAGGAAAAGGCGAATGCCGAGGCGGCCTCGAAGACCGATATCGGCTGGGGCCACCAGATTCGCTCCTATGTGCTGCAGCCCTATCAGCTGGTGAAGGATCTGCGCACCGGAGTGAGCTCGACGGCACCGTCGGACGTGCTTGACGGTGATCTCGACCCGTTCATGGAAGCGTCGCTGGCACAGCGCGTCTATGGTACCGAGGTCGAAGTCGAGGATATCGACTAGAGCAATGAGCGGGAGCATGACGGTGGAGAAGTCTCGCTCCCGCCTGCATAACGGCCTGATCAATCTTGGCGTGTCGCTGGCCAGCCTGCTGGTGTTTCTCGCGTTTTGCGAGCTTGTTCTGTTCCGTTTCGTGCTGCCGGGCAGCGACGTGCCGCGCAACGACTTCGTCAACGAACTCGTGCGCTATGCTCCGAACCAGACCGGCGTCTGGCGAGTACGCGACGAGATCGCGGCGCCGTTCTCGATCAACGCCAAGGGCTGGAATTCGCCCTTGCCGGATTATCCGGCAGAGCGCGTTCCGGGGCGTCGGCGGGTCGCCTTTGTCGGCGACAGCTTTGTCGAGGCCCTGCAGGTTCCGGTCGGGCGCAGCTTCGCCGACGTGATTCAGGGTGGCCTTGCCAGCGTGGGCCCCGTCGAGGTCTACCGCTACGCCATCGCAGGCGCGCCCTTCAGCCAATATATCCAGATGATCGACCGTGAAGTGCTGGCGGCGAGGCCGGACCAGATCGTCGTGCTGCTGGTCCATAACGACTTCGACGAGAGCTTCGTCTTCACGCCGGGCCGGTATACGTCGAGCTTCCTGAAGCTGCGTGTCGAGGGCGGCAAGGTTCAGGGCGAGATCGCGCCTGAGCCCTGGCGTCCCCGCGCCGTGGAATGGCTCAGGCAGACCGCAACGGCACGCTATTTCCTCTACCGCTGGCAGGTGCGTCCGCAGGCTCTCCTGGATGCCTTCCTCGGGCCTGCCCAGGCCGAGGACACGCGTTTTGCGGCCAATATCGATGTCGCGTCGGTGCTCAGTCGTGAGGCCGATATCCGCGCCGCGACGGATTACATGATGGTCCGTCTGGCGGCGCAGGCTCGCAGCATCGGCGCCAAGTTGTTGGTCGCGATGGATGGCGATCGCAGCGCGATCTATGCCGGCCGCCCCGACAGCCCGGCGCTGAAGCTCAACCGTATCGCGGCCGAGGCAGCCTCACGGGCGGGAATCGCCTTCCTCGACCTGCATCCCGTCTTCGCCGAGGACTGGGCTCGCAACCAGCGGCGGTTCGAGTTCGCGGCGGATGCCCACTGGAACGAGAATGGCCACGCCGTCGCCGCTCGGGCGATCCAGGATGTCCTCACCAAGCAGTGAGCAGCCCGAAGACTTAAGTGCCAGACGGCGAATGCGCGTTGGCACGAGGCTGGTGATTTCGGCTGGGATGATGCGGATACGCGGATCTCCTGGCGGCTGGAAAGTTCCCAAGCCCCTGACTGAGCCAATGAGGGCGCTCTTCCCGCATGGGACATGCTCCGCGCAGCCGTAGCAGCGTGGTCGGAAACACGCTGTTTTGAATGCTGCGTGGTCTGGGAGACTCGGCCGTTTGCGAGGCCGTCAAGGCCAGGAAGAGCTAGCCGGGGGATGAATTGTCGAAGGCAGGCACCGGGGGGCGGGTTCCATCGCATGGCGCGTGCGCGACGATTGGTTCCGGTCCCCTGCCGTCTGTCCGAAGCTGACGAGCTTGCTCTGTCTTATATCAGCGGACCGGAAATGGTATCCGGTCCGATGATCTTAACCCTTTGTGTTTGCATCGGCTTTCCCGAAAACCGCAATCCACTTTTCGGGCCGATGCCTTAGTCCTTTGATGGCTGGAGCGAGGACAGCAAGCCAACCAGAGCGCGGTCGTGAAGCACGACCATACGTTCCCTCGGCTTCAGCCAGATCGCCGCCTCGTCGATCGTCTCCGCGTCGACCAGCTTTGCCTGTGCGACGGCGCGCTCGGGTTCGACTTCACCGCGACGGCGCGGATGCCCCTCGGGGAGCATCATGTCGTGCTCGGCGCGCAGGCGCGGATCGGCATGCAGCGCCTTGAGGCCGTCGGCTTCGTCGAAGCCCGCCTTGGCGAATTCCTCCTGCAGCGCATTGGCACGCAGCGCGATCGCCGGCGGGTCGCCTTCCTCCGGCGTCACCAGGAGCTTGTGCCGCTTCAGCCAGAGCCCGAGCGCGAGCTGGCCCGATGCCCAGGACAGCGGGATCGCCAGCACGAGACCCACGATCGTCGGCGACATCCAGGCGAAGAGCGAGGTCGCGATCATGAAGGCCGAGATACCGGCGATGGCGCCGAGTGCCGTGTGCATTCGGTGGCGCCGGATAATGTCCTTCAGCGGAATCGAGCCGTCGTCGCGGCGCTGCGGGTTCCAGCCCGTGTCGCGTCCGAGCAAGATCTGGAAGACTGAGCCCGACTGGATCAGCATCATGATCGGCGCGAAAAAGGCCGAGAACAGGATCTCGAGCAGCGACGAGAGGATCAGCCGGATGGTACCGCCGCAGGCGCGCCGCAGCTTGCCGTCAAACAGGGTCAGCAGCAGACCAAAGAGCTTTGGCGCGAGCAGGATCGCCATCGTCAGGGCGAACAGATTCAAGGCGCGTTCGGGGTCGAAGCGCGGCCAGACCGGGAAGAGCGTGAACTCCTGGGTGAAGTACTCAGGGCGCGCGTAATTGACCTGCAGCACGATCAGGATGCCGACCACGAGCTGCATCAGCCAGAACGGCGAGGCGAGATAGCCCATGATGCCGGTGGCGAAATGCTGGCGCGTCGACCAGACGAAGCCCTTGGCGCCGATGATGCGGGAGTGCTGCAGGTTGCCCTGCGCCCAGCGGCGGTCGCGCACCGAGATGTCGATCAGGGAGGGCGGGCTCTCCTCATAGGAGCCGGTCAGGTCGGGAAGCATATAGACCGACCAGCCGGCACGGCGCATCAGCGCGGCCTCGACGAAGTCATGGCTCAGGACATGCCCGCCGAAGGGCGGCTTGCCCTTCAGATCGGGCAGCCCGCAATGGTCGGCGAAGGCCTTGGTGCGAATGATCGCGTTATGGCCCCAGTAATTGCCGTCGCGGCCCGACCACATGGCGAGGCCGGTCGCGATCACCGGTCCGTAGACCCGTGCCGCGAATTGCTGCAGCCGCGCGAAGAAGGTGTTGCGGTTGATGATCAGCGGCAGCGACTGAATGATGCCTGCGTCGGGATCGGCCTCCATCGCGGCAGCGAGGCGCACGATGCAGGTGCCGGTCATCAGGCTGTCGGCGTCGAGCACGACCATGTGCTCGTAGTCACCGCCCCAACGGGTGACGAAATCGGCGATGTTGCCGGCCTTGCGGTGATGGTTCTTCGGGCGGTGTCGGTAATAGACCCGCGCGCCGGGGCCGAGCCGTTCGCGAAGGGCGAGAAAAGCCCGCTCCTCGGCAATCCAGACATCGGGATTGGTCGTGTCCGAGACGATGAAATAGTCGAAATGCGCCCCGAGGCCCGTGGCCTCTACCGATTCCCGGATCGCGGCCAGCGCCGCGAAGGTCCGCGCCGTCGACTCATTGTAGATCGGCATCACTACGACGGTGCGATGCTGCAGGGATTCCGCCCTTTCGGTCCGGCCGGTCCGGAACAGCAGGCCGAAGAACCCCATCAGCGCGCTGGTGAAGGCGAGTGCGATCCACGAGAAGTTGACCGTGAACAGCAGCAGCAGGACATACTGGAGGAAGGTCGTGCGGCTGACCGACACGACGTGGTACATTTCCCAGGCGCCATAGGCGGTGAGCGCGAGCCCGCCGCCGAAGACGAAGAGGCGCTTAAGCCACGGCGTCGTCCAGGCCAGTGGCGCGGCGGGTTTGCGGCGTTCCGAGGCCTTCCAGCTGCGGAAGGACTGGACCGGCATCACCAGCCGGTTCTCAGGCGGGGTCGCTGCCTCCGGACGGGGCAAGCCCGGACGGGGAGCGGTTTCGACCGCGCGCGGCGGCATCTCGGTCACCACGTCCATCGATTTAACCAGGTTTCCGATACGGGCTGGCCGCCGGCTTCGAGCACAAGTCGCAGTTCGGAGAGATTCTCGTTGCCAGGGTCGACCTCGAAGCGGACCCGCATCAGCTTGCGTTCCGGATAAGGCCAAAGACGCAAACCATGGATCGCCCCGGTCGTCGTCGTGATATTGGCGCGCGTCGCGGCAACCACAGCGGGGTCCGCCAGCTTGTCACCTGTGAACTCGACCAAGAAGCGCCGACGCCGACCCTGCGTGCCCCGGCCTTGACGCATCCGCGTGGCCAGGGCGAGCGGTGGTCGCTCGGGTGGCTGCCAGCACCAGGCCTGGCGATAGGCGATCGTGGTTTCACTGCCCGCGGCGATCGGCTGGCGCGGCCGCCAGTAGGAAATGATGTTGCTGTTGATATCAGAATCGCTTGGGATCTCGATCAGCTGGACTGAACCGGCTCCCCATTCTCCAAGCGGTTCCATCCAGACACTGGGGCGAAGCTCGAAGCGTTGGTCGTCATCCTGGAACGCCGCCGGATCACGCTCGCGCTGGACGAGACCGAAGCCGCGCGGATTGGTGTCGACGAAAGAAGAGACCTGCAGATTGGTCGGGTTGCTGACCGGGCGGTAGATCCATTCGCCGGCGCCGGTGAGCATCTGGACACCGGAGACCTCGTGCACGGCCGGGCGGATGTCGTCGAAGGTCCGGCGGCTCTGAGGCCCCGACATGAAGGTGCCCGTAGTGCAGCCGAAGCCGACATGGTCTAGCACCTGCCGCGCGAACAAGGTCATCTCGACATCGATGAATGTGACGTCGCCAGGACGCAGTGTCATCCGGACCGCACCTGACAGGCTCTCGGAATCGAGCAGGGCGTGAATCACGAGCATGCCCGATGCCGGATTGGGGCGCTCGATCCAGAAGGCGCGGAAGAAGGGAATCTCCTCGCCGCGGGTCTCGCCGGGGCGCAGGATCAGCGCGCGTGCCAGCGCGCCGAAGTTCTGGCCGCGTGCTACAGCGCGGAAGAAGGTCGCTCCCTGGAAGATCGCGACCTCGTAAGGCCGCTCGAGCCCGGCGGAGACCCTGAAGCCGGAGAACTGCAGATCGACCCCCGCCGGCGGCGGCGCAACCTTGCCGTAGTCGAACTTGCCGCGATCGAACGCCACGCGGCGCACCACTTCGTCCTCGACAGTGAACAGGCTGACGGGAGCAGAAAAGACGTAACCGCGATGCAGAGGTTCGACCGTGAAGCCGCGATTCTCTCCCGCCCAGATCAGGCCGCCGGGTTGCGCGCGAATCCCGGAGAACTGGTCGAAGGGCAGGGTGGCGTAGCCTTCGGGCAGATCATTCGTCGTCGCCGGCACCATCGGCCGCCGCGACAACATGCGGGCGGCCTCGACAACCAGCGCGGGATCGAAACGCTGACCTTCCGCGATCACTGACTGTACGGTTGCGGCCCAGCTGGCCTGAGAAAATGCAGGGCGGACGCCCATAAGCGGAGCGGCGGCGAGGCTGTACGCCGCGCCCTCCAGAAACCATCGGCGATTCACGGAATTCGACATTATTTCCAACATACGCGGGCGGCGCAGTCGCACCCCAGCGCTTCTAGATCATTTTTCGGCTGACTGAAAAGCGGTCGGCGCTTAAAAATTGCGTGCGGTCAGCGACTTGGGCAACGCGTTCGCGTTGCCGGCGGAAAGGTATTGCCATTGCGTCTCGCCCCTCGAATACGCCGGCCGAAGATCTCTCCGGAGGTTTTGGCAAATGCCATCAGGATCGGCTATCCACGGCGACCGCAATGCCACCATGCACCAAATCGCCCACGCGACACCATCAGGGTCACGGGAGCGAAAGGCTAGCTCCGCAGGGAAGCCGACAATCATGACCGAAATGCAGCCCGGACGTACCTGCCTCGCAGTTATTCTCGCCGCGGGCGAGGGCACCCGGATGAAATCGCAGCGTCCGAAGGTGCTGCATGAGATGGCCGGCCGCTCGCTGCTCGGTCATGCGCTTGCGGCGGTCGCTGCGGCGGGAGCGGATGCGGTCGCTGTGGTGATCGGGCCGGATCGCCCGGATGTCGCAGCCGAGGTCGCGGCGCTCTTGCCGTCGGCGCGCGTCTTCGTTCAGGTCGAGCGCCGTGGCACGGCGCACGCGGTGCTCGCGGCGCGTGCGGCACTGGCCGAGGGCTATGACGATGTCCTCGTCGCCTTCGCGGATACGCCGCTGGTTCGCCCGGAGACGTTCCTGTCGCTGCGGGCTGCGCTTGCCGATGGTGCGCCGGTCGTTGCGTTGGGATTCGAGGCTGCCGACCCGACTGGCTACGGGCGGTTCGTGATGCGTGACGGCGTTCTGGAAGCCATCGTGGAGCACAAGGATGCGAGCACAGCTGAGCGGGCAATCGGGTTCTGCAATGCCGGGCTGATGGCGTTGGACGGTCGGCACGCCCTTGCCATTCTCGATTCAATCGGCAGTTCGAACGCCCAGAACGAATTCTATCTGACCGACGCCCCGGCGCTTGCTCGCGCCAGGGGCTTGAAGGTGGTCGCGCTGAGCGCCCCCGAAAGCGAAGTGCAGGGCGTCAATGACCGCGCCCAACTCGCTGCTGCGGAAGCAGAATTCCAGCGCCGCAAGCGCTTGGCGGTGATGAAGGAGGGTGCGACGCTGATTGCGCCCGAGACCGTGTTCTTCAGCTTCGATACGACAATCGGCAGCGATGTCCTGATCGAACCCAATGTCGTCTTCGGCCCCGGTGTCAGCATTGCCGATGGCGCAGTGATTCATGCCTTCTCGCATCTGGAGGGCGCGGAGGTTGGCCCGCAGGCGAGTGTCGGGCCTTATGGCCGGCTGCGCCCCGGCGCGAAGCTGGCGCGTAAGGCCAAGGTCGGGAACTTCGTGGAGATCAAGGCGGCGGATATCGGGGAAGGGGCCAAGGTCAGCCATCTCACCTATATCGGGGACGCGAGCGTCGGCGCCGAAGCCAATATCGGTGCCGGTACGATCACCTGTAATTATGACGGATTCTTCAAATACAAGACGACGATCGGTGCCGGCGCCTTTGTCGGTTCGAACTCGTCGCTGGTCGCCCCGGTGACGATCGGCGATGGGGCTTATGTCGGCTCCGGTTCGGTCATCACCACCGATGTTCCGCCTGACGGGCTGGCGATCGCCCGCGGCAGGCAAGTCGGGCGGGACGGTTGGGCGAAGGTGTTCAGGGAGAAGGCAAAGGCCAGGAAGCTGAGTGCGGCCAAGAAAACAGATTGAAGAGCACGGATTGAATCGACGACGAAACCGCCTGTTCACAGTCTGACATTCAACGTGATTGGGTGTTTTTGGCGTTCGCAGCTACACGGGCCGGCAACGGCAACACTCAAAGAGGTCGGGCATGTGTGGCATTGTGGGGATCCTGGGCAAGGAAGCCGTAGCCATTCAGGTGGTCGAGGCGCTGCGGCGGCTCGAATACCGCGGCTATGATTCCGCCGGCGTCGCGACGCTGGAGAAGGGTCTGCTCACGCGCCGCCGTGCCGAGGGCAAGCTCAGGAATCTCGAGATCCGCCTGTCGAACGAGCCGCTCGATGGGCTGATCGGCATCGGCCATACGCGCTGGGCGACGCATGGCAAGCCGAACGAGACCAATGCTCACCCGCATGCGACCGAGAAGCTCGCGGTCGTGCATAATGGCATCATCGAGAACTTCCGCGAGTTGCGCGCCGAGCTCGAAGCTGCGGGCCGCGTCTTCGAGACCGAGACCGATACGGAGATCGTCGCCCATCTCGTCACCAGTGAGATGGAGCAGGGCAAGGATCCGGTCGCGGCGGTCGCGGCCAGCCTGCCACGTCTGCGCGGTGCCTTTGCGCTCGCATTCCTGTTCCAGGGCGAAGAAGACCTGCTGATCGGCGCTCGCAAGGGCTCGCCGCTCGCAGTCGGAGTTGGCGATGGCGAGATGTATCTCGGCTCTGACGCGCTGGCGCTCGCCCCTTTCACCAATCTCATCGCCTATCTGGAAGAAGGCGACTGGGTCGTGCTGCATCGCAAGAGCGCGACCTTCTACGACGTCACGGGCGCGCAGGTGGAGCGTCGCGCGCAGCGCGTCGCCGCCGGCACTTTCCTGGTCGAGAAGGGCAACTACCATCATTTCATGGCCAAGGAGATCCATGAGCAGCCGGAGGTCGTCGGCCATACGCTGACGAAGTATCTGGACATGGCTGCGGGGACCGTGCGCCTGCCCTTTGATGCCCCCTTCGACTGGAACGCGCTGTCGCGGCTGTCGATCTCGGCCTGCGGAACGGCCTATTATGCCGGGCTGACGGCGAAGTATTGGTTCGAGAAGCTGGCGCGCTTGCCCGTCGAGATCGATGTCGCCTCCGAGTTCCGCTATCGCGAGGCGCCGCTGCCCAAGGACGGTCTCGCGCTCTTCGTCTCGCAATCGGGCGAAACCGCCGATACGCTCGCCTGCCTGCGCTACGCCCGTCAGGAAGGGCAGCACGTCCTTTCCGTCGTGAATGTGCCAACCTCGACCATCGCGCGTGAGAGCGATGCCGTGGCACCGACCCTGGCCGGGCCGGAAATTGGAGTGGCCTCGACCAAGGCCTTTACCTGCCAGCTGACCGCGCTGGCGAGCCTGGCCCTTGCGGCAGCTCGCGGCCGCGGCACGCTCTCGGAGGCGGAGGAGGCCCGATATGTCCGCGAGCTGATCGCTCTACCGGGATTGATGGCGCAGGCGCTGACGCTGGAACCCGAGATCGAAAAGCTCGCCCGAAAGCTGTCGAAAGCGCGCGACGTGCTCTATCTCGGCCGTGGCACGAGCTTCCCGATGGCGCTCGAGGGTGCCCTGAAGCTCAAAGAAATCAGCTATATACACGCCGAAGGTTATCCGGCAGGTGAGCTGAAGCATGGTCCTATCGCACTGATCGACGAGGACATGCCGGTCATCGTCATCGCACCGCATGATACGCTGTTCGAGAAGACCGCCTCCAACATGCAGGAGGTCGCGGCACGTGGCGGCCGGATCATCCTGATCACCGACGCCAAGGGCGCCGCCGAATGCGGCATCCAGCCCGAGGTGACGATCGTGATGCCGGATATGGACCCGCTGTTCGCACCGATCGTCTATGCGGTCCCGATCCAGATGATCGCCTATCAAACAGCGGTTTTCATGGGCAAGGACGTCGACCAGCCGCGCAACCTGGCAAAATCCGTCACTGTCGAGTGATCATTCCTCGGTCGAGTGATCAATCCTCGCGGGTCGGCTCCGGCCGGCTCGCCACATAGGTTCCGGCTGCGAGCAGGCTGGCACCGCTGGCCCAGAGCGCGACAGGCGGAGCGTCGCTCAGCGCCACCAGTCCGAAGCTGAACAGCATGGAGCCGCAGGCGATCCATTTCGCCCGACGGTCGATCGCGCCGGTTGCGCGCCAGCGACGGACATGCGGACCCAGTCTGGGATGGCCAAGCAGCCAAGCCTCGAAGCGAGGCGAGGAGCGTGAAAAGCACCAGGCCGCGAGAATCAGGAAGACTGTTCCCGGCATCAGCGGCAGCACGAGGCCGATAACCCCGATTCCCGTGAACACCCAACCAGCGGCGAACATCAGCGGCCTGTACCAGCGGCGGAGTTGCCGGGGTGTTTCGGTCACGAAATCCATCCGCATTCGCGTCGGCACGTCAGACGGGGCTGGTCAGCAGCACCGGCTCGGCTATCCTGCTCATATCGCGATGCAGCGCCGCCGAGGCAAGCACGCCATTTGGAGATCGGATTCCGGACCGCCATGACATCAGACGGCCCTCCTGATCCCAGCCTCATGCTTCAGCCGGACTTGCTGCGGCCGACTGCGGGCACGCGGCTGCGCCGCTATTTCCTGACCGGGCTCGTGATCGCGGGGCCGCTGGCGATCACCGCTTCGGTGACCTGGTGGTTCATCAACCTGATCGACGGGGTGGTGAAGCCGCTGATCCCGAACAATTATTTGCCCGAGACGTATCTTCCCTATCCGATCCCGGGCTTCGGGCTGGTGATCGGATTGATCGGCTTGACCCTGCTCGGCTTCCTGACGGCCAACCTGGTCGGACGTACCCTGCTCGATGCGGGAGAGGCGATCCTGCACCGGATGCCGGTGATCCGCGGCCTCTACAAGGGCGTGAAGCAGGTTTTCGAGACGATCTTCTCGCAATCGGGCACTTCGTTCCGCAAGGTCGGCATGGTGCAGTTCCCACAGCCGGGCATGTGGTCCATCGTTTTCATCTCGCAGGAGGCGGCGCCGGAGATCGGCTCACGGCTGCCGGATGGCAGCGAGCAGATCGGCGTCTTCCTGCCCTGCACGCCGAACCCGACCACGGGTTTCTTCTTCTACCTGCCGCGCCGCGAGGTGGTGGAGCTTTCGATCTCCGTGGAGGACGGTGCCAAGCTCATCATGTCCGCCGGGCTGATCCAGCCGGGCGAGAACGGCTCGAAGGCGCCGCAAGGCAACGGCAAGTCCCAGAACTGATCTGCGGACTTGCCGTCCTTTCCCATCCGGGGGGGCGTCAGGCCTTCAACGGAATCCAGATTTCGACGGTTCCGGTACCGCTTTGCGGATCGAAGCGCTCGTCATAGCGCTCGAAGCTCGGCCCTTCCGAGGCTTTCCAGCCCTTCTTCGGCAACCAGTCGCGCCAGATTGCGTCGAATGTGCCCTTGATGCCCGAGATATGGCCGTGATGCAGGAACACGACATAGTTCTGCTCGGGAATGCGGATGCGATCGAATTCGGGTGGCAGGTCGGAAAAGGATTTCACCTCGACGCCAGCAAGATAGTCGAAGCTGCCCTCGTCATCGGCGTTGTAGCAGACGCCGTAGCCGATGCTTCCGATCTGGTCCGGGACATGGCCGAAATGCGGAGAGAGCTTCTGCCAGAGCGACGGAATGCCGGCTGTGGTCTCATAGGTGTAGCGGCTGCCGAACCCGGCAACGAGCATACTCTTGCCGGTCAGTGAGCGAGGTTCTTCCAGGATAACGGTTGGGTTTGCGTCCATGACGATGGGCTCCACGAGCTTGAGCGCCGAGAGATCGCGCCGCTCGCGCAGTTCTTCGGGCGTGAGGCCGAATTGCTCGCGAAAGGCGCGGGTGAAGGCCTCGTGAGAGCCGTATCCCCAGTCCAGCGCGACGGAGAGGATGTCGGGTGCGCCATTCGCCAGTCTCCGGGCGGCTTCGGTCAGCCGGCGCTCGCGCACATAGCGCATCACCGAACGGCCGGTCGCGTTGCCGAAGGCGCGGCAGAGATGGAAGCGCGAGACGCCGCTGACCGAGGCGATCTCGTCGAGCGAGATCCCGGAGGCGAAGCGGCTCTCGACGCACCACACGGCTTTGCTGATTGGGTCCATTGTGGCTCTCACGAAGGCGCACCGGACGATGCCGATCCCGCGTTAGGGGCGCTTGATCGGGATTGATCTCCTGCAGGATCGTGAGTGCTACCCCGCGCGCAAGAGCCTGATCGCGACGTCCCGCTCGAACAGATAGAGCAGCGTCCTGACGGCCTCGCCGCGCTCCGCGGCGAGGTGCGGGTCGCGCTCGATCAGGAGCCGCGCATCATCGCGAGCGGCGGCCAGCAGATCGCCATCGATTTCGGGGCGAGCAACGCGCCAGTCGGGGGAGCCGGACTGGCGCGTGCCGAGTACCTCGCCTTCGCCACGCAGGCGCAGATCCTCTTCGGCGATGCGAAAGCCGTCCTCGGTCTCGCGCATGATGGTCAACCGCGCTTCCGCGACCGGGCCCAGCGGCCCCTTGTAGAGCAGGAGACAGGTCGATGCGGCCGATCCGCGCCCGATCCGCCCGCGCAGCTGGTGGAGCTGTGCCAAGCCAAAGCGCTCGGCATGCTCGATCACCATGACACTGGCATTGGGCACGTCGACCCCGACTTCGATGACGGTGGTCGAAACCAGGATGCGCGTCTCGCCGGCAACGAAGGCCGCCATCGCAGCGTCCTTTTCGCGCCCGGGCATCTGGCCATGCAGCAGCCCGACCCTTGCGCCGAAATGCCCGCGCAACTCCTCGAAGCGCTCCTGCGCGGCGGCGACATCGAGCGTGTCCGATTCCTGGACGAGCGGGCAGACCCAGTAAACCTGCGCGCCGGCCTCGAGCGCGCGGCCGACGGCCCCGACGACCTCGTCATAGCGTTCGAGCGAGATCGCGCGTGTCGAGATCGGCTTGCGGCCGGCCGGCTTCTCGGCGAGTACCGAGACATCCATGTCTCCGAACCAGGTCAGCGCCAACGTGCGGGGGATCGGCGTTGCGGTCATGACTAGCACGTCGACGGCCTCGCCCTTCGAGCCCAGCATCAGGCGCTGGTGGACGCCGAAACGGTGCTGTTCGTCGACCACCGCCAGCGCGAGATCATGGAAGACGACGCCTTCCTGGAACAGGGCATGGGTGCCGACCACGATGGCGATCTCGCCGCTCGCCAACCGCTCGAGCACCTGGCGTCGGCCAGCGCCCTTCTCGCGGCCTGTCAGCAGGGCGAGCGTGAGCCCGGCGGAGTCCGCCAGTGGCGCCAGCCGCTCGGCATGCTGGCGCGCCAGGATCTCCGTCGGGGCCATCAGGACCGATTGCCGGCCGGCCTCGGCGGCTGCGACCATCGCCATCAGGGCGACAACGGTCTTTCCCGAGCCGACATCGCCCTGCAGCAGGCGCAGCATGCGCTCGGGCTTCTCCATGTCCGAATGGATGTCGGCCACGGCTTGACGCTGGCCATCGGTGAGCGAAAAGGGCAGGGCCGCCTCGATCGCCTTGAGTATGCGGCCGTCTCCGGCGGTGACGCGCCCGGCTGCCTTCTTCTGCTGCCGGCGCACAAGCGCAAGCGCGATCTGGCTCGCCAGCAACTCGTCATAGGCAACGCGCCTGCGTGCGATCGTGTCGCCCTCGACGGCGCGCAGGTCGGGCGGGTGGTGCAGGGCGCGGATCGCCTCGGCGAAGGAGGCGAAGCCGGCCTTCTGCAGAAAGCTGCGATCCTGCCATTCGGCGAGGTCCGGGCATTTTTCCGCCGCTGCTGCCACGATCCGCGTCATGACGCGGGGGCCGATGCCTTCCGTCAGGCCGTAGACGGGCTCGATCGCTGGCAGGCTGGCGAAGGCCCGAGCATCCATGATGCGGTCGGGGTGGACCATTTGGCGCATGCCGTCCCAGAGCTCGAGCTTGCCTGAGATGATGCGGAACTCGCCGACCGGCAGCGTCTGCAGGAGGTGGCGGACATCGGCATGGAAGAAGACCAGGGTCACATCGCCGGTCTCGTCCTCGACGATGACGCGATAGGGGGCCTTGGCCTTGCCCGGCGGGGCGGGGCGATGCTCGGTGACACGCGCCGAGAAGGTCGCGACACCGCCGACCGGAGCGTCGGCGATGCTGGCGCTGGGGCGACGATCGATGGCGCCTGTGGGAAGGTGGAACAGCAGGTCCACGACCCGCGCAGGCTGTGTCTCGTCGCCGAGCAGCTTGTCCAGCAGCTTGCCGAGCTTGGGGCCGACGCCGGGCAATGTCGTTGCGGGAGCAAAGAGTGGATCAAGCAGGGAAGGACGCATCTGCCTCGGGCGGGAACCGGAATTGCGGGAAACGCGGCGGTTCGGCCACTGACTCGCCCCGACGCCATCGCTATATAGCCTGCATCGGCAGGTTCCGCGACGGGGCCGGCCCGTTCCGCCGTTTGCGTTTCATGCGAGGCTTACGATGAGTGGCTCTTCCCGCACCAGTGCCGATCTCGATCCGCGCCGTCGCAAGATCCTGTTCCGGGCCTGGCATCGCGGCATGCGCGAGACCGACCTGATCATGGGCCGCTTTGCCGATGCCGAGATCGGCGCGTTGAGCGATGTCGAACTCGACGAGTTCGAGCAGTTGATCGAGGTTCTCGACCGAGACCTGCTGTCCTGGATCACGGGTGAGGCCGCGGTGCCGGAGAACTACGATACAGCTGTGTTCCGGCGGCTGAAGGCGTTCCACAATCACAGCAAGCCGATTCACGTCTGAGTACGCAGCGACAATCCGACATGAGCATTCCGCCGCCCGCCCAGCTTGCCAAGCTGCAGATCGACCGCATCCTCGACGCGCTGAAGCGGGGCGACAAGCCGACGCTCGCCAGCGTGCCCGACGGGTTCGACGCCGTCGTCCTTGCCGATCTCGTCCGGACCCGGGCGAAGAAGGCGGAAGGCGCAGCGATGCTCGTCTTTGTCGCGCGGGACGGGCAGCGACTGCAGGTTCTGGAGAATGCGCTCCAGTTCGTGGCGCCCGATCTGGAGGTGATGAGCTTCCCGGCCTGGGATTGCCAGCCCTATGACCGCGTCTCGCCGGCACCGGCGATCGTGGCCCATCGCATGACGACGTTGTCGCGGCTGGCCAAGACCAAGTCCGGCGAGAAGCCGCGCCTGCTGCTGACGACGGTCAACGCCGCGCTCCAGCGGGTGCCGGCCTTCGGCAAGGTCGCCTCGGAGAGCTTTTCGGCCGCGCCGGGCAACATGGTCGATACAGAGCAGCTTGCCCGCTGGCTCGACATGAACGGCTATCTGCGGACCTCGACGGTGCGCGAGACCGGCGAGTTCGCGGTGCGCGGCGGCATCGTCGATCTCTTCCCGCCCGGCATGCCTGCGCCGATCCGCCTCGACTTTTTCGGCGACGCGTTGGAATCGATCCGGACCTTCGATCCGGAGACACAGCGCACCACAGGCCAGTTGCGCGGACTCGATCTCGTACCCATGTCCGAGGCGCAGATGACCAGCGAGAGCATCAAGCGCTTTCGCCAGTCCTATATCGCGAGCTTCGGTACGCCTGGCCGCGACGACATGCTCTACGAAGCGGTCAGCGAAGGCCGCAGGCCCGCGGGGCTCGAGCATTGGCTGCCTCTGCTGGCCGACCGGCTCGACACGCTCTTCACCTATCTGCCGGATGTACCGCTGGTCCTCGATGCGCAGGCCGAGGACGCGGTCGGCGAGCGCATCAGCCTGATCAAGGACTACTACGATGCGCGCAAGGCCGCCCTCGACCAGGGCGGCACGGGAGGGACGCCCTACAAGCCGTTGCCGCCCGATGCGCTTTACCTGTCTCCGGCCGAATGGCGCGGCGTGATCGACAATGCCGGTGTCGCCTCGCTGACGCCGTTCCAGCTGCCCGACAGCGACGGCAAGCTGATCGTCGATCTCGGCGCCCGCCAGGGTCGCAGCTTTGCAGCCGAGCGCGCCGACAATGCCGGCAGCGTCTTCGATGCTGCTGTGGCCCATGTGAAGGCGCTGCAGGCCGATGGCCGGCGCGTCATCCTTGCGGCATGGTCGGAGGGCTCCCGCGAGCGCCTGGCCCATGTGCTGGCTGATCATGGCCTCAAGACCGTGCAGACCACGGGATCGCTACGCGCAGCTTTCGATCTGAAGCCCGGCACCACGGCACTCGCGGTCTGGGGCTTCGAGGCTGGCTTCGAGGCCGGCAAGCTTGCGGTCATCGGCGAGCAGGACATCCTGGGCGACCGCCTCGTTCGCCCGCGCCGCAAGACGCGCCGGCCGCAGGATTTCATCGCCGAGCTGTCATCGCTCGCGCCGGGTGATCTTGTCGTCCATGTCGATCACGGCATTGGCCGCTTCATCGGATTGCAGAGCATCACGGCGGCCGGAGCTCCGCATGACTGCCTCGAAATCCACTATGCGGGCGATGCCAAGCTTTTCCTGCCGGTCGAGAATATCGAGCTGCTCTCGCGCTATGGCTCGGAGGACACCGAGGTTCCCCTTGACCGACTGGGTGGTGGCGGCTGGCAGGCGCGCAAGGCCAAGCTGAAGCAGCGCATCCGCGAGATGGCGGGCAAGCTGATCCAGATCGCCGCCGCCCGCGCGCTCAAGGAGGCGCCGCGCCTCGTTCCGCCGGACGGGCTCTATGATGAATTCCGGGCCCGCTTCCCGTTCGAGGAGACGGAGGACCAGCAGAATACGATCGACGCGGTACTGGACGATCTCGCCGCCGGTCGGCCGATGGACCGACTGGTCTGCGGCGATGTCGGCTTCGGCAAGACCGAGGTGGCGCTGCGCGCTGCCTTCACGACGGCGCTTGCCGGCAAGCAGGTCGCGGTCGTGGTGCCGACGACGTTGCTCGCCCGCCAGCACTACCGGAATTTTGCTGAGCGCTTTGCCGGGTTGCCGGTGAAGGTCGGCCAGGCCTCGCGCTTCGTTTCGGCGCCAGATCTCAAGGCGGTCAAGCAGGGCATCGCCGACGGCACAATGGACATCGTCGTCGGTACCCATGCGCTGCTCGGCAAGGGCGTCGCGTTCAAGGATCTCGGTCTCGTCATCGTCGACGAGGAGCAGCATTTCGGCGTCAACCACAAGGAGCGCCTGAAGGAGTTCCGCGCCGAGGTGCATATGCTGACGCTGTCGGCCACGCCGATTCCACGCACGCTCCAACTCGCCATGACCGGGGTGCGCGAGCTCTCGATCATCGCGACACCGCCGGTCGACCGGCTGGCCGTGCGGACCTTCGTCACGCCGTTCGATCCGCTGATCGTGCGCGAGGCGCTGCTGCGGGAGCGCTATCGTGGCGGCCGCAGCTTCTATGTCGTGCCGCGTATCGAGGACATCGCCGAGGTCAAGGACTTCCTCGACAAGCAGGTGCCCGAGGCCAAGGTCGGCATTGCCCATGGCCAGATGGCGGCGGGCCAACTCGAGGACGTGATGACGGCCTTCTATGAGGGCCAGTACGACGTTCTGCTCTCGACCACGATCGTCGAGTCCGGGCTCGATATCCCGACGGCGAACACCCTGATCGTGCATCGCGCCGACATGTTCGGCCTTGCCCAGCTCTATCAGCTGCGCGGTCGCGTCGGTCGCTCGAAGATCCGCGCCTATGCACTCTTCACCATGCCGGCCAACCGCAAGCTGACCGAGCAGGCCGAGCGCAGGCTGAAGGTGTTGCAATCGCTCGATACGCTGGGGGCTGGGTTCCAGCTCGCCAGCCACGATCTCGACATTCGAGGCGCCGGCAACCTGCTCGGCGACGAGCAATCCGGGCACATCAAGGAGGTCGGATACGAACTCTACCAGCAGATGCTCGAGGAGGCGGTGGCGCAGCTCAAGGCGGGCATCGACATCGTTGCCGAAAGCCAATGGTCGCCAAGCATCCAGATCGGTGCGCCGGTGATGATTCCCGAGCACTATGTCACCGACCTGACGCTGCGCCTGACCCTCTACAAGCGGCTCTCGACGCTCGACGAGGATGGCGAGATTCAGTCCTTCGGTGCCGAGCTGGTCGACCGTTTCGGGCCGCTGCCGGAAGAGGTACAGCAACTTCTGGAGATCGTGGCGATCAAGGCGCTTTGCCGCCGGGCCAATGTCGAGAAGGTCGAGGCCGGACCGAAGGGCATCATCGTTGCCTTCCGCGACAACGAGTTCGCCAATCCCGAGGGGCTGGTCGGCTATGTCGCGAAGCAGGGAACGCTGGCCAAGGTCCGTCCCGACATGCGCGTCGTCTTCATCGACGATTTCGAGACGGCGGAGCAGCGGCTCAAGGGCACGCGCCGGTTGCTGACCGATCTGGCGCGCATTGCCGAGCGCAAGAAGGCGGCGTGATCATCAGTCGGAGGCGCTGGCCTTCTCCTCGCCTGTCAATGCGAGGAGTGCGAAGCAATCTGGGCCTCCGTGAGGGGATTGCTTCGCCTACAAGGACGCGCGCCTTCATCTTGGGCTAGCGCCTGACGACGTCGATCTCGGTCGCCGAGCGCACGTCGACATCGACGATCGCGAGATCGGGACGATCGATGGCCGGATAGGAGCGTGCCTCGGCTGGCCGTTGCACGAAGACCAGGCTGGCGAGAGCAGGGTGGCTCGCCAGTTTCGAGCGCGCCAAGGCTGGCTCCATGGCCCCCGGAAGCACCAGATGCGCTGTCCGCCCGCCTTCGAGGCAGGCATGCAGGTCACCGAGGCTGAACAGGCCGAGCGGCAGCAACTCGACACCGGTCAGGATCGCCATGCCTGGCCCGGAGGCCAGCGCAGCAAGGTCGCCGCCGACCAGCGTGGTGATGATCCGTGACGAGGCCAGCGGCTTCAGCAGGCGCGAGATCTCCAGTGCCTTGCTCAGCAACACGCGTTCCGAGATGGCCTGCGGTCCTGCAAAGCTCCTGCTGTCGACGACCTGCAGGGCCGGGCGTTCCGTCGATTCCGGCAGGGGGTGGCGCACGCCGTTTGCAATCAGGGCATCGAGCGGAGCGACGCCATCGGGAATGTCACGGCCGAAACCGCCGACGAAGCGTGTTCCGAAGGCGCGCATGGCAAGCGTGCGCAGCATCAGCAACGGGCGAACATGACCAATGCGGCCGGCACCGAGAGCCATCACGGCGCCCGATGCCTCAATCAATCGCAGCAGTTCCAGTTCATTGGCGTGGAGCGGCAACATCAGCGGCGAGAGGCCCGCACGCAAGGCGGCCAGAATGGAAACGAGTGCCTCGGGCCCCAGCGGAGCAAGGATCGCGACGCTCGCGCCGGGCTGGGCGTGATTGGTGCTCAGAAGCCCGGCGAGCCGTGCGACCCGGTCGTCGAGATCCACGAAGCTGAGGGAGCGGGGCTGCTCGTCGCTCCAGCTGCGGCGTCCGGGGGGATCGCGCAGCGCTGTCTCGTAGCCGCGGCTGCGCACCAGGGCCTGCAGCAAGGTATCGAGATCGAGGCCGTCTAGCAGGGCAGCAGCGTCGTCGAAGTCGGCCCGCATCGACGATCCTTCAGTTCGCCGGAGCCGGCAGCGCCGGGACGCGGGCCAGAACTTCGGTGGACAGGAAATAGGCCGGCCTGCGAGCGGGCAGCACGACATCGCGTGAACGAGCGAGCCAGGTCTCAGGCAAATAGTAGAGCGGTACGACATAGAACCCGGAGATCAGAAGCCGGTCGAGCGTGCGCACCGAGGCAACGAAATCGGCGCGTTCGCGGGCGGAGAGCAGCGTCTTCAATACCGCGTCGACTGCCGGAGATTTCACGCCGGCATAGTTCAGCGAGCCCTTGCGCTCGGCATTGCTCGAATCCCAGCGCCCGACCTGCTCGTTTCCGGGAGAGGCCGAGGCCGGCCATGTCCACTGGATCATGTCGAAATCGAAGGTGGAAAGGCGGCGCCAATATTGCACATCGTCGATCAGCCTGACCGTGACGGCGATGCCGAGCCTGGTCAGCGACGTCGCGTAGTTCAGCGCAAGCCGCTCTTGCGGCCGGCTGGTGACGGTGATCTCGAAGGTGAGTGCCTCGCCGCTCTTGCTGTGGCGCAACACGCCATCCTGCAGGGCATAGCCAGCTCCCTGCAGCAGATCGAGCGCCTTGCGCGCCTGATCACGGTCACGCCCGGAACCGTCGGTCGCCGAGGGCGTCCAGGTTCCGGCGAGAACGTCCTCCCGGACGGCTCCCGGGAAGCCCGCGAGCAGTGCCTTCTCGCGGGCATCGGCCGCTACTCCGAGCGCGGAGAGTTCCGAATCCGCGAAGAAGCTGCCGGCCCGGCGATAGACCCCGTGGAACAGGTTGCGATTGGCCCACTCGAAATCGAACAGGATGCCGAGCGCCTCGCGTACCCTGACATCGGCGAAGACCGTGCGGCGCGTGTTGAAGACGAAGCCGGTCATGCCCTTCGGCGCCTCGAAGCGCAGGGCCTCCCGGACGATGCGGCCATCGCGCACGGCGGGAACATCGTAGCCTGTCATCCAGCGGGTCGGGTCGCCCTCGAGACGGATATCGTAGAGTCCGGCCTTGAACGCTTCGAAGAGCGTATTGGCGTCTCGATAGAAGTCGTAGCGGATCTCGTCGGCGTTGAAGAGACCGCGAGTCAGCGGGTGATCCTCGGCCCAGAAGCCGCTGCGCCGCTTCAAGGTCAGTGCCTCGCCCGGCTTCACGTCACTCACGAGATAGGGGCCGGAGCCGAGAGCGGGCTTGAAACTGGTCTCGGCGAAGGTTTCCGCATTGGTCGCGTGCTTGGCGAAGATCGGCATGGCGCCGATCACCAGCGGCAATTCACGGTTGGAGCCGTCGCCGAGCTCGAACTCGATCCGGCGCAGAGAGGGCACTTCGACCCTGGTCACGCGCCCGAGGCTGGAGCGATGGAATGGCTTACCCTTGGTCCTCAGCATGTCGAAGGTGAAGCGCACATCTTCGGCGGTGACAGGCTGACCATCCGAGAAGGTGGCCCGCGGGTCGATCTCGAAGGCGAGCCGCGTGCGGTCGTCATTGAGCTCGACCTTGCTCGCCAACAGGCCATAGGCCGTGAAGGGCTCGTCAGCCGAGCGGAAGAGCAAGCTCTGCTGCACATAGCGGGGCACTGCGTCCGGGGCGACGCCCAGCACCACCAGCGGGTTCAGGCTGTCGAAGGTGCCCTGCAGGCCAAAAATGATTCGCCCACCCCTGGGAGCGGCCGGGTCGGCATAGGGCAAATGCGCAAAACCCTTCGCCAGAGCAGGCTCGCCATGCATGGCGATGGCGTGATCGATCGATGGCGATTCGGCGCGCGCAACGGCGCCCACCGCCAGAACGACGGCAAGAACTGCGAAGATATGCCGTACCGCAACGCCAATCGCTGCAGCCGGCGCAAGATATGAACCCATTGCCTGACCTGATTCCCAGCGGCAAGAATAACACGGCTTGCCGGCCGTCACGTAAGCTGTTCAGACTGGAAACCTGCAGCAGAACTCGCTAAACGCAGCGCGAGGTGTCATTCAAACGCCGCAATCGCAACCGATGTGCACGGCCTTCCAGGGGCTGGCGCGCGTGAGCGATTGAGCCCGTCGACAATGATGCGCGCGGCTTGCGAAGTCGTGTTTCGAGATTCGCCTGGTAAGGAAAACCATATGACCGCTTCGTTCAGCCCGTCTCAGCGCCTGTCCGCCCGAGCGTTCGGCCTGGCCATGAGCGCCGTGATCGGCCTCAGCCCGGTCGCCGCCATCGCCCAGCAGCAGCGTCCTGCCCAGCGCCCGGCCCAGCCGCCGGCTCAGCAGCAGCCCGCGCAGCCGCCGGCCGGCCAAGCTCAGCAGGGTGGTCCGACAGTCGTTCAGGTCAAGCCCGAGCCGTCCCAGACCAGCTGGACCAAGGTTTGCGGCAAGGACCAGGCCAACAACAAGGAAATCTGCTACACGACGCGCGATTTCGTCTCGGACCAGGGCCAGCCGGTGCTCGCGGTTGCCGTCTATGACGTCAAGGGCGATCCGAGCCGGATCGTGCGCTTCCTGATGCCGCTCGGCCTGATGCTGCAGCCTGGTGTCCGCTTCGGCGTCGACACGGCGCAGCCGGTGCCCGGCCGCTATGCCATCTGCTTCCCGAACGGCTGTTTCGCAGAGGCGCAGGTAAAGGACGATGTCATCAACGCGATGAAGAAGGGCAACACGCTCAACATCAGCGTCCAGAACCAGACGGGCCGCGAGGTGACCTTCTCGATTCCGCTCGCCGATTTCGGCAAGGGTTTCGACGGCGCCCCGATCGACCCGAAGGTGCTCGAGGAACAGCAGAAGCAGCTTCAGGACGAGCTGTCCAAGCGCCAGGAAGAGCTGCGCCAGCGTCTCGGCGGCGGCGGCGCCAATGCGGCTCCGGGCGCACCGGCGGCTCCCGGCGCGGCTCCCGCTCCCGGCGCTCCGGCTGCTCCCAAGCCCTGATCGGGTTGCCGTTCGCACAAACAGAAAAGGCCGGCCCCGAGGGGCCGGCCTTTTTCATGAGCGGCGACGCCAGGCCGTCGGGCCCGATCCCGTATCAGGTTTGATGAGCTAAGCTTCTGTGTTCGCATCGGCTTTCCCGAACACCGCAAGCCACTCTTCGCGCCGATGTTTTGGTCGGGCAGGGCCGCGCGATCAGTTCAGGTCGGCCTTGTCGATGAGATAGCGGCCCTTGCGGTCGCGCCTAAAGAACTCCTTGGCCTGCGGATGGCGGATCGGTCGGCCGGATTCGTCGATCACGAGATTTTGCTCGGAAACATAGGCGACATATTCCGTCTCCTCGTTCTCCGCGAAGAGGTGGTAGAACGGCTGGTCCTTTGACGGGCGCAGGTTCTCCGGGATCGCCAGCCACCATTCCTCCGTATTGGAGAAGGTGGGGTCGACGTCGAAAATCACCCCTCGGAACGGATAGACACGGTGTTTCACCACCTGCCCGATCCGGAATTTCGCTGAACGCGCTTCCATGTCTCGCCTTGATCGTCCTCAAGCCGGCAGGCTCTCATACTGCCGGCTAACGTCGCCATCTCGCGCATGCGGTAGGATTGCGTCGCAAATAGGTCAAGATCAACGGCCGAAAGCCGCTAGTTCGGCGGCAATCCATAGCGCTCGGCGAGAGCCGGATCGCGAGCGGCAACCTGTTGGGCCAGATCGACAATGACCTTGGCCTGTTTCCAGGTGGCGTCATCCTGCATCTTGCCGTCGATCATGACCGCGCCCGACCCGTCGGGCATGGCCTCCAGGATCCGTCGTGCGAACGCAACCTCTCCGGGATCCGGACTGAAGACGCGCTTGGCGATCTCGATCTGCGAGGGATGCAAGGTCCAGGCGCCGGCACAGCCGAGCAGGAAGGCGTTGCGGAACTGGGCTTCGCAGGCGGCCGCATCCGAGAAGTCGCCGAAGGGGCCGTAGAATGGCTTCAACCCGGCGGAAGCGCAGGCGTCGACCATCTTCGCCAGCGTGTAGTGCCAGAGATCCTGTTGGGCGACGGCGCGAGCGCCGCCTTCGGGGGAGGGGTCGGCGATTACCTTGTACTCGGGATGTCCGCCGCCGACGCGGGTCGTCTTCATGGCGCGCGAAGCGGCCAGATCGGCGGGGCCAAGGCTCATGCCGTGCATGCGCGGTGAGGCGGTGGCGATGGCCTCCACATTCTTCACGCCTTCTGCCGTTTCCAGAATGGCGTGGATCAGGATCGGCTTGCGGAGCTGATGCCGCGCCTCGAACTGGGCGAGAAGCTGGTCGACATAATGGATGTCCCACGGGCCCTCGACCTTCGGCACCATCACGACATCGAGCTTGCCGCCGATCTCGGACATGATCGTGCTGATGTCGTCGAGAAACCAGGGCGAGTTCAGGGCATTGACCCGCGTCCATAGGCCGGTCGCGCCGAAGTCGACGGACTTAGCCATCATGATGAAGCCCTCGCGCGCCGCCGTCTTGGCGTCGACCGGGATCGCATCCTCGAGATTGCCGAGCACGATATCGACCTGACCGGCGAGCTCGCCGACCTTGGCGCGGACCTTTTCAAGATGCGGGGGCACGAAATGGATCATGCGCTCCAGTTTCAGCGGCAGCTCCCGCAAGGGCTCCGGCGCGCCAATGGCGAGCGGGCGGAAGAACTGGCGCGGCGTCTTGGTCGGCATGGTGGGCTCCATGGTGCGTTGCAGCGAATGTGCCGGACCATGCAGCGCCCGTCCATTGGCCTTTTGCAGCGAGCGAGGAATCGAGATAAGAATAATAACCTAGGAAAAAAGACCAAAAACGATGGCTGATCATATTCCTAGGGGATGCGCTGCCCGGATGTGAGCGATGCGCTGCGCGGCTTTGCCGTTGGCTTTCAACCCGTTAAACCGCGGCGATGCGCCTGCCTGCCATCCGGGGAGGTGCGCCCGCCCGAGGTTCCAGCGTTTATGGCCGAGCTTGCCAGCCTGTTCAATCTGGTCGCGCCGTTCTTCGGCCTGATCGTCCTTGGCTTTGCTGTCGGGCGCTACAAGCGGCTCCCCGAAGAGGGGCTGGCCTGGATGCAGTACTTCCTGATCTACATCGCCCTGCCGGCGCTGTTCTACCGCCTGATTGCCGACAAGCCGCTGAGCGAACTCTCGAACTGGGGATTTGTTGGCGCCACGACGCTCGCCACCTTCTGTGTCTTCTCGCTCTCGTTCCTCATCGGCTTGAAATCGACGCGGGGGCATATGCCGCAGGCAGTGATGCAGGCTGTCGCCGGCTCCTACTCGAATATCGGCTATATGGGCCCACCGCTGATCCTGGCCGCCCTCGGGCCGGTCGCAAGCGCGCCGGTGGCGCTGATCTTCGTCTTCGACAATATTCTGCTGTTTTCGCTGGTGCCCTTCCTGATGGCCCTGGCCGGCGTCGAGAAGAAGGGTTTTCTCGCGACGGCCAGCGAGGTGCTCTGGAAGGTGGTGACGCACCCCTTCAATCTCGCGACCCTGGCCGGCGTGATTGCGAGTTACACCAAGCTCGAATTGCCGACTGCACTCGACAAGATGACGCTCTGGCTGTCGCAGGCGGCGGCTCCTTGCGCGCTGTTCCTGCTTGGCGTCACGGTGGCACTGCGGCCAATGAGGTCGATGCCCGCGGAAGTGCCGGCCCTGGTTGCGGTCAAGCTCATCCTGCACCCGCTCCTGGTCTGGGTGCTGCTCTCGGCGCTCGGAAACTTCGCCGATCCCTGGGTCTATGCGGCGGTGATCATGGCGGCGCTGCCGCCGGCCCTGAACATCTTCGTGATCTCGACGCAGTACAAGGTCGGCGTCGAGCGCGCCTCGGCCTGCATCCTCGTCGGCACCATCGTCTCCATGGTGACGCTGACGGGCTTCCTGTGGCTGGTGAAGACGGGCAGGATGGCGGCTGACCTGTTTCCCTGACGGCTGCCCTGCGCCCGTCCAATCCCCGGGATCGCGATGCTGCCGCTCGACGACCTTCTGGTTCTGGATTTCTCGACACTGCTTCCGGGCCCGCTCGCGAGCCTGTTCCTGGCCGAGGCGGGTGCCGAGATCATCCGGATCGAGCGGCCGGGCGGCGAGGACCTCCGCCGCTTCCCGCCGCGCTTCGGCGAGACCTCGGCTCCCTTCGCCGCGCTCAACCGCGGCAAGAAGAGCATCGAGATCGACCTGAAGTCGTCCGATTCCGTTGAGTTGTTGCGCCCTCTGGTCGAACGCGCCGACATCCTGATCGAGCAGTTCCGCCCTGGCGTGATGGAGCGGCTTGGTCTCGGTTTCGAAGCCCTCCACACGATCAATCCCCGGCTGATCTATTGCTCGATCAGCGGCTATGGCCAAACTGGGCCGCGCTCCCAAGATGCTGGGCACGACATCAATTATCAGGCGATCGGCGGGCTGCTCGGCCAATCGCTGAAGCGCGGCGAGCCGCCACCGCTGCCGCCGACACTCGTTGCCGATATCGGAGGCGGGGCGATGCCGGCGGCGCTCAACATCCTGCTGGCGCTGCGCCAGCGCGAGCGTACCGGTCGCGGCTGTCATCTCGACATCGCCATGAGCGACGCGATGCCGACCTTCACCTGGTACAGCCTTGCCCAGGGGCAGGTGACCGGGAACTGGCCGGAAGGCGGCGAGGGGCTCCTGACCGGCGGAAGCCCGCGCTACGGGCTCTATGCGACCGGCGATGGCTGGTTTCTCGCGGTCGGCGCTCTGGAGCAGAAATTCTGGGAGGTTTTTTGCGAGGCGATTTCGCTCGATCCCGCCCTGCGCGATGACGGCATGAACCCGGAGGCGACGCGCTCCGCGATCGCCGCCATCATTGCGTCGGAGCCGGCGCCGTACTGGCGCAGCTATCTCGAGCCGCGCGATTGCTGCTGCACGGTCGTGCGCAGCCTCGAGGAGGCGCTGGCCGATCCGCACCTGACTGCGCGCGGCCAGCTCGACAACCAGGCAGAGGAGCCGGGAGGCAGGCGCCTTGTCTCGACACCCTTGCCATTGGCCCCGGTTTTCCGGGAACACGCGCCAGCCTTGCTGCGCGTTCCGTCGAGCGGCGGTGATCAGGAGTTGCTGCAGGCAGAACCCGACAGGGGGGACTGACAGCGGGCTGCTCAGTTGGCCATGCCGCCGGCCAAGCCCTGGCGCATGACGATCCGGCGCAACGGCCCGATTTGCGAGAGCGCGAGCAGACCTGCGCCACGCATCAGATCGGCCGGGAGCAGGTCGGTCAGCAAGGTCCGGTTCAGGGCGTCGACCGCGCCGGTACGTAGCCGCACATCCGTTTGCCGTGCCGAATCATAGGCGGTCATCACCGCGTCGCTGCCCGGGTCGTCAGCGTCCTGCAGGACACGACGCAGGGCTGCGACGTCGCGCAGGCCGAGATTGAGCCCCTGAGCGCCGATCGGCGGGAAGACATGTGCTGCTTCCCCGATCAATGCCATCCGGTTCGCCCCGAAACGTGTGACCGAGAGGCCGCCCATGGGAACGCGTCCACGCGCCCCCTCGACGATCATGGCCCCGAGCAGGGAATGCGTCTGCGTCTCGACGCTGCGGGCGAACGTGGCATCGTCCAGCGCGGCAATACGCTCGGCCTCCTTCGGCTCGAGCATCCAGACCAGCGAGGAGCGACGGCCGGGCAGGGGGACGAGCGTGCAGGGGCCGCTGCGGGTGTGGAATTCCGTCGAGGTCTCACGATGATCGCGGCGGTGGCCGAGGATCGCCGTCAAGGCAGTCTGCGGATAGCGCCAGTCCCTGGTGGTGATCCCGGCAGCGTCCCGGACGCGCGATTGGCGACCGTCCGCGCCGATCACCAGCCCGGCGCGGAAGGGCCCGAACTCGGCACCGGAAATCCTGACGCCGTCAGCAGCGGCTTCGATCGCCGAAACCATATGGGGCACGGTCCGGATATTCGGGTTGGCCTCGACATGCGCGGCCAGCACGGCAACGAGATCGGCATTCTCGACATTCCAGCCGAAAGCGTCGAGCCCGAGTTCGGACGCGTAGAACTCGACCGGTGGCTGCCGGAACAGGCTGCCGGTGTCATCGACAAGGCGCATCACCGCGAGCGGAGCCGCCTTGTCATCGAGGGCCGGAAGCAAGCCGAGCTCGGCGAGCATGCGCCAGGAGCCGTCGAGCAGCGCCACGGTGCGACCGTCTCGCGGGGCGACCGGGCGGCCGAATACGGTGACCTGCCAGCCATCTGCCGCACAGGCGAGCGCGGCGGCCAGCCCAACGGCGCCGGCGCCGACGATGGCGATCTCGGCTTGATCAGGATGCGGGAGCGTAGCGCGCGAAGTCATGACACTTGGCTAGCCGACCCGAAGGCGTCTGGCCAGTCCGCGCTGCGTCGCAGGTTTACACTGAGGCCACGTGACGATCAGCCGTAGCGAAGGGCGGAAGCGCTCATGGCGCGCGCCGATCCTGCACCCTCGTCCGCCCGGCCCGGCGTTGGGCGCCGGCCCGCCCCGCGGCCCGGCCGTTGCGCTGATGCGATGCAAGTCCCTATGGTCCGGCCTTCACGTGATGGAGCGATTTCAATGGTCAAGGCGATACGCGTTCACCAGACCGGCGGACCCGAAGTTCTGAAATACGAGGACGTTACGTTGCCGGCCCCCGGGCCTGGCGAGCTTCTGGTGAGGAACCGCGCGATCGGCCTCAACTTCATCGACACGTATTTTCGGTCGGGCCTTTACGCGGCGCCCAAACTGCCCTTCGTGCTGGGCAATGAGTCGGCAGGTGAAGTCCTTGCCGTCGGCCCCAATGTCACCGAGTTCAAGCCCGGCGACCGCGTCGCCTGCGTTGCGACGCTCGGAGCCTATGCCGAGGAGCGCATCGTGGCGGCTGCGTCGACCGTGGCGCTGCCGGCTTCGATCTCCTTTGAGGTCGCTGCCAGCATGATGCTGAAGGGCTTGACCGCCGAATACCTGCTGCACCGGACCTACAAGGTCAAGCCGGGCGACACGATCCTCGTGCATGCTGCCGCAGGTGGCACCGGTCTGATCCTGTGCCAGTGGGGCAAGGCACTTGGCGCGACCGTGATCGGCACCGCAGGCTCCAAGGACAAAGCCGAACTCGCTAAGGCCCATGGCGCCGACGAGGTCATTCTCTACCGCGACGAGAATGTCGCGGCGCGGGTCAAGGACATCACCGGCGGAAAGCTCTGCGACGTGGTCTATGACGGCGTCGGCAAGGACACGTTCATGGCTTCGCTCGACTCGCTCAAGCCCTTTGGCGTGCTTGCGAGCTTCGGCAATGCGTCGGGCGCGGTCGAAGCGTTCAATCTCGGCATCCTCGCTGCAAAGGGCTCGCTCTATGTCACCCGTCCGACACTGAACTCTCACACCGCAAAGCGCGAGACCATGGTCGAGATGGCGAAGAACCTGTTCGGCGCCGTCACCTCGGGCAAGGTTACGATACCGGTGAACGCAACCTTCCCGCTGAAGGATGCAGCCGAGGCGCATCGCACGCTGGAGAGCCGCGCTACGACGGGCTCGACGGTCCTCATTCCGTAGCGTTCAACGCCTCGTCGCAGCAATCTTGCCCAGATTCCTGACTAAGCGTTCTGCCGCCAGGGCGGCAGGACGGGTGGCTGGGCACGATGAAGAAGGCGATTCAGGCACTTTGTGTCGTGCCGGCGCTGATCGGTGCGGGAGCATTGGTGCTGCCGCGCGGATGGAATGGCCTGCAACTGCAGGCGGCGGCCCATGATCCCGTCGCCCTGTCTGACCTGCGTCTGCAGGGCGTGCTTGCGTCCGGGCGCATCGCAGAGGAGATCGATGCCGCGATTGCCGCTGGCGACACCGAGCTTGGCGGCAGCTTTGTCGATCTGGCCGCCGAGCATCGCATCACCGTCACTGAGGACCAGCGCGAACGCCTCGCCCGTTTGCAGAACGAGGCGACGACACGCGCGCTCAAGGATTTCGGGTCCGGTTTCGTGTCGGGCGAACGCGTGAGCAATGCCGGCTTCGCCGGGGCGGTGGTCAGCGACGTTGTCGGTGTCGGCGACCTGCGAGACCTCGCCGGCGAAGGCCAGAAACTGCTCCGCGGCGAGACAACGGATTATGTCGTCCTGGTGCTGGCCGCGGGCGGGCTCGCTCTGAGCGTTGCGACATGGGCGAGCCTGGGCAGCGGCCTGCCGGCGCGTGGCGGTCTCAGCGTCGTCAAGGCAACGGCCAAGGCCGGCATGCTTTCGCCAAAGCTGACGGCCAATCTCACCCGCATGGCCGCGGGAGCCGTCGATCTTCCGGCTCTGACGGCCAGTCTCACCGCAGCTGCGCGCTTCGACCTGGCAGCAGCCCGCGCATCCTCGGCTGCGATCGTGCGGCCGGCGGCGATGACGCGCCTTGCCACGCTTGGGCAGGATGCCGGCGCGCTCTATGCCCGTACCGGCCAGGCCGGCCTGCGCCAGGTTCTCGCGGTTGCCGACAACGCCGGTGATATCGGGCGAGCGGCACGGCTGAGCGCCGCCAAGGGTTCCACCACCCGTGCGGTCCTAAAAGTGCTCGGACGGTCGGCGCTGGTGCTGGGGGCGCTCAGCCTCACGACCACGAGCTGGATCTTCGCCCTGTTCGGTTATGCGGTGGCGCTGGCCATGCTCGCGCAGAGATTTGGCTGGTGGCTCGGGCGCCTCGGTTCCGCCAGGCGACGGCAGAACCAGTCATCGTTGCGAAGCGTGTGAACCTGTTCCGGAGATGATGCGACCAATGAGGGGCAGCCGTTGCTGACCCTCATTCGGGAGACATGTCATGAACCGGACACTTCGCTTCACCGGTCTGCTCCTGGCCTCTCTCACCATTTCGACGGTCGCAATGGCTCAGCAAAGCAGCGGCGGCGACGGAGGTCGTCGGGACGGTGAGGGTGCAGCGGGCGCAAGCGCCCCTTCGGTGTTTCAGCTGCTGCGCGAAGCCCCATCGGGGAAGGCGCGGCTCACTCGCGCCGTCGAGCTCCGCGGTGGCCGCGCAAATGGCGCAAGGCATATCCGTAGCGCGCCGCCTCCGACACGGAGCCCGCCGATGCGTGCGGTCGCGCTCCTTCGGACCTGCCTGAGGTAGCGAGGTCCTCAATCATGCGGCGCGGCGACAGATCATCCGCGCCCCTTGCGCAAGCAGCCCGGCCCGATCAGACCGCCATTCCGTGCAGATCATAAGCGTCGGCCCGCTCGATCTTCACGGTCACGATGTCGCCGGCCCTGAGCGGCCGACGGCTCGCAACATAGACATTGCCGTCGATCTCGGGCGCATCCCATTTCGAGCGGCCCTTGGCGACCGTTGGGCCGGCCTCGTCGATGATCACCTGAATGCGCTTGCCGACCCGGCTCTTGACGATCCGGGTGCTGATTTCTGCCTGCGCCTTCATGAAACGATGCCAGCGCGCTTCCTTCTCGTCCTCCGGGATCAGCGGCAGGCCGAGATCATTGGCAGGCGCACCCTTGACCGGCTCGTATTTGAAGCAGCCGACGCGCTCGAGCTTTGCTTCCTTCAGCCAGTCGAGCAGGAACTGGACATCCTCTTCCGTCTCGCCTGGGAAGCCGACGATGAAGGTCGAGCGGATGGCGAGATCGGGACAGATCTCGCGCCATTTGCGCAGGCGGTCGAGCGTGCGGTCCTGGTGAGCCGGGCGCTTCATCGCCTTGAGAACGCTGGGAGATGCGTGCTGGAAGGGAATATCGAGATAGGGCAGAATGAGCCCTTCCTGCATCAGCGGGATGACCTCGTCGACATGCGGATAGGGATAGACATAGTGCATCCGCACCCAGACCCCCATCTGGCCGAGTTCCCGCGCCAGCTCGAAGAAGCGCGTGCGGACCTCGCGATCCTTCCAGAGCGAGGGGGCATATTTGACATCGAGGCCGTAGGCGCTGGTGTCCTGGGAGATGACCAGCAGCTCCTTGACGCCAGCCTTGACCAGTTTCTCGGCCTCGCGCAGCACATCGCCGATCGGTCGCGAGACCAGGTCCCCGCGCAGCTTCGGGATAATGCAGAAGCTGCAGCGATTGTTGCAACCCTCTGAAATCTTGAGATAGGCGTAGTGCCTCGGGGTGAGCTTGATGCCCTGGTCCGGGACCAGGTCGACAAAGGGATCGTGCCTGGGCGGCACCGCTTGATGCACAGCCGAGACGACGCTCTCATAGGCCTGCGGGCCGGTGATCGCCAGCACGTTCGGGAAGGCGTCGCGGATTTGCTCGGGCTCGGCGCCCATGCAGCCGGTGACGATGACCTTGCCGTTCTCAGCCATGGCCGAGCCGATCGCCTCCAGCGACTCCGCCTTGGCGCTGTCGAGGAAGCCGCAGGTATTGACGATGACGAGGTCAGCGCCCGCATGGCTCTTGCTGAGCTCGTAACCTTCCGAGCGCAGCGAGGTGATGATGCGTTCGGAATCGACGAGGGCCTTGGGGCAGCCCAGGGAGACGAAAGAAATCTTCGGCGCGACGGCGTTCATCGGCGACAAGCTCGGACACTGGATCAGGAAGGGGCGCGGCGGGGCCGGCGCATATGGCGCTTCCTTTGACGTGTTTTTAGAGGTTTTGCAAATTGCAGCCGGGATCGCAGGCAGAGCCGTCGGATTCCTTGTCACTTGCAATGTTCATTCAATCAAGCCCCGCGACGATGCCGGCGGGCGAAGGCAGCTGTTGCTTCGCCGCGCAGGGAAATCACGATGGACAGGGCTCGCACCAGCATTGCCAGAGGCGTCGCCGCCCTGCTGACGCTTTCGACCTCCGCCGTTTCGGCGGAGGCGCATCCCCAATCCGGCTTGATTCCGGCATTGCCCGCCAACGCGCCGCCCGTGCGATCGGTCCAGGACGAACGCGAGCCCTATTCGCCCTGCAGGGATGGGCGCTTCAGCTTCGGCCGAGCGGTCGATTGCGAGGCGGAGCTGCGGCGCTGGCACGCAGGCCGCGCGCCCTACGATCCGTGCACGGACGGACGCTCCAGCTTAGGAGAGGCGTATGATTGCCATGCGGTGTACCAGCTCCGGAGGTGGCGGGAGAGGGCGAAGGACAACGGCTTCTGGAAATAGCTGCGGGCTCAGAGGGCCAGGTCTGGCTGGGGGAAGACCATCCTGAGACAGGCACCACCCGACGCTGAATCAAGCGCAAGCACCTCGCCTCCGTGACGATGCATGATCTCGCGAACGAGGTTGAGACCGAGGCCCGAGCCTCGGCTTTGCGCATGAAGCCTCTGAAAGGGCTCGAAGACACGTTCGCGCTGCTCGCGTGGAATGCCGCATCCTTCGTCCTGGATGTCGATGATCGCGGAGTGACCGACGCGAACGGCAATCGTTCCGGCGCGGCCGCCATGCTCGATCGCGTTCTGGACCAGATTGGTCAGGGCTCGCTCGACTGAGAGCGAATCTCCAATGACCGTAACCGCATCTCCCTCAGGCTTGAACTCCATCTGATAGCCTGCGGCGAAAGCCAGGGGGGCGAGGTCGACCACGACCCGCTTCGCAATCGCGTTGAGGTCCATGGGCGTGAACGTGTCCGTCTGCTGATCGAGTCGCTCAAGGTCGAGAAGCTGCTCCATCATGGTCGCCAGGCGCGCGACATCCTGGAGGAGGCGCACTTTTTCTTCGCCCGCAGGCAGAGATGCCAGCCTCGTATTGAGAATGGCGACGGGTGTCCGCAGTTCATGCGCGGCTGCCGCGAGGAAGCGCTTGTGTTGCTCGTAGCCCCGGTCGAGACGTCCAAGGGCGGCATTCACCGCCGTGACCAGCGGCGCGATCTCGGCCGGCACGTCATCAAGGGGCAAGCGAACGCCCCGCCGGTCGATCTCGATGCGCCCGGCCTGCTCCGCTGCCCTGCCCAATCCAGCCAAGGCTCCTCGGACCACCAGCGGAGTGGCGAGAAGGGCAGCGACCGCCATCACGGCGAGAACGGGCAGAACCTCCTTAAGGAACACGAGGCTCATGCCCAGGGTCACAAGATAGAGCGATGCCCGGGTCTCGGTGCCGGTCACGACCTGGACTTCGCCGGCTGCGCTGCTGACCCATCTGATTCGTGCCGTGGGGCGAGGAGGATCGCCGATATTCCAGCCGAGCCGGGCCTGGCCGATGTGATCGAGGCTGTCGCCGAGCTGGCTGAAATCCGCGGGGACGGCTCCTTCGGATACGCGATGGCCCGTGCGGTCCCGGATGACGAACCAGAGATTTGGATTCGCGGCCCGCATCCGCGTCAATTCGCGCGTGGGCCGCAGCACCAACTTGCCGGTCGGTCCGCGCACCACCGCACCCCTCAGGGTTTCGATGGTGCTCTCGACCGACGAGAAGTCGAACAACGCCCCTGTGGCGAAGAGGCCAGCGACGATCAGCATGATGGCGGCCGCCTGGAAAGCCATGAGCCGCCCGATCAGCCGGCGCTTGAGGGAATGCCCGCCATTCATCGTCAGGTGGTTTCGCGGATGAGGTAGCCTACTCCGCGAATCCCATCGATCGTCGCGCCGGCATCGGCTTCAGCCAGCTTGCGGCGCAGGCGAGAGACATGGGTATCGAGCGCATTGGACTGGATCTCGTCATCCAGGCCGAACACCGCCTCCATCAGGAAGGTTCGCAAGACCATTCGCCCCATCCGGCGCATCAGGGATTCGAGCACCAGCAATTCGCGCCGCGGCATGGCGAGCATCTGGCCTGCCACGCGGGTCTCACGGTGGACGAAATCGAAGGACAGGCGACCGATCCGCACAGTATCGGACCGCATGCCGGGAGGCCGGCGCAGGAGTGCGCGCAGCCGCGCCAGAAGTTCCTCGAAAGCGAAGGGCTTGCCGAGATAGTCATCGGCTCCATGGTCGAGACCCGCGACCCGGTCGATCAGGTCCCCGCGCGCCGTCAGCATGAGGACAGGCACCGTATCGCCCTTCGCCCGCAGTCTTCGGACCAGATCCAGGCCGTCGCCATCGGGCAATTGGCGGTCAAGCAGCACTGCATCATAGATGCCGCGGCTTTCGCTCAGCATCGCCTCTGCATCCGCTCTGGTCGCCAGATGGTCGACGATCATGTCCTGGCGGGTCAGCGCACTGCGCAGGGCTGAGGCCATTGCCGGCTCATCCTCGACCAACAAGATGCGCAACGCGGAATCTCCCGCTCCTCAGGGGGAGCCGCCTAACGACTGCGGATTGCGCCAACCTTGCATGACAGGCCGATCCCGACTTCGCCGGGGGAGTTCATTCGGGCCTCGTCGAGCCCGCCACGCCCCTACGCCTCTGCATGACAGGTTGGCTCAATCCGGTCGTGGGATCGGTGCCGACAGCGCCGCGAAACAAGGGTGGTGCACTCATGGAAGCTCCGGGCCCGCTCAACCGTTGCGGTGGCCGCCACTGGGATGGACTGCACATGTCATCGAGAATGCCACCCTGCGCCGGGCGAAGCCTCCGCATTGCGCCTGAAGACACCTCCGGGCAGAGGGCCGGCATGCGGGATTCTGACAACTGGTCTTTCTTCCGCGCCTGGATTGGTGCGCCGTTGCGTGTCGCTTCGGTGACGCCGTCGGGCACCGCACTGGCGGATCTGATGACACAGGAGATCACGCCGGAAACCGGGCCCGTCATTGAACTTGGACCGGGAACCGGCGCGTTTATCTAGGCGCTCATCAGGCGCGGCATGCCCGAGCACGACCTGAGGCTCGTCGAGTGCGGGTCCGATTTTGCGCAGCTGCTCGAAATGCGCTTTCCCGAAGCCCGTGTGCGCTGGATGGACGCTTCACGCCTTCGCGAAGCCGCTCTTTACGAAGCAGGAGGGGCTGGCGCCGTGATCAGCGGCCTTCCCGTGCTCTCGATGTCGCCGCGACAGGTCATCGCCATTCTGAGGGGCGCGTTTGGCTATTTGCGACCGGGTGGCGCCTTCTATCAGGTTACCTATACGACGCGCTGCCCCATCCCGAAGCCGATCCTGGAGCGCCTCGGCCTTCGCGCGACCCGCATCGGCTCGACATTGCGCAACATCCCGCCGGCGGCCGTCTACCGGATTGCCCGGCATAGGCCCTCGCGGTCGAGCCTGGTCTGAAAGGGGCGAACGACAACTGGATTCAGGCAGGGCGCGAGCGGAGGCGCGCGTCAACGCGCGCCTCCGCTCGGCGTTATCAGGCCGCCTGACTATCCCTCGTTGCAACCGGGCGTTCCAAATCCTGCGTCCAGTCGGTCATCGAGCCGTCATAGAGCGACACCTCGTCGTTCCCCAGAAGCTCAGAGAGCACGAACCAGTTCAGCGCTGCGGTGTGGCCTGTGTTGCAATAGGAAATCGCCGGTCCGTTCGGCACGCCGGAGAACAGGGCGGACAGATCGCCTGCTGCTTTCAGACGGCCGGTCGAGAGATCGAAGGCCTCTGCGTAGTCACGCGAAATGGCGCCAGGAATATGCCCAGCGCGCGTTGCTTCCGCAGCCTTCTCGCGGCCCTCGAAATAGCTCGCCGAACGGGCGTCGACCAGGGTCGCGAGCCTGCTCTTCGAGGCGACGAGGGCGGCATCGGCGGTGCTGCGCAGCCGCTGCTGCACGACGACGGGATAGGGCTCGGCCGGATTTGGCGCGGATGGACCGGCTTCGATCGATCGCGACGGGTCGGCGCTCCACGCGCGGAAGCCGCCATCGAGAATGGCCTGCTGGCCATGGCCGATCAGCTTCAATGTCCAGTAGACCCGCGCGGCTGCGGCGAAGTCGGTCGCGCTGACACCCGCCGGTACGATGACGACATCATCATGCGGCTTGATGCCGAGGCTGCCGACCAGCCCGGCCAGATGGTCGAGCGGCGGCAGCATGCCCGGTGCATTGCCGACCTTGGCGCGCCAGCCGTCGGCGACGTAGTTGGTGTGCACGGCGCCTGGGATATGTCCCGCTTCATAGGCCGCCCTTCCGCCACCATCGACCGATGAGCGGATGTCGAGAACGACGAGGTTGCTGTCGGCCAGACGCGGGGCCAGGGCCTCAGGCGTGATCAGTCCGGAGAAGGTATCGCTCATTCCGCCGCCACCTGCTGCAGTTCATCGACAACTTCGAGCGCGTAGCTCATCTCGGCCGTCGCCCCGAGCATGATCGAGGCGGAGCAGTATTTTTCCTTCGACAACGTGACGGCGCGCTCGACCTTGGCTTGCGCCAGCCCGCGGCCGGTCACGCGATAGGAGAGATGGATCTTGGTGAAGACCTTCGGGTCTTCAGTCGCGCGTTCGGCCTCGACTTCGACCTCACAACCCGTGACGGCTTCGCGGCCCTTCTTGAGGATCGAGACGACATCGAAGCCGGTGCAGCCCGCTAGACCGATCAGCAGCATCTCCATCGGCCGGATGCCGATGTTGCGCCCGCCATATTCCGGAGCTCCGTCCATGACGATGGCGTGGCCGCTGCCGGCCTCACCCATGAAGGCCATGCCCTCGACCCAGCTTGCCCGTGCTTTCATCGTCGTGTCCTCTCAAAGCCTGACTCGGCGAAAGACTTAAACGGTCGGTGGCGATGAGGCGAGGGCGGCGTCACGCCGCGGCGAACAGGCTGCCATGGGTGATCCGCAAACGCACGCGTTCGCCAATGGCGGGTGCGACCTGGCTTGCGAGATCGACATCGATCCGTCGGATCAGGCCTTCAACGGCGACTTCGGCGCGCCGCAGCGGCCCGTTGCGGCGCAAATCCTCGACCACGCCGGGCAGGGCGAGCGGGGTATCGTCAACGATGCGCATATGCTGCGGCCGGACATAGAGCGAGGCTGCCCCGCCCTGGTTCTGCTGCAAACCGCCGAGGACCGGCCGGTTGCCGAAGAAGGCCTGCCCGCCGACGACCTCGACAGGAAGCTTGTTGGCCTCGCCCAGGAATTCGCAGATGAAGGGCGTCGCTGGATGGTCATAGACGTCATCGGGCGAGCCGACCTGCTCCAGCCGCCCGTCGTTCAGGATCGCGACGCGGTCGGCCAGCTCGAGGGCCTCTTCCTGGTCATGGGTGACGAAGAGGGTGGTGTGGCCAGTGCGCCTGTGAAGGTCGCGCAGCCAGCCGCGCAAATCCTTGCGCACCTTGGCATCGAGCGCTCCAAAGGGTTCGTCGAGCAGCAGCACGCGCGGCTCGATGGCGAGCGCACGGGCAAGCGCGACGCGCTGGCGCTGGCCACCGGATAGCTGCGTCGGAAAGCGCCGCTCAAGCCCGCCGAGCTGGACGAGTTCGAGCAGTTCGGTGACGCGCCTGGAGATTTCGCTCGCGCTCGGCCGCTCGCTCCGCGGCCGGGCCTTGAGGCCGAAGGCAATGTTGGACGCGACATCCATATGCCTGAACAGCGCGTAGTGCTGGAAGACAAAGCCGATCCGCCGCTCGCGCAGGCTGAGCCGGCGCGTATCGGTTTCGTCGAACAGCACGCGGCCATCATCGGCCTGTTCGAGCCCTGCGATCAGCCGCAGCAGCGTGGTCTTGCCCGAGCCCGATGGGCCGAGCAGCGCGACGAGTTCCCCGGGCTGCACGTCGAGCGAAACGCCGCGGAGGGCAGCAAAATTCGAGAAGCTCTTCTGGACGCTCTCGATGGTCACGGCAACGGACATTGGTAGCCTCCGTCAATGGCGCGACTTGGCGGAGATCGCATCCGCGAAGTGCCATTCGAGATAGGTCTTGAGGGCGAGGGTCACCAGTGCCAGCCCGGCCAGTAACGAGGCGACGGCGAAGGCAGCGACGCTGTTGTATTCATTGTAGAGAATCTCGACATGCAGCGGCATCGTCGTGGTCAGACCCCTGATCCGGCCGGACACGACCGTGACGGCGCCGAACTCGCCCATGGCGCGGGCGTTGCAGAGCAGCACGCCGTAGAACAGGCTCCACTTCACATTCGGCAGCGTGATGGTGAGGAAGGTGCGCCAGGGCGAGGCGCCCAGCGTCAGGGCCGCCTCTTCGTCGCTGGAGCCGAGCGCCTGCATATGCGGAATCAACTCGCGCGCAACGAAGGGGAAGGTGACGAAGATCGTCGCCAGCACCAGCCCGGGCAGCGCGAAGATGATCTCGATATCATGGGCCTTGAGCCAGGGCCCGAGAAAGCCCTGCGCACCGAAGAGCAGAACATAGACCAGGCCCGAGATCACCGGAGAGACCGAGAAGGGCAGGTCGATGAAACTGATCAGCAGGCTCTTTCCCCGGAACTCGAACTTGGCGATGGCCCAGGCGGCAGCGACACCGACGACCAGATTGAAAGGCACCGCGATGGCGGCAACCAGCAGGGTCAGGCGAACGGCGCTCAGGGCATCGGGCTCCGTTATGCTCTCCAGGAAGAGCCCATACCCCTTCGCAAAGGCTTCGACGAAAACGGCGATCAGCGGCAGGAAGAGGAACAGCAGCAGAAAACCCAGTGCCAGGGTCAACAGCAGGGCGCGGATCCAGAAGCCGTCGCGCAGTGCGCGGTCGGTCCTGTAGATGGCGGCCGGCAGGGGCGTGTCAGACATGACCCAGTCTCCCGCGGCTCCAGGACTGGATTCCATTGATCGCCAGGATCAGCGCGAAGGAGACGATCAGCATGATCGTCGCAACGACGGAGGCGCCGGCATAGTCGAACTGTTCCAGCCGGATCACGATCAGGAGCGGGGCGATTTCGGAGAACATCGGCACGTTGCCCGCGATGAAGATCACCGAGCCGTATTCGCCGACGGCACGGGCGAAGGCGAGGACAAAGCCGGTCAGCAAGGCGGGCACGATGCCGGGAAGGATGACCCTGAAAATAGTGCGCAAGCGGCTGGCGCCGAGCAGCGCGGCCGCCTCCTCGATATCCGCATCGGCCTCCTCCAGCACCGGTTGCACGGTCCGCACCACGAAGGGCAGGCCGATGAAGACGAGCGCCACCATGACGCCGAGCGGGGTATAGGCGACCTTGATATTGTAGGGAGCCAGCAGGGCGCCGATCCAGCCGTTCGGCGCGTAGATCGAGGCGAGGGCGATGCCTGCCACAGCGGTCGGCAACGCGAAGGGCAGGTCGACTGCGGCATCGAGCAGCCGCCGGCCGGGGAAGCGGTAGCGCACCAGAACCCAGGCGATGATCAGCCCGAAGATGGCGTTGAGGATCGCAGAAAACAGGGCAGCGCCAAAGGAGAGCCGCAGGGCGGCCTGGGTGCGGGCCGAGGTGATGATCGCCCAGATATCAGCAGGGCCAGCGCTTGCCGCCTTGAGGAAGAGAGCCGCGAGCGGGATGAGCACGATCAGCGACAAGGCGCTGATCGTGATGCCCAGCGACAGCCCGAAACCGGGAAGGATGCTGGGCTGTCGCCAGGAGCTGGCTGTTACCGCCACGCAGTCACCGCGCCGGCTTGTAAAGCTGATCGAAGGTCCCGCCATCGGCGAAATGCTCCTTCTGCGCCTTGGTCCAGCCACCGAAAACTGTGTCGATGGTGATCAGCTCAAGTTTGGGGAAACGCGCGAGGTCCTCGGGTGCGGCGGCTTCCGTGTTCCGCGGCCGGTAGAAGTTCTTCGCGATGATGGCCTGTGCAGCCGGCGTATAGAGGAATTCGAGATAGGCCTGGGCTGCGGCACGCGTTCCCTTGGCATCGACATTGCCGTCGACGATCGTCACCGGCGGCTCTGCCAGGATCGAGAGCGAGGGCACGACGATGTCGAACTTGTCGGCGCCGAATTCCTGCAGCACGAGGAAGGCCTCGTTTTCCCAGGACAGGAAGACGTCACCCTGGCCGCGCTGGGCGAAGGTCGTGGTCGAGCCGCGCGCGCCCGTGTCGAGCACCGGCACGTTCTTCAGCACGGCAGCGATATACTCACGCACCTTCGCCTCATCCTTGCCATAGGCCTTCTCGGCCCAGGCCCAGGCCGCGAGATAGTTCCAGCGCGCGCCACCTGAGGTCTTGGGGTTCGGGGTGATGACGCTGATGCCGGGCTTGGCAAGGTCTCCCCAGTCCTTGACGGCCTTGGGGTTGCCCTTGCGGGTCAGGAACACGATCGTCGAGGTGTAGGGGGATGAGTTCTGAGGCAGGCGCTTTTGCCAGTCGAGCGGGATCTTCTTCGAGCGCTCGGCAACGGCGTCGATGTCGCCGGCCAGCGCCAATGTCAGCACGTCGGCATTGAGCCCGTCGATCACCGTGCGGGCCTGGGCGCCCGAACCGCCATGTGACTGGCGGATCGTCAGCTTCTGCCCCGTCTTCTTCTGCCACTCGGCGGTGAAGGCGGTGTTGATGGCGCGGTAGAGCTCGCGGGTCGGATCGTAGGAAACGTTGAGCAGCTCGCCCTGGGCGCGGGCGCCGCTGACGATCCCGAAGCAGATGGAAAAGGCGCCGACGATCAGGGCTGCCTGGATTATCCGGCGAATGCGCTCTCGCGTCATGTCAGTGCTCCGTCGAAATCAATGCCGTCAGCTCATATGAGCGGGCAACCGTTCTGAATAACAAACAAAGCGTACTGAATTGGCGGTATTTCCTCAACCTACCGGTGCAGTTGGGCCCTTCCAAACTTTGCCTCTTCCGGAGAAAACGTCTCTCCTTTCAAGGCGTTCCAAGGCAGATGCGGCAATCGCGTCGTTCAGGCGGGTGCCGGACACAAACCCGCATATCGGGGTCAGGCGATTCGATCGGCCGGTCAGGCGCTGCGCAGATTTTGCAGATCGACCGCCTCGGCTGCAACACCTTCGAGCGCGCGTCCGATTAGCACAAGGAGCGGCCCTTTGGGCGGCAGCTCGCCAAGCCGCTCCGGCAGGGTGGCGATCGTTGCGCGCAAACGCGCTTCGCCGGGCTGGGTCGCGGCGACCACTGCGACCGCCGGCGTCTCGGGGGCGAGCCCCGCGGCAATCGCCTGCTCGCGGAAGGCGGCCAAGGTGTTCCGCGCCATATAGATCACGGTCGTGGCATAGGGATCGGCCAGCGCCCGCCAGTCGAGATCTTCGGGCAGCGTCCCGGTGCGGGCATGGCCGGTCACGAACTGCAACCGCCTGGCATGGTCGCGGTGGGTCAGGGAGAGGCCGAGCGACGCCGCTGCCCCCTGCGCCGCCGAGATGCCGGGCACCATGACGACGGGAATACCGGCCCGGGCGCAGGCTTCGATCTCCTCGCCGGCGCGGCCGAAAATGCCGGGGTCGCCGCCTTTCAGCCGCACGACATGCTTGCCGTGGCTCGCGAGCGAAACGATCAGTGTGTTGATGTCGTCCTGCTTGACGGAGGGACCATAGCCGGTCTTGCCGACCAGCATGCGTTTGGCCTCGCGGCGGGCGAATTCCAGCACGCCCGCGGAGACGAGGTCGTCATAGAGGATGATGTCGGCGCTCTGCAGCGCGCGGATCGCCTTCAGGGTCAGCAACTCCGGATCGCCGGGGCCAGCGCCGACGAGCGTGACCCTGCCGATGCCCTGATGGCCGCTCTCGAGACGGTCGAGTGCGGTAAAGAGCTCCGCTTCGTCGTGAGATTGCGGCGCGCGTTCCGGTTCCGCCATGGCGCGGCGGGTGAATTTCTCCCAGAAGGCACGACGCAGCGCGAAGGGCAGGTCGCGGGCCTGAACTGCAGGCCGCCACTCCTTGGCGGCCTGCGCCCAGTCCTTGAGACCGGCGGGAAGCAGGGCTTCGATCTTGGTACGGATGGTCTGGCCGAAGACGGGCGAGGCGCCGTCGGTCGAGATCGCGACGACCAGCGGGGACCGATTCACGACCGACCCGAAAGCGAAGTCACAGAATTCCGGCTTGTCGACGACGTTGACCGGCACGCCGGCCTGCCGTGCGGCGGCGGCAAAGGCGTGCGCCTCCTCGTCCTCTTCGATCTCGCCGATGGCCAGCGCCGCGCCATCGAAGTCGCCCGGCTGCCAGTGGCGGCTGTACAGGGTGATCCCGGCGGCAGGCGGGTCAGCGACGAGACTGTCGAACAGGTCCGTCTCCACACCGGCAAGAATAAGGAGATCGGCTCCAGACGCCGCGAGCAGCTCGGCCTTCCAGAGCGCACCTTCGCCCGTGCCCGCCAGCAAGACCTTGCGCCCGTCCAGCTTGTGGAACAGCGGCAACGTCGCCAGCCGCTCGATGCGGCGCGCAGTCGTCGGTTCGGGCGCTCGTTGCGTCATCGCGTGGTTTCTGCCGCCTTCAGGTCAACCGGCCGATCCGGTGCGCCGGCCGGCGGCATCAACAACCAGAATCCGGCAAGCGCAAGGATGATAAGCCGAAAGCAAATATCGAACCAGCGCTCATAGGGGCCAGGCGGGATCGCGCGCAACAGGTCGCCGTCCATGCTGTCCTCCGTCAAATCCTCGCCCTTATGGGCGCGCTGGCGGCCTGCCTCGCTCTGCGAGAACCTGGCCATGAATCAACCTGCTGCAGCGCGGGCCGCGCGCCGCTGGTCGAGAATGTTGCGGCTGTCGCCGTAGCCGCGCTGATAGCCGTGGCTGATGCGGCCGGCCGCAGTCAGCCATTGCTCGACCGGCTGGCGCGCTGCGCTGGTTTCCGGCAATTCGATCTCGTCGAAGCCGCATGAGAGCGCATAGGCGAACTGGTCGGCGATCAAAGGGCCGCTGGCGCGCAGGGTTCCGGTGAAGCCGTGGTTGCGAATGAGCTTGGCCAGGCTGAAGCCGCGCCCGTCCGAGAAAGCCGGGAAGGCAATGCTCACCAGCGAGAGCTGCCGGAGGACGAGCTTGAGCTCGGCGATCCCGATATGATTGGGCACGCTCACGCCGATGCGCTGGTCGCGGGCTTTCTGCCGCAGCGCGTCCGGCAAGGCCTCCCAGTCGACGAGGGCATGCGAGAGATTGTCGATGGCCGCACCTTCGCTGCGCGTCCAGACATCCGTCTTGGTGCCGGTGCGATCAAGCAACAGCATGGGCGACCTCCTGGAATGCGGCCTTGAAAGGTCCGAGGCCGAGCCGGCGGACGGCGTCGATAAAGCTCTCGTTCGCCTGGCGCGTCTCGACATAGACATTGACGATGCGCTCGATCGCATCTGGCACGTCCTCGGCAGCAAGGCCGGGCCCGAGTATCTCGCCGATCGCCGCGTTCTCGGTCGCGTCACCACCCAGCGTGATCTGATAGGACTCGATGCCGCGCTTCTCCAGGCCGAGAATGCCGATATGGCCGACATGGTGATGGCCGCAGGCATTGATGCAGCCGGAGATCTTGATGTTGAGCTCGCCGATCTGGCGCTGACGCTCGGCATCCGCAAAGCGATGCTGGATGGCCTGGGCGATCGGGATCGAGCGGGCTGTCGCCAGCGCGCAATAATCGAGGCCGGGGCAGGAGATGATGTCGGTGATCATCCCGACATTGGCGGAGGCCAGGCCCGCCTCGCCGAGCCTCTGCCAGACCGCAAAGAGATCGCGCTGGCGGACATGCGGCAGGACGAGGTTCTGCGCGTGGGTAACACGCAGTTCGTCATGCGAATACTGCTCGGCCAGGTCCGCGACGAGCCGCATCTGCTCCGAGGTCGCATCGCCCGGCGCCTGGCCAATCGGCTTCAACGAGATGGTCAGTGCCGCATAGCCCGGGGCCTTGTGCGGAGCTGTATTGACCTCGACCCAGCGCGCAAAGGTCGGGTTTGCGGCCTTGGTCGCCTCCAGCACGCGGCTGACGGTCGGCAGGACTTCGTAGGCGGGCGGAGCGAAATACGCGGCGATGCGCGCGACTTCCGCGGGATCGGCATTGACAGAGGGACCGTCGAGCCGTGCAAATTCCTCCTCGACGCGCCGTTTGAATTCCTCGACGCCGATCTCGTGGACCAAGATCTTGACCCGAGCCTTGTACTTGTTGTCGCGGCGGCCTTCGAGGTTATAGACCCGCATGATCGCCTCGAGATAGGCGAGCAGATCGGCCTTCGGCAGATAGTCGCGCACCACCTTGCCGATCATCGGCGTGCGGCCGAGGCCGCCGCCGACACTGACCTCATAGGAGATGGCATTGGTGTCGGGATGCCGCCGCAGGCGCAGGCCGATGTCATGGGCCTTGATCACGGCCCGGTCATGCTCGGCACCCGTCACCGCGATCTTGAATTTGCGCGGCAGGTAGCTGAACTCGGGATGCAGGCTCGACCATTGCCGGATCAGCTCGGCGGTCGGGCGTGGGTCCTCGATCTCGTCCTGGGCGACGCCGGCGAAATGATCAGCCGTGACATTGCGGATGCAATTGCCCGAGGTCTGGATGCAGTGCATCTCGACATCGGCGAGGAGGTCCAGGATCTCCGGAATATCACGCAGCTTCGGCCAATTGAACTGCAGGTTCTGGCGCGTCGTGAAATGGCCATAGCCACGGTCATAGCGTTCGCCGATCAGGGCGAGCTGACGCAATTGGCGCGAGGAGAGCGTGCCGTAAGGCACGGCAATGCGCAGCATATAGGCGTGAAGCTGGAGATAGACGCCGTTCTTCAGCCGCAGCGGCTTGAACTCGTCCTCGGTCAGCGAGCCATTGAGCCGGCGGCCGACCTGGTCCCGGAACTGGGCGACCCGCTCGCGGACGAAGCGCGCATCGAATTCATCGTAGCGATACATCTCTCAGGCCCTCCGCTCGGCTGCGATGCCGTCCCCGGCCTGCTTGCCGAGATCGGGACGGTTGCTCGGTCCGAGCGTCTTCATGCGTTCGCGATAATGCCGTGGCACCGGCTGGCCGGCCTCGATCGCGATATCAACGAGATAGGCATCGACGACATGCTGGGCTGCGAATTCGCTGCCGGCATAGGCCTCCAGCCGCGCGGCCGCGGCATCGTCGGCCGCGACAAGCGCCAGCGCGGGATCGCGCGTCCAGGCAAGCGCACCGGTCGCTGCGACCGACGCGAAGACGACGTCGCCATCAAGCAGATCATTAGCGAGAAGGATTGCCGGAAGGGGCGGGCGCTTGGGAGCAGCGGCCATCACGCAGCCTCCGCCAGGGTCAGCGTCAGGCCGTCTAGCTCATCGGACCAGATGATCTGGCAGGAGAGCCGGGAGGTCTGCTCGATCAGCGGCAACGTATCCAGCGCATCGATCTCGTCCTCGCGCGGCTCGGGCAGTCGCGCGGCCCATTCCGGCGCGACGATGACATGGCAGGTGGCGCAATCGCAGGAACCACCGCAGACGCCTTCGATCCCGACGCGATAGTCGCGCAGGATCTCCATGACCCGCCAGCCATCGACGGCCTCGAGTTCATGAGGCCGACCCTGCCGGTCGATGACGTTGAGAATGGCCACCTTCAGCGCTCACCCTGTTCGCTATTCCGAACATCTCAAATACGGCAGCGCAGCGGTGGGTTCAATTCACGTCTGGTAGCGTGTTTTTTCTTATTCCCATTGAAAAGGAGGATATTTGTCTTTGCGCCCCCAGCCGAAGGGGCGGGAGCAAAAAAATCCTCTCAAGGCGACAATGACGCTAGACCAGCCCGCCGAGCCGGTAACCGACGCCGGGTTCGGTCTCTATCAGCTTCGGGCTCGTCGGGTCTTGCTCGAGCTTCTGGCGGAGCTGACCGACGAAGACGCGCAGATATTGCACATCGTGCTCATGTGCCGGCCCCCAGACGGAAGTGAGGATCTGACGATGGGTCAGGACCCGGCCATTACCGCCGGCGAGCGAGGCGAGCAGGTCATATTCCTTCGGTGACAGCTTCACATGCGTACCGTCGCGGCTGACGCGTCGATTGACGAGATCGATCTCGACTGCGCCCGAGCGGATCACAGCATCGGCGCCCTGACGCTCGATGCGATGGCGCAGCGCCACGCGCAGCCGTGCCAGCAATTCGCCGACCCCGAAGGGTTTTTCGACATAGTCGTCGGCACCGGCGTCGAGCGCATCGATCTTCTCGGTCTCGCGATCCCGCGCCGAGAGGATGATCACCGGGCCGTCATAAAAGGCTCGCGCCTTGGCCAGCGCTTCCTTGCCGTCCATATCGGGCAGGCCGAGATCGAGGACCACCGCATCCGGCGGCTTTCGTGCCAGCTCGCGCAGGCCGGCAGCGGCATCATCGGCGCGAACCGGCTCATAGCCCGCGGCATCGAGCGCGGGAGCGAGGAAGCGATGGATCTGCGGTTCATCGTCGATGACGAGAATACGGGGGCGAAAGGCCGTCATATCGTTGCTCCGGGCGCGCTGTCCTTGCGCAGGCTGATCAGGATGCGGGTGCCGCCGGGAGTTCCGTCCGGACGGTCCTGGATCGGGCTCGCGGCTGCGATCCGACCCCCCATCGCCTCGACGAAGCCCTTGGAGATGGCGAGGCCGAGGCCGGCGCCCTTGCCACGTTCTCCACCACGGTCGGTCGATTCCTCGAGCCTGCGGAACTTCTCGAAGACGCGTTCCAGCTCGGCAGTGGGGATACCGCGACCTTCATCCTCGATCGAGATCACGACATTGCCTCTGTCCTCATAGGCTGCCGTCTCGATCAGCGAGCCGTCCTCGCTGTAGGTGATGGCATTTTCCAGGATATTGACCAAAGCCTGCTCGAGCAGGCCGGGGTCGGCTCGCACAGCCGAGAGCGCTGCGGGAAAATCGCGCTGGACGCGGCGGTGCTCGAGGCGGCGAGAGACGCGCTCGATCGCGGCGGCAATCACGTCGCGCACATCCGTCCAGTCGCGGCGCGTCACCAGCGCCCCGCCTTCCAGCCGCGACATGTCGAGCAGGTCGCCGACATAGCGATTGAGCCGTTCCGCCTCCTCGCGGATCGACAGCAGCAGGTCGTCGCGCACGGCGGGCTCGACCGTCTTGCCGAAGTCGATCAGCGTCGTCGCCGATCCTAGCACCGTCGCCAGCGGCGTGCGCAGATCATGGCTGACGGAGTTGAGTAGCGCCGAGCGCAGCCGGTCGCTGCGGCGAAGCGCTTCGGCGTCGACGGCCGCGGCGGCCAGTTCGGCCCGCTCCAGTGCGATCGCCCCCTGATCGAGCAGCGCCAGTGCAAAGCGTTCGTTCTCGGCATCGAGCAGCGCCTGCGGTTCGAAACCGACGACGCCCGAGCGCGAGCGCACACCCTGCAGCGCGCGGAATGTCCAGGCGGCATTGGGCAAGGTGCCGGTGCCGGCGCCGGCAGGCTCGCCGCGCGTCCAGGTCCAGCGTGCCGCGGTCATGTCTGCTGTGGTAAGCGCTTCGAGCGCAGGCGCTCCGGCCGCCGCGGCGATTTCCTCGCCATGCGGCAGGAAGACGACAACCTTGCCGGAGGTCGCGGCCGAAAGCTGCTCGGCCAGGATCGTGGCAGCATCCTCCTTCCGCGCGGCTCCCGAGAGCCGCCGGCTCGCGGCGAGCAATGCGGTGATCGCCGAGGCCCGTCGCGCGGTTGCCCTGGCCTGATCCCGGACCCGCCCCGTAAGGCCACCCGTCGTCATCGCCACCGCGAAGAAGACGAGGAATGTCAGGACATCCGCTGGATGGCCGATCCAGAAGCTCAGCAGCGGCTCGAGGAAGAAGAAATTATAGGCAACAGCGGCGAAGGCTGCGGCTGTGACGGCCGGCCAGAGACCGAATGCGAGCCCCGATATCAACACGCTGACCATGAACAGCATGGCGAGATTGGCATTCTCGACACGGTTCTGGATCATCTCCCCGATGAGGATCGTGCCGCCAACCAGCGCAGCGGAGGCCAGATGCCCGCCCCATTGCAGCACCCGCTTCGGAGCCGGGGCTGACGGAACGGCAGGTCCAGACGCGGTTTCGGTGATGATGTGCAGCGCTGCGCCGTTCTGTGCCTCGAGCAGGGCTGGTGCCAGCGATCGGTGAAACCAGGCACGCCAACCCCGGCGGTGCGACTTGCCGACGACGATCTGGGTAACGTTGTTGCGCCTGGCATAGTCCAGCACGGTGGCAACGAGATCGTCGCCGGTCAGCACGACATTGGCGGCGCCAAGCTGTTCGGCGAGCTTGAGCGCTTCCGACAGGCTGCGGCCGCGGGCCGAATCCGGCTCGACGCGGTTCGGTCGCTCGACATGTGCCACCGTCCAGGGCGCGTCCATCATCATGTCGGAGAGGCGCCGTCCCGCGCGCACCAGCGAACTCGCCATGGCGTCCGGCCCGATCAGGACCAGGATGCGCTCGCCGGCAGCCCACGGACCCTCGACACCGGCACGCTTCATCGCCTGGCTGAGCTGGTCGTCGACGGTCTGGGCGGCGCGGCGCAGCGCCAGTTCGCGCAGCGCCGTCAGGTTCTCAGGCTTGAAGAAATTGTCGGCCGCAAGCCGCGCCGTTTCGGGCAGATAGACCTTGCCCTCCGCCATGCGCTGGCGCAGTTCGGTCGGGGTGATGTCGATCAGCTCGATCTCGTCGGCCCGGCTGAGGACGCTGTCCGGCACCGTTTCACGCTGGCGCACACCGGTGATCTTCCAGACCACGTCGACGAGGCTCTCCAGATGCTGGACGTTCAGCGTCGTCCAGATGTCGATACCGGATTCGAGCAGTTCCTCGACATCCTGCCAGCGTTTCGGGTGGCGGCTGCCGGGAGCGTTGGAATGGGCGTATTCGTCGACGAGCAGGAGGCGCGGTTTGACGGCCAGCGCCGCATCGAGGTCGAATTCCAGCAGGGTCCGGCCGCGATGCTCGATCGGCCGGCGCGCCATGACCTCGAGCCCGTCGAGCAGGGCCTCGGTCTCCCGCCTCCCATGGGTCTCGACCACGCCGACAAGGACCTCGCCATGCTCGGTCTGGGCGCGGCGGCCCTGGGACAGCATCTCGTAGGTCTTGCCGACGCCTGGAGCCATGCCGAGAAAAATCTTGAGCCGGCCGCGTTTGCGGCCGGCCTGCGCCAGAAGGGCATCGGGATCGGGGCGTCCCTGCTCCCGGAATCTGGTCTCGTCTGCAGTCATAGTGCTGGGCTCATGGCGCCTTAGCTTGCGGCTTCGGATAACGCGCGTCGAGGGCGAGATTGGCAGTCAGCACGTTTACACGCGAACGACCGAGAAAGCCGAAGGTCGGCCCCTGCGTATTCGCTGCGATGATCGCCGCAACCTGGTCCGGGGCGATGCCGCGGGTTTTGGCGATGCGAGCGACCTGGCGGGCCGCGTTCTCCGGAGAGATATGGGGATCCAGACCCGAAGCGGAAGCGGTGACCGCATCGGCCGGCAGGGAGCCCTTCCCGTCGGCCTCCCGCAGCGCCTCGGCATCGGCCTTGATCCGCGCAGCGAGGTCCTCGTTCATGGGGCCCAGATTCGAGCCCGAGGAGCCGGCTGCATCATAGCCGTCCTTGCCGGCGGCGGAGGGGCGGGGACGCAGATAGGCGTCACCCTTGAAGTTCTGGCCGATCAGCTGCGAACCGACGATCTCGCCTTGCGCATTGCGGATCAGCGAGCCGCCGGCCTGGGACGGGAAGGCCGCGCCGGCGATACCGGTCACGCCGAGCGGGTAGGCGAGGCCGAGGAGGAGGGTGAAGAACACCATCGAGACGATGGCGGGGCGAAGATGGGACAGCATGGTGGTGCTCCTTGTCCGCGGCGTCAGGCGAGCTTCAAGGCTGTGACGATCATGTCGATCAGCTTGATTCCGACGAAGGGCGCGATCAGCCCGCCGATGCCATAGAGGGTGAGGTTGCGCGAGAGCAGCTTGGCGGCGCCGATGGCGCGGTAGCGCACGCCGCGCAGAGCCAGCGGGATCAGCGCGATGATGACCAGCGCGTTGAAGATCACGGCAGAGAGGATGGCGCTGTGCGGGCTCGTGAGCCCCATGACGTTGAGGGCGCCCAAGGCCGGCAGCGCGGCCACGAACAGGGCCGGGATGATCGCGAAATACTTGGCGACGTCGTTGGCGATCGAGAAGGTGGTCAGCGCTCCGCGTGTGATCAGGAGCTGCTTGCCGACCTCGACGATCTCCAGGACCTTGGTCGGATCACTGTCGAGATCGACCATATTGCCGGCCTCGCGGGCGGCCTGTGCACCGGTCTGCATGGCAACGCCGACATCGGCCTGCGCAAGCGCCGGGGCATCATTGGCGCCGTCGCCGCACATCCCGACGAGACGGCCCTTGGCCTGCTCGGTGCGGATCATGCGCAGCTTGTCTTCCGGCGTCGCCTCGGCGAGGAAATCGTCGACGCCGGCTTCGGAAGCGATGGCTGCAGCGGTGACGGGATTGTCACCGGTGATCATCACGGTCCGCACACCCATGCGGCGAAGATCGGCGAAGCGATCCTTGACGCCAGGCTTCACCACATCCTTGAGGTGGATGACGCCGACCAGCGCACCGTTCTCGCTGACCGCGAGCGGCGTGCCGCCCGAGCGGGCGATGCGGTCGACGGCGTGGCGCATCTCGGTCGGAACCTGGCCGTCGCGCAGATCTAGCATGGTCAGCACAGCATCGACCGCGCCCTTGCGCCAGGACTGCCCGTTATCGTCGAGGCCCGACTGACGCGTCGTCGCGCTGAAGGCGATCGCGGTCGCATGGTCCGGGATGCTGGCGGTTATGCCCTGCTCCCGCGCGAGTTCGACGATCGAGCGGCCCTCGGGGGTCTCGTCGGCGAGAGAGGCCATGAGTGCGGCGCGCAGCGCGTTGTCCGGACGAACGCCCGGCGCCGGGATGACCTCGACCGCCATGCGGTTGCCAAAGGTGATCGTGCCGGTCTTGTCGAGCAGCAGCGTGTCGATATCGCCCGCCGCTTCGACGGCGCGCCCGGAGGTCGCAAGCACATTGACCTTGAGCAGCCGGTCCATGCCGGCGATGCCGACTGCGCTGAGCAACCCGCCGATCGTGGTCGGGATCAGCGTGACGAAGAGCGCGCCGAGCACCATCGGATCGAGCGAGATTCCGGAGAAGGCGCCAAGGCCGGTCAGCGTGACGACTGCGACCAGGAAGACGAGCGTCAGGCCGGCGAGCAGCACGGCAAGCGCGAGCTCGTTGGGTGTCTTGCGCCGGTCGGCACCTTCCACCATCGCGATCATGCGATCGAGGAAGGAGGAGCCCGGCTGCGACGTGACCTTCATCTTGATCCAGTCGGAGACCACTGTGGTGCCACCGGTGACAGCCGAGCGGTCGCCGCCGCTCTCCCGGATCACAGGAGCGGATTCGCCCGTGATCGCGGCCTCGTTGACCGAAGCGACACCCTCGATGATCTCGCCATCGGCCGGGATCACATCGCCGGCCTCGACCAGCACGAGATCGCCGGGAACGAGCTTGTGGGCCGGGGTCTGGATCATCGCATTCCGCTCAGGGTCGATGATCAGCTTGGCCTTGGTGGTGACGCGGGCGGCGCGGAGCGAATCCGCCGCTGCCTTGCCGCGCCCCTCGGCAATGCTCTCGGCAAAATTGGCGAAGAGCACGGTCAGCCAGAGCCAGGCCGCGATCTGGATCGGAAATCCGGCAGGCGCGCCGGAGGAAAGGGCAACCGCGGCGGAAACCGTCGCGAGCGCCGCGACGACCTCGGTGGCCAGGATCACGGGATTGCCGGTGAGCTTGCGCGGGTCGAGCTTGACGAAGGCGCTTTTCAGCGCCGTCAGCACGACGCTCTGGTCGAAGCTGGAGGATTTGACGAAGGACATACTCATGGAAGCTTTCCTTTGTCGGCTCAACGAGCCGCCGCAAGCACCTGGAAGTGCTCGACGATTGGTCCGAGCGCGAGCGCCGGGAAGAATTGCAGGCCACCCAGGATCAGGATGATGCCGATCAGCAGGCCGACGAAGAGCGGGCTGTCCGAGGGCAGAGTGCCGGCGGTGGGCTGGAGCTTCGGCTTGACCGCGATGGCGCCCGCGATGGCGAGCACCGGGATGGCATAGGCGAAGCGGCCGAGCAGCATCGCGATACCGAGCGTGGTGTTCCACCAGGGCGCATTGGCAGTCAGACCCGCATAGGCCGAACCGTTGTTTCCGGTCGCCGAAGAGTAGGCGTAGAGGATTTCGGTCAGACCGCGCGGCCCCTTGTTGAGCAGTCCCTCGAGCGCGACGGGCAGCACCGCAGCGATCGCGGAGAAGCCGAGAATCGAGAGCGGCAGGATGAGGACCGCCAGCATCGCGAGCTTGATCTCACGTGCCTCGACCTTCTTGCCGAGATATTCGGGTGTGCGCCCGACCATCAGGCCGGCGACGAAGACCGCGAGCAGCGCCATCACCACCATGCCGTAGAGGCCGGAACCAACGCCGCCGGGCAGAATCTCGCCGAGCTGCATCAGGAACATCGCAACGCCGCCTCCGAGAGGCATGTAGCTGCCATGCATGGAATTGACCGAGCCATTCGCGGTACCCGTAGTCTGGGCGGCCCACACGGCCGACGTGGCGGCGCCGAAGCGGACTTCCTTGCCTTCCATGTTGGCGGATGCATCGGGAATGCCCGCGGCGATCATCGCCGGCTGCGGCGTCAGCGTCTCGGACGCGTAGATCGCCGAGGCCGCAACGCCGACGAGGATCGCCATGACCGCGATCAGCGCGCGCGCCTCGCGGCGCGCACCGGCGACACGGCCGAAGGCGATGACCGTGCCAAAGGCGAGTGCGTTCAGTGAAACCACCTCGATCAGGTTGGTCAGCGGCGTCGGATTCTCGAGCGGGTGCGCCGAGTTGACGTTGAAGATGCCGCCGCCATTGGTGCCCCATTGCTTGATGGCTTCCTGGCTGGCGGTCGGGAACAGCGAGATCACCTGCTTCGCACCTTCGACAGTCGAAGCCTCGACATTTGCGAGCAGCGTCTGCGGCACACCGGCTGCCACCAGGGCGAGGGCCGTGAGGATGGACAGGGGCAGCAGCACGTAAAGCGTTGTACGCGTCAGATCGACCCAGAAATTGCCGAGGCCTTCGCCGCGGTCCGCAGCGAAGGCGCGCGACAATGCAGCGGCGACCGCGAGGCCGGCACCGGCCGAGACGAAGTTCTGCACGGTGAGCCCAGCCATCTGGCTGAGATTGCTCATCGTCGTCTCGCCGCCATAGGACTGCCAGTTCGTGTTGGTGACGAAGCTGACGGCGGTGTTGAAGGCCAGGTGCGGCGACAGCCCGTCAAAGCCTTGCGGATTGAGCGGCAGAATGCCCTGCAGACGCAGCATAGCGTAGAGCAGCGCGAATCCAGCGGCGCTGAAGGCAATCAGCGCGCCGGCATAGCCGAACCAGCCTTGCTGCCGGTTGCGGTCGACGCCGAAGGCCGCATAGGCCACGGCTTCGACCGGCTTCAGCACCGGATCGAGCCAGGTTCGTTCGCCCGCCCAGACGCGAGCCATGAAAATTCCGAGTGGCCAACCCACGGCCACAGTCAGCGCGATCGTGAAAACGATCTCGGCCCAGCCCCGCCAGTCCATGCGAGGTCTCCTTTATGAAAGCTGTGTCAGAAGCGGTCGGGGCGCAGCAGCGCAGCGACCATGTAGACCGCGAGCCCAAGCGCCGCGGCCCCGTAAAGCCAGGTGAGCGCCATGGTCGTCAGACCTTGCGCAACTGCGCAGCATAGGCCGCGAAGAGCACGAAGGCTCCGAGCCCGAGCGCAATGAAGACGATGTCGGCCATGGCCAATCTCCAGTCAGGTTAGACCGGAGATGTGGTGCCTGGGGCAGTAAGGGGTCGAGGGGAAAGGCAGGGGGGAGGCATAAGGGTTCCATAAAGATCGTCTGCAGCAACGATCTTTCGCTGGTCACCGGCGTTGTGCGTTGCAGGGTCCAGCGGAGCGATGGTCATGACCATTCAGGAGATGCCGGCATCAAAGGCCTATCGCCTGCTTGAGGCCGGACCGATCGTTCTCGTCACGACATCGGACGAGGGGCGGCCAAACGTCATGACCATGGGTTTCCACATGGTGATGCAGCATGCGCCGCCGCTGATCGGCTGTGTCATCGGCCCCTGGGATCACAGCTACAAGGCGTTGCAGGCGAGCGGCGAGTGCGTGATCGCGATCCCGACCGTCGACCTCGCCCGGAAGGTGGTCGATATCGGCAATTGCTCGGGCGGTGAGATCGACAAGTTCAAGCGCCTCCGGCTCACTGCCAAGCCGGCGAAGGACGTCACGGCGCCGTTGATCGGCCAATGCCTCGCCAATATCGAGTGTCGCGTTGCCGATCGGAGCATGATCGAGCGCTACAATCTGTTCATTCTCGAAGCCGTGCGGATCTGGGTCGACGCGGAACGGAAGGAACGTCGCACGCTGCATCATCGCGGCGACGGTACCTTTGTGGCCGACGGCAAGATCATCGACCTGCGCGAGCGCATGGTGCTGTGGAAGCAGTTTCAGGACTAAGCCGCACCCATGCCGAGCCCGGCGCGACGGGGCTAGAAGCAGCACTCACCAATACCAGGGGCGCCCGCCATAGGGATAATAGCCCCAGCCGGGGCCTCCTGCCTGTTCGAAGCGATAGAGACGTGCCGCGGAGCGTGCCAAATCGACGTCGAGCAGGCATTTCGCAAATGCGTCGGTGCCTGGCCGGAAGCCATAGGATCGGCAGCGCATCTCGTCGGCGCTGCGCTGCTCTGCCGCGGTGATGGTTTGACAGGACGCGAGGCCGCCGGAAATCAGCATCATGGCGAGTAACGAGGCTCTCTTCATGATGCGGCTCCTCTGTAGGCAACGACTGGATCGTTTGCCACATTGATGGCCAAGATGTGGCCGCATGGGCCGCCGAGCCAATGCAAGCGGCCCATGAATCGTGCCAAAATCTCTTAATGCGTGGATTGGCCGGCCTCTGGAATCTCGTAGCCGTGAGAGGCATAGGCGCTCAGCTTATTGCGGAGCGTTCTGATCGATATGCAAAGCATGGCGGCCGCATGGGTGCGATTGCCGCCGGTTTCCTTCAAGGTGGCGAGGATCAGATCGCGCTCGACATCTGCGACAGGTCGCCCGACGAGATGTTCGGCACCGTTCTCAGGGTCGAAAGCCTGCATGTCATCTTCCCTTTGTGAGCCCCCAGCTCCAACTCAGAAGACGATCCAAAAGGGGGCGAAAAGGGTTAATGGGAGGTAAATGCCCATCCTGGTCACGCGATCTTCCGTAGCAGCATCGGATGTGTGCTGGCCTCCATCCCGCGAATCTCGCCGCACTGGGATCGCTGGATAGCCTCGACCTCGAAACCTCATGTCCTGATGGCGAAAGCTCTGGCTTCTTCATGAAAACAGTCAGTAATATGGCGGCGGCCTGAGCCGCCGCCAACTCGGTCAGCTCTTGAGCTTAGCGTTGCACTGGCTCCAGTAGCCGCCGCCCTTCTCGATCCATTTCAGAGTGCCGTTGGCGTTGGCGGTCTTGTTGGCATTGTACTGATCCGCGCAGGTCTTCAGCCGAGCTTTGCCGGGCGACTCATCCGAGTATTTCTGCGCGACGGTCTTGGGGAAGACCGCCGCCTTTGCCCGAGCAGGAGCGGCGGCCGGCTTGGCTCCGGGCGTTGCCGGTGCGGCAGCTGGAGCCGGAGCGGCGGGAGCTTCCTGGACAGCTGCGGCCGCATCGCTCTCTGCGGCATCGTCATCACCGCACTGGGCCTTGCGGAAATCGTTCCACTTCTGCCCCTTCAGCGTATTCGCCTTCTTGGCGTCCTGATACTTCGTACTACATTCCTTCATCGTCAGTGCCTGGGACGGTGAGGAAAAGACGGTCGCGAGCACGAATGCCGACGCGGCTGCCAGGATCACTTGTCTAGCCATGGTCTGGTCTCCCAATGCCCGGCCACTGCCGGCCTGGAGATGGCACTCTATTTTCGCGGTTCAGGCAAGCGCCGAGGGTAAGATCGCGACCGTGCCGATGCGGGCCTTCGGCCCGACGAAGGGGCGAGACCGGATCCGGCGACATCGCCGAAGCAACTCGCCTTGCTGCTGTGCCGCCTATCCGAGTTCCAGGGTGGTCACGCCAAACAACTCGGGCGGGAGAGGAAAGGGCCTGCCCAGATACATTCGCGTCGTCTCGAATCCGGGCCGAAGGCCGCCGTCGACCAGCATGTCGATGAACCGCTGCCGTGCGGCCGGAACGTCGATATGGACGTCACCTTCGGCAAAAGAGCCCAGATGCTGAACCAGCGTGGCGGCCGTCGCGTCGTCGACCGCAGATAGCCCACCGATCTTCCAGCCCGAGCGGCACTTGCGCATCACGCCGTACCCAGTCACCGCGCCATCCGAGGTTGCGACACATGCATGATGTGGCGGCATGAGCCAGTGCGTCAGGAAAGGTTCCCGCGTCTCCGGAAAGCTCCTTCGATCAAAGGCCATGACTTCGGGCAGGAGATTCGGGGTGACGCTGTTCACGGTCCGATTTTCAACCAGGCGGTGCTCGAAAGCGCCTCCGAACCGGATGGTTCGGTAGGCGGGCGCAAAACCTTTTCGCCGATAGTTCTCGAATTGCTCGTCGACGCCGTCGAGCCCAATTATGCGCCCGTCGAGCCGGGCCATGCCTGCGTCCCAGACAGCCTTGCCATGACCTCTGCCGCGCATGTCCTTGCGGCAGATATAGAGGCCGATGAATCCGTAGGTCGTTCCATAGGCGACCGCCGAGATGCCCGCGACCATCTCGTCATCGACGAAGGCGCCAATGAAGCCATCAGGGTCGGTCGCACGGAACGCTACCGCGTCATCGAGGCCGGGATTCCAGCCCTCCGCGGCAGCCCAGTCCACGAGTTGATCGACTTCGAGCATCTCGAGCTTGCGAATGATGCGCTCGCTCATTCCGCTGCAAGCCTTTGCGGTGTGGGGAGGTGCATGGATCCGATCTAACGCTTCGCGCTGGGCCTTGCATAGTCACCGCGCTCCGAGGGCGTCAGCCCCGCTTTCGTCTTTCAGGCCGGGGCGTAAGCCTGCAGATGGCGAGCGTAGCGCGTGAGCGGCAGACAGATGACGAAATAGATCAATGCGACCAGGCCATAGACGGTGAGGGGCTCAAAGGTCGCATTCGAGATGGCGTTGGAGGTTCGCATCAACTCGTCGAATCCGATGATCGAGGTCAGCGCCGTGCTTTTGACGAGCTGCACGAGATAGCCGACCACGGGGGCCCGTGTGATCGCGAAGGCCTGAGGCAGGATCACCAGCCGCATCTGATTGGGGTAGTGCAGGCCGAGGCTTTTGGCGGCATCCCATTGGCCCTTCGGCAGGGCCTCGACCCCGCCGCGCCAGATCTCCGCGAGATAGGCGCTGGCGCAAAGGGTCAGGGCGACGACGGCCGCCGACCAGGGTTCGATGCGGAAGCCGATCAGCGGAAGCCCGAAGAAGACCAGGAACAGTTGCATCAGCAGGGGCGTGCCCTGGAACAGCCCGATATAGAGTTCGGCGATATGACGCAGCCAGTGACGGGCTGATACCCGTGCCAGCAGGATCGCCATCCCAACGACCCCGCCACCGATGAAGGCGACAATCGAGAGCAGGATCGTCCAGCGTGTCGCGAGCAGCAGATTGCGCAGGATATCCCAGAAGGTGAAGTCCATCAGGAGGCCCCCCCGATCAGGACTTTCCGTCCGGTGAGGCCCAGGATGCGGCGCAACCCGATACTCAACGCCAGATAGACCAGGGTGACGACGAAATAGGTCTCGAAAGCGCGGAAGCTGCGCGCCTGCAGCATGTCCGCCTCATAGGTCAATTCGCGCACCGAGATCTGCGACACCGCTGCGGATTCCAGCATCATGATGATGACCTGGCTCTGCAACGCCGGGAAAATCACCTTCAGCGCCTGTGGCAGGACAATCTTGACGAAGACCAGCGCGGGGCGCAGCCCAAGTGCGCGACCGGCCTCCCTCTGGCCATTGGGCACGGCATCCAGCCCGGCGGCGACGATCTCGGTGCCATAGGCCGAGAGGTTGATCGTCATCGCGAGGATTGCTGCGACTGCCGGATCCAGCCGCAAGCCAAGGCTGGGCAGGCCGAAGAAGATGAAGAACAGCTGGACCAGAAACGGCGTGTTCCGGATCAGCTCGACATAGCTGCCGACCATGCCGCGCAGCCAGGGAGAGCGGCTGCGCACTGCCGCCGCCCCCAACACGCTGCAGACTGTTCCGAGCACGGTCGTGACGGCGATCAACCCCACCGTCGCCATCGCGCCGCGCGCGATGGGTTCGGAGGCCTGGCTCAGCCAGTCGAAGTTGAGGCTGTAGGCCAAGCTTCAGAGATCCTTGGGATCAAGTGGCTTGCCGAGCCACTTGAGCGAGGCCTTGTTCAGCGTGCCGTCGGCGAGCAGCTTGGCGACAATCTCGTTGATTGCCTGCTTGAGGCGCGGCTCGTCCTTGTTCAGCGCGATATGGTCCGGCGACGTCATCAGCTGGAATTTCTGCTCGGGCTTCAACGTGGTCTGGCGCGAGAGCACCTGGGCGCCGACATCGTTGCCGACGACCATCAGCTGCGCCTGGCCCGAGATGAAGGCCTGGATGACGGAGTTGTAGCTGTCGAAGCGCTTGATGTCGGCGGAGGGCGGCGCAGCCTCGGTGAGCGAGGTGTCTTCCAGCGTGCCGCGGCTCACCGCGATCGACTTGCCGGCGAGGTCAGCCTTGCCTTCGACCTTTACGGCCTGCGGTCCGATGACGGCGATGTAGTAGGGGGCGTAGGCGGCGGTAAAATCGATGACCTTCTCGCGTTCGGCGCTGTGGCCGACGCTGAGCAGGATGTCGACGCGACGCTCGGTCAGATACGGAATGCGGTTCTGGCCGGTTACGTTGACCAGGTTGAGCTTGACCTTCAGCGCGTTGGCGATGGTCTCGGCGATGTCGATGTCATAGCCCTTGAGGCTCATATCGGCGCTGGCCGATGAGAAGGGCGGAAAATCCGCGAAGACACCGACCTTCAGGGTGCCCGCCTTCGTGATGTCGTCGAGAGCGTCGGCACGAACCGGGGCCGTCGCAAGGCCGATGCCGGCCAGCAGGCTGAGTGCCAGCAGCGATGTCTTGATCGAGGAGGTCGTGGTCATATCGTTCATCCTTCCCTGAGAACGCTAGAGTGCGGCGGCAAGCCCGGTCGCGTTGCCGGACGGCATGGTGATGCAGGCATCGACCGGAAAGCCGATCGTCACGGCCTGACCTGGGCCGAGACCGTCGCCGACGCGGTTGGCCTGCATCACGAGAATCTGCTCGCCGCCGGCCGTCTCGACCAGGATCTGGCGGGTGGAGCCGAGCAGGGCGACATTGAGGATCCGGCCCTTCGCACTGTTGGCCATTCCAGCCGGATCAGCGTCGGCGGCGGTGGACAGGATGATGTTCTCGGGGCGGACACAGATGTCGATTGCGTCCGATGGGCAGTCCGGCACGGTGAGCGACAGGCCCGATCGGCTCAGGGCCCGGGCGAGGCCGGTTTCGCGTCGCGTCACCTGGGCTTCGATCCAGTTGGTGCGCCCCATGAAATCGGCGGCGAAGCGCGAGCCGGGGCGACCATAGACGTCTGACGGGGCGCCGACCTGGACGATACGGCCGGCCTGCATCAGGAAGACGCGTTCACCCAGGCTCATCGCCTCTTCCTGGTCATGGGTGACGACCATCGCAGTCGAATTGACGGCGGCCAGGACCTGCTTGAGTTCGGCGCGCAGGTCCTGCCGCAGCTTGGCGTCGAGCGCCGAAAGCGGTTCGTCGAGCAGGATGAGGCCTGGCCGCGTGGCCAGGGCGCGGGCGAGGGCGACGCGCTGCTGCTGGCCTCCGCTGAGCTGATGCGGCCGGCGGCTGCCGAAACCCTGCAACCTTACGAGCGCCAGCATCGCCTCGACACGATCGGGAATCTCGCGCCTGTCAGTGCCGCGGTGGCGCAGTCCGTAGGCAATGTTCTCCGCAACGGTCATGTGCGGGAACAGGGCATAATGCTGAAACAGCAGCCCGACATTGCGCTCATAGGGCTTGAGCGCAGTGACGTCGCGCCCCCCGATGCTGACCGTGCCGTGGTCGGGCCGTTCGAAGCCGGCAATGACCCGCAGGATGCTGGTCTTGCCGCAGCCGCTTGGCCCCAGCAGAGCGACGGTTTCGCCGGCGGCGATCGAGAAGGAAACGTCATCGACGGCCGTGACGGCACCAAAGCGACGGCTGACCCTATGAAACTCGACGGCGTTGCTCACGGCGTGACCCCTATGAACGAAACAGCCCCTGGCCCAACAGGCGGTCGAAACCGACGAAGCGCTCGAGAACGATGATGAGGACGGCGCTGACCGCCATCAGGAGAACGGCAGCGGCTGCGATCGTCAGATCGAAGGACGCGCGCATGTTGCTGACGAGGGCGACCGGCAAGGTGTAGGTCGAAGGGTCCGTCAGGAACATGCTGACTGCGACATCGTCCAACGACACGGCGAAGGCGAAGACTGCGCCTGTAACCATGCCGCTTCGGATCAGGGGCAAGGTGATGTTCCAGAAGGCTTGGTGTTCCGTCGCGCCAAGGACCAGCGCCGCTTCTGTCAGACGCCTGTCCCGACCGGTGAGGCTGGCGAGCACCGTGCGCACGACATAGGGCAGGGTGATCACGATGTGGCCGCAAAGCAGTCGGGTGAAGCCGTCGACGATGCCGATGCGCGACAAAAACAGCAGCAGGGCAAAACCGATCACCACCGCCGGCACGATGAGCGGCGAAAGGAACACGGCCATCACCAGGGAGCGACCGGGAAAATTGCTGCGGTCGAGCGCGACCGCAGCGGCCGTGCCGATGAACACATCGACGGCTGTGGTCAGGACGGCGATCTTGAGGCTGGTCGCCAGGCCGGTGGTGACGTAGTCGAGCGAGACCAGCTTCTCGAACCAGCGCATGGACAACGCCGGGGGCGGCAAGGGACCAAGGAAACTGCGCGCGTCGAAGGCGAGCAGGCAGGTGACGAGAAGCGGCGTCACCAGGAAGGCAAGCACCAGCCCAAGCATCGCGATCATCGCGCCACCGAGGAGCCGATCGCCAAGGCGCTTTGCGGTACCGGTCATGAGCGCGAGCCCCTACGACGTTGCACCAGCGAAACCAGAGACAGCACGAGCAGCGAGATGACGAGCATCACGATGGAGACCGCGGCGCCGCTGGGATAGTTCGCGACATCGCTGAAGCGCGTGTAGATCGTGTTCGAGAGAAACAATACGCGGCCCTTGCCGAGCACCATCGGAATGACGAAGGCGCTGATCGAAAAGGTCATGGCGATCAGGAATGCCGAGACCAGCCCGGGGAGGGCCAGCGGAACGGTGATGCCGAGATGCGCCTTCCAGGCAGGGGCGCCCAGCGATTGCGCTGCATCGCAGAAACGAGGATCGATATTCTGGATCGTTCCCAGAAGGGTCAGCGTGCACATCGGCACGACCGCATGCAGCAGGCCGGCCGCGACCAGGGTTTCGGTGTACCAGCGGCTTGTCGGCGAAATCCCGAGCGCCAGGAACAGGGGACGCGCAACCCCGACCGAGCCGAAGGCCAGTTCCAGCGCGTAGGTGCGCACCAGCATGCTAAGCAGGACCAGCATCACCAGAAGTCCGATGCAGGCGGCGCGCTGGCCCGGCGAAAACCGCCGCACGATGCAATAGGCCAGCGGAAACGCCGCCAGCAATCCAGCAAGCGATGCTGCTGCGCTCAGCTTGAAGGTTTCGTAGAGCACACCCGCGAAGGATGGCGTCGCGAGCTCGCGATAATTCTCCAGCGTCAGAGGCGCATCGACGGCCGAGCCCACCCGGCCCGGCACATATTGCTTGAGGCTTTCCAACACGAGCCCGAACAGGGGCAGGGCAAAGATAGCGAATAGCAGCAGCAGACCCGGCGCGAGCAGGAAGAGCGTCGTGCGGGGCGGCGCCGGGATCGCGATCGGCGGGTGTTGGACTGGGATGGCGGTCATGGCAATCACAGCAGTGGCGCGATGTCGGACTCCCACCGTTTGGCCCAGGCGTCCTGCTGGCCCAGCACGACCTTGTAGTCCGGCACATGCACGAAACTCTCGAACTCCTTCGGTGTGAAGGAGAGATGGGCCAGCTCTGGCGGGATGGCAGCCTTGCTGTTCAGCGGCGCTTCGCCAGCCACCTTCGCGTAGAGCGTGCTCATCTCAGGGCTGATCGCAAAATTGATGAAATCGCAGGTCGCCTTGCGGTTCGGCCGGTTCTTCATGACGGCAAAGCCGCTTTGGTAGAGGAAGGTCGCCATGCCGGCCTGCTTGGTCAGGCGGGTGATCTTGAAGTTCTTGGCGACGGCGGCCCAGCTCGGCTCGGCAAAGAAGCCGACGGAAGTCTCGCCGGAGGTGAAGGAATTGGTGAAATCGACGTCGGTCACGGCAATGCGGCCGATATTGCCTGACTTCGCCAGATCCTTCATCAGCTTCCAGCCCGGCTCCATATTGGATTCGTTGCCGCCGCCCTGCAGCGCCAGCGCGACGATCTGCAGCATCATGCTCTGGGTTGGCCCGGGCCAGCAGATCGCGCCCTTGAGGCGCTTGTCGAAGAGGTCATCGATCTTGCTGATGGCGAAGGGGGCGGTGTCGGTCCGGTAGCCGAAATACATGCCACCAATAGCGCGAGGCACCGCTTTCACATTGCCCTTGGCATCCCTCATCATGATCTTTTCCGGAATGTCGGCCAGATTGGGGACATCGGCCGCCGTGATGGTCTCGACCCAATCCTCGGCGATCATGCTGTTGAAGGACCCCTCCCAGCCGGCGATGTAGTCGTAGTCGACCTTGGGCCAGGCCGCCTTGATCTTGGGGAGGATCGCTCCGGCGCCGCCCTGGTGCAGGACCCAGTTGAACTGTGCGGCGGATTGCTTGGCGGCGACCTGCTTCATCGCCTCGACGACATCGCCGCCCCATTCGACAGCGGTGAGGCCGCTCGCAGTCTGAGCCGTGGCCAGATGCGGCCAGGCGAGCCCTGCAGCGCCGGTCGCGCCGATCAGGGACAGAAGATGTCGGCGTGTCATCGTCATGGTGTCAGGTCCTTCGCGCCGGAGGGTCGAGGGGCCACAGGCTGTGCCGATCGTGCGGGACGATCAGGCTCCCGAGCCGTTCAGAGGCACAATTGCACTCGCAAGCAGGCCGCGGCGGTAGGGCGAAAATGCTTGTCCGGCTATAAGCGGGCGTGAATGCCGGAGCCGGTTCAGGGGCGGCGCAGGTCGCTCTGCTGGGCGATGAAATCCGAGAGGTAACGCGCTTCGCTCGGTGCGCCGGTCCGTGAATAGAGCCCGATGCTGACCTCGACCGGCTCAGGCAGTCCGGCGGCATGGTCGAGCACCCGGCAATCCTCCGGGATCGTCGCCGCGATCATCGGGCCGATGCCAATGCCGACGCGCACGGCCGTCGCCATGGCGACCAGCGTTGAAGCTTCGCAGACGATCTTCCACTGCAGGTCATGACCCGACAGTGCGGCCAGCGCAGGCGTGCGCCAGGGGCAGGATTCCTCGAACATGATGATGGGCAATGGCGAACTCGTCGAGATCACCATGTCCGAGCGCACGACCCAGAGCAGCTGGTCGGACCAGACCAGGGTCGGCTTGCGGTTGAGCCGGGTCGTGTCGCAGACCACGATGTCGAGCTTCTCGTTCTCGAACATCGCGGCAAGGCGCTTGTTGGGCTCGACGATGATATCGATGTCGACCTTGGGGTTCTGGTCGCGAAAGGCTTTCAGGATTTCAATCAGACGCGTCGCGGCGAAATCCTCGACGACCCCGAGTCGGACCCGCCCTTCGATCATCTTGCCGTTGAGGCGTTTTCCGATCTCGCTGTTGAGCCTCAGGATTTCGCGGGCATAGGGCGTGAGCAGGACGCCGTTATTGGTCAGCCCAAGCCCCTTCGACGAGCGCTCGAACAGGTCGCTGCCGAGCAGTTCTTCAAGCTTGCGAATCTGCATGCTGACCGCCGCCTGTGTGCGGTTCAGCGACAAGGCGGCACCATTGACCGTTCCGACTTCAGCGACGGTCAGGAAGGCGCGCAGCAGATAAGGATCCAGTTCCAGCATCGCGCCCGCACCATATCATCGAAGCTGGTTCTACGCAGCCATACCGGCAGGCCTGCGGCCGCCTGACCCGCGCGTCCACCCGCCCCCGAGAGGAGGCAAAGGGGGGCGCTATTCAGTTTCGCTTATAGGGCCGCGTGCCTTTTCGCCGTTCCGGCCGCCTCGTTCTTTTGCCAGCCTTCCGGGCTTCCGCATCATTCCCTGCAGGTTGCCATGCCCTTCGACAATGCCGCCCTCGACCGCTTGCGCCAGCGCTACGCTTCGGCCGGCGGTGGCGAGATGCACGATCCTCATTTCAAGGCCGTCGCGGACACCATTTTTCAGGGCGCGGACCGGCGCAAATGGCCGTTCGCCGATCCGGCAACTTTCCTCGACGCTCCCTTTCTGGCGGACGGGCTCTCGGCTGAAAAACTGGCCGGGCTCGACGTCGCATTGATTGGCGTGCCGATGGACCTGGGCGTGACCAACCGTGCCGGCGCCCGGCTTGGGCCCCGCGCTGTCCGCGCCGTCGAGCGCATCGGACCGTATGAGCATGTGCTGCGCGTTGCGCCGCTCGGCAGATTACGCGTTTCCGATGTTGGAGATATCGCGCTCAGCAGTCGATACAGCCTGGCTGATTGCCATGCAGATATCGAAGCTTGCTACCGTATGATCGGCGAAACCGCGACGATACCGCTCTCGGTTGGTGGCGATCATTCGATCACCGGCTCAATCCTGAAGGGACTGGGCGCCAAGCGCCCGGTCGGCATGATCCATATCGACGCGCATTGCGACACCGCAGGACCCTATGAAGGCTCGAAATTCCATCACGGTGGCCCGTTCCGGGAAGCGGTCCTCGCCGGCGTGCTCGATCCCACGCGGACGATCCAGATCGGAATCCGGGGTGGCGGCGAATATCTCTGGGAGTTCTCCTTCGATTCCGGAATGACCGTGATCCATGCCGAGGAGATCGGCGCCATGGGGCTTGCAGCGGTGATCGAGAGGGCGAAGGCCGTTGTCGGTTCTGGGCCCGTCTATGTCTCCTTCGACGTCGACAGCCTCGACCCGGGCTTCGCCCCTGGTACCGGCACGCCCGAAGTCGGAGGCCTCCTGCCGCGCGAAGTGCTCGAGATCCTGCGTGGCGTCGCAGGCATCGACATCATCGGCGGTGACGTCGTCGAGGTTGCTCCGCAATACGACCCGACCACCAATACCGCGCAAGTGGCGGCGCAGGTTCTGTTCCAGCTGCTCTGCCTCGTGGCCTGCAAGAAGTGATCCTGCCCGAGCCTGATCGCGGCGCAGGTCAATTCTCGGGCTGCCGCATGCCACGTTTCACCGGTGCCGGCCCCTGGCTCAGCTTGCCTGATCTGTCCATGACCGGAGTCCAGGCGCCGGGCGCGGAAGCGGTGGCTTCACGGGGCGCCTGGTGCGTCCTGCACGGAAATGGCGGCGGCGATTGGCGCGGTGCCCTGCTGGCCGCCGGCTCCAGCGACTGGAAGGGCTGTCGGGTGGGGCAGCGCCCGCAACGTCTGGACGCTCAGTGACGATCGAGGCACGGTCAGCGGTATTGCATTTATAGTCGTCAATATGCATTATTGGGCATGGTTCCGAACCCGTCCTTGATGTCCCGGACAAGCCGCCTTGCCGGCCGCGACTATGTGGTTGCGGACTTGCAGGCGAATCTGGGGGCCGATCTCCTTCGCCTGCCGCATGTCCTGCGCATTCTCGCCGAGAACGTCATTCGGCAGCCCATGGGAGCTGACGAGCGCGAAGCGGTGCTGCAGGGCTTTCGCGCCTGGCTCGCGGGCGGGCGTTCGGATGCCGAGATCGCCTTTTTGCCAGGGCGTGTTCTCATGCACGACACGACCTGCACGCCCGCGCTGGTCGATGTCGCCGCCATGCGTGACGCGATCGCGGAAAGCGGCGGTGATCCCAGGGGCCTCAGCCCGATCCTTCCGGTCGACGTCTCGGTCGATCATTCGCTCGGCGTCGATCTTTCGGCGTCGCCGGACGCGATGCGCGTCAATCTCGAACGGGAATACAAGCGAAACGGCGAGCGCTACCGCTTTCTCAAATGGTCGACGCAGGCCCTTGACGGGGTCCGGGTGCATCCGCCCGGCACCGGCATCATGCACACGATCAATCTGGAGCAACTCGCGACGGTCGTGACGACCCAGACCATCGACGGTCGACATTGGGCCGTCCCGGACACGCTGATCGGCACCGACAGCCACACCCCGATGATCAACGGCATCGGCGTCCTCGGCTGGGGCGTCGGCGGGCTCGAGGCCGAAAGTGTGATGTTCGGCATGCCGGTGATGATGCGCATCCCCGAGGTGATCGGCGTGCGCCTGATCAACCGCCTGCGTGAAGGTGTCAGTGCGACGGATCTTGCGCTGACGGTGACGCAACGGCTCCGTGCGCAGGGCGTTGCCGGCGCATTCGTCGAGTTCTTTGGGCCAGGGGCTGCGACACTGTCAGGTGGTGAGCGCGCCGTCATCGCGAATATGGCACCGGAATTCGGCGCCTCGACCGGATATTTCCCGATCGATCAAGCGACGCTGGCCTATCTCGCTCAGACGGGCCGCAAACCGGATCATATCGCGTTCGTCTCTGACTACGCCCGGGTCCAGACGCTCTGGTTCGACCCGCAGGCGCAACCACGCTTTACCGAGATCGTCGAGATCGATCTGGCGGAGATCTCGATCAGTCTCGCCGGCCCCCGCCGGCCGCAGGATCTGGTCGCGCCGCAGGAGGTGGTCCCCGCGCTCGAAGCCATGCCGCAGCCGAAGTCGGTCGCGACCGGGTTGCCACGCTTTCCCATTGCGATTGCCGCGATCACAAGCTGCACCAATACATCCGATCCGCGGTTGCTGGTGGCCGCGGGCCTGGTCGCGCGCAAGGCGCGCCAACTCGGCCTCAAGCGTCCAGCCTGGGTCAAGACATCACTCGCACCCGGTTCATCCGCGGCTGAGCGTTATCTTCGGCGCGCTGGCCTGCTCGAGGATCTCGAAGCGCTCGGCTTCGGCATCGTTGGTTACGGCTGCACCACCTGCATCGGAAATTCCGGCCCACTTCTCCCCGCAATGGATGAAGCGGTCCGCGCGGGCACGGTCTTGCCTGTCGCGATCCTCTCCGGCAACCGCAACTTTCCCGGCCGCGTCCATGGCCAGATCGACGCCGGCTTCCTGGCCTCTCCGGCGCTGGTCGTCGCCTATGCGCTGGCGGGAGATGCCGATCGCGACATCACCAAGGGCACTCTCACGACCACGGCCGAGGGAACTCCTGTCGACCTGGCGGCACTCTGGCCGAGCGGGGCCGAGATCGATTCCGCGTTTGCGCGAGCGCTTGATCCCGTCGATTTCGCTCAGGCGTTTGCGCAGGCCTCTGCGAGTAGAAGCTGGAAGGAACTCGATGCTCCGGCGAGTGCGGGTTTCCCCTGGGATCCGTCATCGACCTATCTGCGCCCGCCCCCCTTCGCCCGCGCAGATCAGCCAGGCCGGCTCGGCCATTATCGCGCCCACCCCCTGATCGTGCTCGGTGACGACATCACGACCGATCACATTTCGCCCGCAGGCCAGATCCCGTCCGAGAGCGAGGCAGCGCAATGGCTGATCGCACAGGGCGAAGATGCCCAGGACCTCAACGTCTATGCCTCGCGGCGCGGCAACTGGGAGGTCATGCTGCGTGGCCTCTTTACCAATCGCACGGTCGTCAACCGTCTCGCGCCGCGCATCGCGCCCGGCTCGACCATCCATGTTCCGAGCGGCGAGACCCTGCCGCTCTGGCGGGTGGCAAACCGTTATCGCCAGTCAGGAGAGGCGATGGTCGTCGTCGCGGGTGAGCGGTACGGCACCGGTTCATCGCGCGACTGGGCGGCCAAGGGGCTCGGCCTGCTCGGTGTCGCGGCCGTTCTGGCTGAGAGTTTCGAGCGCATCCACCGGTCCAACCTGATCGGGATGGGCATTCTGCCGCTGTCGCTCTCGGCCGGGGAGGGCGTGGAAGCGCTGGCGCTTGCGCCAGGCGACATGATCGAGATCGAAGCCATGCCGCACGCCATCCTTCCGCGCTGCGAGGTTCCGGCAAGGCTCCATCGCAAGGCTGGGCATGCCCAATCGCTTGTTCTGCGCGCCGCCGTCGAAACCGCGCTCGAATGCGCGACGCTGCGCGCCGGCGGCATCATTCCGTTGATCCTCGGGCGCCACCTGACGGCACCCGCCACGTCCTTCACCGTCAGCGGCGAAGAGTTGCCCGGCCAAGCGCGGGCGTAACCGGCGCAACCGCGCCCAATCCAACACGATCGGGGAGGATCGAGATGACCATCGGCAGAATTTTCGCAGCGGGCCTGCTTGCCGCGATGGCGATGACGCCAGAACTGGCGACGGCCCAGACGCCGCCGCAGGAACTCAAGATCATCGCACCCGCCGGGCCAGGCGGTGGTTGGGATGGCGCCGCCCGCTCGATCCAGCAGGTGCTGACCGAGACGAAGGCGGTCCGCGGCGTCCAGGTCACGAATGTCACCGGTGCCGGCGGCACGATCGGGCTTGCCCAGTTCATCAACGGTGCCAAGGGCGATCCGAACCAGCTCCTGGTCAACGGCATCACCATGGTCGGGGCGATCCTGACCAACAAGTCGCCGGTCACGCTGGACCAGGTGACGCCGCTTGCGCGTCTCACCGGCGATCCGCTGGTCATCGTCGTTCCCGAGACGTCTCCACACAAGTCGATGAAGGACTTCCTCGCCGCGATCACGTCCGACGTCGCCCGAGTAACCTGGGCCGGTGGATCGGCCGGGGGGGCCGACCATATTCTTGCTGCGCTCGTGACGAAGGTGGCCGGCGCTGATGCCGGCAAGGTCAACTATGTCGCATTCTCCGGTGGCGGGGAGGCGCTTGCGGCCATGCTCGGAGGCCGTGTCACGGCTGGCGTTTCCGGCTATGGCGAGTTCGAGGGCCAGATCAAGGCCGGCAAGCTGCGCGCGCTGGCCATTTCCTCGGGCAAGCGGCTGGACGGCGTCGATGTGCCGACGCTGAAGGAACTCGGCTACGATGTCGAGGTGGTCAACTGGCGAGCGGTCATGGCTGCGCCGGGCATCAACGCCCAACAGAAGGCTCAGTTGACGAAGCTCTTCGATACGATGGTTGCGAGCGGCGAGTGGAAAGCGCTGCTGAAGGCGCGCGGCTGGGACGACTACTATCTTGCCGGGGAGCCCTTCGCAGCCTTCCTCAGGAAAGAGCAGGTTCGGGTCGGTGACATCCTGCGCACGATCGGTCTGGTGAAATAGGCACCTTGCCTGCGAGACGTGTCATCACCTAGAGCCACTGTCGGGGGCGCTCGCGCCGGCAGGGCTGGGACGATGGCAGGCAGTGGGAGACGAGACCTGGCGATCCCGCTCGCAGCTCAGATTCTCGATCAGATCCGAGAGGGGCATCTGGGCGCCGGGACACATCTGCGCTCACAGGATATCGCGACGCGTTTCGGCGTGTCGCGTTTTCCCGTCGGTCAGGCCTTGCAACTGCTTGCCGACAAGGGCGTCCTGAGCCACGAGCACAATCGCGGCTATTTTGTCGCTCAGGGGACGCCTCCCTCCGGCGAAGCCCTTGGCCTCGCCGAGCAGGACGGCGTCACGAAGGCCTATTTCCGCATCGCCGATGATCATCTGCGCGGCCGGTTGTCCGAACACGTCACCGAGTCCGATCTCAGGGACAGCTACGGACTGACCCGTGCCGAACTCCATGCAGTCCTGACGCGGATCAGCCAGGAGGGCTGGGCCGAGCGCCGCGCCGGCTATGGCTGGAGCTTCACGCCGGTTCTCACCACCCCGGAGAGCCTCGAGCAGACCTACCGTCTGCGGCTGGCGCTGGAGCCTGCCGCATTGCTCGAACCCGGCTATCATCTTGCGCCCGAGAGCATCGCTGCTTGCAGGGCTGCCGAGCGGAGGCTCCTCGACGGAGCGATCGAGACAGACAGCGCGGACGCGCTCCACGAACGCGGTGTCCGCTTCCACGAGACGATCGTCGCCGGCTCCGGAAATCCGTTCTTTCTGGAGACGATCCGACGGATCAACCGCATCCGCCGGCTGCTGTCCTATCGTTCGATGCTCGACCGCAAACGCTATCGGAGGCAATGCGAGGAGCATCTCGCCATTCTCGATAGCCTGGCCGCCGGCCGCCAGGAGGAGGCGGCCGAGAGGCTGCGGCAACATCTCGCCCACACGATCGAGAACCTATCCAGCATCCGGCCGCTCCTCGCCCCCTAGCAGGCTCCCAGGCGCAGAGGCGCAGCGTCCCGAAGGGGGCGCAAGCAGACTCAACGCTCGGCGACGACCTGTTCGAGCAGCGCCATGGCGGCAGCGCCATCGGCCGCGTTCGGTGCGGTCGTCGGCTCGCCGCGTGCCGCACGAACGAAGTCGCCGAGAAGCGCGTGATAGCCCTTGTGGTCCTCGTTGGCGGCGGCCGTCAGATTCGGCTCCCAGACCAAGGTGTCTTCGCCATCGATCAGGCTGGCCTCGGCCCGTGAGACCTTGAAGGGGGGCGCTCTGAAATAGCGCACTTCATGGACATTGCGGACCTCGACGCGGGTATGGTCGCCCATCACCTGCCACCATTCCATCGGCGTGCCGCGCGACTGATGCGTGCCCAAGACCAGGGTGCCGATGCCACCATTGGCAAAGCGGAAATCGACATGGAGCAGCAGCTTGCCCGGCGCCAGTTCGTGCCGCCTCGCGCTCACGCTCGCGACTTCGCCCATCAGGTGCGGCACGAGGTCGAAATAATGCACGCAATGATGCAGGTAAAAGCCGGAATAATCCGGATTCCCCGCGAAATAGGTCGGCGCGGTCATGTACTCGCCGAGGAAGCTCGCGGTATCGCCGAACTCCTTCGTGCGGATGACGTTGGCGGCAATGCGGTTGGCAGTCGAATAGCGCTTCATGAAGCCGAGCACGACCGGCACCTTGCGGCGTGCGGCCGCTTCGGCCAGTTCGGCCGCTTGTCGCGCCGTTGGGGCCGGCGGCTTCTCGATGAAGAGCGGCAAGCCGCGTGCGATCGCTGCCAATCCGATCTCGTGATGCAGGGCAGGACCGACCGCGAGGCCGACCGCGTCGAGATCGTCACGGGACAGCAGGCTACGCCAGTCGCGCAGGCGGCCGGCCTCGGGGACGCCGTAGCGCCGGCCGGTGGTATTCAACCGCGCCTCATCCGTGTCGCAGAGCGCTGTGATCTCGACATCATGCCGCGTCAGCTGCGGCAGCAGCATTTCGTTGGCGTGGACGCCACAGCCGATCCAGCCGACCCGAAGCGCGCCTGTCCTGGAACCAGTCATGCCGTCCTCCCGGCGAATGCGAGGGCGGCCTTCAGGAAGGCGACGCTGGCGGCCAGCGGTTCGTCTTCGTTCTCGTTGGGCGCACGCCACTGGGCCAGGGGAGTGCCGGCTCGCTCGTCGCGGCGTCGGAACGGTTCGAGCACGATCGGCCCGCGATAGGCGACGTCGCGCAGCGCACGGGCGATCGCCGGCCAGTCGATATGCCCGGAGCCGACGAAGCCGCGATTGTTCTCGTTGGCCTGGAAATGCACGAGTTTCGATCCTGCCTGCCGGATGGCATCGGAGAGATCGAATTCCTCCATGTTCATGTGGAAGGTATCGAGCATCACGCCGATGGCGGGATTGTCCACGCGCTCGACGATTTCGAGTGCGTGACGGGTCGTATTGCAGATATCGGTCTCGAAGCGGTTGAGCGGTTCGACGCCGAACTGGATGCCGGAGTCGGCGGCGCGCTTCCCAGCCTGCGCCAGGCCGGCGACGATGGCGTCGATGCGGCGCTTGCGCTCATCGTCGTCGACGGGGGCGGGAGCTCGGCCGGCGAAGACGAGGGGCGCGCCATAGAGCGGCCCTCCGACAATGGCTGCGCCAAGAGCTGCGGCAACATCGACGCATGTTTCGAGATAGGTGATGCCCGCGTGGTGGGCGCCGGCATCGCCGCTGGCAAGGTCGCGGTTGAGGTTGACCCGGGCGGCGAGCACGCAGGAGAGGCCGGCATCGGCGATGGCAGCGCGGGTCTCGACCAAATCGAGCTCACCCGGCTCCGGCACCAGCAGCTCGACGACATCGGCTCCGGCCCGTTTCATCCGCTGGAAGCAGCCGAAATGCTCGCGCGTGAAGGGCCGCGCATAGAACATCGAGATAACCCCGATCGGATTTGTCGTCATGATTTCACCGCACCGGCCGTGAGCCCGCCCACGAGCCGCCTTTGCACCAGAAGGAAGAGGAAGGTGACCGGCAGCGCGATCAGGGTGCCGCCGGCCGTGAGAAGTCCCCACTGGATGGTGAACTCGCCGATGAAGAGCTGGAGCGCGACCGTGACGGTGCGCACCGCCTGGCCCGAGAGCATCATCGCGAAGAGGTATTCGTTCCAGGAGGTGATGAAGATGTAGATGCCAGCCGTGACGACGCCGGGCATCAGCAGGGGCAGGATGATGAGGCGGATGGTCTGCAGGCGGCTGGCGCCGTCGATCATCGCCGCTTCGTCGAGATCCTTGGGGATCGCATTGAAATAACTCGTCAGCATCCAGATCGCGAAGGGGATCGAGAAGGTCGAATGACCGAGAATGACGCCGAGATAGGTGTCGATCAGCCCGAGCCGGCGCATCATCAGGAAGAGCGGGATGATGAGCAGCACGACCGGGAACATGTTGATGACGAGGAACCCGGTCAAAAGCCCCCGCCGGCCGGAGAAGCGGAAGCGCGAGAAGGCGTAGGCTGCGGGGATGCTGACACCGAGGCCGAGCACGCTGGCGCCGACCGCAATGATCAGGCTGTTGCCGAGGCTGCCGGCGAAGCTCGTGCGGGCAATCAGATCGCGGTAATGCTCGAGTGTCGCGTCCCGTGGCCAGTAGTGGAGCGGCCAGGCGGAAAGCTCCGCCTGGGGCTTCAGCGAGGTCAGGATCATCCAGACATAGGGGCCGAGCGCGAAGAGAACGATGAGGAGGACGGGAAGCTCCACCTCCAGGACGCGCCGGATTCTGGTGCGGCGTTCGATCATGTCTCGATGCCTCGGGCCGCCCGCCTGACATAGAGATAGACCACACCCAGCAGCATCGCGGTAAGGATCAGCGCGAGCGCCGCGCCATAGCCGAATTCCATGCTGCTCGAGGCGCGCAGGAAAGCGTAGAGCGGCAGGGTATGGGTGGCGTAGCCCGGTCCGCCGCCGGTCATGACCAGGATGACGTCGAGCGAGTTCGCGACCCAGATCGTGCGCAGCAACAGTGCGGTCGTGATGACATCGGCGATCGAGGGCAGGGTGACGTAGAAGAGCTGCTGTCGGGCGGTGGCGCCGTCGATCTCGGCCGCCTCATAGAGTTCGGCCGGCACCGTCTGCAGGCCGGCCAGAATGGTGACGGCGAAGAAGGGGAAACCCTGCCAGATCAGCGCCAGCATGATGGCGTAGAGTGCGGTATCGGGCCGCGCCAGCCAGGCGATCGGTGCAGCGATCAGGCCGAGACGCATCGCGATGTCGTTGATGACGCCGAGATTGAAGTCGTACATCCAGGTCCACATCAACCCGATGATGACGCTCGGCAGCGCCCAGGGAATGATCACGAGCGAACGCGCCAGTCCGCGCCACCAGAAGCTCTGGTTGAGCAGCAGGGCGGCGGCGAGCCCGAGCAGGAATTGCAGGCCGACCACGCCAATGATCCAGATGAAGGATTGGCCCAGGGATATCCAGAAAACCTCGTCTCGCGCGATCCTGGCGAAGTTACCCAGTCCGACGAAGCGGGCGTTGTCGGGATCGTAGAGCAGGTAATCCTGAAGGCTGAGCCAGGCCGTCTGCGCGACGGGGATCAGGACGACGCCCGCTGTGACCAGGATCGCCGGCAGAAGGAACCAGAAGGGCGTCAGGCTGCGGCCGAGAGGCTGCCTGTGCGCGAGGGTAAGCGAAGTCACGATTCAAACCTGTCGAAGCGAGGGCTGGAGGCGGCAGCCGGGGGCCCGGCCGCCGCCAATCCCGTCAGCCGTGAAAATGCTGCTCGATGGCGCGCATCATCTCGTCAGGCTGGATCTGGCCGAGCAGCGCCCGTTGCATGTTGGCCGGCCAGATCCGGGCGATGAAATCCGGCGTCTTGGGCGAATCCGGCAGCGAGGCCGCGAATGGCAGTGAGGCCGCGCTCGCATCGACGAAGCGCTTGGGGTGCAGCGTCCAGTCCTTGGCCGCCGAGGTCGCGATCGGCAACTGCCCGGTGAACTTGTTCAGCACGACGTTGTTCTCGGCCGTGGAGAGGAAGGCGCACCATTTGAAGGCCGCCTCCCTGGCCTTGCTGGCGGCGAAGACGGCGTTGGACTCGTCGCCGAAATAGGTCCAGCCCTTGCCGTCCGGGCCACGCGGGACCGGCACAGCCGAAACCTTGTCGCCGAGCACGCCGACGATCTCGTTGGCCGAGCCGACATGGTGGATGGTCATGGCGGTCCTACCGGCCTTGAAGGTATCGACGATCTGCCGGAAGCTGTCGGTCGGGGCCGAGGCCGGCACCACCTTATCCTTGACGGTGAGGTCCACGAACCAGCGGTTGGCTGCGAGCGCCTTGTCGCTGACCATTCCGCCCTTCTCGAAATTGGCGCCGCCGCCGAGCACGAACGGCCCCCAGTGATCGAAGCCACCTGCGCCGCCGCGCAAGCCGAAGCCCGAGACATCGCCCTTCGTGAGGGCCTTGGCCGCCGCACGGAATTCATCGAAGGTTCCCGGCGGTTTCAGCCCCGCCTGCTCGAACAGGTCCTGCCGATAATAGAGATAGAGCACGACATATTGCAGAGGCAGGTAATATTGCTTGCCGTCGGCGCCCCTGTTGATTTTCCAGATGTTGTCCGCAATGTCGCTGCGCCCGTCCCAGCCGGCGATCAGGTCATCGATCGGGGAGAGCGCCTTCATCTGCTGGAAGCGCGCAGCCCAGGACAACCGCACCATCGCGCAGTCGGGTCCATTGCCCGCGACGAGGGCGGCAAAGAGCCGGGTCTGGTAGTCGTTTCCACCGCCCCAGGGGATGCTCTCGGCCTGGACCTTGATGCCGGGATTCGCTGCCTCGAACTTGGCGATAAGCTCGGCCGGCGAATGCTGCGGGTTGTCGAAATGATACCACCAGCGCACCGTTGTGGTGCCTTGGGCGATGGCCGGGCGGGCAAGAGGGCTGGCGAGAGCGCTGGCGCCCGCTAACTTGATGAAAGTCCTGCGTTCCATGGTTGGTTTCCTCCGGTTTTTTTATCGTTGAGGTGATTGGCAATGTGGCGGCCGCCAGCCGCGATCATGTCGGCGGCGGCCGAGAGTTCCCTGCTCATGCGCAGGCAGCCGTGCACGACGCCGGGAACATGGTCGAAACGGAAGGACACACCGGCCTCGCCCAGGCGCTGGGCCAGCCGGATGGTGTCGTCGCGCAGCGGATCGAGCCCTGCGGCGGAGAGATAGAGCGGCGGCAGGCCGGCAAGCGCTGCCCGGGCGGGTGCGGCCAGACTCTTCGTCTCGTCCGGCTCGTCGCCAAGGAAATTGCTCCAGTACCAACGCATGTTGGCGCTGGTGAGCAGGTAGTCGCCGCCGCCGAAGGCCGCATGGCTCGCCGTCGAGAAGTCAGGCTCGTAGCAGCCGTAGAACAATGCCGCGGCGGATAGCGGCGGCAAGCCCTCGTCGCGCTGGCGCAGCAGGGCTGCCAGCGCCAGGTTGGCGCCGGCGGAATCGCCGGCGATCGCGATCTGCTCCGCCGGTATGGGCGTGCCCAGGCCGCCGCGTTCAACGAAGGCGATGCTGGCCAGGAGATCGTCGAGCGGCGCTGGAAACGGGTGTTCCGGAGCGAGCCTGTAATCGACGCCCAGCACGGCGCAGCCCGCTGCCACCGCGAGATTGCGCATCGTGCCGTCATGGGTCTCGATCGAGCCGAAGGTCCAGCCGCCGCCATGGGCATAGACGATGACGGACGCTGCCTGCGCGCCTTCGGGCCGGTAAAGCCGCGCGCGCATCGCGCCGGCATCCGTGGGAATGACCAGATCGCTTGCCGGGATGGCCGGAGCGCCATCGCTCCACGGCAATGTTGCCGCATCGACGGTTGCGCGTGCTTCGGATATCGGCGCGGAGCGGAAATCGAAGGCGGGACCAGCGCGCAGCCGCTCCAGAATCACCTGCATCTGCGGGTCGACCCAGATCTTCATCAGACGGCTCCGTCACGCAGGACGATCGTATCGATATGCTCCGCCATCGCCCGCGACAGGCCTTCGCCATCGCGAGCCTCGAGCAAGGCGATCAGCAAGCGGTGGCGTGTCGCGGTCTCAGTCAGCGGGCGGCGATGTCCCGGAGCCCAGAGCTTTGAGCGGTGCGAATGCAGGGTGCAGCGGGTCAGGATCTGCTCGAGCGCGTCCAGTCCCGACAGACGGAAGATCGTCAGGTGGAAGGCCATGTCGAGGATGATGAGGGCGTATTCGTCGCCGGCTGCAGCGGCAGCATCCATGTCGGCCTGTATGGCGTAGAGCCGCTCCAGACCGCCGCGCTCGACATGCTGTACCGCCCGCAAGGCGCCACGGATCTCGATCCGGCGGCGCAGAGCCAGAATTTCCTCCGCCTCCTCCGGGTCGAGCCTGGTGACCATCGTGCCGCGGTGTCCCGAGCGCGTCACGAGCCCGTCTTCCTGCAAGCGCAGGAGCGCCTCGCGGATCGTGCCCTGGCTGCAACCATGCTCACGCGCCATGCCGAGCTCGGTGAGCGCGCTCTCGGGGCGCAGCTCATTCAGCATGATCTGTCGCTTCAGTGACTCGTAGACGACGTCACGGGGCCTGCGAATCTGGTTGGGAATGAGTGCGTTCATCAATATCGATAATGATATTGATATTGGCCATGTCAAGTAAGCTTGCGAGGACGATGCTCGGACCGCAATCCCAGGGCGCACTGCTGCTGTCGCGGTCAGGGATGTGTCTGCCTCGACGAAACCTAACCCGATCGAGCTGGACGGCCGCGAGCGCAGTCCAATCGCACGGCGCCGTGGACAAGGGGGTTGAGGGGGGTGATGAAGTCGGCGGCGTCCGTCCTTGAAGTGCTCACCGGAATGAGCCAGCAGTGAATTCGTGCTGCAGGACGGGCGCGTCCAGGCGCTCCTTCTCGACGCTTACCGAGATAATGTCCGCCTGCTTCGGCGCCAGTTTTGCTAGCGGATACTCAAATTCAGAGGGGCTGATCTGGGAGAACCAAGCGCGAGATGCCCAGAGACAGAAAGGGCGAGCAGCAGGGCGGAAACGTGTTGCGAATGCTTGAGAATCCCATCGTGTAGCCGATCCAGGATCTCCCGCACGGGCATAAGATGAACGCTCATCCCCTCTTCGCTGGCGTCCAGTTTCCGGCTCCCCGTCAACTCTGCACCCGTTGCAAGATAGACGTGGACTCTGTTCGGCTGGGTGGCTGGGTTGGCGAAGAGCGAAGAAACGAGGCGCAACTCCTTCGCGCGATAGCCGGTCTCCTCCTCGAGTTCACGTGCAGCTGATCGCCCCGGGTCGAGATCGCCTTCGTCCATCGTCCCTCCTGGCAGCTCGAGGAAAGTATCCGCCGCGCCGTGCCTGTACTGGCGGACCAAAACAAGCTGGTCGCAGGGCGTAATCGCGACCGTTTGAACCCAATCGGGATAAGAGAGTACGTAGTAGGGCGAGACCCTGTGCCCTGTCGGCGTCAGGCACTCATCCGCCCTGACGTCAATCCAGCGATCTTTCAGCAATGTCCTGGAAGAGAGGGTACGCCATTTCATGTCCATAGTTTTAGCTATACCCAGCACGCCCTGGCACGCCAAGACGGCGGTGTCGCCCGCAGGGACCCTCAATGCGATCGTCACATTCGAATCGAGGTGGCGTGAGCTAGCCGCTCGATCGCGGCCTCAACACCACGCCACATCTTGTCCAAGGACCACCCACGTGCGTGTCTGGCAGCAGGATCTGAGCCCGATACGGGCGTGATCTCGCCATTGCCTGAGTGAGTGGATCCACAGAGCCCACGGTAGCAGCAAATCGATGCCAACATATGTTTGGCCCCGCTGAGGCCGAACGAAATGCGGTCAATTCGCTTTATCTATTTGATATAGGGGTGTTTTTTGGTGAGCGGGGAGGGGATCGAACCCTCGACCACATGATTAAAAGTCACGTGCTCTACCACTGAGCTACCCGCCCTCACAGGGCGCTGACATACGGACGCCCCGCCCGCCGGTCAACATCGTTCGCACACTCCCGTCATTGTTCGATGGCTTTGAGATGTGGCAGAAGCGCTCCGGAGGATCCGCATGACCGATTTGCCCACCCTGTCCGAGATCAAGGCCGCCAAGGCTCTTGTGGACACTGTCTTCCCGGGAACGCCACAATATGCCTGGCCGCTGCTGAAGCAGCGCCATGGCTTCGAAATCGTGGTGAAGCACGAAAATCACACGCCGATCGGGGCTTTCAAGCTGCGCGGCGGCATCGTCTATCTCGACCGGCTGAAGCGCGAGCGCCCTCAAGTGAAGGGCGTCGTCTCGGCGACGCGTGGCAATCACGGCCAGAGCATTGCGATGGCGGCAAGCGGAGTCGGGCTGCCTTCGGTCATCGTCGTGCCGCTCGGCAATGCTGTGGAAAAGAACGCCGCCATGAAGGCGCTCGGAGCCGAGTTGATCGAAACCGGCCGGGATTTCGACGAGGCCAGGGCCGCAGCTCAGCAAATCGCCCGCGAGCGCAATTATGAGATGGTGCCGTCCTTCCATCGCGACCTCGTCTGCGGCGTCGCAACCTATGCGCTCGAGCTCTTCATGGCATGGCCGAATCTGGCGCGCGTCTATGTCGGGATCGGACTTGGCTCCGGTATCTGCGGCTTGATCGCCGCGCGCGATGCGCTCGGCCTCAAAACCGAGATCATCGGTGTCGTCTCGGAGATCGCCGATTCCTATGCCCGCTCGGTCGAGGCGAAACAGGTCGTCCCCGTCGAGGATGCGCCGAGCTTTGCCGACGGCATTGCGGTTCGGGTGCCCGATGCCGGCGCGCTTGCGATCATCCTGAAGGGAGCGGCGCGGATCGTGCGCGTTAGCGAGGATGCGATCGCCGACGCCATCCGGAGCTATTATCTCGACACCCATAATCTCGCGGAAGGGGCGGGGGCTGCGCCGCTGGCGGCAGCAGCAGCCGAGGCCGAGCTCAACCGGAGTGCCTCGGTCGGCGTCGTACTTGGGGGTGGCAATATCGACATGCCGGTCTTCCGCAAGGTTCTTGCCGGGGAAACCCCTCGCATTGGCTAGTTCGAAGGCCACCGGTGCCGCGGGTTGGAAGGGTTGGTCGCTGGCATTTCTCAGCTCCGCGATCGTCCTGGTCCTGCTTGTCTTTGGCTTCATCGCAGTGATGGATCCGTTCGGTTCGCGCCTTGCCGCCGGACAGGCGGCGCGCCCGCTGATGGATCTCAATCAGCGCTACATGTACCCGCAGCTTGTCCGCTCGGGCGCTTTCGATGCTGCCATCTTCGGGACATCGACGATGCGGCTGCTCGACCCCGCCGTCCTGTCGCAAGGCCTCGATGTCCGCATGGCCAATCTCGCCATGAACGCCGCCACGCCGTGGGAGCAGGTCCAGATGGCGGAGTTGTTCGCGCGCAAGACGGCTGCGCCCAAGGCGGTGATCTGGGGCATCGACACGAGCTGGTGCGATCCCGACGTGACCGAACCCGCCAAACGCCTGACGCCTCGCCCATTTCCGCCCTGGCTCTATGACGACGCGCGCTGGAATGACTGGCCGAAGCTGATCAACCTGACCACGCTGGAAATCGCGGGTCGCCTTCTGGCGCACAGACTCGGATATCAGCCTGAGCGGATCCGCCGCGACGGCTACGAAGTGTTCACGCCGCCGGAAGAGACGTACGATCTGGCGCGGGCTCGCTCTCACTTGTTTCACGACTCTGGCGGCGTTGCTCCGGATCTGACGCCGATGGTGCCGGCGGCGAAGGTGGACGCGAGGGAGCGGGATGGCTGGCGCTTTCCGGCGCTGGACTGGCTCGACACGGCCCTGGCGGCACTGCCCGGGCAGACGAAGAAGCTGATCGTCCTTCCGCCGGCTCATCTCACTGCGCTGCCGCGCGAGGGCTCGGCAGGCTGGCAGCGCTATGCCGCCTGCAAGGCGGAGCTCCGATCCCTGGCCGCACGGCGCGGCGCCGTCATCGCCGATTTCGCGCATCGCTCAGTCGTCACGCAGCAGGATGGCAATTACTGGGATCCGCTGCATTTCAGGCTGCCGATCGCGCGGCGTGTCGAGGCTGACCTGATTGCGATCGCGCGCGACGCCGAGGTGAGTTCGGATGGCTTCGTGCAGGTCTTCCGGCCCTGATCGTTAACGCGGCATAAACCACGCAAGACTAGCCTGCCGGCATGGTCGTCCGCCGTGGTCTCAGATCCTTTTTCATCACGCTCGCGCTCTATCTCGTATCGAGTGGGGCGGTCGGCTACTTCATGTTCCATGCCCAGCATGGCTCGCGTGGGCTCGAGGCCCGCGGAGGCCTGCAGGAATCGCTGCGGGTCATGGAGGATGAGCTCAAGGAGCTCACCACCGAGCGCAAGAGCTGGGAGCAGCGCCTCGCCCTGATGCGCGACGAAGCTGTCGATCGCGATCTGCTGGAAGAGCGCGCGCGCGCATCGCTCGGCCGGATCCATCGGAACGATGTCATCATCATGGGGCGCTGAGCAACGGGAAAAGCCGCAGAATAGTTCCGGTTACATCGATTAACTGAATTGCAGTTAATACATGAAATCGTAGAAATATCAGCGACATAACTCATGCTGCATTGCGAGATACCTCCCTCGCCAAGGGGTATGTGATCCTCTACAACCAAGGTCGAATGATCTTGGAGGATCGCCGATGGCCGTTGCCGCGCGCAAGACGAAAGCTCCCGCTCAAGCCAAAACCGCGACCAAGGGCGCGGCAAAGGCCAGTTCAGCCAAGACACCTGCGGAGAAGGGGGCGGCCAACGCGTTGAGCAACATGCCCGCCTTCACCAGGGAGGAAGACCTTCACGCCTATTACGAGATGCTGCTGATCCGCCGCTTCGAGGAGAAGGCGGGGCAGATGTACGGCATGGGCCTGATCGGGGGCTTCTGCCACCTCTATATCGGCCAGGAAGCCGTCGTCATCGGCATGCAGATGGCCTCGAAGGATGGCGATCAGGTCATCACCGGCTATCGCGACCACGGTCACATGCTCGCGACCGGAATGGAATCGCGCGGCGTGATGGCCGAGCTGACCGGGCGCCGCGGAGGCTACTCCAAGGGCAAGGGCGGCTCGATGCACATGTTCTCCCGCGAGAAGAACTTCTATGGCGGGCACGGCATCGTCGGCGCCCAGGTATCGCTCGGTGCCGGCCTCGGCTTCGCCAACTGGTACCGGGAGGACGGTCGGGTCTCGATGACCTATTTCGGCGACGGCGCGGCCAATCAGGGCCAGGTCTATGAGAGCTTCAACATGGCCCAGCTCTGGAAGCTGCCGGTCGTGTTCGTGATCGAGAACAACCGCTACGCCATGGGCACCTCGGTCAATCGCGCCTCGGCGCAGACCGATTTCTCCAAGCGGGGCCTCTCCTTCTCCATTCCCGGCGAGCAGGTCGACGGCATGGACGTCCGCGCCGTGCGCGCTGCCGGCGAGCGCGCCATCGCGCATGCCCGCTCGGGCAAGGGTCCCTACATTCTCGAGATGCAGACCTATCGCTATCGCGGTCACTCGATGTCTGATCCGGCAAAGTACCGCTCTAAGGACGAAGTCCAGCGGATGCGCGAGGAGCATGATCCGATCGAGCAGGTGAGGGGGCGCCTGACCCGCGATTTCAAGATCGCCGAGGACGAGCTCAAGGCGATCGACGCCAAGATCCGCGAGATCGTCAACGACGCGGCTGAATTCGCAACGCATGATCCGGAGCCCGATGTCTCGGAGCTCTTCACCGATATTACGCTGGAGCACGCCCGGGCCTGAGGCCCGGACCGCGCCTAAGTCTCTGCCGGCCTTGCCGGCCTCTCCTGATCCCGCGTCCTTTCAAATTCCGGGTGTGTTCATGCCGATCGATATCCTTATGCCCGCGCTTTCGCCCACCATGGAGGAGGGCAAGCTCGCCAAATGGCTCAAGGCCGAGGGGGATGCCATCAAGGCAGGCGACATCCTGGCCGAGATCGAGACCGACAAGGCGACCATGGAAGTCGAAGCGGTCGACGAAGGCATTCTTGCCAAGATCCTGGTTGCCGACGGCACTGAGAATGTCGCGGTCAATACGCCGATCGGCGTGATCGCGGCGGATGGCGAGGATGTGAAGGCGGCTGCGTCTGGCGGTGCCAAGCCGGCGGCGGTTGCCGAGAAGCCGGCCGAGCCCGAGGCCAAGGCGGAGAAGGCCTCGACCGAAGCGCCTGCGGCCACCGCCGCACCGAGCGTACCTGCTCAGGCGAAGTCCTATGACGCGTCGAGCGAGTTCCCCGCGGGTGCGGAGGTCGTCACCATGACGGTCCGCGAGGCGCTACGCGATGCCATGGCCGAGGAGATGCGCCGGGATGGCGATGTCTTTGTCATGGGCGAAGAGGTCGCCGAGTATCAGGGCGCGTACAAGGTTACGCAGGGCCTGCTCCAGGAATTCGGCCCCAAGCGCGTCATCGACACCCCGATCACCGAGCACGGCTTCGCCGGTATCGGCGTCGGTGCGGCGCTGACCGGCCTGAGGCCGATTGTCGAGTTCATGACCTTCAACTTCGCCATGCAGGCGATCGACCAGATCATCAACTCGGCGGCCAAGACGCTTTACATGTCCGGCGGCCAGATGGGCTGCCCGATCGTGTTCCGCGGACCCAACGGTGCTGCCGCCCGCGTCGCCGCCCAGCACAGCCACGACTACGCTGCCTGGTACTCGAATGTGCCCGGCCTCAAGGTGGTGATGCCTTACAGCGCCTCGGACGCGAAGGGCCTCCTGAAGAGCGCGATCCGCGATCCGAACCCGATCATCTTCCTGGAGAACGAGATTCTCTACGGGCGTACCTTCGAGGTTCCGAAGGGCGATGATTTCCTGATCCCGATCGGCAAGGCCAAGGTCGTGCGCCCGGGTACGGATGTCACCATCGTCTCCTTCGGCATCGGCATGACCTATGCGCTCGGCGCCGCCGAAGCCCTGGCCAAGGAAGGCATCGAGGCCGAAGTCATCGACCTGCGCACCATCCGGCCGATGGATATCGAGACGGTCATTGCCTCCGTGCAGAAGACCAACCGCTGCGTCGCGGTCGAGGAAGGCTTCCCGCAGTCCGGCGTCACCGCCGAAATCGGCATGCGCATCATGGAAGCGGCCTTCGACTATCTCGACGCGCCGGTCGCCCGCGTCACCGGCAAGGATGTGCCGATGCCGTATGCGCATAATCTCGAGAAGCTCGCCCTGCCGAACGTCGGCGAGGTCATCGCGGCGGCGAAGGCCGTCTGCTACAGGGCCTGATGCCGTGGCGCTGACCGTCCCTGCCATGATCGCAGCGGTCGGCCTCGCAGCTGCCGGGGCCTCTGGAGCGGTCGCGTATTTCAAACCTCGGGAGCGGCTTCGGCCGCGCCCGCTGGCTCCGCCGCATCTGGCGGGCGCCCGCCTGCGCCTGCACCGCCTTGATCTCTGCGCCTACCTGCTGGCAGCGGGCGGTGTGCTGACGCTGATCCCGGAGGCAGTCCAGACCTTCGCTCCCGAGCTGATGTTCGGGAGGACGCTGGCCGGCACCGCTCTGGAACATCTCGACTATATCGCCTTCGTTTTCGTGTCCCTCAGCTTCGGCATGGGCCTGACACGCCGCCTGCTGCTCATCCAATTGGAAAAAGCGAGCCTCCAGCCATGCCCGTAAACATCCTGATGCCCGCTCTCTCGCCGACCATGGAGAAGGGCAATCTCGCCAAGTGGCTCAAGAAGGAAGGGGACGCCATCAAGTCCGGCGACATCCTGGCCGAGATCGAGACCGACAAGGCGACGATGGAGGTCGAAGCCGTCGACGAGGGTATCCTGGCCAAAATCGTGGTGCCGGAAGGCACGGCCGATGTTGCGGTCAACGAGATCATCGGCGTGATCGCCGGCGAGGGCGAGGACGCAAAGAGCGTATCAGCCCCCAGCGCCGCGCCCGCCAAGAGCGAGGCTGCGCCGAAGGTCGAGGCCAAGGCCGCAGCGGCAGCTCCCGCTGCTGCCCCGGTTGTGGCTGGGCAGCCCGCTGCGCCTGCCGCCGACGGCAGCCGCCCCTTCGCCTCGCCGCTGGCGCGCCGCCTCGCCAGGGATGCCGGGCTCGATCTTTCAAAGGTACAGGGCTCGGGCCCGCACGGACGGATCGTCGAGCGCGATATCGAGACGGCCAAGGCCGGCGGCGGCGCCAAGGCTGCGCCGGCAGCCGCTCCTGCGGCTGCTGCGCCCAAGCCGGCTGCTGCGCCGCTTGCGGCCGGCCCCTCCGACGAGGCGGTCAAGAAGCTGTTCGAGCCGGGCTCTTATGAGGAGATCCCACATGACGGCATGCGCAAGACCATCGCGCGCCGCCTGACCGAAGCGAAGCAGACGATCCCGCATTTCTACGTGACGGTCGATTGCGAGCTCGACGCGCTGCTGAAGTTGCGCGCAGAGCTCAATGCCGCGGCGCCCGAGAAGGACGGCAAGCCGGCTTACAAGCTTTCGGTCAACGACATGGTGATCAAGGCTCTCGCCCTGGCGCTGCGGGCCGTGCCGGATGCCAATGTCAGCTGGACCGACGGTGCCATGCTCAAGCACAAGCATGCCGATGTTGGCGTCGCGGTCTCGATCCCGGGCGGTCTGATCACGCCGATCATCCGCGACGCCTGCCACAAGCCGCTGAGCCAGATCTCGAACGAGATGAAGGACATGGCGGCGCGCGCCAAGACCCGCAAGCTCAAGCCCGAGGAATACCAGGGCGGCACGTCGGCGGTCTCCAATCTCGGCATGTTCGGGGTCAAGGATTTCGCCGCGGTGATCAACCCGCCGCATGCGACGATCCTGGCGGTCGGCGCCGGCGAGCAGCGCGCCGTGGTCAAGAATGGTGCGCTTGCGATCGCGACCATCATGTCGGTGACGCTCTCGACCGACCACCGCGCGGTCGATGGCGCGCTCGGGGCGGAACTGCTGCAGGCCTTCAAGGGCTATGTCGAGAAGCCGATGGCGATGCTGGTGTGACTTGGGCGCGTTGCCAGTTCTGATGCAGCAGCAATCCCACCCGTAGCCCTTCCCTGGGAAGGGCGCTTTGAGGCGCTTCCGATGCTCTATCGCGACGTCGTTCCCACACAGGTCAACGGCAGTGCTTCTGTCGTTGACAGAGGGCCGGCGGTCGCCATCGCGCGGCATCTGCGCGCGTCAGCCCTTGCAGGGGCGTTGCTGGTCTTGGGTGGAAGCCTTTCCAGCGTGGCGGCGCAGCAGCCAGCGAGCCGCGCGCCGAGCGATCCGGCTGTGCGTAGCGCGGGGCTGAAGATTGCCGGCCGGACGTTCCTTGCTGCCAGTGAAGGCAATCTCAGGGGAAGTATCTACTTCGGCCCAAACGGACAGGCTGTTCAGGCTGCGCGGGATCGCGGGACGCAACGCCTGCGCTGGGGCATCGTGAAGGAAATCAAGGGGCTGAGCGGTCCGGCGGTCTGTTTGATCGGTGACTATTATCCTCTCTCTGCAGCAGGCAGCACGGTCAGCATGCAGCGCAACGGCCAGACGATGACCTGCTCCGCGGTGTCTTCGTTTGTGCGTATCCGCAGCAGTCAGGGGAATGTGCTGGGCCTGGGGACCGTCATTCAATGATAGGGCGCTGGCGCTCATTCCGAAGCGCTACCTTGGCCCTTCTGGCCACTGTCGTCCTTGCCGGCTGTCAACCTTCAAGGACGGCGCCGGGAAACGTCTTCGATCCTCCTGCGCCTGCGATCTCGTCTTCGTCAACGATGAGCCCATCACCGCCGCCGGGCATTCCCGGGATCATGTCGGTCGATGAATTTCGCAGTCTGCTGATCGGCAAGACGTGGATGAGCTATGAGCCGCGGCACGGCACCCAGGTTACCTATATCGCCGCAGATGGCAGTGCTTTCCTCTGGTATCCAGGGAACAGGGTCATCTTGCCGTCCCGTTGGGCGATCGTGCAGCAGCGACAGCATTTCATGTACGACCACCCCGAACTGGGGCGCATGCAGTCGATGGAGTCTACGGCTGTGATCTGCTTCCAATATGCGGGAACATCGGCGAATCCGGTAACTGGAAATACATCCGGTCTGGAGTGCGCAAACTCCTCCGTGTGGCAGAGATATCATCATGATTCGCGGCAGGGTGACGTCCTTGGCCTCTCAACGATGGTCACTCCGCCATTCCCCCTGTCAAAGGACAAGTCGACGCTAGCGTTGTTGTTGCGACGCACCAAGTCGGTTCAAAGTAAGGGTCAATAACATGGCTGACTACGACGTCATCATCATCGGCTCCGGCCCCGGGGGGTACATCGCGGCCATCCGCTCGGCGCAGCTCGGCTTCAAGACGGCGATCGTCGAGCGCGAGCACCTTGCCGGCATCTGTTCGAACTGGGGCTGCATCCCGACCAAGGCGCTGCTGCGTTCGGCGGAGATTCTGCATTACAGCCAGCACGCCAAGGATTATGGGCTGGTGCTCGAAGGCTCCTTCAAGGCCGATCTTGCCGCCATCGTCCAGCGCTCGCGCGGCATCGCCGCCCGCATGAACAACGGCGTCCAGTTCCTGATGAAGAAGAACAAGGTCGACGTGATCTGGGGCGAGGCCAAGCTGACCAAGCCCGGCACGATCACGGTCGGCAAGACCGCCAAGCCTGCCATGCAGCCGCAGGTCCCGCCGCCGAAGAATGCCAAGGGCGAGGGCAGCTACACTGCTGATCACATCATCGTCGCGACGGGCGCTCGTCCGCGTGCTCTCCCCGGCCTCGAGCCGGATGGCAAGCTGATCTGGACCTATTTCGAGGCCATGGTCCCGCAGAAGATGCCGAAATCGCTGCTGGTGATGGGCTCGGGCGCGATCGGCATCGAGTTCGCCTCATTCTACCGCACCATGGGTGTTGAGGTGACGGTGGTCGAGGTCCTGCCGCAGGTCGTGCCGGTCGAGGATGCCGAGATTGGCGCCTTCGCCCGCAAGGCCTTCGAGAAACAGGGCATGAAGATCATCACCAGCGCCAAGGTGACCAAGGTCGAGAAATCGGCGGATTCGATCACGGCCCATATCGAGGACGAGAAGGGCGGCAAACAGACGATTCAAGCCGACCGCATGATCTCCGCCGTCGGCGTCGTCGCCAATGTCGAGAACCTCGGCCTGGAGACGCTCGGCGTGAAGACCGATCGCGGCTTCATCGCCATCGACGAATTCTGCCGGACCAATGTGAAGGGCGTCTACGCGATCGGCGACGTCGCTGGGCCGCCGATGCTGGCGCACAAGGCCGAGCATGAGGCTGTGATCTGCGTCGAGGCGATCAAGGGCCTGCATCCGCACCCGATGGACAAGAACATGATCCCGGGCTGCACCTACTGCCACCCTCAGATCGCCAGCGTCGGCCTGACTGAGGCCAAGGCCAAGGCTGCAGGGCACGAGCTCAAGGTCGGGCGCTTCAACTTCGTCGCCAACGGCAAGGCTGTCGCGCTCGGCGAAGACAGCGGCCTGGTCAAGACGATCTTCGATGGCAAGACCGGCAAGCTGCTCGGCGCGCATATGGTCGGGGCGGAAGTGACGGAGCTGATCCAGGGCTTCGTCGTCGCCATGAACCTCGAGACGACCGAGGAAGAGCTGATGCACACCATCTTCCCGCATCCGACGCTGTCGGAGACGATGAAGGAAAGCGTGCTCGACGCCTATGGGAAGGTGTTGAACGCGTAGAGATACTGAACCGGGTGCTCTCCGTGCCGGGTTCGGTGATGGCAGACTGACACACGAGAGCTGGAGACCACCATGGATCTGCGTTCGATTATCGTCGCCATCATCATCGGTCTCGTCGCCGGCTGGCTCGCCAGTATCGTCGTCGGTGGTGGTGGGCTTGTCCGTTACATCATCACCGGCCTGATCGGGGCCTTCGTCGGCAGTTTCCTGCTCTCGGCGCTTGGCGTGAATCTCGGCATCGGCAACCCGCTGGTCTCGCAGATCATCACGGCGACGATCGGCGCCATCGTCGTGGTGCTGCTGGCGCGGCTGATCGCCTGACATTCCCGGTCTGGAAACTCGCGCCGTGCGAGGGCATATCCCAGCGATGACGACACGCCCGCGCACGCGCAAATCCCGTGGTCCCGACCGCGTCATCCCCGATGACAAGGTCGAGGTACTGCCCCCCGGTCGCGGCCTGCCGCTGGATTGGCGGGCGCTGGCGCCGACGATCCTGCTCGGGACCGTGACCGGCTTCGTCGCCAGCCTCGTGGTGGGCGGCGGCGGGCTGATCCGTCACGCCGTTGTCGGTGTGCTCGGCATGCTGGTCGGGCAGGGGCTGGTGCGGATCACCGGCTGGCGGGTGCGGACCGGACATGCCTTCCTCGACGAGGCGGCGATGGCGGTGCTCGGCGCGATCCTGGTGGTGCTGCTGGCAAGGTTCATCGCGTAACGACCGGTGCAGGCCGTCCCCGGCCTGCCCGGCAGATTTATCCTGCAGGCTGACGAAAGGGACGACGGATCATGGACAGCCCCATCTACGCCGCACTCGGTACGCCCGGTTACGGCTTCTTCGCGACATTGCTGATCGGCCTGCTTGCCGGCTGGGTCGCGGAACGCATCACGTCGTCCGATCACGGCCTCTTCACCAACATGCTGGTGGGAGTAGCAGGCTCCTTCGTCGGCAGCCGCCTGGCCGAGCTGCTCGATATCCCGATCTACGGCTTCCTTCGCACCCTGGTCGCGGCCATCGCGGGCGCCTGCGTGGTGATCGTGATCTGGAACGCGTTGCGGAAACCTGTAGCCTGACGCGACCTCCGGTCAGGTTGCCGCCGGGCCTGATGCAGATTAGCTAGAGCAAATTGGTGCCCTTCACAGGCACCGGGTGACTGGAAACGACATGGCTCTCGTTCTCGATCTTCTGAACCGCGACCCGCGGCCCAATGTCGGCAATCCCAAGGCGGATGCCAAACCTGCGGCCGAGTTGCGCCATCCCGAGAAGCAGAAGCGCCCGGAGAATCCCGTCCTTCGCAAGCCGGACTGGATCAGAGTGAAAGCGCCCGGCTCACCGAAATGGGCCGAAACGCAGAAGATCGTGAAGGAGAACAAGCTCGTCACGGTCTGCGAGGAGGCGGGCTGCCCGAATATCGGCGAGTGCTGGGAGAAGAAGCACGCCACTTTCATGATCATGGGCGACACCTGCACGCGGGCCTGCGCCTTCTGCAACGTCAAGACAGGCGTGCCGCAGCCGCTCGACCTGGAGGAGCCGCGCAAGGTCGCCGAGGCCGTCGCCAAGCTCGGCCTCGAGCATGTCGTCATCACCTCGGTCGATCGCGACGATCTCGATGATGGCGGCGCGGAGCATTTCGCTCGCGTGATCCGCGCGATCCGAGAGGCCTCGCCCGGCACGACGATCGAAATCCTGACGCCGGATTTCCTGCGCAAGCCCGGCGCGCTCGAAGTGGTCGTCGCGGCCAAGCCGGACGTGTTCAACCACAATCTCGAAACCGTGCCCGGCAAGTACCTGAAGGTGCGCCCCGGCGCGCGCTACTTCCATTCGCTGCGCCTGCTGCAGCGTGTGAAGGAGCTCGACCCGACGATCTTCACCAAGTCCGGCATCATGGTCGGTCTCGGCGAGGAGCGGAACGAGATCCTTCAGCTGATGGACGACCTGCGCTCGGCCGACGTCGATTTCATGACCATCGGCCAATACCTCGCGCCCTCGCGCAAGCATCATGCCGTGATCCGGTTCGTCACGCCCGACGAGTTCAAGGGGTTCGAGGCGATCGCCTATGTGAAGGGCTTCCTGATGGTGTCCTCGACGCCGCTGACGCGGTCCTCGCATCATGCGGGTGAGGATTTCGCGCGGTTGAGGGACGCCCGCGCCGCCAAACTCGGCGGTTGAGCGCGTAGCATCCCATGCCGATGTTCAACAGCACCCGCCGGGTGAAGCACTCGCCGGACCGGATGTTCGCGCTCGTTGCGGATGTCGAGAAATACCCCGCCTTCCTGCCGCTGTGCGAAGGCTTGGTGGTACGACGCCGGACGCCGCGCGAAGGCGGCGGCGAGGTGCTGATGGCCGACATGACTGTCGGCTACAAGGCGATCCGCGAGACCTTCACCAGTCGCGTCACGCTTGATCCAGCCAACCTGAAGATCCTGGTCGAGTATGTCGACGGCCCGTTCCGGCATCTCGAAAACCGCTGGAGCTTCAAGGCGATGGACGGAGGCTGCGAGATCGCCTTCTTCATTTCCTACGAGTTCGCCAGCCGGATGCTCGGCCTGCTGATGGGCACGATGTTCGACAAGGCCTTTCGCAAGTTCGCCGAGGCTTTCGAGCGACGGGCCGATCTGGTCTATGGCCGTGCCCGGACTGCCGTCACCGATGGCTCAGCGCCGCCTGCTTGAGCATGTCGAGCGCTTCGATGACCGAGAGGCGGCGGATTTCTTCTCGCCCCTGATCGCCGAAGCGTCTTTCGCGATGCGTGGTCATTGCAGTCGACGCGTAGCCGAAATGGACGAGGCCGACGGGTTTGGCGGCGCTGCCCCCGCCCGGCCCGGCAACGCCGGTGATCGCGACGGCAAGATCGGCCTTGAGCATCGCGCGGCCGCCCTCCGCCATGGCGCGGGCAACCGGCTCGCTGACCGCGCCATAGCTGTCGATCAGCGTCGCATCCACTCCGGCCAGCGCCGTCTTGGCAGCGTTGGAATAGGTCACCAGGCCGCCATTGACGACGTCCGACGAGCCCGGGATTGCGGTCAGCGCGCCCGAGACAAGCCCGCCGGTGCAGGACTCGACCGTCGCGACGCTCAGCCCACGATCGCGGCAGATCGTCAGAACTTCGATGGCGAGGGTGGTGATCTCGGGATCGAACATTATGGTTGCCCCTATTCGTCGTTCGGCAGGCGCAGCGTGGCCGTTGCCAGGGCCGCGAGCCCTTCGCCGCGACCGGTAAAGCCCATGCGTTCCGATGTCGTCGCCTTGAGCCCGACCTGGTCGAGCCGCACTCCTGTGACCTCCGCGATCCGCGCCCGGATCTGCTCACGATAGGGGCCGACCTTCGGCGTCTCGCAAACGATGCTGAGATCGAGATGGTCGATCACGCCGCCGCGCCCGCTGACGCGCTCAGCGGCAAATGCGAGAAAGCGGTCGGATGAGGCGCCGCGCCATTGCGGATCGCTCGGCGGAAAATGCGTGCCGATATCGCCATCCGCCAGCGCCCCGAGAATGGCATCGGTCAGGGCGTGCAGCGCGACATCGCCGTCGGAATGGGCTCGCACACCGCGCGTGTGCGGAATGCGGACACCACCGAGCCAGACATGATCGCCGTCGGTGAAGGCGTGGACATCATAGCCGGTGCCGACCCGGGTGGTCAGCTGCCTGCGCAGCCTCTCTTCCGCCAGGACAAAATCCTCGGGATGCGTCAGCTTCACGTTCATGGCCTCTCCAGGGAAGGTCGTGACCGCATGGCCCGCCCATTCGATCAGGGCGGCATCGTCGGTGAGACCGGTGACAGCCGCAGCAGCTGCCGCCTCATGGGCTGCCAGCAAGGAGCGGAAGGCAAAGGCCTGGGGCGTCTGCACGCTGACGAGTTGGTCGCGCGGCGGCGTCTCGATGATATGCCCGTTGCCGTCCACACGCTTGATCGTGTCGGTGACCGGCAGGGCAGGGATAGAAGCCGAACCGTTCTGCGCGGCTTCGATTGCGCGCTCGATCAAGGTTGGGGACGCGAAGGGTCTGGCTGCATCATGCACCAGCACGGTTCCCTCGAATCCTGATGCCGCCAATGCCCGCAGGCCAAGCCGCACCGAGTCCTGCCGGGTCGCCCCCCCCGTGACGGGGGCGAGCAGCTTGCGGGACGAGAAGCCTGCGACAGCGTCGTCATAGCAGGCCTCGTCACCTGTCCCGATGACGACGACCACATGGGATATTGCCCGCTCAGCCAGCAATGGAAGCAGGGTTCGCCGCAGGACCGGCAGGCCGGCGAGAAGGCGATATTGCTTTGGCACGTCTCCGCCGGCACGCAGGCCGCGCCCCGCCGCAACGACGAGGGCCGCCACCGACGGAAGACTTGTCACTGTTTCGGACGACACGGCGAGGCTCCAGCTAGAGCCCGGTTGATAGTCGCCGGTCATGCAATCGCCAAGTGCGGCGCAAGGCACTGCGACCATCCGCACCGGGCTGCGGCGATATTGCGTTGCAGCATCAGTTCGAAACCCCCTTGCGCTGATGCAGCAATGTCCAATAAATAGCCACAATGGATATTGCCTCAAAATCGGGCGACGAACTCTCCGGCATCGCCGGGGTTGCGATCGCCTCCCGAGCTTTTCTTGCACCGATGTCGGGCGTCACCGACGTCGTGATGCGGCGCATCGCTGCGCGTTTCGGCGCGGGGCTCGTCGTCTCCGAAATGGTCGCATCCGACGAATTCGTGCGCGGCAGCGAAGAGGCCCGGCTGCGTGCCGAGGGGGCGGGGGTCTTCCCGCATGTCGTCCAGCTTGCCGGCTGCGATCCGCACTGGCTCGGTGAGGCCGCCCGCCTGGCCGAGGCCACTGGGGCGCAGATCGTCGATATCAATATGGGCTGCCCCGCCAAGCGCGTGACGGGCGGCTGGGCCGGTTCGGCGCTGATGCGCGATCTCGATCATGCGCTCTCGCTGGTCGAGGCGGCGGTCAGCTCCGTGACCATTCCGGTTACTGTGAAGATGCGGCTTGGCTGGGATGATGCGTCCCGCAACGCTCCTGAGCTCGCGCGCCGTGCCGTATCCGCCGGCGCCGCGATGATCACGGTCCATGGCCGCACCCGGCAGCAGTTCTACAAGGGCGTCGCCGACTGGAATGCGATTCAGGCTGTGCGCGAAATCGGTGATTTCCCGCTCGTTGCCAATGGCGACGTTCACGGCGTCGCGGATGCCGAGGCATGCCTTGAGCGCTCGGGCGCGAATTGCGTCATGGTTGGACGCGCGGCGCTGGGGCGGCCCTGGCTTGTCGGCGCCGTGGGTGACGCGCTTGCCGGGCGCCGGACGACGGAGTTGAGCGCAGCGCAGAAGCATGCGGTTGCGCAGGAGCACTATGAGGGCCTGCTGTCCCTGCTCGGTCGTGAGCAGGGCGTGCGTCATGCCCGCAAGCATCTGGCCGCCTATGCCGACGAGGCGGTCGCGACCGGCTGCGCGCCTGATCCTGAGCAGCGCCGCGCGCTCCTGACCACGGATGATCCTCATCAGGCTCTGCGCGCGCTGGCTGCCCTGTTTTCCACTGAATGCAGCCGCGAGGCAGCCTGAGCGAGGACTATTGCATATGGCGATGGCATTTGCCGATGAGGTGGTTGGCGATGAGCGGGATCTGACCTTGCTCGATATGGTTGAAATGCAGGCGCTGAATGTCCTGCCCATGCCGGTGCTCGTCATCGGCGAGGGGCACGGCATTCTTTACGCCAACACTGCGGCCGAAGACTTCTTCCAGTCCAGCGTGGTCGTGCTCAAACGCCAGCGCCTGGATGATGTCATCGCCTTTGGCTCGCCCGTGCTGTCCCTGGTGGAAGACGTGCAGCGGCGGGGCGCCAGCGTCACCGAGTATCGACTTGATCTCGGCTCGCCCCGGATCGGCGTCGAACGCATCGTCGATGTCTTTGCCTCTCCCTTGCCCAATCAAGGCGATGCCGTCGTCCTGATGCTGCAAGAACGGACAATTGCCGAAAAAATGGACAGGCAACTGACGCATCGGGGAGCAGCCCGCTCCATCACCGCGCTCGGTGCGATGCTTGCTCACGAGATCAAGAACCCGCTCTCCGGCATTCGCGGCGCAGCGCAGCTTCTTGAAGCCTCTGTGTCCGATAGCGATCGGATGTTGACCCAGCTGATCTGCGACGAGGCGGATCGGATCGTAAAGCTGGTCGAGCGCGTCGAACTGTTTGGTGATGAGCGCCCGAGCGAGCGCGGGCCGGTCAATGTCCATGACGTGCTGGACCATGTGAAGCGCCTGGCGCAATCGGGCTTCGCCCGGCACATCCGTTTCAACGAGATTTACGATCCTTCACTCCCCCCGGTCGCCGGTAACCGCGATCAGCTGGTCCAGGTTCTGCTGAACCTGATGAAGAATGCGGCAGAAGCCATTGGTGAACATGCGATTGACGGTGAGATCACGCTGACCACGGCCTATCGCCCCGGCATCCGCATGCAGCATGCCGGCTCGGCAAGTCGGATCGCCTTGCCGCTGGAGATCGGCATCCGCGACAACGGCCCGGGCGTGCCTCATGACCTGCTGCCGCATCTGTTCGATCCCTTCGTCACCACCAAGGTGCAGGGCAGTGGCCTTGGACTTGCACTCGTAGCGAAGGTGATCGGCGACCACGGCGGAATCGTCGAGTGCGAGTCTGTGCCGCGGCGCACGACATTCCGGATTCTTCTGCCCCTGCATGAAGCGCGTCCCACACGGAGCGCTTGAGGTTCACAGGATAATTGAATGCCCACCGGTAACATTCTCATCGCCGACGACGACGCCGCGATCCGCACGGTGCTCAACCAGGCCCTCGCTCGGGCCGGGTACGAGGTTCGGACGACAGGACAGGCGGCGACACTCTGGACCTGGGCAGCGCAAGGGCTGGGCGATCTCATCATCACCGACGTGGTGATGCCCGACGGGAACGCCTTCGATCTTCTGCCGCGCATCAAGCGGGTGCGGCCCGACCTGCCGATCATCGTGATGAGCGCGCAGAACACCTTCATGACCGCGATCAAGGCGTCCGAGCGCGGCGCCTATGAATATCTGCCAAAGCCCTTCGATCTGAAGGAGCTCGTCGCGATCGTCGGGAGAGCGCTCTCGCGGCCGCGCGGCGACGGCGGGCGTGCCAATGCCGTGGCCGAGGCGGACGATATTCCCCTGATCGGCCGTTCACCGGCGATGCAGGACGTCTACCGGGCTCTCGCAAGGCTGATGCCGATCGACCTCACCGTGATGATCAATGGCGAGTCCGGCACAGGCAAGGAGTTGGTTGCCCGCGCGCTCCACGATTACGGCAAGCGCCGCAACGGTCCCTTCGTCGCCATCAACATGGCCGCCATTCCGAAGGACCTGATCGAATCCGAGCTGTTCGGCCATGAGAAGGGCGCCTTCACCGGTGCACTCACCCGCTCTTCCGGCCGCTTCGAGCAAGCGGAGGGCGGCACGCTCTTCCTCGACGAAATCGGCGACATGCCGATGGAGGCCCAGACGCGACTCCTGCGTGTGCTGCAGCAGGGCGAATACACGACGGTCGGTGGACGCACGCCGATCAGGACGAATGTCCGCATCGTGGCGGCGACCAACAAGGATCTGCGCATCTCGATCGCGCAGGGCCTGTTCCGCGAGGATCTGTTCTTCCGCCTCAACGTCGTGCCGATCAGGCTGCCGCCGCTGCGCGAGCGGGTCGAAGACATTCCGGATCTCGTCCGGCACTTCTTCTCGCTGGTCGAGAAGGAAGGGCTGCCGCGCAAGCAGATCGATTCGGAAGCGATGGACGTGATGCGGCGCTATCGCTGGCCGGGCAATGTTCGCGAACTGGAAAATCTCGTCCGGCGCCTTGCTGCGCTCTATCCACAGGAGACGATCACCGCGCCGATCGTCGAGGCTGAACTGCAGCCGGCCTCCGCGACGTCGAGCTTCGCCCACAGCTCGGGGCCGGAGCGAGCGGAGACCTTGTCCGGTTCGGTCGAGCGTCATCTCGGTCAGTATTTCGGCGGTTTCGGCGATAATATCCCGCCACCCGGCCTCTATCACCGTATCTTGCGCGAGGTCGAACCGCCGTTGATTGCCGCCGCGCTCGCGGCAACCCGGGGCAATCAGATTCGCGCGGCCGAGCTGCTCGGGCTCAATCGCAACACCCTGCGCAAGAAGATTCGTGAGCTCGACATGCAGGTGGTCCGCTCGTCACGCTGAGCATTTGTAAGGCGGGGCAACGGTTTCCTGCCTTTCATATGTCATATTTTGACAACACCGTTGCGGCGGCGCATCAGTGCGCCGAGCCGGGTACCTTTGGGGCCGGCTTCCGCGGAGTTGTTGAGACAGAGTGACCGCCTCCATCAGCGATATCAGGATCACGCCGCGTGGCGAGGATACGCCGCGACGCGTCTCGGGCTGGCTCGGGGCTCTCGTCGTCGTATTCGCGCTTGTCTCCGCACTGGTGACGTTCCTCGTCCTGTCGGGCGCGACTCCGATTGTGCCGGTGCACGAGGTCGTCATCGGCGTCTTCGTGCTCAACGGTTTCCTGATCCTGCTGCTGCTGATCATCGTCGCGTTCGAGACGGCGGTGCTGATCCGGGCGAGGCGTGCCGGTGCCGCAGCTGCCGGGCTGCATGTCCGCATTGTCGGCCTGTTCAGCATCATCGCGGCCTTGCCGGCGGTGCTCGTGGCGGTGATCGCGACCGTCACCATCGAACGCGGCCTCGAGCCCTGGTTCTCGGATCGGATGCGCGATGCGATCTTCAAATCGGTCGAGGTCGCGGACGCCTATGCGGCAGGCCAGTGCCAGTCGCTCGGCCGTGAAATCCGTGTGCTGGCGGACGATCTGACGCGGGCGAAACCTGCCTTCGATGCCGACCGCAAATGGTTCGAGAACTTCCTGACAGCCCGTGCCACGGCGCTCGGCGTCCCGGTCGCCTCGATCATGCGCCCGCCGGCAACAGTCCTCGTCAGGGCGAATATCGATGTACTGCGCGATGCGCCGAAGCCTGATGATGCCGCGTTCGAGGATGCGCTATCCTCGCCTGAGCCGATCTGCGTGCTGCCCTCGACGGGGCGCATCTTCGGCGCGCTGGTCAAGCTGCCGACCTATGACAATGCCTTCCTCTATGTCGCGCGTGAGGTGAATCCGCTCGCAGTCGAGTTTCCGGCCGTCGCCCGTGGCGCCGCGGTCGAGTATCTCTCGATCGATGCTCGCCGGAAGGGCGTGCAGATCGCCTTTGCCTCGATGTATGCCCTGATCGCCGTCATCCTCCTGCTCTCGGCGATCTGGATTGGACTCAGTTTCGCCAACGGGCTGGTGGCGCCGATCCGACGCATGATCCACGCGACGGACCAGGTCTCCAGCGGCAATTTCTATGTCCAGGTCCCGATACGACGATCGGAGGGCGATCTCGCTCATCTCGGTGAGACCTTCAACAAGATGACGGCGGAGCTGCGCCGGCAGCGCGACGGGCTGGTCACGGCCAGCGAAGTCATCGATCGACGACGGCGCTTCACCGAAACGGTCCTGTCGGGTGTATCGTCCGGTGTGCTGGGCCTCGATGCCGACGGCCACATCACGATCATGAACCGCTCGGCGGAGATCCTGCTTGGCGCCGGCGGGCGTCTGCTGGGCGAACCGATCGGTCAGGTCGCGCCCGAAATCGCGGGTTTCGTTGCCGAAGCGCTGCATAATCGGCAGAGACAAAGCTCCGGCCAGATTGCGATCACGCGTGCCGGCCGCGACCGGATGGTCAATGTCCGCGCCGTTCGGGAAGGCGAAGGAGCTGGCGCGGGCCTTGTCGTGACGCTTGATGACATCACCGATCTGGTCTCGGCGCAGCGTACTGCGGCTTGGGCCGACGTCGCGCGCCGCATTGCGCATGAAATCAAGAATCCGCTGACGCCGATCCAGCTCTCGGCCGAGCGTATCCGTCGCAAGTTCGGGCGCGTGATCGTCGACGACAAGGAGATCTTCGAGCAGTGCACGGCGACGATCGTGCGCCAGGTCGAGGATATCCGGCGCATGGTCGACGAGTTCTCGTCCTTTGCGCGCATGCCAAAGCCCTCGCTGGCGCGCGAGGATATCGTCGAGACGGTGCGTCAGATCGTCTTCCTGATGCGTGTCGGCAATCCGGAACTGACCCTGTCGGAGGACCTGCCTGCGGAACCGGTTCTGGCGCAGTTCGACCGCCGGCTGATCTCGCAGGCCCTCACGAATGTCATCAAGAACGCCACCGAAGCGATCGAAGCCTTGCCGATGGAGCAGCGCGGCCCGGGCAGGATCGATGTCTCTTTCCAGCGCCGCGAGGATGGCATGATCATCATCGACGTGATCGATAACGGCAAAGGCCTTCCCATCGATCAGCGCCAGAAGCTGCTAGAACCCTATATGACGACACGCGAGGGCGGCACCGGGCTCGGTCTCGCGATCGTCGGCAAGATCCTCGAGGACCATGGCGGGGGCATCGAACTGCTCGACCGACCTGACGTCCATGAGGGCGGACGCGGCGCGCGCGTCAGGCTCTGGTTCCCCGAAGCCGGGCCGGAGCACCAACCCGACGATGCCGAAGCCGGTGGCAAGCCCGCCGATATCGCCATGAACAAGCAGAACGGAACTCAGGAATGAGCGCTGACATTCTGGTCGTAGACGACGAAGTCGACATCCGGGAACTGGTTTCCGGCCTGCTCGAGGACGAGGGCTACCGCACGCGCAAGGCGGGATCGGCGGACGAGGCTCTGGCGGCGATCGCCGCCCGCCGGCCGAACCTGGTCTTTCTCGACATCTGGCTGCAGGGCAGCCGGCTTGACGGCTTGCAGGTGCTCGACTTGATCAAGGAAAGCCACCCGGACCTTGCGGTGGTGATGATCTCCGGTCACGGCAACATCGAGACCGCCGTCTCCGCCATTAAGAGCGGCGCCTATGACTTCATCGAGAAGCCGTTCAAGGCCGACCGCTTGATCCTGGTCGCCGAGCGCGCACTCGAAGCGTCGCGGTTGCGGCGCGAGGTGCGCGAGCTGAAGACGCGCTCGGTGCAGGCAAGCCGGATCGTCGGCAAGTCGACCGTCGTCAACCAGTTGCGCCAGACCATCGACCGCGTCGCACCGACCAATGCGCGCGTGCTGATCACCGGCGAGCCCGGATGCGGCAAGGAACTGGCCGCCCGAACCCTGCACGAGGCCTCCAGCCGGTCGACCGGCCCCTTCATCGTCATCAATGCAGCGACGATCACGCCGGAAACGATGGAGGAGGAGCTCTTTGGCGTCGAAGGTGGGGAAGGGCGTTCCCGCCGGGTCGGTGCACTCGAAGAAGCCCATGGCGGTTCTCTCTATATCGACGAAATCGGCGACATGCCGCGAGAGACCCAGAACCGCATTCTGCGCGTTCTCGTCGATCAGAATTTCCAGCGCGTCGGTGGGGCGACGCGCGTCCATGTCGACGTCCGCATCATTTCCTCGACCAGCCGCGATCTCGCCCAGTTGATTGCCGACGGGCATTTTCGCGAGGATCTCTATCATCGGCTTAGCGTGGTGCCGGTGCGCGTACCGTCGCTCTCCGAACGCCGCGAGGACGTGCCTGAGCTGATCGAGTTCTTCATGGACCAGATCTCGGTCGCGACCGGCCTGCCGAAGCGTAGAATCGGCGGCGACGCGATGGCCGTCCTGCAATCGCATGAATGGCCCGGCAACGTCCGCGAGCTGCGTAACAATGTCGAACGGCTGATGATCCTGACCAAGGGGGATCCGAGCGCCGACATCACCATCGAGATGCTGCCCGCCGAGGTTGGCGCCATGGTGCCGACGACGCCGTCGGGGTCAGGCGGCGAACGCTTGATGAGCCTGCCACTGCGCGATGCGCGCGAGATTTTCGAGCGCGAGTATCTGATCGCACAGATCGCTCGCTTCTCCGGAAATATCTCACGCACGGCCGAATTTATCGGCATGGAGCGCTCGGCCCTGCACCGCAAGCTGAAGTCGCTCGGGGTCGGCTGACGGAGAGGCAGGCGCGATCTGCATGTGCGCCTGCGTCGAACGCAGGACTTTCTGCTGCGCATGCCCGTCGAACCACTTGCATTGCAGCATATGCACGCGGTCTAATGACCTATCGGTGTTCCGAAATGCCCCGGCGCTCGGCCGGACGCTGAACGGAACGAATTGGATCGCCAACGCAACCCGAAGCGCGATCCCAACAACAGGGGCTGAACATGGCCGCAGAGCGGGCTCAAAACCTTCAGGACACCTTCCTCAACCACGTCCGCAAGCAGAAAATTCCGTTGACGATTTTCCTCGTCAACGGCGTGAAACTGCAGGGCGTCGTCACCTGGTTCGACAATTTCTGCGTGCTGCTCCGTCGCGACGGACATTCGCAGCTCGTCTACAAGCATGCCATCTCGACGATTATGCCCGGCCATCCGGTCCAGCTCTTCGAGCCTGAGGAAACGGACAAGGCCTGAGGCCGTGGCAGGGCGCGCGGGCACGGGCGATGTACCGGCCGCGGTGAAGCCGCTCGACGAGATCGAGCGCGACATTGCGGCCAATACCCGTGCCTTCGTCATTGGCCCTTACCTGCAGCGCCGCGGCGCGGCGACGGATGCGAATCAACGCTCCTTCGCCGCGCGTCTCGACGAGGCGGTGGGGCTTGCGGCTGCAATCGATCTTTTCGTGGTTGAGCCCATCTCTGCGCTGCTGACGGCGCTGAGACCGGCAACCTATCTCGGCAAGGGCAAGGTCGAAGAGATTGCCGAGCGCATCACCAACGAGGAGATCGGCCTCGTCGTGATGGATTGCGCGCTGTCGCCCGTACAACAGCGCAATCTTGAAAAGGCCTGGGGCTGCAAGGTCATCGACCGGACCGGCCTGATCCTTGAGATCTTCGGCCGGCGCGCCCGCACCAAGGAGGGCGCGCTGCAGGTCGAACTCGCCCATCTCAATTACCAGAAGAGCCGCCTGGTGCGGTCCTGGACCCATCTGGAACGCCAGCGCGGTGGCTTCGGCTTCCTGGGCGGCCCAGGCGAGACGCAGATCGAGGCCGACCGGCGTGTCATCCAGGAGCGAATGACCAAGATCGAGCGCGATCTCGATACGGTCAAACGCACCCGTTCGCTGCATCGTGTCAGCCGGAAACGCGTGCCTTATCCGGTGGTTGCGCTGGTTGGGTACACCAACGCTGGAAAGTCGACGCTGTTCAATCGACTGACCTCAGCCGATGTCCTGGCCCAGGATATGCTGTTTGCGACGCTCGACCCGACGGCGCGCGCAATCAAGCTGCCGCATGGTGCCCGCATCATGCTCTCCGACACCGTCGGATTCATTTCGGACCTGCCGACCCAGCTCATCGCGGCCTTCCGGGCCACGCTTGAGGATGCGATCGAGGCCGATGTGCTGCTGCATGTGCGCGACCTCGCGCATGAGGATACACAGGCCCAGGCTGCCGATGTGCAGGCCATCCTGAGGGACCTCGGCATCGATCCGGATGACGGGCAACGCGTCGTCGAGGTCTGGAACAAGGCCGACCTGCTTGTCGGAGACGAGCACGATCGGCAGCTCGCGCTGGCAGAGCTCAGGCCGGTTGCCTCTCGCCCTGTGCTGGTTTCAGCCCTGACCGGCGAAGGGGTCGATCGCCTCACCGACGCGATCGAGACCCGCATCGCCCGCAGCCGGCCAGTCTACCGGCTCACTCTCGAACCGGGGGATGGCAAATCGCTTGCCTGGCTGCACAGCAATGGTGAAGTGCTCAGCCGCGAGGATGCGGAGGATGGCGCTCTCGCCCTGACCGTGCGGCTTCCGCCGGAGCGGGAAGGGGCGTTTGGCGCGCGCTTTCCCCAGGCAGAGCGCCAGGGTTAGATCATTGGACCAGAGATCGTATCTGGGCCGATGATTTCACTTTCCGTGCTTGCACCGGCTGTCCTGACAACCGCAATCCACTTTCGGGCCAATGCCTAGCCAGCGCTGACCTTCGCCTTCTCCGTCCGCTTTACCGCCTGCCATAGCGCTTCCAGCTCGTCGAGCGTCGCGTCCTTGGCGTCCCGGCCCTCGGCGGCAAGGGCGTCTTCGATGCCGCGGAACCGGCGTTCGAACTTGGTGTTGGCCGCGTTGAGGCAGCCTTCAGGGTCGGCATCGACATGCCGCGCCAAGTTGGCAACGACGAAGAGCAGGTCTCCGATCTCCTCCCGAATGGCCTCCTTGTTGCCACCGGCGAGCGCCTCGTCGATCTCCGCCGTCTCCTCGCGGATCTTGTCGAGAACGAGCCTGGCATCGTTCCAGTCGAATCCCACGGTGGAGGCCTTGGCCTGAAGCTTCCAGGCGCGGGTCAGCGCAGGCAACGTATGGGGAACGCCGGCAAGAACACCCCTGTCCTCGCTTACCTCGGGCAGCCCGGCAGCGCGGTGGGCTGCGGCCTTGTCGGCCTTCTCCTGTGCCTTGATGCGGTGCCAGAGCGCCTTGACCTCGGCCGGCGAGAGGTCTCGCGCATCGCCGAAGACATGCGGGTGGCGGCGGATCAGCTTGCTGGTGATCGCCTCGACCACGTCGGCAAAGGCGAAGGCGCCCTCTTCTTCGGCCATGCGCGAATGGAAGACCACCTGCAGGAGCAGATCGCCGAGTTCGTCCTTGAGATCGATCTTGTCACCGCGTGCGATCGCGTCGGCGACCTCATAGGCCTCCTCGATCGTGTAGGGAGCGATCGAAGCAAAATCCTGCTCCAGATCCCAGGGGCAGCCGGTGCCGGGTGTCCGAAGCGCCGCCATGATCTCGATCAGCCGGGCAATATCGCGAGAGGGCTTCAACGCTGCAATTCTCCGGAGGTTGAGCTACCGTCCTCCCATGATTCAAGTCACCCCGTCCATTACCCTCGACGAGAGCGAGCTCGAGGAAAGCTTCGTGCGCTCCTCCGGGCCAGGAGGGCAGCATGTCAACAAGGTGTCGAGCGCGGTCCAATTGAAGTTCGACGCGCGCCGATCTCCGTCCCTGCCGAATGATGTGGCGATCCGGCTGATGAAGATCGCGGGCAGCAGGCTGACGCAGGACGGTGTGATCGTCATCGTCGCCCAGGCGCAGAGAAGCCAGAAGCGCAATCGCGAGGAGGCGCTGGAGCGCCTGCTGGACATGATCCGCGAGGCTGCGGTCCGCCCCGAGATACGCAGGCCGACCAAACCGACCAAGGCATCCAAGGAGCGCCGTCTTCAAGGCAAGGACCGGCGCTCATCGATCAAGTCCGCACGATCGAAACCTGGTCTGGACTAGAATGAGAGGCGCCAATGGGGACGGCGATCAGCGCAGCGTCGGGACGCGCAAAGAGCCACGGCGGATCAGCGCCGATTATCTGCAGCGTGCGGCGATGCATTACCTCGAGCGCTACTCGGCCCCTGCCGGGCAGTTGCACCGGGTCCTCCAGCGCAAGGTGATAATGAGTTGCCGCCATCACGGCGACGAACCGCAATCCTTCGCCGCACTCATCGATGAAACGGTGGCGCGCTGCGTTGCCGCAGGGCTGGTCGATGACAAACGCTTTGCCGAAGGGCGGGCGGCAACCTTGCGCCGAAAGGGGCAGTCCGCCCGCGCCGTTGCGGCGCGGCTTGCGGCCAAGGGCGTCGGGCGCGAGCTCGTCGCGGAGGCGAGCCGCACCACCGAGGATGAGGAACTGGCTGCGGCGCGGATTGCCGCCCGACGCAAGCGGCTTGGTCCCTGGAGCCGCAGGGACCGTGCCGAGAACCGTCAGAAGGATCTCGCGGCACTCGCCCGGGCTGGTTTTGCTATGACAATCGCCCGCGCCGTGATCGACGGCGCGGGCGACGAAAGCTGATCGCCATTTCCGGGAAGGGCGCTTCAGTCGAGCTTGATCTTGGCGTCGTCGACGACCTTGCCCCAGCGAGCCACTTCCGCTGTGACGAACTTGCCGAAATCGGCGCCGTAGATCGCAGGGATCGTGGAGCCGTTCTTCTTCCAGGCCTCGGTGATCATCGGAGCCTTCAGCGCCTTTTCGATCTCGCCGCGCATGCGCGTCACAATCTCGTCCGAGGTGTTCTTGGGCGCCCAGATGGCGTACCAGGTCGCGACCTCGTAGCCGTCGAGGCCGGCCTGCTTGGCGGTCGGTACGTCCGGAATGGCATCCGAGCGCGCCGGGGCGGCGACCGCCAGGGCCCGCAGCGCACCGCTTTGCACCTGCGCGGCCGAGGAGCCCAGCCCATCGAACATCACATCGACCTGGCCAGCCACCAGATCCTGCATCGCCGGCCCGGCGCCGCGGTAGGGGACATGGGTCAGGTTGGTCTTGGTGACGAGCTTGAAGAGCTCGCCGGCAAGATGGTGGGTGGTGCCGTTTCCGGCTGATGCGTAGTTGAGTTTGTCCGGATTTTTCCTGGCGTAGTCGATCAACTCGGCCAGCGTCTTGGCCTGGACCTTGCCCGGATGGACGACGACCACCTGGGGCGGCTGGGCGATGACACCGACCGGAACAAAATCGGTCTGGATGTTGTAGTCGAGCTTCGGATAGAGCGCGGGCGCAATCGCATGATGCGCGGCCCCGACGAAGAAGGTGTAGCCGTCCGGAGCCATCCGCGCCGCTGCGGAAGCGCCCACCGTGCCGCCGGCACCACCACGATTGTCGATGATGATGCGCTGCCCGAGCTGCTGCTCGAGCTGGGCGGCGATCGGCCTGGCGAAGGCATCGGTGCCGCCGCCGGCCGGGAAGGGCACGATGAAGGTGATGGGTTTCTGCGGCCAGGCCTGCGCCTGCGCCGGAGCAGCGGCCGCCACGCCGAAACCCGCAGATACCGCAAGCGCGATGAGCCAGCTAGACTTGATCATGAATGCTCGTCCTCCCTGAAGCGAAAACCAGGCTCTTGATGGCCATTGACGCGATGCCATTGCGGTATTCTGTATGCATCTAAATGGATTAGGGCATCGGCGGCTGCAAATGACAAGCAAGCCATTTGGCCGATGCGAAGCGCGCAATTGCGATTGCGCCGATGCTGGAGACAGACGCCTTTCATGAGCCGCCTCGACAGTTTCATCCGCCGCCTCGAAGCCCAGCGCCGTATCCTCGACTGGGCGGCAGAGTCCGTCACCAGCCGGAATGGGCTCGTGCTCGAGCTTGGCCTCGGCAATGGCCGCACATATGACCATCTGCGCGAAATCCTGCCGAAGCGGGAGATCTATGCCTTCGACCGTGAAGCCAGGGCCAATCCGCGTTCGATGCCTCCGGAGAGCGCTCTGGTGCTCGGCGACATGGCAAAGACGCTACCGGACTTCGTGGAGCGCCATGGTCGTAATGCCGCGTTGATCCATGTCGACGCCACGACAGGTGTACCGGAACGCGACCGTATCCATCTGGCCTGGTTGCCGGAGCATGTTGCGGCACTGGCGCAGGATGATGCACTCATCATCAGCGGTTCCGATCTAGAACATCCTGCGCTGGTTGCCGTTTCACTCCCCGATGACATCCCGAAGGGGCGCTATTTCGCCTATCGCCGCGCGGCTCCGCAAGGCGTGCACTCGGAAGCCTGAGCCGATGGCCGAGGCGAAACCTGTCTGAGGAGACGACATGACTGGCGGCATCCACCACCTCACGCTGATCACGCGCGATGCGCAAGCCAATGTCGATTTCTATGTCGGCTTCCTCGGCCTGCGTCTCGTCAAACAGACCGGCGGCTACGAGGATGCGGAGCAACTCCACCTGTTCTATGGCGACCGCCTGGGTTCGCCTGGGTCGCTGGTCACATTTCTGGTCTGGCAGGACGGCTCGCCCGGTCGGGTCGGGCACGGGCAGGTCAGCGAGATCGCGCTGGCCGTGACACCGGCAAGCATCGGCTTCTGGCTGACGCGGGCACTGACGCAGCATGTGCCCGCTGAGGGGCCGAAGCAGGAATTCGGCGAGCCTGTCTTGCGTTTGCGCGACCCCGACGGGGTGATCGTGAAGCTCGTGGGAACGGATATGCCGGCCGCGGCGCCATGGCAGGCGCCCGGGATCGCCCCCGAGGATGCGATCCGCCGGGTCCGCGGCGCAACCATCTTGTCCGAAACACGGGAGGAGACTGCCGCCTTCGTCGCTCGCTTCGGCTACCGGCCGGCCGCGGCCACCTCCGCTGTTCAGCGCATGGTGTCCGACAGCGGCGACGTCATCGACATCCGCGGTGCCGGCGGATTCTGGCCTGGCGCACCGGGGACGGGCATCGCGGATCATGTCGCTTTCCGGGCCGAGGACGAGGCCGCAGTGAAGGCCGTCGAGAGTTCTCTGGCGCGCCTCAATTCCTCGATCACCACGCTCCACGACAGAAAATACTTCACCTCTCTCTATGTCCGCGAACCCGGCGGCACCCTGATCGAACTGGCGAGCGACGGCCCGGGATTTACGGTCGACGAGCCCGAGGACAGGCTTGGAACCAGCCTGATGGTTCCTCCCTCCGATGAGGGGCGGGATTCGGATATCCGCGTCGTGCTGCCGCAATTCTCCCTGCCGGGGGAACCGCGCATGACCTATCGTGACCTGCCCTTCGTGCACCGTTTCCATGTGCCCGCAACGACGGATGGCAGCACTCTCGTGCTGCTCCACGGCACCGGCGGCAACGAGGCGGATCTGATGCCGCTGGCGCACCGGATCGCACCGGAAGCGACCTTGCTCGGCGTGCGGGGACGCAGCACGGAGGAGGGCACGTCCCGCTGGTTTCGCCGATCGTCGCCGACCGAATTCGATCAGGCCGATATTCGTGCCGAGTCCGCCGCCTTCGCCGCCTTTGTCGAGAGTGCGACAAAGGGGTACGGGCTCGATCCGGCACGCACGACCTATCTCGGCTACTCCAACGGCGCGAATTTCCTGGCCGCGATGATGCAGATCCATCCTGGCCTGATCCGCAGGGCCATCCTGCTGCGCGCAATGAACGTGCTCGAACTGCCGCAGCAGACCGATCTTGCAGGGGTGGATGTCCTCATCCTGACCGGGGCTTCCGATCCCTTTGGTGTGCATGCGGCGGAGCTGGAAACGCGGCTGAGGCAAGGCGGCGCCCAGGTCGATGCGCAAGTGATTGCAGCGGGGCATGAGCTGTCGCAGGCCGATGCAGCCGCAGCCCAGGTCTGGCTGGCGGCGGGCTGAAGATCCTCAGCAAGAGCCGAATGAATTGCAGGCAAACCCTTCCGTGGGCGCAGCCCATGGCTTAAAGGCGCGGGACCTCCCTGAAATTTGGTCGCGTAGAAGCATGATTCGTCTCGAGAACATCGGCAAGCAGAACGGCAAGCAGATTGTCTTCATCGAGGCATCCGCAGCGCTCCAGAAGGGAGAGAAGGTCGGTCTTGTCGGCCCCAACGGCGCCGGCAAGACAACGCTCTTCCGCATGATCACGGGGCAGGAGGCGCCCGACGAGGGCCTCGTGGCCGTCGATCGCGGGGTGACGATTGGCTATTTCAGCCAGGACGTGGGCGACATGTCCGGTCGCAGCGCCGTCTCCGAGGTCATGGACGGCGCGGGCCCGGTCAGCGCCGTTGCGACCGAGCTGAAGGAGCTCGAGACCGCCATGGCCGATCCCGATCGCGCGGACGAGATGGACGAGATCGTCACGCGCTATGGCGAGGTCCAGGGGCGGTTCGAAGAGCTCGACGGCTACGCGATGGATGGGCGGGCGCGCGAGGTGCTTGCCGGCCTCGGCTTCAGCCAGGAGATGATGGAAGGCGATGTCGGTTCTCTCTCCGGCGGCTGGAAGATGCGCGTCGCGCTGGCCAGGATCCTGCTCATGCGCCCTGACGCCATGCTATTGGACGAGCCGAGCAACCATCTCGACCTCGAGAGCCTGATCTGGCTCGAGGACTTCCTGAAGGGCTATGATGGCGCGCTGCTCATGACCTCGCATGACCGCGAATTCATGAACCGGATCGTCGACAAGATCGTCGAGATCGATGGCGGGGCGCTGACGACCTATTCGGGCGATTACGAGTTCTACCAGCAGCAGCGCGCGCTCAGCGAGAAGCAGCAGCAGGCCCAGTTCGAGCGCCAGCAGGCGATGCTCGCCAAGGAGATCAACTTCATCGAGCGCTTCAAAGCGCGCGCCTCGCATGCCGCGCAGGTGCAAAGCCGTGTGAAGAAGCTGGAGAAGATTGACCGGGTGGAGCCGCCCAAGCGCCGCCAAACGGTGCAGTTCGAGTTCCAGCCGGCGCCGCGTTCCGGCGAGGACGTGGTCACCCTGAAGAACGTCCACAAGCGCTATGGCAGCCGCAGCATCTATGACGGGCTCGATTTTCAGGTGCGCCGCAAGGAGCGCTGGTGCGTGATGGGCATCAATGGCGCCGGCAAGTCGACGCTGTTGAAGCTGGTGACCGGTGCGACCGAGCCGGACGACGGCACGGTCGCGCTCGGCGGCACGATCAAGCTCGGCTATTTCGCCCAGCACGCCATGGAGGTGCTGGACGGTGACGCCACCGTGTTCCAGTCGCTTGAAGACTCGTTTCCCCAGGCCGGGCAGGGCTCGCTGCGTGCGCTGGCTGGCTGCTTCGGCTTCTCCGGCGACGATGTCGAGAAGCGCTGCCGGGTCCTGTCCGGTGGCGAAAAGGCGCGGCTGGTGATGGCGAAGATGCTCTACGATCCGCCGAACTTCCTGGTGCTGGACGAGCCCACCAACCACCTGGACATCGCGACGAAGGAAATGCTGATCACGGCGTTGGCGCAATATGAGGGAACCATGCTGTTCGTCTCGCATGACCGCCATTTCCTCGCCGCACTGTCCAACCGGGTTCTCGAGCTGACGCCCGAGGGCGTTCACACCTATGGTGGCGGCTATACCGAGTACGTTGCGCGCACGGGCCAGGAGGCACCCGGTCTGCGGAGCTGAGCTTGGCGGCGGAGCCCCATGGCTCGCCCTGATCCGCAGGGATGTGAGTCGCTCTGGCAACCGCTGGCTGAGCATTCGGCGCGGCTCTCGTCGGGCTCACGCCGGGAAGCGATCGGGCCTACAATTGCAGGCTGCCATCGGAGCGAGGCATCGCCGTGATCCGCGAAGCCGCACCGAGCTCGACCTCACCGCTCCCAATCAGAAGCCACGCCGCCGATGCCGCTTACAATCGACACCATGCTCACGACGCGGCGCCCGTTTGTGCTTCTGGAGGACCGGCTCGCGCAGACCGCATCGGCGCAGCTCTACTGTGATCCGATTGAGGTCGTTCGGTGTGACCACGTCGAGGAGGTCTCGTCTGCGCTTGGCCGAATCGAAGACGGCCTGTCCCGCGGGCTGCATGCCGCCGGCTTCTTGAGCTACGAACTGGGATACGCCTTCGAGCCACGCCTCGTTGCGTCGATACTGCAGGCGAGGGCGCTTCCGCTGCTGTGGTTCGGGCTGTTTCGCGAGCCACTGCAGATTCCTTTAGCGCAGCTGGACGAAGCCTTTGCGGCACTGGGGCCTCCTGCACCGCTCGACGCTGTTCGTCCGCAGCTCGATGCGCCAGCGCACGCGTCCAAGGTCCAGCGTGTGCTGGACTATCTTCACGCCGGCGACGCCTACCAGATCAACCTGACCTTTCCGATCGACTTTCGCTACGAGGGCGATCCCCTCGCGCTCTATGCCGCCTTGCGGTCGAGCCAGCCCGTGGCGCATGGCGGCATCGTCGCCATCGATGATGCGGCCATCCTGTCGGTTTCGCCGGAGCTCTTTCTCGAGGTGGCGTCCGGCCGGGCGACGACGCGCCCGATGAAGGGAACAGCACCGCGGCGCGACGGACCGGAGGCGGAGCGCGCCGCCATGGAAGAGTTGAAGGCCGACCCCAAGCAACGCGCCGAGAACCTGATGATTGTCGACCTGCTGCGCAACGATCTCGGACGGATCAGCTCCATCGGTTCGGTCGAAGTGCCGAGCCTCTTCCAGGTTGAAACCTATCCGACATTTCACACACTGACGTCGACGGTGACATCCAGGTTGCGCCCCGGCCTCTCGCTCGAAGATCTGCTGCGGGCTGTCTTCCCGTGCGGCTCGATCACCGGCGCACCGAAGCTGCGTGCGATGGAGATCATCCGCGAACTCGAGGATGGGCCGCGCGATCTCTATACCGGTTCGATCGGGCAGATCTCGCCCAATGGCGATCTTCGCTTCAATGTCGCAATCCGCACGGCGACGATCTTTCCGGGCGGTGCCGGCCGTTATGGCGTTGGCGGCGGCATCGTCACGGATTCGCGGGCTGCGGACGAGTATGCGGAGTGCCTGCTCAAGGCCCGGGTCCTGACCGATCTCGCTGACGATTACGGGCTGATCGAAACGCTGGGCTGGTCACACCAGACCGGTTTTGCACGGCTGCACCTGCATCTCGACCGCCTCGACCGTTCGGCAAAGACACTGGGCTTCCGCTTCGACCCCGCTGATGCGGAAACGCGTCTCGCGGCGCTGGCCAAAACCTTCGCGCCGCAAGAAAATCGTCGGATCCGCTTCGAGCTACGTCGCACCGGGATGCTCGATATCGCCGCACCAGTTCTTGGCGCCGAGCCAGACCGGCCTCTCGAGGTCGTCCTCGCCGCCGCAAGGGCCGACGAAGGCGACCCATTCCTGCGGTACAAGACAACGCGCCGTAGAACCTACGAGACCGCATTTGCGGCAGCCGTCGAGCGCGGGGCCGATGAAGCCGTCTTCCAGAACCGCGCAGGCTTTGTCACCGAAGCAACGCGCAGCAACATCTTCGTCGAGCGGGACGGGCTCCTGCTCACGCCGCCCCTGTCCGATGGTCTCTTGCCGGGTGTGCTGCGCCAGGCCCTGATCGAGAGCGGACGGGCCGTCGAGCGGCAACTGCGTCCTGGCGATCTCGCTCAGGCCGAGTACTGGTTCCTGGGCAATAGCCTGCGCGGATTGAGGCCCGCTCGACTGACGAGCTGAAGCCTTCGAGGCTAGCCAGCGCGCGAGCACGCGGTCAGGACGAAGACGGGGACATTTCCCGGATAGGGGGAAGCGGGGAACAGGTGCTGCCAGCGTCTGAACCCGGAGAAACCAGCTCGCGTGAGCAGGTCCTGCGCTGCAGCTTCCGTCAAGCCATCATGCAGGGGTAAGCGTGCCGCAAGCTGCTCTGGATAGGTGGAACGATATTCAGGAGCCACCGACCACAATCCGTCGGACACGAGCACGAGACCGCCCGGTCGCAGAATGCGGTGAGCCTGCAGCAACGCTTCGATGGGGCGCTCGAGCGTCCAGAGGACATTGCGGAGCGTGACGATATCGGCGGACGCATCGGTGATCTCGGCCGCTTCGATCGTGGTGTCCTGAAACGCAATGGCGAGGCCGGCTTGCCGAGCCGCCGCACGGGCGACCGCCAGCATGTTCGCAGACCCGTCGCAGGCGCGGACGCGATGCCCCAGCGACGCGGCAAGGAGGGCGCAAGCGCCCGTCCCCGTCCCGAGATCGACAATGTCCTTGGGGCCATCCGCCTCGAAGGCGGCCTCAAGCACGGCTCGCCAGAGGTCGCGCTGGGCGACATGCGAGGCAGCACCATCAAATTTGGGGGCACGGGCGTTCCAGTAGTCGGTGACACCGGCCCCAACGCTTCGCTGCATCGTCATGGCTTTTCCGCCTCAAAAGGGTTCGATCAGATACTCGATGTGCCTTCGGCCCGATGCGGCGCGGCGGATGGAGACCGCGACACCGAAGACATGCTGGATCAGCGGTTCGGTCATCACGGTTTCCGGCGTCCCGGCATCGACCAGCTTGCCCTCATGCAGCACGGCGATCTCGTCGCAGAAAAGCGAGGCCAGGTTGAGATCGTGCAACGCCATGATGCAGGTGATGCCCAGGCGCCTGATCAGTGTCAGGATCGATAGCTGATGCTGGATATCGAGATGGTTGGTCGGCTCGTCGAGGATGAGTTCACTCGGCATTTGTGCCAATGCGCGCGCGATGTGGACGCGCTGGCGCTCTCCGCCCGATAGAGTGTGCCAGAACTGGTCATGCCGATCGGCCATATCGACGCGCGCCAGCGCGGCCTCGACCGCGTCTTCGTCGGTCCTTGTCCAGGAGGCGAGTGCGCCGCGATGCGGGGTCCGTCCGAGTCTGACGACGTCGCACACGGAGAGCTGGATCTCGGTCGTCGCCTGCTGCTCGACAAAGGCCAGGCGCCGGGCGAGTTCGTGCCGCGGCAAGGTGCCGATTTCACAGTCATCGAGTGTCACCACGCCGCTGGCGACCTTGCGCAGGCGGCAGAGCAGCCGCAACAGGCTCGACTTCCCCGAGCCGTTGGGGCCGATGAGACCGAGAATCTTTCCGGGTTTGGCGTGCAGCGTCACGCCGTCCACGATCATGCGCCCACCGGCGCTCCAACGGACGTCACGCGCAGCCAGCGTCATGCCGGCCGCCTTGCACGATAGAGTATGAAGGCGAAAGCCGGGGCCCCGAACAGCGCCGTCACGACGCCAATCGGCAGAATCTGCTGCGGCACCAGCGTCCGCGACAGAATGTCGGCAAGAATCATGAAGATTGCACCGATGATCAGGCATGCCGGGAGTAGCCGGGCATGGGCTGGGCCCGTCAGGAAGCGCGCGGCGTGAGGTATGACAAGACCGACGAATCCGATCGTGCCGACGATGCTGACCATGGTCGCGGTCATGACGGCCGTGGTCGCGAATAGCACGATGCGCACGCGGGTCACCGCCACGCCCAATGCGGCGGCGGCATCCGCCCCGAAGGCGAACGCATCGAGCGCCTTCGTATGAAAGATGCAGACGGCGAAGCCCGCGAAGGCCACTGGCGTGGCGAGCCAGACATCGGGCCAGCGCACGCCTCCGAAATTGCCGAGAAGCCAGAACATCACGCCGCGGGCCTGTTCGGCACTGGCCAGCGTGGTGACGATCGTCGCGGTCGCCGCATTGAACAGCTGCGATCCGGCGACGCCTGCGAGAATCACGCGGTCGGTCGCGCCGCCGGACCCGGCGGCGAGCAAGGCCACGATGACAAGTGCAGCAATGGCGCCGAGGAAGGCTCCACCGGATATGCTGAGTGCAGCGCCGCCGAAGCCCAGGATCATCACCGCGACCGCACCCGTCGAGGCTCCGGCCGAGATACCAAGGATATAGGGTTCTGCGAGAGGATTACGCAGGAGCGCCTGCAGGATCGCGCCCGAAAGCGCGAGCGCTCCTCCGCAGAGGGCCGCCACCACAGCCCGGCTCAAGCGGTAGTCAAAGATGACGCCCTGCTGGATCGCGCTCACGGGGTAGTCGAGATCGAACAACCCGTTGCCCAGGGCTTTGAAGACCGTGGCAAGCGGGATCGACATCTCTCCGATCGTCACGGCGAGTGCGATCGCGAGTATCAGCAGGACGAAGGCGAGGAGCGCTACTGCGCCCCTCGCCGACCAGTTGGGCCGAACCACTCCATGGCTCACTTGGTGAGGCCGAAGCTCTTGATGCCGTTGGCCAGCGCCTCGATGCCGTCGATCGTATCAAGCCCGGCCCTGGTCGCGCCGACATCCATGATCACGATCCGCTGCTGCCGGCTGGCGTCGAGCTTGCTCGCAACCGCGTCGGTCTTGAGGAAGTCGAGCTTGAGATTGATGTCGTCTGCCGGGAAACGCCGGCGATCCATCTTGACCACGACGATGACGGCAGGGTTGGTGGAAGCGACGGTCTCCCAACCGACCAGCGGCCATTCCTCGTTGGTGGTGATGACGTTCCGGGCGCCGAGCTTCGACAGGATATAGGCAGGCACGCCATTCTTGCCGGCCAGGAAGGCGTCCCCCTTGATGTCCTTGCTGGAGAACCAGACGACGACAGGAACATCCTGCGGCTTGATCCCGGCAACAGAAGCGACCGCCTTGTCCTCGCGCGCCTTCAATTCAGCGACCAGCGCCTCGGCGCGATCGGAGACATCGAAGATCTGCCCGAACTCGCGAATATTGCGATAGACGAGTTCCATCGTGAACATCTGCGTGCGGACGCCGTCGCCCGGCCCGGAATTGTCCTTGCCGACGCAATCGGTGGGGGAAACGTAGGTCGGCACTTTCAGCTTCGCAAACTGGTCGCGCTTGCCGACGATACCGTTGGGGCCGATATGCCATTCGAACATCGCAGTCACGAGGTCCGGCTCCTGGGCGACGACAGCCTCGAAACTCGGATCGTTGTCGGCAAGCCGCTTCACCTTGGCGTTGACCGCCTCATAGGGCTTCGCGACAGGGCTGAACCACACGGCTGTGCCCACGACCTTGTCGCCGAGCCCGAGCGCGTAGAGGATCTCGGTCTGCGTCTGTCCGACAGCCACGACGCGCTTTGGCGCCTGGTTGAACGTTATCGTCTCCCGGCAATTCTCCAGCGTCAGCGGATACTGCGTCGGTGCGGCCAAGGCCGCTCCCGACATCGACATGCCGATGGCTGCGACGAACGAAAGGCAAGAAAGGCGTGCAGCGCTGCGCATTGAAATCTCCGATAGCGTCGAGCGGCCGCATGCGTCGCGAAGCTCGTGGGCCTCGCACGGTCGATCTTGAAATGTAACAGTATTACAATTTTGATAGGCCGCTCGATACGTCTGCGTCAAGCGCTCTGCCACGACTGCGATGGCGTGGTTCAGCATCATGGACATGGAATTCATCGCTCCCCGAGATGACGAGCCGGGAGCTTGAGCGGATCGGTTCGGGGGTGCCGGTCTACGACCTGCCGCCGACGCAAATCCCCCCGGACACCCCGCCCGAAAGACGCTTCTGCGATCAGGGCAGGTCTCCTGGCTCGCGGGTCAGCGCTGGCTTCGCCCGGCCTTCCCGGCGTTGAGAGCGCCAGTGGACGATGGGAGAAGAGCTCGCCGCTTACAGTTGCGGGGGCAGCCTCGGATTCGGCGCAGGGCGCCTCACCGAATTCCCTCTTAGCTTCGGGCCTGAGCCCGAAGAACCTTGATCGCGGCCGACCATAGAGGGGCCCAACGCGGCGTCAAGCCGCAGGCACCGACCACACCGCTTGCTGATGGAGCCCTGCAGTGAGGCGGCCCCATCCTTCTCGGCTCACTCCCAGCTCAGGGCGCCGCCGTTCTGGTATTCGATGACGCGGGTCTCGAAGAAGTTCTTCTCCTTCTTCAGGTCCATCGCCTCGCTCATCCAGGGAAACGGGTTTTCCGTTTCCGCGAAGACGGGGCTGAGGCCGAGTTGCGCACAACGGCGGTTGGCGATGAAATGCATGTACTGCTCGCAGAGCGCGGCATTGAGGCCGAGGAAACCGCGCGGCATGGTGTCCCGGCCATAGGCGGCCTCAAGTTCGGCAGCGTTGCGAATCATGCCGCGCAACTCGTCCTGGAAGGCCCTGGTCCAGAGATGCGGGTTCTCGATCTTGATCTGGTTGATCACGTCGATGCCGAAATTCAGGTGAATGCTCTCGTCGCGCAGGATGTACTGGTACTGCTCGGCGATGCCGACCATCTTGTTGCGCCGGCCGAGCGACAGGATCTGGGCAAAGCCGGTGTAGAACCACATGCCTTCGAAGATCACGTAGAAGGCGACGAGGTCGCGCAGGAAGGCCTGATCGGCCTCGGGCGTGCCGGTCTCGAAATCGGGGTCGTCGAGATGCTGGGTATGCTTCAGCGCCCAGGCCGCCTTGTCGGTGATCGAGGGCACCTCGCGATACATGTTGAAGAGCTCACCCTCGTCGAGGCCGAGGCTTTCGACGATGTACTGGAAGGTGTGGGTGTGCACCGCCTCCTCGAAAGCCTGGCGCAGCAGGTATTGCCGGCATTCCGGATTGGTGAGATGGCGGTAGATCGCGAGCACAATGTTGTTGGCGACGAGGCTTTCGGACGCCGCGAAGAAGCCGAGATTGCGCTTGATCGCGCGACGCTCGTCCTCGGTCAGCCCGTCCTTCGATTTCCACAGGGCGATATCGGCCTGCATCGAGACCTCTGTCGGCATCCAATGGTTGTTGCAGCCGGCGAGGTACTTCTCCCAGGCCCATTTGTACTTGAGCGGCAACAACTGGTTCACGTCGGCGCGGCAGTTGATCATTCGCTTCTCGTCGACGCTGACGCGCCCGCCGGAGCGATCGATCTCGCCGAGGCCGGTGGCGTCGGCTTGGGCTCCGCCGGGGGCGGCCGGATTGGGATCGAGGGCGGCGGCAGGCTTGCTGTCTGACCAGTCGAGCATGATGAATATCCAATCGGGTCTGAATGTCGCGGCCGGGTTTGCCCCGGCCGTCCGTATCGTTCGCTATCGGGCAGGGCCGGGCGTCCATGCGCGCCGCGAAGGCGAGCATGGACGCTGCCGCTGCCTCACTGGCAGGCTTCGCAGGTCGGATCGTCGATCGAGCAGGCGTTCGGCACGGCCATGCCATTGTCGAGCGGGATGTCGACAAGGATCGGCTTGGCCGTGGCGGGGACCATTGCCGACACCGCGTTGAGCTTGCCGTCGGTGCCCTTCAACGTCGACTTTTCGACATGGGTCGCCGAGAGCGCGCGCAGGTAATAGGTCGTCTTCAGACCGAGCCGCCAGGCGAGGCGATAGGCCTCGTCGAGCTTCCTGCCGGAAGGCTGCGCCATGTAGAGATTGAGCGACTGGCCCTGGTCGATCCATTTCTGACGGCGTGCGGCGGCGCGGATCAGCCAGCTCGTCTCGATCTCGAATGAGGTGGCGTATAGCGCCTTGAGATCGTCGGGGACGCGATCGATCTGACTGACCTTTCCGTCGTAATATTTCAGGTCCGAAACCATGACCTCGTCCCAGAGATCGCGCGCCTTGAGATCGCGGACGAGGTCGGCATTCACGACCGTGAAGTCGCCGGACATGTTCGCCTTGACGTAGAGCTGGCTATAGGACGGCTCGATCGACTGCGAGACACCGACGATGTTGGAGATCGTTGCAGTCGGGGCAATCGCCATGCAGTTCGAGTTGCGCATGCCGGTGGTCTTCACCCGCTCGCGCAGGCTGTCCCAGTCCAGCGTCGTCGAGCGATCGAGCTCGACATCGCCGTCGCGGGCGTCGGAGAGAATGTCGAGCGAGTCGATCGGCAGGATGCCCTTCGACCAGAGCGAGCCCTCGAAGCTCGGGTAGCGACCGCGCTCGGCGGCAAGAGCGACCGAGGCCGAGATCGCAAACCAGCTGATCGCCTCCATCGAGCTATCGGCGAAGGCGACGGCGCCCTCGGACGCGGCGGGCAGGCGCAGGGTCTGCAGCGCATCCTGGAAGCCCATGATGCCGAGGCCGACCGGACGATGGCGCAGGTTCGAGCGGCGCGCCTCGGGGATCGTGTAGAAATTGATGTCGATGACATTGTCGAGCATTCGCATCGCGGTCGCGACCGTCTTGCCGAGCCGGGCCCGGTCGAGCCCGTCCGCCGTTACATGGGCAGCCAGGTTGATCGAGCCCAGATTGCAGACGGCGACCTCGTCGGCCGAGGTGTTCAGCGTGATCTCGGTGCACAGGTTCGAGGAATGCACCACGCCGGCATGCTGCTGCGGCGAGCGCAGGTTGCAGGCATCCTTGAAGGTGATCCAGGGATGGCCGGTTTCGAACAGCATGGTCAGCATCTTGCGCCAGAGATCGAGGGCGTTCAGGCGCTTGAATACCTTGATCTCGCCGCGTTCGGCCTTGGCCTCATAGGCCTCATAGGCCGCCTTGAACGGCTTGCCGTAGAGATCGTGGAGGTCGGGCGTCTCGTCAGGCGAGAACAGGGTCCACTGCCCCCCGGCCGCAACGCGCTGCATGAACAGGTCGGGGATCCAGTTCGCGGTGTTCATGTCATGGGTACGGCGGCGGTCGTCGCCGGTGTTCTTGCGCAGGTCGAGGAACTCCTCGACGTCGACATGCCAGGTTTCGAGATAGGCGCAGACCGCGCCCTTGCGCTTGCCGCCCTGATTGACGGCGATCGCGGTGTCGTTGGCGACCTTGAGGAAGGGCACGATGCCCTGGCTCTCGCCATTGGTGCCCTTGATATGGGCACCGAGGCCGCGCACGGGCGTCCAATCATTGCCGAGCCCGCCGGAATATTTGGCCAGCAGGGCGTTGTCCTTCACCGCCTTGAAGATGCCGTCGAGATCGTCCGGCACCGTGGTCAGGAAGCAGGAGGAGAGCTGCGGCCTGAGGGTTCCTGCGTTGAACAGGGTCGGCGTCGAGGCCATGAAGTCGAAAGAGGAGAGCAGGTCGTAGAAGGCGATCGCTCGCGCCTCGCGGTCGATCTCGCGGATCGCCAAACCCATCGCGACACGCATGAAGAAGGCCTGCGGCAGCTCGAAGCGGTTGCCTCGGACATGCAGGAAATAGCGGTCATAGAGCGTCTGGAAGCCGAGATAGTCGAACTGGAGGTCGCGCTCCGGCTTGAGCGCAGCCGCAAGCCGGGCGAGATCGAAGCGTCCAAGCTCGGGATCGAGCAGTTCGTTGGCAATGCCGGTCTTCACATAGGCGTGGAGATAGTCGCCATAACGCCCTGACATTTCTGACTGAGTGGCCTGTTCCGGCCGGCCGGAGACGAAGCTCAACGCCTCGTGGCGGAGCTTGTCGAGCAGGAGGCGAGCCGAGACCTTGGAATAGTTCGGCTCGGTCTCGACCAAAGTTCGCGCGGCCAGGATCGGTGCCTGCGCCAACTCGTCCTGGCTGATGCCGTCATAGAGGTTACGCTGCGCTTCGCTCAGCACGGCTTCGGCCGAGACGCCGTCAAGCCCGGCGCAGGCTTCGCGAATGACAGTTGCGAGGCGCGCCGCGTCGAGCGGCACGAGCGCGCCGTCGGCCGCCTTCATGCGCAGCACCGGTGCCGTGGCGACCGCAGGCTTCGCTTCCGCCTTGGCGCGGGCCCGCTCCTGGGCTCGCTCCTCGCGGTAGAGCACATAGGCGCGGGCGACCTTATGGTGTTCGCTGCGCATCAGCGCGAGTTCGACCTGATCCTGCACATCCTCGATATGGAAGGTGCGGCCGGCATCGGCGCGCCGCGTCAGCCCGGCGATGATCTGCTGGGTCAACTCCGCGACGATGTCGTGGATCCGGCGCGATGCGGCGGCGCTGCTGCCCTCGACCGCCAGGAACGCCTTGGTCAGCGCGATGCTGATCTTGGAGGCGTCGAAAGGGGTGACACTGCCATTGCGGCGGATCACCTGGTAGGCCGGTTCCGCAGTCGATCGCGTATCGCTGCCTTGCGACGCGATCGGGCTGAACGTCTCAGGGCGGATGGTATCGGTCGCGAGGGACATCGGCTTTCAAACCCCAATCTGTAGGGGGCAAAGGCCTGGCGGAGTCGCAACGGAGAATGTCGCGGCGACGAGCGCCCGCAGACATGACCAAGCGATCCACCGGGACACCCCGCCCGAGGACGATTCTGCTGTCGCGGCAGGTCTCCTGGCTCGCGGGTCATCGCTCTTGTCCCGTCTTCCCAAGGCCTGGTGGCCTCAGTGACTGATATCCTGGACAAGTACTCGCCGCTGACAGTTGCGGGGGCAGCGCCGGTTTCGCACCGGCTTCCCTCTTAGCTCTCGATCTTGCGACTCGAGAGACCGTGACCACCATATCTAGTGGTTAGCGCGATGATTCTGTCAACAGCTTGCCGCGGCCTACCCGTTAGCCTGTGAAGAGCGGGATTGGTCGAATTGGCCGCTTCTGCGTCCTGTCTCCGCCATCTCGCGATGAGCCCGGGATCACCACCATCGATGCAAACCGGCGCCGAATTACATTCGGCGCCGGGCCCGAGGGCGTCATGGCGCAGCTGCTCGTGCTGCCGTCCTCCATGTTATGGCTTTGGGACGGTGGGGCATCTGAGCCCGGACATGGAGGCCGAATGCGCAAGATCCTGATCATCGGAATTGGTGCCGGCAATCCTGACTATGTCACGGTCCAGGCGATCAACGCCCTCAACCAGGTCGATGTCTTCTTCATTCCCGACAAGGGGACAGACAAGGCGGAGCTCGGACGGCTGCGGAAGGACATCTGCGAGCGCTTCATCGAAGGCTCGGATTATCGCCTGGTTCAGGTTCCGATCCCCGAGCGTGCGGCCGCTGGAACGAATTACCGTGGAAGCGTCGACGAATGGCATGCCCGTATTGCCCATGACTACGAGGGCCTGTTCACGAGAGAACTCGGGGAGGGTGAATGCGGAGCCTTCCTCGTCTGGGGGGATCCCACGCTCTATGACAGCACGCTCCGGATCATCGAGCAGATTCGCGCCAAGGGCTTTGCGCTCGAATACGATGTGATCCCGGGTATCAGCAGTGTGCAGGCCCTTGCGGCTCGACACCGGGTGGCGCTCAACCGGATCGGCGAGCCCGTGTTGATCACCACTGGACGCAAACTCGCGGAAGGCTTTCCCAACAACCTCGATAGTGTGGTCGTCATGCTCGACGGGGACCAGGCCTTCAAGCGTGTCGCGGGTGAAGATCTCGATATCTATTGGGGCGCCTATCTCGGGACCGAGGATGAGATTCTGGTCGCCGGAAGGCTGTCGGAGGTGATGGGCGATATCGAGCGCATCCGGCGCGAAGCCCGAGAGGAAAAGGGCTGGATCATGGACACCTATCTGCTTCGGAGACGCGACGAGGACTGAACGGCGCAATGCGCTCATGAAGACATGGAGATGTCGTCATGCCTCCGTTCGCCTCGTCGGGCGGATTGCTCTCCCGGGCTGTTTGCCCGGAGCTGAAAGCGAAGCCATCGCGCCGGATCTCCCGATGACCGAGCTCAGCCGCCGATCGCGCGTCGTTGCCGACCCATATAGCCACGTCTACGGGAGCAGGGCGGAAGGTATCGCGGTCGCGTTGGCCGTCGGATCACCCCGAGTTGGCCCTGGCTCAAACCCCGATGAACCGCTTTCGTAGGTTTGGCGCCTTGCAATTCGTCGGGCCGCTTTGTAGGCGTTCACGATAGCCAGAGACCGGCATCCCGCGGGGGCTTCGTCTTTGGAATCATTCTGAAATACGGCGCCTATGACCGCCGATCTGCGCTCTTTCCGCCCGGAGTGGAAAGGTCGCCAATGCGGCGGACATGGACGGGATGCACTCTCGCGACAGGCTGAAATCGGACCGGACGAGGCTGCTCGCGTTGCCAGTTCTGTTCTGCCTGGGTGCCTGCTCGGTCGGTCCGGACTATGTTGCTCCCGCGCAAGATCTGCCGGCCCGATGGAATGGCGGAGCTTCGGCTGCTCGGCCTGCCGCTCCGTCGGAATGGTGGCGGCAATTCAAGGACCCGGTCCTGAACGGGCTCGTCACGGAGGCGATCGCGGGCAACCTCGATGTAGCCCAGGCGAAAGCGCGGATCCGCGAAGCGCGCGCGAGCAGGATCCAGGCGGTCGCCCCGCTGTTTCCTCAGGTCAATGGTTCAGCATCGGCAACGCGTTCGCGTTACGCCACAAGCTCCGATTCAGGCGGCGGCAACGGCATGAGCAACAGCTTCCGCGCGGGCTTCGACACCTCCTGGGAGCTCGATATCTTCGGCGGGCGCGACCGCGCCGTCGAAGCCGCGACCTATGGCGTCGATGCCGCCGACGATGATCTCGACGGAGTACTATTGACGCTTATTGGGGATGTCGCTTCGGCCGTCATCGAGGCGCGCGGCTACCAGGCGCGCCTTGCGCTGGCGAGGCGGACAGTTGAAACCCAGCGGGTGACCGAGGCGCTGACGCGGGTCCGTTTCCAGGCCGGCGATGTCTCTGCTGTCGATACGGCGAGGGCGGTGGCGCAGGTCGCGAGCACCGAGGCGCAGATCCCGGCGCTCGAAACCGCGCTGGCGCAGACCCTGCACCGTATTGCGGTGCTGGTTGGCCGCCCGCCATCCGCAATGGGCTCGCGCTTGACCGGTGCGGGAAAGGTGCCGTCGACGCCCGCGCCACCGCAAGCCGGCGTCCCGGCGGACGTGCTGCGCAATCGGCCGGATGTCCGGCGGGCCGAACGCAGTCTCGCCCAGGCGACGGCACGGATCGGTCAGGCCGAGGCGGTTCGCTACCCGTCCGTCAGCTTGACCGGCAATATCTCGACCTCGGCGCTGAAGCTCGGCGACCTCGCGAAGAACAGCGCGATCGGTTGGTCGATCGGTCCATCGCTTAGCGTGCCGATCTTCAATGGGGGCGAACTCGCGGCCGCGGTCGACGTGGCGCGCGCCCGACGCGATCAGTCCGATGCGGCGCTTCGGCTCGCCGTGCTGAGCGCCCTGCAGGATGTCGAGGACGCGCTGGTTGGGTTGCGGCAGGAGCGTCTGCGCCTGGCCAGCCTGTCGACGGCGGCTGCGGCCTCCGGACAGGCGGCGCAGCTGTCGCAGGCGCTCTACCAGTCAGGTGGCGCCAGCTTCCTCGACGTGCTCGACGCCCAGCGCTCGCAGTATGGCTCCGAGGATTCGCGGATTCAGAGCCAGATCGCTCTTGCGACCCGCTTTATCGCCCTCAACAAGGCGCTTGGCGGCGGCTGGCTCCGGCCGGTCGAGGTCTCGCGCCCCCGCGTCGAGGACCCTCCGCAGGGGCCCCGCCTGCGTGCCCTGTCCCTGGAGGCCCCGAGCCCATGACGTCGCGCCGTGCCTTCATGCTGCTGCTAGTCCTGGGCATGCTGGGGGCGGGCGGATATGCCCTGCACTCGCAGCAGGCGACGCTGCCGGCCGCCATTCCTCTGCCGACGGTCGCCGCCACGATGGGCGATGTCGAGGAGGCGGTGCTGGCCAGCGGCGCGCTCGAGCCGATCCGGCAGGTGAGCGTCGGCGCGCAGGTCTCCGGCCGGCTGATCTCGCTCAAGGTGACACTCGGCCAGAATGTGAAGGAGGGCGACCTGATCGCCGAGATCGACGGCGTGACACAGCAAAACGCGCTGCGATCGTCCGAGGCGGAACTCGCCGTGCTGCAGGCCCAACGCGACGAACGGCTGGCCAGCCTCGCCTATGCCGAATCCGTGCTCGCGCGGCAGAAGCAGATGCTCGGCCAGAATGCAGTCTCGCGCGACAATTACGAATCGGCCGAGATGACGGTGCGGACCACTCGGGCGCAGATCGCGGCACTGGATGCCCAGATCATTTCCGGCGGCGTCAAGGTCGAGACCGCCCGCGCCAATCTTGGCTACACCCGCATCACCGCTCCGGCGGCAGGCACGGTGCTGGCCATCGTGACGCAGGAGGGCCAGACGGTGAATGCGGCGCAGTCCGCGCCGACCATCGTCGTGCTTGGCGACGTCTCGACCATGACGGTCAAGGCCAAGATCTCGGAAGCAGACGTGCTAAGGGTCAAGGCCGGCCAAGAGGCCCTGTTCAGCGTGCTCGGCGCGCCCGACCGGCGTTTCCCCGGCAGGATCGCCTTTGTCGAGCCGGCGCCCGACACGCTGAAGACACAGAATACGAGCAGCGCCTCGGCCTCTTCGAGCTCGAACTCCGCTTCGACCTCCTCGGCCATCTACTACAACGCGCTATTCGAGGTGCCCAACACCGATGGAAGGCTGCTGACCTCAATGACGGTCCAGGTAACAGTAGTCGTCGGGCGGGTGCGGGGTGTCGTCACCGTGCCGTCCACGGCGATCAGGCGCCGGGGCGGAGAGACCTGGCTCGATGTCGTCGGCGACGATGGCAAGCCCGCACCACGCAAGGTCACGGTCGGGCTCGACAACAAGATCGTCGCGGAAATCTCCTCCGGGCTGAAGGCAGGCGAGCGTGTGGTCACAGCGCGCACGAGCGGGGCAGGCGCTCCTGGAGCGGCCCGTCGCATGCGCGGCCCGCTCGGGTTCTGATCGCATGGGTGTGCCGCTGATCAGACTGAGCGGGGTCCGGCGCGATTTCGGGGCTGGCGAAGCGGCGATTGCCGCACTCGACGGGGCCGAATTGACAATCGAGGCCGGCGAGATGGTTGCGATCGTCGGGCCGTCGGGCTCAGGCAAATCCACGCTGATGAACATCATCGGCTGCCTCGACCGGCCGACCGGAGGTATCTACGAGATCGACGGCCGCCCGACGCGTGATCTCGGGCCGGACGAGCTTGCACGCCTACGGCGCGAGTATTTCGGCTTCGTCTTCCAGCGCTATCATCTGCTGTCGGAACTGACCGCACTCGCCAATGTCGAGGTGCCGGCGATCTATGCAGGCGTTGCCGCCGAGCCGCGGCGCAATCGTGCGGCCGCCTTGCTCGACAGGCTCGGCCTCGGCGCTCGCAAGACGCACCGCCCGGCCGAGATGTCGGGGGGCCAGCAACAGCGTGTCTCGATCGCGCGGGCCCTGATGAACGGGGCTCGGGTCATCCTTGCCGACGAGCCGACCGGCGCACTCGACCGCAAGAGCGGCGAAGAGATGTTGACGCTGCTCGAGGAACTCGGTCGCGAGGGGCACACGATCATTCTTGTCACCCATGACATGAACGTCGCGGCCCGAGCCGACCGCATCATCGAGCTTAGCGATGGCCGGATCATCTCCGATCGGAGGACCCGTCCGGCGCTCCCTTCCGAGGCAAATCCCGCCCTGGGCGTGCCGCCGGGCGGCTCTTGGCGGGCGGCATTCGGCCGGCTGCGCGAGGCCTTCGGCATGGCCCTTTTGTCTATGCGCGCCCATAAGCTGCGCTCTGCCCTGACCATGCTCGGCATCGTCATCGGCATCGCCTCGGTGGTCAGCGTGGTGGCACTGGGGGAGGGCTCACGCCAGCAGGTTCTCGCGAATATCGCCGGCCTCGGAACCAATACGCTGGAGATCTTCCCGGGCACCGGCTTCGGTGACCGCCGCTCGAGTCAGATCAAGACGCTGACAGTCGCCGATGCCCATATCCTCGCGAGCCAACCCTATGCGGAGGGCGTCACGCCGACCGTGTCGACGAGCGCCACGCTGCGCTTCGGATCTGCCGAAGCATCGGCTCTCGTCAACGGTGTCGGCGACCAGTATTTCGCAGTCAGGGGCAGCGTCCTGGCCCAAGGCCGCTTCTTCGACGCGGATGACGTCCAGCGGCTCTCGCAAGATGTGGTCATCGACGAGAACGCGGTCAGTGCGCTGTTTGCGCAAGCAGGCCAGGATCCGATCGGCAGCGTCATCCTCATCGGCTCGGTGCCGAGCCGGGTGATCGGCGTGATGCGGCGCCAGCAGAGCGGCTTCGGCGCCAGCCAAAACCCGCAAGTCTTCCTGCCCTACACCACCGTCCAGGGCCGTTTCCTCGGTGACGTCTCGCTGCGCAGCATTACACTGCGCGTCAATGACGACACACCGATGGAGGCAGCGCAGAGCGCTGTCACCGAGCTGTTGACGCATCGCCACCGGGCCCAGGATTTCTTCATTCAGAATCTCGACGACATCCGCCAGGCGATCACCAGCAACAACGCGACCTTCGCGCTGCTAATCGCGTCAATCGCGGTGATCTCGCTACTGGTCGGTGGTATCGGTGTGATGAACATCATGCTGGTCTCGGTGATCGAGCGCACCGGTGAGATCGGCCTGCGGATGGCCGTGGGCGCGCGACGGGGCGACATCCTCCAGCAGTTCCTGATCGAGGCCTCTCTGGTCTGTTTCATTGGTGGTGTGCTCGGTATAGCGCTGGCACTCGCCGTCGGCGCCGGCTTCGGTCTGGCCGGCTCGCCGGTGCGGTTCATCTATTCCGTCGAGGCCTTCGCGACCGCGATCGCCTGTTCGACGTTGATAGGCATCGGCTTCGGCTTCCTGCCGGCGCGCAACGCCGCGCGCCTCGACCCGGTCGAGGCCCTGGCCAGAGGCGCCTGAGCCTTACTGGAAGGCCGCGGCCTGCAACGCGAACAGCTCGGCATAGCGCCCGCGCAGCGCGATGAGCTCGTCGTGGTTGCCGCTTTCGAGGATGGCGCCGTTCTCCAGCACGAGGATGCGGTCGGCCATCCGGACGGTCGCGAAGCGGTGCGAGATCAGCAATGCGGTTTTCGCCTCACTCAGGTTGCGGAAGCGTTCGAAGATCTCCGCTTCAGCGCGGGCATCCAGAGCCGCGGTGGGCTCGTCGAGGATCAGGATGGCTGCGTCGCGGAAATAGGCTCTGGCAATCGCGATCTTCTGCCATTCGCCGCCCGAGAGATCGAGCCCACGCGCAAAGACGCGGCCCAGCATCTGCTCGTAGCCCTCCGGCAATGTCTCGATCAGGGGATGGGCGAGGCTCTTCCGTGCGGCCTCGATGACGCGGGGTCGATCGCCGAGACCGGCGACGCGCCCAACGCCGATATTCTCTGCGGCGGTCATGTTGTAGCGCACGAAATCCTGGAAAATGGCGCCGACCTGATGCTGCAGGTCGGCGATGTCGATATCGCGCAGGTCGATGCCGTCGACGAGGATGCGGCCCTCGTCCGGTTCGTAGAGCCTGGTCAGCAGCTTGACGATCGTGGTCTTGCCCGCGCCGTTTTCGCCGACAAGGGCAAGAGTTTCTCCGGCAGGAATCGTGAAGCTGAGATCGCGCAGCACCCAGGCATCCTTGCCGGGATAACGAAAGCCGACCTTGTCGAAGACGATGCTCTGCCTCATCGGCGCGGGAAATGGCCGTGGATTCAACGGTGCGGCCATGCTCGACCGGAGATCCATGAACGAGAAGAAGTCATTGAGATACTGGGTCTGCGACGCGATCTGGGTCAGGCCGAGGATCAGCCGCTCGAACAGGCCGTTCAGCTGCAGCAACGACCCGGCGAGAAAGGTGAGATCGCCAATGCCGAGTTCACCCTTCAGGGCGCGCCAGGCGATGACGGCATAGGCCGCGTAATAAGCCAGGGAGGCGATCGCTCCGAACAGACTGCCCCAGAGCGTGCGCCGCGCCGCAAGATCGCGATTGCCGCGATGCACCTTGTCCGCGAGTTCGGCAAAGCGGTCCGCCAAGTAGGCGCCGAGCCCGAACAGCTTCATCTCCTTGGCGGATTCGGCCGCCGAACCGACGATCTGGATGTATTCCATCTGCCGGCGCTCAGGCGTGACCGAGACGTTCAGCCCATACCCCTTCGCATTGAAATGCGCTTCACCGGCAAGCGTAGGCAGGAGTGCCAGCAACAGCAGAATGATCAGCAGCGGCGCATAGGAGAAGAGGCCGACGACAAACAGGATGAGGGTAACGAAGTCCTGAGCCTGGCTGAGCAGGGAAGTCAGGAGCTGGTTACCCATGAAGCGCTGGGTCCGAGCACGTTGCAGCCTGTCCTGCGCAGCGCTGGCCTCGATGTCGCGAAGATCCAGGCTCGCTACCTGCTTGATGAGCGCGACGCCGAGCGCGTTGTCATGCCGCTCGGTCAGCACTCTTTCCACGAAGGCTCCGATACGCGCGAGCGCGTTTGCGGTGGCGACGAGCAGGAATTCGAGCAGGAGCCAGCCGGCAACCGTGCTCAGGCGCCCGCTATACACCCAGTCCGCCAGCGTCGGTCCCGGAGCGGGCGAGGCGGTCTGGAGGATGATCTCGTCGACGATCAGCTTCCCGATGTAGAGCACGAGCGGCGGCTGAGCGGCGCGCAGCAGGCGCAAAGCGATGATCGTGGCCGACAGCGCGGGACTCGTCTGCCAGAATGAGTGCAGCAACCGGGGCAGCAGGGCCAAGGTCCGGAAACGCTGGCGTAGCGCTGGCCCCAACCCGGCGGTGAACGAGGCGGTGGTCATCTCGAAATCTCTGATGGAGCCGCAACGATCGGGACGCTGCGGCAAAGGGGCCGCTTTGGCGGAAGAAGTGCCTCTACACGCTCGCCTCGGCGCTCGTCAGAGACTCCCGCGCGAGGGCGTCTCGTCTCGACAGGCGGATTGCGTGACAGTCGTCCAGGCCCAAGGGCGGCCGGTGCGCGATCAGGATGAAAGTCGCCAGCGGCAAATCCTGGCGCAAGGTTGCGAGCAGATCGCGTTCGGCCGCCGGGTCGAGCGCACTGGTTGCTTCGTCGAGCACGATCCAGTCCGGCTTCTGGAGATGGATGCGGGCGAGCGCCAGGCGCTGGCGCTCGCCGCCGGACAGGCCGCGGCGCGCGTCGTTCCAGGCCGGTTCGTCGATTTCCCAAAGCTGGGTCATGCCCACAGCCGCCAGCGCTCGCTCATAGTCCTCGGCCCGATGGGTCTCAGGGGAGGCGGGATAGGCCAATGCTCCCCGTAGCCCGCCGAGCGGCAGGTAGGGCTGCTGCGGCAGGAAGGCCATTTTGGCATCCGGCCGTTCGATTTGACCGGTGCCATGCCGCCACAGCCCGGCAAGGGCCTTCACCAGGGCACTCTTGCCGTGTCCGGAGGGCGCCGAAATCCAATACGTTCCGCCTGCTTCAAGCCTGATCTCGGGCAGGGGCTCAAGCGCGCGGCCGTCGGGGACCCGGAGGGCGACATCCCGCAGCAGGATCCGGTTGTCCTGCCCCGTGACGAGCGCTGGCCGCGGCGTGTCCACGTTGTCCTCGGCCACCCCAAGGAAATGGCTCAGGCGGCTGGCCGATGCCGCGAGCTCGGCAAGATCGCGATAGGAGAAGATGAACCAGGAAAGCGTCGTCACGACGTTCTGGAAGGCCGAGCCGATCTGCATCAGCCCGCCGAAGGTGACGCGCCCGGCCAGGAATGCCGGCAACGCAAGAAAGAGCGGGATGCGCAGGACCGTCTGCATATAGGGCCTGGTGAAGCAGCCGAGGATCAACTCGCGATTGGCGAGGCCGCGCCAGTTCTGCATGATCGCGCCGAAGCGCTCCGAGAGCAGGCGGCGTTCAGCCGCCTCGCCATTCGCCAGAGCGACGGCCTCGACATGCTCGCGCAGCCGCGTCAGTGCGAAGCGGAAATCGGCTTCGCGGCGCTGCTGCTCGAAGGCGAGGGATTTCAAAGGCTTGCCCAGCCAATGCGTCAGGCCGCTCGAAATCGCGACGTAGAGCGGCGCGGCCCAGACCATGTAGCGCGGGATCTCGACCGCGATGCCGCCAACCGTGAAGGCGAGGGGAAAGGTCGAGAGCGACCACAGGATCGCGACGAAGGAGACGAGCGCGACAATGTTGGTGATGAGCTCGATCGCCTCGCCGGTGAGCTTGTCGACGAAGATACGGCAGTCTTCGGCGATGCGCTGGTCGGGATTGTCGAGGCCGTTATCCGTGCGGTCGCGCAAGTGCCAATAGGACTTGTTCGCGAACCAGCGGTCGAGCGCGGCTTCCGTCAGCGAGCGGCGCCAACGGATCTGAAGCATCTTGCGCAGGTAGCTGCCGCTCAGAAAGAGCGTCACGCTGATTGCGATGAGCCCGAAGAACACTGCGATCTGGCGGAGCGTCGCATCGACATCGAGCTTCTGCAGAGCATTGTAGAAATCGGCCGTCCAGGCGATCAGGCGGACTGAAACCTGGACGCCGGCCAATCCGAGCCCGAGCACGAGCGCGAAATGGATCAGTCCGGCTCGCCCGCCCGGCCCGCTGATGCAGAGCCGGGTCAATAGCGTGATCTGGGAGATGATCTTGGTCACGAAGAGGCCTTGGGCGAAGGACGCCGCGGCGAGGGCGGCTCTGGCGTGTCGAGCCTGAAGATTGCGTCGCCAATGCCCTTCAGGCTTTCCTGGTCATGGCTGGCGCGGTCGGTCGGCAGCAGGACGGCCAGATCATCGATGCCGAGATCGCGGAGCTGATAGGGCGTGCCATGGCCGTATTCGAGATGGCCGCGCCCGATGATCCCGATGACGAGCGGCTCGCCTTCCGCCCTTGCCAGATAATCGGCGATGCCGCAGGCGAAAGCGCGATCCCAGGTCTGCTGGGCTCGAATGAAGCGATCGAAGCGGTCCGGCTCCATGGCGCGCGGGCGATCCGGTCCGGCGAAGCCGCTCATGATTCCGGCGAGATAGCGCCGGTACCCCTCCGTCGCGGCGGCAGCCGGCGTCACGCCATCGCGCTCATCGACCGGGATCGCATCCCAACCAATCTGGCCAACGCGTGTGACCAGTGGCCGATGGCAGTTGAGCGCGAGCATCGGCACGCGCTGCTGCCGGCAAAAATGGAAGAGCGGCAGGTAGAGCTCGGGATCGAAACCCCAGACCTGTGCCCATTCCGACCGCTCCAGGAAGGTCGCGGTGTCCATCTCGCCCTCGACCCAGGCATCGAGCACCGGCTGGATCCGGCGCGGGAACATCTCGAAGCCGACCGCCATCTGTGGTCGAAGCGCGTGCAGGAACGCCGTGACATGGAGCTGCCAGCGATGGATCTCGGCGATGTCGTGACTTTCGCCGAGCAGTACGACGCGCTTCCGTGCCATCGTCCGCATCAGGTCGTGCTGGGCAATGGTCTCTCCGGTCTCCGGCGAAAGCCAGGTCGCGCGCCGATGAGCCAGGGACGCGGATCCGGCGCTGAGTGACGGCTCAGCCATGGGCGTTGCCGAGCGGAACGCCCTTGAAGGCTGCGGCCGGGCCGCGCAGCACGAGGCCGAACGGCTGTCCGTCGACATCGCGCGCGGTAAGCGCGACCCCTGAATCGGCCTCCTGCCGGTGCCAACTCGCAACTGCGCCTGCGCGCAGATGAAGGTGGAAATCGCCCTGCATGATGTTGACGAAACCCATGGCCGGCTTCGGCTCCGGCAGCGCTCCTTCCCAGTGCTGGGCCAGACCCGGCTTCGTGAAATCGATCGAGACCGGTACGGCATTGCGCAGGATCGCGGCGAAGGTCGCGGCGCCCAGATCATCCTGCGGCACATCAGGCGATCCGCCACCGGCAGCACTTTCGCGCTCGACCGGCTCCAGCGCTTCGCCCGGGCCGAACGGGGCAAGGGCCTTGTCAAAGAGCTCCAACCCGTCGAGCCCGATCAGGCTGAACAGCACCTCGCCGGCAGCGTCCTGGCACTCGAGCCTGGGCAGCACCCGGTCGCGCATCTTGCTGGTGCGGTCCGCGACCAGACGGGTCACGACCGAAAGATCGAGCGTGCTGTCGTGGAACTCGCCAGTGAGGCGCGCCTTGTTCGCCTCGATGGTGACGGCACCGACCGCGCCCATGCGCTCATGGGTCGCGCCGCCGGAGCGTGCACTCAGCATGACGCGGCCCATCGCGGGCAGGCCTGCCAAGATTTCGGCGGGAGGCTGTTTCAGCAGTTCGCGAGGATGTGTGGTGTTTGTCATCGGGGGCTCCAAGGGAAAGAGGCGACGCTCCGGGGTCTCGGTCAGAGCGTCGCGTGACTGGCCGCGCCTGTCACAGCTGCGGTCCGTCAATGGGTGGCGCTGCTTCGTTGCGCCTCAGAACTCGACCGAAGCGGCCAGCTTGAATGTGCGGCCGGGCGCGGTCTGCAGCTCGAGCGGCGTGGTCGCGGCGACAGCGGCCGAAGCCGGAACCTTGTCGAAATTGTAGACGTTCGAGAAATAACGACGATCGAAGATGTTTTGCACGCCGCCGCGGACTGTGATGTACGAGGTCGGCTTCCAGTTCAGGAAGGCATCGAATACCGAGTAGCCCGCCGGCTTGAAGATCGTCGGTGCGCTGGCGCGGGTGACACCCGCTCCGAAGGTTCCGATGATTTCGGCTTCCAGACCATATTCCGGCATCAGGTACTTCAGGCCGGCCACGGCGGTCAGAGGGGTGATCGAGTTATAGGGCGTCGTCAAAGCGCCAGCATCGGCTTTCTGCGTACCGTACTGGTAGCTCACCGCGACATTGGCGAGCCAGCGCTCGTGGAATTTCCACTCGGCCGATGCCTCGATACCGGAGATCTTTACGCTCGACAGGTTGCGATAGGTCAGATCGGTCGTGCCGGGAATCGTCGCGAAGTTCTGAATGAAATCCTTGTAGTCGGCATGGAAGACGCCGACCGAGAACCAGCCATTGTCGAAGCGGCCGCGAATGCCGCCTTCGTAGGAGTTGACGCTCTCGGGCTTGAGATCCGGGTTCGGGATCAGATTCTGAGTGCCCATGGGCAGCGAAGTATAGAGCTGCTGCGCCGTCGGCATCTTGAAGCCTTGGGCGTAGCGGGCATAGAGCGAATAGGTCTCGTCGAGCTTGAAGATCGTGCCGACCTGCGGGATCAGCTTGTGCGACTCGATCTCGCGCGGCGCCTTGCCCGGCACGATGACGTAGCCCGGTCCAATGCTCGGATCGATGTTGTAATTGGCATGGCGGACGCCCGGCGTGATCGTCCAGCGACCGTTCAGCAACTCGATTTCGTCTTGCAGATAGAAATCATAGCGCGTGGTCGTCGCGTTGGCGAAGTTGAAGCCGCCTGCGATCGTCGTGGTGGTGACGCCCGTCGACATGTTCCGGACGTCGTCGCGACGCTCATAATCGGTCTTGGTGATGTCGCCCTGGAAACCGTAGGTCAGCCTGTGGAAGCTCGAGCCGAGTGCGAAGCTCGACTTGGCCTGGATATCGAGCTGGGAGAATTGCTCGGAGTAGTCGAGGAAGCCGCGGGTGAAACGCTGCTGGTTGTTGGTCTGCGTCTGGTAGCGATTATTGGTGACCTCACGCTTCTGCGGCGAGAACGATGCCTGCCAGCGGATCGAGTCGAGGAAGCTCGCGCCGACATCCCATTGATGCTCGAAGGCGATGCGCTGGCGCGACTTCACTTCGTCTCGGATATAGGGTCCGTTGCGGAGGCCAGACGCGAGGACATTGTAGTCCCATAGCTGGTTTACCTTTGAGCTGTTATCGAAATACTCGCCGGTCAGCTTGAACGTATGGTCTGTCGTCGGCGAGAAGACGATCTTGCCGAAGGCGTTCCAAACCGTGCTGTCGAGCGGGTTCAGCGTGTCGCAGCCGAGATAGCGCAGGCTCGGCACGGGGCAGCCCCAGCGGCCGCCATCGGCCCGGGCACGGCTGAGTTTGGCCTCCTCCGCCGTCTTCTGGCTCAGGCCGACAATGGCTTCGAGGGCAGGGGTGAGCCTGAAGGCTGCGATGCCGGTCTTGGTGAAGGAGCGGTCGAAACTATCATACCCGGCATCGAGACGTACGGCATACGGCTTGTCCTTGCCTTTCAGCAGGTCCTGGGGATCGAGCGTACGGTAGGCGACGATGCCGCCCAGAGCATCGGCGCCCCAGAGCACGGAGCCCGGGCCACGCACGATCTCGACACTCTTCAGGAAGGGCATCTCGACGAAGTTGCGATTGCCATCGGTGATGCGTTCGATCACCCGCGATCCATCGACCTGCATCTGGACGCGGTTTCCGCCGACCCCGCGGATCGTGAAGCCATCGAGGTTGCTGAACGGGTCGGTGCCGCTGGTCAGGCGGTTGACGCTGACGCCGGGCTGATAGCGCACGAGGTCCTGCATGTCGCGCGTCATGCGCTCGTCGAGTTCCTGCCGTGAGATAACGTTCACGACGCCGGGAACATCGAGAGCCTGCTTCTCACCACGTGTCGCCGTGACCGTAATCTGGTCGAGCGTGAACGCCGGTGACGCACTGCCGCCATCCGCGATCGCTTGAGAGTAACAAATCGTGCTTTGAAGGATTGTAAAAAGGAATGCGGCTGAAAAATATAGTTTTGATTTGTTCTTCATTGGAAGACCCCAGTCCATTTGCGGGTGGATGTAGTCCGCCGGTACTAGGATTCGCAATTGTAAATTTAACACAGTGCTTTCTGATGCGCTTTTGTCGCGCGAACTACATTTGCAATCTGTAATAGATATAGATTCTAATTATTCTACTTTAGCAGCCGCGCGGGAACTTCTTGCCCCGCATCGTCTGCGCGCAACCATGGAACATCCCGCAGTCGTAGCAGGGCCAGTCGACACAGATAGCGACATGGAGACATAAAGATGTCTTTATATTTCCATTGACTGCGGCGAGCATTTGGACCTAGGTTGGGCTGTCGTGGTTCTCCGGGTCTGTTTGCCCGGAGCTAAGAGGGAAGCCGGTGCGTCGAGGTCGCTATTGACCTGGGCAAGGCCGGCGCTGCCCCCGCAACTGTAAGCGGTGAGCCGCTGTCCAAGATGTGTCACTGAGGCCGGCAAGGTCTCGGGAAGGCCGGACAGCAGCGATGACCCGTGAGCCAGGAGACCTGCCTCGACGAACTGAACGTCCTCGGGCGGGGTGTCCCGGTGGAGCGCTTTGCGATTGCGCAGGCTCTTCGCCGGCGGAATCCCGGACGCGTCCGCTTTGGCCTTTGCTCCCAACTTTTGGGGTAAGCCTATGTCATCTTCACTTCCTGTCGCGACCCTTGGGACGCCGCGCATTGGTCCGCGTCGCGAACTCAAGCTCGCTCTCGAAAGCTATTGGTCGGGCAAGTCGACCGAAAAGGACCTGCTCGACACCGCCGCCGCCCTGCGCGCCGCCAACTGGGCCCGCCAGAAGGCACGCGGCGTCACCGTCATCCCGTCGAACGACTTCTCGTTCTACGATCAGGTGCTGGACACCAGCGTGATGGTCGGCGCGATTCCCGAGATCTATGGCTGGAAGGGTGGTCCGGTCGGGCTGCCAACCTATTTCGCCATGGCGCGAGGCGCGCAAGGCGAGACCGAGCCGCACACCTCCTGCGGCCATGCCCACCACGACCACGAGCATTCCCACGGCGCCCCTGCGCAGGAAATGACCAAGTGGTTCGACACCAACTACCACTACATGGTGCCGGAATTCGCGACTGGACAGCGCTTCGCACTGTCCTCGCTCAAGGCGGTCGACGAGTATCGTGAAGCCAAGTCACTCGGCTACGACACCCGCCCCGTTCTGCTTGGGCCGGTCACCTTTTTGAAGCTCGGCAAGAGCAAGGACGCCAGCCTCGATCCGCTCTCGCTGCTCGGCGAGTTGCTGCCGGTCTATATCGATGTGCTGCGCCGCCTTTCCGCCAACGGCGCTGAATGGGTCCAGATCGACGAGCCTTGTCTGGTGCTCGATCTCGACGAGGCCGCCCGCGACGCCCTGCGCCGGACCTATGCCACCATCGCCCATGCCTTGCCGCAGCTGAAGGTCATGCTGACGACCTATTTCGGTGGTCTCGGCGACAATCTCGACACGGCGGTCGCGCTGCCGGTCGCCGGCCTCCATCTCGACCTCGTGCGCGCACCCTCACAGCTCGAGGGGGTGCTCGCCAAGGCGCCGCATGGGCTCGTTCTGTCGCTCGGCATGATCGATGGCCGCAACATCTGGCGTGCCAACCTGCCGGCGCTGCTCGACCGGCTCGAGCCGGTTGTGGCCAAGCGCGGTACCGACCATGTCCAGATCGCGCCGTCCTGCTCGCTGCTGCACACACCGATCGATCTCGATCTCGAAACCGATCTCGATGTCGACCTGAAGAGCTGGCTCGCCTTCTCCGTGCAGAAGATGGGCGAGCTCTCGGTGCTGGGCAAAGCCCTTGCCGGTGGCCGTGACAGCGTCAGGGAGCCGCTGGACGCCTCAGCGGCCGCAGCGGCGGCCCGAAGGGCCTCGCCGAAGGTCCACGATTCCGCTGTCGCAGCGCGTGTCGCGGCAGTGACGCCCAGCATGACGGACCGCCAGAGCCCCTTCGCCGCACGCGCGAGATTGCAGCGCGAGCGCTTCAATCTGCCGGTCTTCCCGACGACGACGATCGGCTCCTTCCCGCAGACCACAGAGGTCCGCAAGGCCCGCTCGGCTCATGCCAAGGGCCTGATCAGCGATGCCGACTATGAGCAGTTCCTGCGCGAGGAAACTGAGCGCACGGTACGCTGGCAGGAGGAGATCGGCCTCGACGTGCTCGTCCATGGCGAGTTCGAGCGCAACGACATGGTGCAGTATTTTGGCGAGCAGCTCGCCGGCTTCGCCTTCACCAAACACGGCTGGGTCCAGAGCTATGGCTCGCGCTGTGTGCGTCCGCCGATCCTGTTCGGCGATGTCTCGCGGCCGAAGCCGATGACCGTCGGCTGGTGGACCTATTCGCAGTCGCTGACCTCGAAGCCGATGAAGGGCATGCTGACCGGGCCGGTGACGATCCTGAACTGGTCCTTCGTCCGTGATGACATCCCGCGCAGCGCCTCCTGCCGCCAGATCGCGCTCGCGATCCGCGACGAGGTCGTCGACCTTGAGACGGCCGGTGCTGCGATGATCCAGATCGACGAGGCGGCGCTGCGCGAGGGGCTGCCGCTGCGCAAGGGCGAGTGGAAGAGCTATCTCGACTGGGCGGTCGGCAGCTTCAGGCTCTGTGCCGCAGGCGTCGCCGACGCAACCCAGGTGCACACCCATATGTGTTACTCGGAGTTCAACGACATCATCGACGCAATCGCCGCGATGGACGCCGACGTGATCTCGATCGAGACCTCGCGCTCGAAGATGGAGCTGCTCGACGCCTTCAAGACCTACCGCTACCCCAACGAGATCGGTCCCGGCGTCTATGACATCCACTCGCCGCGGGTGCCCGAGGTGGGCGAGATGACGAGCCTGATGAAGCTCGCTCGTCTCCGGCTCGCAGACGAGCAGCTCTGGATCAACCCCGATTGCGGCCTGAAGACCCGCAAATGGGAGGAGGTCAGGCCTGCCCTCGTCAACATGGTTGAAGCCGCGCGGCACGTCCGGGTGGCCGCTCGCTGAGCGCCTGAGGCTCGTCGCGGCGGCGCAGGATGCCGCCGCGACGTCGCCGTCAAGCCGGCTTCGCCTCTCGAAGCTTCTCGGCGGAGCGGGTATCTCGCCGGGGGTACCGCACATGCAGCTCCATTCCGTACTGTCCTACGTGAGAAGCCCGACGCTCGTTTGCGCCTCGGCAATTGACGCGGCCAATAGTGGTGCTATCCAAACGTCAGGAGGGCAGCCCTTGTCCGCGTGGCGCCAGAGAGCAGAAACGAGCCGTTGGGTCGCGGTCGCCGTGGCCTATCTGCTCGTGCTCCAGGTGGTTCTGACGGGGCTCGCGTCCGGTGCCAATGCTGCGAGCATCGCTTTCGATCGCACTTTGGCCATAACGCTTTGTTCGCCGAGTGCCGCTTCACCGGGAGACACGACCGACCGCGGCACGGCGCAGCATGATCTGATGAGCGGTTGCGCGCTCGGCTGCTCTCATTCCACTCACGCGGATGTGCCGTCAGCCATCGGCTACCTGCCCGTTGTCTACCGGATCGTCGACCGGAACGCCTTCATCCGGCGTCTCGACGCGCCCCATGGCTTTGTCGCCGGCCGATCGCCCGCCAATCCCCGCGCACCACCCGTCTGAGACCTGAGCAGGCCGCCGTGCGTTCGCGCACATATGGCCGCTTGATTGCGCGCTCTCGGCTTCAAAGCCGATTTGCCCGCCATCCCCAGCAGATATGCGCCAGATTCGCTGATCCGAGCTTTCGGCGCGCTGTCTGCCCGGCAAGCGAGTGATGCACGAGGCTCGCACCTGCCATGCCTCGGGTCACCAGGCCAACGGCTCCTTTGCTGATCGCAATCCGACCGAGGCCGCATGTCGCGATCGCATTATCGGCCGGCACTCACCGTCCGATGACCACTCTCAAACACATCGAGCGTCATGGGCGTTCTCACGAGCCCGTCGCAGAACCGCTCTCACAGACCAAGGATTACGCCATGAAGACCCATCTCCTTGCAGCGATGTTCGTCACTCTGGGAACAACCGGTGCGCTCGCTCACATTACCCTCGAAACGCAACAGGCTCCGGTCGGCTCGACCTACAAGGCCGTGCTGCGCGTGCCCCATGGTTGCAAGGGCGCGGCAACGACGAAGGTCCGCGTCCGGATTCCTGAAGGCGTGATCGCGGTCAAGCCGATGCCCAAGCCCGGCTGGACACTGGAAACGGTGAAGGGCCCCTATGGCAAGGCTTTCGACTACTACGGCACACCGACTTCGGAAGGCGTGAAGGAAGTGGTCTGGAGCGGCGGCAGGCTGCTTGACGAGCACTATGACGAGTTCGTGCTGCGCGGTTATCTGACCTCCGACCTCAAGGCCGACACCGTCCTCTACGTACCGGTCGTCCAGGAGTGCGAGGGCGGCACAGTCGAACGCTGGATCGAGATCCCGACTGAGGGCAAGAGCGCCGACGACTACAAGTATCCGGCTCCCGGTCTGAAGCTCACCCCGAAAAAGTAAACCGAGCAAGTGGCCGGGCTTCGCGCCCGGCTGCTGGGAGTTGCCATGCGCTGGCCCCTTCGCCTCGCCTTCATCCTGACCTGCGCCTTGGCTGTCGCCACGGCAATATCCGGACGCGCGTTCGCTCATGCCGCGCTGATCGCCGCCTCGCCGGCGGACGGCGCGGTCGTGACCAACGCCCCTGCGGTGTTGACACTGAGCTTCAGTGAACCGGTGTCGCCGCTCATCCTGAAGTTGATCGGACCAGACAGCACGTCCCGCACACTCGATCGGTTCGTGCTGAAGGACAGGACGCTGATGATCGAAGCGCCCGCCGAACTGTCAGCCGGAACGCATGTTCTGAGCTGGCGCGTCATTTCCGAGGATGGGCACCCGGTTGGTGGGGCGGTGGTCTTCTCCATCGGTGCGCCCAGCGGCCAGTCGCCAACTCCTGAGACACGGACTGATCCTGCTGTGCGGGCAACCCTATGGCTGGGAAAGGTAGGGCTCTATCTGGGCTTGCTCATGGGGCTCGGCGGGGTAGCCTTTGCGACCTGGGTTGGTCCCTTGCCTCGCGATGCCCGGCGACCGCTCGGATTGTTCATCCTGCTCGGATCTGCGGCCTTGCCGCTGGCATTCGCCGCGCAAGGGCTCGATATCCTGGATCGCTCGCTCGGCAGCCTGGGCGAAGCGGACGTCTGGAGCGCCGCGGCCGCCAGTAGCTTTGGCCGCACGGCGCTGGCTGCAGCTGTCGCATTTCTACTCGGATTGGCCTCCCTGGCGGTACGCGGCCGCATGGGGCCGGTCTTCGCTGGAGCAGCCCTCCTGACTGTAGGGGTGGCGCTCGCCGCGAGCGGCCATGCCAGCGCGGCCAGCCCGCAGTGGTTGACGCGGAGTGCAGTCTTTATTCACGCCGTCAGCGTCTCCGCCTGGGCAGGAGCCTTGGTGCCGCTGTTCTTCGTTCTGCGGGAGGCCGACGCAATTACCGTGCTGCGCCAGTTCTCGCGTTGGATACCTGTCGTTGTTGGCTTGACCCTGCTCAGCGGTGGCATCCTGGCGGTGGTTCAGCTCGAACAGCCAGGCGCACTGATCTCGACCGGCTATGGCTGGGTTCTGCTGATCAAGCTCGCCTGGGTTGCAATCCTGCTGGGCCTGGCCGCCATCAACCGCTACCGCCTCACGCCCCTTGTCCTGTCTCGAACGGGCCTCGCCGCCAGGACGATGCGGCGCATGATCGCGGCCGAAACCTTGCTGGTGTTCCTTGTCCTTGGCACCGTTGCGACCTGGCGCTTCACGCCGCCGCCGCGGGCACTTCTCGATGCGGGAGCGCCGCCTGCGTCGATCCACATTCACACGGCCAAGGCGATGGCGGACATCCGCGTCTCGCCTGGACGTGCGGGGCCGGCCTCCATTTCGATTTCACTGCTCGACGGGGAGTTTGGACCGCTCACGGTCAAGGAGGTTCGCTGCGTGGTGTCGAATCCGTCGGTCGGGGTCGAACCGATCGAGCGTCAGGCCGTCCGGTCGAGCGACGGCACCTGGCATGTCGACAGCCTCGTCATTCCCATCGGTGGTCGGTGGACCATCGAACTCGAAATCCTGGTCTCCGATTTCGAGATGATCCGGCTCAGCGAGACCGTGGAGATCAAGCCATGACGAATGAGATGACGCGTCGGGACCTGACAGCGTTGGCCACGACCGGGGCGCTTTCGGGCTTGTTTGGACATGTACGGGCGGCCGAGGCGCAACCCGCGGCAACGGGCTCCACACCGGTGCGCATCGCGATGCTTGTCCACCCGGATATGGTTCTGCTCGATCTCGTCGGTCCGCTGACAGTGTTCTCACTGCTGCAGGCCGAGATTCATCTGGTCTGGAAGGGCAGGGCGGCCGTCACCAGCGACGTGAAACTGCCGGTTACGCCAACGGCGACATTCTCCGAATGCCCCCGCGGTCTCGATGTCCTGTTCGTCCCCGGCGGGTTGAAGGGCAGTGTCGCCTTGATGGGGGATAGCGAAGTGCTGGGCTTCCTCGCCGAACAAGGCGCGCAAGCTCGCTATGTCACGAGCGTCTGCACAGGCTCTCTGTTGCTCGGAGCAGCGGGACTGTTGAAGGGCTATCGGGCGACCTCGCATTGGTATGTCCGGGATCTGTTGCCGGTGATGGGCGCAACGCTCCAAACTGATCGCGTCGTGATCGACCGCAACCGGATGACTGGCGGAGGGGTGACGGCTGGACTGGATTTCGGATTGACGCTTGCTGCCTCGCTCATGGGTGAGGAGACGGCGCGCCGGATCCAGCTCGTCCTTGAATACGATCCGCAACCGCCCTTCGATTCAGGCGCGCCCGAGCGCGCGGACAAGGCGAATGTCCAGGATGTTCTCGCGCGCCGGTCGCCGCTGATAGCAATGGCGAAGGCGCAGGCTGAGCAGGCCAGGGCGCGCCTGGCGCTCTGAAGCAGCGGCGCGACATTCCATGATCGGGAAAAGCCGCTTGCGGACCGTCCCCAGCAGCACCGCGCCGGATCTCAGACGAAGTCGAACCGATCGACATCGACCAGCCCCTTGTCGGTGATCTTCAGATGCGGGATCACCGGCAGGGTCAGGAAGGCAACCTGCAGGAATGGCTCGGCCAGCACGACGCCGAGCGCCTTCGCTTCCGTTCGCAAGCCCTCCAGCCCGTGCCGCACGGCCTCGAAAGGCTGGTCGCTCATCAGACCGGCGACCGGCAGCGCCAGCTCTGCCTTGACTATGCCACCATCCGCGACCGCGAAGCCGCCGCCGATCTCGATCAGCCGGTTGGCGGCAGCCGCCATCGAAGCGTCGTCGACGCCGACGATGCAGAGATTGTGGCTGTCATGACCAACAGAAGAGGCGATGGCACCATGCTTCATGCCAAAGCCGTGGACGAAGCCGGTCGCGATGCCGTTCGTCTTGCCATGCCGTTCGATCACCGTGACCTTGACCGCGTCCTGGGCGAGGTCGGGCAGGGCTTGCCCATCCCTGGCGGGCAGGGACATCGCCAGCCGCTCGGTGATGATGCGGCCCGGCACGACGCCGATGACGGGGGTCTCGCCGGACCGGACCGCGACCTTGAAATCTCCCGGCACCAGCCTGCGGCTCCTGACGCTGCCGAGACCGACCGGAGCAATGGGCTTCCGATCGGCGAAGAGGGCCCCCTCGACAAGCCGGCCTCCGGCAAAGACGGACTTCACCCTGCAGGTCGCGAGATCCTCCACGAGCACGATGTCGGCTCGCTTGCCGGGGCCGATGAAGCCGCGATCGAACAGGCCGAAATTCCGCGCAGCCGAGAGTGTCGCGACGCGATAGGTTGCAAGCACATCCGCGCCGGCGGCAATCGCGGTGCGGATCATGTAATCGAGATGGCCTTCTTCCGCGATATCGAGCGGGTTGCGATCGTCAGTGCAGAAGGCGAGGAACGGGGAGGCGTCGCGTGTGATCAGCGGGATCAGGGCATGCAGGTCCTTTGACACCGAGCCCTCGCGGATCAGGATTGCCATGCCCTTGGCGAGCTTTTCGCGCGCCTCCTCGGCCGTGGTTGTCTCGTGGTCGGTGCGGATGCCGGCCGAGAGATAGCCGTTCAGGTCCATTCCGCGGACCAGCGGGGCGTGGCCGTCGATATGCCGGTGTGAGAAGGCCTCGAGCTTGGCGAGGCAACCGGGATCGCGGTGAAGCACGCCCGGAAAGTTCATGAATTCGGCGAGGCCGATGACCTTGGGATGGTCCATCAGCGGCGTCAGGTCGCTCGCCTCCAGCCGGGCCCCAGCCGTTTCCAGATGCGTCGCCGGCACACAGCTCGAGAGCTGCACGCGCAAGTCCATGCGCATCGCCTCGGCGCAGCGCAGGAAATAGCTGATGCCCTCGATGCCAAGGACATTGGCGATCTCGTGGGGGTCGCAGATCGCGGTCGTGACCCCGTGCGGCAGCACGCAGCGCTCGAATTCGAACGGCGTCACCAGTGATGATTCGACATGAAGGTGCGTGTCGATGAAGCCGGGAACGGCGATCAGCCCCCGGGCATCGAAACTCTCGATGCCCTCGTAGCGTCCATGGGTGCCGACGATCGTTTCGCCGCAGAGCGCGATATCGGTCTCGACCAGGGTGCCGGTGACGAGGTCGAACAACCGGGCGCCCCAAATGACGAGGTCGGCCGGCTCGTCGCCACGGCCCTGTGCAATGCGGCGGGAAAGGGTGGCTGCGTCGGTCATGACGAAGGTTCCATTCGGTCCAGGCGTGGTAGCGTGCACGTCGCTCGATGCAAAGTCGACTTGGACGGCGCACGTTGCCGGCCTAGATAGGCTGTCTCGTCCGTCAGCCTAAGAGGTTTCGCCATGAAGCTCACCTGGTTCGGCCATTCGGCCTTTCGTCTCGATCTCCCCGGCGCTTCGCTGTTGATCGATCCGTTCTTCACCGGCAACCCGGCCTTCGAGGGCAATGCCGCCGAGGCATCGAAGGGCGTCAGCCATATCGTGATCACCCATGGCCATGGCGACCATATCGGCGACACGCTTGCGATCGCCGAGGCCAATCACGCGACGGTCGTGACCAATTTTGACCTGTGCATGTACCTTGCCTCGAAAGGCCTGAAGAAGTTCGAGCCGATGAATACCGGCGGCACGGTCGATCTCGGTTCCTTCCAGACGACCCTGGTCCGGGCCGATCATTCGGCTGGGCTGGTTGAGGCCGGAGTCGGGTATCCGCTGGGCAGCGCCAATGGCGTGGTCATCAAGGCCCCGGGCGAGAAGACGCTCTGGCATATGGGCGACACCGACATCTTCCCGGGCATGGCGCTGATCAGCGAATTGCATGCCGTCGACATCTGCATCTGCCCGATCGGCGATCGCTTCACCATGGGCGCGAAGACCGCTGCGCTGGCCATGACCCGGTTCGTCAAGCCGAAGGTGGCGATCCCCTGCCATTACGGCTCCTTCCCGATCATCGCCCAGAATGCCGACGAGTTCGTCGCGGCGCTGAAAGGCAGTGACGTGCGGGCCCTCGTGCCCGGGAAAGGTGAGGCGGTCGCGCTCTAACACCGGTAGCGTCATCCGGGATGGGCGGCAAAGTCCGATATTCCCGTCACCATCCGGCTTCGGTCCGTGACGATGGATCCCGGCGTTTTGGCCGGGTTCCCGACGACCCGTCAGTATTGACTTATCCTTTTGCCGCCGACGCGCTATAGCGCGGGCAAATCAGTTTCGGCTTGTTCAGCCACAGTTTCAGGAGCCTGCCATGTCGGTCGATCTCGCCACCGTGAAGCGCGTTGCGCATCTGGCGCGCATTGCCGTGCCCGAGGCCGATCTGCCCAAGCTGCAAGGCGAGCTCAACGCCATTCTCGGCTTCGTCGAGCAGTTGGACGAGGTCGACGTCAGCGGCGTCGAGCCGATGACCTCGGTGACGCCAATGGCGATGACGCAGCGCCAGGATGTCGTCACGGATGGCGAGATCGCCGATCGGATCGTCGCCAATGCACCGGTCTCCGAGGACAATTTCTTCATGGTGCCGAAGGTGGTCGAATAGGCGCCGAGCCGCCCGTTCCACCATCCCGAATGCGCCAGGAGCGCTCCGCGGGCTCCTCCCAGTTCAATTTGCCGGAAACCACTGACGTGACCGACCTGACCCGCCTGACCCTGACCGAGGCCCGCGACGGCCTCAAGGCAAAGACCTTCTCCGCGACCGACCTCGCCAAGGCGCATATCGCCGCCATCGAGAAGGCCCGCGCGCTCAACGCCTTCGTGCTCGAGACGCCGGAGCACGCGCTGAAGCAGGCAGCGGCATCCGATGCCAGGCTGGCGAAGGGCGAAGGCGGCCCGCTGGAAGGCCTGCCGCTCGGCATCAAGGACCTCTTCGCCACTGAGGGCGTGCGCACCACCGCCTGCTCGAAGATCCTCGGCGAGTTCATCCCGGCCTATGAATCGACCGTGACGAGCCAGCTCTGGCGCGATGGCGCGGTGATGCTCGGCAAGCTCAACAATGACGAATTCGCCATGGGCTCGTCGAACGAGACCAGCGCCTTCGGCAATGTCGTCAATCCCTGGCGCCGCAGCGGCTCGAATGTCGGGGCAGGGGGCTCCGGCGCGATCGAGGGCAACCATCTGGTTCCGGGCGGGTCGTCGGGCGGTTCGGCCGCCGCCGTCGCCGCCGACCTCTGCCTGGCTGCCACCGCGACCGATACGGGCGGCTCGATCCGCCAGCCGGCGGCCTTCACCGGCACTGTCGGCATCAAGCCCACCTATGGCCGGTGCTCGCGCTGGGGCACGGTCGCTTTCGCTTCTTCGCTCGACCAGGCTGGTCCGATCGGCAAGACCGTGCGCGACAGCGCCGTGATGCTGCGCTCGATGGCCGGCTACGACGCCAAGGACACGACCTCCGCGAACCTCGCCGTGCCGGACTACGAGGCGGCTGTCGGCCGCTCGGTGAAGGGCATGAAAATCGGCATTCCCAAGGAATACCGGCTCGACGGCATGTCGCCCGAGATCGAGGCTCTCTGGCAGCAGGGCATCGCCTGGCTGAAGGCGGCCGGTGCCGAGATCGTCAACATCTCGCTGCCCCACACGAAATACGCTCTGCCCGCCTATTACATCGTCGCGCCGGCGGAAGCCTCCTCCAACCTCGCCCGCTATGACGGCGTGCGCTACGGCCTGCGCGTGCCGGGTCGCGACATCGTCGAGATGTATGAGAAGACCCGCGCCGAAGGTTTTGGCGCCGAGGTCAAGCGCCGCATCATGATCGGCACCTATGTGCTCTCGGCCGGCTATTACGACGCCTATTATCTCAAGGCCCAGAAGGTCCGCACGCTGATCAAGCGCGATTTCGAGCTGGCCTATGCCGACGGAATCGACGCCGTGCTGACGCCGGCGACGCCCTCGGCCGCCTTCGGCATTGGCGAGAAGGGCTCGTCTGATCCGGTCGAGATGTATCTCAACGACGTCTTCACGGTCACGGTGAACATGGCCGGCCTGCCGGGCATCGCGGTGCCCGCCGGACAGGATGCGCAGGGCCTGCCGCTCGGCCTGCAGCTGATCGGCCGCCCCTTCGACGAGGAGACGCTGTTCTCGCTCGGCCAGGTCATCGAGGATGCGGCTGGCCGCTTCACGGTTGGCGAGAAGTGGTGGGCGTAAGCGCCTGACGGCGACCTAATCCCGGGCGCCTCCAGGCAGGAGCCCGGGGCTTCGTCGCATGGATCTTCAGAGCTTCCGGATCGTTTCCGGTTCTGCATCACCTTGCGGCTTGCCTGGCAGGGCCCGGGCAGATTTCCGCTGGACGGCGTTTCGGGTCTAGGCTTGCGGCATGATCTTCAGCCGCGCCATCGCCTGGGCCTGTCTTACGTTCCTGCAAGGGGCGCTTGCCTTCGTCGCCGGGCTCCTGCTTCTCCTGATCATCGTGCAGCAGGTGAGGGGCGATGCCGGCGCGCAGCCTCTCGCCAACCTGATCGCAGCTGCGGCTGGCGTCGCCTTCGCGTGCCGGTTCCTGGCTCGAAAGTTCGCCTAAAGAGAAACCCCGCCTTGCCGGATCGGCAAAGCGGGGTTTCTTTGTTCAACAGGCTTCAGTGGGCTGCCGGATGGGCATCCTTGCCGGCGGTCGGCTCGCCCTTCTTCTTCCGGCTCAACACAGAAGCGAGCCAGCGCACCACCACATAGAAGACCGGGGTGAAAAGCAGGCCGAACAGCGTCACGCCGATCATGCCGGAGAACACCGCGACGCCGAGAACCTGGCGCATCTCGGCGCCCGCGCCGACAGAGATCGTCAGGGGCAGCACGCCAAGGATGAAGGCGAGCGAGGTCATCAGGATCGGGCGCAACCGGGTTCGCGCCGCCGCGATGGCAGCCTCGCGCCGGCTCATGCCCTCGTCCTCGGCCTGCTTGGCGAACTCGACGATCAGGATCGCGTTCTTCGCAGCGAGGCCGACGAGCACGACGAGGCCGATATCGACGAGCACATTGCGATCGAAATCCTTGTAACCGACGCCAACCATCGCCGCGAGAATACACATCGGCACGATCAGGATGACGGCGAGCGGCAAGGTCCAACTCTCGTACAGCGCCGCCAGCAGCAGGAAGACGAAGACGACGGCAAGGCCGAAGGCGATGATCGCGGTGTTGCCGGCGAGTTTCTCCTGCAATGCGATCTCGGTCCATTCGAAACCGAACCCAGCCGGCAGCACCTGCTGCGCGATCTTCTCCACCTCCGCGATGCCCTGGCCGGTCGAGAAACCGCGCGCCATCGAAAGCTGGACCTCGGCTGCCGGATAGAGGTTGTAACGCGGCACGCGATAGGGGCCGGTCGTGTCGGAGAATGTCGCGACCGAGCCGATCGGCACCATCTCGCCGTCGACATTGCGCGTCTTCAATGCGGCGACGTCGCGGATATCGAGCCGGTAGGGATTGTCGGCCTGCGCCGTGACCCGGAAGGTGCGGCCCAGGATATTGAAGTCGTTGACATAGGCCGATCCCATATAGACCGACAGGGTCTCGAATACCCGGGTCACGGGCACACCGAGCATTTCGGCCTTGGTCCGGTCGATATCGGCGTAGATCTGCGGCGTCCTGGTCGAGAACAGCGTGAAGGGCTGCTGGATGCCTGGAACCTGGCCTGCGGTTCCAGCCACCGCCCAGGTTGCGCCCTCGAGCGCCGGCAGGCCGCGCCCGCCGCGATCCTGGACATAACCCTTGAGACCGCCGCCGTTGCCGATTCCGGGAACGGCCGGAGGCTCGATTACGAGGGCGAAGGCCTCGCCGATCTGGCCGAGCTGGCTGCGCAGATCGTTGAGGATGCCCTGGGTGGTGAGGCCGGCCTTGGCCCGTTCCCGGAAGTCGCTGAGGGTGACGAAGGCGACGCCGGCATTGGGCGCCAGCGTGAAGGTGGCGCCATCGAGGCCGGCGAAGGCGACGATATGGGCGACACCGGGCCGCGACAGCAGCATGTCGGTCGCTTTGCGGATGACCTCGTCGGTTCGCGGCAGCGACGAGCCCGGAGGCAGCTGCACGACGGCGATGAAGTAGCCGCGGTCGAGCTGCGGAACGAGGCCCGTCGGAATCGCCGCCAGGCGCTGGCCGGCGACCGCGATCAGGGCGGCATAGACCAGCAGCATCAGGACGCCGACGCGGATCAGGCGCGAGGTCGCCGCGCCGTATGCGCGCGAGAGCCAGTCGAAGGCCTTGTTGAAATACTTGAAGAACCAGCGGATCGGCGCGGTGATCGTAGCAAGGAACCCCTTCGGCTCCTCGTGGCTGTGCGGCTTCAGCAGGATCGCCGACAGCGCCGGCGACAGGGTCAGTGAAACGAAGCACGAGATCGCAGTCGAAGCGGCGATCGTGACTGCGAACTGCTGGTAGAACGTGCCCTGTAAGCCGGTGATGAAGGCGGTCGGGATGAACACCGCGCACAGCACGAGCGCGATTGCGAGCAGGGCGCCTCCGACCTCGTCCATGGTCTTGTGCGCGGCTTCCTTGGCGCTCATGCCTTGCGCCAGATAGCGCTCGACATTCTCGACCACGACGATCGCGTCGTCGACGACGATACCGATCGCCAGCACAAGCGCCAGCAGCGAGATCGTGTTGAAGGAGATTCCGACCGCGCTCATCACCAGGAAGGTGCCGACCAGCGAGACCGGGATCGCGATGATCGGGATGATCGCCGCGCGCCAGGTCTGCAGGAACAGGATGACGACGATGACGACGAGCACGATCGCTTCGAGCAGCGTTGTCACCACGGCGGAGACGGATTCTGCGATGAACTCTGTCGGATTGTAGACGATCTTGTACTCGACCCCGGCCGGGAAGTTCTTCGACAGCCCATCCATCGTCTTGATGAGCGCTTCGGAGGCCGCCAGCGCGTTTGAACCCGGACGCTGGAACACGCCGATCGCGACGGCTTCCTTGTTGTCGAGATAGGAGTTCGACAGATAGTCCTGCGCGCCGAGTTCGACGCGGGCGACGTCGCGGACACGGATCGTACCGCCATCGGCGTCCGAGCGGACGACGATGTTGTAGAACTCGTCGATGCTGGTCAGGCGTCCCTGCGTGTTGACCGAAAGCTGGAAGGCGCCATCCGATTTCGCCGGCGGCTGGTTGATCGCGCCCGCTGCGACCTGGATGTTGGCGGCGCGGATCGAGGCGATGACATCGCCGGCAGTCAGGTTGCGCGCAGCGACCTTGGCCGGATCTAGCCAGACCCGCATGGAGTAATCGCGTGCACCGAAGACCTGGACGTCGCCGACGCCTTCGACGCGGGTCAGCACGTCCTTCACATTCAGCGTCGTGTAGTTCGAGACATATTGCTGGTCGCGCGAGCCGTCGGGCGACAGCATGTGGATGACCATCAGGAAGTCGGGCGAGGCCTTGCGGACCTGCAGGCCGAGCGTACGGACGTCCTGCGGCAGGCGCGGCTCGGCCGCCGAGACGCGGTTCTGCACCAGCACCTGAGCCTGGTCGACATCGGTGCCGGCCTTGAAGACGACGCTGATCGTGACACGCCCGTCACCGGTCGACTGCGACGAGATATAGAGCATATCGTCGACGCCGTTGACCTCCTGCTCGATCGGGGCTGCCACCGTCGAGGCGACGACCTCGGCCGATGCGCCCGGATAGGTCGCGGTGATCGTGACGGTCGGCGGCGCGATCTCGGGATATTCCGCGATCGGCAGGCTGCGCTGTGCGATGGCGCCAGCGATCGTCAGCAGGATCGAGAGAACGGTCGCGAAGATCGGCCGGTCGATGAAGAAATGCGCAAAGCGGAACATGCTGGGGTCCTGGCCGGGAGGGCAGGGCGGGCGGCCGATGCCGTCCGCTTCCGGTGATGGCGGCGTGAGCCGTCAGTTGGTTGCGGCGACCTTGATCTCGCCGGCCTGCGGTGTGACGGTCGCGCCCGGCCGCACCATCGGGCTGGCGAGCCCGTTGATGATGACCTTGTCGTCCTTCTCCAGACCCTTGGTGATCACGCGCAACCCGTCCGCGATCTGACCGAGCACCACCGGCTTGGGCACGACCTTGTTGTCGGCACCGACCGTCAGCACGATCTTGCTGGCCTGGTCCGAGACTATGACCGCATCGGGAACAAGCAAGGCTTCGACCTGGCCGGCATAGATGCGCACGCGCCCAAAGGTGCCGGGCGTCAGGAACTGGTCCTTGTTCTCGAACACGGCGCGGCTGCGGATCGTGCCCGAGCGGGCATTGAAGGCATTGTCGACAAAGTCGATCTTGCCCTGGCGCTTCCAGCTCGTCTCGTCGGCGAGCCGGACCTGCGCGGTCGGAGCGCTTTCACGGTTCGTCAGGCCGCGTTGCTCGCCGGCAAGCCTGGAATAGCGGAGATAGTCGGCTTCCGACGTATCGAACACGAAATTGATCGGATCGGTGGCGACGATCGTCGTCAGCAGCGTCGCGCCCGACTGGCCGCCCGCGACGAGGTTGCCCGCATCGACGCGCTTGTTCGAGATCCGGCCGGACAGGGGGGCGCGAACCTGCGTCCATTCCAGATTGAGCTCGGCCGTCTTGAGATTGGCCTCGGCCGCCTGTTGGGACGCGATCGCGCCGTTCAGGTTGGCGCGGCGCTGGTCGATGTCGCGAACCGTGATCGTCCGGTTCTGCGTCAGGGCCTCGGCGCGCTCGACCTCATTCTGGGCGAGCTCGACCTGGGCCTTGGCGCGCGCGACTTCGGCGCGTGCCGCATCGACGGCAAGCTGATACGGGCGCTGGTCGATGGTGAAGAGCAGATCGCCCTTGCTGACCCGATCGCCGTCGCGGAAATGGATGCTGTCGAGGAAGCCCGAGACGCGGGCCCTGATCTCGACCTGCTCGCGCGCTTCGAAGCGACCTGTGTACTCGTCCCAGTTGGTCACGCGCTTGGCGAGAGGCGCTGCAGTCTGGACCGGCGGAGCCGGTGGGGCGCCCTGGGCGAGGGCCGTGGCGGCGGACGTCGCGAGCAGCACCGCGAAGGTGGCAAGAGTCCGACCCGTTGAGCGGCGGATTCGCATGGAAAAACTCCGGATAGCGGGGCCGGCGCAACCACTCTCGGTTTCCGGGCCGCGCGCAAGAAAGGTTGCATGCTGACGATTGTCAAGTTCCGTCACTCGACAGCAGCGCCGAATGACGACAGATTAGCAACATTCCGGCCAGGGGGTGACAGGATGGCAACAGACGCTTGCCGCCCGGGCGCCAAGGTTCTACCGAAGACGCGACCTGACCAGAGTTGGAAGACCGATATGAACGCGCATGCCCGCCCTGCCGACCCGAAGAAGCTGATCAAGGGTGCAACCGGCGATTGGGAAATCATCATCGGCATGGAAATCCATGCCCAGGTCACCTCCAACGCGAAACTTTTCTCAGGCGCCTCCACCGCCTTCGGGGGCGAGCCGAACGAGCATGTCAGCCTGGTCGACGCGGCGATGCCCGGCATGCTGCCGGTGATCAATGCCGAATGCGTGCGTCAGGCTGTTCGTACCGGCCTAGGGTTGAACGCGCGCATCAACAACCGGTCCGTGTTCGATCGCAAGAACTATTTTTACCCCGACTTGCCGCAGGGCTACCAGATCAGCCAGTACAAGAGCCCGATCGTCGGCGAAGGTGAGATCGTCGTCGATCTCTCGCCGACCGAGCAGATCAACGTCGGCATCGAGCGGCTCCATCTGGAACAGGATGCCGGCAAGTCGATCCATGATCAACATCCGACGATGAGCTTCGTCGATCTCAACCGCTCCGGCGTCGCGCTGATGGAGATCGTCTCGCGCCCCGACCTGCGCTCGGCTGACGAGGCCAAGGCCTTTGTCACCAAGCTGCGCACCATCCTGCGCTATCTCGGCACCTGCGATGGCGACATGGAGAAAGGCAACCTGCGCGCCGACGTCAACGTCTCGGTGCGCCGTCCCGGCGAGCCCCTCGGCACGCGTTGCGAGATCAAGAACGTCAACTCGATCCGCTTCATCGGCCAGGCGGTCGATGTCGAGGCGCGCCGCCAGGTCGGAATCCTCGAGGATGGCGGCAAGATCGACCAGGAAACGCGGCTCTACGATCCCGGCAAGGGCGAGACTCGTTCGATGCGCTCCAAGGAAGAGGCGCATGATTATCGCTATTTCCCGGACCCGGACCTGCTGCCGCTCGAATTCGACGATGTCTTCGTCGAGGGCCTGAAGGCAGCGCTGCCGGAACTGCCCGACGCCAAGAAAGCGCGCTTCATCGCCGAATACGGCCTCACGCCCTATGATGCCTCCGTGCTCGTCGCCGAGCGCGAGCAGGCGGATTACTTCGAGGCTGTCGCCAAGGGGCGCGACGGCAAGGCCGCCGCCAACTGGGTGATCAACGAGTTGTTCGGCCGCCTGAACAAGGAAGGCAAGGATGTGACCGCCTCGCCGGTCTCGGCCGCTCAGCTCGGCGGTCTCGTCGATCTGCTTGGCGAGAGCGTCATTTCGGGCAAGATCGCCAAGGATCTGTTCGAGATCCTCTGGTCCGAGGGGGGCGATCCGCGCGAGATCGTCGAGACGCGCGGCATGAAGCAGGTGACCGACACCGGCGCGATCGAGAAGGCGGTCGACGAGATTATCGCCGGCAATCCCGACAAGGTCGAGCAGGTCAAGCTGAAGCCGACCATGCTCGGCTGGTTCGTTGGCCAGGCCATGAAGGCGTCGGGCGGAAAGGCCAATCCGCAGGCGCTGAACGAGATCCTGAAGAAGAAGCTGGGTATCGAGTGACGCCAGACAGGCTCATCATCCGCGACGCGGTTGCGGCCGATCTCCCGGCCGTCCGCTCGCTGTTGGTCGAGACCTGGCATGCTACCTATGACGGCATCTATGGCTGGCAGCGTGTCGCCGAGATCACCAATGCCTGGCATTCGCTGGAAAATTTGAGCGCCCAGCTCGATCGTGACGGCGAGGCCTTTCTCGTCGCTCTGGTCGAAGACCAGATCGTTGCGACTTCGTCCGCCCGCCGCGAGCGCGACCGGGCGGCGCTGCTCACGCGGCTCTATGTCCTGCCGACCTATCAGGGCGTCGGGATCGGCCGCACCCTGCTGCAAGTCACGCTTGCCCATTTCCCCCTGGCACCGGTCGCGCGGCTGGAAGTCGAGCTGCAGAACGAGCCCGCGATCGCGTTCTACGAGCGGATGGGCTTCTTCTTGCAGCGCTCGGCCCGGTTCGACGGCCGCGACGACACGCCCAACACCTTGCTGATGGCCAAGCGCCTGTTTGCCGAGTGACGGCAGCCGGCTGAGCACGGAAGCGCGCGGCATAGGTCTGCATGCCGAGTTCCGTTTCGGAATGGGCTTTGCTAACACCGCGCGAACCGCGGGGTTGTCCAGCGGTCCGGAGGCCTGGCCATGAGCAAGAGCAAGATCGATCCGTCCGAGATTTCCATTCGCCAGGCGCGGCGCGAGGACGTCCAGCGTGTCGTCAGCCTGATCGTGCTCGGCTCCGCGACACAGACAGTGACGGAACAGGACGCTGCGGCCGAAGCCGCACACCCCGCTTATGAACGGGCCTTCGACGAGCTTCTCGCGAGCCCCGACACCACGCTCTTCGTCGCCGAGCGCGCCGGACAGGTCGTCGGCACCTTTCAGGTCACGCTCATTCCGGGGTTCGTGGCGCGAGGGCGCAAGCGCGCGAAATTCGAGAGCGTCCATGTTGCACCGGAAACGCGGGGAATGGGCATCGGCGCGGTGATGATGGCTCACGGACTCGCCTTCGCAAAGGAGAAGGGAGCGGGGCTGGTCGAGTTGACCTCGCACAAGGCCCGGGGCGATGCCCATCGTTTCTATCGCAATCTTGGCTTCGACCAGAGCCATGAAGGCTTCAAGAAGCTGGTGTGAGTGCTGCGGAGCCGTCGGGGGGATCGCGAGCGGCTCACCACTCCCCGGGCATGACCAACCTGCTTGGGGAGCAGGTCGGGGACCCTTCCGGCGGCCTGCCGAGCGGCCTACATCAGACCCCGACGCCAATCGCGACAGGAAACCGAGATGTCCGCACGCTCGTCAAAGCCGATCGATCTTTATTACTGGCCGACGCCCAATGGCTGGAAAATTACCATCATGCTCGAGGAGTGCGGGCTCCCCTACAACCTCATCCCCGTGAATATCGGCAAGGGCGATCAGTTCAAGCCCGACTTCCTGGAGATCTCGCCGAATAATCGCATGCCGGCGATCGTCGATCATGATGGGCCCGGCGGAGAGCCGATCTCGGTCTTCGAGTCCGGTGCGATCCTGCAATATCTCGGCCGCAAGACCGGACAATTCTATCCTGCCGACGAGCGTGGCCGCGTCGCGGTCGATGAATGGCTGTTCTGGCAGATGGGCGGCTTTGGGCCGATGCTCGGCCAGACCCACCATTTCCGCATCTACGCGCCCGAGAAGCTGCCTTACGCCATCGATCGCTACACCAACGAGGCCAACCGGCTCTATGGCGTGCTCAATCGCCGTCTCGAGGGCCGCGACTATATTTGCGGCGCTTACTCGATCGCCGACATGGCCTGCATCGGCTGGGCCAGGGGGTGGGAGAAGCAGGGGCAGGACATCAGGCAGTTCCCGAATGTCGGGCGCTGGCTGGAAACGATGCAGGCGCGCCCGGCCGTGCAGCGCGGCCTCGCGATCGGCGCCGAACTGCGCAATCCGGCCGGTATCAGCACGCCGGAAGAGAAGGCCATTCTGTTCGGGCAGCGGGCCCGCTGAGCTGATCCATGGGCGATGGTCGGCCTTGCGTTGACCATCGCCGCGCCGGCACGCTCAGCGTATGCGGGGCTTGGATCGCGGTTGCTCAGGTACGGAGGGCACCGCTGACCGAACAGTCCCTAAGCTCGTTGCGTCAGTTCGCCCGGGTCCATTTCACCGAGCGGCAGATGATACCGCCGAGCACGCAACCCGAGGTGGTTAGCGCATCTCCGGACAAAGACATCGTGCCGGAGTAGGTCTTGCCATCCTCCGGATTGAAGGCGCTGCCGCTCCATTTGCCGGCGCCGGTCGACTTCATGTCGTAGAAGATGCGCTGGCCGACCTTGGCAGGGCCATTCGTGTCCTTCAGCCAGGCCAGCGTGCCGCACATCGCCTCGCCGCATTTGGCAAACCGCACCCGCGAGGCCCCGGTATCGCGCAGCCAGGTACCGCTGACATCCTGTGCCAGGGCGGACCCGGCGCCGGCGAGCGCCAGCGTCGCGAATCCGAGCAGAGCGGCCTTGGCCGAGGTCTTGTGAAAGCGCATGCGATCCTCCCGTTTCGACCAGCTATGGCTGTATGGTTCAGATGTGAACTATATCCAAGCGGGCTTTCACTTCAAGCGGGAGACGGCTCGGGCTTGATGCACGGCTCTCGCCGGAGCGATACGGAGCGGGACAGGCAGACGAAGCCGGCGGGGCAGCCTTGTGGGGCGGGGAGGCGGCAGCTATAAGCCGCCGCATTCTCCAGATTGTCCCTAAGGAACCAACGATGGCTGTCCAGCGTACCTTTTCCATTCTCAAGCCCGACGCTACGCGGCGCAACCTGACCGGCGCGGTCAATGCGGTGATCGAGAAGGCTGGCCTGCGCATCGTCGCGCAGAAGCGCATTCAGATGACCAAGGGCCAGGCCGAGACCTTCTATGCCGTCCACAAAGAGCGGCCCTTCTTCGGCGAGCTGGTCGAGTTCATGACGTCCGGCCCGGTTGTCGTTCAGGTTCTGGAAGGCGAGAACGCCATCGCCACCTATCGCGACGTGATGGGCGCCACCAACCCGGCGAATGCCGCCGAGGGCACGATCCGCAAGCTCTTCGCCCAGTCGGTCGGTGAGAACACGGCTCATGGTTCGGATGCGCCGGAGACCGCTGCTATCGAGATCGCGCAGTTCTTCGCCGGCAACGAGATCGTCGGCTGACGCAGCGCAACTGCTGATCGTCTTCGAACGGCGGAGCCAGTGGCTCCGCCGTTTTCGTTCGTGGAACTATTTGAAGCCGAGATCGAAGGCGTAGCTGGCGGAGATGCCGACCGTCAGCGAATCCCGTGAGCCGAACGGCTTGACGATCGGCGACCTGGTCGCATCGCCAACGAGATGCTTGTACTCGAGATAGGCGGTCGTCTGCAGCTTCTCGGACCAGTTATAGGTCACCTGCGCGATCGCGCCGATCGAGTTGATCCCGGCATTGTAACGCTGCAGCAGGCCGCCTCTGCCCGCGTAATTGCCGCCGAAATAGGTCCGGACATAGTCGGCCCCGACGACGCTCATGCGCGGGCCGGCGCCGATCGTCCAGGCCCCGATCTTCTGGAAGGCGTCGATCTTGAATTCGGCGACAAGCGCGTCATGGGTGATCACGCCGCGGCGCAGGTCGACGCGGCCGCGCAGCCAGGAGGTCGGATAGAATTCGACGAAGCCGCCGAGCTCTGCGCCGAACTTGACGTCCGGCATGCCGATCAGCGCACGGTTGGTGCTGGCCTTGCGCTCCCAGAGCAGGTTGCCCGAGAAGCCGGCGCGCCAGGCCTTGCCGGAGAAGAAGCCGATGCTGATCGCGTCGTCTTCGGATGACCACCAGGTGCTCTTGGTGCCACGCGCCAGGTTCACGATCGCCCGCGGCCTGAAGACATAGTCGTTCGAACCGGAATAGTCCGGAGTGTAGCGCAGGCCACCTCCCAGGGTCAGGTGCCAGTTCTGGACGGATTCGGGGGAGGTGAGGGTGGTGTAGTCGCTGGACTGGGCTTGAGCTGAGCCGGCAGGCGACAGGCAGAGACTGGCCGCAAGGCCGGTCAGGAACGCAACGCAACGCATTATCGAACTCCGGCGCAACGGCGCCTTGGCAAGCGAAAGTTCCGACAATCTGAAGCGTTATCGTTAATCCCGGGTTGACGCTGCCGGCATTGACCGCAAAAGCGCGGCGCGTCACCAGTAGCGGGCCGAAGGATCGCCCATGACCGAACTGCCCAGCATCACGCACCTGCCGTCAGTCTGCCCGCATGACTGCCCCTCTGCCTGTTCGCTTGAGGTCGAGGTGATCGACGGGCGCAGCATCGGGCGTGTGCGCGGCAGCAAGCGCCAGAGCTACACCGACGGCGTGATCTGCGCGAAGGTGGCGCGGTATTCCGAGCGCATCCATCATCCCGACCGGCTGCTGCACCCCTTGCGTCGCACAGGACCGAAGGGCTCGGGACATTTCGAGCGCATCTCCTGGGACGAGGCGCTGGACGAAACCGCACGCCGCTTCCTCGCGATCGAGGCCGAGCACGGCGCCGATGCCGTCTGGCCCTATTACTATGCCGGCACGATGGGGCTGGTGATGCGTGACGGCATCAACCGGCTGCGCAACGTCAAGCGCTACTCCGGCCAGTATTCGACGATCTGCACCACGATGGCCTGGACCGGGTTCATCGCGGGCACCGGCCGGCTCGCCGGTCCCGATCCGCGCGAGATGGCGAAATCGGACTGCGTGGTGATCTGGGGCACGAACGCCGTGCACACCCAGGTCAATGTCATGCATCACGCGATCAAGGCGCGGAAAGAGCGCGGCGCCAAGATCGTCGCCATCGACATCTATCACAACCCGACGCTGGCCCAGGCCGATCTTGCATTGGTGCTGCGCCCGGGAACGGATGGCGCGCTCGCCTGCGCCGTCATGCATGTCCTCTTCCGTGACGGCCATGCGGACCGCGACTATCTCGCGCGCTACACCGATGCGCCCGCCGAACTCGAGGAGCATCTCGCCAGCCGCACGCCGGAATGGGCGGCTGCGATCACCGGGCTCGATGTCGCCGCGATCGAGGAATTCGCGACACTGGTCGGCACCCGCAAACGCAGCTTCTTCCGCCTCGGCTATGGCTTCGCGCGTCAGCGCAACGGGGCCGTGAACATGCATGCGGCGCTTTGCGTGCCGACGGTGACGGGCGCCTGGCAGTACGAAGGCGGCGGCGCCTTTCACTCGAACAGCGGCATCTACCAGTGGCGCAAGAGCCTGATCGAGGGGTTGGATGTCAGGGATCCCCGCATCCGCCAGCTCGACCAGTCGCAGATCGGCAGGATTCTGACTGGCGACGCCGAGGCGTTGCGCCAGGGCGGGCCCGTGAGGGCGCTTTTCATCCAGAACACCAATCCCGTCTCGGTTGCGCCCGAGCAGGAGTTGGTCAAGCAGGGCTTTGCCCGCGATGACCTGTTCACGGTCGTGCACGAGCAGTTCATGACCGAGACCGCTGCCATGGCCGACATCGTGCTGCCGGCGACGCAGTTCATGGAACATGACGATCTCTACCAGGGGGGCGGGCACCAGCACATCATGTGGGGCGGCAAGCTCGTGGAACCGCCCGGCGAATGCCGCTCGAACCACGAGGTGATCTGTGCGCTGGCCGAGCGCCTGGGCGCCGAGCATCGCGGGTTCGCGATGACGCCACGCGAGATCGTGGACTGGACGCTGCGCGAGACCGGCCGAGGCACGCTGGACGAACTGATCGCGGCCGATTTCCACGACATCCAGCCAGGGTTTGATCGCGCGCATTACGTCGACGGATTCGGCTATCGCGACGGCAAGTTTCGCTTCAAGCCGGACTGGCCGAAGGTGCCCAACCCCAATGACGGCCCGGTAGGTCCCTACAGCCAGATGCCGGGGTTCCCCGACCATTGGGGCGTGATCGAGAGCACGGACGAGGCGCATCCCTTCCGCCTGGCGACCAGCCCCGCCCGCAGCTTCCTCAACTCGACCTTCACCGAGACGCCGAGTTCGCAGAAGAAGGAGGGGGGGCCGAGCTTGATGATGCATCCGCAGGATGCGGAGGGGCTCGGCATTTCCGATGGCGGCGAAGTCGTTATCGGCAACCGGCGCGGCAGCGTGCATCTGACGGCGAAATTCTTCTCCGGCGTGGTGCGCGGCGTCGTCATTGCCGAATCGATCTGGCCGAACGCGGCGCATAAGCACGGGCGCGGCATCAACACGATCACCGGCGCCGATGCGGTTGCTCCCTTCGGCGGGGCGGCCTTCCACGACAACAAAGTGTGGATCAAGAAGGCGTGACCGATCGGCCACTTGACCTTTACGGAGGGCTGTGACCATTCCGCCGCGCGCGGGCGAGGCATGGATGATGCTTGCCCCGGCATGGGCATGTCTCGAAGGAACTGCGGAATCATGAAGATGCGGCGGATAGGTGCGGTCGTTCTGGCCGGTGGGTTCCTGATGATGGCTGCGGTTTCGGCCCAGGCCGCGAGCGGCACGAGCGCCTTGCCGCCGCCCGATCCGACCGCCAAGAACCTGACGCCCTACATGATCCAGCTTCGGGCCTTCGATGCCTGCCTAGTCACCCAGTCGCAGCTGATGGGCACGACGCGCGAAGCCGTCCACACGCCTTGCAGCTGCTATGCAAAGGGCACGGTCAACGCGATGACCAAGGACGAGATCCAGGCCTTCCGCGAAACCGGCTATTTCAACGACAGCGCCCGCGCCAAGGGCTACGATTTCATCGATCGCTGCAAGCTCAGGCGGCCGAGCTGATCAGCTCCCGGTCGGCGAAATAGCGCGCCCCGATCCGTCCCGCATAGGCGACGAGATTGGGGTGGCTCTCGATCAGGCCCCGTATCGGCGACTCGAAGAGCCTGCACAGCCCCGAAGCCAGGAAAGCGCCAAGCGTGGCGTCTGCTCCGCAAGGCTCGTTGCCCATCAAATAGAGCCGCTCGCCCAGGATCGCGGCGACGGCTCCCAGCGCGTGCCGGGCGAGTTCCGTCTGTTCTGCCGGGCTGTGGCGCCCGGTGCCCTGGCCCTTCAGCGTGCGTTGCACCTGGCGTTTGACCATCGCGGCAACGAGCGGTCGCAGCGGCGCCGGCACGAATTTGAAGAACTGGAGCGGGCCGCGCTTGAAATTGCTGTCATTGGCCCAGCGCTCGCTGACCACGAACCAGTAGAGATGATCCTCGAGCATCTTCTCGACGGCCCAGGCGATGCCGCGCTGTTCCGGTGTCAGGCCCTTGTCGAAGTCGATGCCGTATTTCCGCTCCAGATGCAGTCTGATGAAGGTGCTGTCGGCGACGATCTCGCCGTCGTCGATGATCAGGGGCAGCTTGCCCTTGGGCGCCCGTCTCAGATTGCCGGCTTTGCGCTCATGTGGGAGGCCCGACATCTGCAGGAGGATGTCCGCCTTCATGCAGAATGGGCTCGGGTCGGGCAGGCCGAACCCGGGTCCGAAGACCTGTAGCGTGATCATGCGAAATCCCCCAATGGCGCAGGCAAGGTGCAGGTTTCTGCTGACAGACTGCTGACAATTCTTGTCAGCAGAGCTAGAGCATTGTCCTCCCGAACTTGATGCTTGGGAATTCCTCGTCATGCAACGTGCCGAACGTCTGCTCGATCTGATCCAGGGGCTGCGCCGGCGACGCAGGCCGGTGACGGCCGATACCCTCGCCGCCGAGCTCGATGTCTCCGTGCGGACGATCTACCGCGATATCGGCGCCCTGATGCGCCAGGGTGTGCCGGTGCGTGGCGAGGCCGGCATCGGCTATGTGCTCGATGCGGGCTTCGACCTGCCGCCGCTGATGCTTTCGCCGGATGAGATCGAGGCGGTTCTCGTCGGCATGCGCTGGCTTGGCGAGCGTGCCGACCCGGTGCTCGCCCGCGCGGCGGAAGACGTCGTCAGCAAGGTCGCAGCGGTCCTGCCGCCGCATCTGCGGCCGATCCTGCTCGATGGCGCCCTGTTTGCGCCGGCCTATCGCTGCGACCAGCCGGTCGATCAGATCGACGCTGCCGGCATCCGGGCTGCGATCCGCCAGGGCCGCAAGCTTGCGATCCGGTATCGCGATGAGGCCGGGCAGGAGACCGACCGGATGATCTGGCCGATCGGCATGACCTTCTACGAGCGGGTGCGGATCGTCATCGCCTGGTGCGAGCTGCGACAGGCCTTCCGGCATTTTCGCACGGACCGGATCACCGATCTCATCCTGCGCGAAGAGCGCTACCCCGCTAGACGGGCCGATCTGTTCCGTCGCTGGGAGAAGGAAGAGGAAGAGGCAGCGCGGGCCAGGTCCTGCCCGATCGATCAGCCGCGCACGACCTCGCCGGCGGCCAGCGTGGCCCTGCCGGAGGCGACCTCGGCCAGCGCTCGCTGATAGAGCGCATGTTCGACGCCGAGCACGCGCTGCGCCAGGGCGTCCTCGTCGTCGCCGGCCAGAACAGGAACTTTGGTCTGTGCAATCACGGGCCCGGCATCGAGTTCCGGCACGACGAAATGCACGCTGCAGCCATGTTCGCTCACACCAGCTTCGAGAGCCTGGCGATGGGTATGCGTGCCCTTGAACAGCGGAAGCAGCGAAGGGTGGATATTGAGCAATCGCCCTTCCCAACGCCTGACGAACCAGGGCGTCAGGATGCGCATGAAGCCGGCGAGCGCAATGAGCTCGATCTGGTTGACGCGCAGGACGTCATCCATGGCGCGCTCGAAAGCCTCGCGATCCCTGCCGAAGGAGCGGTGATCGACAGTTGCGACGGGTACGCCGGCAGCCGCGGCCCGGGCCAGGCCGCCGGCCTCGGGTACGTTCGAGAGCACAAGAGCGATCTCGGCGGGATAGTCGCTCGCCTGCGCCGCCTCGATCAGCGCGGCCATGTTGGAGCCGCGCCCCGAGATCAGGATCGCGGTGCGACGGCGCGCCGGCTGGATCACAGGCCGAGCTTCCCGCGATAGCTCACGGGATCTTCGCCGGCCGCGACTGGGACGATCTCGCCAAGCCGTACTGGCGCTTCCCCGGCAGCCTTCAGAGCAGACTCGACCTCTTCGGCCTTGGCGGCTTCAGCGGTGACGATCATGCCGATGCCGCAGTTGAAGGTGCGCAGCATCTCGCGCTCGGCAACGCCGCCGACCTTGGCAAGCCAGCCGAAGACCGGAGGGACCGGAATGGCCGCGAGATCGAGCACAACGCCGAGCCCATCGGGCAGCACGCGCGGGATATTGTCGGGGAAGCCGCCGCCCGTGATGTGGGCGAGGGCCTTGATGCCCGCCGTCGCCTTCAGCGCCGCCAGCAGCGGCTTCACATAGATGCGCGTCGGTACGAGCAGCGCTTCGGCGAGACTGGTCTCGGGCGCGAAGGGGGCGGGAGCCTCCCAGCTCAGGCCCGACAGCGCGACGATGCGCCGGACCAGCGAGTAGCCATTGGAATGGACGCCGGAGGAGGGCAGGCCGAAGACAACATCGCCGGGCACGAGATCGGCACGCGGCAGGAGTGCCCCGCGCTCAGCGGCGCCGACTGCGAAGCCTGCGAGGTCATAATCCTTCTCGGCATACATGCCGGGCATCTCGGCCGTTTCGCCGCCGATCAGCGCGCAGCCGGCCTGCCGGCAGCCATCGGCGATGCCGCGCACGATCTCGACGCCGACCTGCGGATCGAGCTTGCCGGTCGCGTAATAGTCGAGAAACAGAAGCGGTTCGGCGCCCTGCACGATCAGGTCGTTGACACACATTGCGACGAGGTCGATGCCGATGGTCGAATGCCGCCCGCTTTCGATCGCGATCTTGACCTTGGTGCCGACGCCGTCATTGGCGGCGACCAGGATCGGATCATTGAAGCCAGCAGCCTTCAGATCGAACAGGCCGCCGAAGCCTCCGATCTCCGCATCGGCGCCGGGGCGGCGCGTGGCACGCACCAGTGGCTTGATGGCATCGACCATCGCGTTGCCGGCATCGATGTCGACGCCCGCCTGCGCATAGGTCAGTCCGTTTGCTCCTGGCTTGCTCATGATCCTCGGCTTCCATTCCGTTCGCGCGAGCGATAGGCAAGGCAGCCGCGCCTTGCAAGCCGCTATGACGGATTCGGCCTTGCCGGTGCACCGTTTCGGGCTCTAGCGTCGCACAGGACAGCGCTGCGAATCCGGAAGAGCATGACCCTTCCCAACCTCATCACCATCGGCCGGCTGTTTCTGGTGCCGCTCGTCGTGGTGATGATCACCAATGGACGCTGGGAGACGGCCTTCATCCTCTTCGTGGCGGCCGGCGTCTCGGACGCGGTCGATGGGTTCATTGCCAAGCGCTTCGGCATGACCAGTGAGCTCGGCGCCTATCTCGACCCCGTCGCGGACAAGGCCTTGATTGTCTCGATCTACATCACGCTTGCGCTGGTCGGGGCAATCCCGGTCTGGCTGGTCGTCCTGGTCGTCTCGCGCGACCTGATGATCGTCTCCGCCGTGATCCTGTCCTGGGTGATGGAAAGGCCTGTCGAGATCGCTCCCTTCGTGGTCAGCAAGCTCAACACGGCCGCGCAGCTTAGTTTCGCTGCGTTGATGCTCGGGAGCAAAGCCTTCGGGGTCGATCCCGGGCCGGCGATCGATGTCGGCCAGCTCCTGGTCGCCGTATTGACGCTGGGATCGATGGCAGCCTATCTCGCCTTCTGGCTGCGGCATATGGCGGCCTGACCTGCGGCGAGGGGGCGCGATCGCGTCCGTTTCAGTGCTGCGGCTTGGAACTTGCTCCGTGTTCACCCATCTTCGTGGGCGCGGTCGATGATCTCGCATCGCGGAATCCGCCGGGGACTGCCTGTTCATGTCGTTGCAACGCCAAATCGGTTTCTGGCTGATCTCGCTCGCAGTCTTCGTGCTGTGCTTGGTGTTGCTGCGCGATGTGCTGCTGCCATTCATCGCGGCGCTGGCGCTGGCCTATCTGCTCGACCCCCTTGCGGATCGGCTCGAGCGGCTTGGAATGAGCCGTCTGGCCGCGACGATTGTCATCCTGATCGTCTTCCTCCTGATCTTCGTGCTGTCGCTCGTGCTGCTGATGCCCTTGCTCGGCCAACAGCTCGCCGGCTTCGTCGCGCGGATGCCCGAGGTCGCGGCCAAGCTGCAGACGCTGATCCTGGAGCGGGGGGCGCCGCTCCTCGAAAAGCTGGGCGGTGGCAAACTTGCCCAGGATGCCCAGAACTCACTCGGGAACCTTGTCGGCGAAGCAACCAAATGGGTCGGCAGCGTCCTGCAATCGCTCTGGTCGGGAGGAACCGCTATCATCGGCGTGTTCTCGCTGCTGGTGCTGACACCCGTCATCGCCTTCTATCTGCTGGTCGACTGGGACCGCATGTGCTCGACCGTCGACAGCTGGCTGCCGCTCGACCACCGCGACACCATCCGCGGCCTGCTGAGCGAGATGGATAAGGCGATCGCCGGCTTCCTGCGCGGTCAGGCGTTGCTCTGTATTCTGCTCGGGACCTTCTATGCCGTGGGGTTGAGCCTCGTCGGCGTGAATTTCGGTGCACTCATCGGCATCATCAGCGGCTTCCTCTCCTTCATTCCCTATGTCGGCTCGCTGACGGGCCTGGTGCTGTCGGTCGGCGTCGCGATCGTGCAGTTCTGGCCGGAATGGACCTGGCCGCTGGTGACGCTTGGCGTCTTTGCCGCCGGTCAGTTCATCGAGGGCAACATCCTTCAGCCCAAGCTCGTCGGCGACTCGATCGGCGTGCATCCGGTCTGGCTGATGTTCGCACTGCTTGCCTTCGGCTCGCTCTTCGGCTTCGTCGGCCTCCTGCTTGCGGTTCCCCTGGCAGCGGTCATCGGGGTCTTGAGCCGTTTCGCACTCCGCCAATATCTGGCGAGCAACATCTATCATGGCGGCGATGTTTCGAAGTCCGCCGAAGCCCGCAAGCGTCTCGGGGCCGATGTCTGACCATACAAGCCGTCCGCGTCAGCTCGCCTTCGACCTGCCTGTCGACAGCCGCCACGGCGTCGAGGATTTCCTGATCGGCCCGTCCAACGAAGCCGCCTATGGGATGATCGAGGCCTGGCCGCACTGGCCCGAGGCCTGGCTGCGCCTGGTTGGTCCGGAAGGGGCGGGAAAGACGCATCTCGCAGCGATCTGGGCCAAGACTGCCCATGCCTGGGTCGTGCCGGTCTCCGAGGTGACCGAGGAGACCGTGCCACACCTGATCTCGGGCGGTGCGCTCGTCGTCGAGGATTGCGACCGGGGGCCCCGGGACGAAGCCGCGCTGTTCCACCTCATGAACGCGATCAAGGCGAAACGCGGTTCGCTGCTGCTGACGGCGCGCTCGGCCCCCGATCAATGGGGCGTACGTATTCCCGACCTGCTGTCGCGCCTGCGGCTGGCGCCGCATGCGACGATCGCGCCGCCGGACGATGCGCTGCTGCGCGCGCTGCTGGTCAAGCTCTTCATCGATCGGCAGCTCATCGTCGATGCCGGCATCATCGAAGCGCTGACGCTGCGGATGGAGCGCTCGTTTGCCGCAGCACGCGCACTGGTCGACGCGCTCGACCGGCTTTCACTGGAACGCGGGCGGCGTGTCACGCGCGCCCTGGCCGGCGAGGTCCTGGCGGACCTCTTTCCGGATGATGCGAACTGAACGGGCGACGCAGCAGGGCAAGTTGGAAGGAGAGCGGTATGGCCGAGGGGCGGGAGATCCGGCTGTTTTCCTACGGCACATTGCGCCAGAGCAACGTCCAGCTCGCCATATTCGGCCGGGAACTGGAGGGTCGTGATGACGCCCTTGTCGGCTTCTCCAGCACAACGGTCGAGATCACCGATCCGGAGGTGGTCGCCACGAGCGGCGAGACACATCATCCGATCGTGACCCGGTCCGGCAATCCGGCCGACGAAGTGGCCGGAACCGTCTTCAGCATCACAGCCGCGGAGCTCACTGCCGCCGATTCCTACGAGGTCTCGGATTATCGGCGCGTGGCAGTTCGGCTCAGATCCGGAACCGAGGCTTACGTCTATGTCCGGGCTGCGGACGCGTCCTGAACCGAACGTTCAGGCCGCGCCTTCCGAAGCCGACCTGGCCGGTGGGCCAACGAGGCGGGCATGCATGGCCTCGATCAGAAGTTCATGCGCACGGGCTGCGATCGCATCGAGCGACGGGGTCCGCACGAACATCGCGGCCGCCTTCTCGCTGAGCTCTTCACGGCTCGGCAGGACCGGCAGATGCCATTGTGCGACGGCGTCCTGGGCCTGCTGCTGCATCTCGGCCAGCCGGTCACCCGCACGCTGCTGCAGTTCGGCGAGTGCTTCGCGCAAATCGGCGAGCGTCATCGTCGGCAGGTGCAGCTCCGACAGGGCAGGGCTCGCCGCATAGGCCTCCCGGAAGGCGCTGACGACGCGATCCAGCGGCACCGAAGCCGCGAGCCGCTCGGCGGAGCGTTCGATGACGCGTGGCGGCAGGGCCTGCGAACGATCGACCACCGCTTGCGGCGGAGCCTTCAGGTCCCAGACTACGCCAATTTTCGAGAGACTGAGGATCAGGTAGTAGGTTGGGTCCCACTGCCACCAGCGGAAGCCCTGGCGCACGCTGTACTGATAGGCGTGGTGGTTGTTGTGCCAGCCTTCGCCCATGGTGATGATCGCCAGCCACCAGTTGTTGCGGCTCTCGTCGCCGGTCACGTAGTCCTTGTCGCCATGCACATGGGCAAGCGAGTTGATGCAGAAGGTCGCGTGATAGACCGCAACCGTCGACCAGAAGAAGCCGACGATCAGGCCGGCCCAGCCATCTATGGCGAAGCAGAGGCCGGCGAGCAGGATCGCGGGCGCCAGCTCGAAACGATGCAGGAGCCGCAATTCAGGGAACTTCGCCAGGTCCTGAATCGTTGAATCGTCGAAGGTGCTGTGATCCCGGGTGAAGATCCAGCCGACATGCGAATAGGCGAAGGATGTCAGCACCGGCGAATGCACATCATGCTCGGTATCGGCATAGCGATGATGGTGACGGTGTTTGGAGGCCCACCAGAGCACGCTCTTCTGCGCCGTCGACTGGGCCAGCAGCGCGAGCAGGAACTGCCCGAAACGGCTCGTCTTGTAGGAGCGATGTGAGAAATAGCGGTGATAGCCACCGGTCACCGCGAACATCCGCAACCAGTACAGCCCGATCGCGAGCCAGACCGAGGTCCAGGTCACACCGCTCCAGAGCGCCCCCAAGCAGGCGAGATGCGCCAGCACGAAGGGAACGGCGGATGGGTAGACGATGTCGCCATCATCATGGGGGGCAGTGCTGTCGCTCAAGAATGCTCTCTGTGAAGTTCGCGCGGATCCGCCGCTTCGGTGCAGCATGGGCCGCTTGACCAGCGGCACCAAACAGGACGAGCCGGCGCCGCGCAAGTAGGCCACTCGCCGCAGCATGGCAAAGGAAACCACATGGGAAGGCAATTGGTTTGAGGCAACGCAGGAATAGCACTCGCCCGTCATGGAACCGTCACGCTAGGATGGCTTCAAGTTTGACAGGCGGGCGATGTGGGTCCGACTTGCGTTCGAGACGAGGGCGAAACTCATGAATATCGAACCGACAAACGTGAAGGCTGCGGAAAACGCGCCTGAGGTCGGTCCCGTCGGTCTGCGGCAATCACCCGCCCGCTTCGTCAATCGTGAGCTCTCCTGGCTGCAGTTCAACCGTCGGGTCATGGAGGAGGCGTCGAACCGCAACCATCCCCTGCTGGAGCAGCTCCGCTTCCTCTCGATCTCGGCCAATAATCTCGACGAGTTCTTCATGGTCCGCGTCTCGGGCCTGCGCGAGCAACTCAAGGCGGGTGTGGTCACGCCGAGCCAGGATGGGTTAACTCCGGCCGAGCAGCTCATCGAGATCGCCAAGGCGACGGCCGACCTCACTGCCGACCAGCAGGCGCGCTGGGTCGAACTCAAACGCGAGCTGGACGATAATCGCATCGTGCTGCTGGGTCCAAAGGACATCGGTGCGCAGCACCGCACCTGGCTCGAGGACCACTTCCTGCATCTCGTCTTCCCCGTGCTGACGCCATTGGCGATCGACCCGGCGCATCCCTTTCCCTTCATCCCCAATCTCGGCTTCACCCTGGCGCTGGCGCTGGAGCGGATCAGCGACGGCCGGCAGCTCGACGCGCTGATCCGGGTTCCCGGGAAAATCGACCGCTTCATCGAGCTACCCGATCTGGCACGCGACGGCGTGCACCGCTTCATCACGCTGGAAGACACGGTCTCGATCTTCATCGGCAAGCTCTTCCCCGGCTACGACGTCAAGGGAACCGGCTCGTTTCGCGTCATTCGGGACTCCGACCTCGACATCGAGGAGGAAGCCGAAGATCTGGTGCGCGTCTTCGAGACGATGCTGAAGCAACGCCGCCGTGGCGTCGTCATTCGTCTTGAGGTCAGTGCCGGCATGCCCGCGCATCTGCACCGGCTGATCGTGCGCGAGCTGAAGGTCGACCCCGATGAGATCGTCCAGGTCGAGGGTATGATCGGACTGAACGAGCTATCGCAACTCGTCGGCGTCGACCGGCCCGACCTCAAGTTCAAGCCGTACAATGCCCGCTTCCCCGAGCGCATTCGCGAGCATGGCGGCGATTGCTTCGCGGCGATCCGGCAGAAGGACCTGATCGTCCACCACCCCTATGAGAGTTTCGACGTCGTCGTGCAGTTCCTGCAGCAGGCAGCGCATGATCCCAATGTCGTCGCCATCAAGCAGACGCTCTACCGCACCTCTTCGAACTCGCCGATCGTCAGGGCGCTGGCCGAGGCGGCCGAGGCCGGCAAGTCGGTGACGGCTCTGGTCGAGCTCAAGGCCCGCTTCGACGAGGAGGCGAATATCCGTTGGGCCAAGGACCTGGAGCGCGCGGGCGTGCAGGTCGTCTATGGCTTCATCGAGCTGAAGACCCACGCCAAGCTCTCGATGGTCGTACGGCGCGAGGCGGGCCAACTCGTCAGCTACTGCCACATCGCGACCGGCAATTACCACCCGATCACGGCGCGCATCTACACCGACGTCTCCTTCTTCACCGCCGATCCCGTGATGGGGCAGGACGTGGCACGCGTTTTCAACTTCATTACCGGCTATGCGGAGCCGGCCGAACTCGAGAAGATGTCGGTCTCGCCAGTAGGGCTGAAGCAGCGCCTGCTATCCGATATCGCCGAGGAGGTTGCCCATGTGAAGGCCGGCCGCAAGGGCGCGATCTGGGGCAAGTGCAACTCGCTGGTCGACCCCGAGATCATCGATGCGCTCTATGATGCGAGCCAGGCCGGTGTGGAGATCGACTTCGTCGTGCGCGGCATCTGCTGCCTGAGGCCCGGAATTCCGGGCCTGTCGGAGAATATCCGGGTCAAGTCGATTGTCGGGCGCTTCCTCGAACACACCCGGATCTATGCCTTCGGCGCCGGCTTCGGTCTGCCCTCGGCCAAGGCCAAACTCTATATTTCCTCGGCCGACCTGATGCCGCGGAATCTCGATCGGCGCGTCGAGGCGTTAACCCCGATCCAGAATCCGACGGTGCACCAGCAATTGCTGGAGCAGATCATGCTGGCGAATTTCCTCGACAACGAGCAAAGCTGGACCATCTTGCCCGATGGTGGCTCAAGACGCATTGTCCCGCCGCCGAGCGACGAGTCGTTCAACGCCCACAAATATTTCATGACCAATCCGAGTTTGTCCGGACGTGGAAAATCGCTCTCCAATTCAAGCCCCCGCAGCCTTGCGCGCCGGACCGGCAGAAAGGCTTGACCCGGCGTTGATCCCGGGGCGGCTGAGCCTCGGCGAGACGCTCGCCATCGTCGACATCGGCTCGAACTCGGTTCGCCTCGTCGTCTACGAGATGCTGTCACGTTCGCCGGCGCAGGTCTTCAATGAGAAGGAGATGGCTGGTCTCGGCCGCCAGGTCGCGACCACCGGCCGGCTCGCCGATGACGCCATCGATAAGGCGCTTGGCGCGCTCGTGCGCTTCCGCATTCTCTGCGAGGCGATGCATGTCCGCGATATCCGGGTCATCGCGACCGCTGCGGCACGCGACGCCGCCAATGGGCCTGCGTTCATTGCGCTTGCCGAGCGGGCGATCGGCCAGCCGATCGAGCTGATCTCCGGTGGGCGTGAAGCCTATTTGTCGGCCCTCGGCGTGATTTCAGGCTTCGACGCACCGCGTGGCGTCGTCGGCGACCTCGGTGGCGGCTCGCTCGAGCTTGCTGCCGTCGAGAACGACCGGGTGGGCGAGGGAGCGAGCCTGCCGATCGGGGTTCTGGCGTTGCTCGACCGTTCGAAGGGTTCGGTCAAGCTCGCCGAGAAGATCGTCCGCGAAGCCCTCGACAACCTGCCGCAGCTCGCCGCAATGCGCGGCCGCGATTTCTATGCCGTCGGCGGCACGTGGCGTGCGCTCGCGACGTTGCATCAGCGCCAGTCGGTCTATCCGCTGAGCGTCATGCACGCCTACACCGTGCCAGCGCGGGACGTCACCGAATTCGCCAAGCTGGTCGAGCGAGCCGACAGCGCCGTGCTGGAATCGATCGAAGCCGTGTCCTCGGCACGCCGGCCGCTCCTGGCTTATGGCGCGCTGGTGCTCGACCAGTTGATCAAACGCGGCCGTCCGCGCTCGGTGGTGATTTCGGCCAACGGCGTCCGCGAGGGATTGCTGCACGAACAGCTCCCGGAGGAGGAGCGCAGGATCGATCCGCTGCTTCAGGGGGCACAGGACTACAACCTGCTCAGGGCCCGTGACCCGCGTCATGCGGCCGACCTGATTGCCTGGGTCGCAAAGCTCTTCGCGAGCGCGGGTCTGCACGAGGATGCGGCGAGCCGCCGGTTGCAGGACGTCGCCTGCCTGCTCTCGGATATCGGCTGGCGCGCCCATCCGGATTATCGCGGCGAGCAGAGCCTCAACGTCATTGCCCATGCCGCCTTCAACGGCGTCGATCACCCCGGCCGCGCCTTCCTGGCGCTTGCGGTGTTCCATCGCTATGCCGGAGCCAAGAGCGATACGCCGGTGGCATCCGACCTACGGCGCCTCCTGACGCCCCGGCAGCTCGAACGCGCGCTGCTGCTCGCGGCGACGTTCCGCGTGGCCTATCTGCTTTCGGCGGGCATGCCGGATATCCTGACCCGCATCTCGCTGACCTGTGTCGACCGGCGGCTCGTGCTGCGCTTCCCGGCAGAGCTCAAGGCCCTGTCGAGCGAGCGGGTCACCGGGCGATTGAAGCAGCTTGCCCGCCTTCTCGGCCGCGAGCACGAGGTTGCTGCGGGCTAAGGCATCGGCCCGGAATGGGGCTTGCGGCCTTAAAGCCGATGCAAGGACAGAAGGTCAGGTCATGCCGATCAGGCGACGGTGACGCGCCCGCGGGAGATCTTCAGGCTCAGCTGCCCGTTCTTCAGCGCCAGCGCCTTGTTGCCGAAGACCTCTCGACGCCAGCCCTGCAGTGCCGGTACCTCGGCAAGATCATCCGAGGCGATGGCCTCCAGATCATCGGTCGAGGCCAGGATCTTGGGCGCGACGCGTTCGGCATCTGCGGTCGCCTTGAGCAGCACCTTGAGCAGGTCGAGCACGGCACCATTGGTCGGACGTCCGCGCTCGCGCTCGAGACGGGGCAGGGCCCTGGGATCGAGCGCAAGGCCGCGCTCGATTGCAGCAAGCACCTCGCCGCCGGCGCGCGACCGCTCGAAGCCATTCGGCACGGAGCGGAGCTCCGCCAGCGCCTCGACCGAGCGCGGTCCGCGCTGGACGATATCCATCAGCGCATCGTCTTTCAGCACCCGCTGGCGCGGCACGTCGCGGCTCTGCGCCTCCCGCTCGCGCCAAGCTGCGATCTCCATCAGCAGCGCGACTTCCTTGGGCTTGCGAATCCGGCCCTTCAGGCGCTGCCAGGCGTTCTCGGGCCTGACCTCGTAGGTGGCCGGCGAGTTCAGGATCGCCATTTCCTCGGCAACCCAGCCCTCGCGGCCGCTGGCGGCGAGATCGGCGGAGAGAGCGAGATAGATGTCACGCAGATAGGTGACATCGGACTCGGCATAGGTCAGCTGCGCTTCGGTCAGCGGTCGGCGCGACCAGTCGGTGAAGCGCGAGGATTTGTCGATCCGCGCCTTGGCGAGGTCGTTGGCGAGTTGCTCGTAGCCGACGGAGTCGCCGTAGCCGCACACCATTGCGGCGACCTGCGTGTCGAAGAGCGGGGTCGGGAGCAGCTTGCCGATGATCCAGATGATCTCCAGGTCCTGCCGTGCGGCGTGGAACACCTTGACGACGTTCTGGTCGACCATCAGCGCCAGGAAGGGCGCGAGGTCGATCTCGGGCGCGAGCGGATCGACAAGCACCGCTTCGTCGGGCGAGGCGAGCTGGATCAGGCAGAGCTTCGGATAATAGGTCGTCTCCCGCAGAAATTCGGTGTCGACCGTGACGAAGGGATGCTGGGCCAGCCGCGCGCACGCCTCGGCCAGATCCTGTGTGGTGGTGATGAGGCTCATGATGAGCGGCTTAGCGGAGGAACGGGTTGTCCGTCGAGTCCGCGTTTCATGCTTCTGCTCGCTGGCGACGCATGATCTGCAGAAGAACTGGGCGGTCCATCTGCCTTATCAGCCTAGCGAAACCTCCACGCCATGGTGGGCCGGACTCTGCCGGCCCCCTGCTGCGAACAGCCGGAATGCCGGCTTCGCGCATCACGATTGTCGCTGCCATTCTTGACAATCCGCACGCCTGCGTGTGCTTACGCCGAAGGTTTCAGCTGGCCTTGCGCCGGCTCCTTCGCATTTCCGAGAGACGAGTCCCGTGACCTTGCATCGCTATCGCTCCCACACCTGCGGCGCCCTTCGCGAGAGCGATATCGGCAATCAGGTTCGCATTTCGGGCTGGTGCCACCGCATCCGCGATCATGGCGGTGTGCTCTTCATCGATCTGCGCGACCATTACGGCATGACCCAGGTCGTGATCGATCCGGACTCGCCGGCTTTCGCCGAGGCCGAAAAGATTCGGGCCGAGTGGGTCATCCGCATCGACGGCAAGGTCAAGGCGCGCCTCGAGGGGACCGGGAACGCCAATCTTGCGACCGGTGCGATCGAAGTCTTCGCCACGGCGCTCGAGGTGCTGGGTCCTTCCGGCGAGCTTCCGCTGCCGGTGTTCGGCGATCTCGAATACCCCGAGGACACGCGCCTGAAATATCGCTTCCTCGATCTGCGTCGCGAGAAGCTGCACAACAACATCATGCTGCGCGGCAAGGTCATCGACTCACTGCGCAACCGCATGAAGACCTCGGGCTTCTCGGAGTTCCAGACGCCGATCCTGACCGCGTCGTCGCCGGAAGGCGCGCGCGACTTCCTGGTGCCGAGCCGGCTGCATCCCGGCCATTTCTACGCCCTGCCGCAGGCGCCGCAGCAGTACAAGCAACTGCTGATGATGGCGGGCTTTGATCGCTATTTCCAGATCGCGCCCTGTTTCCGCGACGAGGATCCGCGCGCCGACCGTCTGCCGGGCGAATTCTACCAGCTCGACGTCGAGATGAGCTTCGTCACGCAGGAAGACGTCTTCCGCACCATGGAGCCGGTGATCGCCGGCGTCTTCGAGGAATTCGGCGGCGGCAAGTCGGTCACCAAGAACTGGCCGCGCATTCCCTATGCCGAGTCGATCCGCAAATACGGCTCGGATAAGCCGGATCTTCGCAACCCGCTTGAGATGCAGGACGTCTCCGAGCATTTCCGCGGTTCGGGCTTCAAGGTCTTCGCCCGCATTCTGGAAGACGAGAAGAACCAGGTCTGGGCGATCCCGGCGCCGGGCGGCGGTTCGCGCGCCTTCTGCGACCGCATGAACTCCTGGGCTCAGGGCGAAGGCCAGCCTGGCCTCGGCTATATCATGTGGCGCGAGGGCGCGGGCGCCGGCCCGATCGCCAACAATATCGGTCCGGAGCGGGTCGAGGCGATCCGCGCGGCGCTTGGCCTGAAGGACGGCGACGCTGCCTTCTTCGCCGCAGGCAACCCCGACAAGTTCTACAAGTTCGCCGGCGCCGCCCGTAACAAGGTCGGCTCGGAACTCGGCCTGATCGACGAGAACGCCTTCGCTTTCGCCTGGATCGTCGACTTCCCGATGTACGAGTACAACGAGGACGAGAAGCGGGTCGATTTCTCGCATAACCCGTTCTCGATGCCGCAAGGCGGATTGGAGTCGCTGCAGAAGGACGACCCGCTGGCGATCAAGGCCTTCCAGTACGACATCGCCTGCAACGGTTACGAGCTTGCCTCGGGCGGCATTCGCAATCACCGTCCTGAGGCGATGGTCAAGGCGTTCGAGATCGCCGGATATGGCGAGGAGACGGTGATCGAGCGCTTTGGCGGCATGTATCGCGCCTTCCAGTATGGCGCGCCGCCGCATGGTGGCATGGCCGCCGGTATCGACCGCATCATCATGCTGCTTGCCGGCGCCAGCAACCTGCGCGAGGTCGCGCTGTTCCCGATGAACCAGCAGGCCGTCGATCTGCTGATGGGGGCGCCCTCCGAGGTTGGGCCCAAGCAGCTGCGCGAGCTCCATATCCGCTTGAACCTGCCCGAAAAGAACGGCTGATCCCCCGCCATGCCTGCCTCGACCGGAGCACGCCTGGCCGTGCTCGCCTGCCTGCTCGCGCTGCCGCTAACCGCCTGTGTCACCGCAGCGCCCCATACCAGCTCGGGGCGGGCGGCGGAGCTTGCCAATCTGGTCTCGCGCTCGATCGCCTGCCGGGCCGGAGCGCCGCGCTCCAGCACGCTCGACCGTTTCCTCGACGCCGAGCGTGCTCGCGGCGCGACGCCGGAGCAGATCGCGGGAGCACGCTCGACCTATGTCACCGTCTCGGAGGCGTCGACCATCAACCAGGATGTGCGGCCCGAAGCCTGCTCTGCGGAAGAACGCGGCTCCTTGAAGCCCCGCATGGCGCGCGTACGGGCCGGCGATTTCAGCGGGCTCTGAGCGCGATCAGCCATGTTCTTCGCCAGAGCCTTCCTCTGCAGCCTGTTCCTGTCTGCGCTTGCTGCCTGCACGACGAGCGCCGGTCCAATGCCCGGCACGGCGGAGTTTGCAGCGGTCAAAGTCTCGCGCGGATATGATTGTGGTGTCGCCGTCGATCGCCGCCGTGTGATGGCGGGGCTTGCCCCGGCCGAGCGCGGACGCTTCGTCGCCGTCAATGCCAGCCTCGCGGTGAAGTCCTACAAGGCGCCCCGTCATTGCGACGCCGCCGAGCGCAGCGCGGTTCAGCACGACCTTGCCCGCCTCGCACGGCGCTGAATTCTGCTTGCCTGCCGGGGGCGATCCCGGCCAGAAGGCAGGAATGCCGCCCGCAAACGAGTTGCTCCCGCTCCAAGAGACCGTCACCGCGGTCGTCGTCGCCTATGACAGTGCCGATGTCCTGTCGGCCTGCCTCTATGCGCTACGGCGCGAGGGCGTGCCTGCCATCGTCGTCGACAATGCCAGCGGTGACGAATCGGCCGCCATCGCGCGGTCGCATGGTGCAACGGTGATCGCGAGCCCCCGGAATGAAGGCTATGGCCGAGCCAACAATCTCGGCATCGCAGCCTGCCGCACGCCCTATGCGCTGATCGTCAATCCCGACCTGGTGCTGCAGCCTGGCGCCATGGCAGCGCTGCTGGCCGCCGCAGGACGCTACCCCGATGCCGGGATGCTGGCTCCTCGCATTGTCGAGCCATCAGGGCGCGTCTTCATTCAGCCGCGGTCTCTGCTGTCGCCGGCCCATCTCAATCATTCCGGCGCAGCGATTGTTCCGGAGGGGGATGCCTGCATGCCGTTTCTCTCCGGCGCTTGCCTCTTGCTCCGCTGTGAGGTCTTCGCCGCGCTGGGTGGCTTCGATCCGCAGATCTTCCTGTTTTACGAGGACGACGATCTTTGCCGCCGGATGCGCGATGCCGGGCATCCGCTCGTGCACGTGCATGAGGCGCAGGCGCATCACGCGCGCGGCCGTTCCAGCAAGCCCAGCCCCGGCCGTCGCTTCAACGCACGCTGGCATCTCGCCTGGTCGCACGCCTATATCGCCGCGAAATACAGGCAACCCGGGCCGTCGTCCCGTGCGGTTTGCGAAAACATCGCAAAGACAGTCGGTTACGCCTTGATCTTTAACCGCCTCAAGATGATGGCGCATGCGGGCTCGGCCGCTGGCGCGCTGGACTGGCGGCGGGGGCGGACGGCGCTCTCGCGGCAGGGCTTAGAATAGCCGGCGCGCCTTAGATCACATCGTACCGGATATCGTATCCGGTTCGATGATCCAACCCTTTGTGTTTGCATCGGCTTTGCCCCGAAAACCGCAATCCACTTTTCGGGCCGATGCTTTAGAGGTGCAGGTCTTTCATGGGGGTGGTGATGATCCTGCGGATCTCGCGGAGCTGCCTGAAGACGAGCCTTGCCTTGCGCAGCACATTGCTGTCGGCCGCGAGCAATTCGGCCTCGCGTGCGGCAAAGGCGGCCTTGCCCTGCAGGACAGGGATTGGGCTCAGCGGCAGCGGCGTGTTCGGCAAGGCCGAGAGATCGAGCTCCGCCAGAGCCGGCTCGGTTCCGCGAAGGCTCTTGCCGATCACGCTGCGCGCCATGTCGAGGCGGGTTGCGGCGCCGTCGCGTGCCGGCTTCTGCATCACGGCGCTGGAATCGCGCCACTGAATGCCCCGTCGATAGGCCGGCACCCATTGCACCTGGGCTTCGAGCAGGTTCAGCCCAGCATAGCGGGCCAGGGCAGGGAAGGCATCATCATAGAAGCGCCAGCAATCGACTGGAAAACGGTGCCGGGGACCGCCGCCCGGCGAGGTGATAAAGGCGAGGCCATTGCCCTTCAGCACGCGTGAAATCTCAAGGATGGTGATCCAGAAATACTCGGCATGCTCAAAGACTTCCGAGCAGGTCACGACGTCGACCGAGCCTGTGGCGATCTCCTTCCAGTCATAAGGGTCGGCCACCGCGACATCGACATTCAGCCCCGGCTCGATGTCCATGCCGACAAGTTTCCAGGCCAGGTTAGACATGACGTCGCGGTTGGACAAGCTCTGTCCGTCGACGATGGCCGAGCCGACATCAAGCACGGTCAGTGGCGAGGTCTCGACGGCGGAGAGATAGGCCTTGCGGAAGACCCGCGCCTTGTCGTTGGCAGAATCATGCATGGGGGCGGTCCGGCAATGGAGGGAGGCCGTATCGGAGGGGGTGCCTTCGATCCTGACCGGCGAACTATCAGGAAACGGCTCTCGGAGGCAAATCCTCGATCCTGTCGGACATCAGGACCGGGATCAGCCGCCTGATCTCGGCCTCGGGCCAGGCCCACCATTGGCTCGCCAGCAATGTGGCGATCCGTTCCTCGCTCAGACGGTGTCGCAGCAGCCGTGCCGGGTTGCCGGCGACGACGCCATAGGGCGGAACGTCCTTCGTGACGACGGCGCGGGCGCCGATGACGGCGCCATGGCCGATATGGACCCCGGACAGGATCAGCGCCTGCGACCCGAGCCAGACATCGTGTCCGATGATGACGTCGCCGCGCGAGACCTGATTCCCTGGATGGCCCTTCGCCTCGGGCCACAGTCGCTGGTAGTCGTGGAATGGGTAGGTCGTCGCCCATTCCGTGCGGTGGTTGCCGCCGAGCAGGATCTCGACCCCATCCCCGACCGAGCCGTAGCGCCCGATGATCAGGCGCGCCCCGCTTCCGGCGAAGCGCACCTTCGGGCGGCCATAGGTGTAACGTCCGACAATAATCTGCCCCGGGTGCCGAGCGATCAGATTGGCCAGATACAAACGGGCCTGGTTATCGGGGTTGAAGCGCCGGCGCAGGAAGCTGCGCGGGCCCTGCGGCAGGCCGGCCCACCACGCTGCAATCGCGGTGGGCCGCCAGGACACGTCTTCGGGAAGAAGATCGACAGACCAGTTATTCGGCATTGGCCTTGAGGTCGATCTTGTCGAAGATCTCGGTCGGCTCGGTGATCGTGAGGACGTCGGCGAGGCCCAGACCACCTGTCGACTTCGCGCTGGCCTGAACGGTGAGGGTGCCTGGCTTGGCCGCAAAGCGCGAGATGGCCGCGGTCAGGGTCTTGGCTGCATCGGAGGGGCCGAGGATCGCGGCAAGGCCGAGGCTGGCCATCATCGCATATTCGCGCCGCAGATCGTCGGGCTTGCGCTTGTTCTTGCGGGCCTCGTTCTCGATGAACTTCTCGAGCAGGCCGAGATTCTTCAGCCTGGCATCCAGCTTGCGGGCCGTCGCGCCGAGCGCCGCAACCTGTGCGAGCGCGAGGTCGCTGGAGAACAGGTCCTTGGTGACGTTACCGAGGGTACCCGAGGCTTCGAACTGCGCCATGCCGCCGCTCCCGAGCGAGAGCGTGCGGATCGCAAGCTCGTTGCGTGCGGCGTCCCAGGCGAGGTCGAGCTTCGCGGAGAGGTCGAGGGCGCGGTAGCCCATGGCGATCAGATCCGCGGCCGCGGGATTGCCGGTTGCCTCGCTCACTGGAGCGGTGAGCTTGTCGATCGTCAAGGCAAGCTTGGTGGGGATGCCGTTGATCTGGTCGGCGGCAGCAATCTCGAAGGTCCCGAGCCCGACGCGGATTGGGGCCTGCGCTGGCTGACCCGGCTTTGCCGGTTGCGGCACATCGACCGAGAGCCCGGCAAGCCGGATCGTGCCGAGTTTGGGGATCAGCTTGCGGAAATCGAGCGAATCGATCTCGGTTTCGGGCTTGGCCAGGGCCTCCTTCAGACCCTTGAACATGGGCGCGAGCGAAAAGCCGGAATAGCTGAGCGACTCGAACCCTGCCTTGGCGCCAGCACCCGCGAAAGAGAAACCTTCCACGGCGTAGCCAGACTTGGCCGGCGCATCTTCGCCATAGGCCAACCTGGCGATTCTCACGTCCATGGCGACCGGCGCTTCGCCCGGATTCGGCGGAACGGAGAGCGCCATCACCATATCGCGGACCTCGCCGCTGCCGTAGTCGATGGCATCGAACAGCGAGAACATGGAAAGCGCCATGCGCTTGTCGGCCTCGAGCCGGGCTGGGTCGCGCTCGGCCTTCGAGCTGAGCCCTGCCTTCTGGTCGGCCTCCGCCTGCGCGATGATCCGCGACAGGAGCTCTCCGACCGGCTCGTCTCCGACACGCATCTTGAAGTCGCGGCCCGTCGCCTTGCCGAGCGAGATCTTGCCGAGCGGGCCCAGATCGATGGCGTAGCCGTCCTGCTCGACACGGCCAAAGATCGGCTGCATGGCTTCTTCCACGCCGGGCTTGGCTCGCTCGGTGAGCACGCGTGCGAGATGGTGCATGTCGAACGCTTCGAAGCTGATGCGCTTGATATCGCCTTTCATCGCGCCGGCCGGCCCACCGGTCACGGATATCGCTCCGCCTCCCGCCGAGCCGCGGCCGATCTTGCCGTCGCGAATCTCACTGAACCGTATATCGCGATAGGTCGTAACCTGCCTTTGCGGCCCGAGAACCTGCTCGACCGTCAATTCGGGCGCACTGATTTCCGACGCGGTGAGGCGGCCCGTCCGGGCAACCGCGCCCTCGCCGGTGCTGCCATTGAACAGCGAGACAAAGGCTTCGCGCTCGAGGCTGGAGCCCTTCACATCGACCTTCGGTATGGCGACGACGATCGCGCCAAGGTCCAGGCGGATATTGTCGATCTGGAAATCGGCTGCCCAGGACGGCTGCGCCAGAACGAGGATAAAGGCCGCAGCCGCCGTTACGCGCAGGCGGCGCATCGGGCTGCGAAGGGTCGACGTGATCATGACGGTCTCCAGATGACGGCAGCGAACCTGCCGCAACGCAGCGACGAAAGGAAGACGACTTGCTCTCCCGGACGCAGGAAAAACTTGACCGCCTCGCTGCGATCTTTCGTATCTGTCTCAGATCCGCCATCCGGCCGGTGCAGGAGCGGTGCGGGCGACGAATGCAATGGAGCTTTGTGACGATGCGGTCCGCCCGACTATTCCCTGCAGCCTGCCTTGCCTTGCTGCTTCTGGCTCTTACCCCCATCATGGCATTCGCCCAGCAGACGGCTCCCGCGACCGGGCTGGAAACACTTGCGATCGTCGGCAGCGGGCAGCGCCATGTCTTCCAGGTCGAGGTCATGCGCACGCCTGATCAGCGTGCGCGCGGCCTGATGCATCGCAATTACCTGCCGCCGGACCGCGGCATGCTGTTCGATTTCGGTCGGGTCGAACCGGTTGCGATGTGGATGCAGAACACCTTCATTCCGCTCGACATGCTGTTCATCCGTGCTGACGGGACTGTCGTTCGTATTGCCGCGCAGACCGAGCCGCTCTCGACGCGCACGATTCCCTCGGGCGAGCCGGTGCTCTCGGTCCTCGAAATCAATGGCGGGATCGCCGCCAAGCTCGGAATCAAGCCGGGCGACAAGGTGGAGCATCCGCTCTTCAAGCCGTGAGGGCGGTTTTCGCGCGCGTCGCAGTGCTGCGCGGTTCCTCGAATCCGGTCGGCCAAGCCAGCATTCCCGGTGAACGCGCGGTCAGTGACAGCACCGCATGAAGAGTGTCGCGCTGTCGGAGCTCTGTGGATTGCGGAAGAAATCTGGCGGCGAATCACAGAATTGCCCACTTCCTTAATCAAAGGCGGGCATCCCGAATTTCATTCCCCGATACCCAGTACGCTTGCGAAGGACGGATCATGACGACACGTGCCGTGGTCGCAACGCTAGCGATGTGCGTTGCGCTGATCACCGGAGTCCGCCCGGATCAGGCCCATGCCGAGCAGATCGCGGCCGCGACTCGGGGGCGCACGTCGCCACCAGCTGCGTTCCTCACCTTCTGCGCGAAGAACCCGGCGGAATGTGTGCGATCGGGGCCTGTGGCGCGGAGCGTCCCGCTTTCCCCCCAGCGCCACCGTGAGCTGCAGGAAGTGAATGCGCATGTGAATGCGACCATTCAGGAGGTCTCCGACCTGGAGCATCACGGTCAGGAAGATGTCTGGAGCATACCGACGGATGGTCGGGGCGATTGCGAAGATTTTGCGCTCCTGAAGCGCAAGCTGCTGATCCAGCGCGGCTGGCCGTCATCGACTCTGCTGATGACGGTTGTCGGAACGCCCGAGGGCGAGGGCCATGCCGTGCTGACGGTGGTGACCGATTCGGGAGATTTCGTTCTGGACAACAAGAGATCGCGCATCCTGCTCTGGTCGCAAACGGGCTACGTCTTCTTCAGCCGGGTGGCGCAGGCCAATCCGCGCCAATGGGAAACGATCGACGCTGGGAATGCGAGATACACCGCAGCGACGCGGCACGGGATCCATCCTCAGGCCGGCCGCTAACCGCTAGACAGCAAACGCCCCGGAGTGACCCGGGGCGTGCCTCGTTTCACGTGCTCTGAAGAGACTGGCGGTTACCGGCCGCCGTGGTTGCCGCCGCCATTGCCGCCACCCTGGCCGCCGCCGTTGCCACCGCCCTGGCCGCCGCCGTGGTTACCGCCATTGCCGCCACCCTGGCCGCCGCCGTTGCCACCGCCCTGGCCGCCGCCGTTGCCACCGCCGTGGTTGCCGCCATTGCCGCCACCCTGGCCGCCGCCGTTGCCACCGCCCTGGCCGCCGCCGTTGCCACCGCCCTGGCCACCGCCATTGCCGCCGCCGTGGTTGCCGCCATTGCCACCACCCTGGCCGCCGCCGTTGCCGCCACCTTGGCCACCGCCATTGCCGCCGTTGTGGTTGCCGCCATTGCCGCCACCCTGGCCGCCGCCATTGCCACCGCCCTGGCCGCCGCTGTGGTTGCCGCCATTGCCGCCACCTTGGCCCCCGCCATTGCCGCCGTTGTGGTTGCCGCCATTGCCGCCACCTTGGCCACCGCCATTGCCGCCGCCATTGCCGCCACCTTGGCCGCCGCCCTTGCCGCCGTCATGGCCGCCGCCCTTGCCGCCGTCATGGCCGCCACCCTTGCCACCGTCGTGACCGCCGCCCTTGCCGCCGTCATGGCCGCCACCCTTGCCGCCGTCATGGCCGCCACCCTTGCCGCCGTCATGGCCGCCACCCTTGCCGCCGTCATGGCCGCCACCCTTGCCACCGTCGTGACCGCCGCCCTTGCCGCCGTCATGGCCGCCGCCCTTGCCGCCGTCATGGCCGCCACCCTTGCCGCCGTCATGGCCGCCACCCTTGCCGCCGTCATGGCCGCCACCCTTGCCACCGTCGTGACCGCCGCCCTTGCCACCGTGGTGGCCGCCACCCTTGCCGTGGTGATCTCCATCATGGCTGCCGTGGTGATGGCCGCCCTTGCCGTGGTGACCTCCATCGTGGCCGCCGTCGTGATCGCCACTCCCGCCGGAGCCACCGCTCCCGCCAGAGCCGCCACTCCCGCCGGAGCCACCGCTTCCGCCAGAACCACCGCTTCCGCCGGAGCCACTGCTCCCGCCAGAACCACTGCTCCCGCCAGAACCGCCGCTACCGCCCGAGCCGCCGCTACCGCTGGAACTGCTGCCGCTGCTCGCAGCGCTGGCTACGCCGCCAGCAGCATTGCCGCTATCGCCGCTGTTGCCGTTGCCGGCCGGATCTCCGGCGCTCCCCGGTGTTCCCGACGACAGTGATCCCGTTGTGAGAGGGGGGCAGGCCCAATACTCTGCGCCGCCCTGCTGGTAGAGGGCACATGCGGGATTGGGCGCGCGCGTCCGGCGACCATTGGGAGTGACGGTGCTGTAATACTGCACGCCGCCAGATGTGGCGCCCGGGAGGGGAGCATTCTGCGCGAATGAAAATGTCGATGTTGTCGCAAGAAGACTTGCAATGAATATGCTCGATTTGAAATGGTTCATAGCAATACCTCCCATCCTGAAACTATTTTGAGCGCCAGGACGTTGCATGATTGCTTTGGTGTGTTGTTGTGGAGTTCAATTTCTCGATTTTGTATCGTTCTCAATCATAATGAAATTTCGATGTTTTGCTCAATTTGGCTTTTACGCTAGGCCGCTTCCCCCTGCGGCTGATTTGAATACAGCCGGGCTGGGCTCCCCCGATCCCCCGAAGGGCGAGATGCTCCTTGCCGGCTGCGCGAGAGCGCAGCATCGGGCATTCACCGGCCGCAGGGCCGGCTGGGCTCGAAAGAGGTAGTTCGCTCCTGCACGCAGAGCATCGCTATGCGCGAGCGCGGACAAATTGACGGTGCTGCGACGACCAGATGGGCCGACATCGTCATATCGCGCTCAAGTCGTGCGAAAAGGAGAGCAGGAGGCGCCGGACGAAATTGGCTGGGAATTTCATCGGAACTTACGGTTCCCATGGCGGCAGTTCGGTGCTATCTCGTTGCGCGTCGCACGTGGCCGTCGAGGAGCGTGTGCGATCGTTTCGCGAGTGATTTGATGCACTTGCAGACAGTCGGGGTATAGCGCAGCCCGGTAGCGCATCTGCTTTGGGAGCAGAGGGTCCCAGGTTCGAATCCTGGTGCCCCGACCATTCTCGAAATCGCCTGGCCCGCTATCGCGGGCCAATGGAATGACGAGCTGACGGCCGAGCCAGAGCATGACCGCACGCATTTATCGCCCAGCCCGCAATGCCATGCAGTCCGGCACGGCAAAGACCGAGCGCTGGCTGCTGGAATACGAGCCGGAGCAGCCGCGCCAGATTGAGCCGCTGATGGGTTGGACATCCTCTGCCGACATGAAGAGCCAGGTGAAGCTCTGGTTCGACACCGAGGATGAGGCGGTGGCCTATGCCACGCGCAACGGCATCGCCTACCGGGTGGAGCAGCCGCATGTGCCGAAGCGTCGCGGTATGGCCTATTCGGATAACTTCAAGTTCAATCGTGTCGGGCAGTGGACCCACTGACCAACCATTTGGCGCCCGATCGGGCGCTTTCGACTACGGGCCCGTAGCTCAGTTGGATAGAGCAGCAGCCTTCTAAGCTGCTGGTCGCAGGTTCGAATCCTGCCGGGCTCGCCACTCTAATCATTGAGGAATTTCCCTTTGTGGAGTTCTTCATTCTGACACGCATGCTGCTGGTCATTCTGACAATTGGCCGCTGTCTGTTCGCGCAGCGCGGCGTTTCCGGGCTCCGTTCGCGACCTGCTTCATGGTCTTCTTGACGTAGCGCGGCAGCACCTTCGGGCTCTTCTGAGCCGACTGAGCGAGGATCTCGCGATCGGTCATGTCGGCGTCACCGGTCTCGGTCAGGCCGCCGTGGCGGAACGACGTGAAGGTCAGGTTGTCGGGCAGGCCGGCCATGCGGATGATCCGCTTCACCTCGTGGCGGAGATAGGTGAGGTCGCCCTTCTTGCCGGTCGCCCACGGAATCGGTCGGCCCTCTTTCTCGTCCTTCCAGTCACGAACGATCATCCTCCCGGCAATGCGATTGCGCTTGATCTCGTCCATGCGAGCCATGAGCTCAGGGAAGAGCGGAACCTTGCCGGGCTGCTGCGGATCGAACAGCGGCCACCAGACCTCTACGCCGGTTTTCGGGTGGACGATTCGCACATCGTCGGGGCGCTCCTTGGGGCGGTAGTGACTGGCCTCCAGCGCACCGAAAATGTGCTCCTCGCGCTGGAGCCACTCCCATGTGATCATGGCTGCCGTTCCAATCGAGCGCCGCATGTTCCCATCGCAGCAGTGCACGAACGCGAGCAACTGCTCGTAGGTGGCGTCGACCGACGGCGTCGACGATTCGTCCAGGCCCATCTTCGAGAACGGGTTGTCCTTCGGGACGATCTTCGGCTCAGCGCGCCAGACGACATTCCATGCCCGGCGACACGACTTCATCGCATGATTGACCGTCGTCTTGCGCTCGCGCATCACGACGTTGCCGTCCTCGTCCTTCTCCTCGACCACGCCCAGCTTCTCGAGCAACCGGTCCGCCATGTTGGTGGTGATCCCAACCAGGTTGAGACTGCCGACGCGCCGGCCATCCTTCACGACGAAATTGGCGACCATGTCGAACCCGCGCTCATGATTGCGGCGCTGCCCGTCGCTGAGATCCTTGTATTTCTTGTGCGCCTTGAAGGTCGTAACGAGCCAGTCGAATGTGCCGACGGCCCCGCGCGCCGGGGCTAGATCGGACAGCCCGCCAGTTCGCCATGAGTCGAACTGCTTCAAAAGCACGGTCTCGACATAATCGTACGCAGCGTCGCGGTCAGTGCCGAGAGCCTTGTCTTCGACTGTGCAGTTGCGCGTGCGCGCCCAGCTCGGGACCGTGAAGTAATAGGCCCAACACCTCGCGCCGGTGAGCCATTTTCGATTCGTGTATCGCGGCTTCTTTCGGATCATGTTCACACCAGATCTGCATAATCTTCGGTCTCGACGCGCCCAGCAGCGCCACCATCGTACCGCGAGAGCAGAAAGGCCACGCAGTACGAGCGGGTCCAGACTGGCTCCTTGGCCTTGCCTGATCCGGTTGTCCCGCATGGTGGTGGGATTTCGCCGCGCACTACGGCAGCGGCGAGCTCCTTGGTGTTCTTCCGATCGAAAAATGCAGCCGCGGTGTCGGCGCGCATCATCTCCGGCCAAGCGCCGTGAGGCGGGAAGCGTGCGGGGAGGGCGCGCGACATGGCTATGCTGCCTCCTTCACGATCGCATCGATGTTCCCGCGCTGGACGCTGAAGCTGTAGGCCACGATCCAGGGGTTAAGCGCCCAGGCGCCGGCGCCGTTGATCTGGTCCCAGAGTGCCGCGTAGGCCGAGACGGCGTCTTCAAAGCCTTCGTCGTCGCAGCCGTCAAAGAAGTAGCGGTCAGCCGTGATCTCGACCGGGCCGCGGCCATAACTGGTCGTGCCGACGATGACGTTCTCGCAGACGATGCCCTCGGCGATCGCGTCGTCCTCGCTGATGTCCTGCAGCCGCTCGACGCGGACATCGGTGACGGTCAGCGTCAGCCGCGATGCCCAGCGCGACATGTGGATGCCCGGGCGCCATCCTGTCGTGACGCGAAGCGGCTTGTGATCCGCGACCGGGTACTGCTCGCACATGGCGGTGTAGCCGTCGCGCTCGCTCGCCCGATAGAAGATGGTGGCAACGTCGGTCGCCCAGCCGTTGCAGCGCCACGCCTCGCGCACCCATAGCCGGTCGCCGGGTGCGTGGCCGAGATGGGCATGCCAGTTCGTTCTGGTTGCGGGAGCCTGATGCTCGAAAGCGTCGGCCTTCCACGTCCACATATCGCCGTCGAGCCGGCGGAAGTCGGATGCGTTCTGCATCGCCCGCGCGAGATCGTCGTCGCTCAATGTGAGGGCGGGCGCGTCCGGAATTGCCAAGGTTCGGGCCTTGGTGATCACGCGCCGCGTCTGCGTCTTGTGGCCGGCGATCAGCGCGCGGACCATCGGCCCGCTGAACAGGATGGGTCGATCGGTCAAAGCAGCCTCCTGCTTTCCATGGCCGGCACGGCCGGGCGCGCATCGTGGACAACGCCGTCAAGCAGGCGGCCGGTTCGGCGCTTCCCTTCCTTGACCATGAAGGCAGGGCGGATGCCGCTCATCGCGGAATCCACGCGCTGCCATCTCTCTCGAATAGCGTCAGGGAACCGGGCGCGATCTGGTGCGTGCCGCCATTCTCCCCACTGCTTCAGGTGGAAGATGGCACGCCGGCTGACCGCTTGATCGTGCAAGGCACGGACCCAGACGGGGTGTGTCGGCCTGGCTTGGTGCGCGCCCTGGTCGGTCTCTCCGCCGACGATGATCCAGTCCGGGCTCCATCCGCCGCGGAAGTCGATCAGGCCCAGAAGCGGCTCGAAACTGCCGAAGACGAACAGAGGATCTAACCGCTCATCGATCTCGCGGAGCTTCGGGGAATCCCGATCCCACTCGGCTTGATTGCAGAACGTCCCGCCGATAGCGACGTTGCGCGGCAGAGCTTTCTCACCGCGTAACGGATCGGTGAGTTTCAGGACGTTGCCGAGCCGCTTGGTCAGCAGAAGCCAGAGAATGTTCGGCGTGGCCTCCATGAGATCCACGAAGCGCCAGCGCCACGCGGCGGGCACCGCCGTATCGAACGGGTCGCAAAGCGACGGGAACACCCAAGGGAGGGCGCCGGTCTGCGCCGCCTCTCGGTTCCAGGCCAGCGGCTTGCGCCAATAGTCGTCCGACATGAGCGAGCGCGTGCCTTCGCCGGCGCCCGGCTCGCCCCATTCGACCCGGTGCATGCGGGTATCCATGAGGTGAGCGGCGTAGCACCCGTCGCACGCCGGGCTGACCTTCATGCAACCGGTCCACGGCGAGAAGGTCTTATCTGCCCAGGAAATGCCTGTCGTGTGAGCCATCGGCGGTACCTTTCAGCGGGCAGAACGCCGGTTCCGGATTGCGAGGATCGTTTGAAGCTGCAGGCGCGTGTCTCTGAAATCCTGATGAAGGATCGAAACGCCGCCCGCCGCCGACCAGGCCTCGGTGTTGCGCCGGAAGTCGTCGATCAGAATGTCCTTCGGCGCGTGCATGAAGAGCGGCTTGTTGTGGCCGCCCATGACCGGCAGGACCGTGATGCTGGTCGAGAGATGCTCGCGCACCCAAGCGCGCTTCTGAGTTGCCGCGTTCGCGTAGTTCGTGCGCGGGCAGGCTGTCAGCACGATCGGGTCGAGGTGGGCGATTTCCCGAAAGAACTCGATCGCGCCGGGGCAGGGCGGCATGTCCCTGAAATAGCTCGGGTGCGCATTGATCGTCTGCCACATGGCGTCGTCAGCCATGCCACGATGGTCCAGCCCGAACACGGCCGGGAAGTGCGCATCGAAATCGGCCATCACGCCGTCGAGGTCCAGGTAGAGACGCGTCCTCATGCCGCCACCCGGGTCTCGAGCTCGCTGATACTCTCGTCGAGCTGCGCGCGCTGATCGCGGAGAAGGGCGAGCTGATCCATGAGCTTCTCGCGCGGGAAGCAGCCGGTCTTGATCTCGGTGACCGTGAAGCCGAGCTTCCGCATCACCAGGATCTCACGGACGCGCTCGCGGTCTGCCTGGCTGTAGACGCGGGCCAAGCCGGCGCGCTGCGGCGACAGCAGACCGCGCTGTTCGTAGAACCTCAACGTGCGGAGCGTGACGCTGAAGTCCAAGGCCATCTGGCTGATGCTGTAGGTGTTCATGGCTGGCTCCTCTTGGCGGATGGGAATTTCGGATTGCTGCGGAGCGGGCGCGAAGGGATCGCCGCCTTCCGCCTCGTCGGTGGCGGCGCTTCGCCTTCGGCCTTCGCCAGGACGCGGGATCGGAACTCGGCCTCCTTCTTCGATAGGCGACGGGTGTGAGCGTTCGCGTGGATGTCCCCGCCGGCGCTCGTGATCCGCTTCTCGCCTCCCGGCCCGAAGGTCTTGATGTCGTGCTCCGGCTTCAGGAGCGGCCGGATGAAGCGCGGGTCGTTCACCGCCGGCACGAGTTCGCCGGCCTCGTTCACCGTGCGCAGCGTGATCGCCGGGAAATGGTCCCACTGGATGCCGGTCTTGATCTGCTCGTCCGTGTAGCCGAGCAGCAGCAGCGCGGAATGCAGCTTCACGCCAATCGGGATCGCCTTGCGATGATCGGAGGCGCGCATCAGAAAGGCACCCCATCATCACGTCGATAGGGATGCAGCTGGTCGAGGCCCGGAACAGCTCCGCGACGCTTCGGGTTGGGCTTCGGCGTGTAAATCGACGCGAAGTAGTCGCATCCCATCATCCGGAAGAACCAGCGATGCGACAGGATCCACTCGCAGGGGCCCACACCAGCGATCCGCCAGAGCCCGCGCGGGCGCTCGGTACCGTTCATCACGACGGGACGGGGAAGTGCGCGCTTCATGCTGCGCCTCGAACCTCTGCGCAGACAAAGCCACGCTTGCGGTCGCGGAGGCCAACCTTCTCCGAAACCGAGAGGTGTCCGGCTTCGGTGTTGCAGGGCTTGCATGCGATGACGAGGTTCGAAGGATGGTTCGGGCCGCCGTGCGACTTCGAAACGAGATGCTCGATCGTGATCTCGACGCTGTCCGAAGTCAGAAACCCAACCTCACAGAACCAGCACCAAAGGCCGTCTCGCGCCGCTAGATCCTCGATCAGATGGCGGAGCTTCTTTCGCGCCTTCATGTCGGGCGAAAGGCTCATGCGGTTGCCGCGCTCGAAGGCCTCACGGGCAACGATGAGCGACTCCGGCCATGTCTGAACCTCTTTCGAGTTCCGATAGACGACCTGAACGCCGTCACAAGTCTGGACGCGAAGAATTTCCCATTGGCTTGTCGGGGGCTGAATGACAGCGCCGCACTCGGTCAGCCATGACTTGAAAGTGTCGAGCTTGAACGCGGGGCGCTTCTTCATGACCGCGCCGCCTTCGGCTTGATCCGCTCCATGGTTTCGCGCTCAAGCGCCTCGACATCGAGGCCAAGCTCGGCAGCGAGCGCCTTGGCCTGCTCGGTAAAGATCGCGAGCTCGTCGCGATCCATCTTGCCGATCGATTTCAGCTTAGCTTCGCCGCCGGCTGCGTCGAACACGACGCCATCAACCCAGTGATGCTCCGTCTTCAGAGCAGTTTTGAGCTTCTGGTCGGTCATCTTCGGATCAGGGTGGACCTCGGCGAACACCTTCAGGAAGACAGAGACAAATGCTCGTGCGGCCTGAGTGCCAGGCTCCCACTTCTTGAGCGAGAATACCGTGTCGGTTGGGAAGGCCGCGATGGCGTCGCGATCCCGTCCGCCGACGGCGCGGAGAGCCCGGCCGTCCCACCTCGCAAGGATTTCGTCTCCGCGCTGCATGGGTCAGATCCCGAGCCGGGTCTTGCAGGTCTTGAACAGATCCTGCAGTCGGGCGATGTCGGCGTGTTCTGTGATGCCGAGGGCGTGACGCTGAGGGCGCGTCGTACCCCACCACGCGCGAACCACCTCGTATTCGTCGACGTTGGTCGCGGCCGTCAGCTTCTCGGTCAGAACCGTCTCGTAATCCGCGGCAGTATTGATGACTCGCTCTGCGTTCCCGGCCGGGATGTCGTCGTCCATCGGCGGTGGCGGCGGTGCGCCGGCCTCCGCGCATTGACCGGCCGTACCGGCGGCAAGCTTCTCGACCCGCGCCAGGTGCGACGCCTTCACCTCCCGGGCCTTCTCGACGTACCCCTCGAACCCAGCCAGCTCGGCTTCGACATCGAGATGCGCGTAACCCTCTTCGATCGTCGCCGCGTCCTTAGCGAGCGCCAGCATGTCGATCAGGTTGGCGAGGATATCGTTCGGGTCGATCAGTTCCCCCTGATCTTCGGCGGACGCCGGAGCATTCTCGGCGGGATTGCCAAGCGATGCCCCGACGTCCTGCGCTGCCGGTTGGCCGGGGGGGATAGCTCCGGCAGCGGTCTCGGAAATGATGGTTGCGTCTTCTGCGTCGGGAGCAGGAGGCGGAGGGGGCGGGCCGCGATCAGGAGCCGGCCTGAAATCGGCATCATCGACGTCGTCGCCGATCATCTCCTCCGCGAGGGTCATCCCCTTGAGCACATCGGTGAAGGTGTCCCGCAGGCTGAAGCCACGGGCCCGCATCTTCATCATCCGCTTCGGGTTAGTGACCCACGGAGTGTCCTTGTCGTTGTTCTGGCCGCCCTTCTTCTGCCAAAGCTTCGCGGTCATCGCGTCTGCAATGGAGAATTCGGAGATGACTGCGGCCTCTCCCTTCCGCTTCACGCGGCAGATCGCTTTGAACTGGAGCTCGTCGCCCTTCGGCTTCTCCCAGTCGACAGGTGGCGTGCCCTCGTAGGTTTCGGAGAACTCTTCCAGCAGGCCCGAAGCACGCACCAAGCCGAGCGCCAGATCGCCCCAAATCCTAGGCGCGCCATTGATGACGGCGATGCCCTGGACCGCCTGCATCGGCTTGATGCCCAGTTCCAGTCCCGTGAGGATCGCCACCGAGACCTTTTCGGCGGTGTTCATCCCATACGGAACGAGACCGCTCCTGGAGAGCACCTGAGAGAACCGAAAGACATCGTCGAACGTCTGCGGCACGATCGCCATGACGGCGCCGGCGCCGAGCCCCGCGACACGGGGATGAGCTGGCTCGACGTTGGTAAGTGCCGTGGATGGGGTCTGAGCGTTCATTGTGAGGCTTTCGGTTCGATTGGCGGGGATTAGGCTGCGTCTGGCGCCAGCCGCGGCTTGCCGTCGACGGTCACGCCCGGCATGTGCGGGACGCCGACCTTCGCCATCTTGGTGGCCAGTTTCTCAGCCAGCGCGCGGATCTCGGCGTTGTTGATCTTGCCGAGATAGCCGGCGAACGCTTCGAGGTTCTCGATTAGGACGACCTGCCCGCCCTTCTTCTCGCTGACCTGGCGAACGGTGCCGATCGAAACGGTCTTGGCGACGACGGGTGCCACCTCGACAGGCGGCGCTTCAGGGTTCAGGGCCTTGGCGAGCTTTGCGGCCTCCGCCAGCCGCTCGTTCTCGACGCGGGCTTCCTCAGCGAGACGGGCGTTCTCGGCCTTGATGTAGGCCTGCCCGATGTCCCAAAGCTGGCCCTTGAGCGTCTTGGCCCCGTCGATGATGGGATTCCACTTCGCATCGACGGCCTTGCCTGCGTCCCAATGCGGCTTCTTTTCGATTGAGCGCTTCGCTTCGGCCTCGTTTTCGAACGCCAGAAACTTTTCGCGATAGTTTGCGACGAGGTCAGCCTGGATCTTGGTCGTTGGCTTGCCGCCAATTTCCTCGAGCCAAGCCTTCACCTGTTTTTCCAGCGCGGCAACGTTGCGCGCGATTTCCTGATCAGGGGTCAGGTCTTCCGGCGGCTCATTGTTGCCGGGCACCGCACGGGGGTTCTCGGCGCGGGTGGTATCGGCGTCCGGATCAGGAACCTCCCACGGCCAGCCCTTGCCATCGAAGGCCGCCTTATAATGCTCATAGGCGACCGGCTTCGTGCAGAAGAACGAGAACCGCGTCTCGGCGAAGCCTGCATCCGCCGCAACCGTGCGCAGATTGGCCTTGTCGCCGATCCATGCCTTGAGCGATCCATCTCCCTCGCGAGTGATAGCGACCGGGATCCGGTTCTTTTCCGCATAGTAGCCGCACTCGCACTCACCGACGACGAGTTCTCCGCGCCGGCCGCTGACCGCCGCACGCCACCAGTCGTAGTCTTTGCGGGGCGCAATCGCTGCTTGGCTCATGGTTTCGTTCCTGCTGGGATGTGTGCGGTTGGTTTCAGAGCCCTGCGTCGCGGGCGATGTCTTCGATGGGGCGGCGCTGATCGTTGGAAGCGTCCTGCTCCCAATCGATCGGGGCGTCGTAGATCGCCCGGAGGAAGGCGTAGGCCGTGAGGCCGACGATCGCCGCGAACAGCACGGCCAGCAGCCAGGAGGGCGCGATGCCAGGAGCGGCTTCGCCGTTCATGCGAACACCTCGAGCATGCTGGCGAAGCCGACGGCGGCACCCATCGCGAAGAGGACCAGAACTGCAGCGATCTCTCCGGCGCTGTCGACGAGGCGCGCGACCGGGATGCTACCGTCGTGGGTCGTGGTGCGGTCGATGATGATCGGGAACACCCGGCGGGGAGTGCAGCCGAGCCGCCGGAAGTGCTGGCAGATGCGCTCCGCGGCTTCCTCGCTCCGATAGTGATCGGCATACTTGAGGCGTCCGGCATCGACCGCATAAGCGATGTCGCGGGCCTCGTTCAGGTCGACGGCAGGCACGAAGTAGGTGATCGGGGCCATCACGCGGCTCCCTTCATCGGAACGGGTGGGACGAGTTCGTCAGCGACGCGCTTGGCGTCGGCAGCTCGTGGGCTCTCGGAGCCGAGGCTCGTGGCCTCCAGCTTCGCCCTCGCGTCGGGCGGGCAGTTCCGCAGCAGGCGGGTGATGCGCTTTTCCAACGCCTCGTCGGAGGCGGCGATCCCGTCCAGTTCGGACGCAATTTGATCGGCTGTCCAAGCCATTACGCGGCCCTCCCCATTTCGCGGGAGGTGAGCGCGTCATCGCGAAGCTGATCGCGGATGTCGTCGGCCCGGTCGGAGTCGGCCCCGGCCTCGTGGAGCATGTCCGAGTGGATGTCGGGATCGTTCGAGATGACGTCGATGAGCCACTGAGGCGCATCCGCACGGCTCGCCTTCGGCTGCTGACCGAAAGGGGCCTGCTCAACCACGACAACTTCAGCCGTGCGGATTTCGCACTGAGCAGGGTAGGGCGGATCAACCCGGTCGCCGGCAAAACCCGGCGTGACCGTGAACGTCAGTTCGCACGCAATCTCGTTGCTGCCGATGCTGAGATAAACGGTGTGATCGTGGATGCGGGCCATGGCCGTCTCTCCAATGAATATGGAGAGAATGTAAGCACGGCTTTTATTTTACTGCAAGCGTCAATGTAAGTCGAACTTGTATTTTCTTTTATGCGCATCTCGCGAATCAGACTCGACTCGTGTCAGGCCCTCTGCCTTAAATGAGAACATAAACGGAACAGAAAGGATTGGTCATGAGCGGCCTCGTTAGCTCATACCCGCAGCCTCAGAAGTTAGGGCTCGCCGATTTTGACGCGCTAAACATCTATTGCCATGACTGCGGGCACAGCCATCGAGCCGGGCCCGCTGCGCTTGCCGATTTCATGAGCAAGGGTCTGCACTGTGAGATGACCCTTCGGCCCAAGCTCGTGTGCTCTGTCTGCCGCAGGCTGGGGCGCCCGGGCCGGAATCTCGATCTCATCCCTACATTCAGATGGCGGGCGGATTAGAAGGCCAGTAGCTCCACCCAGGGGATGACTCGAAAGATGTCTTTGATCTCGCGCCGATCAAACTCGAGCCTGCCGCGAGGATTGAATTGCTCAACCACCACGCGGTTGCTGTCCATGCTGACAAGGCGCTTCACGAAGGATTTCCCGGGCCGCCCCTCTTCGCGAGGGTACAGCTCCACAACGACGTAATCGCGCACGGCCGGCTTTTGCTTTTCAGCATAGATCCGCTCGCCGTCCTCGAACTTCGGGATCATACTTTCGTTGCCGACGCGGAGAGCGAAGACGCCTTTGCGGTGCGCAATCCCCGGCGGGCGTGGCACCATGTCGACGACCTGGCCGTTCATTTCGAACGCGCTATCGTCGTCCGCGAAGCCGCCAACTGTAATTCCTAGCTCCTCAATATCGCGAGGGGCGGAAGAAATGGTCGGGAGTAGGGCGGGGGCCGGATCAGGGGTCGCGTTTGGCGTCGCCCGATAGCCGGTCTCGGGTGTCTCGACAGTCGAGGGGGTCTCGGGCGTTTCGGTCGCTCCATGCAGCTTCGCCTGGATAGCCAAGAGTCGCCTCGGATCTGCGTCAAGAGCCCGCGCAGCTTCGACAAGGTTGTTCGGCTTCGGCTTTGTTTTGCCTGTCTCCCATTGCTGAATGGCCGCCGTGCTGAAGCCCAGCTGCTCGGCGAGCTCCGCCATTGACAGGCCTTTTGCCTTGCGTGCTGCGCGTAGCGCGTGGCCGAGCTCGTTTTTTTCCATGAGGCGCACTGTAAGAGTGGCGCTTTCGGCTGCAATGAAAGTATTGCTTGCTTTAAAAAGCAAGTCGTGCTTTCTTTTGAGGCTATGAGCAACAGCGCCCTTAAACGAGCCATCGAAGCCGCTGACGGTCCCGTCGCCCTTAGCCGAGCCCTTGGGATTTCGTCTCAAGCTATCCCCCAGTGGAAGCGGGTCCCGGCGGCGCGCGTCCTGCAGGTCGAGAGCATCACCGGCGTTTCTCGCCATGATCTTCGGCCCGACATTTTCGGCGCAAAGCCCGACGATAGAGCCGCGTGATGTTGGCCCGTACGCGGTTCGGCATATTCGCTGCTCGGGCTTGCGATGGCGGTTCTGCCGGTCCTGCTGGTGGTGCCCCGATGACGCGGACGCTCACCAGCATCGCGATCGGAGCGGGGATCGGGCTGGCATTGGTCCTAGCCTCGGCGCCTATCGTCCTAGCTCTCATAGTTGCCGCAGGAGCCCGCTGATGTCGCGGCAAACTCCTTCGCGGCTCGATAGCCATCAGCCTCAATTTGGTCGAGCTTGATATGAAGCGCGGTGTTCCGACCATGCGCTGTAACGGACATCGCCCCGCTCACGAGCAGGGTGATATCGTCCTCTGCAAGACAGCCCCTGCATGCCAGCGCGATGACGCTCCTGCGCATCGTCTCCAGCATGGTGAGCACCAGGCCCTCATCGACTTTCAGCATCCGGCTCATCGTCTGATCGTTCCCGCGATCGGATCTTGTGGCGGCGCTCTCATCGAAAAGAGGGCCTGACATGGTGGTCCTGTCTGCTTCTCTGGCATCGGTTCCATCCTCTCATTCTGGTGGGGGGCGGTCTGCAAACCGCAAACCCCTGAAATCCGCATCTTCCGACGTCGCTCGCCCCTCGAAGGCCGCCGCTCCGTCTGTGAACCCAACATCACAGAGGGCGTCAGGAATGACTGGACGGAAAAACGGAAAGGCTGGGGTGAGCTTTCCCCAAGCCTGCCCCGAGCGGGCGCTTGATTTTCTGCGGGGCCTGTATCCCGCGAAGACTGCCGACAACGTCTCCTACGATACGGGAATTCCGGCAGATACCGTCCGGAAGTGGCTCGAGGGCGTTGCGAAGCCATCGTGGGCTGGCCTTTCGCGCCTGATCTTCGCGTACGGCCCCGCCTTCCTCGTCGCGGTCTACCCACAGGCTCCGGCCTGGCTCGATGAAGCCCACCGGCGCGCACAGCATGAGGCCCTTCGCGCCGAGCAGCGTCGCATTCAATCCCAACTCGACGCCCTTGGCGTCTGAACATGAAGGAGAGGCCATGCGGGGCCTTCTCGCCACTGCCTATGCCTTTGGCTTCGCCGTGTTCTCGCGGCTGGCGCGGCGTGCGCTGCGCAGGAGTGATCGTCATTCAGCACGCGCGCTCTGGTGCCACGAGCAGGCCAGCGCCTTGGAAAATCAGAAATCGCCGGGGGGCGCAAACTCAACCGACCGCACAAACGGAGATGCCCCATGAGCGAACCAACCAAACTTCCACAGCAGGCGCAGATGCTTGCGATCGCACGCGAGAGCCTTGTCGCTAAGGACAAGGCCACGCAGAACATGACCGCCAGCAAGGAGCGGAAGAAGTCGTTCTACGAGGTCGGCAACGGCAACCCCAAGTCGATGGCGTTGCTGGAGATGCTGCTCAAGATCCACGGCAACAACGAGATCCGGGCCGATGATACCGCTGCGCACTGTCAGCAGGCGCTCGACATCTATCGCGAGGTCACGAAGGACAAGGGGCACGTCGGAAACCTGGCCGACATGGCCAACCAGACGGCCGGCCACGACGAAGGCGAGCAGGGGGATCGCGCCGCTGTCGAGCCCGATCCCAACCTCAATACTGCGCCCGGCGGCTTGCCCCACGACGAATCCCTGAAGCGCTTCGAGGCCAACCTGACCGAGGCTGCCAACCGCAAGAAGGCGGCCAAGGCCCTCGACCTCCCGACCGTCGATCCCTCTGCAGTTGAAAAGCCCAGGCGCGGCCGGAAGGCCAAAGCTGATGAGCCGGGTGAGGCCACGACGGTTGCATCGCCACCGCCCCCTCCGCCTGCCGGCGAGGATGACGACGACGCCGATCTGCGCCCCGCCTTCCTGCGGCGACAGGAAGAAGAGCGCGGCGACGCCGAAGGCGCCGGCACGTTCTCGCGCGTCCACTGATGTTCACGGTCGGCCTCGACCTCGGAACCGTCACGGGGGTCGCCATCGGCGACTCCCGCATCAACCATCCTTCGCAGTTGGAGAGCTTTTCGATGCGCTTCCGCAAGCCGCACGAGCCATTTCAAATGGCTGGCTACAATATCGAGGCGTGGCTGACGCAGACTTTCATCAAGCCGCTCCCCCAGTACGCAAAGCCCGAACTCATCATTGCTGAAGCGATGCTTCCAATCGCTGGCCAGAAGTCAGATGACGCCGCGATGGTCGCGGTCTCTCTTGACCAAGGCCTCTTCAATTTCTGCAAGCGCTTCCATGTTCGTCTTGAGCGCGTCGCGCGTTCGACAGCCTGCCTGCACTTCATCGGCCAAGGTCGAAAGCGGAAGGGCTCCAGCGAGGATATCAAGCAGCTCGTCGCCGAGCGATGCCACCTGCTCGGCTACACCGAATATGTGCTCCCGAAAGCTAAGCGCGACCGCTCAGACGCCATCTGCTGCTGGGATTTCGGCGTCGCGACCTATGCCCGCCGGCGGCCTGCTGGTGTCGCGCTGCTGGGAGGCGTCGCCTGATGAGGCAGGGGCTCACACCGCGGCTTGCTCAGCTGCTGGCCTTCATCCAGTCCGCTTCCCGTCGGAATGCTTGCGCGCCGAGCTACGCCGAAATGGCCACAGCTTTGGGTATTAGATCTCGCGGCGCCGTCGCTGCGATGATCGATCGCCTGGAAGAGCGTGGCTTCGTCCGCCGCGTGTCAGGGACCGCCCGCAGCATAACGATCATTGAGCAAGCCGGGTTGTCGCCCGCGCTCGAGGCTGAGATCGAAGCCTACTGCCGCAACATCAGGATATCCCGCCAGGAGTTCGACAAGCGGGCTGCGCAGAGCCTTCTGCGGGGGCGGCCATGAACGCACTCACTGATCCGTATCGCGTCTTCCTCGAGGCGAAGGTGCGCTTGGCGCCAGCGATTGGCTTCGATGTCGCGCCCGAGGAAATCAACCCGATCCTGCTGCCGCATCAGCGCGCGATTGTGCGTTGGGCCGTGCGCGGCGGCCGGCGGGCGATCTTCTGCGCCTTCGGGCTCGGCAAGACCTTCATGCAGATTGAGGTCTCGCGGATCGCCCTCGGCCGGATTCTGCGCGAGAGCGGCCGGCAGGCCCGCGCGCTGATCGTACTGCCGTTGGGCGTCCGGCAGGAGTTCAAGCGCGACGCCCATGTGCTCTCGACAGGTGAACATCCCCGGATAACCGATGAGCGGAGGGCGGAACTCGCAGCCTGGCTCGACGGACATCCGGAGCGGGCGCCGTCGGTCCGCTTCATTCGGCGCAACGAGGATGTCGACGGACCCGGCGTCTACCTGACGAACTATGAGAGCGTCCGCGACGGCAAGCTCGACCCTGCGCTCTTCGACGTCGCCAGCCTCGACGAGGCAAGTGTGCTGCGCAGCTTCGGCAGCAAGACCTTCCAGACCTTCCTGTCGCTGTTCGCCAACGTCCGCTTCCGATTCGTCGCGACCGCGACGCCATCACCAAACCGGACAAAGGAGCTGATCCATTACGCCGGCTTCCTGGGGGTGATGGATACCGGCCAGGCCCTGACGCGATTCTTCCAGCGCGACAGCTCAGAAGCTGGGAACCTTACGCTCTACCCGCACAAGGAACGCGAGTTCTGGCTCTGGGTGAACAGCTGGGCCTGCTTCGTGCAGCGGCCCTCCGATCTGGGCTTCTCGGATGAGGGCTACGCTCTCCCTGAGATGATCGTGCGCTGGCACGAGGTCCAAACCAACCTTGCCGATGCCGGCGAGAACCGCGACGGCCAGGGCATCCTGTTCCGCGACGGCGCGCGCGGGCTGATGCAGGAGGCAAAGGAGCGGCGCGACACGCTGCCAGCGCGCATCGACAGGATGGCGTCGATCATCGCGGAGGATCCGGATGCGCATCGGCTGCTCTGGCACGACCTCGAGGACGAGCGCCGCGCGATCGAGAAGGCAGTGCCAGGCGTGCGCTCGGTATTCGGCTCGCAGGATCTCGACGCGCGCGAGCAGACCATCATCGACTTCTCCGATGGCAAGTTCCGCCATCTCGCCGCTAAGCCGGTGATTGCCGGCTCCGGCTGCAACTTCCAGCGCTACTGCCACAAGGCCGTGTTCGTCGGCGTCTCGCACAAGTTCAACGATTTCATCCAGGCCATTCACCGCATCCAGCGTTTCCTGCAGCTCAACACCGTGGAGATCGACATCATCCACGCAGAGAGCGAACGGGAGGTCGTGCGCGACCTGCAGGCGAAATGGGCCGATCACGACAGGCTCGTCTCCACCATGTCAGACATCATCCGTGAGTATGGGCTCAACCCGCTCAATCTCTCTGCCGAACTGACCCGCGCGATCGGCGTCGAGCGCATCGAGGCGCACGGCGACGGCTGGCAGGTGGCGAACAATGATTGCGTCGCCGAGACTCGGTCGATGGCTGATAACTCGGTCGACCTGATCGTCACGTCGATCCCGTTCAGCAACCACTATGAATATACGCCGAGCTATAATGATTTCGGCCATACCGACGACGACGAACACTTCTTCGGGCAGATGGATTATCTGACGCCGGAGCTGATCAGGATCCTGAAGCCCGGCCGGCTCGCCTGCATCCATGTCAAAGACAGGATCCTATTCGGCAACGTCACAGGGCTGGGCTTTCCGACCGTCAATCCGTTCCACGCCAAGTGTATCGGCCACTACGCCAAGCACGGCCTCGCCTATCTTGGGCTGATTTACATCGATACCGACGTCGTTCGTGAGAACAACCAGACCTATCGCCTCGGATATTCCGAGATGCGGAAGGATGGCACGAAGATGGGCGTCGGCTCGCCGGAGTTCGTGCTGCTCTTCCGGAAGGTCCAGACCGATCGCAGCAAGGGTTATGCCGACGATCCGGTTCAGAAGCGGATCGTCGATTACAGCCTGGCGCGTTGGCAGCTCGACGCGCATGCGCGTTGGCGATCCTCCGGCAACCGGCTGATGACGCCGGAAGAGCTGATGGCGATCGATCCCAACCTGCTTCCGAAGGTATTCCGGGAAGCGAGCGCCGGGCGCGTCTACGATTTCGAGACGCATGTCCGCATCGGCGAAGCCCTCGCCGAACGTCAGCGCCTACCATCCATTTATATGGCGCTGCATCCCGGGACGAACCGCGATGATGTGTGGGCCGACGTCAACCGCATGCTGACGCTCAATACCACGCAGGCGGCGAAGGGGCGGGAGCAGCATGTGTGCCCGCTGCAGTTCGATATTGTCGATCGCCTTATCGAGCGCTGGAGCGAGCCAGGAGAGCTCGTCTTTGATCCCTTCGGCGGCCTCTTCACGGTGCCGATGCGAGCCATCAGGCTCCGGCGCTGCGGCCGGTCTGTCGAATTGAATTCGGGCTACTTCCTGGATGGTGTGAAGGTCTTAGAGGCCACTGAACGAAGCATCTCCATTCCCGATCTCTTCGACGTTCTGAACGATGCGGAAGCGGCATGAGCACTCCCATCGTCGTCGACATTGGAGCCGTCGGCTTCAACTTGATCCTCGCCACGGATCGTTATGGCGCGGGAGACGCCAAGATCACATGGACCACTGACGCCAATCTGAACCCCGACTTCGATTGCGGGCGGAAATCACCGGCTGTCGCGCTCGAAATGGCGCTCGGTCGCGTCGAGCGGAACGGCTTCGTCAGCCCTCTCGATTTCAGCCTCGTGATGGGCGTCCTCGTCGGCTTCCTTGAGGGGAGGGCGCGGCTGTGAACGCACATGCCCAGGTCGACCAGATCAAGTTCTGGTTTGACAGCATCGTCGAGATTGAGACGGCACTGATCGGCGGCGTGATCCTTCATCCCGAGGCTCTGGGGTCGGTTCTCCAGACTGGCCTTGAAGCTGCTCACTTCGGTGATCTGGGCTGCGCTTCGCTCTGGCAGCGCATTGAGGGCATCGTCTCGCGCGGCGGGGCAATCGATCATCGTACCGTTCTGCAGGGTGGTGCCGGTCTCGTTGTGGGCGAGGGCGCGAGCCCCGGAGCCTTCCTCGCGAAGATCATGGCAGAGGCGGCGCGCGCCAACTCGCTGGCCGAATACGCGTCGATCGTTCGGTCGGCATGGGTCATTCGCCGGGTGTTCGACGCCGCAGACAAGGCGCGTGACGAAGTCGCCGGCGCCGATTCGGTGACGCTCGCCAGGAGTTTGATCGAGACGGTCGATGGGCTGCGCGACAGCGCCATAGAGCGATCAGGATCGACGAGGGGCAGCCTCGGGAAGATTGCCGCGGCCGTCGGCCTCGCGGCTCAAGAAATGCTCCAAGGCACTCGCGAGCGTCCGCCAGCCACAGGGCTTTCTGATCTCGACAAGCATCTTCCGATGGGCGGCCTGGCCCCAGGATCGTTGATCATCCTCGCTGGGCGAACCGGCCAGGGCAAAACCCTCGTCGCCTCCGCGCTCGGCGGCAAAATGGCCACGAGGGGCAAAGGCGCCATTTATTTCTCGCTCGAGGTGCCAGCCAGCGAGATATCAGCCCGCATCATCTGCGAGCGCATCGGTGGGAGAGGCCCGGTCTACGGCGACGTCCTCGCTGGGAAGCTCACCGAGGATCAGCTGGAGAAGTTCATCTGGGCCAGCGCCGAGGCGGAGAAGCTGCCGCTCCATATCGACGACACGCCAGCACTGACGATCCAAGACATCCATCTGGCGGCGAAGAAACAGGCCGCCACCATGGCGCGGGCCGATACGCCCCTATCGTTGGTGATCATCGACCACGCGCAGATCGTGAAGGGCTCCAGCCGCCACCAGGGCAACCGCGTCGGAGAGCTCGGCGAAATTGCCAACGGCGCAAAGGTGATGGCGAAGCAACTCGGCTGTGCCGTTGTTCTCTGCTGCCAGCTCAATCGCGGCGTCGAGGCCCGTGACGATAAGCGCCCGATGCTCTCGGACCTGCGCGCCTCTGGGGAGCTTGAGGAAGCCGCTGACGCCGTCCTGATGCTGTACCGCGAGGCCTATTACCTCGAGCGGTCCCAAGCGTTTCGCTCGGAAGATCCCGCCGCGATCGAGATGATGGCCGCGGTTCGCAATCAGATCGAGATCGGCATCGAGAAATCCCGTCAGGGCTCGACCGGCCGCGCCACGCTCTGGTGCGATCCGGGCCGCTCCATCCTCGCCGATCAGCAGAGGTGGTCATGAGCGAGCGCGGTGTCTTTGCCGTCGATCGCGGCATCTTCGATCATCCAGCCTTCCAGCCCGAACCGTTTACACAGCGGGAGGCGTGGCTTTGGCTGGTCGCCGAGGCCGCGTTTAAGGAGCGGAGCAAGCGGGCCGACGGCAAGATCATCGCCTTGCAGCGCGGTCAGCTCTGCCATTCCATCCGGTTCATGGCGGAGGCCTGGCAGTGGTCGAAATCCCGCGTCGACCGTTTTCTGACCATGCTCGAAAATCGGGACATGCTCCGATCGGAAACCGGGACAAGAACGCCTATCATAACTATCTGTAATTACAGCGATTATCAACGGGTGTCTCTACCAGACCGGGACAAGAGCGGGACAACATCCGGGACAAGAGCGGGACAAGACCGGGACAAACTAGAAGGCACTGAAAACACTGAAATCCCCTCAGAGACTTCGCCTCTTCGGGCCGCGCAGGCATCGGGCATTGACGTCGTTGGCGAGGCCTCTCGGAAGGCCCGAAAGCGAGGCTCTCGCCTGCCAGAAGATTGGTGGCCGGATGAAGCCTTGAAGGCCTACGCCAGGGAAAAGCTCAACGACGATCGGGCCTGCCGAACCGAAACTGAGCGGTTCAAGAACTACTGGGCAGCAGCCGCTGGCAAGAACGCCATCAAGCTCGATTGGGGCCTGACCTACAAAAACTGGATCCTGAAAGCTCAGGAATCCCTGCCGCGCGCCGGTCCGACCGGAAGCCGCGATGCGCCCCGGCGCCCTTCTCCATCAGATCGATTGCTCAATGCCATGAACGGAATGTTTGACGATGACCAGCCAACTGCCAGCGCCCAACAACCCCTCCGCATCGGAGCGTATTCGCCTGCCGACAAAGCGTGAATTGCAAGCTGATCTGACCCTGCTGCTGTCGTCGTTTCCAGCGCAGGACCGCGCCAATCCTGAGCAGGTCATTGGGGCCTACATGATAGCGCTGGCTGATTACCCCGCCGAAGCGATCCACGATGGCATCGTCAGCCTGGTTCGCGGCGAAGCGCCGGAGCACGAGGGCGGCCAGTGGCTGCCTTCCACCGCCATCGTCGGCCGTGTCGTGAAGCGCCAGCCATCAACCGCGATGAAGGCAGTCGAGGACATGTGGCTGCTCCGGGCTGCCGCATGGAAGGACGGACGATGGAACCCGCATTGGGGGCAGGGACCTGACAGTCCGAGCTTTTCTGCGATCTGCCCCCCGCGTCTGCACGCTGCGTTCGGCATCAAGCGGATCGCGTCATGACCAGCAACGGCATCCCGCGAGACTTCTGGGCGGAGCAGCACCCGAACCGCACCGGTTGGCTGGCTCGCTATCAGGCGCCGGGCGTCGGCGTCCGCACGGTGAAGGTACCGGACGCGGTCACCCGCGAGAACGGTAAGCCTGTCGCCGAAATCTTCCCGACCAAGGTCGCGGCCGAGATAGCGGCTGCTCGAGCCAAGGACGAGGCGGAGGACCGCGGCCGGCAGCCGCTGCCGCGCAGCGCGAAAATGTTCCGATCCACTGGCAGTGGGCGCAACCGTCGCGCTGTCTCAGCCTGATCAAACACATTCCGCCATCGGCGGGATATCCCGGCCCAGCGAGGGCCATACCGGAGAAGACAGAACATGAACAAAAACGAATTGATCCAGGCAATTGCGGACGACACCGGCAAGACGAAGGCGGATGTCAGCTCTGTCCTCGCCAGCTTCGGCCGCGCGGTGGAAGGCAGCCTGAAGGCGCGGCAGGAGATCGTCCTGCCAGGCGTCGGCAAGCTGAAGCCAGATGCACGCGCGGCCCGAACCGCCCGCAACCCATCCACCGGCGCCATGATCAATGTCCCGGCGAAGCACGTCGTGAAGTTCAAGGTCGCCAAGGAACTCGCCGACGCGGTCGCGTGACCGCCGATCAGCACGAACCGGCCGGCGGGAATCGTCTCGCCGGCCTTACATCCGAGGCGAAACCGTTGATCGACCGGTCGAAACACAAGAGCGCAAGGGAGCGTGCCCCGCAGATCGCTGCGATGGCATCGCAAGGCATGACCAGCGCCGAGATCGCGGCCGTCATCGGCGAGATCAGCCCGCAGCGTGTCAGGGCCATCGCCAGGCGCTTCTGCATCACGCTCGCCCGCTCCGGCTCACGTCGCTTCGGCCTCTTCGTCGCAGAGCGCCGCGCCAAGATCATCATCGAGCTGGCCGAGGACGCCGGAGTTAGCCCCGCCACCATGATCGACCGCATCACCCGCGTCGTCCTTGACGACGGTATCGACCACGCCCGCCGCAAGCTCGGCAAGCTCGCTCTCCCGACAGGAACCCGAACATGAGAAATCTCGAATATCGCATCCCCGGGTTCCTCGGGCTTGTCGACGACATGCAGTCACGCATCGCCGCGGTCGGGGAGGGCGATATCCCCACGGAATGGACGCCGGAACACGTCGGAGCCCGATTGATTGAGGCCTTCGAGATCCTGAGCCGGTCTGGCGGCCGGGTCGGCCCGGGGCGCTTCGGAAACGGCTGGCCCGCCATGGTCCAGGAATACGCCGACCTGGTCGATCAGCAGGCGCGCGAGCTGGCGCAGCGGGAAAGGCAGCAGGCTATGGCGGCGCGGCCATCATCCGATGAGGTTTCCCGCATGAACGAGGCCCTCCGCTGGCCGATGGATCATCTCGACGGAATGCCGCTCGCCTCAGACGCTCTGATGCTGTGGGCCTATGCCAGCGCCACCCATCGCGACATGAACGGTATGCTCCATCAGCGAAAGAAGCGGGCGACAGCATTGGCATCAGAGATGATGCGCCGCGCCAACGAGGATCCGCATGGCCGCGGAGAAAACGGCGCCGGAGATTGCAGGTCGATCGCAGACCAGTGGCGGGCTGCGCTGCGGCGGCAGATCGCTAGCGATATCGTCGAGGCCCTCAATGCAAAGCTGGCTTCGGCACCAAAGGATCGTCACGACCAGTTGATCAAAGCCGCCCATGCCGACCTCGGGGCCCGCTGCAAGGCGATGAACTGCCTACCGTACCGCTTTAAGCCCCACGACGCCGTCCCTGGCCGCGTCCTCTCGAGGACGAGCCTCGATCGTCAACGCAAGATCGCCATGGCGGCCGTCGCCGGCGGGCTCCGGCGGGCCGCGGTTGCAGTCAGATAACTAGGAGAGCCTGATGCCGTGAGGCCGCGCGTGGACGATGTCTAGCGTAATCGGGTCGCCAACCATACGGACGAGGCCGTGAAGGCCATGATCGATAGCCACCCAAAGACATGTCCGGCGACGTAGGTGCGGCCGATCTTCTTCTCAACTGCGGCCAATTGGGTGCCGATCTCGTCTCTCTCTTTCTGAGACTCTTCCAGCGTTCGACCGTTTCTCTTGAGAAGCCAGTTCACATCGAAAAGAGCCCGATTTCTTTCAAGTTCGCAGCCGCTTACGAACGTGTGGTAGTTCTTATAGGTCACGAGCGCGCAGAGAGCGGCGAACAGCAACCCGCTACCGAACCCAGCGGCGGCCAGCCCGACGACAAAACCTCTATCCGCCGGCGGCAGCGCGCCGATGCCAAGAAACGCTGTCAGGGCCGGTATCGCGACCAGGCCTCCCGCGTTCAGTACGAAAAGGTTGGTGACCAGCAGCTTTGAGAATTCGACCCCTGCCTTGTGATACTCGACGGCGCGCTTTTCGAACGGTTCGGCAGCGGCCCGAGCTTCCTTCCAATATCGCAGCCAGTCCTGCTGCTCGACTGTGAGGTCGGCCAGAGGTTGCTCCTGCGGGGCGCTCATTTCGCGGGCTTCTTCGGATGGATCAAGTCCATCATTTCTTCCAGGGTGGCGAGCGCTTTCGCGATTGCTCCGGCTTGAGCCTCGAAGGTTGGGCCCGCGATGTCTGCGTTTTTGACCTCTCGGATGATGTCGTCGCGGATGATCTCGAACTCGGCTTCGAAACCAGGATAGGATCGAGCGAGCCGCGCAAGATGGGTAGACAAATTCTGAAGGCCGACGATCACGAGCCCGCTGTGGCTCAATCCGTCCAAGAGGTTTTTGATCTTGGTCTCAGGGTCAGTGTTCAATTCGTCCCCTCCGTTTCTTTCCGCTCGGCGTGAACGCGGGAATTCTTAGACCCGCTTAGCCACCTTTGTACTTTGCGGCATCACGCCAGAGCGCAAGGGCTGAGTTCGCAGATCGGCCCCTCGTTTCGATGCTGTGGCCCATGTATTGGCCAGCCGCAATCCAGACGGTCTTAGACCGCTGGTCCACGCTGACCGCCACATCGCGATCCCACACCTTCACAATCTTTTCCACCTAGCGCTCCGCCCTATCGATCTGGGCAAGCATCGAACAGCATTCCCCTGCGTAGGGCAACGGGACGATAGTCCGCGACATCCATGTCCTGCTCCCGCTGTAGAGCCGCGCGCCAGGCGGCGCCTAAGACGATGGTGCGTCTTCGCAAAATGTCGCCGCGCAACATCCTCACGATCTTGTAGCGTTGCAAGAATCGCCTCGTATTATGGGTGGTTGTCAGGGCCCCCAAATCACGGCATCAAATCGTCATCGTCGCGAAACGTGTCGCTCGACACCAAACGGCCTCGCAGCCCCGTTGCTCCAGGCCCCACTAGCGGCGATGCCATCTAAGATCGCCATCAGAGTGACAACCTGATCGCATTACGCCATCGTCCCCGCGCAACCACAGGGGGGACACATGTCAGATTCTGCTGAGCAAGGGTGGGTGGTAGAGGTTCGCTCGGTCATCCCAGGCGGCGCTCCGTTCACGATGATATTCTGCGTCGGGTTTGACACAGAGCCTGAGGCCGAAGACGCAGTGAGAAATGACCACCGGGTCGAACCGGGGTCCAGAATCAAAGCCGTCAAGCCGATGTCGGCGGTGGACATCAGCCTCACGCAGCTTAAGCGCGGTCAGGTGAAACAGTGGGACGGCGACGTGTAGCGGCTGCCCGTAGTCGAGACATCAAAGGTACATCGCGGCATGCCGGTTCTGACCAACGCCCGGCATGAAGCTTTCGCACAGGCAATTGTTAAGGGTGCCCCGGCCAGCGTCGCCTATAAAGCCAGTGGATACGGGGCTTCTGGGAACTCGGCAGAAGCCGCGGCGTCGCGTCTGTTAAGCGATGTTAAGGTCGCAAAGCGCATCGCCGAGCTTCAATCCAAGGCCGCTCGCAAGGCCACGGTGACCATCGAAACAATCGCTGCTGAGCTCGAGGAAGCACGCGTTCTCGCCATCGCGGAGAAGCAGACAAGCGCTGCTGTGTCCGCTTCGATGGGAAAGGCCAAGCTGTTCGGTCTGATCGTCGACAAGCACAAGCACTCCGGATCGATCGGCACCTATGATCTCACCAAGCTCTCAGATGACGAGCTCGGTAGCCTTGAGGCCATCCTCGGTCCGCTTGCCGACACTGCAGGAGATCCGAGCGGAGCGGAGGAGGCGTGAGCTTCTTCGCGAGCATGACAGGGTAGCGAAGGACGCCGAGGGCATCCGCGCCAGGTGTCAGACATTGGCCGGCTTCATCCGCGAAGCCTGGCGGGTTCTGGAGCCGAATGCGGCTCTGGTTTGGAACTGGCACCTCGACGCGATCTGCGCGCACCTCGAGGCGGTGACGGACGGCCGGATAAACCGGCTGCTGATCAATGTCCCGCCGGGCTCGTCCAAATCGCTGATCGTCAGCGTGATGTGGCCGGCCTGGGAATGGGCGATGGGTCACCGCTCGATGCGGTACCTGACGACCTCGTTCAACGACGGTCCGGTCAAGCGCGATACCCGGAAATGCCGCGATCTGATCCTGTCGGATTGGTATCGGGCGCTCTGGCCTGAAATTACTCTGCCGCGGGCAGGGGAGACCTCGTTCGCCAACAATTTCACCGGAAGCCGAGAAGGCGTCGCATTCGGGTCGCTGACCTCGCAGCGCGGCGATCGGCTGATCATCGACGATCCGCACTCAACTGAGACGGCGGAAAGCGCTGCGGAACGGCAGACCACGACACGGCGCTTCCGAGAGGGCGCGCTGAACCGGCTCAACGATCAGGAGCGATCCGCGATCGTCGTCGTGATGCAGCGTCTCCACGCTGAGGACGTCTCCGGGACGATCATCAAGCTGGGGATGGGCTACGTCCATCTCTGCCTGCCCATGGAGTTCGAGGCGGAGCGCCGCTGCCGAACCCAAATCGGGTTCGAGGATCCGCGTACCACGGACGGCGATCTTCTCGACCCGGTCAGGTTTCCACGCGAGACCGTCGAAAGCCTGAAAACCGGCATGGGCTCCTACGCCTATGCCGGCCAATATCAGCAGCGGCCGACGCCCCGCGAGGGCGGCCTCTTCAAGCGGGCATGGTTCGAAGACAAAATCATCCGCCAGGCGCCGGCAGGCACCCGATGGGTTCGCCACTGGGACCTTGCCTCGACGAAGAGTGCTAGCGCAGCGCGCACGGCTGGGGTGAAACTCGGCAGAGCACCGGACGGCACCTTCATCGTAGGACACGTCGTCAAGGATCAGATCGAAGGCCCTGAGGTTCGCAAGCTCATCAAGAGCACCGCGAAAACCGACGGCAAGGAAGTCGTGATCAGCTTACCCCAGGATCCCGGCCAGGCCGGAAAGGTTCAAAGCCGGGACATGATCGCGATGTTGGCCGGCTACCGCGCCCACGCGGAACCAGAGACGGGCGACAAGGTCACACGCGCTGAACCGTTCTCGGTCCAGTGTGAGGCCGGCAACGTCTATCTCGTCGCTGGCGCATGGAATGACGATTACCTCGACGAACTCTGCCTGTTCCCAGGCGGCTCGTTCAAGGACCAGGTGGATGCCAGCTCCGGCGCGTTCGGGCGGCTAATGACTGTGAGAAGCCCCTTGATCATCAGCGACGACGTCCTGGCCCGGTCTGCGATGATGGGCGGACGGCGGTGAAGTTGCGCGATCGGATCAAGCGTTGGCTTGCACGGCCGCCGCAGCCTTCGCCGGAAGCTCCTGCGCTGGCCCGCAAGCCGTTGCGCGTGAGTGCCGAAGCTGTGGCGCAGTCGCGCGTCGCTCCGCCGGCAGAGCCTGTTGCGGTCGACGTGTTCAAGCCTGCGGCCCCGCCTCCAGGCGTGCTCCCGAGCGGCGGCATCGCCATGGACGAAATGCCCGGCGTCAGCTGGGCGGCTTTGGCGAGCCAGACAGGCGTCTATTCCGAAGGCGTAGCCTGGCTCGGCTTCCCGCATCTGGCGGAGCTCGCGCAGCGGCCGGAATATCGCAAGATCTCGGAGACGATCGCGACGGAGATGACCCGTTGCTGGATCAGGGTCACCGCGACGGGCGGCAAGGACGCGGAGGACAAGACCGACAAGATTGCGGCGATCAACGAAGCGCTGGACAGCTTCAAGATCCGCGAAATGTTCGGCAAGGTCGCCGAGCAGGACGGGTTCTTCGGCCGCGGCCACCTCTACGTTGATCTGGGGACGACTGATGACGAGGACGAGCTGAAGACCGCCATCGGCGACGGGAAGGGCAAAACCACCAAGACGAAGGTCGCAAAGGGCAGCCTCAAGGGTTTTCAGACTGTCGAGGCAGTGTGGTGCTATCCAGCCGGCTACAACACGACCAATCCGCTGCTCCCCGACTGGTACAAGCCCACAGCCTGGTATGTGCAGGGCAGGCAGGTCCACGCGACCCGGCTGCTGACCTTCATCGGCCGGGAAGTGCCCGACCTGCTCAAGCCGGCCTATTCCTTCGGCGGCCTGTCGATGTCACAGATGGCGCGGCCCTATGTCGAGAACTGGTTGCGGACTCGGCAGAGCGTCGCGGACCTGATCAGTTCGTTCTCGGTCAGCGGCATCAAGATTGATCTCGCCGGCGCCCTGAACACCATGGGGGGCGCCCCCGACGCGGGCGATCAGCTGTTCCGTCGGGTCGATCTGTTCAACAATCTCCGCGACAACCGCGGCACGATGGTGCTCAACAAGGGCGCGGGGCCAAACGATCCGGCCGAAGAGTTCTTCAACGTCTCGACCCCGCTCGGGACGCTCGACAAGCTCCAGGCGCAGAGCCAGGAGCATATGTGTTCGGTGGCGAACATCCCGCTGGTGAAGTTCACCGGCATCACGCCATCGGGGCTCAATGCCTCGTCGGAAGGCGAAATCCGCGTCTTCTATGACGGCATCAACGCCTATCAGGAGAAGTTCTTCCGGCCGCATCTGACCACGGTGATCAACCTCATCCAGATGCACCTCTTCGATGGTGTGGATCCAGATATCGGGTTCGTTTTCGAGCCGCTCTGGTCGCTCGATGAGGAGGCTGCTGCCAGCGTTCGCAAGACCGAGGCTGAGACGGACGCCGTCTATGTCGAAAATGGCGTGCTCGAGCCGCTCGATGTTCGGAAGCGCCTCGCAAGCGAGGAGGGCTCACCCTACGCCGGCCTCGATGTCGAAGACGTGCCATTGCCCGCGCCGGGGGAAGGCGACGTGCCTGACTCCCAGGCAAAGAGGCCGGAAGACCTTCAGGAGGCGGCGTGAGCAGGCGGCAGAGGGTAGGGGGCGTTCGACTTGCCTTCGACAAGGTTCCGCCGAGCGCCAAGAGCGCCTTCCTGCGGGCCCGCAAAGCCGAGCTCTCTTACTCTCGCCAGCTCCGCAAAGTCGCTCGCCATATCGGCGATCTCGTCACGGGCCTGTTCGATGCGGATGATCCGGCTTCGGCCGGCATCGTTGAGCGGGCGTTGCGGCGGTACGCGATCACCATTGAAGGCTGGGCCGGTTCGGTCGGCGGTCGCATGGTGGCTGAGGTCGCTGCTCGTGATCGCAAGGCCTGGAAGGCCGTATCCCGTGAAATGGGGACCGCCGTCCATCGGGAAATCGCCAATGCCCCCACCGGTACCCTGCTGCGGAAGCGGCTGGCGGATCAGGTTTCGCTGATCACGTCGCTGCCGACAGAAGCCGCTGATCGCGTCCACAAACTGACGCTCGAAGGCATCACCAACGGTACTCGCGCGGGGGAGATCGCCGACGAGATTATGAAAACCGGCGAAGTGACGCGGGGCCGGGCCGAGCTGATTGCCCGCACGGAAGTCTCTCGCACTTCGACTGAGCTGACACGGGCTCGGGCCGAGAGCGTGGGCTCAACGCACTTCATCTGGCGGACGGCAGGCGACAGCGATGTCAGACCGTCACATCGTTCGCTGAACGGCCAGGCGTTCGCATGGAGCGACCCGCCAGAGTGCGATCCAGGGCATCACGCTCTGCCCGGCGCTATCTGGAATTGTCGCTGCTATGCAGAACCCATCCTGAAGGACGACTAGTCCTCGCCGTAGTCGAAAACCCGATCGACCCAGCTTTGGGCGATCGCGGCGCTATCCGGCGCCCCTGCTGCGATCTTCCGGAAGTCGTCCATCATTTCGCCGATCATGATCGCGGCCTCGCCCTCGATCGTGTCGTCCTCTGGGATGTTTGGGAACGTGTTCACAAAGCTGACGCGGGCCAGCTCCTTGAGCGCCTCAATGACTTCGATCGGATCGGATTTCGGCTCGGTCATGCAGTCCCACGATAGCGAATAGGCTCCTGATGTCCAAGACCGGGAACGCAGGCGGCACGCTCGCCTTCGACCGCGCCTCCGCGCGCACTTATGACCAGGACGGGCACCTCCACGTCGCCCGGACGCCGATCAGCAAGGCCAACGTCTGCCCGTACTACGGTCGGGAGATCCCGGATTGGCAGGGCCTCGGTCTCGATGCGGACAAGCTCTACCAGCTCCTCCGTGATCCCGAGGAGCTGGAGAAAGCCGCCGCCACCTTCAACGGCAAGCCGCTCCTGAACATCCACCGGCCCGTCACGGCCGACGATCACGAGCATGAGGCAGTCTCCGGCTCGGTCAGCAACCCGGTCTGGGATAGCCCGTATCTGAAGGCCGATCTCTCGATCTGGGACGGCGATGCGATCAAGGCGGTCGAGAAAAACGTCCAGAAGGAATTGTCGAGCGCGTACCGATACCGCGCCGACATGACGCCCGGAACCTATGAGGGCGCCCGCTACGACGGTGTCATGCGTGACCTCGTCGCCAACCATGTGGCCCTCGTCAAAGAGGGCCGCGCCGGACCCGATGTGGTTGTCGGCGACGAGAAGCCAACCCCGAAAATCAAGGAGTTCATCCGCATGGCCAAGAAGCCATTCATCACCCGTGGCGGCGCGGCTGCGCTGACCGCACTCTCCCTCTACCTGAAGCCCAAGCTGGCGCAGGACGCGACAATCGACCTCTCGTCCGTGTTGGCGAAGGTGACGGCAGCCAACTTCAAGGCGAGCCAGCCGGCCATCATCGCCGGCCTCAAGAAGCAGACCGAAGGCAAGCTGGCGCAAGACGCGTCGCTGGATGATATCGGCGAAGTCGTCGAGGCGCTCGCGCAGATCTTGCCCGAGGCGGCAGCGGAGGTCGTCAAGGACCAGGACGGTCCCGACGACGAGGGCCAGGCTTCGGACGATGATGACTCCCAGCTCCGTGCTCTCCTGAAGGCGAAGGGCATCAGCGACGAGGAAATCGCTCGCATCTGCTCCGTCACGGCCGGCGCCATGGATGGCGACGATGACGATGACAAGGACACCGTGACCAAGACCGCCATGGACGCCGCGATCTCCGTCGCCGTGAAGGCTGCGACCACGGCGGCCACGGCTGCGGCCACCAAGGCGCAGCAGGAGATCCGTGACGCCGAACGTGCAGTGCGTCCCTTCGTCGGCGACCTCGCCATGGCCCACGACAGCGCGGATAGCGTCTATCGCACGGCTCTCACCTCGCTCGGTGTCGATATCGAAGGCGTCCACCCCTCGGCCTTCCCGGCCATCCTGAAGATGCAGCCGAAGGCCGGTGACGTCGCCAAGCGGCCGGCTCCGATCGCGCAGGATGCGGTGGCGGCGAAGGCCTTCGAGACCCGCTTCCCCCACGCCAACCGCCTGAAGATCTGAAGGAGGTCGAACGATGCCGTTCCAGACCCAAGTCAACCCGACCCAGGCGCCGGCCGTCGAGGGTGATTTCGCGAGCGCGAATCCGCGCCATTCCGTCCTGTCTGTCGAGGGCGGTTTCGTCGCCGGCCCGAGCGGGCTTGTCATCGGCCGCTTCGCCTGGGCCGACACCGCCACCGGCAAGATCCTCGCCAATGCCGGGTCGGGCGCCCCGACCGGCTTCGTTCATCGCGACCTCCAGGCGATGATCACGACCTATCTGTCCGAGTTCGGCATGACCATCCCGGCCGGCTTCGGTGTCGGCGAGTTGTTCAACGGCGGTGACTTCTGGGCCAAGCACACCGGTGCCAGCGCGGTGACGGTCGGCATGAAGGCCTTCGCCAGCAACACGACCGGCGCCGTCTCCTTCGCGGCGGCAGGCGCCACTGTTGCCGGCTTCACCGAAACCAAATGGTTCGCGATGTCCGCCGGCGCGGCAGGTGAACTCATCAAAATGTCCAACATCGCGCTGGGCTGAGGAGAACACGATGAACCGTCACACCGACTTCGCCCGCCTCGAGCGCGAGTGGGGCATCGTCTTGCCGCTGGCGATGGACTATCTCCCTCGCGAGTTTCGGGCCGACTATCAGTTCGCCCTGGACGCCCAGCCTGCGCTCGCCACGACGGGCAGCGGCGGCATCCCGGCCTGGCTGACGCAGTACGTTGACCCCGAGGTGGTTCGCATCCTGCAGGCTCCGAACGAAGGTGCCGAGATCCTCGGCGAGACCAAGAAGGGCGACTGGACCACTCAGACTGCCACCTTCCCGGTCGTCGAGAACACCGGCGAGGTCTCCAGCTATGGGGACTTCAACGCGAACGGTCGCTCCGATGCGAACGTCAACTGGCCGCAGCGCCAAGCTTACCTGTTCCAGACCGTCGTCGAGTACGGCGACTTGCAGGTGGAGCGTGCCGGCGCCGCCAAGCTCAACTGGGTCGGCGAGCAGCAGACCTCGGCCGCCGCGACGCTCGATAAGTTCGGCGACTTCACCTACCATTTCGGCGTTGCGGGCCTGCAGAATTACGGTCTGCTGAACGATCCATCGCTCTCGGCGGCTCTGACGCCTTCGACCAAGGCCGCCGGTGGCGTGAAGTGGATCAACAACAACGCGATCGTGGCCACGGCCAACGAGGTCTACGCCGACATCCAGGCGCTGTTCTCGCAGCTCGTGGCGCAGACCGCCGGCCGCGTGAAGCGCACTCACCAACTGACGCTGGCCATGGCGCCGGGGGCGGACGTCGCGATGACCGCGACCAACTCCTTCGGCATCACGGTCGGCGACTTGCTGGCGAAGAGCTTCCCCAACCTGAAGGTGAAGACCTCGTACCGGTACGGCACGGCGGCCGGCAACGTCGTCCAGCTCATCGCCGATACCTTCGATGGCCATGACACCGGCTACTGCGCCTTCAACGAGAAGCTCCGCGACCACGCCGTGGTGCGCCAGCTCTCGTCCTGGCAGCAGAAGAAGACCAGCGGCACCTGGGGCGCGATCATCCGCTACCCGCTCGCCATTTCGCAGATGCTGGGGGTCTGAACCATGGCTGAATTCACCGGAACCGTCACTGTCGCCTGCAAGCTGCCCCATGGACTGATCTTGCAGTTGCAGGAGCCCCGCGAGGTCGCTGAGCCCACACAGGCCAGCCCCGATCGCAAGGTCACGCGCTACGAGCGCGTGGGCAAGGTCGTGGCCATCGCGGGCTGCGCCCTTCACATGGACCGCCCCTCAGCCAAACAGGTCATCGGCGGCTTCGCCCTCACCCATGGCGTCGACGCGGCCTTCTTCGCCAAGTGGCTGGATCAGAACAAGGAGCTCCCTGCTGTGGAAGGTGGTTTCATCTTCGCCGCGGAGAAGATGGGAACTCTCGAGGGCCAGATCGCCAAGGGCGAGAAGCGCCGGACCGGTATGGAGCCTGCAGATCCGAAGGCCCTGCCGGCCGAGTTCCGGCAGGTCGAAACTGCAAGCGTGGGGGCCTGATCCATGGGCGCCACGATCACCATCGCGAGCCGGGCGCCAATGGCCATCCGGCTCACCCAGCCGGAGCCAAACCCCGAAAAGCCGGGCCAGACCGCCGAGCTGACTTCCATCGTCATCAGCGGCGCTGGAAATGCCGCCGGCGTGACCGAGGGGCTGACCCACAATGTCGACGCCGACTTCTATCGCGCCTGGGTGAAGGCCAACCCGAACCATCCGGCCGTCGAGAACGGGATGTTTCGAGAGGTCGGCGGCGACGAGCCCGACAGCGGCATTCAGTATGGGTTCGCCCCGGCGAGCGATGCTGAAGCGGCTGACGGCAAGGCCGCTGGCAAGTCGAAGCCGAAAACCTGACGGGATGGAATGTCGTGGCGATCACCCATGAAGCGTTCGTCGCGGCGTTCCCCGAATTCGCGAATCTGACGGTCTATCCGCAGAGCCAGTTCGATTTCTGGTCGGCACAGGCCTACCTGCAATTGAACGCCGGCCGGTTCGGGCCGTCGCTCGACCTGGCCGCGATGCTGTTCGTCGCGCACAACATCGTCCTGTCGGCCCAGGCCTCGCGCTCAGCAGCAACGGGCGGCGGCACAGTCTCCGGCACAGCCGGTCTCGTCGCATCGAAGGCCGTCGACAAGGTCTCGGTGTCCTATGACACGACGACCGCCGCGGTCGCTGGGGCGGGGCTCTGGAACGCCACCGTCTACGGTCAGCGCCTCTATCAGATGATGCGGGCGTTCGGCGTTGGGCCAGTCTATTTCCCGAATAGGCGCTTTGCGATCCCATGAGCCTGAAGGTCACGAAGGACCGCGTTCCGGATCTCCTGCGCGCTGTCCGTGATCTGACTAAATCAGAGGTCCTCGTCGGCATTCCCGACGCGGAAGCCGGCCGCGAAGACGGGCCCATCAGCAACGCCGAGATCGGCTACCTGATGGAGACCGGATCGCCTTCCCAGAACATTCCAGAGCGGCCGTTTCTTGTGCCCGGCGTGGAAAGCGCGCGGGAGAGGATCGAGAAGCGGATGCGCTCGGCCGGCGAGGCGGCGCTCGCAGGGCGCAGGGATGATGTTTCCACCGCCTTCGAGAAGGCCGGGATCGAGGCCAGCAGTGCTGTCAAAGCCAAGATCTCTGACGGGCCTTTCACTCCGCTGTCGCCGAAGACCCTGGCCAAGCGCCGGGCGCGCGGCAGGGCCGGGGAAAAGCCCCTGATCGACACCGGCCAGTTGCGCCGAGCCATCACCTACGTCGTGCGGAAGAAGGGAGACGACTGATGCCCTTGCTCGACGTTTCCGACATCCTCACGGATTCAGACTTCGCCGACAGCGCGGTCCTGATCCGGACCGGCGTCACGGTCGATCCGGCCACGGGACGAACCGTCAGCACGCGCGTAGAAACCCCGATCTTGGTCGTGGTGACGTCCGACAAGGGACAGAACCTTCGTCGGACACCCGACGCCGCTGCCTCCGAAGGCTCAATCATCGTGCACTCGACCGTCACTTTCACCGAGGGTGATGCCGATTCCGGTGTTGATGCAGACATCGTGCGCTGGAACGGCCGCGATTGGACCGTGGTGACGGTGGATGACTATTCCCGCTACGGCGCCGGCTTCACGGTCGCGACCTGCCGCCTGCTGAACCTGCGCTGACGCGATGCCCAACACGAGTGCTTCAGGCGGGTATCTCCTCCCGTCATCGCCGGCGCCTGTCGAAAACGACGCTTTCGAGGATCTGCTCGGCGACGTCATCGCCGGCATCTCGGCGCTAGACCGCCCGCTGGTTCGCCCGCGCTGGCAGGTCAAGCCGCCGCCGATGCCACCTATCACGGTCAACTGGTGCGCCTTTGGAGTGACCTCGATCGATCCCGACTATGCGGCGGTCAAGGTCCACAACCCGGATGGCGAGGGCACCGACGAGATGCAGCGCCACGCGACCGTGGCCATCCTCGCCAGCTTCTATGGCCCATCCGCTTCCAGCAAGGCCTCGCAGGTCAGCGACGGACTGATGGTCGACCAGAACAGAGACCAGATGCGGGCGGCCGGCGTCACGATCCTGGACTGCACGAAGATGCGAACCGCTTCCGACCTGCTCAATGAGCAGTGGGTGCGTCGCGTCGATCTCGAAATCAACCTGCGCCGCGTGATCGAGCGCACCTATCCCATCCTCAACGTCCTCTCGGCCTCCGGTGTCATTCGGCCGGCCGACGGCGCTGCCCAGCCCTTTACCCTTACGGAGACCTGATCCATGGCCCAGGGCCTCGCCGTCTCAGACATCGTCAACATCAATATCTCGTTGGCGCCGGTCGCCGCGCCAACGCGCAACTTCGGCGCGGGTATCGCTGTAGCCGGGACTGATGTCATCGACGTCAACCAGCGTATCCGCGCCTATTCCAGCCTGGCTGAGGTCGCCGCGGATTTCTCGACCACGGATCCCGAGTATCTCGCCGCGGCGCGCCACTTCGGCCAGACGCCGCAGCCGTCGATCTACTACATCGGCCGTTGGGCGAGGACCGACACCCGCGCCACGCTCAACGGCGGCGTGCTGAACGCGCCCGAACGGCTCATGGCGAACTTCACCGCCGTCACGGCCGGCGCCTTCTTCATCTTCATCGATGGCGTGCCGACCACCGTCGACGGCATGAACTATGACGCACAGACGAACCTGAACGGCATCGCCTCCCTGACGCAAGCCGAGCTCCCGGCCGGATCGTCGCTCCTCTGGGAAGCAGAGAGCGGTCGTTTCAGGCTCCGGGGCCCCGGCGCCGGCGTTGGCAAGACGGTGTCCTACGCGAGCGCCCCGCGCGCCTTTGGCTCCTTCACCTTTGCCGGGCAGCCCGCCAACAATGACGTACTGACGATCAATGGTACGGCCGTCACGTACAAGACGGGCACGGCAACCGGCAGCCAGGTGAAGATCGGGACAGACCTCGCCGCGACGCTGGCCGCCACGAGCGCTTTCCTGAACGCCAGTACCGACGCGAACCTTTCCGCAATGACCTTTTCGGTCGTGGGCTCAGCGCTCTATTCGGTCGCGAAGGATGCGGGCGTTGGCGGTAACGCCATCACGATCGCCAAGACCGGCACCAACATTGCCGTATCTGGCGCCACTCTTGCGGGCGGGGCCGGCACCGATGTTTCCGGCCTGCTCAAGTTGACCAGCGCGACTGCATCAGCCCCGGCCAACGGGATCGCCGCTGAGACTCTGACGCAGGCACTGGCGGCCCTCGTGAACGCTTCGGGTGATTGGTATGCGGCGATCGTCGCGGAGCCGAACGTCGACATCCCGCAATGCCTTGCTGCCGCGGCCTTCATCGAAGGGCAGGGTAAGAAGCGCCGGCTCGGCTTCACCACGGGCGACACGCGCACCATCGACGGGACGATCACAGACGACCTCGGCTCGCAGCTCAAGGCAGCCGGCTACAAGCGCAGCTTCGTCCAATACTCGACGACCTCGCCACAGGCCGTGGCCTCGTTCTTCGGCCGCGCTTCCACCGTGAATTTCCAGGGGTCGAACACCACGATCACCATGATGTTCAAGCAGGAGCCCGGCGTTACCGCCGAGACCCTGACAGAGAGCCAGGCGCGCACGCTGAAGGCGAAGAACGTCAACGTCTTCGTGAACTACGACAACTCGACCGCCATCCTTCAGTTCGGCACGAACGCCGACGGTTCATTCTTCGACGAGTGGCACGGCCTCGACTGGTTGGAGAACGATCTCCAGACGGCCGTCTACAACGCGCTCTACACCTTCCCGAAGGTCCCTCAGACCGACGAGGGCATGACAACGCTGCAGACGATCATGGAGAAGCGTCTGATCCAGGCGCGAACCAATGGCTTGATCGCGCCGGGCGTCTGGAATGCCGCAGGTGTCGGCCAACTGAAGACGGGCGATACGCTGACATCCGGATACTACGTGTTTGCGCCGCCGGTCGCCAATCAGAGCCAGTCCGATCGCGAGGCACGTAAGAGCGTCGTCTACCAGATCGCGCTCAAGCTCGCCGGCGCCGTCCACAGCGTGGACGTGCTCGTTTCTGTCAACCGCTGATCTAAGGGGCCGTCATGGGCACGAATACCTATTCCTTTGCCGATGTCAGCGCCTCGTACGCGGGGCCCGGCGGAACCTTTGCGATCGGCAACGGAGCCGGGCCGTCGGAGGAGGGCATCTCGGTCAGCCAGGTCGACGACCTCGGCACGATGACGATCGGCGCGGACGGCTCCTACATGCACAGCCTGCATTCTGGCCGGGCCGGCACGGTGACGGCACGCTTCCTGAAGACGTCACCCGTCAATGCCCTGCTGATGGATGCACTGAACACCGAGCGCCAGTCCGGAGCGAACTATGGCGACGGAACAATCGTCATCCGCAATCCTCAGCGCGGCGATGTGATCTCCTGCAGTGGTTGCGGCTGGAAGAAGGTTCCAGACCTCAACTCCGGCAAGACTGGGCAGATCGTCGAGTGGGTCTGGAACTCCGGGCGCATCGACCAGAAGATCGGCACCGGTACGCCGTCGGTGATCTGATGAGAGACCCCATCGAGTTCACCATCGGCGATCGCACCTATCGCGCTCAGCCGATGTCAGCGAAGGCGCAGCAGCATGTTGCGCGCCGCGTCCAGCCGCTGCTCGTCAGCATCCTGCCTTCGGTTGCGGCGATGCTCCCAGGGGCGTCGTAGACAAGGCTCGCGAGAACCCCGCCAGCCTGCTTGAGATGGGCCTGCAGGAATCGATCATGCCCGGCTTGGAGTCGGCATCGAACATCCTCGCTCAGATGCCTGACGAGACATACGACTACGTCCAGGCAAAGTGCCTCTCTCTCGTCCAGCGCAAGCGGGATGGCGACATGGGATGGACACCGATCTGGGGCACGCAAGCCGAGCGGGTTCTCGACGATAGTATCGATGGCAGCGAGAGCGCGGCCATCATGATCAAGGTGCTTGTGATTGAGCTCGCCCCTTTTTTCTTAGGACTGGTCTCGAAGTTTCTAGCAGCCAGCCAGTCCTAGATTTTCAGCCCGTCGCGCTGCCCGACGGCATGGACTTCCTGATGCGTCCGGTCCTGCGCGGGCTCTGCAAATACGAGAGCCTGCTCGATGGCACGCTCGACCTTTGCGACGTCGCCGACATGAACGACGCGATCAGCGCGATGGACGAGAACGCCTACCGCGCCAACGAAGCGAGAAACCCCCGTGGCTGAGACGATCAAGGAGTTCCTCGTCTCGCTCGGCTACAAGGTCGATGGAGGGTCGGAGGCGAAGTTCAAGCGCAGTGTCGAGGCGGCCACCAAGGGTGCCGTCGCGATGGGACTGTCGATCACGGCAGCGGCGACGGCGATCGGCGCGGCTGTCACCAAGATCGCGGCCGGCTTCGATGAGATGTACTACGCGTCCCAGCGGACGCAGTCGTCGGTTCAGAACCTGAAAGGGCTTAGCTACGCCGTCAGCCAGCTCGGCGGCTCGTATCAGGGCGCGCTCGCCTCGATCGAGAATTTCGCGCAGAAGATGCGCAGCAACCCGGGCTATGAAAGCCTGGTCAAATCTCTCGGCGTCGCGACGCGCGAAAATGGCAGGCTGCGCGAGACGACGGCGATCGTCCAGGATCTCGCCAAGGCGCTCGCGAAGAAGCCGCAGTACATCGCGCTTCAATATCTCGAGGCGCTCGGGATCGACGAGCGCACCTACAACGCCATCAAGTCTGGCGACCTCACGAGGTTCATGGAGGAGTACGCCGCGAAGGCGCGCGCGCTCGGTGTCGACCAGAAGCAGGCTGCCGACATTGGCCAGCAGCTGACTTCGGCGTGGCGGTCTCTCGGCGCGACTGCGGAGCTCATCGGCGCGAAACTCGAGCAGACGCTCGGCCGATCCATGGCGTCGTTCGTCAAGGACATCGACGACTTCCTGCTCCGCAACGCGGACAAGATCGTTCATTTCTTCGAAGAGGCCGGAAAAGCGGCGGCATGGCTCGCCGCCGCCTTCAAGAAACTGGTCGATGCGCTGACGCCGGCATGGGAAGCCTTCGATCGCCTGGCGCAATCGCTGACTGGCCAGAGCGGCTTGCAGGTTGCGCTGGAGGCTTTCGCTGTCTGGCTCGTCGGGTCATGGCTGCTGCGCATCCTTGGGGCCTTCACGGCGGTCAGCGCCGGCTGGGGCGCGATGCTGCTCAGGTTGGGCATCAACCCTGTCACACTGATGGCCGGCGGCGCGCTGGCGCTGAGCACTAGCCCCGCAAACGGCGGCGAGGATCAGGAGATCGCCAGGCGTCGCGCCAACGGCACATGGGGCAAGACACCAACCGATGGCACGCCAGGTGCCCCGCCGCAGATCACGGACAATCGCAATTGGTGGCAGAGGACGATGCCGTCGTGGCTCGGTGGCAAGGACGCGCCCTCGGGCGGCGGTCGTGGCGATAGCAACGCGCCAATCCGAGGCAGCACATTCACGCAGAAAGCACCGGGAATTATCAACCGCCTCATGGCTGATTTCGGGTTCACGCGTGAGCAGGCGGCCGGCATTGTCGGTAATCTGGGCCATGAAAGCGGTGGCCTGAATGAACTCCAGGAGCGCAATCCGACGAGCGGCCGCGGGGGATACGGCTGGGCTCAATGGACCGGGCCGCGGCGCCGGGCCTTCGAGGCCTGGGCCGCCGAGAAGGGGCTCGACCCGGCTTCGGACGAGGCCAACTACGGTTTCCTCCGGCACGAACTCCGGACAAATCACAGGGGCGTGGTGGATTCGGTAAAGCGTACCGGCTCGGTAAGCGAGGCCACTGTAGCCTTCGAAGAGGGATATGAGCGGGCCGGGATCAAGAATTATCCGTCGCGACACAAGTGGGCGCAGCGAGCACTTCGCGCCGCAGAACGATCGGCAGCAGCGGAAGCCGAGAAGAGCACACCGGCACCTGCGTTCGACGCGAGCCGGTTCAACGCTGTTAATCCAGCTCGTGTGCACGCCAATGCGGCTCTGATCGGCGGGTTTGGATTGTCGGGGCCAGTCGCATTGACGCCGGCGCCATCGAACAACAACACCAGCGTCGACATGCAGCAGAAAACCGAAATCACGATCCTCGGCGGGGGCGACCCAGGTGCGACCGCATCGGCCGTCGCCGACGCCCAGAGCGGCGTCAACGGCAGCATGTTGCGGAACATGACCGGCGCGGTCCGATAGAACTATTCGGGCCGGCCGGCTTGTCGAAATGTGAGAAGGTCGTACCCCTGCACATAGATGATGAGCCGGTAGCCCTTTGGGTGCTTCCATTCAGCCACGCACGTCGCAGGCGTCTGAACATCGCACATGTGGAACTCGGGAAACGCGCGACATCGGTAATCGCCCATCCAAGCCGTCTTCGCGCAGCCATTGATTTGGGGTTGGGGCTGATAGCCGCGAGCGATCATCATCTCGCGGACATCTTTGTACGGGTCGCCGGGTACAGGCTCCCGCGCTGGCATTTGGGCATAAGCGCTTGATGCCGAGATAGCGACTACCGCAGCGCTCAGCGCCAGGCGCATACGATCGCCTTGTCGTTCGTCCAGCAGGCATCGTTGCGACGAAGCTCGCCAAGGTCCGTGTGAGCATGGCTCGCGCCGCGCTCTTCATTCCAGTAGCCCTTCGCGACGCCAGGACGATCGATGGTCACATAGGCAAAGTAGGAGGCTTTGGGCCCGGTCCCGATGCTGAAGCCGCCGTCCTTAGACACATCTACGGGGCATGGACCGTTGAGATAGGTCTTGCCGTCCACGACCAACAGGCATCGCCCAGGTGCGGCCATTGCCGTCCCGCTCGCCACCATAGCCATAGCAAAAATGATCGCCCGCATGTGCCTCTCCTAGGGGGAGTGGACCATAGCAGGAACATCGAACTCAGGAAAAGGCCGGCAGATATACCTTAAGCCGCGCGAATTTTCGTCCGCGCGGCTTCGGCCAGGAATGCGGAGCGTGTCATGCCGGCGGCCTTTGCCGCCGCATCAATCGAGCTCAACAGGTTTTCATCGATCGACACGTTGATGCGGACAGCCCTCGACGGAAGATCGAACGGGACCATCGCTACAACTGCATCGGCCGAGGCCTCGGCGAACTCCCGATCGGACTTCAGCTCCGAGATTGAGCGCAGGAGGGGGAGAGGATCACCGTCCTCCGCCATACCACTGACGTGGAAGGTCAGAGCTTCGGAGCCCTTGCGGATGGCATCCTCTGCGGTTGCCCCGCCGCTGATGCAGCCGGGGAAGTCGGGAAACGAGATACCGTAGTTCCCGTTCTCTTCGTGGATGAGGGCGTAGGCGAGGGGCATGATGAGGTTCCAAATTGACAAGAAGGCCGAAGGGTGACGGCTGGGATGTCACCATTCCCAGCCGGCTTGATTGAAGATCGATCTCAGTGTTCCGGGAGGGAATTCCTTCACTCCCATGTCTACCGTGACCTTTCCGGGTTTTGATGGGTGATCGTACTGGACGTGGTCCCCGGGGCCATTCCGTTTGATCCTCCACCCGTCACCGTTGAGCATCTTGACGATCTCTCTCGGTGTCATCGGGCTCCGCTTCTTCCCCATCCGCCTCCCTTCCGTTCCGATTGTGTAGTTGTACACACTCATGGCGGGGCCGTCAACAATAATGTGTAGACGTGTGTAGGAAATCTGATGGCCCTGCTGGATGACGCCTTCGCCCTCATCACGTCGGGGACGCGCCAGATCGGCACGCTGATGCCTGATGTCGTGATCCGCGAAATCAACAAGGACGAGCTGGTCGTCACCGATCATCCCGTCGAGCGTGGCGCAGCGATCTCGGATCACGCCTTCATGCGGCCCTCTGAGATCGAGATGCAGGTGGCATGGTCGGATTCGACCGCCGGCTATGTCGGGTATTGCCGGGACGTCTACGAGCAGTTTCTCGCTCTCCAGAAGAAGCGGGAGCCGTTCAATGTCTCGACCGGCAAGCGCTCGTACAAGAACATGCTGGTCTCATCGCTTGCCGTTTCGACGGACGAGAAGACCGAGAACATCCTGCTCGTCAGCGTCAGGTTGCGCGAGGTGATCATGGTCTCGACCCAGACGACGGGTTCGCCCAAGTCAGTGCAGGCCAATCCCGCGAAGACCGGTGCGACGACTCAGACTGGCACGCAGCAGCTGAAGAGTTCCGGCACGTCTGGGTTTGCCTCTCCGTCTGCGAGGGCGTGATGGCGACGATTTACGAATTTCCGTTGCTGCCGGAAGCGCAGCAGATGTCGATCACCCTGGGCACCGTCGAATACGTTGTGCGGTTCGGCTGGGCCGATACGGCAGACGGCGGATGGTTCATCGACATGTCATTGACCGATGGAACGCCGTTGCTGCGAAGTCTCCCGCTGACTGCGGGCGAGAACGTCCTTCAGCAGTTCGATTATCTGGGGTTTCCCGGCGAAATCCGAGTGCAAACCGACGGCAATGACCTGGTCGAACCGACTTACGCCAACTTGGGCTCAAACGGCAAAGTGCTCTTCATCACGCCATGACGCGCCAGTGGATCAGAGAGGTCAGCCTGTCGATCGACGCGGGCGGCGAGAGCATCGATGTGTCGGCGTTGCGCATCCGCTTCAAGGTCGCGCAGAACCGGCTTCAGACGCCCAACATCGCCGAGATCACGGTCACCAATCTGAAGGAAGAAACGGCCCAGAAGATCAAGAAGGAAGGGCAGATCGTAACGCTGAAGGCTGGCTACGTCGGCGGCAGCGAAGGGCTCTTCAAGGGCAACCTGATCCAGAAGCGTGTCGGACGCGAGAACCCCGTCGATACCTATCTGACGATGCTCGCTCAGTCTGGCGACAAGGCCTACAACTTCGCGACGGTGTCGAAGACGCTCGCGGCCGGCTCGACCTTCAAGGATCAAGTCGACGTCGTGCTCGAGGCGATGAAGCCCCATGGCATCACCGCCGGGTACATCGCCGATCTCGGCAGCAAGAAGATGCCCGGACCTCGCACGCTGTTCGGCATGGCGCGCGACACGATGAGGGACATCGCTTTCTCTACCGGCACGAGCTGGTTCATCGAGGACGATAAGCTCAACGTCACGAAGAACAACGAGCCGCGCCCAGGTGAGGCGTTCGTACTGAACTCGACAACGGGACTAATCGGCCGGCCGGTTCAAACGCTGGACGGCATCATCGTACGGATGTTGCTGAACCCAAAGGTCAGACCGGACACGCGGCTAAAGATCGATCAGGGCAGCATCGATGAGGCTGCCTTCAATCCGAATTTCACGGGCGAAGTCTCGAACGCAATGATTCCCTCCCTGGCCGATGACGGCCTCTATCGCGTGCTGGTCGCCGATCACCACGGCGATACGCGGGGAAACTCCTTTTACACCGACGCCATTTGCATTCGGGCGGACGGCCAGGGGCCGCAGCCCATCCGCCTTGCCCAGCAAGGTATAGATCTCTCTCCAGGGCAGTAGCGATCATGGACCTTCGCCAACGCATCGACGATTCGGAGGAGAACCTCCGGGCTGCCTTCGAGGCGATGCAGGCGAAGATCCAGACGGCGCTTCCGGTCGTCGTGGTCAGCTATGACGCGGTGAAGCAGAAGGTATCGCTCCAGCCCACGGTAAAGGGTTTCATCAAGCAGGAGGATGGCTCGCAGAAGGCTGTCGACTATCCTGTGCTTCAAGATGTGCCGGTGAAGTTCGCCTCCGGCGGCGGCATGACGTTCACCCATCCCATTTCGCCCGGCGATGAGGGCACAGTCATCTTTTCATCCCGGGCGCCCGATTCCTTCCAGCAGAGCGGAGGAGTCCAGGTTCCTGCAGACGCCTCAATGCATGGTCTATCTGGCGGGCGTTTCATCCCCGGCGGAAAGTCTGACCCCAAGGTCATTTCGAGTGTCAGCACGACGGCCGCCGAACTGCGGTCCGACGACGGGAAGACGAAGATTAGCCTCTCGGGGGCAGGGGGCGTGGGCATCTCAACGGACAAGGCTGTTGGGATCGCGGCAGCCAATGGCGTCAGCATCACCGGTGGGCCAGGGAACGTGAGCTTCACCGGCACGCTGATCGTGTCAGGCGAAATCGAGCTCAACGGCATCAAGCTTTCGACCCACAAGCACACCGGCGTGCAGCCCGGCTCGGGCAACTCCACAGGCCCGACGAACTGAACCATGAAATATCGCAAGCTTTCGCCCGACGGAGACTACGTCTTCGGCGGTGGCACCGCTGACTTCTGGAAAGATGTCCCCGACGCGCCCGCGCAAGCCGTGCAGACCCGGCTTCAGCTCTTTCAAGGGGATTGGTTCCTCGATGCCAACGAAGGCATGCCCTGGCGCACCCAGGTGCTGGGGAATCGCACCGCCAATACGCGCGACCCGGCCATTCGATCACATGTTCTCGGCACGCAGGGCGTGACGGGTATCGCAGCCTATTCCTCCAATCTGAACCGCGACACGCGCGCCTTCAGCGGCGGGATGACGATCGACACGATCTACGGCCGAGCCACAGTCAAGGAAACGCTCTGATGGCGCTGCCGGTTTGCACGATCGACGAAAATGGAATTTTCAAGCCGGACTATCAGACCGTCCTCGACCACCTGCAGGCGAAGTTCCGCGGGATCTACGGCGAGGACATCTACATCGACCCGGACAGCCAGGACGGGCAGATGCTGGCGATCTTCGCCGCGGCGATCGACGACAGCAACGCCATGGCTGTGCAGATCTTCAACTCGTTCTCGCCGTCCAACGCGCGTGGCATCGGCCTCTCGTCGAACGTCAAGATCAACGGCATCAAGCGCCTATCCGCGTCGTTCTCGAGCGTCGACATCCTCATTACGGGCCAGGCGGGGACCCTGATCAACGGAGGCATTGCTCTCGGTGAAACCGGGGACCAGTGGATACTCCCGCCGCTTGTGCTGATCCCGCCTGATGGAGACATCACGGTGACGGCCACGGCCAAGGAACCCGGTAGCGTTCTGGCTCAGCCCGGCACGGTGACAGTCATCGGCACTCCGACCCGGGGTTGGCAGAGTGTCAACAACGTGGCCGAAGCCACGGCGGGCGCTCCGGTCGAGTTAGACGCAGCCCTGCGGCGTCGGCAGACGGTCTCCACGGCAATCCCCTCGCGCACCGTGTTCGAGGGCACGGTCGGGGCGGTCGCCTCCCTGTCTGGCGTCACCCGGTATCGGGGCTATGAGAACGACACCAATGTCACGGACGCGGACGGCATTCCGGGCCACTCGATATCGCTCGTGGTCGAGGGCGGCGACGCCCAGAGCATCGGCGACACGATCGCGGCGAAGAAGACGCCTGGCACGGGCACCCACGGCGCCACGCTGGTGGACGTGGTCGACGAGTTCGGCGTCGCCCGGGTCATCCGCTTCGACCGGCCCACGGCGGCGAGGATCAGGGTCCGGATCACGCTGACAGCTCAGGTTGGCTACACCAGCGGCATCGAGCAGAGCATCCGGGACAACGTCGCAAACTGGATCACGGCCTTGGAGATCGGGGAGGACGTGGAGTGGGCCGAGGTGTTCCTGCCGGCGAACCTCTTCGGTGCGGCAGCGACCAAGACCTTCAAGATCTCCGCCCTGGAGATCGCCAAGAACGCGGGGCCGTTCGTGATGACTGACCTGAACATAGCGTTCAACGAGGCGGCCGAGGCCGTCCCGACCGACGTCACGATCGTAGTCCTCTAGGAGCGGCCATGGCCAAGCAGACTATCAACGTCGGGAGCGCTCCCAACGACCACAAGGGCGACCCGCTCCGCGACGCCTTGATCAAGGCGAACTCGAACTTCGACGAGCTCTACGACGCCACCGGCAGCGGCGGCACGGCCATTACCGAGCTGCAGAACGAGGTGGCCGACCTCACCGCCAACAAGGCCAACAAGAACTCGCCGAGGATCGACAACCGGATCGACCTCGACGGAGCCTTCTTCTCGGCGTCCTGGCGCGACAACGGCTCAGGCACCCTCGGCTGGTACGTCGGCGCGGCGGACGCTGCGGATGGCGCTCAGTTTCCCATCGCGATCGTTGACAAGGCGACCGGGTCGATGACGGTCGCCAGCGGCCTCAACGTGTCGGCGAGCAACCCGCGAGCCAGCGTCTCCCACACCGGGGTCACCCCTTCGACGCTACGCTTCGGCGCAGATGCCGGGATCACGTGGTTAGGGTCGCAGACGAACAGCCCGCTCTACTTCATCACCAACGGCTCGGAGCGAGCCAGGCTCGACGCCTCGGGCAATCTAGGCCTCGGCACGACGACCCCGGCCACCAAGCTTGATGTTGCAGGCGCGGCTTCCTTCACGCTGGCGTCCTACTGCTACGCCGAGTTCAACAGCGGCGCAGTCAAAGGGCAGGTTGCCGCCAACGGGGGCGGCTCCGTCAATATTCGCGCGGTCAGTAACCACCCGCTATGCCTCTTCGCGAACAACATCGAGTGGGTGCGCGTCGACCCGACTGGGAACGTCGGCATCGGCACCACGACCCCGACCGTTCCGCTCCATGTCACGGGGGCCGGCACCTACACCGCGCTGTTCAACGGTGCATCGAAGGGCATCCGCTTCTGGTTCACCGCCGGCACCTCCCTGATCGAGGGGGTGGACAACACGGGAACTGCTTCCTACCAGCCGCTGACGCTGGGCGGCAGCGTCCTGCTCGCGGCGGCCACGTTCACGCCGACCACGCACAACTCGTTCGACCTCGGCGCGACCGCCGCTCGCTGGAAGAAGCTCTGGTCGGTGGACGCCGAGTTCACCAACTCGCCGATCGTGCCGACCCCGACGCTGGGCGATGCATCGACGAAGGCGGCAAGCACCCAGTTCGTGGCCAACGCGGTCAGCAACGCGGGCGTCGCTGCAGGGGCGATCCTGCCGTACCAGATGACAACGGCTCCGGCGGGCTGGCTCAAGGCGAACGGGGCGGCGGTCTCTCTGATTTCCTACCCCGGACTGCTAGCGATCTACGTCGGGAACACCGACAACCCAACCGCGACCTCCGGCTACCGTTGCGCCAACCCCGCCAATCCGAATGGAACGCGCAGCACGACCGGCGATTACATCGTCTTGCCCGACTATCGCGGCGAGTTCCTGCGCGGCTGGGACGACGGGCGCGGCATCGACACGGGGCGCACCATCTGGTCCGCGCAGGCCCATATGTTCCAGGACCACAACCACGAGCTGACGGCCTACGCCGCCGCCGGATCGTTCGCTCAGACGGGAGCGTCCGTCGCGCTCTCCAACGTCGGCAACACTGCGATCTCGTTCGCGAAGTCCGGCAATTTCGGCTCGGAGACTCGTGGCCGCAACCTCGCAGCGCTCTTCTGCATCAAGTACTGAGGCCACGCATGACCGAAGAGCAGACCAGTGCTGCGCCGCGCACGAAGACGGTCTATCAGACCAACAATGTCGGCATCTATCTCGGGGAGACCGTGGCGGACGAGAGCCCGCTCGAGCCGGGCGTGTGGCTCACTCCGGGCGGGTGCGTGACGGTGCCACCTCCCGTCCGATCCGAGGGGGAGCTTGCCAAGTGGGACCCGAACACAGAGACGTGGAGCATCGTCGTTCCCCCGCCGGATCCTGAGCCAGAGCCGGGGCCACCCAAGAAGATCGTGCTCATCTCGACCTTTTGGTCTCGAATGACCGACGAGGAGGCTGAGGCGGTAGATGGGGCGATCGCGGGCACTTCAGTTCGCCTGCGTCGGGTGTTCAACGCGCTTGGTGCGTTGCCCAACCACCACCCCGACTACTCGGCCATTCGGGATCTCGTGATCGCCGCAGTCGGTAGTCAAACTCGGGCTGACGAGATCCTCCTGCCCGAGATCTGACCGTGGGCGAGCAGTCCGATAATTAATCCGAAATGAGAGGGGGCTAGGAGCATGACCTGGCCGACTGCTGACGTAACCGAGGTCACCTGTGACGCGATCTGGGTCACGTGCGATGCGGGCACCCCGGTCGTCCCCCAGCCGGTCGTGGCTCCTGCCACGGTCGACCAGTACTTAGAGCTGATCACGAGCTACCACCGGGGGCGCCCGAAGTTTGTGGCCATGATGCAGGCGTTGGTCGCCCCCGTTGTGGCCAACTACAACCTCACCCAGAACATGCCGATCGCCTACGATATCGACGGCGCGGTCGGGGCGCAGCTCGACGTGGTCGGGGAGTGGGTGGGCCGCAGCCGCTTCGTGACGGTGCCAATCCCGGGCGTTTATTTCTCCTTCGACGACCCGCTGCTCGGGTTCAACCTGGGCGTCTGGAAGGGGCCGTACGACACGGGCACCGGCCTGACGCGGCTGGACGACGAGACCTACCGGACGCTGCTGCGCGCAAAGATCGCCGCCAACAACTGGGACGGGACGCTGCCCTCCGCCAAGGCGGCGCTGGATATCATCTTCCCTGACGGGGAGACGAAGCTCCTGATCATCGACAATCAGGACATGACCATGACGTTCGGGGTCGCGGGTACCATCCCCTCCATCCTGTTCCTGGTCCTGCTTTCGCAGGGGTACATCCCCCTCAAGCCGGAGGGGGTGCGGGCAAACTACCGCATCACTTCCGCCGGAGGGCCTCTCTTCGGCTTCAACGTGCAGAACGATTTCATCTCTGGCTTCAACACCGGATCTTGGGGCGTCTCCCCCGAGTACTACATCAGCTGAGGATAGAGCAGGATGTCCAACGAGTTCCTCCCCTTCGGCATCGGCCCGGGGTCCAACGTCATCACTCAGGCCGAGTATGACGGGCTCCTCGCCCGGCTGTCCGGCTTCATCGCTGGCGTGGCCATGTCCGAGCAGCTCAACAAGGTCTGGCGTCAGTCCTCGGTCATGTCAGCCATGGTCGGTCAGTTCATCTCCGACCATTCGCTCCAAGACGCGCTAGACAACGGCAACATCAGCCAGCTTCTCACTCGGTTCGAGGTCGCCCTCCGCCGCCAGGACTGGAGCTACGCCACGGCGGGCGGATCGGCCAACGCCCTGACCCTGACCCTTGCACCGGCCCCGACGAACTACGCCATCATGGAGGGTTCGCCGATCCGGGTGAAGATCGCTACGAACAACACGGCGGCGGCAACCATCAACGTCAACACCCTCGGCGTGAAGAACATCGTCCGGGCCGACGGCACGGCCAGCGCGGCCCGCGACCTGATCGCCGGCTCCGTAATCCAGCTGGTCTACGACGGCACCAACTTCCAGATCCAGAACAACGTCGAGGGCGCGGCGACAATGCTGGACACGCAGGTGTTCGGCAGCTCCGTCGGAGCGATCAGCTGGACCTGCCCGGCGGACGGTCTGTACGAGGTCACCGTGGCCGGCGCGGGCGCGGGCGGCGGCGGCAACAACGGGACCACGCAGGGGGCCTCAGGTGGCAACGGCGGCGGCGCGGCGGTCGGCCGGTTCGCATACACCAAGGGTCAGGTCGTGACCGGTTTCATCGGGCAGGGCGGCAGCGGCGGCGCGGGCGGGGGCGGCACCGGGGGAGCGGGCCAGACGACCTCGTTCGGGGGAGTCATCTCGGCGACCAGCGGCGCGGGCGGACTCGCCAGCGGTAACGTCAACGGCGGCGGCGGCATCGGCTCCGGCGGCGAGATCAATTTTCAGGGTATGACGCCGCAGGTCGGCGGCACCACACTGTTCGGTGGCCCCGGCGCGCACGGACCCCTCGGAATGGGCTCGGGCGGCAACGCCGGCTCGGGCGTGCAGAACGGCTCCGGCTACGGCGCGGGAGGCTCGGGCGCAGGTCCGTCGACCTCGAACGGCGGCGGCATCGGCTCGAACGGACTGATTATCGTAAAGAGGGTCAGATAGGATGGCGACGAAGAGATATGCCAGGGTCGTCGATGAGTACATCGTCGAGGTGATTGAGCTCCCTGCCGCCATCAAGATCTCCGACGTGTTCCATCCGGACGTCGTGTTCGAGGAGGTCGGCCGGAGCGTTGAGGCTGGCATGGTGCGGAACGGTGAAGGGTTCACCTTTCCGCATGCCCCAGAGCAGACCGCTGGCGAGCCACGGCAAACAAGCGTGGTAGGGGGGACACCGGCGGGATTGGAATTGCCGTCATCCCGATCGCAACGGGCGACGGCAGTGCAGGCGGCGATCGACAAGATCGCTTGATCCATTCCGCCTTAACCTCCGCCGCCCTTGGCCGGCCGAGTAAGCCGGCGCGCTACCTGTCGAAATTGCAGCCGGCTTGAGCCGCCGACAGTCCCTTCCTCGCGGCCAGGGCAAACTAGCGGCCGGGCTATGGCGGTCCGCGACCTCCAATACAGCAAAATGCCGCCCGGCGCAGTGGTCAAGACCGCGCCGAGCGGCGCGCCCGTCGGGAGGGAAACGAGCAAAACTAGCTTACGTTTCTCGATAACCAAGAGAAATGCTGATCAACGCAGTCGTGTTATGCGTCCGTTATTTCGATATTAGAAGCATCTCTGATCTGAATGCCGCGCCAACATAATGAGTCTGCCTCCATATTTCTTTGGGCCGCATTTTCGGCCGCTCTTTCTTTGAACGTGAATTACCGCCACCCGCCGCCGCCCGTGGGCGGCTTTGTCATATCTGGAGCATCCGAACGAAGGTTCGCGAGATGCCAAGGCGTGCTGACTCGCTCATTTACGAAGCCGCGCGGCAGTCTCGTCAGCTGGGCGAGCCGGGCCGGCGGGCGATTGCCAGCCCGGCTCTGACCGGGGACAGACGAACCAAGCGACGCCTCGGCTGTCTAATCAGGGCTCCAAAAGCCGAGAGATTCAACGCCGTCTTTCGGCGGATTGATCAATCACCCAAAGGATAATCCAAATGAACATCCGCGATGTGCAAGCCGCGCTGAATTGCCGTTACGACTCATCTCAATTGACAATAATTTCCACTTGCGGTGTTTGGTTTTCCAGTCGGCGAACCTGATCGTCGGCAGTCCGCAGGGGCTCAATGTCCGCTCGTCACTCGTTCGTTTCTCGCCATCGCCTGGCCTCGCTGCTCGCCGTTGGCGTCGCGCTTGTCACGCATGCCCCGTTCACATTGATGGGCCAAGAGCCGCGCTGTTGAGCCCTATGGTCCGCTTTTCTCCGACTTTCCGCCGCAACCTTGTCTATGCCGTTTTTCTCGGCTTCGTTGCGTTCGGCATGGTGCTGGACCATGTCTTCTGGCAGGGAAACCCGCCATACATCACGTGGAACGATCTGATCCAAAAGTGCGGCATGATCGTATTCGCGGTCATATGGCAGATTGAGGACTCGCGCGCCTTCGGCTTTACCCGCAGCCGGAAGGGCAATATCTGGACCGTTCTGTTTACCCCGCTCGGGCTCGCCTTCTACCTGCGCCGGACCCGCAAATGGCCCGCAGCTCTCGCGATCTGGCTCGGTTATTGGGGCGGAGCTTTGTTGGCTGCCCTGGCCGCGCATTTGATCGCCCGTTCCCTTTGAAGATGCGATCGGGAAAGACCGAGGCGCCGGAGAGAGACCTTTGCCGCGTTCAAGCAAGTGCGGGCCGGGTCAGAGATCAGTCAACAAGTCCGTTTGGTCGCCCTTGCGAGGGAATACTCTCGCGAACAGGCGCTTGAACATGGACCAGTTGTCTGATGCCTGCATCAGCGTGACCGTTTTAGTGATCTGCTTCTGAAGGTGAGGGTGGCCAACATCCTCAGTGAGGAACTGGTGATGCCGGGCGCGGCGACGGCCGAGGTCGTCCTTTGGGTTTTTCTGCCGCAGTTCGTCAATGACGCCCGATGGCAACTGCTCGTAAATGAACTGGTTGGTGAACTTTCCGACAACCCCCGGTCGCTTCACTGACTCTGGGTCGTACGCCCAACCGTGCAGCCGGAACATCTCTTCATAAAAGGAATTGGGGAATCGCTGGGCCCAAGGGAGGAGGTCCGGAGAGATATAGGCCTCAAGGATCTTGTGCAGGGCATCGCGCTTGCGCACTTCTTGGAAGCCAGTCGCCTCGTCGACCAGCGCGACGATGCCAACCCGAGCCAACCCGCGCATAATGAGTTCGCACTGCTGCGCGATGGCGAGTTGCTGCTTCTGAAGGACGCCGGCTGCACGGGCCGAGAGCACGGCTTCGCAAAGTTCGACGAGTGTCTCAGCTTCGTAACCGTATGCTCGTCCGCCCGTAGGAGTGATGAAAATAATGGGGGAGCGGATTCGATCGGCCAATTCATTGATAACAAAAGGTTTAATTCGTTCTCGGGCGGTGAAAAGCTCGAAACGGTTCATACCCCGGACCATGCTGCCACCCTGGGCCATGTTCATGGCCCGCTGCATCCCAGAGACTGTTAGAACTCGGCGCTCATCATCGAGGACATAGCAGGGGATCTCGATATCCCCGATTTTCAGGGGCCTCTTGTCGTCGCCAAATTCCGCCCGCGGTAGGTTAGCCCGATCCGGGTCAGCCTTGGCCCACCTTGCTTGAGCCCCTGCGCTCGCCACTGCTCGGCGCTGGTCTGGCGTCAGCTTTTCCAGCCGGGCCCGGCCAGCCTTCCGATGTTGCTCTGACATACTCGTTCCCTTTGCTAGGCATCGTTAGCACCGACGCTAGATGCTAACGGTCGATAGCACAAGATAGTTGTCCGCAGCCATCCCCAGGGTCGCCTGACCGGCGGCCCTTTTCCTTGGAGCACAGACATGACGCGTCGCATCAGCGATGAAGGCCTTGCGCTGATCAAGCGCTGGGAAGGATGCCGGCTGACCGCATACCGGGATGTCGCCGGCGTCCTGACGATCGGCTACGGCTCGACGGGCGCGCATGTGCGGCCCGGCATGAAGATCACGCAGGCCGAAGCGGATCAGCTTCTGGTCAAGGACCTCGCCCGGTTCGAGCGCGCGGTCGAGACACTGGTCAAGGTGCCGCTGAATGAGGGGCAGTTCGCCGCGCTCGTATCGTTCGCCTTCAATGTCGGGGAGGGGGCTTTCGCTAAGTCCACTCTGCTGAAGAGGCTCAACGCCGGAAACTATGCCGCCGTCCCCCGCGAGCTCATGAAGTGGGTCAATGCCGGCGGCAAGAAGGTCGAAGGCTTGGTCAACCGGCGCGCGGCTGAGGGCGGCCTTTGGGCGCGCGGCTCGCACGTCTCGAGCAACACGGTAGAGGCCAAGCCCGCGAAGCCTCCGGTCGTGACCGTCGACAACGTGGTCAAGGTTGCGACGCCGCTTTCCGCACTTCTCCAGGCCTTCACGAGCGGACCCGCTCAGATCGTCCTGGCTGTAGCGTTCGCCCTTGGCGGGGCCTTCCTGCTCTGGCGTTGGCATCGGTCTCAGCAGGAAGCGGCGGCATGACCTTCCTCTCCGCACTCTGGGGCCGGTTCGCCGGCCATTTCGCCGCGCTTGGCGCGCTGCTCGCAATCCTGATCGGAGCCTACGCGAGGGGGCGGCGCGAGGGGAAAGAAACCCTGCAGGCCGAGCAGGAGCGCGGCCGGCGCGAAGCCATCGCCAACAAGAGGAAGCTTGAGGATGAAGTCGACAACCTTGCTCCTGCTGACGTGGATCGTCGCCTCAACCGCTGGGTGCACAAAGATGGCCGGTGACTTCTGCGAAACAGCACGCCCTTTCAGGCCTACCGTTCATGCCGTTGCTGCGATGTCGGATCGCGAAAAGGCAGACATCGTGAAGCACAACGAGCATGGCGAGAGGCAGTGCGGATGGAAGCCGTGAAGCCTCGCCTCGATGTCACCCTGGGTAACATCCTGTCGATGGGAATGACGGCCGTCTCACTGATCGCGGTGATCGTGACCGTCAGCCTGTCCTATGCCCAGCTGCGAGCCAAGGACGATGTCCATGACATGCGGATCGCGATCGTCGAGGCGCAGATCGCAAAGCGCGAGGTTGCGGAGCAGTCGGCGAATAACCGCCTGTCGACCATTGAGGGCGATATCCGGGTGATCCGCCAGATCCTCGAAGGCGTGCGCCAGCCGCCTCGCTGAGCGCGCATTGCCGCTCCGAGAATCGAGGGAGCGCGAATCTCCATTGTCGCGACGACGTTATGCGACGCCGCCCGCGGGGCGCGTGCGCTTGCGCGACGGCGGGCCGGCTCCCGTGCGAGACGCACGCATGGCCCGCAAGCCGGGGGGGCTGGCGCAAAATGAGTGGTCTCGCTGTCTGATTTGCTGCTTTGACGCGCAGGTGGAATTCACAGGCTCGCCGCGTGGCCAAACTCGGCAGTCGACAGTTCCTGGATTGTGGATAATCACCGAGACAGCGTAGCGTTATCGCGGACCTATGCGTGCTTGGGCCACACGTTGCGAAACCGGAAGGAAGTGTTCAGATGCTGACGAAACGCGATCTGCTTGGCTCTGCTGCGATGGCCGCACTCGCCGCGGCGGCGGTGAAGTCCAGCCCGGTCCTTGCGCAAAGCAAAACCGAATGGCCGAACGTGTTCGAGGCCAA
>NZ_JBFRHE010000007.1:0-331199 GCF_052115715.1 Allobosea sp. 2KB_26
CGTCAGAATGGTGTAGCGCGTCGAGGCGCCATAGCCGCCTTGTTCCGCCAGAAGCTGCACCGTTCCCCCGGACAGGGTGGCGGTTCCGGTGGCGGCGATCCTGTCGGACTGGCCGGCGGCATTGACCTCGAGCTGATAGGTCGAGCCGGGGTTGAAGGAGATGTTGCCAGCAACGTTCAAGGTGCCGATCGAATTGCCCGGCGCGACCGTGCCGGCATGGCCGACAATGACGCTGCCGACCGTGCCCGAGCCGCCGAGCGCGCCGCCGGCCAGCGTGATGGTGGAGCCCGTCAGCGAACCGTTGACCGTGAGCAGGCCCGACAGCACCGAGGTCGCCCCGGTATAGCTGTTGCTTCCCGTCAGAATGAGCTGGCCAGTACCCTGCTTGGTCAGCGTCCCCGTGCCCGAGATGTTCGCGGCGAGCGTGGCGGTATCGACAAAATTGGCGAGGATCTCGCCGTCATTGACGATCGCCGGTGTAATGATCGTGCCGGCAAGCCCGCCGACGCCGATGGCGAGCGTGCCAAGTTGGCCAATCTGCAGGCCCGCGCCGGCATTGACAGTGCCTCCGTCAGCGGCGATCAGGGCGCCGGTGTAATCGCCACGGCCACAGCCGGGATAGCCGACGAGCAGGCCGCCATTCGCATTCAGCACGGAACCGGCGCCTGTCACGCTGACGCTGGCACGGGCAAATCCAAGCGAGGGATCCGGGTCCGAGCCGATCCAGAGCGGGCCGGAGGAATTGACGGTGCCTCCGGCCGAGATGGCCAAGGTGCCGGTTCCGCCGAAGGAATAGCCGCCGACGAACAGAGTGCTGCCGACCGTCCAGCTCGAACCGTGCCCTGTCACCGTGACGGTCGTCGAGGGCCCGATGCCTTCGATCGCGGCCTCGGCCCTGCTCTCCATGGCCGCGCCGGCGCTGATCGAAAGGCCGACATTGCTCGGACCACCGATCCCCGTGAAGCCTTCCACGGTCACCAAGGAATTCAGGCCGGAAACCTCCATGTTCGACTGCATGGCGAGCAGCCCGTTCGGATCCACCATGTGCAGCCTGCCGCCATTGACGACCTTCAGCGTTCCGCCGGCCACGGCGATGTTGCCCGAGCCTCCCGCCGGATCTCCGACGCTCAGCGATCCGCCATTGATTTCGAGTGTCGGGTTCGAGCAGCCGCAAAGGAGAAGCAGTCCCTCGATGTTGTTGTTCGAGCCGGTCAACGACAGCGTGCCAGGCCCATCAAGGGAGAGAGAGCCCGGACCGGAGATCTGGCCTGAGAAGATAGTTGCGAGGGGCTTGGCGCCGATGGTCAGCATGGTGCCACTGCCGATGACGACGTTGCCCGCTCCCGACAGCGCACCCACCGTGGCGCCGAACCCGGCAGCACTTGCAATTTCGATCGTCGCCCCAGCCGCGACCCCGTAATGGGAGTTCGCGGAGAATGCGGTCGAAGAGTCGGCGATCAGACGCCCACCCAAGACGTTGGTTGCGCCCGAATAGTCGTTGTTGCCGGAGAGGGTGACCGTGCCGGAGCCGGTCTTGGCGAGGGCGCCCGAGCCGGTCATGGCATTGGCGATGGCGATGTCGACACCGTTGCTCTGGTCAAGCGTCAATGTGCCGGCGCCGAGAGCGATGTTGCCGGTGAGATTGGCGGTGCCGGCCGTCGCGACCGTCAGGCTGCTGTTGCCGGACAGCGCGATAGCGTTTCCGCGGGCGCCCCCGCCATCCAGACCGCCGGAGATCGAGCCGCTCGCGCCCAGCGTGATGCTCAGGTTCTGGCCGGAGATGCCGGCTCCGGCTTGTCCAGCAGAGCCTGGGGCGATGCCCGAGCCGCCCGCGCCGCCGTCTCCGCCACGCACCGCGCCATGGATCACGAAGCTGGCACCATTGGAGCCGATCAGGCCGGCGCCACCAGTGCCGCCGCTTCCGCCTGCCGCGCTGGCGCTGTTCCCTCCAACTCCGCCGTCGCCACCCCTGACACTTGCATTGATCGTGAGCGACGTGCCGGCTCCGCCGGTCACTGCCAAGCCGATGCCGCCGCTGCCGGCATTGCCGGCCTCCAATTGACCGCTGCCACCATTGCCGCCATTGCCGCCCGTCGTCGTCGACGTGAGCAAGCCGAGCGCGCCGGTGCCGGTTATCACCGCGCCATATCCGCCGGCGCCACCACCACCACCACTTCCCACGAGGCCATTGCCGCCATTGCCGCCATGGCCGCCTGAGACAGCGGCGCTGGGAGCCGCCACGCCCACGCTGCCATGAGCGCCACCGCCGCCACCGCCAGCGCCGTCGAAATCCTGCCCGTCCTGCCCTGCGGCTCCCGGAGCGGCTCCTCCGTCTCCGGCATTGCCGCCGATACCTGTGTTCCCTCTGCCGCCTGAGCCGCCCGTCATGCCGGAGCCGCCCCCACCTCCGCCCCCGGCGCTACCGCCGACTATCCCGCTGCCACCGGGAAGGGTGAGGCTGTCACCACCGCCTGCGCCGCCCCCTCCGCCCCCAGCTCCGCCATCGGCCAGAGCCGGCACAGCCAGTGCGAATGTGAGAAAGGCGAGCATGGCTGGGCGTGACCGCGCAACACAAGGCCGCTGCGGCGCGACGCCTCGCGACACCTTATCCAGTCCTGCTGTTGACGACACGCAATTGCCCCCGGCCGAGTCCACACCATAGCCTCTGGCATGAGGCAGGCAACGAACCGCCGTTCATTGCCGATTAACCCTGCGGAATGTTGCATTCTGGGTACAGGTGAAGGGGCGGATTTGCCGGGAATTTCAGGTTGGCTTGTTGCGAGGGGCGCACCGGCTCGCGCTGGCAGCATCTGGCGAGGACCGCTCCGTTAGTCCAATTCGAACACGTTCTGGGGTGGCCGCGGCGCCGCACGGCGCCAGTGGGTGGGCTGCCAGCCGAGTGGGGTACCATCATCCGCCAGCCAGGCGGCATCCGCTTCGAGCGTCGGGCCGCGACCGTCTCGGAAGCGGGCATGCTGCGTGCGATTGCCGTCCGTCACTTCGACCTGTGCGCTGAGCCCCCTCCGTGTGGGGAGAGTCCCAAGTGTCCAACAATTCGCCATCTGAACCTTGCTTCAAGTGGTGGCGACGTGCTGCTCATGCTGTTTCGCGCCTCGCATCTCACCGTGGCTCAGGAGTAACACCCCAACCTGAATCGACGATTTCCCCGATTGGGTTCAAGCGAAGTAGATGCGAGCATTAACTATTCAATCGGCGCTCTGAATGAGCACATTATGTTCATGATCGATTAGCAAACGGAGAAAATGATCAGATTTCTCCCTCATACTTAGATTCCGAATTTGGAAAGCGGGTGATGATCGCTGTTCACGTCGGCCTGCGCGCCTTCGGAACTTTGATATTCTTCTTTTTCCCATCCGAGAGAGCTCTATTCACGGCGGAACGTAGCAAGCCGCCGATGCCGCCCGTCCACCATCGAAGCAGCCAGCGATGCCAACATCCAAGCGACTACTGAGTTCGCCTGATATGCGGCTCCGGGTGATCGAGGACAAGTTCAGCGTCGGCACCTGGAGCTGGGATCTCGACACATCCGAGATCACGTGGTCGCCGGGGCTTTTCCGAATTCTCGGGCTGGACGCCGCGACCGTGGTGCCAACGATCGATCTCTACCAGTCCCTGGTGCATCCGGACGACCAGCTGGATTTCAGCAACGCCATCGGGCTTGCGGCAGACAAGCGGCTTCAAGACCGGACATTTCGGATCATTCGCCCCGATGGCAGCCTGAGATGGCTGCGCAGCAAGGGGCAGCCTCATTTCGACCGAAATGGCCGCCCTGTCGCGATGTTCGGCGTCATTGCGGACGTCACCGATGTCCAGGAACTCAGGACGACGCTCGATCTCGAGACGATGTGGCGGCAGGCGCTCTCTCGCCTGCTGGGTGATCACGTCTGGCGCGCCTATCCGAATGGAAAACTGGTCGAGACGACGGAATGGTCGAAGCTCACGGGGCAGTCACCCGCTGAAGCCAGGAACTGGGATGAGCTGGCGGCCATTCACCCGGATGATCGAAGAATCTTCCTCGATGCCTGGAAGACTGCGGTCGCGATGGAGAAGGAATATCAGGCCACCATCAGGGTCCGGACCGTGAAAGGGGATTATGTCACCCTCACCGGACGAGCGCTCCCGGTGCGCGGACCCAGCGGGAGATCCGGGAGTGGATTGGCTGCACAATCTATGAACACGACGCGCGTCCCCAACCGCGGCAGACGGCGCCGCTGCATGCCGCGCAGGTGCGGGCGGCGCGCGCGCTCCTGAACTGGTCGGCGCCTACGCTCGCCAGGGAAGCGCAGGTTTCCTTCTCCACCATTCGCCGCATGGAGATTTCAACGGCGGGCGTCCGGTCGGACAATCTGCGGAAGGTCCGGGACGCGCTCGAGCGCAATGGCATTCGCCTCTTCCATGACGGCGAAGGGCGAGCATGCATCGGCCTGGCCGAAAGGGCGGCTTCGGTTTAGGGGGGCCAGGGACTGCCCCGGAGAACGGAGCCGGCAAGCTGCCGATCGCCAGGGTCAATGCAGGCGGGGTTCTCGCAGAGCGCCGGCAGGCTTTCCATCGTTTCGTCCTTCCGTTAGGGCATTTACATCTGCTGCCATGCTTCTGTGGCGGGGTTCGCCGTTGGAGTGCGAGCGATCTGCTGGAAGCACTGCCCGGACCGCACAGGCCGCCGTGCGCTCCAATGACCGGGAGAACCTGCCGTGAATATCTGGGCCTCGATGCTCCTCATGGAAGGCAGCGACCCTGCCATCGATCGTATCGTGCGCGAAACAGCCTCAGAACGCCTGACGATCGTCTTCGTGCCGACGCCCGAGGCAGCCCCTGACGTCGCGCGGTCCTTGATCGCCGAGGGCGTGGAACTGATCGAGCTCTGCGGGGGCTTCGGCGTCGAGCCGGGCTCTGCGGTCGTCAGGGCTGTCGCCGGCCGCGCCGCGGTCGGCCTGGTCAGCTTCGGCATCGAGTCCCTGACCCAGGCGGCTGCCTACAAGGCCAAGTTCGAGGCCGGCGGCTGAACGCGGGGGGCGCCCAAGCGAGGGGGCGTCATGTCCGGTTTCGACATGGAGGGCGAATTCCCTGGAGCCTCGGCCAGGAGGCGGCTCGGCGTGGCGTAGCCTTCGGCCTGGGTCATCCACAAATTCCTTCGTGCCCGCCATGCTTGTGCCCCACCTGCATGGAACGGACTGGCGAAGGGGAGGAGAGGCCTGTAAATTCTCTTGCGGCGCATTATCTGCGGTGAAGCGTCAGGACGATTGCTTTGAAGACAACGGCGACCATGGGAAGCGGAACGCAAGCGGGGCCTCGGGGCGACGGCGAAGACCTGCGCGCGCCACTTTCAATGGCCGATCGGCCGAAACGCCCCAGTTCTCCCGTCGATGGCGGTGGCCGCGAGGGAGCCGGCACCGCCGTGCTGACGCGGACCAGGACACGCAAGCCCAATCTCTATCGCGTGCTCCTGCTCAATGACGACTACACCCCGATGGAATTCGTGGTGCATGTGCTCGAGCGGTTCTTCAACAAGGACCGCGCCGAGGCGACCCAGATCATGATGCATGTGCATCAGAACGGCGTCGGCGAATGCGGGATCTTCACCTACGAGGTCGCCGAGACGAAGGTCACCTTGGTGATGGACCTGGCGCGCAAGCACATGCATCCTCTGCAGTGCGTGATGGAGAAGAAGTAGTTTTGGATTCGATCATCCTCCTGAAAGCGGAATAGGAGCGCATCAGTGCCGAGTTTCTCGCGCAGTCTCGAACAGGCGCTTCACCGGGCTCTGGCGCTCGCCAATGAGCGTCATCACGAATATGCCACGCTGGAGCATCTGCTGCTCGCCCTGGTCGACGATCAGGACGCTGCGGCCGTCATGCGTGCCTGCAGCGTCGATCTCGACATGCTGAGGCGCAATCTCGTCGATTACATCGATGCCGAGCTGAGCAATCTCGTCACCGATGGCCGCGACGATTCCAAACCGACAGCCGGCTTCCAGCGCGTAATCCAGCGCGCGGTCATCCATGTCCAGTCCTCCGGTCGCGAAGAGGTGACCGGCGCCAATGTGCTGGTCGCGATGTTCGCCGAGCGCGAGAGTCATGCCGCGTATTTCCTGCAGGAGCAGGACATGACCCGTTACGACGCGGTCAATTACATCAGCCATGGCATCGCCAAGCGCCCCGGCGCGAGCGAGAGCCGGCCGGTGCGCGGCAGCGAGGAAGAGCCCGAGCAGCAGCAGCGCGAGTCGCGGGCCGACCAGGGCAACGATGCCGACAAGGACAAGAAGAAGAAGGAAAGCGCGCTCGAAGCCTATTGCGTCAACCTCAACCGCAAGGCGCGCGACGGGCGCATCGACCCGCTGATCGGCCGCGAGGCCGAGGTTCAGCGCACCATCCAGATCCTGTGCCGCCGGCAGAAGAACAATCCGCTGCTGGTCGGCGACCCCGGCGTCGGCAAGACCGCGATCGCCGAAGGGCTCGCGCTGAAGATCATCCGCGGAGAGGTGCCGGAGGTTCTCGAGGACGCGACGGTGTTCTCGCTCGACATGGGCACGCTGCTGGCCGGCACACGCTATCGCGGCGATTTCGAAGAGCGCCTCAAGCAGGTGATCAAGGAGATCGAGGCCCATCCCAAGGCGATCATGTTCATCGACGAGATCCACACGGTGATCGGCGCTGGCGCGACCTCGGGTGGGGCGATGGATGCCTCCAACCTGCTGAAGCCGGCGCTGGCTTCCGGTACGCTGCGTTGCATCGGCTCGACGACCTACAAGGAATACCGACAGTATTTCGAGAAGGATCGGGCGCTGGTGCGTCGCTTCCAGAAGATCGACGTCAACGAGCCGTCAGTGCCGGACACGATCGAGATCCTGAAGGGGCTGAAGCCCTATTTCGAGGAGTTCCACAAGCTCCGCTACACCAATGACGCCATCAAGGCGGCGGTGGAGCTGTCGGCGCGCTACATCCATGACCGCAAGCTGCCGGACAAGGCGATCGACGTGATTGACGAGACCGGCGCCTCGCAGATGCTGCTGACCGAGAGCAAGCGCAAGAAGACCATTGGCGTGAAGGAGATCGAGGCTGCGGTCGCGGTCATGGCGCGCATCCCGGCCAAGACTGTCTCCAAGGACGACGCCGAGGTTCTGCGCAATCTCGAGAACACGTTGAAGCGGACGGTTTACGGCCAGGAGAAGGCGATCGAGGCGCTGTCGTCCTCGATCAAGCTGGCCCGTGCCGGCTTGCGTGACGGCGAGAAGCCGATCGGCTGCTATCTCTTCGCCGGTCCGACGGGCGTTGGCAAGACCGAGGTGGCGCGCCAGCTCGCCGCGTCGCTCGGCGTCGAGCTGATCCGCTTCGACATGTCGGAATATATGGAGCGCCACACCGTCTCGCGGTTGATCGGCGCACCTCCCGGCTATGTCGGCTTCGACCAGGGTGGTCTCCTGACCGATCAGGTCGACCAGCACCCGCATTCGGTGCTGCTGCTCGACGAGATCGAGAAGGCCCATCCCGACCTGTTCAACATCCTGTTGCAGGTGATGGATCACGGCAAGCTGACCGACAATAACGGCAAGCAGGTCGATTTCAGGAACGTCATCCTGATCATGACGACCAATGCGGGTGCTGCGGACATGGCACGTGCGGCGTATGGTTTCACGCGGACCAAGCGTGAGGGCGACGATACCGAGGCCGTGAACCGCCTGTTCGCGCCGGAGTTCCGCAATCGGCTGGATGCGGTGATTTCCTTCAGCCATCTGCCGAAGACGGTGGTGGCGCGCGTCGTCGACAAGTTCGTGCTCCAGCTCGAAGCGCAGCTCGCTGACCGCAACGTCACGATCGAGCTCACCGACGAGGCACGCGAGTGGCTGGTCGAGAACGGCTACGACGAGGCGATGGGGGCGAGGCCGATGGCTCGCCTGATTCAGCAGACGATCAAGACGCCGCTCGCCGACGAGGTTCTGTTCGGGCGGCTGAAGGGTGGCGGGGCGGTCAAGGTCGTCGTCGTGCAGTCCGAGACCGGCATCAAGGTGCTGGGGCTCGAATTCCCCGACGGGCCGGTCAAGCCCAAGCCGGAGAAGGACGTGGCCGCGGCGGCTGAGAAGCGCTCGCCACGGGCAAAGGCGAAAGGCGCAGCGAAGCCGGCTACGCCCGGCACGCGCCGGGCGCCGAAGGGCGGCGGAGACGGGAAGGGCGGTGGCCCGGCCGAGCCGCCCAAGGCGACGCAACGCGCCATTCGTACTGTGCCGAAGGTCCCGCTGACGAAGGCTTGAGACCGTGTTCTTTCGACGCAAGACCCAAGCTGCCGCGCTCCAGACCAGCGGCGACGTCCCGGCACAGCCTGCCAAGGAAAAACTTGGCTGGTTCGAGAAGCGTGCGCGCCGCCGCCGGCGGCGCGTGCTGTTCGAAGAAATCCTCGGCTGGATCCTCGTCCCGGCCTTCGGCTATCTGATCTATCTCGGGATAAAGTCGGTTGGTGGCGTGCCGAAGGAAATCATCGATTTCGGCAACGAGTTGATCGGCATCGTGATGAAGGGTGGCACCTGAGGCCACCCTTTGCCTTTGCGGGCCGTGCAAGGGTGACCGCGCGATGTCGGATGTCGGCTTCACGCATGTGAACGTCTAGAACGGGTTTCGCCCGGCCATCTCAGGCCGGTGCGGCTTTTCGAGTGACCGACCCGTCAGGCGTGCAGAATCTCTCATGAGCGTATCGGCCGACTGGAGCTGGCAGCGCACCGCGCTGGCCGGCATACGCGATGCGCTGTCGCTGCCGGCCTGGGTTGTCGGTTTCGGGCTCGTCGGTGTTGGCTCGCTGGCGCGCGATGTCGGCTATCCCGTCGATGTCGCTGTGCTCTCGACCATGCTGGTCTGGGCCGGGCCGTCGCAGGTGATCTTCTTCGCATCGATCGCGGCGGGGGCTGCATGGAGCGCGATCGCGCTTGCGATCGGCTTTGCCTCGCTGCGCTTCCTGCCGATGACGGTGGCGATCCTGCCGCTGCTGCGCCGGCCGGGGCAAGGCATCGCGATGCAGTTGCTGCTTGCGCATTACGTTGCCGTTACCGCCTGGACCGAGGGCCTGCGCCGCCTGCCGGGGATCGCGCCGCACCAGCGCGTGGCTTATTTCCTGGGGTTCGCCAATGCCTGCATGATGGTGAGCGCAGCGGGCACCTATGCAGGCTATTACCTCGTTGGAGCGTTGCCGCTTCCGCTCGCTGCCGGGCTGCTCTGCCTGACACCGATCTTCTTCCTCGCCTCGATCGCTGCCGGTATTCGCCACCGCGGGGACCTCATCGCGATGGGGCTTGGCCTTGCACTGGCGCCGATCTTCGACCGTCTGATGGGCAGCGGCTTCGATCTGATCGTCTCCGGTCTGATCGGCGGCAGCATCGCCTTTGCCGTGCAGCGCATCGGGGCGCGGCGCGCATGACTCAGCCGATCCCGCTGCTCGACGGCCCATTCTGGCCCTATCTCGCGCTGCTGCTCTTCGCCTTCCTGCCGACCGAGATCTGGCGCTGGCTCGCAGTCGCCTTCGCACGGCGCATCAACGCCGATTCGCCGGCCTTGGAATGGGTGAGGGCGGTGGCGACGGCGTTGCTCGCCGGGGTCGTCGCCAAGTTGATCATCGCGCCGCCAGGCGCGCTCGCGGCCTTGCCGCTCTCCTTGCGCGTCGGAGCGTTGGCGGCGACGCTGGCCATCGTCCTGTTCGACCGACGGCGCGTTTTTCTCGCCGTCCTCGTCGGCGAGGCGGTGCTGATCGGCGGCGGCTGGATGCTGAGCCAGGCGGCCTGACAGGTCCCTCAGGAACCAGGCTGCTGAAGATGGCGCAGCTTGTCGGGATTGCGGACCACGTAGATGGCGTGGATCAGCCCGTCGCGGATGTCGAGCGCCGTTGCCTGCAGGGTCTGGCCGTTCTCCAGGCTGACATAGCCGGGCAGCCCATTGATCAGTACAGGTTCATAGCTGGTCGTCGAGACGTTGCGCTGAGTCAGTGCGTGAGAGAGGCGGGCGAAGAAGCGGGCGACCTTGTCCGCGCCGAAAATCAGCTTGAACACGGCCTGGACCTTGCCGCCGCCATCGCTGTGCAGGACGACATCCTGGGCGAGCAGGCGCTGCAACATCGTCGGGTCGGATTGATGCGACGCCTTGAAAAAGGCTTCGGCGAAGCGTGCGGCCTCCTCTCGGGAAACCTTGTTGCGCGGTGGCGTGTCGAGCCGGACATGGTCGCGTGCACGCTTGGCGAGTTGACGGCAGGCGGCCTCGCTGCGCTCCAGCATCGCGGCGATCTCGGTGAAGTCCATGTCGAAGATGTCATGCAGAAGGAAGGCGGCCCGCTCCAAGGGAGACAGGCGTTCGAGCGCCAGCATCAGGGCGATAGGGGCATCGAGCTCGTCGTCGGCGACCTCGGCGCTGCCGAGTTTTTCGACGAGTGGTTCCGGCAGCCAGGTCCCGACATAGAATTCGCGGCGGCTGCGGGCCGATTTCATCTGGTCGAGGCAGAGCCGCGTCACCACTTGCGCGAGATAGGCGCGCGGGTTCGAGATTTCGTCACGACTGGCCTCGTGCCAGCGCAGCCAGGCATCCTGGACGATGTCCTCGGCGTCGCTGACGGAGCCAAGCATCCGATAGGCAAGCCGGGCCAGGAAGCGCCGATGCTGTTCGAATGCGGTCTGCAGGGTCATGAATGCCATCTCGCAGGTGAACGAGAGCCCGCGACAGCGGACACTCGAATATCTCGCGCAGGATCCTTGCGTGAGGGGGCTTCAGGCTGCCGCGGACCGCTGGCGATCCTGCGGGTGCCTGGCCCGGAAGCCGGCATTGATGCGGTTCCAGGTGTTGATCGCTCCAATCGCGACCGAAAGATTGACCGCTTCGGCTTCGCTGAAATGCTCGCGCAATTCGGCGAAGGCCTCATCGCTCACACTGGCTTCTGACAGACGCGTCAACGCCTCGGTCCAGCGCAGGGCCGCGCGCTCGCGCGCGGTGTAGAGTTCCGACTCGTGCCAGGCGCTCAGCAGATAGAGCCGCGCTTCGGTCTCGCCGGCCTTGCGTGCATCGGCCGAGTGCATGTGCAGGCAATAGGCACAGCCATTGATCTGCGATGCGCGCATCTTCACGAGTTCGAGCAGGCTGTGCTCCAGCCCGCACTCTTCGACATAGTTCTGCATTCCCAGGACGGCGTTGACCGCGGCCGGAGCAACCTGGAAGACATTGAGGCGTTGGGGCATGATTTTCTCCATCGGTGTCTGATGGAAGCAAGACGAGGCAGGCCCGACGCCTGTGACATGCCCTCAGATATTTTTCAGCGCTGCCCGGATTTTTTCGGCGTTCGCGGCAAGCACGTCATTCGCTTCCATCGCACCCGTATGGGGGCGAAGCGCGACACCATCCCAGCGCGGCATGACATGGACATGCAGGTGGAACACGACCTGGCCACCCGCGGGCTCGTTGAACTGCTGGATGGTGATGCCGTCGGCCGCGCAGGCGCTCTTCACCGCATGGGCGAGCTTCTGGGTCGTCAGCGCCACCGCCTTGAGCGCGTCCGGCGGAGCATCGAACACATTGCGGCATGCGGTCTTGGGGATGATCAGGACATGCCCGTCGGCACGGGGCATGATGTCCATGATGGCGACGGTCTCGTCGTCCTCATAGACCTTGTGGCTGGGCAGCTCGCCGCGCAGGATCTTGGCGAAGACATTGGCTGGATCATAGGCGGTCATCGTTGGCCGGTCCGTTGTACGGGGAAGATGCGGTCAGGGTGAGGTGCGCTGCCGTCCAGCGTCAAGAGACAGCGTCTCGATGATTTCGGCATCCAGCACGAGATCGTCGCGTGCACCAAGCAGCCAGAGGTCGCGCGCCTCGAAACGCAGAAGCGGGCGATGCCACCAGCACTCCACGATGCCGGCGAGCGCCGCGGCCTCGGCGGGGGAAAGGTCGTCGGTCAGATTGTAGAGGCCGACGACATAGAGATCGGTCTGCTGCCGGCAAAGTGCAGATTGAATGGCATGAAAGACGTTCTGATCGCGGCGCCGCTCCGGATACGCGCGCAGATAGAGCCGGCCACGATTGATGTTTCCGGAGAACAGGCCGCGCAGTTCGACGGTAAGGGGACCGATATCGCCGAGCACGGTTCGGGCCGCGGGGTCGATGGATGGCGAAACGTCCGTGCCAAGCGAGCCGCAGATCGTGGCGTGCAGGCGCCCAGCCCGCTTCGGCAGGATATCCCAGGCGATCTTTGCCGCGAATGGCGCAGCCTTCAGCTCGGCCTCCATCGCGATAAAGGCAGGGGAGGCACGCAGCGCTGCATCGTCGATGGGCAGCACCAGCGAAAAGACCGACGGGTGTCGCCCCATGTCGTAGAAGCGCCCCGGCAAGGTGGCGATCACGCCCGGGTGGCGCGGGGCAACCAGCGGCAAGTGAGCGAGGCGATAGGCGTCGTCGAGCAGCAGCGGCTCCCCGGGCTCGAAGGCGGTGCGGCTTCGGTCATAGCCGAGCACTGCGTCGTCGCAGAATGTGAGCTCTCGCGCGGGATGTGCCTCGTCGCGGTCACGCTTCATCGGTGCGTCCATCCCTGCGGAACGGGCTCTCCGCCGCGAGCGTCTCGCGGGCGGCTGCAATATGCTCGCGCTCCGTCACGAGATAGGCCGCAACCGCGCGGCGCAAGCCGGGATCGGCAAGGTGATGGGCCGAGCGCATGATGACCGGGCGATAGCCGCGCGCGATCTTGTGCTCGCCCTGCGCGCCGGCCTCGACCCGCGCAAGTCCGTGCGCGATCGCGTAGTCGATGGCCTGATGGTAGCAGAGTTCGAAATGCAGGAAGGGGTGGTCCTCGATGCAGCCCCAGTTGCGGCCATAGAGCGTGTTCGCTCCGCGAAAATTGATGGCACCGGCGATATAGCGTCCGGCACGGCGGGCCATGATCAGCACGATGCGCTCGCCCAGTGCCTGCCCGACCAGTGAGAAGAAGCGCCGGTTCAGATAGGGCCGGCCCCATTTGCGCGCGCCCGTATCCTGATAGAAGGCGAAGAAATCATCCCAGATCGCCTCGGTCAGGCCGGAGCCGCTGAGAACCTCTACCGTGATCCCGGCCGAAAGCGCCTCGCGTCGCTCGCGTTTCAGCGCCTTGCGCTTGCGCGAGGCGAGTGTGGCGAGGAAGTCGTCATAGGTCGCGAAACCGTCATTGCCCCAGTGGAACTGGAGATCGTGGCGCTCGAGATAGCCGGCCTCGATCAGTGCGCCGAGATCGGGCTCCTGCGCGAAGGTGACGTGGATCGAGGAGGAGCGTGTCTGATCGCGTAGCGCCTCCAGCCCGGCGATCAAGTCGGCGCGTGCTTCGCCGGTGCGCGGCCCGTCTGCCGCGAGGAGGCGGGGGCCTGTTGCGGGGGTGAAGGGCGCGGCGACCTGGAGCTTGGGATAATAATGCCCACCGGCCCGCTCATAGGCGTCGGCCCAAGCATGATCGAAGACATATTCGCCCTGGCTGTGACCCTTCACGAAACTCGGTGCCGCCGCGAGCAGCCGGTCGTCGCCGTCCTCGACGAGGAGATAGGCGGGAGACCAGCCGGAGCGGCCGCCGATGCACCCGCTTTCTTCCAGGGCTCTCAAAAAGGCGTGAGAGACGAAGGGGTTATCTGTGTCTTGTTGAGAAAGTGAATCGGTTGCTTCGCAGCTTGATTCAAGTCGTGCAGGCGAAGGCACGCTGGCCGCATGCGGGTTGGCGCAGGCGTCCCAGGCTTCCGCCGGCACGGATTTCAACGAGGTCGCGACCCGAACCCGCAGGTCGTTGCGGTCGCGACCTGCAGTCAAGGGCGGAACCCTTCGAAGACCATCTGGTCGGCGTGAATGCGGGCTGTTTCGCGATCCTCGGGGGTGCGCACCGTCCAGCTCATCAGCGGCAGGCCAAGCGCCTTGTTGCAGAGGAACGGGGCGGCACTTGGCAGATCCGCGACCTTCCACGACAGGAAATCGGGTCGGCTTTCCTCGAAATGCAGCAGGTTCGCAAGCGCGTGCTTCTGGTGCGCGTCGAGCCGGTCGTAATCGGAGTAGGCATATTCGTTCATGGCCACGATGCCGCGCGGGATCGCTGGAGCGAGCTCGCGCAGGGCGGTGACGATCGTCGGATCGAAGGATTTGAAGACGATCGGCTGGCCGGAGCGCCTGGCAACGATCTCTGCTGCGCGTCGCGTCAGCGCGAGATCGCCGTCGAAGCCGCTCTTGACCTCGATCACCAGCGGCACGCGGCCGGCGATCCGGTCAAGAAATGCGTCGAGGGTCGGAATCCTGTCGCTGCTGCCCTTCAGTGAAATCGCGGCGAGCGCCTTCGCGGTCCTGGCATTCACATTGCCGGTCTCAGCCGTCAGCCGATCGAGCACGAAATCGTGAAACACCATGGCCTCGCCATCGGCGCTGAGCTGGATGTCGCATTCGATGCCGAACGTGCCGGCAATGGCGGCGTCAGCTGCGGAGATGCTGTTCTCGACCAGGCCGGCGGCGAGGTCGTGCAGGCCGCGATGCGCGATCGGCCGCGCGACCAGCCAGTCGAGGGATGGACGCGCGCTCATCAGGCGATCTCGAACATCGCCTCGACCTCGACGGCAGCATCTGCCGGCAGTTCGGCGACGCCGACGGTCGAGCGGGCATGGCGGCCGCGATCGCCGAGAACCTGGACCATCAGATCGGATGCGCCGTTCATGATCGCGGGAAGCGCGGAGAAATGCGGGGTTGCGTTGATGAATCCGCCAAGCCGGACGCAGCGCCTGATGCGCTCGAGATCGCCGCCAAGAGCGGCTTTGGCCTGCGCCAGCACGTTGATTGCGCAGAGACGCGCGGCCTCGAGCCCGGCTTCGTTGAAGATCTCGGCGCCGAGCTTGCCCTTGTGCTTGTCGGAGAGCTTGCCATCGAGGCCAAAGCAGATCTGCCCGGAAATCACCAGCAGGTTGCCGGTGATGACATAGGGCACGTAGTTCGCCACGGGCGCGGCGGGAGCGGGCAGGGTGATGCCCAGTGCAGCGAGGTTGGCTTCGATTTCGCTCATCGGGTCGGGCTCCTGGCGCTCGGTCGGTTCGGATCATCTGCGCGGTGGCCCGCCTGGGCTTTGGCTCAGAGCTGCGGCGACGCAGGATTCCTACATGGCCGATGGCCGGGTAAGCCGCAAGCGCGGGGCCTGCCAAGCGGGGTTGTGCCGTGGGCGTAGCTCGCCGCGACGCGCGCCTTGTTTGCGCCATTGCCGCATTGCACTAGACTCGTCGATCAGGTGCAGCAAGGCGGCGGGCAAATGAACAGAATCGGTTTCGGTCTCCTGGGCTCAGCGGGTGCTACGGCACTCCTGCTGATGGCGTTGCCAGCAGCCGCTCTGGCGCAGGCCAAACCAGGGGATCGCGTCGTCCTGGTGCCGCACCGCGCAGTCTATGATCTCGTGCTCGACGATGGGAAACCGGCCAAGAACATCGAGGCGGCACGCGGGCGCATCGCCTTCGATTTCACCGGCGATGCCTGCGAGGGTTATGCGCTTTCCTTCCGCCAGGTGACCCAGCTCACCAGCGAGGGCGGCCCGCGCACGATCGATGCCCGCACCACGAGCTTCGAAGCAGGGGACGGTCAGAGCTACCGATTCAAGACCGAGAGTTCCGCGAGTGGCGCTCCGACCGAAATCGTCGATGGCACTGCGAAGAAGTCGGGAGCCGACGGCTATGAGGTCAAGCTGACTGCCCCCAAGGCCGAGACGCATCGTGAGGCCGGCGACGCGTTGTTCCCGAATGCGCAGATGAAAGCGCTGATCGCGGCGGCACGAGCGGGCCAGAACACCTTTGGCGTGCGGCTCTATGACGGTGCCAATAGCGGCAAGGAGGTCTATGACACGCTCTCCGTCATCGGCAAGCACATCGAATCGCCACCGAGCGAGGCGCCCCTGAGGCGCCCGGAATTCGAGAAACTGACACGCTGGCCGGTCACCGTATCCTATTACAAGGTCGGTTCCGGCGAGGTCACGCCAGCCTATTCGATTTCCTTCGAACTGTACGAGAATGGTGTCACCGGCGCGGTCCGGATGGACTATGGCAGTTTCGCGCTGCGCGGCACGCTCACGCGTCTGGATCTTCTGCCTCATCAGGATTGCGCGAAATAGACTTGCTCCCTGCGTGCAGCCGGTCCGGACTGCGCAGGCTCAGACCCTTTCCGATCGCATCATCGCCGAAGCGGGCGCGGAGTTTGTCGAGCGCGCCTTCCATGGCCTTGAGACGCGGAGTTGCGACATCGGCGAGATCGCCGTGGTCGGCCTCATCGGGACCGGTGAGATCGCTCGCTCCGATGCCGATCAGCCGGTAGTGCTGTCCGGTGCATTCGCGTTTCAGCAGCTCGCGCCCAGCCGCAAAGAGGCGTCCGGCGAGCTGTGTTGGTTCGGGCAGGCGGCTTGCACGCGTGATCGAATGAAACTCGGCCGTCTTCAGCTTCAGGGTGATGGTTCGCCCGGCAAGCGCCTGAGCCTTGAGACGCTTCGAGGTCTTTTCGCACAGGCGCCAGAGAATCGGCTCCAGCTCATCGAACCGGGAGAGATCCACATCGAGCGTGGTCTCGCTGGAGACGCTCTTGGTCTCGTGATCGGGCGTCACCTTGCGGGCGTCGATGCCATTGGCGAGGTTCTTCAGGCGGGGCCCGTCCTTGCCGGCGAGCCGGAACAGCGCCTCTGTGGGTGCCTCCCGCAAATCGCCGATCAGCCGAAAGCCGGATTCGGCCAGCTTGGCTGCGCTTGCCTTGCCAATGCCCGGGATCAGGCTGACCGGTTTGCCAGCGAGAAAGGCGACGGCTTCGCCGCGGCCGATGATGGAAAAGCCGCGCGGCTTGTCGAGGTCGGAGGCGACCTTGGCCAGGAACTTTGCATAGGACAGGCCGACGGAAATGGTGATGCCGATCTCGTTCTCAATCCGCCTGGCGAAGCGTGCAAGCGTGATCGCCGGACTGGCGTGATGCAGCCGCTCGGTGCCCGAGAGATCAAGGAAGGCCTCGTCGATCGATAGCGGCTCGACCAAAGGGGTCAGTTCCCGCATCAGCTGCCTGACCTCGCGCCCGACCGCGACATATTTCGCCATGTTGGGCTTCACCACGACGGCGTCCGGGCAGGCCTTCAGGGCCTGGAACATCGGCATGGCGGAGCGCACGCCGTATGTGCGGGCAATATAGCAGGCGGTGGAGACCACGCCGCGCTTGCGGCCGCCGATGATCACCGGCTTGTCGAGCAGCGAAGGATCGTCCCGTTTCTCGACTGCGGCATAGAAGGCGTCACAGTCGATGTGAGCGAGGCTCAGGCTATCACGTTCGGGATGGCAGATCAGGCGCGGCGAGCCGCAGGCGCGACAACGGCGTGAGGCTCCTGCCGCTCCGTCATTGTCAGTGAGACAATCGCGGCAGAACGCATGCGCTTGGCGCAGCCGGTCACGCTCTTCGGTCAAGCATCGCCACCATGGTGGGGGCCTGCGAGGATTTCCCGCGCTTGCCCAATGATTTCCGGATTCAGGCTTAAATTTCCGACAAATTCGAGCAAGAGCGATTCGTTGCCGAGAAGGTGATCGAGCACCGCGACCAGGAAGCCCGGCTCGTTAGCTGCTGCGCGCAATGTCTCCGGTCCAAGCCCCGTTGCAGCCAGAAATGGCTCGATTCGCGCGGAATCGGCAGCGAGAAAGCCCAATGCGCGCAAGGCAAGGGTTTCAGCATCGGGTGAAGCGATCGAGCGTGGCATGGTCGGTTGTGGGTCCAGGATCAGGTTTGCGTTTCGTCAACGGCTGGCGTGCTAGGATGATCATCGAACGGAGCTGTCGGCTTGGAAAGCTTGGAATAGACCGACGCCTTCCGAGGCGAAACAGGGGAACGGCATGACGAAGACGGTCCTGATCGTCGAGGACAACGAGCTCAACATGAAGCTCTTCAACGATCTTCTCGAAGCGCACGGCTATGCGACGCTGAAGACGGCCGATGGCATCGAGGCTATCGAGCTGGCGCGCGCGCATCATCCCGATCTGATCCTGATGGATATCCAGCTTCCCGAAGTTTCGGGGCTGGAGGTCACGAAGTGGATCAAGGAAGACGACACGCTCAAGTCCATCCCCGTGATCGCGGTGACCGCCTTCGCAATGAAGGGGGATGAGGAGCGGATCCGGGAGGGCGGCTGCGAGGCCTATCTCTCGAAGCCGATCTCGGTTGCCAAGTTCCTGGAAACGGTACGCGCCTATGCCGGCGCGGCCTGAGCGGCGGGGGCGGCTCCATGTCTGCGCGTGTCCTGGTCGTCGATGACATCCTCACAAATGTGAAGCTGCTCGAGGCCAAGCTGTCGGCGGAGTATTTTGACGTGACGACGGCCCTCAACGGGGTCGACGCCTTGGCGATCTGCGAGCGCGGGGAGGCTGATATCGTGCTGCTCGACGTCATGATGCCGGGCTTGAACGGCTTCGAGGTCTGCCAGCGGCTCAAGAACAGCCCGACCACCGCCCATATCCCTGTCGTGATGGTGACTGCGCTCGACCAGCCGAGTGACCGGCTGAAGGGGCTCGATGCCGGAGCCGATGATTTCCTGACCAAGCCGATCGACGATGCCGCCCTCTTCGCCCGGGTGCGCAGCCTGGTGCGGCTAAAGTCGGTCACCGATGAACTGCGCCACCGGGCGATCGCATCGCGGCGTCTCGGCATCGCCGATCCGCTGGCTGCAGCTGCATCCGAGACCGGGCTGAACGGCCGCGTCCTGCTGATCGAGGATCGTCCCACGGCCTCCGAGCGGCTCTCCAGCGCGCTTTCGACGTTTCACAGCGTTGAGGTCGAGGCAGACCCGAACCAGGCTCTCGCCAAGGCGGCCGAGGGCGATTTCGAAGCCATCCTCGTCAGTCTCGACCTGCAGAACCATGACGGCCTCAGGCTGTGCAGCCAGCTGCGCTCGCTGGAGCGGACCCGCAACGTTTCTGTGCTGCTGCTTGGCGAGGCCGAGGACCGCGCTCGCATCCTGCGCGGGCTGGAGATCGGTGCACATGATTTCCTTATGCGCCCGGTCGATCGCAACGAGCTGTTGGCGCGGGTGCGCACGCAGATCCGCCGGAAGCGCTTCACCGAGCGTCTGCGCGACAGTGTCCAGTCCTCCATGGAAATGGCGGTGATGGATCAGCTCACCGGCCTGCATAATCGGCGCTATCTCGACAGCCGTCTCGCCACCCTGTTCGACGAATCGGCACTCAGAGCCCGGTCGCTTGCCATGCTCGTCCTCGATGTCGACCGCTTCAAGGTCGTCAACGACAGCTGGGGGCATGACGCCGGCGACGAGGTGCTGCGCGAGTTCGCTGATCGGGTGCGCGCCTGCACGCGGGGGATCGATCTCGTCGCCCGCCTGGGTGGCGAGGAGGTCGTTGTCGTACTGCCGGATACCACGCTGGATGCGGCCTTCGCCGTGGCCGAGCGAATCCGGGAAAAGGTCGAGGCCGAGCCCTTCGCCATCCAGCGCAACTCACGGGTAATCGGGGTGACCGTTTCAATCGGCGTCGCCAGCCGGCGTGCCGGCGATCTCTCGCCTTCCGAGATGATGAAGCGGGCGGATGATGCGCTTTACCGGGCCAAGGAAAGCGGCCGGAACCGCGTGATCGTCGCCAGCGCGGCGTAAACCAACCCTATAAACCTTTCCAGGTAGGGTTAACCATCGATGAAGATTCGAGAATCGATCTGATTCAATTGCAATCGAAAGGCGGCTGCGTAGGGTCATTTCCAACGCAGCTCAGCTTGGGCTGCCCGAAATGCCCCTCGGGAGCTCAGGTCCGCCGCATCTCCTGGGAATCCGATGGGCTCGGTCGGTCGGCCGCGGGATATCTGGCCTCATCAGACCCGCAGCCGGCCGGCCACCACTCCCCCAGGCGCGGGATCAGAGATAGTGCGATAACCCGGCCGCGACGGCGTAGCCGAACAGGCCGAAAGCCGCGAGCAGGCCAAGCAGCATTAGCCCGGCCTTGATTCTGCTCGACGCGAAGCGCGAGGAATCGAGTTCGACGATCAGCTTCAGGAATTCACGCACGGCGCCGTGCGGCCTGGCGGGACCCGCCGCCTTCTTGTCACCGCTGCTCACACGAAACTCCGCATCGCGACTGGAGATTGTCCGCGTCGAAAATGGGGGGAGCAAAGGCATTCGGCAAGCCCCGAAGCTCGGCGGATGACTTGGGCGCGGGGGCGGCCCGAGCCGCAACTCCTGTCACCGAGGCTCGCTGGAATGTGTTTATGCTGCAACGCAGCATATGCATCCCCGCCCGCGCCAGTTCGTGATATTCTGATGGAGATTCGACTCCGGTGGAACCCGGGGCAGAAGAGGCTGGCCTGAGATCCTCAAACGGGGAGCGACCCATGCGTATTCTCGCATTGGCGCTCTGCCTCGCGGCGTTTCTGCCGGGCGGAGGGCTTGTCCATGCACATAGCTGGTATCCATACGATTGTTGCAGCGACCAAGACTGCTGGCCTATGGGCCAGGATGTCGACGCACGCGAGCCGGATCCCCGGATCGTGCCCGGCGGCTACCTGACCTATGACGGCTATTTCATTCCTGAAGGGGCGACACGTGCGTCCCTGGATGGCCGCTTTCATATTTGCCGACGGGGTGGAACCCTGACCGGTAGCGTGATTGCTCCGTCGCAGAAACCGTTCTGTCTGTTCGTGCCCAGACAGGTGTTCTGAGCCGGACCGAATCGTCAGGTCATCGGCCCGGATCTCGTATCCGATCCGATGATCTAACCTTCTGTGCTGGCGTCGGCTTTCCCGAAAAACCGCAATCCACTTTTCGGGGGCGATGCTTTAGCGAAAAAAAGAACCGCCCGGGTCACGGGCGGTTCCTTGAACTTTGGCTATGCCGAAAAGGCGACCAGGATCACTTGATCTTGGTTTCCTTGAACTCGACGTGCTTGCGCGCGACCGGGTCGTACTTCTTCTTCGACATCTTCTCGGTCATCGTGCGGGAGTTCTTCTTCGTCACGTAGAAGAAGCCGGTATCCGCCGTCGACAGCAGCTTGATCTTGATGGTCACGGCCTTGGCCATGGGTTCCGTCCTCGAGCCTGGCGGGCCGCGGTCTGGCCCTCATAAAAGAAAATGGCCGGGGGAACCCGGCAAACCGTTCCCGGGGAGATGCCGCAAGCCGGTGGTGAAGTCAAGAAAGAATGCCCGAACGGAGCGAACAGTTTGTCCCAGGGGGCAATCTGTCAGAGTTCCTCGCGCACGAAATGCAGGTTCTTCTCCCAGAAATAGGGCACCGGGAGGTACGGGCTGAAGCCGGCCGCTATCCTGGCCTCGACTTCCTTGATGATGACCTGTGTGATCGTCGGCAGGTCGAGCTGCCTTGCTTCATCAAAATTGACCCAGACCAGCTCGATCAGCTCGGAATCAGGACCGGTGACTCCCTCGATGCTGCCGCCCAGCCCGTCGTAGTCCACGACAAAGAAGCGCGTGTCGAAGCGCTTGGGGCGGCGCGGTGGCGTGACAGCGCGTGCGACGAAGGTCACGGCGCTGAGATCAGGATAGACGCCATGGCTGGCGAACTCGGTCCAAGTGCCTTCCGGGGGATTGTCAGGTACGCCGAACTCGTCCGAACCGAAGAGCAGGCCGGTCTCCTCGAACGTCTCGCGGATGGCGGCCATGGCCAGCGAACGGGCCTTGTTCGGGCTGGGGCGCACTGTACGCTTGGCCAGCCGGTCCTCGCAGATCTGCGGAATCGCGCCAGTTGCAGCCATGCGTCGATCGCCGGCGTCGACGCGCCCGCCCGGGAAGACGAATTTGCCCGGCATGAACTTGTGTCCGGGGTGGCGCTTGCCCATCAGCACCCGGGGGGCCGCGCCGCTCCGATCAAGGATCAGCATCGTCGCAGCGTCATGCGGGCGGGTGTTGGTCGTGGTCCGGCTGCGCTCTGCCTGAGTCAGGATGACGGCGTTGTCGTTCATTGCCGGGATGCCATGGATGTGCCGGGCTGGCGCTCGGGCAGGGGAGGTGTGTTGTCGAAGCCATGCATGCGCATGGCCCATTGCAGGCCGATGACCCCGCCCTTGACCGGTTGCATCAGCACGAGCGACAGGAACAGTGTCAGCGGCAGCCAGACCGCCATGTGCAACCACATCGGCCATTCCGCATATTTCTCGACCAGCACCAGGCCGCCGACGATGACGTGGCCGACAATGGTGATGACGATATAGGGCGGCAGATCATCGGCGCGCTGGTGGTGCAGCGCCTCGCCACAGGCCTCGCAGCGGTCGACCGACTTCAGGAAGCCCCGGAACAGCCGGCCTTCGCCGCAATGGGGGCAGCGGCACATCAGGCCGCGGCGGATCGCCAAACGCCAGTCGCGCTCGACCGGCTGGTCGATGGAACTGTGAACCTGAACCGACATCATCGCCTCTTGCCCGGCTTCGCCTTGCCGAAGGGGGGCTTGCCCTTGGCTCGGCCGGACAATGGTCGCCTCGGGCCGCTTTTGCCAGAGTGGCCCGATGTCACACGCCGGCCCTCGGAGAGCAATTCGAAGCGCAGCGCGCCGGCGACGGGGGCGGCTTCGACGAGGCGGACATGGACGCGATCGCCGAGGCGCCAGCTCTCGCCCGTGCGCTCGCCTGTCAGGGCGTGCGCCGCTTCGTCGTAGCGATAATAGTCGCCCCCCAACGTCGAGGCCGGGATGAAACCGTCTGCTCCAGTGCCATCGAGCTTCACGAACAGGCCGGCCCGGTTCACGCCACCGATGCGTCCGTCGAAGCTCGATCCGATCTGGTCGGCGAGGAAATGGGCGATCAACCTGTCAGTCGTTTCGCGCTCGGCCGCCATGGCGCGGCGCTCGGCGGCTGAGATCCGGGTCGCCGTCTCGCGCAGTTCGGCGAGCGTAGTCGCCTTCGGGAGCCCGTCATCGCCGAGTTTCAGGGCGGAGATCAGGCCGCGATGCACGATGAGATCGGCGTAGCGCCGGATCGGTGAGGTGAAATGGGCATAGCGGCGCAGGTTGAGCCCGAAATGTCCGTAATTCTCGGCGACATATTCGGCCTGTGCCTGGGTGCGCAGGATCACCTCGTTCAGGAAGAGCTCGTTCTCCGAGCCCTTGATCATGGCGAGGATGCGGTTGAACAACACGGGGCGCAGGGCGCTATCCTTCGGCAACTTGATGCCGACCGAGGCCAGTACTTCGCCGAGCGCCCGCATCTTCTCGAGCGACGGCTCGTCATGGCAGCGATAGATCAGCAGGCTGCCAGCCTTCTCCAATGTCTCGGCGGCGGCGACATTGGCGAGGATCATGAACTCTTCGATCAACCGGTGCGCGGCCAGCCGTTCGGGCGCGATGACACGGTCGACGGAGCCGTCGGGCTTGAGGATCAGCTTGCGCTCGGGCAGATCGAGGTCGAGCGGCTGGCGTTGATCGCGGGCGCGGGAGGCGACGCCATAGGCCGCCCAGAGCGGCATCAGGACGCTTTCGCGGATCGGGCCGGTCAGGTCGTCCGGCTTGCCGTCGATGGCGGCCTGAACCTGCTGATAGGAGAGCTTCGCCGCCGAGCGCATCAGGATGCGGTGGAAGTCATGGCTCTTCTTCGAGCCGTCGGCCTTCAGGACGAGGCGGACGGCGAGTGCCGGCCTGTCCTCGCCGCCGCGCAGCGAGCAGAGATCGTTGGAGATGCGCTCGGGCAGCATCGGCACGACGCGGTCGGGGAAATAGACCGAGTTGCCTCGCTCCAGCGCCTCGCGGTCGAGCGCGGAGCCCGGGCGGACGTAAGAGGCGACATCGGCAATCGCGACCGTGACGACATACCCGCCTTCATTGGCCGGGTCGGTGTCGGGCGCAGCATGGACTGCGTCGTCATGGTCCTTGGCGTCGGCGGGATCGATGGTGATCAGCGGCAGCGCGCGCCAATCCTCGCGGCCAGCTGGGCTGGCGTGCGGGGCGGCTTCTGCCTCCGCCAATGTCGCAGGGGAGAACTCGTTGGGAATGCCGTGGGTATGGATTGCGATCAGGCTGACGGCGCGCTCGGATTTCAGCGAGCCCAGCCGTTCGCGCACCCGCGCTTCCGGCGGGCCGAAGCGGCCTTCGCGCCGCAGCGAAACCGAGACCAGGTCTCCGTCCTGAGCGTCGCCGGTCTGCCCTTTGGGGATCAGCGCCTCGCGGCCCTGGGCCTTCTTGTCGACCGGGATGAGCCGGCCCGAACCGTCGGGCAGGGCGCGGAAAATGCCGAGCACCTGCGCCTTGCCCTTGCCCATGATCTTGAGCACGCGGCCGGAATAGGCGAAGCCGTCCATGCCCCTAAGACGGGTGAGCTTGAGCAAGACCTGATCGCCGACCCCGGCAGCAGCGGAGGCGAGCTTGCGCGAGCGGATTTCGCGCGGGCGCTCCACCAGGATCCTGGGCGGTGCGCCCTCGTCGGCCTCGTTCCATTCGAGCGGCGCGGCAACGAGGTCGCCGTCGCGATCGCGTGCCTTGATCTCGCAAAGCAGCACCGGGGGCAGGGCGCCCCGGGGGTGGACAGGCCTGTCCTTGCCGTCGCCGCCGAGCTCACCCTCTTCGGCGAGCTCCTTGAGCATGCGCTTCAGCCAGATCTTGCCCCCGCCCGAAAGGCCAAAGGCCTTGGCGATCTCACGACGGCCGACTTCGCGACCGGCAAGGCGCTCGCTCTCGATGAAATCGAGGATCGCCTCGCGGCTCGGTTCAGGCGCGAGCGATGACACGGGCTAAACTCGTCTGATGGGAATGAGAATGAAGAAACACGTGGCCTCTGTGCCACGTCCGGAGCTGCTGCGCCAGAACCGGGACTGCAGGGCCGCCCACGGAAACGAGAAGGGCCGCCCTTTCGGGCAGCCCTTCCATTGTCGAACCGCGGCCCGGCGAACCGGACCCAAAGGTGCGAAAACTCACGCGGAACAAGACTCCCACAGGGAATGAGTCCAGGTCCGCCCGCCTTGCACCAGCGGTTGATGACAATGAGACACTGGATCACCTCCTTTCAGTTGTTACCGACAAGAGAGAGGCTAAGGCGATTCTACTTACTTCGTAAACGCTAAAATTTACGCTGTCCCCTTCGCCGAAACCGCTGCGTTTCCGGGCTCGACAGGGCGGGGGGAGCGACTGCAAAAAGGGCGGGCACGGGTTTCGTCTAAGAAATAGGCAATTCTCTCGCAATTGCAGCATCGTTGCGTGCGGCGCGGGATGATCGGCAGAAATTGTCTCCAATTTCGCCATGGCGGCACGGATTTGCGTGCGCTCCCCGGTTGGCACGCCGCTTGCGAACCTTCCTGAACAGGCCGGAAAGGCCAATCAGCGCTCGAGGGGAGCGCGCCAACAAAAGTGTTCGGGAGATCAGGCCGTGAATACTACTCGTCGCGTCGTATTGGGCGCCGCACTGGCGGGCGCAACATTCCCGGGGTCGCTCCTGCCTGTCGCCGCGCAGGAGACCATCAAGGTCGGCATCCTCCACTCGCTCTCGGGCACGATGGCGATCTCCGAGACGACGTTGAAGGACGTCATGCTCATGCTCATCGAGGAGCAGAACAAGAAGGGCGGCGTGCTCGGCAAGAAGCTCGAGGCCGTCGTGGTCGATCCAGCCTCGAACTGGCCGCTCTTCGCTGAGAAGGCGCGCGAGCTGATCAACAAGGACAAGGTCGCCGCCGTTTTCGGCTGCTGGACCTCGGTGTCGCGTAAATCGGTTTTGCCGGTCTTCAAGGAGTTGAACTCGATCCTGTTCTATCCCGTGCAGTACGAGGGCGAGGAGAGTGAGCGCAACGTATTCTACACTGGCGCCGCGCCGAACCAGCAGGCGATCCCGGCCGTCGATTACCTTGCCAAGGAAGAGAAGGTCGAGCGCTGGGTGCTCGCCGGCACCGACTACGTCTACCCGCGCACGACCAACAAGATCCTTGAGGCGTATCTGAAGTCCAAGGGCGTCAAAGCCGAGGACATCATGATCAACTACACGCCGTTCGGCCATGCCGACTGGCAGACGATCGTCTCGGACATCAAGAAATTCGGCTCGGCCGGCAAGAAGACCGCGGTGGTCTCGACCATCAACGGCGACGCCAACGTGCCGTTCTACAAGGAACTCGGCAACCAGGGCATCAAGGCGACCGACATTCCCGTCGTGGCCTTCTCGGTCGGCGAAGAAGAGCTTGCAGGCATCGACACCAAGCCGCTGGTCGGCCATCTCGCCGCCTGGAATTACTTCCAGTCGGTGAAGACCCCGGAGAATGACGCCTTCATCAAGCAGTGGAAGGCCTTCAAGAAGAACGACAAAGCGGTCACCAACGATCCGATGGAGGCCCATGTCATCGGCTTCGCCATGTGGGTGAAAGCGGTCGAGAAGGCCAAGTCGACCGATCCGGCCAAGGTCATCGATGCACTGCCCGGCATCGAGGCGCCGAACCTGACCGGCGGGGTCTCCACGATGCTTCCGAACCACCACATCACCAAGCCCGTCCTGATCGGCGAGATCAAGGCCGATGGCCAGTTCGACGTGGTCTCGAAGACCGGCCTCGTGCCCGGTGACGCCTGGTCGAAGGAACTCGATGGCTCCAAGGACCTGGTCGGTGACTGGGTCGAGAAGAAATGCGGCAATTTCAACATCAAGACCGGTAAGTGCGGCGGCGCGTGAGGTCATGAGGGGAGGGGCGGCACGGGCGAACAACGCCCGGCCGCCCTTCGCATTCGGCCGCGACCTGTCGCGGCTCTCGCAAGCAAGACAGCGCGCATCCTCGGGATACCGCCTGCGCGGCTCCTGGGATGAGGGCTGAGGTCCCGATCTGAGCGCCTCATGAAGAGCGAGCCGATGCTTCTCCTGTCCAGACTGCTGCGCATCATCATGCTCGCAACGGCACTCGTGCTCGTGCCTGGGGCCGCCTTCGCCCAGAGCGCCGACGAGGCTTTTACCCGGCTGGGTGCAGACAGCTTTTCCGACACGGCGCGGGCGGTCGAGATTCTCGTCCAGACCGCTCATCCGAACGCGGCCGCGATCATCGAGGCGCTCGCCGAGGGGCGGTTGCTCGCCGGCGGCGGAGCGGTTGCGATCAAGGCCAAGACCGGCGGTTTCAGCGACGCGCGGACGGGCCAACCGCTTCCTGCCGATCCGGCGGGCGTCAGCGCTGTCAGGCTGAACAACAATGTCAGGCGCGTGATTCAGGCGGCGCTGGGTGGGCTTGGCCTGCTCAATCCCGATCCGGCCCGGCGCGCCGCCGCCGCCGAGGCGGTGTTCAAATCGCGCGACGCCTCGGTGCTGCCGGTCCTGGAGGGCGCCATCGCCAAGGAGACCGACAATCGGGCGAGGATCGCGCTGCGCCAGGCGCAGGCCGCGATCCTGATCAGCAGGGCCGATGCGCAACCCGTCGACCGACTCGGGGCGATCGATGTGCTGCGCGAGCGCGGCGACCAGGATGCATTGGCGACCTTGCGCTCCCTGCCGGGCGACGTATCGCAGCCGCTGAAGGAGGCGCAGGTGCGGGCGATCTCCGAGATCGAGGGCAAGCTCGCCCTGTGGCGCGCGGCGCAGAACCTCTGGTACGGGCTTTCGCTCGGCTCGGTCCTGCTGCTCGCCGCGATCGGGCTTGCCATCACCTTCGGCGTGATGGGCGTGATCAACATGGCCCATGGCGAGATGGTGATGCTCGGCGCCTATACCACATTCGTGGTCCAGGAGGTGATCCGCGCCCGTTTGCCAGGCCTGTTCGATTATTCGCTCGCCATTGCGCTGCCGGCGGCCTTTCTCGTCGCGGGGCTGGTCGGCATCGCGATCGAGCGCGGCGTCATCCGCTTCCTCTATGGACGGCCGCTGGAGACGCTGCTCGCAACCTGGGGCATCAGCCTCATCCTGCAGCAGGCGGTACGCACCGTCTTTGGTCCGACCAATCGCGAGGTCGGGGCGCCGGCCTTCATGGCTGGTGTCTTCGAGCTCGGCGGGCTCGCGATCACCTGGAACCGGCTCTGGATCATCGTCTTCGCTGGGCTCGTCTTCGCGGCACTCCTGGCGATCCTGAAGCTCACGCCGATGGGGTTGCAGATGCGCGCGGTGACGCAGAACAGGCGAATGGCGGCGGCCATGGGCATTCGCACCGGCCGCATCGATGCGTTGACCTTTGGGCTCGGCTCGGGCGTGGCGGGACTGGCCGGCGTCGCGCTCTCGCAGATCGACAATGTCAGCCCCAATCTCGGCCAAGGCTACATCATCGACTCGTTCATGGTCGTCGTCTTCGGCGGCGTCGGCAATCTCTGGGGCACGCTCGTCGCCGCGATGACGCTCGGCGTCGCAAACAAGCTGCTCGAGCCCTATGCTGGCGCGGTGCTCGGCAAGATCGCACTGCTCGTCTTCATCATCCTGTTCATCCAGAAGCGCCCGCGCGGCCTGTTTGCGCTGAAGGGCCGGGCGGTGGAGGCATGATCACCCGCTTTCTCATCCAGGGCATCGGAAGTCGCGGCCTCACTTTTCTCGGGCTTCTGGCTGCTCTGGCGGTGCTGGTGCCGCTCGCCAATCTGCTGCTGCCGGAGAACTCGGTCCTTCATGTCCCGACCTCGACCATGTCGCTCTGGGGCAAATACCTCTGCTATGCGCTGCTCGCGATCTCGCTCGACCTGGTCTGGGGCTATTGCGGCATTCTCTCGCTTGGCCACGGCGCCTTCTTCGCGCTCGGCGGCTACGCGATGGGCATGTATCTGATGCGCCAGATCGGCTCGCGCGGCGTCTACGGCAATCCGGTCCTGCCCGACTTCATGGTCTTCCTGAACTGGCACGAATTGCCCTGGTACTGGTACGGCTTCTCCTCCTTCCCCTTCGCCATGCTGATGGTGCTGCTGGTGCCGGGGCTGCTCGCCTTCGTCTTCGGCTGGTTCGCCTTCCGCTCCCGCGTCACCGGTGTTTATCTCTCGATCATCACCCAGGCGCTGACCTATGCGCTGCTGCTTGCCTTCTTCCGGAACGACATGGGCTTCGGAGGCAATAACGGGCTGACCGACTTCAAGGACATCCTGGGCTTCAACGTGCAGGCGCAGGCGACGCGCGCGGCGCTGTTCGCGATGACCTGCGTGATGCTGATCGCCGGCTTCCTGATCGCGCGCGGAATTGTCGATTCCAAGCTCGGCAAGGTCGTCATCGCGATCCGCGACGCGGAATCGCGCACGCGCTTCCTCGGCTACCGGGTCGACCGCTTCAAGCTCTTCGTCTTCACCGTCTCGGCTTGCATGGCTGGCGTCGCAGGCGCGCTCTACGTGCCGCAGGTCGGCATCATCAATCCCAGCGAATTTGCTCCGGCCAATTCGATCGAGACCGTGATCTGGGCCGCAGTCGGGGGGCGCGGCACGTTGGTCGGCGCGGCGCTGGGCGCGGTTGTGGTGAACTACGCCAAGACGGTCTTCACCTCCGGCTTCATGGCGCCCTACTGGCTTTTCGCGCTCGGTGCGCTCTTCGTCTTCGTCACCCTGTTCATGCCAAAGGGCATTCTCGGCACGGCGCAGGATTGGTGGGGCAGGCGGCGCAAGCGCGAGCCGGCGGCCCCGCTGGCCGAACCGGCTCCGGCGGAGTGACGCGCATGATCCCGGCCCATGCCGCGCTCACCTCTTCACTGCTCTATCTCGACGGCGTCAGCGTCTCCTTCGACGGCTTCAAGGCGATCCGCGGGCTTTCGCTGGTGATCGCGCCGGGCGAGATGCGCGCGATCATCGGGCCCAACGGCGCCGGCAAGACAACGATGATGGATATCATTACCGGCAAGACCAGGCCGGACGAGGGGACGGTGATGTTCGGCGGCTCGGTCGACCTGACCAGGCTCGACGAGGCCGCAATCGCCAATCTCGGCATCGGCCGCAAGTTCCAGAAGCCGACGGTGTTCGACTTCCACACCATCGAGGACAACATCCTGCTGGCGCTGAAGTCGCAGCGCACGGTGGCCAGAACCCTGTTCTGGAAGACGGGGGCAACCGACCAGAAGCGCATCGACGATATTCTCGGCATCATCAAATTGGGGGATGCGCGCAGCCGTCTTGCCGGTTCACTCTCGCACGGCCAGAAGCAGTGGCTCGAGATCGGCATGCTCCTGGCTCAGGACCCAAAGCTGTTGCTCGTCGACGAGCCGGCGGCGGGTATGACCGATGGCGAGACGGCCGCAACGGCGGTGCTGCTCAAGGAGATCGCCAGGGACCATTCGGTGATCGTGGTCGAGCACGACATGGGGTTCATCCGCGAACTCGGCGTCAAGGTCACTGTGCTGCACGAAGGTGCGGTGCTGGCCGAAGGGCCGCTCGATCAGGTCAGCGCCAATGAGCGCGTCGTCGAAGTCTATCTGGGACGGTGAGCATGATCGGGAAATACGGGAGCCGGTTGTTCGATCAGGCGAAGCGGCTGGACATGGGACGATGCTGAACGTCGAAGCCATCGACCTGCATTACGGCGCGGCGCAGGCCCTGCGCCGGGTTTCGATCGCAGCCGAGCCCGGCAAGGTGACCTGCGTCATGGGCCGCAACGGCGTCGGCAAGACCTCGTTGATGCGCGCCATCGTCGGCCAGCAGCCGATCAGCGGCGGGCGCATCAGCTTTGCGGGCGAGGACATCTCGGGCTTGCGCAGCGAGGATCGGGCGCGGGCCGGCATCGGCTTCGTGCCCCAGGGGCGCGAGATCTTTCCGCTGCTGAGCGTCAAGGAAAACCTCGAAACCGGGTTCGCGCCGCTGCCACGCCGCAGCCGCTTCATCCCGGATGACCTGTTCGACCTATTCCCCGTGCTCAAGTCCATGCTGGGACGACGCGGCGGAGACCTCTCGGGAGGCCAGCAACAGCAACTCGCCATCGCGCGGGCGCTGGTCACCCGACCCAAACTGCTGGTGCTCGACGAACCGACCGAGGGTATCCAGCCCTCGATCATCAAGGATATCGGCCGTGCGATCGACTATCTGCGCCAGCGCGGCGACATGGCGATCGTGCTGGTCGAGCAATATTTCGACTTCGCGCGCGACCTCGCCGACACGATGTTCGTGATGGATCGCGGCGAGATCGTGCTGTCGGGTGCGATGGGCGAACTCGACGGAGCGCAGGTTCAGAGATTGATTCAGGTGTGAAGGGGCAAGCCCTTGACGATCTTGTCGATTTCCTTGCGTTCGGCGTGGAGCGCCAACCCGACGAGATCGAGCGCTTCGGTCGGCACGGCAGCGACGGCGGCCCGGTTGTCGCTATCGTTGCCGGTCGTGAACAGCTCGCTGGTATAGAGATGCGGGCGCACGCCACGGACACGGGCGCGGTCCAGAACCTGCTTCAACTGCTCGCCCGCCGCCGCGAAGACCAGGACGGGTTGACGGATCAGAGGACCGTAGAAGCGGCCGGAGCCGTCGCGATAGGCTTCGCCCGCGAGTTCGGGGGAGGCCCCGACCAGCCCTCCCGCCAGGAAGCTCGCAACATTGAGTTTTTGCCAGGGAGCGAGATTCTCGCGTACCACGATGGCGATCTTGGTATCGTAACGCATGACCCAATCGCTAACCGAAGCCGGGAAGGCTCGTCTTGAACGATCGTGCGGGCCGGAGGGCGCCGACTGGGTGCGCACGGGCTCGGGCATAGACGGCATCGAGCGGATGGAGGCGTTCTTCCGCGGCTTTGCCTATGATCCGCATCGCCATGACACCTATGCGTTCGGGCTGACGCTATCCGGGGTGCAGAGCTTCGAGTACCGCGGTAGCCGGTGCGACAGCCTGAGCGGGCATGCGATCGTGCTGCATCCCGACGAGATCCATAACGGGCGCGCCGGGATTCCGGAGGGGTTCCGCTACCGCATGCTCTATGTCGAGCCGCGGCTGATCCAGGAGGCGTTAGGAGCGCAGGGCTGCGCCTTGCCCTTCGTTTCGACAGCGGTCTCGCAGGATGCGCGGCTGGTTCGCGCCGTAGCCCATGCCTTGCGCGATCTCGATGCACCGCTCGACGAGATCGCCGCCGAGGATATCCTGCTGCCGCTCGCCGAAGCGTTGCTCGCGCTCGATCCATCGGCCGGCCGGCCGACGGGACATCTGCTTGACCGGCCTGCCGCTGAGCGAGCCCGCCAATATCTCGACGCCCATCGCGACGAGGTGGTTGCTTCCCGCGAACTCGAAGCCGTTGCCGGCCTCGATCGCTTCACGCTGGCCCGGCATTTTCGTGCCTGTTTCGGCACCAGCCCGTATAACTATCTCGTGATGCGCCGGCTTCAGCAGGCGCGCAGGCTCCTGCTCGGCGCCACCTCGCTCGTCGAGGTGGCGACGGCCTGCGGCTTTGCCGACCAGAGCCACCTGACCCGCCAGTTTCGCCGCGCCTATGGCGTGCCGCCCGGGCGCTGGCGGGCGCTGCAGCGTGGCTGAGCCCGGCTTGGTTCCGCTTGCTCCAACCCGCCGCACAAGGCATGAAGCGCTCCCAAAGCCGGTTCAGGATCCCCGGCAGGAGCCTTTGCTATGCAGCTTGGAATGATCGGCCTCGGCCGCATGGGAGCCAATATCGTCCGCCGGCTGATGAAGGCCGGGCACGAATGCGTGGTTTACGACCGTGATCCCAAGCCCGGCGCGGCACTGGCAGGCGAAGGCGCGGTGGTTGCCGCAGATCTCGCCGATCTCGTCGCGAAGCTGAGGGCGCCGCGGGCTATCTGGGTGATGCTGCCGGCCGGCGAGATCACCGAGGCGACGCTTAGCGAGCTCTCTGCCCTCGTCCAGCGGGGCGACACGCTGATCGATGGCGGCAACGCCTTCTGGAAGGACGATGTCCGGCGCGGGCAGGAGCTCGCGGCGAAGGGGTTGCATTATCTCGATATCGGCACCAGCGGCGGCGTGCACGGGCTGGAGCGCGGCTATTGCCTTATGGTCGGTGGCGACAAGGCGGGCTTTGACCGTCTGGAGCCGATCTTCAAGGCGCTGGCCCCTGGCAAGGGCGACATTCCAGAGAGCCGGCACCGCGAAGGTCGCAACCCGGCATCCGAACAGGGCTATCTGCATTGCGGCCCGGTCGGTGCCGGCCATTTCGTCAAAATGGTCCATAACGGCATCGAGTACGGCATGATGCAGGCCTTCGCTGAAGGCTTCGACCTGTTGCGCAATGCCTCGGCCAAGGACGGTTTGCCGCCTGAATACGGCTTCGATTTCGATGTCGCGGAGATTGCCGAGGTCTGGCGGCGTGGTTCGGTCGTGACCTCCTGGCTGCTCGATCTCACGGCCGAGGCACTGGCCGCCGACGAGGAGCTGTCTGCCTATACCGGTCATGTCTCGGATTCGGGCGAGGGGCGCTGGACGGTGCAGGCCGCGGTGGAGACCGCGACGCCGGCCGAGGTGCTGACCTCCTCGCTCTACACCCGCTTCCGTTCGCGCAAGGACCACACTTTCGCCGAGAAGGTGCTCTCGGCGATGCGCGCCGGGTTCGGCGGGCATGTCGAGCCGAAGAAGTCGTGAGCGTCATGAGCGCTTTCCCGCATGGGCAGATGCCGGCCGTCATCGTCGTCATGGGCGTCGCCAGCTCCGGCAAGACCTCGCTCGGCGAGCGTCTGGCCGAGCGATTGGGCTGGCCGTTTCGTGATGCGGATTCCTTCCACCCGCCCGAGAACGTCGCCAAGATGTCGAGCGGTACACCGTTGAACGATGAGGACCGCAAGCCCTGGCTGGCGGCGATCGCGGCCTGGATCGACGAGCTGCGCGCGACCGGCAAGAACGGAATCGTCACCTGTTCGGCACTGAAACGGGCCTATCGCCGCGTCATCATCGGCGACCGGCCGGATGTCGCGCTGGTCTATCTCAAGGGCTCGCGCGAATTGATCGGCCAGCGCATGGCGGCGCGCCAGCACCATTTCATGCCGCCGGCGCTGCTCGACAGCCAGTTCGCGGCTCTGGAAGAGCCCGGGGCGGATGAGCGCCCGCTGGTCGTGTCGGTGGAGCTGGCCAAGGATGCGATCGTCGATGAGACGCTTGCTGGCCTGGCGGCGATGGGGACACCGGGCGCCGGCACCCGCTAGTCAGTCCTGCGCCCACATGCGGGTGAGGTTCGCGACCGATTTCGAGATCAGGTCGAACTCGGGCGTCTTGCCCTCGCGGCTGAACAGTGCGCGGCGGGACCGGTCGAGATCGAACAGGATCTCGCGCTGGCTTGCGCCGCGGATGAAGCTGCGAGCCCAGCCGACGGCAGCGATCCGTTCGCCCTTCGTGACGGGTGCGACATGGTGCAGCGAAGTCGAGGGGTAGGCGATGAGCGAACCGGCCGCCAGCTTGAATGCCTCATTTCCGGAGGTGGTCTCGATCACCAACTCGCCGCCTTCATAAGTCGCGGGGTCGGCCAGGAAGAGGGTGAACGAGACATCGGTGCGCATGCCACCCATCAGGGCGTCGTCGACATGGCTGCCATAGGCATGGCCGGGCTCGTAGCGGCTGAAGAGCAGCGGCGTCAGGGCCTTGGGGCGGACGGCGGCCACGAAGACCTCATTGGCGAGAATGCGCTCTGCAAGGAGCGCCTCGAGCGCATCAGCGCACCCGCCCGGGGCCGCCTGCCGGTTGTTCTTGACCAGCTTCGCATTCCAGCCCGCGGTCCTGCCACCATCCTCGAAGCGCAGCGAGGCCAACGCGGCACGGACGTCTTCGATCTCGGCTTGTGTCAGGATATTGCCGATCGGAAGGATCATGGAGGTTCTCGCTGGCTGAAGGGCGCAGCTACAGTCTGCGTCGGGGCAGAAAATAGCCTGGCATCAGGGGATTACTAGGGTCATTACCTTTATATCCAGTTTAGAATCGATGTAATCGTCTTTTGCGGCAATGCAGTTGCTTGACGGGGTCAGTTTTCGGGTTCATTCGAGAGGCCGTGATCTTACGTGGGATGCCTGCCAGGCCCTGCGTGACAGCACCGCCTGTCGGCCAACCCCGGATGACATGATGAAGACGTCGAGCAAGCTGTGGATCGGTCTCGGCACGGTGATCGCTGCGGGAGCAGGCGTGGCAGCGGATGGTCTCGCAGAGACCTCCGCCGCTCCGGCCCTGCATGTGAGTGGCTCCTTCGACATTGCCCAGCATGCTCATGGCGCTCCAGTGAAGGTAACGCCGGCCAAGGGGCAGGGCGGCGAAGGTGGAGAGGGGGGCGAAGGCGGCAAAGCCGACGCGTTGGCGCCCAACCTCACATTTGCGCGTTCGATCGCCCTGATCCGGGGCCATCTCCTGGTTGGCGACGAACTGGTCAAGGATGGGCGCTTCGGTGAGGCGCTGCCGCACTTCCTGCACCCGGCTGAAGAAATCTATGGTGGCATCAAGAACGATCTCGCAACCTACAAGATCCGTCCCTTCGAGGCGGCGCTGAAGGCGCTGGCACAAACCGTCAAGGCCAGGAAGAAGGATGCCTATGACGGCGCGCTGAAGCTGGTGCAGGAGCGCCTCGCCGAGGCTGATGCCGGGCTCCGGGAGGCCGAGAAGAACTGGCCGCGCTTCTCGGTCGAGACCGCGCTCGAGACCCTGAAGGTCGCCGCCGACGAATATGGCAATGCCATCGAGAAGGGCCGCATCGCCAAGGCGGTCGAGTATCAGGACTCGCGCGGCTTCGTCTGGCATTCAGCCGCGATGATCGATGCGGTTACCAGCGAGCTTGCCGCCAAGGATGCGGCTGCCTTCAAGGAATTGCAGGCTGCGCTCGTCGAACTCAAGAAGGCGTGGCCGACGGCGGTCGCACCGAAAAGGCCGGTCAAGGATACCAGTGCCGTGCTCGGCGATATCGCTCGGGTCGAGCTCCAGGCCGGGAATTTCCTACGCTGAGGCATGGCGATGGCCCGGTCGGCCTCCCTGTTGAACGCCTTTCTTGCCGGCGCGACCACTGCCGCGCTCGCGCTGATCGGTGGCTCGCAGGCGGTGGAGCCCGCCCAGTCCGCCACGGACGCAGGGCTGACGGCTGCGCGTGCGAGCTATCGGCGTCCCAGTGCCGTGCCGTTCCCTGCCTCGAACCCGCTCACCCCCGCCAAGCTTGAACTTGGGCGGCGCCTGTTCGGCGATCCGACCCTGTCCTCGAACGGCACGGTCTCCTGCGCGACCTGCCATGACCCGGCGCTCGGATTCACCGATGGCGTTGCGATCGGGAAGGGCGTGGCGCGGGTGCCGCTGGTCCGGCATACGCCGCATCTGTGGAATCTCGCCTGGGGCGCAGGCTTTTTCTGGGACGGGCGGGCGCGCACGATCGAGGAGCAGGTGCACGGCCCGATCGAGAACCCGCTGGAGATGGCCGAGACGTTGCCCCGCATCGCCGGCAAACTCGCGCGCATGCTGGACTATCGCAAGGCCTTCGCCAGCGCGTTTCCCGGTAGCCGAGGCATCGGGCCGGACCAGATCAGTGCGTCGCTTGCGACCTATGTCCGAAGCCTGGTCTCGCCACCGACGCGTTTCGATGCCTGGGTCGAAGGCGACGGAACCGCCCTCACCAGCGAGGAACAGGCGGGCTTTGCACTCTTCACCGGCAGGGCCGGCTGCAGCAATTGCCATTCCAGCTGGGCTTTCACCGATCGTGCCTTTCACGATGTCGGTATGCCGGGGAGCGATCTCGGGCGCGGCAAGATCATCGATCTGAGAGCAGCCGATCATGCGTTCCAGACGCCGTCGCTGCGGGAGCTGGCCTGGACCGCACCCTATATGCATGATGGCTCGCTGCCGACGCTGGATGCCGTGCTCGATCACTATGAGCATGGTGTCGTGCAGCGGCCGAGCCTCTCGCCGGATATCAGGTCGATCGGGCTGACGTTTGAGGAGCGCGCGGCCCTGTTGGCCTTCCTGGCGACGCTGTCCAGCGAAAGCCCGCCTGCGCCGGTTTCGGCCCTCAATGCCTCCCGGCCTGCTGCGTCGGCGGTTGCGAGCCTGGGCACAACGATCTCGCAGAAGGACAAGATGTTCCAGCCCTCGTCCGTTGGGCTGCATGCCGGCCAGAGCCTGACGATCAACAATGACGATGTCCGCACTCATAATGTGCGGCTGGACACCGGTCCAAAGCCGTTCAACTCCGGAGCGCAGGAGCCTGGCCAGTCGGTGACGATCCCGTTCACGCGGGCTGGCACTTATGAGCTCTATTGCGGCATCCACCCGACCATGCAGCTCAGTGTTTCGGTCGAGCGATAGGCCGGTCCGACGATCAGGCGTCGCATGCAAGGCCGGGCTTACTTTCAACCGATTGAAAAAAGCGCCGGACAGGCGCATGTCTTGGACGAGCGCGGCCCAGGGTCGCCACCCCCAAGCAGACGGTTCCTCTCATGCTCGACAAGGTTTTGCCGCCGCGTACGCTGAAGCTCAATGCCGCCGACAATGTCGCGGTCGCGGTCGATCCGATCGATGCAGGCGTCACCGCAGCGGGGGTCGTCGCCCTGAAGCGCATTCCGCGCGGCCACAAGGTCGCACTGGCCCCCATTGCCAAGGACGAGCCGATCCGCAAATTCGGCCAGATCATCGGCTTTGCCACTGTCGACATCCCGGCTGGCGAATGGGTGCACGAGCATAATACCGGTTTCCATGCCTTCGAGCGCGACTATGATTTCTGCGCCGAGGCGAAGCCTGAATTCGTGCTGCCGGTCGAGCAGCAGGCGACCTTCGAGGGGTTTCGTCGCAAGGGCGGTGGGGCTGGCACGCGCAACTATGTCGGCATCCTCACTTCCGTGAACTGCTCGGCCTCGGTCGCGCGCTTCATGGCCGAGGAGGTCAAGCGCTCGGGCATTCTGGCCGATTACCCCCATGTCGATGGCGTCATTGCGCTGACCCACGGCACTGGCTGTGGCATCGACTACAATGGCGAGAGCTTCGAGGTGCTGAAGCGCACGACTTGGGGCTATGCCTGCAACCCCAACATGGCGGCGGTGCTGGTCGTCGGCCTCGGCTGCGAAGGGTTTCAGATCAAGCGCATGAAGGAAGCCTATGGCGTCGAGGAGAGCGACATCTTCCGCACCATGACGATTCAGGAGACCGGCGGCACCAAGAAGAGCGTCGCCGCCGGCATCGAGGCGCTGAAGGTGATGCTGCCGATCGCCAATCGCGCCGTGCGCGAGACGGTGCCTGCCTCGGAGCTGACGCTTGCCCTGCAATGCGGCGGTTCCGATGGCTATTCCGGCATCACGGCCAATCCGGCGTTGGGCGCTGCCGTCGACATCCTGGTCGAGCATGGCGGCACGGCGATCCTGTCCGAGACGCCCGAAATCTACGGCGCCGAGCACCTGCTCACCCGCCGCGCTGCAACGCGCGAGGTCGGCGAGAAGCTCGTCGGCGTGATCAAGTGGTGGGAGGAATACACGGAGCGCGCCCGGATGAGCATGAACAACAACCCCTCGCCGGGTAACAAGGCGGGCGGGCTCACCACGATCCTGGAGAAGTCGCTGGGCGCGGCGGCAAAGGGCGGAACCAAGACGCTCGCGGCCGTCTATCACTATGCCGAGCCGGTGAAATCGAAGGGCTTTGTCTACATGGACACCCCTGGCTATGACCCGGTCGCCGCGACGGGGCAGGTCGCGGGAGGCGCCAATATCCTCGCCTTCACCACGGGGCGTGGCTCGGCCTATGGCTGCAAGCCGACACCGTCGGTCAAGCTCGCCACCAATACGCCGATCTACGAGAAGATGATCGACGACATGGATATCAATTGCGGCGACATCCTCGATGGCGTGACGCTGGAGGAGAAGGGCCGCGAGATTTTCGAGACGCTACTGCGCGTTGCGTCCGGCGAGCGCTCCAAATCCGAGCAGCTTGGCTATGGCGATGCCGAGTTCGTGCCCTGGCAGATCGGCGCGACGATGTGATCGCAGTCGTTTGACAGGAGGGGAGCGCGGTTCCATCGGCCGCGCTGTCCAAGACGAAAGCGCTGGGGGGCGCTCTCATGAAGCACCTCCTGCTTGTCACCGTGCCGCGGCTTCTGCTCGGCCTGATCTTCCTGGTCAGCGCAGTCGACGGTTTCTGGTTCCTGGCGACGGGGAGTCATCTGATCCATCCGCCGACTTCTCCGAAGGGCATGGAATTCGAGCTCGCTCTGCAGAATTCCGGCTTCTTCTGGCCCTTTCTGAAGAGCGTCAATCTTGTCGGGGCGCTTAGCCTGCTTCTCAATATCGTGCCGGCCCTGGGGCTTGCATTGATTGCGCCGGTGATGGCCGTGATCGTGCTGTTCCACCTCGCCATCAATCCGGAGGGCCTGCCGGTCGCGCTCCTCCTGATCGTCAGTGGTGGTCTGCTGGTCTACGCCTATCGCGAGCGCTACGCCGCCCTGCTTCGGTAAGGGTTCTGGCCAATGGTCGTCCCGGTCGCCCATTGGCCGCCCGGGATCACCTCCGAGTTTCATTCAGAGCGTAAAGCCCGCGAGCCGTTCGCCGATCTCGTTGATCCGTTCCATGCCGACATTGGCGATGGCGATGCGCAGATGCTGTTCCTGCCCGGGGCCGAAATAGGGGCCGGGCAGGGCGAGTACGCCACGCTCCCCGACCAGGGCCCGTACCACCTCCGCCGCGGGCACGTCCGCGAATGGATGCGCGACATAGGCGAAATAGGCTCCGGCTGCGAGCACCTGCCAGCCGTTTAGCGGCGCCATCGCGGCACGGAAGGCGCCGGCTCTCGCATTGATCTCGGCACGGTTGGTCTCGCGCCAGTCGCGAATGCCGTCGATGCCCCAGGCAGCCGCCTGCTGGCCGGCCCGCACGGGGCTGATCTGGACGCAGTCCAGCACCTTGCCGATCTGTGCTAAGACAGCCTCTCCGGCGGTGATGGCGCCAAGGCGCCAGCCTGGCACGGCATAGGCCTTTGAGAAGCTGTAGAGGCCGATCACGGAATCCCGCCAGCCGTTTGTGGCGAAGATCTCATGCGGCGCCTTCACTCCGGCTGGCAGGAAGTCGCGATAGGTCTCGTCGATGACGAGCCAGATTCCGCGCCTCGCGCAGAGCGCGGCAAAGGCCGCAATGGTCTCGGGCGGATAGACCGAGCCGGTCGGATTGTTGGGCGTCACCAGTACGATCGCGCGGGTCTTTGCATCGATCAGGCTTTCCGCCTGCTCGGCATCGGGAACGAAGCCGCAAGCCGGATCGCAGGGGAGCGGGCGGGCCTCGACGCCGAGCATGGTCAGCGTCATCTCGTGATTGAAGTACCAGGGCGTCGGCAGCAGCACATTGTCGCCTGCCCGGGCGAGCGCCATCATGGTCACGACATAGGCCTGATTGCAGCCGGAGGTGATGGCGATCTCGGTCGCCGCAAATGGCGTGCCATAAATCCTGCCGATCTCGGCGGCATAGGCTTCACGCAGCGAAAGATCACCGGTGATCGCACCATAGCGTGTCAGATCGGGCAGGGCGGCGGCCTCGCCAAGGCGCTGCAGCAGGGGCATGGGCGGTGGCGAGCCTGGCACGGCCTGCGAAAGATCGATCAGCGGGCCGGAGCGGCCGTCATAGGAACGAGCCCAGCCCTGCGCCTGCGGGATCGGCGGCGTGCCGGTGTCGAGAAGGTCGGGGTTCAGCGTGGGGCGGACAGTCTGGAGCATGACGGCAGCTTTGAGGCGCGTCCGGCGTCTCGTCAATCGGGTTGGCTGCAGCACGGGGCAGCGCTCATATAGGCAGCAGCGAAGGCGGACCGAGCGGGCCCATGCAGGACGAGACCAACGACGCGATCGACGAACTCCATGCGCTGCTCGACCGCGCGGCGGTGATCGTCAGTTTTACCGGAGCCGGGATCTCGACCGAATCCGGCGTGCCGGACTTCCGTTCGCCCGGCTCGCCCTGGATGATCCACAGGCCGATCCCGTTCGACGCTTTCGTTGCCAGTCGCGAGGCGCGCGTCGAAGCCTGGCGGCGCAAGTTCGCGATGGATGATCATTTTGCCGGTGCGATGCCCAATCGCGGCCACAGGGCACTCGCCAATCTGGTGGCCCAGGGCCGCTCTCCCGGGGTGATCACGCAGAATATCGACGGGCTGCATCAGGATTCCGGCATCCCCGAAGACAGGATCATCGAACTGCACGGCAACGGCACCTATGCCACCTGCCTGACCTGCGGCTGGCGGCATGAACTGGCCGCGATCCGTCCGGCCTTTGAGGCAAGCGGAGAGCCGCCGCGCTGCATTATCTGCAGCGGCATCGTGAAGTCGGCGACGATCTCGTTCGGCCAGGCCATGCCGGAAGCGGCGATGCGACGGGCGCATGCGCTGACCATGCGGGCTGATCTCTTTCTCGTCGCGGGCTCGTCGCTCGTGGTGTTTCCGGCGGCGACGTTCCCGGTGATCGCCAAGCGCAATGGAGCGAAGCTCGTGATCATCAATCGCGAACCGACGGAGCCCGACGCGATCGCGGATCTCGTGGTGCGGGCCGAGATCGGCCCTGCGCTTGGCCGGCTGGCAGGCTGAGCGCGCCAAAAGCGTTGCCAATCTGCCGCGGTGTCCATCGCGATGATGTGGATGACGCCAAGCCGGCTGTATCGCGCCTTCGAACCGATGGTATCGTATGGGCACGAATCAAACAGTTCGCGCGGAGATGAGCGGGACATGTCCGACGAGTTCGGTGAGAGCGGGCGGCCACCGGTCGGTCCGATTCAATCACTCAACCGCATCATGCGGCTGGACGGAGGCGAAGGCTTCGATCACGACGGAAGCGTCGAAGTCGTCGGCTACGTCAAGTGGTTCGACGTCAGCAAGGGCTACGGTTTCGTGGTCCCCGAGGATGGCGGCGCCGATGTGCTCGTCCATGTCACGATCCTGAAGCGCGACGGCTTCAACGCCATCGCCGAAGGGGCCCGCATCGTTCTGGAGGCGATCGAGAAGGCGCGCGGACGTCAGGCGGTGCGCGTGATGTCGATCGACACCTCGGCCGGGCGCCATCCAGCGGAGATGCCACTGGCACGCACCAATGTCTCGGTTGCTCCAACGAGCGGGCTCGAGCGCATGGTGGTGAAGTGGTTCAATCGCCTGCGCGGCTTCGGTTTCGTCTCGAAGGGCGAGGGCGCTCCGGACATCTTCGTTCACATGGAAACCTTGCGCCGCTACGGCATTGTCGAGCTCATCCCCGGCCAGACGGTCCTGGTGCGCTACGGACCTGGACCGAAGGGCCTGATGGCAGCCGAGATCAGGCTGGAGCAGGGCGGCGCGATCAGCTCGCACTGAGCGTCGATAAGCGGATTTCAGATTAAGGAAAGGGCGCCCTTTAGGGGCGCCTTTTCTCGTTGGAGACTCCGGAAAAGTACCCGGTGAGGCCCATATGCGGCTTCCGGGCCATGAGCCGCGACTGCGCTCTCCTTCGCAGACATTGTGGTGGATCGACAAATTGCCGCCCCGGGCGCGAGCAGACCCTGCGCGCCTAATTCTTCTGAGGGAAAAGCGGGAGATCGAGCTGGTCGAATTTCGGCATGCTGTCGAGCTGCCTTTCCACCGCTGCCGGGTCCATGATCACGGGCTTGTCCAGCCAATAGGTCACCATCCCCGGGAAGGCGATCATGAGCCCGACGAGGATGAGCTGCAGGACGATCCATGGAATGGAGCCGAGATAGATATCCCGGCTCTTGACCTCGGGAGGGGCGATCCCCCGCAAGTAGAACAGCGCGAAGCCAAAGGGCGGATGCATGAAGCTGGTCTGAATGTTGGCGCAGATCAGCAGGCCGAACCAGATCAGGTTGATGTCGAGCTTTTCGGCGGCGGGCGTCAGCAGCGGGATGATGATGAAGGCGATCTCGAAGAAATCGAGGAAGAACGCGATGAAGAACACGAACACCATCGAGAACGACAGGAAGCCGATCTGACCGCCGGGCAACCCGGTCAGCATGTGCTCGATCCACTTGCCGCCGCCAACTCCCTGGAACACGAGGCTGAAGACGCGGGCGCCGATCAGGATGAAGGCGACCATCGCGGTGATGCGCATCGTCGACGACATTGCCTGATAGGTCAGCTTCCAGGTCAGGGTGCGGTACATTGCGGCCAGGATCAGCGCGCCGACGGCACCCATCGCGCCGGCTTCCGTCGGCGTGGCCAAGCCGAGGAAGATCGTGCCGAGCACGAGGAAGATCAGGGCCGCCGAGGGCACGATGCCGCGGATGCATTTCCAGGCCAACGGCCAGCCCTTGAGCGTGCGCGCTTCCGGTGGGAGGGCCGGAACCTGCTCCGGCCTGATGATGCTGAGAATCATGACCCAGATGCAGAAAAGCACGACCTGCACGATGCTGGGGCCAATGGCGCCAGCATACATGTCACCCACAGACTTGCCCATCACGTCGGCCAGGACGACCAGGACGAGCGAGGGCGGAATGAGCTGGGTGATCGTGCCGGAGGCGGCGATGACGCCGGTGGCATGCTGCATGTTGTAGCCGTAGCGCATCATCACCGGTAGTGAGATCACGCCCATCGCGATGACCGAGGCAGCCACGGTGCCCGTGATCGCGCCCAGGATGGCCCCGACGAAAATGACGGCGTAGGACAGGCCGCCGCGGATCTTGCCGAAGAGCTGTCCGACGGAATCGAGCAGGTCTTCGGCCAGGCCGCACCGTTCCAGCACCGCACCCATGAAGGTGAAGAACGGGATCGACAGCAGCAGGTCGTTCGAGATGATCGAGAACAGCTGGAAGGTCAGATTGCCCATATAGGACTGGTCGATCACGCCCATCTCGATGGCGATTAAGCCGAAGAACAATCCAACGGCCGCGAGCGAGAATGCCGCGGGATAACCGATGAGCAAGAACACCACCAGGCCCCCGAACATCATCGGGCCCAGATTGCTGCGGATCACATCGATCATTGGAGCGGCTTTTCGTATGCGTATTCGTGCTGATGGAAGCCGCGCAGGGCAGCAGCCCGCTTGATCATCTCGGAAATGCCCTGGAGCAGGATCAGGCCGAAGCCGACCGGCAGGAGGAGCTTGATCGGCCAGCGAACAAGGCCGCCCGCATTGTTCGAGGATTCATTCAGGGCCCAGGACTGCCAGAACCACGGCCAGGTGAACCAGATCATGATCAGGCACATCGGCATCAGGAACACGGCGCCCCCGAGCAGGTCGATCCAGTGCCGGGTGCGGTCCGAGACCATGCCGTAGATCAGGTCGACGCGAACATGCTCGTTGACCTTCAGCGTATAGGCCGCGCCAAGCAGCACCATGCCGCCGAACATGTACCATTGCAGTTCGAGCCAGGCGTTTGAGCTGTTCGAAATCAGATAGCGGATCGTTGCGTTTCCGGCGCTGACCAGGCAGGCGAGCAGAACCAGCCAGCTCGCAACAACGCCGAGATATTCGCCGATGGCATCGATGAACCGGGCGAGCGGCAAGAGCTGTCGGCAAAAGGTCCAAGCCACCCAGACGGAAGCAGCCATGCTGCCGACCGTGGCAAGAGCCAACCACAGCTTGAACATCAACCGACCTCGCGCTGAAGCTACGTTGCACTCCAGATGGCGCAGGAAGGGCGCTGGTCCGGTTACTTTTGGAGCTAGCAGCTACGGGCTTAGTCGTTCCATATCGCGGCAGGGCCTATCGCATAACCTCGGCATAGCCAGATGCATCGAGCTGCTCCTGCGTGCGCAGGCGATAGCCGATCGCCAGCTCGGTCACGACAAAGATTGGCCGGGCCGGATCTGGCTCAATCCGGTTGCGGAGCTTCTTCATCAGGATGCGCAGATACTGCACGTCCTCGTCGGGGTTCTGGGGCCAGAGTTCCTTGATCAGCTGACGATGAGTCAGGACCTTGCCGTGATGCCCGGCGAGCGCGCGCAGCAGGGCGAACTGCTTGGGCGACAAGGTGATGGCGCCGCCATCGCGGCTGACGATCCTCTGCACGAGGTCGATCGACAGGCTGCCGATGCACAGGACCGGCTCAGGAGCCGCGCGGGAGGCGATACGACGGAGTACGACGCGTGCCCGGGCCAGGAGCTCGGCCATGCCGAACGGCTTGACGATGTAGTCGTCGGCGCCCTTCTCCAATAGCGCAACCTTCTCGGATTCCGCGTTGCGAACCGACAACACGATGATCGCCGATTGCGACCAGGACCTCAGAGTATCGAGCACTGTGGCCCCGTCGGCATCGGGGAGCCCGAGGTCGAGCACGATCAGGTCAGGGGTACGCATGACGGCAAGATCGATGGCCTGACGCGCGGTTTCGGCCTCAACCACGCGGAAGGACTGCATCTCGAACCCGGCCCTCAGGAAACGCCGGATCTGTGGCTCATCATCGACGATCAGCACCAGCGGCTGAAGGGTTGCCTGTGGGCTGTCAGTCATCGTCTATTCTCGCATAATCCGGTGCGGAGGGAGGGGCCGGCAGGACGATACGCATCGTGGTGCCTCTCCCTGGCCCCCCGCTCAGGGCGGAAACGCTGCCACCATTCGCTTCGATGAAGATCTTTGCGATCGTCAGCCCGAGCCCGCTTCCTTCGGCGATGTCGGCGTGGCGTTCGCCGCGATAGAAGCGCTCGAAAATCTGCTGCGCCTCTCGTGCGTCCAAGCCGGGGCCCTCGTCACGGATATCGATCGCGAGACGACCGACGTCCAGACTGGCGGATATCGCAATCGACGAACCCGCAGTCGCAAATTTGGCGGCATTCTCCAGGATATTGATCAAGGCCTGCTCGACCAGAACGGCATCGACGCGCACGAGCGGCAAATCACCTCCGAAGCTTCGCACGATTCTCCGGTCCCGGAGCCGCTCGGCTGCGCTGTCCAGCGCGGCATTGATGATATCGGCGGGGTCGATGCTGTCGAAACGAGGCTGCAGCGCGCCTGAGCGGATACGCGTCACGTCTAACAGGTTCTGAATGCGCAGGTCGAGGCGCTTCGCCTCGCTCGCGATCAGTTGGGACAGGCCCAGCAGCCCTGGCTCCGATGCAACCTGTGGGGCGACAGACAGGACGCTCGCCGAACCGAGAACGCTGGCGATTGGCGTTCGCAACTCGTGCGACACCGATTCCATCAGAATATCCCGCAGCGCATCCGTGCGCTGGCGTAGCCGCCGTTCTTCCAGCGCACGGGACAGCCCCAGCCGGTTGAGCGATTTGGCTCCCTCGGCGAGGATCGAGCGTGCCTGGTCAGTGATTTCCTGCGTGGGCTCCTGATCCTTCTCCAGGGGCACGGCCAGGGTTGCCTGCTGGTGGTGCGGGTCTCCGAGATGGCAGAGGAGCCAGTGGCTCTGATCCGCGAGGCGGACGACGTCGGTCGCTGTGCCGGACGCCTCGACACTGCGTCCTGTGAATGTCTCGACCTCGGTTGCGAGCGACCGTGTCACATCATGCGCGAAGAGCGAATGCACCGCGCGTACGCTGCGGCCGTCCGAGCCCACGAACAGTGCCACGGGCCGCTCCAACGCATCGGTTATATGGGCGGCGACGATCCCATAGATCGCCTCCACGTCGCTCGCGCCGGCAATGTCGCTGCTGAGGCCGTACAGTTGCCGCACCCGCCTTTCATCGTCCCGCGCTCGCAACATGTCCGCTCGCACCCTGCCAGCCAGTCGCCCCATCGTCAGGGCCACGGCCAGCGAAATGCCGAGATCGATGAGCTGCGGGGGACGAACGACCAGAACGCTGAAGATCGGCGGATAGAACAGCGTGGACATCAGGGTCCCGAGTCCCGCCGCGAGCACCGCCGGCCCCGTGCCATATCGCACTGCGGCAGCAAGAACCGGCAGCATGTAGATGGCCGAGACACTCTCCAAAGGTGTCAGGGCGACGATAGCGGCGGCAAGCCCCGTCGCCGCGGCGACCAGGCCTGCAGCCTTCACATAGATCAGTGTCGAAGATGCCTCGTTCACGTCGCGCCAGCGCTCTTCGGTAGGTTTCTACCTGCCATCAAAGGTCGCGGGTCGATAGCTGAGCAAGATGAATTTGTTCTGGCGGCCCGTCCCGTCGGCTTGGTCGCCGTACGGCATGAAGCCGCACCGGCTACCGAAAGGATACGGCGGCGGGAAACAGATTCAGGCGCGGACCTTCCTCAGGCCAAGCCTATCCCGACCTGCTAGAGCGCAAACGACGTCCCGCAGCCGCAGGAGCTGGTCGCGTTCGGATTGGTGATCTTGAAAGACTGGCCGACCAGATCGTCGACGAAATCGATCGTACAGCCTTCGAGCAGGTCGAGCGAGGTCTCGTCGATCAGGACGGTTGCGCCGTCGCGCTCGATCACGAGGTCGCCGGGAGCCTTCTCGCGGTCGACATCGAAGATGTACTGGAAGCCGGAGCAGCCGCCTCCGGCGACGCTGACGCGCAGCATCGAGCCGGGCGGCTCCTTCGCCATCACCGCGAGAATGCGATTCGCGGCCTTGCCGGTGACGGCGATGCCACGCGGATTGACCTGAAGATCGGTCGACATAAGCAGATGCTCCTTGCACCTTTGTTGTCTGCAAAGGTAATTGCGCCGCAGCGCCTGTACAAGCAGGGGGCGTCGATAGGTCCGCCATGCCGCAGCCACAGAGCCTTTCTCCCGACCGCGAGCCCGGCGATCGCTGGCGTGCGATCTACGCCTGTCGTTCGAGCCAGAGCCGCGGCCGCCTGATCGCGGAGCCGGCGTCGCCGACGCGCAGCCATTTCCAGCGCGATCGCGACCGGATCATCCATTCCACGGCCTTCCGCCGCTTGAAGCACAAGACGCAAGTCTTTGTGTCGCATGAAGGCGATCATTATCGCACCCGTCTGACGCATACGATCGAGGTGGCGCAGATTGCGCGTGCACTCGCCCGCGCACTTGGTCTCGACGAGGATCTGGCCGAGGCGCTGGCGCTGGCGCATGACCTCGGCCACACGCCGTTCGGGCATACCGGGGAGGATGCCCTCGATGCCTGCATGCACAAGTTCGGTGGGTTCGATCACAACGCCCAGACGCTGCGAATCGTCGCTCGGCTCGAGCATCGCTACGCCGGTTTCGACGGGCTCAACCTCAGCTGGGAGACGCTGGAAGGGCTGGTCAAGCATAACGGCCCGCTGATCGGCGCCGACGGCGAGCCGACCGCCCGCTATACGAAGACCGGCATCCCGGCGGCGATCGTCGAATACCAGGAGCGGCAGGATCTCTGGCTGGACAGCCATGCCTCTGCGGAGGCGCAGGTCGCCGCGCTCGCCGATGACATCGCCTATAACGCCCATGACATCGATGATGGCTTGCGGGCGGGGCTGTTCGGGCATGCGGACCTTCGCGTCGTGCCGTTCCTCGCGGACCTGCTCGATGAGATCGAGCGGCTGCATCCTGGCCTCGAGACGTCCCGCGCCACGAACGAGCTGGTGCGCCGGGTGATCACGCGCTTCGTCGAGGATGTGATCGGGCGCTCCGAGCAGCTCATCGCCGCGCTGGCGCCAGCTGACGCCGATGCAATCCGCCGGGCGGGAGCACCGGTTGTCGCCTTCTCGGAGACGATCACGACGGCCGATCGCCAGATCAAGGCTTTCCTCTATCCCAATATGTATCGGCACCCACGGGTTGGGGGCATTCGCCAGCAGGCGGCCGATGTGGTGCGCGACCTTTTCACGCGCTTTGCTGCGGCGCCGCAGGCGATGCCGCCCGACTGGGCGGCTGGGATGACGGAGCTCGACGAGCCCCGCAAGGCCCGTCGGATTGCCGACTATATTGCCGGCATGACCGACTGGTACGCGCTCGACGAGCATCGCCGCCTGTTTGACGCGACCCCGTCGCTGCGATAGGCCCGGCGCACTCCTTCCTTCCGGTTTTCGTATGTTTGCGGTCGCAATGAACCTGTTCGAGACCTTTTCCGCGCGCATCAGCCGCGCCCTGACGCAGCTTGCCGATCGCGGCGACATCCCTGCCGGGCTGTCCTTCGCCCGCGTCGTCGTCGAGCCGACGCGGGACCCGGCCCATGGCGATCTTGCGATCAATGCCGCGATGGTGCTCGCCAAGGAGGCCGGCACCAACCCCCGCGCCCTGGCAGCCTTGCTGGTCGAGGAACTCGCACGTGATCCGGACGTGGCGAAGGCCGAGATCGCAGGGCCGGGCTTTATCAATCTGACGCTGCAGCCGGCCGTCTTCACGGGGATTCTCAAATCCGCGATCGAGGCCGGACTGGATCACGGCCGCGGTGCGCTCCGGCCCGATCCGAAGATCAATGTCGAATATGTCTCGGCCAACCCGACCGGACCGATGCATGTCGGCCACGGCCGCGGCGCGGTCTTTGGCGATGCCTTGTCGAGCCTGCTCGCCTTTGCCGGCCACGCGGTCAGCCGCGAGTACTACATCAACGATGCCGGCGCGCAGGTCGATGTGCTCGCCCGCTCTGCCTTCCTGCGCTACCGCGAGGCGCTGGGCGAGGAGATCGGCGCGATCCCGGAAGGGCTCTACCCTGGCGACTATCTCAAGTCGGTCGGCGAGAGCCTGGCCAAGACTTATGGCGAGAGCCTGCGTGGCAAGCCCGAGTCCGCATGGCTGGTGGCGGTGCGCGCTGCCGCGATCGACGGCATGATGGCGATGATCCGGGACGATCTCGCTGCGCTCGGCGTCGTCCACGACGTCTTCTTCTCGGAGCGCTCGCTTCAGGCGGTCGACGGCAATATCGATGCCGTGCGCGAGACGATCGAGGATCTGCGATCGCGCGACCTGATCTACGAAGGCCGCTTGCCGCCGCCCAAGGGGCAGAAGGACGAGGACTGGGAAGACCGGGAGCAGACCCTGTTCCGGGCCACGCTGTTTGGCGACGATGTCGACCGGCCGCTGCTCAAGTCGGACGGCAGCTACACCTATTTCGCCAACGACATCGCTTATCATCGCTCGAAATTCGTCCGCGGCTTCGCAGAGATGATCGATGTCTGGGGCGCCGACCATGGCGGCTATGTCAAGCGCATGGCGGCCGCGGTGAAGGCGGTGACGCATGGCGAGGGCTCGCTCGACGTCAAGCTCTGCCAGCTCGTGCGGCTGCTGCGCAATGGCGAGCAGGTGCGCATGTCGAAGCGCTCCGGGGATTTCGTGACGCTGCGCGAAGTCATCGACGAAGTCGGCCGCGATGCGGTGCGCTTCATGATGATCTTCCGCAAGAACGATGCGACGCTCGATTTCGATCTCGCCAAGGTCGTCGAGCAGTCGAAGGACAATCCCGTCTTCTATGTCCAATATGCCCATGCACGCTGCGCTTCGATCTTCCGGCAGGCACGCGAGGCGTTCCCCGGCATCGATCTGTCACCCACCGTTCTGGCGCAGGCGGACCTGTCGCGCCTGACCGACGAGGCGGAGATCGGCATCATCAAGATGATCGCTGCCTATCCAAGAATGATCGATGCAGCGGCCAGCGCACATGAGCCGCATCGCGTGGCCTTTTTCGTGCATGAGCTGGCGAGCGCGTTCCACTCCCTCTGGAACAAGGGCAAAGACTCGCCGCAATTACGGTTCGTTAATCAAACTGATCGAGAATCCACGGTAGCAAGACTGGCGTTCGTGCATGCGGTGCGCAGCGTCCTTGCCTCCGGTCTGGCTGTCGTCGGGGTTGCGGCGCCGGAAGAAATGCGTTGACGGCCAGGATCGCCGGCGGCGCGCAAAGTCGGTCAGATTGACCTTGCGTAGAGTTCGGCGTTCCATTTGGGCGCCGACAGCGCTGGAATGGATCATACCATGAGTGAGCCAGCTAGGAACCGTTTCGCCCTCGACCTCGATGACCTCGAGCGTCAGCTGCGCGGCGCGGCTCAGCCTCCAAAGGCAGGGGCGTCTGTCGACCCGCTTGTCGAGTTGACCCGGATCGTCGGTCAGGATGACCCCCTGAAGGAACTTTTCTCGCCGCGGGCTGCTGCCGCTCCGGCGCAACAGCAAGCGGCCGCGGCTGCCGCGTGGCCGGGTGCACGGCAGCGTCAGGAGCCGTCCTTCGCCCAGGCGCCGGCCCAGCAACCCATTGCCGCCAATAACGCGCAGCCTCCGGCTGACATGCTCGGTGCGCTCGACGAGTTCGAGGCGCTGCTGCGCCGTGGCGATATCGCCCGTCCGGCGCCCGTAGCCGAACCGGCCCGCCAAGCAGCGGTCTATGTTCCGACTCCGGTCGAGCAACCCGAGCCCTATCGCAATGCCCGGCAGGAGCCTGCCCGACCTGCGGCGCATGATGCACGTGACCTCGACGAGGAGCGTGCCAATGCACAGTATCAGGATTACGGCCACGACACGCAGGCGGACTATCCCGAGCCGCCGCTGATGGCCGAAGATGACTATCAGGATTTGCCGCCGCGGCGCTCGCACAAGGGCCTTTGGGCTGCCGCTGCCGCGATTGCAGTCGCAGTGATCGGGGTCGGCGGCTATATGGGCCTGCGTGGTCCGTCCGTCACGAGCGACGGTCAGCCACCGGTCATCGCGGCCGATGGCGGCCCGAGCAAGGTTGCGCCGACCAATCCCGGTGGAGCCGAGATCCCGAATCAGAACAAGCAGATTTATGAGCGTGCTGGCGACAGCCCGTCGAACCCGACCAAGGTCGTCAGCCGGGAGGAGCAACCGGTCGATATCCAGCAGGCGGCCCGCACGATGCCGACCCGGATGGTCATGCCCGGCTCGACGCCGCAGGGAGGCGCCAATGGCAATCCGCTGGCGCAGGCCCCGGCGGCTGCTGAGCGCGGCTCCGTCTCGCCGGCCGAAGCTGGCCTGATCGCAACGTCCAGTGTACCAGGCCTCGGCGAACCGCGCCGGGTGCGCACTGTCTCGATCCGTCCCGATGGCACGCCAGCGCCTGCGCCCGGCGCGAGCGCGGCCTATAGCAACGGCGCGGCAGGGCTTGCGACCGGCGCAGCGCCGACGCGGCTCGGGGGGAACCTGCCGCTCAATCCGTCCTCGACCGCGAGCACCAATCCGCTGCGGCAGCGCACAGCTGCGACGCCGGCGGTGGCGCCTGACGCTCCGAAGGTTCAGGAGCGTGTCGCGACGCCTGCCCCGGCGACCACCCCGGCGGCGCCGGTGCGTGTTGCAAGTGCTGCTCCGACAGCAGCGTCTGCTGCGACGCCCGCTCCGGCGACCGCCGCGATCCGTAGCGGCACCGGCGACTTTGCCGTGCAGCTCGCTGCCCCCGGCAGCGAGGCGGAAGCACGCGCCGCATTCGCAGCCCTGCAGCGCAAGTATCCCGGCCAGCTCGGCGGCCAGTCGCCGATCGTCAAGAAGACGGATCTCGCTGGCGGAAAGACGGTCTATCGCCTGCGCATCGGGCCGTATTCACGCGAGGATGCGGCAACGATGTGCACGCAGCTTCAGGCTGCCGGCGGCCAGTGCTTCATCGCCAAGAACTGATTGCCAGCTCCGATATGATCAGACCGCCGGTGGCTCCTGCCACCGGCGGTTTTTCTTCGCCGGGCCTCGCGGGCAGGGGGCAGTGCTATGTCGCGCCGTGGAGCCAGGGGCTGGGCGTCCGGCAGCGCGGCGGAAGACGCCCGCGTCGAATCCGGTTAGGGCATGCCCCGAAACGATGACACCTGACTCAGGAGGACGTCCATGGATCGCCGTACTTTCGTCAAGGCTTCGGGTGCCGGAGTCGCAGCAGGTGGCGCGACCATCGCCGCGCCCGCCATCGCGCAGGCTCAGCCGAAGGTCAGCTGGCGCCTGACCTCGAGCTACCCGAAGAGCCTCGACACGCTGTTCGGCATCAGCACGCAGATCGCCAAGCGCGTCGCGGAAGCAACGGACAACCAGTTCCAGATCCAGGTCTTCGCGCCGGGCGAGATCGTGCCGGCTTTGCAGGCGCTCGATGCCGTCCAGAACGGTACCGTCGAGTGCAGCAGCACGCTGTCGAGCTTCTATATCGGCAAGAACCCGGCCTTCGCCTTCGAGACCTCGCTGCCCTTCGGCTTGAACACGCGCCAGCACAATGCCTGGCTCTATCAGGGCGGTGGGCTCGAGCTCTGCCGCGCCTTCATGAAGACCTACAACCTTCACACCATTCCCTCGGGGAATACCGGCGCACAGATGGGTGGCTGGTTCCGCAAGGAGATCAAGACAGTCGAAGATCTGAAGGGCTTGAAGTTCCGGATTGCCGGCCTTGGCGGCACGATCCTGGCGAAGCTGGGTGTCGTGCCGCAGCAGATCGGCGGCGGCGACATCTATCCGGCGCTGGAGCGCGGCACGATCGACGCAGCCGAATTCTCAGGCCCGCTCGACGACGAGAAGCTCGGTTTCCAGCGCGTCGCCAAGTACTATTACTATCCCGGCTTCTGGGAGGGCTGCGCCAATGTCAGCTTCATCGTGAACCTGGAGAGGTGGAACGCGCTGCCCGCTTCGTACAAGGCGATCGTGGAAGCGGCCTGCGCCGAGGCCAACGCGCTTTGCGTCGCGAAATATGATCACGGCAATCCCGATGCCCTGCTGCGCCTCGTCGCCAGCGGTGCTGAGCTCAGGCCGTTTCCGCAGGACGTGATGGTCGCCGCCTTCAAGGAAGCGCAGGCGCTCTATGGCGAGCTTGCGGCCAGCAATCCAGCCTTCAAGACATTCTATGATTCGTGGTTGCCCTATTGGCGCAAGGAACAGCTCTGGTTCCGTGTCGCAGAACTGCCTTTCGACGCCTTCAACGCCGGCATGGCGCAGCAGATGCGCTGAGCCTCGATGCGCTGAGCCTCCTGGGCTCTGCCAATTCGGTCGTGACGAAGCCCGGGGCCCGCTGGTCCCGGGCTTCTTCCGTTGAGGCGCCAGAGCGGGAATCATGCGAGAAGACGGCTTCCGCTGTTTTGCAATCCGCTTCGGGCCTGCTTCATGAAATCCCGCGCCTTCATTGCCGGTTGCCTCGGCACCAGCCTCACCCCTGACGAACGCGCCTTCTTCCGCGATGCCAGGCCCTGGGGCTTTATCGTCTTCAAGCGCAATACCCAGACGCCGGAACAGACCGCGGCGCTGACCGCGGAAATGCGGGAGACCGTGGGCTGGCACGCGCCGATCCTGATCGACCAGGAGGGCGGCAGGGTCCAGCGCATGGGGCCGCCGCACTGGCCGGTCTATCCGCCGGCGCAAGCCTTCCTTGGGATCAACGATCCCGTGCAACAGCGCGAGATCGTGCGGCTCTCGGCACGGCTGATGGCGCATGATCTCAAGGCCGTCGGCATCGATGTCGATTGCCTGCCGGTGCTCGACGTGCCGGTCGCCGGCAGCCATGACGTGATCGGCAACCGCGCCTATGCCCATGACCCCGACATGGTCGCGCGTCTCGGCCGTGCGGCGGCGGAGGGACTTCTGGCGGGCGGGGTGATCCCGGTGGTCAAGCATATGCCCGGCCATGGCCGGGCGCGGGCTGACAGCCATCACGACCTGCCGGTCGTCGACGCCTCGCTCGAGGCTCTGCGCGGGCATGATTTCCGGCCCTTCCGCCATCTCGCCGACATGCCGATGGCAATGACGGCACATGTCGTGTTCACTGCACTCGATCAAAAGCATCCGGCCACGGTTTCGCGTCGGGTCGTCAAAGAGATCATGCGCGGCGAACTCGGCTTCGACGGCCTGATCATGACCGACGACATCTCGATGAAGGCGCTCTCCGGCGGCTTCGCCGAGAAGTCGCGGGCGGCGATCCGCGCCGGGGTCGACGTCGTGCTGCATTGCCACGGCATCATGGAGGAGATGATCGCCGTTGCAGGTGCAGTGCCGGACATGACGGGGGCACGGGCCCGCCGCGCCGCGATGGCGCTCGCCCGGATACGGCATGAGCCCGAACCGCTCGATATGGAGGCTGCACGCGCCCAGCTGACCAGCGCCCTTGCGTTGGGCGGCCGATAGTCGGAACCTGCGTTCTCAGGGGTGACAGCTTGGGGACCCGGCGGGAATGGACGCCGAACTGCCGTTCGAGGACGAGGCCAGGCCGGCGCGCACTGACGGCGAGCCGGCGCTGCTCGTCGATGTCGACGGCTATGAAGGCCCGCTCGACCTGTTGCTCGACCTGGCCCGGCGGCAAAAAGTCGATCTGCACCGCATCTCGATCCTGGCGCTTGCCGAGCAGTATCTTGCCTTCGTCGAGCAGGCGAGGGCGCTCAGGCTTGAGCTTGCCGCCGACTATCTCGTGATGGCGGCCTGGCTCGCCTATCTGAAGTCGCGGTTGCTTTTGCCCGAACCACCGAGGGGCGAGGAGCCGAGTGCGGCGGATCTGGCGACGGCGCTGGCTTTGCGGTTGCGCCGGCTCGAGGCGATCCGCGCCGCGGCGCGGCGGCTGGCGTCCCGGGAAAGGCTGGGACAGGACGTCTTCGCCCGTGGTGCGCCGGAGCCGATCGTTGCCGGCGCACGCCCGGTCTGGGAAGCCGAACTCTACGATCTGCTTTCGGCCTATGGCCAACAGCGCCAGAAGCGGGCGCAAAGCCATATCTCCGTCGGGCATCGCATGGTCTGGTCCCTGGTCGAGGCGCGGGAGGTCCTGCAGCGACTGGTCGGCGAGGCGGCAGACTGGACGGCGATTGACCCCTACCTGACCCGCTACATGGCGAGCCACGGCCTGCTGCAAGGCGAAATGCGCGCGACCGTTCGCGCCTCGGCGCTATCTGCCATGCTGGAGATGGTGCGCGAGGGAATTCTCGATCTGCGCCAGGATGGTGCCTTCACGCCGCTCTATATCCGCCGACGCTCGGCGCGGCCGCCGACCCTGCCGCTATGATGGCCCGATGACAATGTCTGCGGCGCCTGAGCGGATCGGCGATGATGAGGGGAGCGAGGCGCAGCTCTTCGCCCAGTCGCTGCGCATCGTCGAGGCGCTGCTCTTCGCATCGGCAGCACCGCTCTCGGAAGAGGAACTGGGCCATTCCGTGCCGTCCGGCGTCGCGGTACGGCAGCTCCTTGCCCGGCTCACGGACATCTACGCCACACGTGGCGTCAATCTGCGGCAGGTCGCCGGCAAATGGGCGTTTCGGACCGCGCCGGACCTCGGCTACCTGCTGGCGGCCGAGGCCGAGCCGCCGCGCAAGTTGTCGCGGGCGGCGCTCGAGGTGTTGGCGATCATTGCTTATCATCAACCGGTGACGCGGGCCGAGATCGAGGAGATCCGGGGCGTTGCCACGGCCAAGGGTACGCTCGACATCCTGCTCGAAGCCGGGTGGGTCAGGTTGCGCGGGCGGCGTCGGACGCCGGGCCGGCCGGTGACCTATGGCACCACGCCGGGCTTCCTCGATCATTTCGGGCTCGACCGCATCGACGACCTCCCTGGCCTGGACGAGTTGAAGGGCTCGGGCTTCATCGAGGGGCGGCTCTCGAAGGACCTGACCGTGCCGATCCCCGATGATGGTCTTGACCTGCAGGAGGACGAGGATCCGCTTGGGGATCTCTTTACCCCGCTTGACGACGGCGACGGTCCGCCCCACACCCCGGACGAGTGAAATCGGGGGACAGTCCCTGATTGTCGTCCCCGGCGACCGTAGGGAGCCATGGGGTCTATGGCCGAGCGCTTGCGATCGAGGTTCGGCATGGACGCCGGTTCTCTGCCGCGCTTCGCCGGGATGACGCATGGTTTCGATGGAGCATTCTTTGGCGCGTAGCGAGGGCGTGGCGCGGTGGCTGAGTTGGGGTAGGCGCGGGACAGCGGGCGCAGCCATTCCAATGTCGCTCGCCTTCGAAGGCGTCACCCAGCGCTTCGGTGATGTGACGGCGCTCGAGGACGTGACGCTCGCGATCGCGCCGGGTGAAATCGTGGCTCTGCTCGGGCAATCGGGCTGCGGCAAGACGACGCTGCTCCGTCTCGCGGCGGGCGTCGAACGGCCCAGCTCGGGCAAAGTGCTGCTCGAAGGTCAGGACGTTTCGGCTCCCGACGCCTTCGTCGAGCCGGAGAAGCGCGGCGTTGGTCTGGTCTTCCAGGATTATGCGCTGTTCCCGCATCTCAATGTGCTCGAGAATGTCCGCTTCGGCCTGCGCGGCTATGACGATGCCTCGGCGAAGGCGACGGCGTTGCGCGCCATTGCCCGTGTCGGCCTCGCGGATCTGGCCGAGGCTTATCCACATATGCTTTCAGGCGGCGAGCAGCAGCGCGTGGCGCTGGCGCGAGCGGTGGCGCCGCGCCCCGGCGTGCTCCTGATGGACGAGCCCTTCTCCAATCTCGATCGGCGCTTGCGCGATGTGGTGCGGGACGAAACCGCCGCATTGCTGCAGGAAACCGGGGCAACCTCGATCATCGTCACGCATGATCCCGAGGATGCGATGCGGATCGCCGATCGGATCGTGCTGATGCGATCGGGGCGGATCGTCCAGATCGGGACTGGCGAGGAGCTCTACCGGAGGCCTGTCAGCCTCTTTGCGGCCCGATTTTTCTGCGATTTTACCGAGATCAGCGGCATAGCCGAGCGTGGCGCGGTGGAGACGCCGGTCGGGAGATTTGCGGCACCGGGCCTTGCCGATGGGCAGGAGGCTGTGGTCTGCGTCAGGCCCCATGCGATCAGGCTGGTGCCAAAGGGGTTCTGCCTGCCGGCACGCGTGGTGATGCGGCGCTTTCTGGGTGAGGTCGACCATTTGCTGCTGGCCGTCGGCGGGCTTGAAAAGCCGCTGGTCGGACGGGTCTCGCTGCCGGGTTCGATCCGGGAAGGCGAGGACATCGGTATCGATATTCAGTCGGACGAAGTTCTTGTGTTCGCCTCGGGGGACACATAGGTTCCGGCACAAGCACTTGGCGCGGGTGGGGAGCCTGCGCCGCACTGGAATTCGGAGGAGTTTGCCATGGGTGGCGTCAGTATCTGGCACTGGATCGTCGTCGGCGTCATCGTGATGCTGTTGTTCGGGCGCGGCAAGGTTTCCGAACTGATGGGCGACGTCGCCAAGGGTATCAAGTCGTTCAAGAAGGGCATGGCCGAAGACGAGCCGACCACGCCGCCGCCTGCTGCGACCACGGCTGATCCGAAGATCATCGATCACGCGCAGCCTGCCAATTCCGCCACGGCGAAGGCCGAACACAAGGCCTGACGCCGCGCCGCCTGCGAGCGGCGAGGGGTTGAGAGGACGAGCCGTCGATGTTCGACATCGCCTGGAGCGAATTGATGCTGATCGGGGCGGTTGCGCTCGTCGTGATCGGCCCCAAGGATCTGCCGAAAGCCATGCGGACCGCCGGGCAGGCGATCGGCAAGATTCGCCGTATGGCCGGCGAGTTTCAGAGCCAGTTCAACGACGCCATGCGCGAAGCCGAACTGGACGATCTGAAGAAGCAGGTCGAGGATGTCGGTGGTTCGGTGCAGAGCGCGCTCAATACCGATTTCAAACCGATCGATCCGATCAAGGACGATTTCAGTACACCCGCCTCCGGCGCCCGCGACGACGCGGCGCTGAAGGACGCGGAGGCTACGCTCGCGGCCTTGCCGGGGCCTGAGCCCTTGCCCGAAATCGTCATCGAGCCCGCGCCGATCGCGGAACCGGAGCCTGAACCCGAGGTCAAGCCGAAGGCGCCGCGCAAGCGCGCTTCGACGAAGAAGGCCAAGGTCAGTGAGCCGGATGAAGGGAGCCCGGCATGAGCGTCGCCAACCCGAGGGAAGGCGAGGACGACATCGAGGCCTCGCGCGCACCGCTGATCGAGCATCTGATCGAGCTGAGGGCGCGACTGATCAAGTCGCTGATCGCCTTCCTGATCATGTTCTTCATCTGCTTCGCGTTCTCGACGCAGATCTATAACGTGCTGGTGCAGCCCTATGTCTGGGCCGCCGGGCCGAACGGCAACGCGCAGCTGATCTATACCGGACCGCTCGAACTGCTCTTCACCCATATCAAGGTGGCGGCTTTCGGCGCCGGCTTCTTCGCCTTTCCGGTGATCGCCACGCAGGTCTACAAGTTCGTGGCACCGGGCCTCTACAAGAACGAGAAACAGGCTTTCGCGCCCTACCTGGCCGCGACGCCGATCTTCTTTTGCCTCGGCGCCGCGCTGGTCTTCTTCTTCGCCATGCCCGTGCTGATGAAGTTCTCGATCGGGATGCAGCAGGCGGCGACGGACGGCCAGGCGGGGATCGCGCTCTTGCCGAAGGTCAGCGAATATCTCTCGCTGATCATGACGCTGATCTTCGCGTTCGGTATCTCGTTCCAGCTGCCGGTGATCCTGACCTTGCTTGGTCAGGCCGGAATTATCGATTCGGCCTTCCTCAAGGACAAGCGGCGCTACGCGATCGTCTTCGTCTTCGTGGTCGCCGCCGTGCTGACGCCGCCGGACGTGATCTCCCAGCTCATGCTTGCCGTGCCGATGCTGCTCCTCTACGAGCTTTCGGTGTTCTCGGTGCGCTATGTCGAGAAGAAGCGGCAGGCTGCGAAAGCGGCCGAGGAAGCAGGCGAAGCCTGATCCGATCGCGGCTCGCGCGCATCGATTGGGATGCGCGATAGGTTGAGCAGCGATGTACGACATCAAATGGATTCGCGAGAACGCCGAGGCGTTCGATACCGGACTGAAGCGGCGGAGCCTTGCGCCGCTCTCGTCCTCGCTGCTTGCGCTCGACGATTCCCGTCGTTCGGCCATCGCCAAGGCACAGGCCACGCAGGAACGTCGTAATGCGCTCTCCAAGGAGATCGGCAAGGCGATGGGCGCGAAGGACGTCGCGCTTGCCGACAAGCTGAAGGCCGAGGTCGCGGCGCTGAAGGACGCTCAGCCCGCGCTCGAAGCCGAGGAGAAGGCGGCCGTCGAAGCGCTGAACGAACAGCTTGCGGCGATCCCCAACATACCGAATGCCGATGTGCCTGAGGGCGCGGACGAGCACGGTAATGTCGTGCTGCATGTCCATGGCACCAAGCCGGAGGAGGGCAAGCGCCTCATTGGCGTCAACCAGCCGAAAGAGCATTTCGAGCTCGGCGAAGCGCTCCGCCAGATGGATTTCGAGACGGCGGCCAAGCTCTCGGGCTCGCGCTTCGTCGTGCTGAACGCGCGGCTGGCGCGGCTCAACCGGGCGATCGGCCAGTTCATGCTCGATACCCACACCGAGGAGCATGGCTATACCGAGGTCAACCCGCCGCTGATGGTGCGGGATGAGGCGATGTTCGGAACCGCGCAGCTGCCAAAATTCCGCGACGACCAGTTCCGGGCGGGCGAGGATCACTGGCTGATTCCCACTGCCGAAGTTCCGCTTACCAATCTCGTGCGCGAATCGATCCTCTCCGAAGAGGAGCTGCCGCGTCGCTATTCCGCGCTGACCCCCTGCTTCAGGGCCGAAGCGGGCTCGGCGGGGCGCGATACGCGCGGCATGCTGCGCCAGCACCAGTTCGAGAAGGTCGAGCTGGTCTCGATTACGCTGCCGGAAAAGTCGCGCGAGGAGCATGAGCGCATGCTCGCCTCGGCGGAGGCGATCCTGAAGAAGCTCGACCTGCATTATCGGGTAATGACGCTCTGCACGGGCGACATGGGCTTCGCCAGCCAGAAGACCTGGGACATCGAGGTCTGGCTGCCGGGGCAGAAGACCTATCGCGAGATCTCCTCCTGTTCGGTCTGCGGCGATTTCCAGGCCCGGCGCATGAATGCGCGCTACAAGACCCGCGACGGCAAGGGCCCGTTCTTCGTGCACACCCTCAACGGCTCGGGCACGGCAGTCGGCCGCGCTCTGATCGCGGTGATGGAAAACTACCAGAACGCCGACGGCTCGATCACGGTGCCCGACGTGCTGGTTCCCTACATGCGCGGGGTCACCCGCATCGAGAAGGCGGCCTGACTCCATGCGTATCCTCGTCACCAATGATGACGGCATCCATGCCGAAGGCCTTGCGGTGCTGGAGCGCATCGCGGCGCAGCTGTCGGACGATGTCTGGGTCGTGGCGCCCGAGACGGACCAGTCGGGTGTCGCGCATTCGCTCTCGCTCAGCAATCCGCTGCGCCAGCGCAAGATCTCGGACAAGCGTTACGCCGTCGCCGGCACGCCGACTGATTGCGTGATCATGGCGGCGCGCTCGATCATGCTCGATGCGCGGCCCGACCTCGTGCTGTCCGGCGTCAACCGCGGCCAGAACGTCGCCGAGGACGTGACCTATTCCGGCACCATCGCAGCGGCGATGGAAGGTACGTTGCTCGGCATCCCGTCGATCGCGGTCAGCCAGGCCTACGGCCCGGACGGGCGGCACCAGATCCACTGGGACTGCGCCGAGCACCATGCTCCCGGAATCATCCGCCGGCTGCTGGAGGAGGGGATTCCCGAGGGCGTGCTGTTCAACCTCAACTTCCCGAATGTCGCGCCGAGCGAGGTTGCGGGCGTCGCGGTGACGGTCCAGGGCCGGCGCGACCAGGAGTTGGTGCGGCTCGAGCCTCGCCATGACGGACGCGGCAATCCCTATTTCTGGATCGCCTTCCAGCGCAGCCGGAAGGAGCCTGCCAACGGCACCGATCTGAGGGCGCTGTCCGAGCGGAAGATCTCGATCACCCCGCTCGAACTCGACTTGACGCATGAGCCGACGTTGACCCGATTCGCGCAGGTTTTTGCCTGATTTCGAACGGGAGTAATTGGGGGCGGCGATGAGCGAGGCCGAGGAGGCGCCTGGCAGCGAGGGTGAGCGAACTGTCGCCTTCCTGCTGTCACTGAGGGCGCGGGGCGTGCGCGATCTCGCCGTGCTCCGGGCGATGGAGAAGGTCTCGCGCGAGCGATTCGCGCCGACCCGCTTTGCCGACCTCGCCCGCCAGGACGTTTCCGTGCCGCTCGCCTGCGGGCAAACGATGACGGCTCCGCATACGGTGGCGAATCTCGTCAGTGCGCTGCAGATGGAGCCCTCCGCCCGCGTGCTCGAGGTCGGCACCGGTTCCGGCTATGTCTCGGCTCTGCTTGCCGCCATGGGCGGAGAGGTGGTCTCGCTCGAGCGCTACCGCACGCTCGCGCTTGCTGCCCATGAGCGCATCGGCGGCAGCGGCTACGCAAAAATGGTCGACCTGCGCCATGCCGACGGTTTCCAGCCAGACCGGACACTCGGCCGATTCGACCGGATCCTGGTCAATGGCGTCACCCATTCTGTTCCCGAGGCCCTGCTGGCGCGGCTTTCGGTTGGCGGGCGGCTGATCGGGGCGCTCAGGGTTGAAGGCGTATCACGTCGCGTGGTGGTCACGCGGACGGATGACAGTGCCTATGATCATGCGCTTGGCCCGGTCCTGCGTCTGCCGCCGCTGATCCCGGGCTTAGCCCGGGCACTCTGAACCGCGGCTGAAGAAAGCCGGCCCCGGCTGAAAAATGTGAAGAGGCCAAGCACGCGCGAAACGTTTTCGTAACCTGAACGGGGCTTTAATCCCCTTCATCGAGTTGCGTTGTTCGCGAGTATCTTGTCCATGCGTAGCCAAGTCGGATTCAAGTCCAGCGTTGCCCTTCGCCTGTCGACGGTCTGCGCGCTCGCCTTGAGTGTCAGCGCGTGTTCGTCGGACACGATGCGCTTCACCGAGGCACCTTTCAGCAATCCCTTCAGCACCGCGCAGGCGCCTGCCATGCGTGATCCGGCAACGACCGGGTCGATCGGGCGTAGCGCCAGTGCGCCGATGTCTTCGCCGGCTCCGTCTGTCGGGGCGGTCCGCGCCCAGCCCTTGCCGCCGCCGCAATCGGCCGTTGCGCTGCGTAGCGCAGCTCCGGCGCCTGTCGTCGGCAGCGCCAATGGCTGGTCGGCCCAGGGTGGCACGCCGATCGTCGTCGCCCAGGGCGAAACGCTCGATGTCCTCTCCTCGCGCTATGGTGTGCCGCGTTCAGCGCTGATGTCGGCGAACGGGCTTTCGAGCGCGAATGTCGCTCCCGGCTCGCGGCTGACGATCCCGGTCTACAATGCCGGTAGTGGTGCTGCGCCGCAGCAGATGGCCCAGGTGGCGTCGCCGCAGAGCGATGCGCGCACCGAGGCGCCGCGTTTCGTGCCTGGCCCCGCCCCAGCTGCGGCGCCGCGTGCGCCTGTGGTGCCGGCACGTGTCGCTGCAGCGCCGGTTGATGCCAGGGCGAAGGTCCAGGCCGCTGCCGAAGCCAAGGCGCAAGCTGCGGCCGATGCCAAGGCAAAGGCTGCCGCTGATGCTCAGGCCATGCGGGACGCCCGCGCCAAGTTCGCCGCCGAGGCCAAGGTGAAGGCCGAAGCCAAGGCCAAGACGAAGCCGGTGGTCGAGGCGAAGGCGCCGGCGCCTGCTCCTGTTGCGACGCCGACCCCGACGAAGACCAAGCCGGTCGTGGTTGCCAGCGCTCCGGCCGAAGAGAAAGTCAGCGCCGTGCCGAAGTCGGCTCCGGAGCCGACGCCCGATCCGAAGACCACCGCAAGCCTGCCGAAGGAGGAGGATGCCTCCGCCAAGGCCGATTTCCGCTGGCCGGCTCGCGGTCGCGTCATCGCCGGCTATGGTGGCAAGGGCTCGAACGAGGGCATCAATATCGCCGTGCCGGAAGGAACGCCGATCAAGGCGGCTGAAGGCGGCGTCGTCGCCTATGCCGGCAGCGAACTCAAGGGCTACGGCAATCTCGTGCTCATCCGTCATCCGAACGGCTACGTCTCGGCCTACGCCCATAATGGCGAGCTGAACGTCAAGCGCGGCGAGACGGTGAAGCGCGGCCAGGTCGTCGCCAAATCGGGCCAAAGCGGCAACGTCTCTTCGCCGCAGCTGCATTTCGAGCTGCGCAAGGGATCGTCGCCGGTCGATCCGGTTCCCTATCTGAACAACTGATCCAGAGTTGGTCTGACGCCCCCGCCGGGCCTGAGCTCTCACCCCTTGTCCGGCACGCAGAAACATTCACCTTCGATCAGTTCCCGCGAGACCCCGCTGATCGAAACAAGGCGGGACGGTCCCAGGAAAGGCCGTCCCGCCGTTTTCATTGTGTGGCTTGGCCGACGCCCGCACGGCGTCGAATGCCGGTTTGAGTCTGGCGACGCTACCGGATCGAACCCGGAATGCCGTCTATCCACCAGAGAATCTATCCACCAGAGAACATGGGCTTGAACGCATCAGGCCGCGGGCAAGCCTCCCGCGGCGATGGTCTTGCGTGGCTCAGCCGTCGAGCCGCTGCCCGAGCCGGCCCGCCAGATCCTGGATGTATTGCCAGGCGGTGCGCCCCGAACGTGATCCGCGCGTGGTCGCCCATTCCAGCGCTTCGCGACGAAGCTCATCTGGCGCGATTGTCAGGCCGAAATGGCTGACATAGCCGTTGATCATCTCCAGGTATTCGTCCTGGCTGCACTTATGGAAGCCGAGCCAGAGGCCGAAGCGGTCCGAGAGCGAGACCTTCTCCTCGACGGCCTCGCCGGGGTTGATCGCGGTCGAGCGCTCGTTCTCCATCATGTCGCGCGGCAGTAGGTGGCGACGGTTCGAGGTGGCGTAGAACACGACATTGTCCGGGCGCCCCTCGACGCCGCCGTCGAGCGCCGCCTTGAGCGACTTGTAGGAGGTGTCCTGCCCATCGAAGGAGAGGTCGTCGCAGAAGACGATGGCGCGGTGCTTGTCCTGCCGCAGCATGGCCATCAGCGCCGGCAGGCTCTCGATGTCCTCACGGTGGATCTCGATCAGTTTCAGAGGCAGGGCCTTGCCGGCGATGCGCTTGTTGGTGTCGGCATGGACCGACTTGACCAGCGACGACTTGCCCATGCCGCGCGCGCCCCAGAGTAGTACGTTGTTGGCCGGCAGGCCGTGGGCGAAGCGCTCGGTGTTCTCAGCGAGCGTGTCGCGGACCCGGTCGACGCCACGCAGGAGCGAGAGTTCGACCCGGTTGACCCTGGCGACGGGAGCCAGGTCCGCCGCTGCCGGATGCCAGACGAAGGCGTCGGCGGCTGTCAGGTCCGCAGCCCTTCGTGCCGGCGGCGCAAGGCGCTCCAGCGCCGAGGCAATGCGGAGCAGGGTTTCGAGGTTCAGATCGGGGGAGCCGGTGGTCATCGGGACAAAGCCTATCGCGCGAGCGGTGTTCAAGCTGAGACGTCGAGCCAGGCGACCCAGAGGAGGCGCGGCCCGATGTTCGGGGTTTCCTGTCAGAAGGCCATGACAGCCATTCTTCGGAACGAACTCTATGGAATATGCCAAGCTGAATCGGACAAGGCCATTGCGCGCATGCCGGCAAGCTCATAGGTGAAGCGACGCGGTCGGTTCTTCGCCGCACCGACAATTGATTTAACGGCGTCTCTGGCTATAGTCCGCGCGATTTTTGACCTGACGAAGCCGCAACCGCATCGACGGCAGGCGCGCCCGCGCCGCCGCTGTGAAGGAGCCTTTTTGTGATTACCCCTGCATTTGCCCAAGGTATCGGTGGCGGAACGCCCGAAATGCTGATGAACTTCGTTCCGTTCGTGCTGATCTTCGTGATCATGTGGTTCCTGATCATCCGTCCGCAGCAGAAGCGGGTGAAGACGCATCAGGAGATGATCAAGAACGTGCGGCGCGGTGACACGGTCGTGACCTCGGGCGGTATCGTGGCCAAGGTGTCGAAAGTGATCGACGACGGCGAGATCGAGGCCGAGATTGCCGATGGCGTTCGCGTCCGGCTGGTCAAGGGCATGATCCAGGACGTCCGCTCCAAGAGCGAGCCGGTCAAGAGCTGAATGGCGTCCCGGCCCTGACGGGTCGGCGCGCGACAACAAGGCTGTTCACGCAGATGCTTCGTTTCCAGGCCCGCAAGGTCATCGCGGTTCTCCTCGTCCTGCTCTTCGGTTGCGGGCTGGCTTTGCCGAACCTGTTTTCGCCCGAGACCCGAAAGGCGATCGAGCAGGGCGCCCCGTCCTGGATTCCGCGGTTCCTGCTGCCGATCCATGCCGTGACGCTTGGCCTCGATCTGCAGGGCGGCTCGCATGTTCTGCTTGAGATCGACAGGGCCGACCTGATCAAGACGCAGGTGACGCAGCTTCGCGACGATATGCGGCGCATCCTGCGCGAGGAGCGCATCGCCTTTCAGGGCGGTATCGGCCTGACTGCGCGTGGCGTGCAGGTGCGTGTGCCGGAGGCGAGCGACCGTGCCAAGCTGTTGCCGAAGCTTCGGGAGCTGGCGCAACCGGTCGGTACGCTCGGCGCCTTCGGCCCTTCGGGCACCCAGTCGATCGAGGTCTCCGAGCAGCCTGACGGCCTGGTTCAGCTCCAGCTGACAGAGGCGGGGGCCAATGAGCGCGTGCGTCGTGCCGTCGAGCAAGCCATGGAAGTATTGCGCCGACGCGTCGACGCGCTCGGCACCACCGAACCAAATATCCAGCGCCAGGGACTTGATCGCATTCTTGTCCAGGTGCCGGGCCTGCAGGACCCGCAACGGCTGAAGCACATCCTTGGCGATACCGCCAAGCTGCAGTTCCGCATGGTCGCCGACCAGAACAGCGGTGATGTCGACATGCTGCCCTCGCAGGATGCCGGCGGTCAGCTTGTGCCGGTGAGCCGTCAGGTCATCGTCGAGGGCGAAGACCTGATCGACGCGCAGCCTGCCTTCGACCAGCGCACCAGCCAGCCGATCGTCAATTTCCGCTTCAATATCCGTGGTGCCCAGCGCTTTGGCCAGGCGACGACCGAGAATCTCGGGCGGGCGCTGGCAATCGTGCTCGACAACAAGGTGATCTCGGCTCCGGTCATCCAGTCGCCGATTACCGGCGGCTCGGGTCAGATCTCGGGCAATTTCACGGTCGAGTCCGTGAACAACCTGGCGATTCTGCTGCGCGCCGGCGCCCTGCCGGCCAAGATGACCATCGTCGAGGAGCGTACCGTCGGCCCGGGCCTTGGTCAGGACTCGATCCAGGCGGGCAAGATGGCGACGCTGATCGCGACCGCGCTTGTGATCCTCTACATGGTCCTGACCTATGGGGTCTTCGGGGTCATCGCGAGCGTGGCGCTGCTCGTCCATGTCTGTCTGATCTTCGGACTGATGTCGTTGCTCGGGGCAACCATGACCTTGCCAGGCATCGCCGGCATCGTGCTCACCATTGGCACGGCGGTCGATTCCAACGTGCTGATCTATGAGCGCATGCGAGAGGAATCGCATATGGGCCGCTCATTGGTCTCGGCGCTCGAAGCTGGGTTCCAACGAGCCTTTGCGACGATCATCGACTCGAACGTCACCATGCTGATCGCAGCAGTTGCGCTGTTCTCACTGGGTTCGGGACCGGTGCGCGGCTTCGCCGTGGTCTTCATCCTGGGCATTCTGACGACCGTGATCACGGCCGTGACGCTGACCAGGATGCTGATCGCGCTGTGGTATCGCTGGGCTCGGCCCAAGGCCCTTCCGTTCTGACGCTGCCGACCCGACAGGAGATACGCGCATGCGTCTGCTTCGCATCGTTCCCGACAATACCCGTTTCAAAATCGTCCGCTTCCGGCGCTTCAGCTATCCGTTTTCGGCGGCCTATTCGATTCTCGTCCTGGTGCTCTTCCTCACGGTGGGGCTGAATTTCGGCATCGACTTCCGCGGCGGTACGCTGATCGAGATGCAGGCCAAGGCCGGCAAGGCCGAGATCGCCTCGGTCCGCCATACGGCCAATGGTTTCGGCTTCGGCGAAGTCGAGGTCCAGGAATTCGGCAGCGCCGGCGACATCTCGATGCGCTTTGCGCTGCAGCCCGGCGGCGAAACGGCCCAGCAGGCCGTGGTCGCGAAGGCACGCGAGGCTTTCGCGGGCACGCACGATTTCCGCCGGGTCGAGACCGTCGGTCCGCGCGTGTCGGGCGAGCTGGTCCAGGCCGGTACGCTTGGCGTCGTGCTCGCCATTGTCGGCGTGCTGATCTATCTCTGGTTCCGCTTCGAGATGCAGCTCGCGATCGGCGCGATCGTCGGTACCCTGCACGATATCGTGCTGACCGTCGGCTTCTTCCTGATCACGCAGCTCGAATTCAACCTGACCTCGATCGCGGCGATTCTGACGATCGTCGGGTACTCGCTGAACGAGACCGTGGTGGTGTTCGACCGCACGCGCGAATTGCTGCGCCGCTACAAGACCATGCCGGTCCAGGAACTGCTCGACCTCTCGGTCAACTCGACGCTGTCGCGCACCGCAATGACCGCCACGACGACCGTTCTCTCGCTGATCGCGCTGGTGCTCTTCGGCGGCACGGCGATCGAAGGCTTTGCGCTCGTCATGCTCTTCGGCGTGGTGGTTTGCACCTATTCGGCGATGTTCATCTCGACGCCCGTGCTGCTCTATCTCGATGTGCGCGCCGGGCGCCTTGATGCGGATGTCGAAGAGAAGGTTCCAGCCGGAGCCAAGCCGAAGGCGAGCTGAGCGGGCGGAGCGCCCTGATCATGCCACGCTTTGAAGGCTTCGTTCCCGGGCGGCATCAAATCGATGCCTTCGGAGCGGGCGGGTTCCGGTTTGCCGATATGAGCCATCGCGGCTCGATCCTGGCCTTGCCGGCTGGGGTCCAAATTTGGCCGGTCTCGTCCTTCGCGGAGGTGACGATTGAGAGCCTCCAGCCCGTTCTCGATGCTGCCGATACGATCGACTTCCTGTTGATCGGCACCGGACACGACATCGCCTTCGTGCCCGCAGCCCTGCGCGAACGCTTTCGCGCCGCCGGCATCACCATCGAGGGTATGGCGACGGGGGCTGCGGCGCGGACCTACAATGTTCTCGTCGGCGAAGACCGGCGTGTAGCGGCGGCGCTGATCGCGGTTGAGTAGCAAGGCGCGCGGCGATCATGCTCGTGGGGCGTAGCCAGCCCGGCCTTGCCTGGCCTAGACTGACACTTGATCCAAGGCTGTGCCTGTGAGGCGACTGCCTGGGCGGGACGATCCGCATGACGACCAGAACTGACGATCGCCGCGAGACGCTGCCCGAGGCCCTGCCGGAGGCCTATGCTCATTGTGCTGCGCTGGTGCGCGAGGCCGATCACGATCGCTATATCGCCAGTCTCTACGCGCCCGAGGCCGTACGGCCCGGTCTTTTCGCGCTCTATGCGTTCAGCCACGAGATCGCCAGGGTTCGCGCCGCGGTGAGCGAGCCTCTGCCCGGCGAGGTCAGGTTGCAATGGTGGCGCGACCTGCTGGAGGGCGACGCCAAGGGCGAGGTGCACGCCCATCCGGTTGCCGCCGCGTTGCTCGACACCATCCTGCATTACCGCCTGCCGATCGCGCCGCTGACCGGGTTGATCGAGGCGCGCATCTTCGATCTCTACGACGATCCGATGCCCTCTCTCGGCGATCTCGAGGGCTATGCCGGCGAAACGGCGAGTGCGCTCTTCCGGCTTGCGTCGATCATCCTGGCCGAGGGGCGTGATCCCGGCGGCGCGGCGGCCTGTGGCCATGCCGGCGTCGCCTATGCCCTGACCGGCTTGCTGCGCGCTTTTCCCTGGCATGCGGCGGCAGGCCAGGTCTACGTGCCGGCGGAGATCCTCGCCCGCAACGGGGTGATCCGCGACGACATCGTGCGGGGGCGCGGCGGGCCCGGCGTGCTCTACAGCCTGAAGGAACTCCGAGCGATTGCGCGCAAGCATCTCGCCAAGCTGCGGGAACTGCGCGAGACGATTCCGGCTACGCTCGTGCCGGCCTTCCTGCCGGTCGCCCTGGTCGAGCCCTATCTGAAGAAGATGGAGCGCAACGGCTACGACCCGTTTCGGAGCATCATCACGCTGCCGGCCTGGCAGCGGCACTGGATTCTCTGGCGCGCGGCCCGGAAGGCAATGCGGGGTTAGATCGCGCGCGTTTGCATCGGCGTTCCCAAAAGTCGCAATCCACGTTTCGGGCCGAAGCAATAATTCGCCGGACGCCGAGCCTGGCGTGAAAAAACCCTCTCCCTGAAGGAGAGGGGTGGAGTGGATTACCCTACACGCCGAAGGCGCTCTACTCTGCCGCCTCAGCCGCAGCGGCGCCGGCCCACACATCGAGATGGTCCTTCGCCCGCGCCGTCAGTGCCTGCTTGCGGGCCACGCTCTTGGCAGGGCCCTTCAGGCGTTTGCCGTCCGGCCCCGTCTTGGGCGCGTCCTCGATGTGCGGGAACAGGCCGAAATTGATGTTCATCGGCTGGAAGGAGCGCGGCCCCTCGTCGATGGTGACGATGTGCCCGCCGGTGATGTGGTTGACCAGTGCGCCCAGCGCCGTCGTCGCAGGGGGCAGTTCGAGCGGGCGTCCGAGCCGCTCCGCGGCGGCCATGCGTCCGGTGAGCAGGCCGATGGCGGCGCTCTCGACGTAGCCCTCGCAGCCGGTGATCTGTCCGGCGAAGCGAAGGCGCGGATCGGCCTTCAGCTGCAGGGACGGAGAAAGCAGCTTCGGCGAGTTGAGATACGTGTTGCGGTGGATGCCGCCCAGGCGAGCAAATTCGGCATTCTGCAGTCCGGGGATCATCCGGAAGATCGCGGCCTGCTCGCCGTATTTCAGCTTGGTCTGGAAGCCGGTCATGTTGAACAGCGTGCCGAGCGCATTGTCCTGGCGCAGCTGCACGACCGCATAGGCCTTCACTGTCGGGTTGTGCTTGTTGGTCAGGCCGACCGGTTTCATGGGGCCCCAGCGCAGTGTCTCCCGCCCGCGCTCGGCCATGACCTCGATCGGCAGGCAGCCATCGAAATAGGGCGTGCCCTCCCACTCCTTGAACTCGGTCTTCTCTGCCGCCAGCAGTGCGTCGATGAAGGCCTCGTACTGGTCGCGGTCGAGCGGGCAGTTGATGTAATCGGCGCCGGTGCCGCCGGGCCCGGCCTTGTCGTAACGCGACTGGAACCAGGCCTGGTCCATGTCGATCGAGTCGAAATGGACGATTGGGGCGATGGCGTCGAAGAAGGCGAGTTCGGTCTCGCCGGTCAGGGACTTGATCCCGTCGGCGAGCGCCGGCGAGGTGAGGGGGCCGGTCGCGATGATGACATTGTCCCAGTCTGCCGGTGGCAGGCCGGCGATCTCGCCACGTTCGACGGTGACGAGCGGATGGGCTTCCAATGCGGCGGTGACCGCCTGCGAGAAGCCGTCACGGTCGACCGCCAGCGCTCCGCCGGCCGGGACCTGATGGGCATCGCCCTTGGCCATGATCAGCGAGCTGAGCCGGCGCATCTCCCAATGCAGTTGGCCGACAGCGTTGGACGAGGAATCGTCGGAGCGGAAGGAGTTGGAGCAGACGAGCTCCGCCAACCCCTCGGTCTTGTGCGCGTCGGTGCCGCGAACGGGGCGCATCTCGTGCAAGACAACCGGGACTCCGGCTTCCGCGATCTGCCAGGTGGCTTCAGAACCGGCGAGGCCACCGCCGATGACATGGATTGGTTTCGTGCTCATGCCTGCGATGTGTCCGCAGGCGGGCCGAAGGTCAAGAGAGAGGCGTCTGTGACGCAGCTCTGAAACGCAAAATGCCCGCCTGGGAGGAGGCGGGCATTCGCTCTTCGACCGGGCTGCGGGGAGGACGCAGGCCCAGGAGAAACTATAATCTCGGTAGGCGCGGACAGTAATCAGGCAGCGTGCGAACGGGCGACGTACTGGATTTCCGAACGGGACAGGCCGAGATCGTCCAGCTCACGGTCGGTCAGACGCGAGAGCTCACGGACGGTTTCGCGATAGCGAAGATAGGCGCGGATTTTAGCAGCAATCATGGTGACGAACATTGGTTTGGCTCCTGGGTGCCGGGTCATTTCTGGCCCGACAACGATGAATTCGTTGTGCACTGCATATAAGGGAGGCTGTCTGCCAATTGGAGGGGCAGGATATCAATTCCGTTATGCGATTTGCGCATGGCGATTTAACCAGCCCTTTACATTTTTGCCACGCCCCGCGTCTGTTGCGTAGGAAACCATTAACCAAGCAAGGTCGATTGCCTAAATTGCGGGCTATTTCGGTTCGTCACCAAGGGGTCGATTCCGATGTGGCGCGAAATTAGGCGGCATGCAGTGCTCCGCCATGCGCGCCTGACTCGAATCGGAAGAACCCGGCACGGGCCGGTTTTCCGCGGCCCTCACGCTTTTGCGTCAAGGTTTATGTTGCGCCGCAATGTCGCGCTTGCGTCGCCGTCGCCGGGGCGCTGTGGCAAGCTGTGGCTTACGCCGGAGAAACTGCTGGTGTCGCCACAAGCGATCATGTTCTTCGGCTACAGCGAACGCGCCAGCCAGGCCTTCTGGGCGGAGCCGATGAACGCACTCAGCAATGGCGCCTTCATCCTGGCCGCGATCGCGGGCTTTGTGCTCTATCGGCGCTCGCGTCGGCGCGACTGGGCAGCTGCCGCGCTGATTGCTCTTGTCGTCATGATCGGTATCGGCTCGTTCCTGTTCCACACGATGCCGCAACGCTGGACGCTGCTGGCCGATGTGCTTCCGATCCAGTTCTTCGCGTTCTCCTATTTCGGGTTGGCTCTCGTCCGGTTCATCGGGGCGCGGCCAGCCGTTGCGGTGGGCGGTACGCTGGTTTTCCTTCTTGCGTCCTTCCTGCTCGTGTCGGGGCTTGGCGCGCTGCTGCCGCCCAGCATGCGCGCCTCCGGCGGATATGCCTCCTTCGTGCTGGCGCTGTTTGGGGTCGCGTTCGCGGTGCGGATGCGAGGTGAGGGCGATGCGGCGGCACGTCTGGTCGGCCTCGCCGGGTTTGTCTTTGCGCTGTCGCTCAGCTTGCGCACGCTGGACCAGGTTCTGTGCCAGAGCATCCCCTTCGGCACGCATTGGCTCTGGCACCTGCTGAACGCATTGGTGCTCTATCTCTTGCTGCGTGCGGTGATCGAGCGGACGTCGGCGAACTGATGATATGATCCGACCGTTGCGGATCACGGTCCGCCCGCGACGGCGAAGGCCTCCTTCTCGGCCCGGTCGAGCACGGCGTATTCGGCCGCCAGGCTATCGAGCAAGGCGCGGACGGAGGGCAGGAGACCACGCCGCGACGGAAAGACGGCGTGGATGATGCCGGCGCGCGGGGCCCATTGCGGCAGGACCTCGACCAGCGTTCCGGCTTTCAGGTCGTCCTGGACAACCATCGTCGGGAGTTGGAGGACGCCGACGCCCTGGAGAGCGGCAAGCCGCAGCGCGACCATGTCCTCCGTGACCAGCCGAGGGCTGTGTCGGATGATGGCCGTGGCGCCGTTTGGTCCGTTGAGGCGCCATTCATGGTCCTGATGCGGATCTCCCCAGGACAAGCTGGGCAACGCGCTGAGGTCGGCTGGAACGAGAGGTCGTGATAGGCCCTGCAGCACGCGCGGCGCCGCGACCAGCCGCTGGGTGCTCTCGGCCAGGACCTTCATCACCAACTCGCTTTCCTCCAATGGTGGGAAGCGAACACGGATGGCGATGTCGAAGCCTTCGCGAATGACGTCGACACGCCGATTGGTGCTTTCCAGTTGCACTTCGACCTTGGGGCAGGCCGCCAGGAAGCGGGCGACCATGCCGCCGACCTGAAAGTAGAGCACGGCTGACGGGCAGGCGACGCGCACGATGCCCTGAGGAGCCGCCCGCGCCCGCTCGATCGCTTCCTGGCCCGCGTCGACCTCGACCAGCATCGCGACGCAATGGCGATAATACTCGCGGCCAATCTCGGTGACGGCGAAGCGGCGCGTCGAGCGCTGCACGAGACGCACGCCCAGTCGCTCCTCCAGCAGCGCCAGCCGGCGGCTCAGCCGCGAGCGCGGCATTCCCAGCGCCCGGGCTGCCGCAGCGAAACCCTGATGGTCGACGACCTGAGCGAAGAAATAGAGATCGTTCAGATCCTGCATCGGATGCTCCATTGTCCTGTTCATAGGACAGTGTGGTTAGATAATGCCGTCTACCGCCATTTTTGTCTCATTCATATTCTCCTGGTCAACGCAATGCCTTTGCAATGCTCCCAAGGAGAAACGCAATGAGAAAGGTTCTCGGGGTCTTCAGCAGCCCGCATCCTCATTGGATCGGGGATGGCTTTCCCGTCCGCTCAATGTTCTCGCATGCCGGTCAGGGCGAGCATGTCAGCCCGTTCCTGCTGCTCGACTATGCCGGGCCGGCACAGTTCGCGCCGGCCTCTCGGCCTCGTGGTGTCGGCACGCACCCGCATCGCGGCTTCGAGACGGTGACCATCGTCTATCAGGGTGAGGTCGAACATCGCGATTCAACCGGCAAGGGCGGGTTGATCGGCCCTGGCGACGTGCAGTGGATGACGGCGGCGTCAGGAATCCTGCACGAGGAGTTCCACTCGGAAGCCTTCACCCGCAAGGGGGGCACGCTCGAGATGGTTCAGCTCTGGGTCAACCTCCCAGCCAAGGACAAGAGCGCGACTCCCGGCTACCAGACGCTGCTCGACAAGGAGATCCCTGCAGTCAAGCTGCCCGATGAGGCGGGTACGCTCAGGGTGATCGCGGGCAATTATCGGGGCCATCTCGGGCCGGCGCATACGTTCACGCCCATCAATATCTGGGACCTGCAGTTGCGGCGCGACGGGGCAACTTCGCTCGTCCTGCCGGAGGGCCACACCCTCGGCGTCGTCGTCCTGCGTGGCAACATCCTGATCAACGGCGCGGACAAGGCGCGGGAAGCACAGTTCATCCTGTTCGACCGCCTTGGCGGCGAGGTGAGGCTGGAGGCCGACAGCGACGCCTCGGTGCTGATCGTCAGTGGTGCGCCGATCGACGAGCCGGTCGTCATGCATGGCCCCTTCGTCATGAACACGGCCGAGGAGATCCGTCAGGCGATGATCGATTTCCAAAGCGGCCGGTTCGGCGTCATCCCGCGGGCCGCGGACGGGCGCTGAGGACAGGAGGCTCCGGATGTCCGCGCCGGAGCCATTCCTGGAGTGGCAGCGCAAGCGCTGCCCAAAACAGCGGAACCTCAAGACCAGCAAGGATCATGACAATGACCAAGCCTTATGCGCGCCTGGACAAGGACAATGCCGCGGTGCTGCTTGTCGACCATCAGGCGGGCCTGCTGTCGCTCGTTCGCGATGTAGGCCCTGATCAATTCAAGAACAACGTCCTGGCGCTCGCCGACCTCGCCAAATACTTCAAGCTGCCCACCATCCTGACGACGAGCTTCGAGGATGGGCCGAATGGACCCCTGGTTCCGGAGCTGAAGGAGATCTTCCCCTCAGCTCCCTTCATCCCGCGCCCGGGTCAGATCAACGCCTGGGACAACGAGGATTTCGTCAAGGCGGTCAAGGCGACCGGGCGCAAGCAACTGATCATTGCGGGCGTGGTGACCGAGGTCTGCGTGGCGTTTCCGGCGCTCTCCGCGTTGGCCGAGGGCTACGAGGTCTTTGTCGTGACGGACGCCTCGGGCACCTTCAACGAGATCACCCGGGACTCGGCCTGGGACCGCATGTCGGAAGCGGGGGCGCAGCTGATGACCTGGTTCGGCGTTGCCTGCGAACTGCACCGCGATTGGCGCAACGATGTCGAAGGCCTGGGGGCGCTCTTCTCCAACCACATCCCCGACTATCGCAACCTGATCTCCAGCTACAGCGCGGTGAAGTCGTCGAAGTGACCGGTTTCGCAACCGCATCAACCCAGCCCACAGGAGGACAACCATGAGCACCTTTGCGAATATTGCGAACTTCAACGGCCAGCGGCCGGTCATCGATCCGAACGATGCCGTGATGCTGCTGATCGACCATCAGAGCGGGCTGTTCCAGACCGTCGCGGATATGCCGATGCCGACGCTGCGTGCCCATGCCGCCGCGCTGGCCAGAATGGCCACGCTGAGCAAGATGCCGGTGGTCACCACGGCGTCGGTGCCGCAGGGGCCGAACGGTCCGCTGATCCCGGAGATCCACCAGAACGCTCCGCACGCGACCTATGTTGCGCGTCGCGGCGAGATCAATGCCTGGGACAATCCGGACTTCGTCGCTGCGGTGAAAGCGACCGGCCGCAAGACGCTGATCATCGCCGGCACCATCACCAGCGTCTGCATGGCCTTCCCGAGCATCAGCGCGGTTGCCGATGGTTACAAGGTCTTCGCGGTGATCGACGCCTCCGGCACCTATTCGAAGATGGCACAGGAGATCACGCTCGCCCGCGTCGTTCAGGCCGGGGTCGTGCCGATCGACACCGCGGCCGTCGCCTCGGAGCTGCAGAAGACCTGGCATCGCGACGACGCCCAGCAATGGGCGGAGGTCTACACCAAGATCTTCCCGCCCTATCAGCTTCTGATCGAGAGCTACATGAAGGCGCAGGAGGTCGAGAAGAACCACGAGCAGCTCGACTCGCAGCGCAGCTGACGATTGCGCCGGGTGGGGCGCCCTCTTGGCGCCCCACCCGGCAGCTTCGACCCTGCGCGCAGGGGGAGGACATCATTCCCGGCAACGCCCGTGACGGCCCAGAAATCCGGGGCCCGCGGCTTCGGCCCTCGCCGGCATGACAGGCGAGCAGATGCCGAGCAGACAGGCGAACAGGTCCGAGCGGCGGCGGTCAAAGCGCTGCCGAACCCCAAGCATCCCGCAACTCCTGCGGCGCGAACTCTAGTAAAGTCGCGATTTGTAGCCTTCCGCGAGATTCGCTTCGGCCTCGGCCACCCCGATCGCCTTGGTCTGCTCCGCCACGATCCGGCCAAGCGAAGGGAAGCTGTGCCGCGGGACCTGCGTCGCGGGGTCCCAGAGTTTCGAGCGGATCAACGCTTTGCCACAATGGAAATAGGCTTCGTCGACCTCGACCAGCATGCCGGTAACCGGGGTACGCTCCTGGACGGTGGAGGGTTCGAGCAGGCCGTGTTCGCGCGTCACCCTGGCGCGGCCGTTCACCCGCAAGGTCTCGTTGATGCCGGGCACCATGAAGATCAGGCCTATGCCCGGCGACGCGAGGATGTTGCCAAAGGTGTCGACCCGATTGTTGCCACGCCGGTCCGGGATCAGCAGCGTGCTGTTGTCGAGGATCCTGACGAAGCCGGGCGCATCGCCGCGCGGGCTGGCGTCGGCGCCACCTGCGCCATCGCCGCTGGCGATGACAAGGAAGGGCGAGAGCGCGATGAAGTCGCGGCAGAACTGATCGAGATGCTTCAGCACCTTGCTGTCGGCGATCGGGTTGACCGGGCCGATATGGCTCCGCAGTTCAACCGCATCCTCGATCAACGCTGCCGGCTCGGTGGCTGTCGCAGTCATGAAGTCCTCTCGCCTTTTGCATGGTGCCAACCGCGTGACCGGCTGATCGATCGATTGTCGCGCAAGCTAGCGTTAGATGTCGGATGGCGCCACCAGAGGCGGCGCGCCTGGATGCATGGCGGAGGTGCTTACCCAGCGATATGGGCGCTGCTCGCCTGTGACGCTTCCTCAGAGCCGGGCCTGGGGCCAAAGCGTCACCGAGCGAGCCTCAGGGAATCGCTCCTCAAAGAGGGCTCTTCACGCCTTGCCTCCGAGGCGTAGGCTCGGCCCTGTGTTCGATCCAGCCAGCCGTCACGAGGTCCCCGGATGGGGAGCGCCCAGGACGAACTGCGTGTCCCAGCCTGAGCGCGGCTTTGATCGGAAGATGATCGGAGGCGATCTGGGCGAGGGGGCTGTCGTGAACCTCGATGAGCGAGACCAGATCATGCGGGTTGGCGATGATGCGGTCGAGCGACCAGACCGGGAAACGCGTCGGGAAACTCGCCACGGCACCATCAAGCGGTCCAAAGTCCGGATGAAGCTCCTGCAGGGACGAGTGCCTGCCAAGCCGCCACTCGTTGAAATCACCCATCACCACGACCGGGCGGCCGTCCGGTGGTTCCGAGGCGGCAAGGATGCTCCGGACCTGACGCGTCCGCGAGCGGTGCAGCAGGCCAAGATGCACGGCAATGATCCGAACGGGACCGGCGCGCAATGTCAGGTCGACGACCAGTCCGCCGCGAGGTTCGGCGCCGGGCAGCACGAGTTGCTCGACCCTGTCGACCACGCCGTCGCGGAACAGCACCAGATTGCCATGCCAGCCATGCCCGTTGCGGGTGGCCCGGAGCGGCACGGCCGTGAGCCCGCATTCACGTTCCAGCACGTGAAGGTCGAGCAGGCCCAGGCGCTCTCCGAAACGTTGATCGACTTCCTGCAGCGCGATCACATCCGCATCGATCTCCTTGATCACGTTCATCGTGCGCCAAGGATTGAAACGACGGTCGCGCCCCACACATTTGTGGATGTTATAGGAGGCGACCAGCGTGTTGCCGCGGCCCGCGGGGTGATCGCCGTTGAAATAGGATTTGCGTTGCTGCCGCAAAGCCGTGGCCATCAGCGGTCCGAGGGATTTGAGCCCCCGCGGGAGCCGACGTTTCCGGAACATGAACAACGTGATTCCTGAGGCATTAGGCGGAAGGGTGAAGGGCAGAGGTTTGTTTGTAATAGAACGATTCGTAATGCAGTCTGTTCGGCCTGTCCCGGACTGTTCTCGATACTGTGTCCGGCAAGCGGTCGTTCATGTGTCGTCGAGATCTGGCAGAGGAGAGATGGATCCAACCTTCGCCGCGAGCGCCCGACTGGTTTTTCGCTGCGACGACCCGGCCTCTCCCCGACCATGATGCACCTGCTCCTGATCATCGCTGCATTGGTTGGCCTGCTTGCCCTGGCATCGGCCATCGCGACCTATTCCTATGGTCATTTCGCCCGGCGTGCGAAGGGGGCGCCGTCCAGCGCCCTGGCCGTCGCCGATGACGAGACGCTGCTGGACAGGATCCTCTCGCAGCTCGTCGCCGGGCGCGAGAACGAAACCGGCCTCCTGCTGCTCTCTGAAAATCTCGACGCTTTTGCGGCGAGGGCGGTTGCGGCCCGCAGCGCCGGGCGCAGCCTCGACCTGATGTACTATGTCTGGAAGAACGATCTGACCGGACTGCTTCTCGCCCATGAATTGTTGGCAGCCGCCGATCGTGGCGTGCGGGTCAGGCTGTTGATCGACGACATCAACACCCGGGGGCTGGACGGTGCCTATCTCTCGCTCGATGGACATCCGAATATCTCGGTCAGACTGTTCAATCCGAGCCGGGCGCGGCGCGGTGGCTTGCGGCGCGGCATCGAGATGGTGCTGCGCGCGGTCTCCGTCACGCGGCGGATGCACAACAAGGCCTGGATCAGCGATGGTCGGCTGGCAATCGTCGGTGGCCGCAACATCGGCAATGAATATTTCGCCGCTGCCAAATCCTCCAACTTCCAGGATCTCGACGTTCTGCTCGTCGGAGCCGCGGTGAAGCAGACGGAAGCTGTCTTCGACGCCTTCTGGAACAGCGACGTGGTTATCCCGATCGATGCCCTGGTGACCTGGCGGCAGCCGAAGCTGGCGCGCTTGCGGAGCGCGCTCGCGAAGCTGCTCAAGAGCGCCCGCGCGCGCCCCTATATCGAGCGTGTCCGCGAGCGCATGTCGCTGACAGACACGCTCAATCTCTCCGAGAAGATCCATTGGGCGCGAGAGGCCAAAATCATCTCGGATCCCCCCGAGAAGGCCTTCGGTGGCAAACGGGAGAACTGGTTGCTGGGCGCGCTCATGCCTAGCATTTCAGCCAGTCGCGAGGTGCTCGAGATTACCTCTCCCTATTTCATTCCAGGCAGCGACGGGACGGCGCAACTGAGCGGTCTGGTCGAACGAGGGGTCGATGTCGCGATCCTGACCAACTCGCTGGCGGCAACGGATGTCGCGGCAGTCCACGGTGCCTATGCCCAGTATCGTGAGCGCCTGCTGAAGGGGGGCGTGCGCCTCTACGAACTGCAGCGCTATGCGAGCCGGCAGCAGATCTCCGTCTTCGGCTCGAGCGGCGCCAGTCTGCACACGAAGGCATTCACGGTCGATCGCAAGACCGGCTTCATCGGCTCCTTCAATTTCGACCCGCGCTCCGCTTCGCTGAACACCGAGATGGGCGTGCTGTTCGAGCAACCTGAACTGGTGGCCGAGATGCGGCAGCTCTTCAGGGCTGATACTGCGCCTGAAGTCAGCTACGAGCTCTCGCTCGAGGATGGCGGCCTGCACTGGAACGGCATGCGCGACGGCAAGCCGCGGCGCCTTGGACATGAGCCGGATGCGGGCCCAACCCGCCGCGCGCTGGCGTTCATCGTCGGGCTCCTGCCGATCCAGTCGCAACTCTAGATGCGACTGAGTGTCCAGTGGAGCTCACCCTGTTCCACCAGCAGAACTCTGAGCGGCTTGACGCTCGGGAATGGCAGACGGAAGCTGGCGCCGCATAAGGAGATCGCGATGTCAGCCTTGACCGCCCTGCCTGATCTGGAAACCTTGAAGGGCAGGCTCTACTCTGCTGTCCTTTCCGATGTGCTCGATCAGCTCGGCTTTCCCAATCAGGCGGTGAAGCCGTTCGTGCGGCCGCTCGACGACGCGACGATGCTCTGCGGCTTCGCCCGGACGGGGCTCTACATGAAGCGCTATCATCTTCCCGAGGGCCATAATCCCTACGCGCTCGAGATGGATCTGATCGACAGCCTGAAACCCGGCGAGATCGCCGTGCTGGCCTGCGACGGGCCGACCGACCGGATCGCGCCCTGGGGCGAGCTCCTGACCACGGCCTCGATGGTGCGCGGCGCCGCCGGTTGCCTGACCGACGGGTTGGTTCGCGACGTGCGCCGCATCCGCGAACTCGGCTTCCCGCTCTTCCATGGCGGCATCGGTCCGCTCGATACCAGGGGCCGGGCTGAGATGATGGCGGTTGACGAGGCCGTCGAAGTCGGCGGAGCGCGGGTCGAACCGGGCGACTTCATCTTCGGTGATGCCGACGGCGTGGTGATCGTGCCGCAGCGCATTGCCGAGGAGGTGGTGAAGCTCGCCCTTGCCAAGATCGAGGCGGAAGACACGACGCGCGAGGAGCTTCTCGCCGGCGCGAGCTTGCGTTCGGTTTTCGAACGGCACGGAGTGCTTTAGCAGGCAGCATTGGATTCCGGTTACACCGAGCCCGGCGCTACCCCGACATAGCGCGCTCGCGGCCGGATCAGGCGGCCAGTCTGAAACTGCTCCAGGGCATGGGCGATCCAGCCGGTGCAACGGGCCGCGGCGAAGATCTGGAAGGGGGCGTCCTGCGGCAGGCCCAGCGAGGACGCCAGGGCCGTCAAGGCAAAGTCGATGTTGGGACTTTCGCCGGTGATCGCTTCCGTGACGTGGCGGATTTCCTGGAATTCCGCGGGAAGAGGGAAGGCTGACAGCAACCCGCGCGCCCGAGGATCCCCCTCCGGATAGAGCGGGTGCCCGAAACCTGGCACCGGTGTCCCTAGGGCTAGCCGCGACTGGACGGCGGTCTCGACACCCTCCCGCCGCGCTTCGCCGAAGAAGGCGCGAACCCGGGCCGACATGCCGCCATGCAAGGGGCCTGACAGCGCGGACAGGCCTGCCAGGACGCAGGCGGCGAGCGAGGCCCGGGTCGAGGCCGTGACGCGGACCGCGAAGGTCGATGCATTCAGCTCATGGTCCGCCAGCAGGACGAGGCAGGTGCGAATGAAATCGGCGCCCGTTGGGTCGCAGCCCCAGGCGCGCGCGATGCGCTCGTGAATCGGGCCTTCGCCGGGGCGACCGGCAACCGCATCGACGAGCGCGTCCAGCACTGAAGCTGCTTCGAAATACAGGGCTTTCGGGGTCCGGCTGCCGATCACCGGGTCTGCTGCGGCGCGTGCCGCGATCATGGCGAACATCCGCTGATTGCCGGTTCCGGGGCCGACGATGTTGAACTGAGGCGGAAAACGCGCATCGCCGCAGGCCCAGAGCAGGCGGGCGATATCCTCGAGCCGGACGCTCCGGGCCAGGGTTTCGGCATCCTGACCGCGATACCACAGCCGTCCATGTGCGATCGTCGTGATGCTCGATGGCAGAACCGGCTCGCCCCAGGCGATGGCGTCCTCGGCAATCGCCGCGTTTCGTCGCCCTCGCGACTTCCGGTATTCTAGCCGCGCGACATCGGCCGCGCGATAGAGGCTGCGCCGCGGATCGCCGATATCGGCCCGCGCTTCGATCCGCCCCCGGCTCACATAGGCGTAGAGCGTTTGCGGCTTCAGCTGCAGCCGCGTCATCACCTCTTGCGCGGTCAACCAATCGCTCATCGCCATATATTGATTTTATTGTTCAAGATTGATTCTAGTTCGGCCCGAACCGATCCTCAAGGCAGTTCTTCAAAGGAGTGTCCAATGTCGGATGGGTTGGAAAATGTCGTTGCAGCACGGACGGTCCTCTCGGACGTGGACGGGGCGGCCGGCCGGTTGGTCATCAGGGGGCATCTTCTCGACGATCTTGCCGGCCGCGTGAGCTTTGCCGAGGCGGCGCAGCTGATGCTCGCTGGCTTCTTCGACGAACTGCCGTCCGGTGATGCGTTCGAGGCCGCGCTCGGCGAGAGCAGGCTGGATGTGTTCAGCGAGGTGGCGAGCCTCGATGAGACGCTCATCCGGCGCGCGCCGGTCGAAGCGCTCCGTGCGTTGATGGCGCGATTGGCCGATGGCGATGATGCGGCGACCGCCTTGCGCCTCCTGGCCGCGCCGGCCGTCTTCACGCCGGCGATCGTACGGCGGCAGCGCGGGCTCGCACCGATCATGCCGGATGTGCGGCTGGGCCACTCGGCCGACATCCTGCGGATGATGCGCGGCGAGGCTGCCAGCCCGTCGCAGGCCACGGCGCTGGATACCTATCTCGTCACGGTTTGCGATCATGGGCTGAATGCCTCGACTTTCGCCGCCCGCGTCGTCGCATCGACGCAGGCGGGACTGACCTCGGCCGTCGTGGCCGGGCTCAGCGCACTGAAAGGGCCGCTGCATGGCGGAGCGCCTGGGCCGGTGATCGACATGCTCGACGAGATCGGCGAGGTGGGGAATGCACGAGCCTGGCTGGAGGCGGCGTTGCAGCGCGGCGATCGCCTCATGGGGTTCGGGCACCGCATCTACCGCGTGCGTGACCCTCGTGCCGACGCGTTGAAGCGGGCGATACGCCAGCTCGATGCGGATTCCGGCCGCCTCGCCTATGCCGAAGCGGTCGAGCGGGCCGCCTTGGCTATTCTTCGCGAGCGGAAGCCGAACCGCGCGCTGCAGACGAATGTCGAATTCTACACCGCCCTCCTGCTCGAAGCCCTCGCATTCCCGCCCGAGAGTTTCACCTGCGTCTTCGCAATGGGACGGACGATCGGCTGGATCGCCCATGCCCAGGAACAGGTTGTCGGCGGTCGGCTCATTCGGCCCCAGTCAACCTATGTCGGTCCGGCGCCAAGACGTGCTGCCTGACGGGCGCCGGCTGCCGCCATCAGCTGCATTGCTGCAGCTGCCGCGAGGCGGCGGTCACGCCGTCCAGCGAGAAGGTGTAGCTGGTTTCGTTGCCGCGGGCCGAGCGCGCCTCGAGCACCATCTCGTCGCCGGCCTTCATCGCTGCCAGCAGTTCGCCTTCGCGTTCGACGCGCTGGAGCCAGGCATTGCGGCCGGCGGTCAGCATGCGGAAACGCTCCTCGCCGATCGTGACTTGGACGGTCGAATCCTTGGCGAAGTCGTAACCCGTCTGGAAGCTCGACTCCGTGCGGCCAGCGCTCTCACCGCTCTGGACGAAGAAATACACGTCCCCATGGCGAAGTTCTGCAGGTTTTTCGGAGATCGGGTTGCTGGAGATATAGCAACGTTGGCTATTCCCGCTCGCATAGGATGAGGCGTTCCAGTTCTTGAACTGACCGAGCGGCTTGGCCGGATTCGCCATTGCTCCGGTCGAAGCCGCGAGGAATACGAAGGTCGCCGGGATCGCCAGTCTCATCATTGCTTCATCTCCTTTTGAGTTCGCAAGGGATGGAACCTGAAGCCTAACGAGGCGTAAACAAGGCGACGGAAAGCGCGTGCGACCCTGCGGCGCAGTGGCACGCGGCCGCCGCCTCCGGCGCGGCAGGAGAGGATGAACGGGGCGGCGCGCTGCGGGGAGCGTGGTCGGTTTGCTTCCGTCGGGGCGGGAGGGGGGCGGCGAACTCGCCGTCGCAGCCTAGCCAAGTCTCCACCGACTGTGAGACTTGGCGGCGCGTCTCAAGTGCTTCAGCCTTCGGGGCGAACGTCCCGCGGACCATTTGCAGAGTGGAGGGACCACATCCGCGTCCGGTGATCGGAACGACGGGACATCGCCGGCGGGCGCATAGCCGGTCGCGCTGTCTCGCGCGCACCGAGGGCGCCAACTGGTGCCCTCACGACGCCTATTCCGCCGCTTGTGCGGGTGCCTTGGCCGGTTTCTTCAGCGGCCGGCGCTCCAGCACCTCCTTGAGGAACCGGGCGGTATGGCTGCGGCTGACCTTGACGACGTCTTCGGGCGTGCCCTGAGCTACGACCTCGCCGCCGCCATCGCCGCCTTCCGGACCCATATCGATGATCCAGTCGGAGGTCTTGATGACCTCAAGATTGTGCTCGATCACCACGACCGTATTGCCCTGCTCGACCAGCTCATGCAGCACTTCCATCAGCTTGGCGACATCGTGGAAATGCAGTCCGGTCGTCGGCTCGTCCAGGATGTAGAGCGTGCGGCCGGTGGCGCGCTTCGAGAGTTCCTTCGACAGTTTCACGCGCTGGGCTTCGCCACCAGACAGCGTCGTTGCCTGCTGGCCGACATGGACATAGCCGAGCCCGACACGCGACAGCGTCTCCATCTTGTCGCGGATCGAGGGCACGGCCTTGAACAGGTCCTTCGCCTCCTCGACGGTCATGTCGAGCACATCCGCGATCGAGCGCTCGCGGTATTTCACCTCAAGCGTTTCGCGGTCGTAACGCTTGCCCTTGCAGACGTCGCAAGTGACGTAGACGTCGGGGAGGAAGTGCATCTCGATCTTGATGACGCCGTCGCCCTGGCAGGCCTCGCAGCGTCCGCCCTTGACGTTGAAGGAGAAACGCCCCGGCTGATAGCCGCGCGCCTTCGCCTCGGGCAGGCCGGCGAACCATTCGCGCATCGGCGTGAAGGCGCCGGTATAGGTTGCAGGGTTGGAGCGCGGGGTGCGGCCGATCGGCGACTGGTCGATGTCGATGACCTTGTCGAGATGCTCCATGCCCTCGATGCGGTCATGCTGGGCCGGATGCTCGATCGAGCCGTTGAGCTTGCGGGCGACGGCCTTGTAGAGCGTGTCGATGACCAGCGTCGACTTGCCGCCGCCGGAGACGCCGGTGATGCAGGTGAAGAGCCCGAGCGGGATCTCGACCGAGACATCCTTGAGGTTGTTGCCCCTGGCGCCGACGATCTTGAGCGATCGACCCTTCTGTGGCTTGCGGCGTTTGGCCGGCACTGGCACCGAGAGTTCACCGGTCAGGTAGCGGCCGGTCAGCGAGTTCGGGTCGGCCAGGATCTGCTCCGGCGTGCCCTTCGAGACGATTTCGCCACCATGGATGCCGGCTCCGGGACCGACATCGACGACGTAGTCGGCGGTCAGGATCGCGTCCTCGTCATGCTCGACGACGATCACGGTATTGCCGAGGTCGCGCAGGCGCCGCAGCGTCCCGAGCAGGCGCTCATTGTCGCGTTGATGCAGACCGATCGAGGGCTCGTCCAGCACATAGAGAACGCCTGTGAGGCCTGAGCCGATCTGCGAGGCGAGACGAATGCGCTGGCTCTCGCCGCCCGAGAGTGTGCCGGAGCCGCGCGCCAGCGTCAGATATTCCAGCCCGACATCAAGCAGGAAGGTCAGGCGGTCGCGGATCTCCTTGAGGATGCGCGTCGCGATCTCGGTCTGCTTCGGGGTCAGATGGCGCGGCAGATCGGAGACCCAGGCCAGCGCATCGCGAACCGAGAGGCGGGAAATCTCGCCGATATGGCTGCCCGCGATCTTCACCGCCAGCGCCTCGGGCTTGAGACGAAAGCCTTTGCAGGCGGCGCAGGGCGTCTCCGACATGAACCGGCCGATTTCCTCGCGTGCCCAGTCGGATTCCGTCTCCTTCCAGCGCCGTTCCATATTGGTGATTACGCCCTCGAACGGCTTCTTCACCTCATAGGCGCGCAGGCCGTCATTATAGGCGAAGCGCACCGGCTCGGTGCCGGTGCCGAACAGGATGGCATCGTGCGCCTGCTTCGGAAGCTCGGACCAGGGCTTCGTCATCGAGAAGCCGAAATGCTTGGCGAGCGCCTCCAGCGTCTGGCCGTAATAGGGAGACGTCGACTTGGCCCAGGGCGCGATAGCCCCCTTCTTCAGCGAGACGGAATCGTCCGGCACGATCAGATTGGCATCGATGCGCATCTCGTGGCCGAGACCATCGCAGGTCGGACAGGCGCCGAACGGGTTGTTGAACGAAAAGAGCCTGGGCTCGATCTCGGGGATGGTGAAGCCGGAGACCGGGCAGGCGAATTTCGAGGAGAAAGTGATGCGCCTAGCCTCGCCGCTCTCCTCCTTCTCATCGGCATACTCGAAGACCGCGATGCCCTCCGCAAGCTCCAGGGCCTGTTCCAGCGAGTCGGACAGGCGCGCCGCGAGGTCGGGGCGTATGACGATGCGGTCGACCACCACGTCGATGTCGTGCTTGAACTTCTTGTCGAGGGCGGGAGCGTCCGGGATCTCGTAGAACTGGCCGTCGATCTTGACGCGCTGGAAGCCGCGCTTCAGCCAGTCGGCCAGTTCCTTGCGGTATTCGCCCTTGCGACCGCGCACCACGGGCGCCAGCAGATAGCCGCGCGTCTTCTCCGGCAGCTCCAGCAGCCGGTCGACCATCTGGCTGACGGTCTGGCTCTCGATCGGCAGCCCCGTCGCCGGCGAGTAGGGGATGCCGGCACGTGCCCAGAGCAGGCGCATGTAGTCGTGGATCTCGGTGACGGTGCCGACCGTCGAGCGCGGGTTCTTCGAGGTCGTCTTCTGCTCGATCGAGATCGCCGGCGAGAGCCCGTCGATCTGGTCGACATCGGGCTTCTGCATCATCTCGAGGAACTGGCGGGCATAGGCCGAGAGAGACTCGACATAGCGGCGCTGGCCCTCGGCATAGATCGTGTCGAAAGCGAGTGAGGATTTGCCGGAGCCCGAAAGCCCGGTGAAGACCACGAGCTTGTCGCGCGGGATCGCCAGGTCGACATTCTTGAGATTGTGCTCGCGCGCGCCGCGCACGGAAATCACGCGTGCATTCGGATCGGCCGCGCGGTTGCGGTCGAACATGTCCTCAAGCGTGGCGGCTTGTTCAGCCAAGGAGGTCTTGCGGGCCATCGGGGCGTCCGTTCGGGTAAGGCGTAGAGATAGGGCAAATGGCCGGCCATGCCAGCCTCACGGCGGTCTGGCAGGCATGAATATCACGCAGCGGGATAGGCTGCTGTCTTTCTCCTGACAATTCGCGTCAGGAGTAGGGCATCCGGTTCGGCGAACGGTGCCGCCGTCCGCCGAGGCTCGTCCGACCTCCGGCGGCCGCCTCGCGAATCCTGATGAAGACAGGGGACAACTCTGCAAAACGGACTTGAACAAAGCAAGAACATTGTTGATAGTGACGTCTGCGGGCGCTAGGGTCCGGCTCCGGTCGTCGATCGGATTTGCAGATGTGCGCAGGAAATGGAGCCTCTCATGGCTGGTAGCGTCAACAAGGTCATTCTGGTCGGTAATCTCGGGCGCGACCCCGAGGTGCGCCGGCTCGGCAGCGGCGAGCCGGTCGTCAATCTGCGCATCGCCACGTCCGAGACCTGGCGCGACAAGCAGTCCGGCGAGCGCAAGGAAAAGACCGAGTGGCACTCGGTGGTGATCTTCAACGAGAATCTCGCCAAGGTCGCGGAGCAGTATCTGAAGAAGGGCTCGAAGGTTTACATCGAGGGCCAGCTCCAGACGCGCAAGTGGCAGGATCAGTCCGGCGTCGAGAAGTACACGACCGAGATCGTTCTGCAGCGCTTCCGTGGCGAACTCACCATTCTCGACAGCCGCGGGCAGGGTGGCTCTGACGAGTATGGTGAGGGCGGTGGTTCGGTCGAAGACCGTTCGGGCGGCGGCGGCTCCTTCGGGCGTTCGAGCCCGATGGGCGGCGGTGGCGGCTCGCGCCAGCCGGCCATGTCCAGCGGTGGTGGCGGACGTTCGTCGAGCACTCATCTCGACGACGATATCCCGTTCTAGGGCAGGCGAGGGCGAACCGCTTTGCGGATCGCAATCTCCCCAGGATCAGAAGGCCGCTCCAGACCGTTCGGAGCGGCTTTTTTGTTGGTCGCTGAAGGACGGGGCGGGGCCGTCTATCATTGCAGGTGAAGTAAACGGCGCTCGTTGGCGAAGATCGCCAATCTCGGTGCGAGATTGCGCTCTTTCGGGTTTGGTCAGCCGTCATAGGCCTTCTGCAGCGCGGCGATGTCGATCTTCTGCATCTGCATCATCGCCTGCATGGCACGGCCGGCCTTCTCCTGTTCGGGGCTGCTCAACAGCTTGGGCAGCACTGACGGGATGACCTGCCAGGAGATGCCGAACCTGTCCTTCAGCCAGCCGCATTGCTGGATCTGTCCCCCGTCGCCGAGCCTGTCCCAGTAGTAATCGACCTCGTCCTGGGTTTCGCAGTTCACATAGAGCGAGATCGCTTCCGTGAATTTGAAGCGTGGGCCGCCATTGAGCGCCGTGAACTGCAGGCCTTCGAGTTCGAAGGATGCGGCCATGGGCGAGACGCCGCCGAGCTTCGAATTCTTGAAGATGGAGGTGTAGAATTTTGCCGCCTCCTCAGCCTGGCCATCGAACCACAGGAACGGGGTGATCTTCTGCATGGTCGTCTCCTCCTCTTGCTTGCGGGGCATGGGGCGGTCGCCCGAATGCTGCGAGTGCAGGGCTTCCGGAACTGATCGGTGAAACGGCTCAGGTGGAATGGCTCAGGCGGCCTGCTGCCTTTCAGCGAACAGGGTGTCGAGCTTCCCGTAGCTTGCGGCGACGCCTTCCTTCATGCCGCTCTTGAGCGCGCCGTCGCGGGCCTCGCGCGAGGAATAGAGTACGGTCAGCGCGAGTTCGGTCTTGCCCGCCTGCTCCGTCAGAACCAGCGTCGCTATGGCCTCTCCGCCGGTCCAGTCCTGGTCGAACAGTTCGGTCCGGACGATACGCTCAGGGCGCGCGATCTCGCGGTAGATGCCGCCCATCCCCATCACAGCGCCGTCCGGTCCGTGCCAGACATGGCGGAAATTGCCGCCGACCCGTAGGTCGACTTCGCAATGTTGCAGTGACCAGCCTGGAGGGCCGCTCAGCCACCGTTTCAGCAGCTCTGGCCGGCTCATGGCCTCGAAGACCAGCTCGCGCGGTGCGTCGAAGAGGCGGGTCATCAGGACCTCGCGGTCACTGGGCGTCGAGACGGACAGGTCGGCGGTCGTCATCATCGTCACTCTCCTTTTGGGTTCTTGCCTCTGGGGTTCATGCCTTTGGGATTCATGGCGGATTGCCCAGTCTCGGCCTTCATCTCGTCGAGAAGGAGGTCGAGGCGCTGAAAGGTCGTCTCCCAGAACTGGCGATAGCCTTCGAGCCAGCCATTTGCGTCGGCGAGAGCTTGAGGCTCGAGCCGGCAGGGGCGGCGTTGCGCGTCCCGTCCGCGCGAAATCAGTCCAGCGCGTTCCAGCATCTTGAGATGCTTGGAGATGGCTGGCTGGCTCATCGCAAAGGGCTGCGCCAGCTCGGTCACCGAGGCCTCGCCAAGGGCGAGACGTGCCAGGATCGCCCGCCGGGTCGGATCGGCGAGAGCGGCGAAAGTGGTGTCGAGTCGGCTAGACGGCGTCATTATATTACCAATTAGTTATATAACTGATATGTTATTTTCTTGGATGACGCGGTTGTCAAGGACCAGGTGCGGGCCTTCCGATAGGTCCGTCATGCGAACCAGGCATCGCGGCCCCGGCGCGTGAAATCCTTGTGCGCAACAGGGCAACGGGCGTATGTGCAGCGCTCATGAGCAACACAGATCCCGCCGCCTCAGCCCTGTCCGTCTGGATCGCGCTGGAAAGCCCCACCCATCACGCTCCTGGCGTGAACGGCATGATGGACCTCGTCGCCAAGGAGGTCGAAGGCCTGCCGATCGCGGTCGAGCGTCTGCCCGGGCGCGACGGGCTCGGCGACAGCGTGATCCTCAGGGCCGGGCTCGCTAATGGCGAGAAGGCAGTTTCGGTCATGTCGCATCTCGACACGGTCCACCCGGTCGGGACGAGTGCTCGGGATTTGCCGGTCCGGATCGAGGGCGACAGGCTCTATGGTCCGGGCGTCTATGACATGAAGGGCGGTGCCTGGCTCGCCTTGCAAGCTTTCAAGGATGTGGCCAAGGCGGGCTCGGCCAAACGGCCGATGATCTTCCTGTTCACTCCGGACGAGGAGATCGGCTCCCCGACGACCCGTTCGGTGATCGAGGATATCGGGCGGCAGTCGGCGGCGGTGCTGGTCACCGAGCCGGCGCGCGAAGGCGGCCGCATCGTCACGGCCCGCAAGGGTGTCGGCCGTTTCGACGTCAGGCTGGAAGGTCGCCCGGCGCATTCAGGCTCGCGCCATGCGGACGGACGCAGCGCCATCCGCGAGGCGGCGCACCAGATCCTCGCCATCGAGGGCATGACGGATTACGCGCGTGGCATCACCACGTCGGTCGCCTTGATCGGCGGCGGCACGGCGGCGAACGTGATTCCGCAGCATGCCTGGTTCAGCGTCGATGTGCGCGTCACCACGCTTGCCGACGGTCAGATGATGGAGAACCGCATCCTTGGGCTCACCCCCCGCGATCCCGATGTGAAGATCACGGTGACGGGCGGCATGAACCGGCCGCCCTATGAGAAGTCGAGCACGGTCGCGCAGTTGTTCGAGACGGCACGCGGCGTTGCGGCGAAGGTCGGTTTCGACCTGCAGGATTGCCCGATGACCGGTGGTGGCTCCGACGGCAATTTTACGGCGGCGCTTGGCGTGCCGACGCTGGATGGTCTCGGCATCGACGGCAATGGCGCCCACACGCTCGAGGAATACGCCCTGATCTCCTCGATCTCACCGCGTCGCGCCCTGATCAAGGGGCTTCTTGAGACGGTCTGAGCGCTCGGCTTCCCGCTTCCGCTTCTGCCCGAAATCCGCTCTGATGCTTCCCAAGGCCGCATGACGGCTGTCCTTGGGAAGGGAAGCGGCATGAAGAACTGGATCGCGGGCGCCCTTGGCGCTGCTTGCATGGTGGTGGCGGGAATGGCAGCGGCACAGGAGCTGATGGTCGAGAAGAAGGTGTTCGAGCTGCCGAGCTTCACGACGCAGGGCGGGCGCATAGTCAAGAACGTCAAGGTCGGCTGGGAGAGCTACGGCACGCTGAATGCCGACAAGTCGAATGCGATCCTGATCTGCCATTTCTTCTCCGGTAATTCACATGCCGCCGGCAAGTATGACGCAAAGGATGCCGCACCAGGCTACTGGGATGCGATTATCGGCCCGGGCAAGGCGATCGACACCAATAAGTACTTCGTCCTGTCCTCCGATACGCTGGTGAATCTCAACACCGGCGACCCGAAGACAACGACCACCGGGCCGGCCTCGCTCAATCCCGATACCGGGAAGCCCTATGCGCTCGATTTCCCGATCGTCACGGTTGGCGACTTCGTCAATGTCCAGAAGGCACTGGTCGAGAGCCTGGGCATCAGGAAGCTGGCGCTGGTCGCCGGCCCATCCATGGGCGCGCTCCAGACCTGGGAATGGGCAGCAAGCCATCCGGAGATGGTCGCCAAGGCGATGCCGGTGATCGGTGCGGCCGAAGCCGATGCGCAGCTCATCGCCTGGCTCGATGTCTGGGCGGCGCCGATCCTGGTCGACCCCAACTGGAACAAGGGTGACTATTACGGTGGGACCCCGCCCAATGCCGGTCTCGCCAAGGCCCTGGCAGTGGTGACGCTGCAGGCGAACCACCGTGACTGGACCAATAGCACCTTCGGACGCCGGCCCGCCAAGGAAGGCGAGGACCCCGCCAAAGCGCTCGGAAACAGGTTCCAGGTCCAGAGCATTCTCGACAATGCCGGGGAGGCACGCGCCAAGCTGTCAGATGCGAACCATTTCCTCTATCTCGTGAAGGCCAATCAGCTTTTTGCCGCTGGCGGAACCTCGCTCGCCAATGGCGCGTCGAAGATCAAGGCGCCGGTGCTGCTGATCACGCAACCGAAGGATCTGGTCTTCACCGCGGATACGATCGCCAGCACGGTCGATGGCATGAAGCAGGGCGGCGTCGACATCTCCCATATCACCATCCAGGGCTCGCGTGGGCATCTCGATGGCGTCATCTCGATGAAGCAGGCCGAGGGAGCGATCCGGGCCTTCCTGGAGAAGTGAGGCGCATCAGCGCCTCATGTGCGGCTTTCTGCCGGGCATGAGGCTTTGAACGATGATGAGCGGCGCATGCGCCGATGGCCGGGGGAGTCTCGCCAGGGTGCCCTGTGCAAGGCCGCAGCGTTCTAGCCGCCTCCGATTACGGCGCGTACGCCGTCGATGACGAACTGCACGGCGAGGGCGGCGAGGATCACGCCGAGCAGGCGGGTCAGTACGACATTGCCGGTGACGCCGAGGAGGCGCGCGATCGGCGTCGCCATGAAGAAGGTCACGAGGCAGGAGAGGATCACCAGCCCGCAGATGACCGCCAGCGAGCCGAGCATAGCGAGATCGCCATTGGCGCGGCCTGCGAGCAGCATCATCGCGGTCAGCGAGCCAGGACCTGCCATCAGCGGGATGGCGAGCGGGAAGGCGGCAACGTTGCGGATGTGATCCTGCGTGATCGCGGTCTCGGCCGTCGCCTGCTTGCGCTCGTTGCGGCGCTCGAACACCATCTCGAACGAGATCCAGAACAGCAGCAGCCCGCCCGCGATCCGGAAGGCCGGCAGCGAAACGCCGAGCGCCTTCAGCACGATATCGCCCGCAAGTCCAAAGAAGGCCATGATGCCGAAGGCGATGATGCAGGCGCGCACCGCGACCTGCTTGCGCTCGTCGGCCGACATGCCGCGCGTCAGGGACAGGAAGATCGGGGCGAGCCCCGGCGGATCGAGTGTGACCAGCAGCGTGACCAGGGCGGAGGTGAGATATTCCAGGAACATCGCGGAGCTTAGGCATGCCGCCGACCCCGCGTCACTAGGCGCGGACGCGAAATTTGAGGAGCGGTTTTCCGGCTCCGCCACGCGCTCGCGCCGGTCAAACATGGCGGCAATGTGGGAGGGCTCGGAAAGTGAGTCAAAAACGACTCGTAACGCGTTGACAAAGAACGGTTTTAATTTCTCTGGAGAGATTCGTCTTTTGCTGGCTTCGCGAGGCGGAATCGGATAGCCAGAAGCTTGAAAAATCGTAGAAAACGGGACCTCATCCCTTGAGCGAAGACGACAACGGCACGCGCGGCGGCCAGCCCGAAGACGCGCATTTCGGCGGCGACATCAAGCCGATCGCCATCACTGACGAGATGAAGAAGAGCTATCTCGATTACGCCATGAGCGTGATCGTTAGCCGCGCTCTTCCCGACGTCCGCGACGGCCTGAAGCCGGTGCACCGGCGCATCCTGTTCTCGATGCACGAGAACAAGAACCTGCCGGACCGGCCCTATACCAAATGCGCCCGCATCGTCGGCGATACGATGGGTAAGTACCATCCGCACGGCAACATGGCAGTCTATGACGCGCTGGTCCGCATGGCGCAGGATTTCTCGCTGCGCCTGCCCTTGATCGACGGCCAGGGCAATTTCGGCTCGATGGATGGCGATTCCGCGGCGGCCGATCGTTATACCGAGGCCAGGCTCGACAAGGCGGCGATGCCGCTGCTCGAGGATCTCGACCTCGACACGGTCGATTTCCAGCCGAACTATGACGGCAAGGAGCATGAACCGCGGGTTCTGCCGGCGCGTTATCCGAACCTGCTCGTCAATGGTGCCGGTGGCATCGCGGTCGGTATGGCGACCAATATTCCGCCGCATAATCTCGGCGAGGTGATCGATGCCTGCATCGCGCTGATCGACGATCCCGAGCTCTCGATCGACGACCTGATCGAGATCGTGCCTGGTCCGGACTTCCCGACCGGCGCCTCGATCATGGGCAAGAGCGGCATCCACTCCGCCTATCACACCGGTCGTGGCTCGATCGTGATGCGGTCGAAGACGCATATCGAGGAGCTGCGCAAGGAGCGCGAGGCGATCATCGTCACCGAGGTTCCCTATCAGGTGAACAAGGCTTCGATGGTTGAAAAGATTGCCGATCTGGTCCGCGAGAAGCGGATCGAAGGCATTTCCGACCTGCGTGACGAATCCAGCCGCGAGGGCGTGCGCGTCGTCATCGAGGTCAAGCGCGACGCCATGGCCGATGTCGTGCTGAACCAGCTCTACCGCTATACGCCGCTGCAGACCTCGTTCGGCGCCAACATGGTCGCACTCAACGGTGGTCGGCCGGAGGTGTTGAACCTCAAGGACTTCATCTCGGCCTTTATCGAGTTCCGCGAGGAAGTCGTCTCCCGGCGCACGCGCTACCTGCTCAACAAGGCGCGCGAACGGGCCCATGTTCTCTGCGGCCTTGCCACGGCCGTCGCCAATATCGACGAGGTCATCCGGCTGATCCGCACCGCGCCGACCCCGGCCGCCGCGCACGCCTCGCTGATGGATCGTAACTGGCCGGCCGAGGATATCGCGCCGCTGATCGCACTGGTCGACGATCCGCGTCATCCGCTCAACCCGGACGGCACCTATCGCCTGTCCGATGCGCAGGCCAAGGCGATCCTCGAATTGCGCCTTGCCCGCCTGACCGCCCTCGGCCGCGACGAGATCGGCGAAGAACTCTCCAAGCTCGCAACCGAGATCGCGGATTATCTCGAGATCCTACGCTCGCGCGCCCGCATCCAGTCGATCATCAAGACCGAACTCACCGAGGTGAAGGCTGCCTTCGCCACGCCGCGCCGCACGGTGATCCAGGACTGGGGTTCCGATCTCGACGACGAGGACCTGATCGCGCGCGAGGACATGGTGGTGACCGTGTCCCATGCCGGTTACATCAAGCGCGTGCCGCTCTCGACCTATCGGGCGCAGAAGCGTGGCGGCAAGGGCCGTTCGGGTATGTCGACCCGGGACGAGGATTTCGTCACCCGGCTCTTCGTTGCCGACACCCACACGCCGATCATCTTCTTCTCCTCGCGCGGCCAAGCCTACAAGGAGAAGGTCTGGCGATTGCCGCTGGCGGCGCCGAATGCACGCGGCAAGTTCCTCAACAACATGCTGCCGCTGGAGAAGGATGAGCGCATCACCACGGTGATGCCGCTGCCGGAGGATGAGGAGAGCTGGGAGCGGCTCGACGTCATGTTCGCGACGCGGACAGGCAATGTCCGCCGCAACAAGCTCTCCGACTTCGTGCAGGTCAATCGCAACGGCAAGATCGCGATGAAGCTCGACGAGGGAGACTCCATCGTCGACGTCCAGATCTGCTCGGAGCATGACGACGTGCTGCTGACCACGGCAGCAGGCCAGTGCATCCGTTTCGCCGTGCCGGAAGTGCGCGTCTTCAAGGGGCGCGACTCGACCGGCGTACGCGGCATCAACCTCGCCGATGGCGACGAGGTGATCTCGCTCGCCATCCTGCATCATCTCGATGCGACGCCGGATGAGCGCGCCGCCTATCTCAAGCGCGCTGCCGCTGCCCGCAAGGCACTGAACGGCGAAGGCGACGACACCGCCGAGCCGATTCAGGCAGGCGAGGGCGAGGAAGCCGCCAGCGACATCGAACTCGGCCAGGAGAAATATGCCGAGATGGGTGCTGCGGAGCAGTTCATCCTGACGGTGTCCGAGAAGGGCTATGGCAAGCGCACCTCGTCCTTCGAGTACCGGGTCACCGGACGCGGCGGCAAGGGCATCGTCGCCATGGTTGTGAACGAACGCAATGGCAAGCTGATCGCCTCCTTCCCTGCGGTCGACACGGACCAGATCATGCTCGTGACCGATGGCGGGCAAGTAATTCGCGTGCCGGTTGACAAGGGGCCTGATAACCGCATCCGCATCGCCGGCCGCTCGACCCAGGGTGTCACGGTGTTCAACACCGCTGCCGGCGAGAAGGTCGTCTCGGTCGAATGCATTGGTGATGCAGGTGACGACGAGGCAGAGGACGAAGGCCCAGCGCCTGGGGACGAGCCTGCTCAGGAAGGCTGAGACCGGCCTGTTTCAGGTTTGAAATGACCTGAAGCTTGGGCTGTGGAACGACTGAGGCATGATGTCGAACATTCTCGACGTCATGCCGCCAGGACCGCGACAAGAACCGACAGCCAGATCGCAAACACGCCCAGGGCGAAGGCCCGCCGGGCGGGTACGACCTTCTCGTCGCTGTCTGCTGCTACGGGTGTGGTTGCGATCCAGGTGACCGAGCCCAGTGAGGCAAAGCCGGCAAAGGCCAGGGTGACGATGACGATATCGAGCCGCCGCCATGGCACCGGCTCATGCACGCCCCAATAGCCGAGGAACGCCATCCCCATTGCAAACATGGTGGCGGAGGCGGAACAGAGCCCGACGATCGATCCCGTTGGTGCACGCATGGCGTGGTTTCCGCGCTGATTGCAATGAGGAAACACCCGACCCGTGGGCAGGTCAATCGCGGGGCTGCCCGCGCAGGCTGAGGCTCAATCTGCCCTGACTAACCGGACGGGGCGTCAGCGGGTCAGGAGATTTGGCAGGGTGCTGCCGGCAGGCCGCAAGGTGGCTTCCGAGTTGAGCGCCAGCGATGGAGCCTCGAGCGGGCCCTGCAGGACGAGGGGCACCGTCAGGGAGCCGCTCTGCTGCGCCAACTGGCCGGCCATCTCGATCCAGCCTTGCGGAAGGAATGCCTGGCCTGCGAGAGTGAGACGATAGGTCGGGCCGGTCATCTGGGCATCAGCGATTGTCGCGATGCCATCCGCGACATTAGCCGTGGCGCTCGCGCTGTCGAATGGTGTCTTGCCCTGCCGCCATTCCCGCAGGGCCGCAACCGGATTGCGCTCGGCGCGGCGCAGCAGGTCGATGAAAGCAAAGCCGCCAAGCTCGCCTTGACGCAGACTGAGGCTCGCCTTTCCGTTCATGGAGGCGAGAACGGCCTCGGCGGTGGTGCCGGTGCCATCCAGCGCGAACTGCAGATTGCCTTGCCCGCTTAGTTTCGGCAGTTCGGGCAGGTCGGTTGCGCTCTGCCCGAGATTGATCCGGTCGAGAATGCCTTGCAGCTTCACGTCGACGGCGTTCGGGGCCGCACTCGCAAGCAGGCGGCCCTTGACGCTGCCGCCATAGGCCGTCGCGCGAAGCAGCCCGGCCTCGAAGCGGCCCTTCTTGACGAGCAACTGGGTCGCGACGTCACTGAGACGGGCGCCGCCAAGGCGGGCCGCATCCACGGAGACGCGCAGGTCGATGTCATGGGCCGTCCAGGCCTCGAATTCGAGCGGCGTCGGGTTGGAGAGCCCGGTGCCGGGCTTGGGCAGGCCGAGCCGGTTGGTCATGCGTCCAAGATCGAGCGTCGCGCCGGCGAGTGTTCCGGAGAGGGACCAGCGGTGGCCGGCTTCGCCGAGCATGATCGCGCCGTCGAGGCGGTCCCCGTCGAAGATGGCGCTTGCGTTGCTGAGCGAGATCTCGTTGGCCTTGATCTGGGCTTCAGCGGCGATGCTGAGCTGTCCGATGGCAGGCGCGAGGCGGGGCGTTTCACCGAACCAGTCGAACAGTTCCGGGAGCGACCGCGTCGAGAGGCTCAATTGCCCATTGAAGACCGGCTCGCGCAGGCCGGATCGTATGCCGTCCAGGCGCAGGTTCATCCGTTCGGAGGTCGCGGACAACGAGAGCCTGGCGCTTTCCCCGGCGACCGGCCAGACAACGCTGAGATTGGTCGCGACGCCGCGCCAGGTCACGGAGCCCGAGGCGATGATCGGCTCCTCGGGGTCGCGATCTTCGATGATCAGATTGACATCGCGCAGGATGGTGCGGATCGCGCCTTCGGCCCGCGCAAAGACCGAACCCGAAATGATCACGATCCGGCTCTGGTTCGTGAGGCCACTGAGATAGGCGAGGGGCGGCGCCAGCCACTCCGAGAGCTCATCCTCCCTGCCTGAAACGGTGGCATCGATCTCAGGAGAGATCAGATCGATCCGGTCGAAGGAGAGGCGCCCTGCCAATAGCGGCAGCAGGCGCGCGCGGGCCTTGAGCTGCGATGCCTTGCCGGAGAGCAGGCCGTCATGTTGCTTGAAGCTGACTTGCGAGAGCTCGATCCGCGGCAAAGGCAGCAGGACGATACTCGCATGCTCCAGGCTGGTCACCTTGAGGCCGGTGCGATCCTCGATGCGGGCAACGACATGTCGCTCGACCAGCCCGACGGCAACGCCCCAAGATTGCAGGCCAAGCAGCATCAGGCCGATGGCGAGCGAATAGGCGAGAATGGAAACGCGTCGTGTCATGGGCCTTCGGCCGGGCTGCAACCGGAATCGAACCGGAGGTCAAGCTAAAATTGTTTATGACGATGCCGGGGGGCTTGTCGAGTTGAGGGGCCCATTTCCGGCATACAAACTGTGGATCGGCAAAGAGAGCCGTAACGCCTTACGGTGTCACCCCTTCGTGCCACCGGCTCGTGCCAGAATGATGGCGGGATAAAGGCCGGCGATCACGATCAGCAACGCAGCCAGCGCTCCGTCTTCGAACATGCCGCGAGAGGCATGCCCATAGACGATGGTTGCGAGCGTGTCGACGTTCAGCGGTCGCAGCAGCAGTGTCGCGGGCAGTTCCTTCAGGCAGTCGACGAAGACGAGCAGGGCGGCCGCCGCAATGGCAGGACGCGCGAGCGGCCAGTGCACCTGCCGCAACACCTCGCCCGAGCTCGAGCCGAGGGCGCGCGCGGCATCGTCGATCCTCGGCGAGATCCGGGCGAGGCCGCTCTGGATGCCCGAAATCGCGATCGACAGGAAGCGTACGACATAGGCAATCACGAGAGCCGCGCCCGAGCCGATCAGGATGAGACCTGGATTGACGCCGAACAGTGCGGAGACGGTGTCGGCGACGAGATTGTCAAAGGCGGCAAGCGGGACGAGCAGTCCGAGCGCGAGCACCGTGCCGGGCAGCGCATAGCCAAGCGAGGCGGTGCGCGCGAGCGCCGGTAACCAGGTTTCGCGACCGAGCCGGCCTGCGGCTACGATGCCAAGGCCGAGCGCCACCACGATCAGAGCGGCGCCAGCCGAAAGCAGCAGGGCATTCAGGAGATTGCGTAGCAGGGCCATGTCGAACTGATGCAGCAGGCCGCGCGTCAGTACCTCCTGGAGGAGAAAGCCCATCGGCAGAAGGGCGCCGAGCAGCAGGGGGAGGGCGCAGGCGGCGCTGGCTGCGAGCGCAATGCGCCCGGACAGGAGGCGGCGGCCGACGGCACGCGGCTGGCGCACCGAGAGCGTGAAGCGGCGTGCGCCGCGCAGTCTCGCCTCGGTTGCGATCAGGGCGACGACCAGGAGAAGCATCACGCAGGAGATCTGAGCTGCTCCCGCCAGAGAACCGCGATTGAGCCAGGTCGTATAGATCGACAGCGTCAGGGAGCGGACGCCGAGATATTCGGTCGCGCCGATATCGTTGAGCGTTTCGAGCAGTGCCAGGGTCAACCCTGCGACGAGCGCCGGGCGCGCCATGGGCAAGCCAATCCGCCAGAACAAGGTGCCATGCGCGGCCCCGAGCGTCCGCGCCGACTCGACGATGGTCGCGCTCTGCAGACCGAACAGCGCCCGGACGCTGAGATAGACGTAAGGGTAGAGCACGATCCCCATGACGAAGATCGCACCGGCCAGATTGCGCGGGTCGGGAAACCAGTAGTCACGCAGGCTGCGATAGCCGGTCACTGCCCGCAACGCCGCCTGCAGGGGTCCCTGGAAGCCCAGGAACTCGACATAGATATAGGCTGTCAGATAGGTCGGAATCGCCAATGGCAGCACGAGCAGCCACTCGAAGGCACGGCGGCCGGGAAACTCATACTGGGTGACGAGCCAGGCCGTGCCGACGCCGATGAGGCTGCAGAGCAGGCCGACGCCGGCAAGAAGCATGACGGTGTTCGCCAGCGCATCGGGAATGACATTGGCGACAAGATGCGGCCAGATCGACGAGGCTGCCGGCGAAAGCGCGGTCAGGCCGAGCGAAAGCACTGGCAGTGCGACGAGCCCGGCAGCTGCAATCGAGGCCCAGACAAAACGGCTCGACGGCCGCCACAGGCGTGGCGACCGTCGCACTTCTCCAGCCGTGGGAGACAGGCTCAATTGTCGAAGCCGACCTTGTCGACGAGGTCAGCGGCCGCCTTGCGGTTCTTGCCGATCTCGGTCAGCGGGGTGGTGTCGACATTGACCTTGCCGAGCAGCTTCACAGCGGCGCTTTCCTTGACGTCCGGGTTGACCGGGAACTCGAAATTGCCGTCGGCATAGATGGTCTGCGCCTTGTCGCCAAGCATGTACTCGATCAGCTTGACCGCGTTTTCGCGATTGGGGGCATGTTTGGCGATGGCGGCGCCCGAGATGTTCACATGTGTGCCGCCATTGGCGAAGGTGGTCTTCAGCGGCTTGATCGCCTCGAACCAGCCCTTCTGCTCGTTCGCCGCAGTGCTCATCAGGCCGATATAGTAGGTGTTGATCACTGCGATGTCGCAGAGTCCGGACTGGATGTCGCGCGCGACTTCACGGTCGCCGCCGCCGGGCTTGCGCGCGGTGTTGGCCTTGAGCGCCTTGAGCCACGCTTCGGTCTTCTCGGCGCCGTTGCGCGCGAGATAGGTGGCAAAGAGAGCGTTGTTGTAGGGGTGCTGACCGCCGCGGATGCAGAACTTGCCCTTCCACTTCGGGTCGGCGAGATCCTCATAGGTGATCGCATCCTGCTGCACGCGATCCTTCGAGACGACGACGATGCGGGCGCGCTTGGTCAGGGTGACCCAGTTGTCCTGCGGATCGCGCAGCTGCGCGGGGACGATCTTGTCGATAGCCGCCGACTTGATCGGCTGGGTGACGCCGGCATTGGCGGCCGAGATCATCTGCGCGGCGTCGACCATGATCATGACGTCGGCCGGGCTGTTTGCACCCTCGGCCTTGATGCGCTCCTCGAGTCCGTCCTTCAGGAACACCGTGTTGACCTTGATGCCGGTGTCCTTGGTGAAGGCCTCGACGACGGGATTGAGCAGGGCCGGCTCGCGCGTCGTGTAGAGATTGACGCTCTGGGCCAGGACCGGGGTAGCGAGCAGGCAGGACGCCAGGGCGATGAGGGACAGGCGAGTTTTGTCGATCATGGTTCGCTCCTTCGGGCGTAGATGCCCTCTGCACGTTCGTGGTGCTGGAGCGGTAGTGCCTGACACCAGGGCGGTCAATTGAAAAGCGTTATAGATCAATTGCTTATAGGTTTTCTAAATTGCTGTCTCTTTAGATTAATTCAAAGAAGAAGCGCCTCGGAACCAGCGCCCAAGATTGTCATCGGCTCGCCGAAGCCAGTCGATGGAGCTAAGGCAAAAGCCGGAACGCCGGCCCGGCGATCACGCGGATCGGCCCGCGCGTTGGCGGATCGATCGAGCCGCGCAATTCGATTGCATCGCTCATCACGGTCTCGTCACGGAGGGACGCTTCGCGCGTACGCAGCTTGCGGCGCAGCGCCTGCATCTGCGCTTCGACGCGTGAAATGCCGACCCTCTCGTCGATGCCGCGCCGATCGCCGGCGCTAAGCTCCCGCGCCGATCTGAAATCGACGAAGTCGCGCCGACTATAGGGCCACTGCGACGAGCCGGTGAAGGTCGTGACCTTGCCGTCAAGCACGACGCTGTCGCCGGGACGAAGCGTGATATCGCGCAACAGCGAGACGCGGCGCTCGCCGCTGGCGACAATCGGCGGCCGGCAGGCTGGATCAGAAGATTTCTCGTGGCCGTAGGCAACGGGGAGCGAGCCATAGGTCTTGCCGTCCGCGGAAACGGCGCCGTCGATCGTGCTGGCACCGGCGGGAACGCGGAAGACCTTGACCGGGATGCCGGGGTTCATGGCGCGGCAAAGAGCGTCGTGGGCCGCGAGGTCAGACTGAGCATTCAGGTTGCCGATCGGCGCATGGAAGCCGTCGCAGAGCCGCACGCAGATGGTGCGCCCGCCATGTCCACTGCCGGAGACGGTCTCAAGACGGGCAACGCCGTGCTGCGTTGTAGGACGTCGTGCAATCTGACGCGGAGGCTCGACCGACCTGAAGGGGTTCAAGACCACGGGCGGATGTGCGAGGCGCCCGTTCGGGACGCTGCGCGCCAGGGGCAGGGTCCAGATCCCACGCGCAGGCGCATAGGCGTTGGGGGCATGATAGGCGCCAGCTTGCGGGGCGCGCATGGCGCGGCGGTTTGCCGCTTCCTGAAGCTGAAAGTCGCGGACGCCGGCATCGTCGCCAGCCTGGACGAGCGAGATCGTACCGATCGCGCCGCCTGCTCCGAGCACGAGGCCAAGCGCAGTCATGGCTGCCAAGCGGCCCGCGCGTTTCTTGCCGTGAGCAGTGTGCTCCAGCGCAACGACGGGGACAGGGCTGCTTAACGGCGGGTCTTCCCGGTCGGGGATTTCACGGACACGAAACATCGCGTCAACTCCACTCGCGCTTGTTCTTCGTCCGCCGCCCTTGGGGTGTAGTTTACTTTTCGTTAATCATCAACGGCCCGTCGGCGTTCGCCCATGCAAAACGGGCGCGATGCTTAACGCAGCGCGCCCGGCCAAAATGGCTGGAGAGAGGGCTCAGCTTTCGGGCGAGATGACGATGCGCTGTATGTTCGAGGCAGTTGCGGATTCACCCGAGGCGCTCTCGAAACGGCCGCGCAGCTCGATCGTGGTTGCGTCACCGATCTTCGCCTCCCGCACCGTCATGTCGCGACGCAGGGCCAGCATCTGGCCTTCACGGCTGGAAATGCCGACCGTCTCGTCGATCGTCCGGCGTTGGTTGGCGTTGAGTTCGTTCGACGAACGAAAATCGCGGAAATTCCTCGGGTTGTAGGGCCAGGTGGAAGAACCCTCGAAGGTTGTCACCTTGCCATCAAGCACCACCGAGTCGCCCGGGCGCAGGGTGAAATCGCGTAGAAGAGAGACACGGCGGTCACCGGCCGACGGGATGGCGGGCCTGCAGCCCGGATCGGACGATCTCTCGTGGTCATAGGCAACGGGCAGGGAACCGTAGGTCCTGCCATCGGAGGCCACGGCGCCGTCGATATCGGCGCCGGCAGGAACGCGAAAGACCTTGACCGGGATGCCGGGGTTCATCGCCCTGCAAAGGGCTTCATGCGCCGGCCAGTCGGCCTGCGAGCGCAAATGGCCAAGCGGCATGTGATAGCCGTCGCACATCCGCACGCAGATGGTGCGGGAGGCGCTCGAGCCGGTATCGTAACGTGCCGTTGCGTGGAAGGCGCCTGCGGTCGCTGCATCGCGCGGCTTGCCGCGTTCGCGCAGAACGGGGGGATGTTCGATCCGGCCATCTGGATATGAGCCGAGGAGCGGCAGCCTCCAGCCGGAACTGACCGGAGCATAGGTCAAGGGCGCGGCGCTGGGCCCACGTCTCGCCGCCTCCTGAAGATGGAAGGCACGGACGCCGGCGTCATCGCCTGCCCGAACGAGCGAGACGGTCAGCGCTGTGCCACTCGCCCCGAGAACCAATCCGAGCAGCACCATGGCTCCGTACCGCGTCAGAGCGGCCCGCCGGGATGGAGGCGAATGGATTCCGGGCGGAGTATGGCCCGATAGCGGCACGGCATTTCTTATGGGGAACATCGACGACTTTGCTTATGGCAGGGATCACCCACCCAGCGTTATGCAAGCCGCCGTTCTCTCCGCTTTAAGGCACTCGCTTGCCTTTGATGCATTCTGCAGAAATAGGCCCGAGCCTCGGGACATGCGAGGTTCGGGCGCGGGAATGAAGGAGAGGGGGCTTTGAGCGCCCTCAGAGGTCTGGGCCGCGCACCGCCTGCGGGATGGCGACGGGGACGGCGGAGGTGGGCACGCTTTCGCGTTCGCCGCGACTGCGACCGGAGAGCCAGGTGTCGACCTTGTCGAGGTAGAAGTAGATCACCGGCGTGATGTAGAGCGTCAGCAACTGCGAGACGATCAATCCGCCGACGACCGCGATGCCGAGCGGCTGGCGCAGCTCGGCGCCGGCGCCCGCGCCGAGCGCGATGGGAAGCACGCCGAAGATAGCGGCAAAGCTCGTCATCATGATCGGACGGAAGCGGACAAGCGCCGCCTCGCGGATGGCGGTCAGCGCGTCGTCCCCCTGTTTGCGACGCTCGATCGCGAAATCGACCATCATGATCGCGTTTTTCTTGACGATGCCGACCAGCATCAGGATGCCGATGATCGCGATCACCGACAGGTCCATGTTGAAATACTGCAGGGCGAGCAGCGCTCCGAGGCCGGCAGAGGGGAGGCCGGAGAGGATGGTGATCGGGTGGATGAAGCTCTCGTAGAGAATGCCGAGGATGATGTAGATCACCAGGATTGCGGCGAAGATCAGCAGGCCTTGCCCCTTCAACGCATCCTGGAACAGCTGGGCGGAGCCGGCGAAACTCGTCACGATCGAGGCCGGCAGATTGACGTCGCGCTCGGCCGCACGGATGGCGTTGACGGCGTCGCCAAGCGAGATGCCCGGCGCCGTGTTGAACGAGATTGTCACCGCCGGTTGCTGCGAAATGCGGTTCACCGCGAGCGGGCCGACGCTGGGCTTGATCGTCGCCACCGTTTCCAGCGGCACGTTCAGGCCGTTCGCCGCCTTGAGCAGCAACCGCGAGAGCACGGCGGGATCCTGCTGATAGGCGCGATCGGCCTCCATGATGACCTGATAGTCGGTCGAGGGGGTGAAGATCGTCGCGATCTGGCGCGAGCCGAAAGCGTTGCCCAGTGCCTGTCGGATCTGGTCACTGGAAATGCCCAGGCTCGCGGCGCGTTCGCGGTCGATGTCGATCGAGAGCTGGGGGTTGCGCAACTGCAGGTCGATATTGGCATCGCGCAGCTGCGGAAGCCGCGCGAGCCGCTGCTGCATCAGCGGAGCATAGGCGAAGAGGGCATTCAGGTCCGGTCCCTGCAGCGAATAGAGGTACTGGGCGCGTGAGGAGCGACCGGCGTTGAGGTTGATGTTCTGGACCTGCTGGAACACCGCAGTGATACCCGGCACGTCGCCGGTCGCGCGCCTCAGCCGCGAGATCACCACTTCGGCCTTCTCGCGCTGATCCTTGGGCTTGAGCGCGATGAACATGAAGCCGTTATTGGTGGCGTTGAAGCCGCCGATATTCGAGGTCAGGTAATCGACCGCCGGATCGGCCTTGACGATTTCGGCGATGCGGATCTGGCGCGCCGCCATGGCCTCGAATGAGGTGTCGGGCGGGCCTTCGGTCGATGCGCGCAGGAGGCCGGTATCCTCGGTCGGGAAGAAGCCCTTCGGAATGTCGATATACATCTGCGCCGAGATATAGACCGTCGCCAGCGTGAAGATCAGCATCAGGATGCGCGCCTTCAGCACCCAGTCCAGCGTCCAGCGATAGGCGCCCAGCATCCCCTGGAAACCCGCCTCGAAGACGCGTTCGATCAGGTTCGGCTTCTTGTGGTGATCATGCGCCTTGAGGAAACGGGCGCAGAGCATCGGGGTGAGGGTCAGCGAGACGAAGCCCGAGACGATGATCGCGGCGGCGATCGTGCCGGCGAACTCCGTGAAAACCTTGCCGACGACGCCGCCCATGAAGAAGACGGGAATGAAGACGGCAACCAGCGAAATGGTGATCGAGAGAATGGTGAAGCCGATTTCGCGGGAGCCGTCGAGGGCCGCCTGGAATGGTTTCTTGCCCATCTCGATATGCCGGATGATGTTTTCCAGCATGACGATGGCGTCGTCGACGACGAAGCCGACCGCGAGGGTCAGTGCGAGCAGCGAGATGTTGTCGAGCGAATAGCCGAGCGCGTGCATGATCGCGAAGGTGCCGACCAGCGAAATCGGCAGGGCGAGCGTCGGAATCAGCGTCGCGGCCAGGCTCTTCAGGAACAGGAAGATCACCATGATCACGAGCGCGATTGCGATCATCAGCGAGACTTCGACATCCTCCACCGCCTCCCGGATCGGGATCGAGCGATCGTTCAGGACATTGAGTTCCATCGCCGCCGGAAGTTGCTCGCGATAGGCGTCGAGCCGGGACTTGATGCTGTCGACGACCTCGACGGTGTTGGCGTCGGACTGACGATAGACCGCCAGCATGATCGAGCGCTGCCCGTTGAACCAACTGCCGGTCTGGTTGTTCTCGACGGAGTCGTAGACCTGCGCCACGTCCTCGAGGCGGATCGGCACGCCATTCTTCTGCGAGATGATGAGGTTGCCGTACTCGGCGGCGCGCTCCATCTGGCCGGTGGCGCCAAGGGTCAGGCGCTGGTTCTCGCCATTGAGCGTGCCGACCGGGGAATTGGAGTTGGCGGCGGCGATCGCATTGCGGACATCGCTCAGCGCCAGGCCGCGAGCCGAGACGGCGTCGGGATTGACCTGGACGCGCACGGCATATTTCTGCGCGCCGAAGATGTTGACCTGCGCGACGCCAGGCAGTTGCGAGATCTGCTGCTGCAGGATGTTCTCGCCGAATTCATGGACTTCGTAGAGCGGTTTTGTCGCCGAGGTCAGCACCATGAACAGCACCGGCTGGTCGGCCGGGTTGACCTTCCTGAAGCTGGGCGGCGAGGGCAGCTCCGGCGGCAGCCGACGCGCGGTGGCGCTCAGCGCGGCCTGCACGTCGAGCGCTGCGCCGTCGATATTGCGGTTGAGGTCGAATTGCAGCGTGATCGAGGTGGCGCCAAGCTGCGAGACCGAGGACATCGAGGTGATGCCCGAGATCGAGGCGAATTCGCGCTCCAGCGGTGCGGCGACCGAGGAGGCCATCGATTCGGGACTCGCGCCCGGCAGGCGGGCGCTGACATTGATCGTCGGGAAATCGACCCGCGGCAGTGCCGCGACCGGGAGCTGTTTGAAGGCGAAGAACCCGAAGATCAGAAAGGTCGCCATCAGGAGTGTCGTCATCACCGGACGACGGATGCAGGCCTCCGGGAGGTTCATCAGCCAGCACTCCCGCGCTGCGAAGTCTGGTTCGGCGGCGGCCTCTGGCCGCCCCGGTTGCGCTCGACCGCGCGGGCGCCATCGGTCAGCAGGAGCTGGCCGTCGACGACGACCGTCTCGTCGCCCTTCAGGCCCGACGCAAGTACGACGCGCTCGTCGATGGTGCGGTCGACGGTGACCGGGCGGGCGCGGGCGACGCCGTCCTCGATCACGAAGACGAAGGTGCCGTTCTGGCCGTTCTGGATGGCTTCGCGGGGCACGGTCAGCGCATCGGGCTCGACACGCAGGGTCAGGCGGATCTGGCAGAGGGCGCCCGGCCACAGGGTCTCGTCGGGATTGTCGAAGATCGCGCGCATCTGGATGGTGCCGGTCGTCGCATCGACGAGATTGTCGATGACCGCGATCTTGCCCTCGACGCCGCGACTCGCACCCTGCTGCGTGGCAACCGCCACGGCCGTGCCGGCATTCATCGCCTCGCGGATGCTGGACAGCTGACGCTGGGGCAGGGCGAAGCTGACATAGATCGGGTGGACCTGGTTGATCGTGACCAGTGTGGTCGAGTTGTCGCCTGTCTTGGCGATATTGCCTTCCTTGAGGCCGGCGACGCCAATCCGGCCCGAAACCGGGGCGGTGATTGTGTAGTAGGTCAGCTGGACCTTGAGAGCGTCGACCGCCGCCTCACCGCCACGGACGCTGGCCTTGAGCGTCGCGACCTGGGTGCGGGCGGTGTCGAGACGCTGGTCCGTGGCGAAGTCGCGCTTGGCGAGTTCTTCCGCCCGGCGCAGATCGGCTTCGGCGGAGGCGAGCGAGGCCTTGTCGCGGGCGACGCCGGCTTCAGCCTGCTTCAGGAGCGCTTCCGCCAGGCGGGAGTCGAGGCGGAAGAGCATGTCGCCCTTCTTCACATAGCCACCATCGGGGAAGCCGACCTCGATGATCTGCGTATCGACGCGTGAGCGCACCGCAACGCTGGAGAGTGCCTGAACGGTTCCGATCGCGTCGAGCCTGACCGGCATCGGCCGGCGTTCAGCCTTGGCCGTGACGATCGTCACGGGCGGGCGTTGTTGTCCCGAAGCGCGTGATGATGGCGTTGCGGCCTGTTGGGCCGGCTGGGCATAGGGCGGGATGATCTTTCCGTAGGGAATGCGATCGAGCGGCGGAGGGACTGATCTGCCGGAATAATGAAGACCTGCGCCAGCCGCGACCGCGCCGACGGCGGCCACGACAACAACGCGCCCGAAAGACAAGACTGCCATGCGAAACCTTGCGCCAGAGCGGGACAGATTTTGTACCATTTGGAACGGTCGTCCCTAAACCGTCCTAGCCGCAAGCATTTAGCATGCCGGCAGGTGGTTTTGGGCGCAAGCGCGAAACACCGTTTGTCTCACGATGTAGCGAGGATGTGACAGAGTATATCTTACGGACGTACGGCTGCGAACATTGCACGCCGCACGAGCATGTCAAAGTACCGTAACGACAATGCCGACCGTCATGCAGAACAGGCAGACGACACCCAGAGCAAAAACAGCCGCCCGCGCTGGAACCCGGTTGGAACCGGTATGGATCAAGGTGTGCACGATGCGCGTCAGCACGAAGGCCCAGGCAAGCGCAACAATCACCGTGCCGGTCGCGCCGACCTCCATGGCGAGCATGATCAGCGCGAAGAAAATGACCGGCGTCTCGAACTGATTGGCATAGTTCGCAGCGGCGAGGCGGGCACGCTCCGGATAGCGCTCGGTCGAGACCGCGATATCGGCCATCCCGACCTCCTTGTTCCGGAAGGCGACACGACGGCGCTGGAACAGGATGCCAAGCACGACGAAGGTCCACAGGATCTGAGCCAGGGCGGGGTAGACCAATTGGATCGTCATGGGCGGCTCGCCTCTCGCTGTTCATGCAAAAGAAAGCCCTCACCCCGGGATGTTGCCGCCTGAGGCAATTTCGCGGGATGAGGGCCAATCGGCGTCACGATGGTATCGGCGAGGCCTGGGCCTCAGGACCGCGTCGGGTAGTTCGGGCTTTCGCGCACGATGGTGACATCGTGGACATGGCTCTCGCGCAGGCCGGCACTGGTGATGCGGATGAACCGGGCCTTGGACTGGTAGTCCGCAAGATCGCGCCCGCCGACATAGCCCATCGCAGCCCGCAGGCCGCCCGCGAGCTGATGCAGCACGCCGGAGACCGGCCCCTTATAGGCGACCTGACCCTCGATCCCTTCCGGCACCAGCTTCAGGGCATCCTTGATGTCCTGCTGGAAATAGCGGTCGGCCGAGCCGCGCGCCATCGCGCCGACCGAGCCCATGCCGCGATAGGATTTGTAGGAACGCCCCTGATAGAGGAAGGTCTCGCCCGGTGTTTCGTCGGTGCCCGCCAGCAGCGAGCCGACCATGGCGCAGGAGGCGCCGGCGGCCAGCGCCTTGGCGAGGTCGCCGGAATATTTGATGCCGCCATCGGCGATGACCGGAATGCCTGCCTTGCTCGCCGCCGAGGCTGCATCCATCACCGCGGTAAGCTGCGGCACGCCGACGCCCGCGACGATGCGGGTCGTACAGATCGAGCCCGGTCCGATGCCGACCTTGATCGCGTCGGCGCCGGCATCGATGAGAGCTTGCGCGCCGGACGCGGTGGCGACGTTTCCGGCAATGATCTGAACGGTATTGGAGAGTTTCTTCACCCGGGTGACCGCCTCCAGCACCTTGGCGGAATGGCCATGGGCGGTGTCGACAACGATGATGTCGACACCGGCGTCGATCAGCAGCTCGGAGCGCTCGAAGCCAAGATCGCCGGTGGTGGTCGCCGCTGCAACCAGGAGACGACCCTGCGCGTCCTTGGCGGCATGCGGGTGGGCGACCTGCTTCTCCATGTCCTTGACGGTGATCAGGCCGATGCAGCGAAAATGATCATCGACGACCAGCAGCTTCTCGATGCGGAACTGGTGGAGCAGGCGGCGTGCCTCCTCCTGGGTCACGCCTTCGCGCACCGTGATCAGGCGATCCTTGGTCATGATCTCGGCGACGGGCTGCTCGGGGCGGTCGGCGAAGCGGACATCGCGGTTGGTCAGGATGCCGACGAGCTTGCCCTTGTGTCCCTGCGGGCCGCGCTCGACCACGGGGATGCCCGAGATCGAATGGTGCCGCATCAGCGCAAGCGCGTCGCCCAGCGTCTCGTCAGGGAAGATCGTGATCGGGTTGGCGACCATGCCCGATTCGAATTTCTTGACGAGCCGCACCTGAGCCGCCTGCTGGTCGGCCTCCAGATTGCGGTGGACGACGCCGAGGCCGCCGGCCTGCGCCATGGCAATCGCCATCCTGGCCTCGGTCACCGTGTCCATCGCCGAGGCGATGATCGGCAGGTTGAGCGAGATCGTCTTGGTGAGCTGGGTCGCGATATTGACGTCGGCCGGCATCACGTCGGACGGCCCCGGCTCGAGCAGGACGTCGTCGAAGGTCAGGCCGTCGCGGATGAGGGTGTCACTGATGCTTGCCATCGCCAACTCCAAGCCCATGCGGGGCATTTCAGGGGGGCGACAACATGCGCCCGCTACCGAGTTGACGAGGCCCGATATCATGCGTGCGGCATCGCCGCTAGTGGTCTCAGCCGAAATTGAGGCGGATTATGCTGCGCTGCGATAACGCGACTCATGCGACAGGCGCAGGGCATCTCTTCGCGATACGGGCAAAATGGCCGTGTTCATGCCACATCCGGCGTGGCAAAGAACAAAACTCTCCGATTCCGACTCCGGGCCGCAAGGTTCCTTATCCGTGCAACGCGCCAAACTCCTGCCCCTGATCGTCGCCTGCGCGCTGTTCATGGAGAACACCGATTCCACGGTGATTGCGACCTCACTGCCGGTGATCGCGCAATCGCTGGGCGAGGATCCGATCGCGCTCAAGCTGGCGTTGACCTCCTATCTCGTTAGCCTCGCGGTCTTCATCCCGATCTCGGGCTGGATGGCCGATCGCTACGGCGCCCGCACGATCTTCCGGACGGCGCTCGGCGTCTTCATGCTGGGCTCGATCCTGTGTGCGATCTCGAATTCGCTCGGTGCTTTCGTCGGCGCGCGCTTCGTCCAGGGCATGGGCGGGGCCATGATGGTGCCCGTCGGCCGGCTGGTCATCCTGCGCAGTGTCGAGAAATCGCAGCTCGTCAGTGCGCTGGCCTATTTGACCGTGCCGGCACTGGTCGGGCCGGTGGTCGGGCCGCCGCTCGGCGGCTTCATCACCACCTATTTCGACTGGCGCTGGATCTTCTTCATCAATATTCCGATCGGGCTGATCGGCATCGTTCTGGCGAGCCGGTTCTTCGAGGATGTGCGCGAGGAAGATGTCGCGCCGCTCGATCTCCGCGGCTTCCTGCTGTCGGCCTTCGGCTTCGCGGCGTTGATGCTGGGACTTGCGACCGGCGGGCGGCATCTGGTGCCGATCGAGGCCTCGATCGGCTTCGTCATCGCGGGTCTGGCTTCGCTGATGACCTATCTCTGGCATGCGCGCCGCACGGCCCATCCGGTCCTGAACCTCTCGCTCTTCAAGATCCCGACCTACCGGATCGGCGTGCTCGGCGGCTCGATCTTCCGGGTCGGCATCGGAGCGATCCCCTTCCTGCTGCCACTGATGCTTCAGCTCGGCTTCGGCTATGACGCCCTGCATTCAGGCCTGATCACCTTCGCTTCGGCCGCCGGTGCCATGATCATGAAGACGCTGGCCAGGACCATCCTGGCGCGGTTCGGCTTCCGCCACGTCCTGATGTTCAACGCGCTGATCGGATCGGCCTTCCTGGCCGCATGCGGGCTGTTCACGCCGACGACGCCGCAATGGCTGATGCTCTGCGTGCTGCTGATCGGCGGTTGCTTCCGCTCGCTGCAGTTCACCGGCATCAATGCGCTGAGCTATGCCGATGTCTCGAACCGGGACATGTCGAGTGCGACCAGCCTCTCCAGCGTGGCGCAGCAATTGTCACTCAGCCTCGGGATCACGATCGGCGCCTTCGCTCTGGAGGCGGCGAACATGCTGAACGGCGGCAAGGCGCTGGGCGCGCATGATTTCTGGCCGGCCTTCGTGCTGGTCGGGCTGATCTCGGCCTCGTCGGTCCTCTGGATGATGCGGCTTGCACCCGATGCCGGCGCCGAGGTTTCAGGTCACGCACCGCTCAGCGCGCGCAAGGCAACGGCCCAGGCGATCGAGGATCAGAAGCCGTTGGACTGAAGGGCGGGCTGGCCTCCAGCCCTCAGGCGAAGCCGTGGGCAAGCAGGGGGCGTCATCTGGACCTCCCCCTGGCACATTTGGAAGACAGATCAGCCCTCGGTATCCGCTGCCGGCTGTTCCTTGCGACGGTAGCCCGTCGCAAGGACGTAGAGCTCCGAAGAATCCGCCCGGCTCGCTGCCGGCTTGACGTTGCGCACGGTGGTGAAGTCGCGCTTGAGCATGGCGAGCAGCTCGGCGCTCTCGCCGCCCTGGAACAGTTTTGCCAGGAAGAAGCCGCCGGGAGCCAGAATCGAATAGGCGAACTCCAGCGCCGCCTCGGCCAGCGCGATGATCTTGAGGTGGTCTGTCTTCTTGTGGCCGGTGGTGTTGGCCGCCATGTCCGACATCACGCCGTCGGCCCGGCCGCCGAGCCGCTCGGTCAGGAGGGCAGGGGCCTCGTCGGCCATGAAGTCCATCTCGATGAGATCGACGCCGGGGATCGGATCGACGTGCAGCAGGTCGATGCCGACGATCGCTCCCTTGCCGCGCTCGAGCCCGATGCGTTGCGCCGCGACCTGGCACCAGCCGCCCGGCGCGCAGCCGAGGTCGATCAGCTTCTGCCCGGTCTTCAGGAACTTGTAGCGATCGTCCATCTCCTCGAGCTTGAACGCGGCGCGCGAACGAAAACCGCGCTCCTTTGCCCGTTTGACATAGGGGTCGTTGAGCTGGCGTTCGAGCCAGAGCTGCGAGGAATGCTTGAGCTTGCCGGCCTTCTTCACCTTGACCCGCATATCGCGGGCGCCGGTGCCGCCTTTGGTGGTGCTCATTGCTGGGTGGTGCTCATCTCTTGGTGGTGCTCATGGCTACGGGGCTTCCTTCCCGTGGACTTACGTCATGCCTGCCTGCGGCGCCACCAGGCGCGATCCTCATGCATCATCCGGAGCAGGATGCCCTCGCGCAGGCCGCGATCGGCGATGCGCACCTTTCGGCTCGGGAAGGCGCGCCTGATCGCCTCGAAGATCGCACAGCCGGCAAGCACGAGGTCGGCCCGCTCGCGGCCGATGCAGGCATTGGCCGAGCGCGCGGCATAGTCCATATCGACCAACCGGTCGATGACTGCGAGGATATCCGTCTCGTCCATCCACAGCCCGTCGACCAGGCGCCGGTCGTAGCGCGGCAGGCCGAGATGGATGCCGGCGACGGTGGTGACGGTGCCCGACGTGCCGAGCAGATGGAAGCCGGCGGCGTCTTTTGCCGCCGCGGCGCGCGTCGCGAATGGCTTCAGGGCAGCGCTGCAATCATCGACCATGCGCTCGAATTTTTCACGCCCGACATCGACGCCGCCATAGCGCTCGGCGACAGAGACGACGCCCATCGGCAGCGAGGCCCATTCGCGGATGCGACCCGCCGGGTCGCGCGCCTGCGAGCGCCCGCCCATCCAGACGATCTCGGTCGAGCCGCCGCCGATATCGAAGACGATGACGCCTTCCGCCGTCGGATGGGCCAGCGCTGCGCAGCCCGTGACGGCCAGCGAGGCCTCGGTCCGCTGGTCGACGATCTCGAGCTCGAGATCGGCCTCAGCCGCGACCCGGCGGACGAAGTCGAGCCCGTTGGTGGCGGCCCGGCAAGCCTCGGTCGTGACCAGTCGGGCGCGGCTGACGCCGCGATGGGTCATCTTGCTCTTGCAGATCTTCAGGGCTTCGACCGCCCGATCCATCGCCGCATCGGCAAGCCGCCCGCTCGCTGTCAGCCCTTCGCCCAGGCGCACGATGCGGGAAAAGGCATCGACGACGCGAAAGCCATGCTGGGCCGGGCGGGCGATCAGCAGCCGGCAGTTATTGGTGCCGAGATCGAGAGCGGCATAGGTCGCGACCGGATGGCGCGAGGGTGCGTAATAGGTTTGCGTAGCGGGGGGAGGGCCGAGGGGAGACGAGCCGATCGGGCGCGGATCGGCGCCATTAACCTCTGGGGATACCGCGAGCGCGATATCCCGATCCTGGCGGTCCTCGACCGTCACCGTGTTTTGACCCCTCGTCGGCCGCGGTTTGCACGCTCCGGCCGCTTGCTTCGGGTGAAGCGTAACAAGAGCCTGATGAAGATGCCAAGCGGAACCTGTGTGCTGTTCATTTGTCGGTGGAGCGCTTGCCTGCGGCGACACGCTTCGGCCAAGTTCGGGGAAAGCCCGGATCGGACGGGCCGCCACTGGGAAGGACCACTGCTGCCATGGCCGGAGCACGCTATATTCTCGCGATCGATCAGGGGACGACCTCGTCGCGCGCGATCCTGTTCGATGGTGCGCTCAGGGCTGCGGCATCGGCGCAGCGCGAGTTCCCACAGCATTTTCCGGCCTCGGGCTGGGTCGAGCACGAGCCCGAGGATCTGTGGGAGAGCGTCCTGGCGACCTGCCGCGAGGCCATCAGCAAGGGCGGGCTCTCAGCCGCGGACATTGCCGCGATCGGCATCACCAACCAGCGCGAGACGACGCTGATCTGGGACCGCAGGACCGGGCAGGCGATCCACCGCGCCATCGTCTGGCAGGACCGGCGGACGGCGCCGCGTTGCGCCGAGCTCAGCGAGCGAGGCCATGATTCGTTGGTTTCGAGCCGGACGGGCCTGCGAATCGATCCCTATTTCTCGGCAACCAAGATCGCCTGGCTGCTCGACAATGTGCCGGGCGCGCGCCGGCGGGCGGAAGCCGGTGAACTCGCCTTCGGCACGGTCGATTGCTTCCTGTTGTGGCGGCTGACAGGCGGAGCCGTCCACGCAACCGACGCGACCAATGCCGCCCGCACCATGCTGTTCGATATCGGGCGCGGCGTCTGGGACGAGGACCTGCTCAAGCTGTTCGACATCCCCAGCTCATTGCTGCCGGAGGTTCGCGATTGCGCCTGCCTGTTCGGCGAGACGCTGCCCGAACATTTCGGTGCGGCGATCCCGGTGCGCGGCATGGCCGGCGACCAGCAGGCGGCGACGATTGGCCAGGCCTGCTTCACGCCTGGCATGGTGAAGTCGACCTATGGCACCGGCTGCTTTGCCCTGCTGAACACCGGTTCGACGCCGGTGGCGTCCCAGAACCGGCTGCTCAGCACCATCGCCTATCAGCTCGGCGGCGAGCGCACCTATGCGCTGGAGGGTTCAATCTTCGTCGCGGGGGCGGCGGTGCAATGGCTCCGTGACGGGATTGGAATCATCGAGACGGCAAGCGAGACCGGGCCGCTTGCCGAAGCTGCCGATCCGACCCAGGCGGTCTTTCTGGTGCCGGCTTTCGTCGGGCTCGGCGCGCCGCATTGGGACGCCGAGGCACGTGGCGCGATTTTCGGGCTCACCCGCAACAGCGGCCCGCGCGAGCTGGCGCGGGCGACGCTGGAAAGCGTCTGTTACCAGACGCTCGATCTGCTCGACGCGATGCGCGCCGACTGGCCGGACGCCGGGCAGGGCGCTGCGGTGCTGCGCGTCGATGGCGGCATGGTCGCCTCCGACTGGACCATGCAGCGGCTCGCCGACATTCTCGCGCTGCCTGTCGACAGGCCCGAGGTGCTGGAAACGACGGCTTTGGGAGCCGCCTATCTCGCCGGGCTCGATGCAGGGCTGTTGCCGGAGCCGGATCGGTTCGCCGATCTCTGGCGGCTGGAACGGCGCTTCGTGCCTGGAATGGCGAACAGCCAGCGCGAAAAGCTGGTCCTGGGCTGGCGTGACAGCGTACGGAGGACGCTGAGCGCAGGCTGACAGGGGCCCTGTCAGCTTCATGCACAAGATTGCTCACAATGGGCTTGCCATGCGGGCGCTGGTTGTTTAGACCGCGCCTCACCAACGAAGGCGTTCGCGCCGTTGGGGGATCGTCTAACGGTAGGACCCCAGACTCTGACTCTGGTTGTCTAGGTTCGAATCCTAGTCCCCCAGCCACTCACCAGTGGCGTCTCTTGAAAATCAAGAACTTAGCGATTTGGGTGCGGCTCCTCGCAAGAGGGATTCGGACCTTGCTGGGCACGACTCCATCAGGTTCGTCAGCGCACGCAACACCTGAAGCGCATCGCATCCGCGCGTTGCGGCGCTTGATCTCGGCGCCAACACCGTTCTTCGCCCGCCGCTTCTGAGAGGAGGCTAGCGTTCGGTCCCGACGCCGCGCTACCAATAGCCATGGGGTTCGGCGTCTTCATTCACCGTCACGATTCGATTTACGACGACAGCCCGGCTGAGAGATATCAGTTCCCGCGGCAATATCTCGGTCGTGTTCAAGCCTGTGTCGGTGACTGGATCGTCTACTACGAGCCGCGCAAGGTGGTGAGTACGCGCGGGTACTTTGCCATTGCCAAAGTTCAGCAGGTCATTCCCGACCCGACTGCCCCCGCTATGTTCATCGCGGTGATCGAGCCCGGCAGCTATCTCGACTTCGCCAATCCCGTCCCCTTTGCTGACGAGAGCGGTGTCATCGAGCGCGGCGTGCTAAACGACGAGGGCCGGATATCCGGGCGAGCACAAGCCGCGGTGAGATCGATCTCCTCGGCCGACTTCAACCGTGTTCTCGCCCTCGGCCTCGACGATGCGGAGCCCCTTCTGCCGCGCCGCGATGCTCCGGACGCCACCTTGGAACTCGCAGAAGAGCAAGCTCCGTTTGTTTTCGATCAAGCTCGCGAAAGGCTGACGATTGCGCTCACACGGATCGTGCGCGATCGAGCATTTCGCCGGACGGTGCTGCGGGCCTATGGCGAGCGCTGTGCCATCACCGGGCTCAGGCTCATCAATGGTGGCGGTCGTGCCGAGGTTGCCGCCGCCCATATTCGCCCCGTGGAGGCGAACGGTCCCGATATCGTCAGTAACGGGCTTGCGCTTTCGGGAACGGCGCATTGGATGTTCGATCGCGGGTTGATCAGCCTGTCCGATGACCTGGACATTCTGATCTCACGACATGCGAACGATCTTGAGGGCATCCGGGCCTTCGTGAACAGAACCGGCCGCGCGTTTGCTCCCGCCCGGCCGGCTGAACGCCCGCATCCTCATTTCCTCAATTGGCACCGCGAGAGCTGCTTCAAGCAGTGAGGTGATTGCTGGACCCTGCTCTGGTGAGGCGCGGTCGATCGCGCCCAGGCCTCAAAGATAGGGCGGCGTGCAGGCGCTCACGACCTCGCAGCGCGTCGCGCCGATATTGCGGAAGCGGTGGGGGGTGCGGCTGTCGAAGAGATAGGCATCGCCGACGCCAAGAATCTTGATCTGGTCGCCGACGGTGATCTCGAGCTCTCCCGAAAGGACCACGCCGCCTTCATGTGAATCGTGCTTCAGCATGGTGACGCCGGTATCGGCGCCGGGCTCGTAGGATTCATGCAGGATCTGCAGGTTATGCGCCTTGGCGTCGCCGACCTGTCGGAACGACATGCGGCCCTCGCCGCTGCCGCCACTGACCTGATGCAGGCGGGATGTCAGGTCCAGAAGGTCGCCCGAATCGAAGAATACCTTGCCTCGCGGCACGCGCTCTTCGTCAAAGAAATTCACCATCGACATCGGAATGCCGTCAAGAATCTTGCGCAAGGACGCGACCGATGGGCTGTTCCGATTCTGCTCGATCAGCGAGATCAGGCTGTGCGTCACGCCCGAGCGGGCGGCCAATTCACGCTGTGAAAGCCCGGCAGACGCCCTGATTTCCTTCAATCTTCCACCCACGTCAAAACTCATGACCGGTCTCCGCCCGTCTTCGTTCCATCACGCAATGCCTGCGACGCTATCCACACGGCATGCAGCGCTTGCCTGTTCAGCGCCCCTTGCGCTGTCAAATATTCTGAGCAATGCTAACCCCAATCCAATAAGAAAATGACTCTGAGGAAATATCAAGGATGGAAGAGTTTCTGCGGCTCGAGACCGCTGCCTAGAGCATATTCCATTATCTGACAGAGCTGAACGTCGTGGATTTAGTGCGCTAAATCTGCGTTACGCTGCGCGTTTGCTTGCGCCTGGCAAGTTGCGCGCGCAGCGGTGTCAATCATTACAATGCAGCAGTGAGCGTAAGGTTATGATTCAAGCGGACACCGTCTTGTTGAACGGCCGCATCTTCTGCGGTTTGGCCGAGGGGTTCGTCGAGGCCTTGGCGGTCAGGGACGGCACAGTCCTCGCGGCAGGTTCGGCTGAGGAGATCTCGAACCTGCGGGGGGCGGGCACGCGTGTCATCGATCTGGCCGGTCGCGTTGCGATCCCCGGCCTCAACGATGCGCATATGCATCTGCTGCCGCTCGGCGTCAGCATGAACGAAATCAATCTTCGGCCGGAGGAGGGTGTGCGCAGCATCGACGAGGTCCTGCGCCGCGTCGCGACTGTCGCCAGGACGAAGAAGCCAGGCGAGTGGGTGCTCGGGCGCGGCTATGATCACAATGAACTGGCCGAGGGCCGCCATCCCACCGCCGACGAGCTCGATCAGGTGGCGCCCGACAATCCTGTCTATATCAAGCGCACCTGCGGCCATGTCGGCGTCGTCAACAGCCAGGCTATGCGCAAGGCCGGCATCGGCCACAACACGCCGAGCCCCGACGGCGGGTTGATCGAGCGGCGTGACAACAAGCTCACCGGCCTTCTGGCTGAAAGCGCCATGCGCCTGATCGTCGAGGCGATGCCGAAACCCAGCCACGCGGAGCTGACGACGGCCATCGAGCAGGCCGGCCACTACATGCTGTCGCAGGGCTTCACCAGCGTGATGGATGCCGGCGTCGGCATGCTGGCGGGCATGGCGGAGATCGAGGCCTATGAGGAGATGGCCCGCACCAACCGCCTGCCGGTACGGACCTGGGTCTGCATCTATGGCAACGCCGACGGGATCGGCGATGCCGCGCACGCGGCCGGATACCGCTTTGGGCGCGAGGTCGGCCTGCTGCGCTATGGCGCCATGAAAGTGTTCGGTGACGGCAGCGCCGGCGGTCTGACGGCAGCGATGAGCCAGCCCTATCGCGTTGGCGACCCCGACAACCGCGGCATCTTCATCTATTCCGATACGGACATGCACGGTTACCTCGCGCATTATCACAGGCTCGGCTACCAGCTCGCGATTCATGCCATCGGCGACGCAGCCATCGAGCAGGTGCTGTCGGGAATCGAGCAGGCGGACAGTGCCGAGCACCCCGTCCTCGGGCGTCGCCACCGCATCGAGCATTGCGGCTTCCTGACCGACGGCCAGCTCGCTCGGATGGCTGCAGCGGGGATCGATCCCGTACCGCAGCCGGTGTTCATCTACGAGTTCGGCGATCTCTACGTTCATAATCTCGGGCAAGAGCGGGCGGATGCCTCCTATCCGATGCGCAAATGGTTCGATGCCGGTGTGCATCCCGCTGCGAGTTCGGATGCGCCGGTCTGCGCCACGGACCCATTCAAGAACCTCTTCACGATGGTCACCCGCCAGACCAAGCGCCACACGGTGATCGGTGCGGCGGAACGCCTGACGATGGAAGAGGCCGTCCATGCCTATACGGCGATCGGCGCCTATACCCAGTTCGCCGAGGACCGCATGGGACGTCTCGTGCCGGGTCAGCTCGCCGACATCGCGGTTCTGTCGCACGACATCTTCGCCGCTCCGGTGGAGACCGTGGAGATGGATGCGCGCTGCGATCTGACGCTGCTGGGCGGCGAGGTGGTTTATGACCGGCTCGGCCAGTTCGCAGCCGCGGCGCAGTAGGGAGAAGCCGGAATGCTGCGGCACACGCTGCAACGGCTGCTGCTCGCGCTGCCGGTCCTGTTGGGGGTTCTCCTGCTGGGCTTCCTGCTCATGCAGGTGGTCCCGACGGATCCTGCGCAGGTGCGAGCGGGGCCAACCGCCACACAGGACATCGTCGAGGCCATCCGCCGCGATCTCGGGCTCGACCAGCCGCTCTGGAAGCAGTTCCTGATCTATGTCGGGCGGTTGCTGCAGGGTGATCTCGGCGTGTCGATCATCAACAATGTGCCGGTCGTCCAGGAGCTCGGCAACACGATCGGGCCGACGCTCGAGCTGATGGTCGCCTCCCTGATCTGGGCCATTCCGCTGGGCATCGCCATGGGCACGGTCGGCGCCTATTTCCGCGGCTCTATCCTCGATCGCGCGATCATGGCGGTGTCGGTCGCGGGCGTCTCCCTGCCCGTGTTCTTCCTCGGCCTGGCACTGATCTGGCTGCTCGGCTTCAAGTATCCGCTGCTGCCCTTCACCGGCCGGATGGGGCCGTTCTGGACCTGGGACGGCTTTCTGGCGATCATCTTGCCGGCCATCACGCTCGGCGGCGTCTTCGTCGGCCCCGTCGCCCGCATGACCCGCAGCTCGGTGCTCGACGTGCTGGGGGCCGACCATGTCAGGACGGCCCGCGCCAAGGGGCTGACAGAACGGGCCGTGGTCATGCGGCACGCCCTGCGCAATGCGCTTGTCCCCGTCGTGACGCTGATCGGGCTGCAGATCGGGTTTCTGCTCGGCGGTGCCGTCGTCACCGAGACCGTCTTCAGCTGGCCAGGCATCGGCCGGCTGGCCGTTGGTGCGATCCTGTCGAGCGATCTGCCGATGGCGCAGGGCACCATCATCGTGCTGTCGCTCGGCTTCATCCTGATCAACCTTGCCGTGGACGTGCTCTATGCCGTGCTCGACCCGAGAGTGAGGGGCGCCTGATGAGCTCCATCATGCAGACGCTCGCGAAGGGGCAGGCGGAACCGCTGCCGGCGCCGGCGACCGAAGACTTCATCGTCCGCCGCCCATCGGTGCTGAGAATGCTCGTCAGCGATGTCGGAGCATGCATCTCGCTGGTGCTCGTGGTGCTGGTGATCGCCGGGGCGATCTTCGCGCCCTGGCTTGCTCCGTCGGATCCCTATGGCGGCGATCTCGCCAATACCCTGAAGGCGCCCGGCGAGATGGGCTTGCTCGGCACGGACGGGCAGGGGCGTGACATGATCACGCGACTGCTGTTCGGCCTGCGCACCACGTTGCTGATGGGGTTCGCTTCCGTCGTCTTCGGCTGTGCCGTCGGTGGTCTCGTCGGCTTCGTTGCGGCCTTTTACACGCGGGTGTCGGGCCTGCTCATGCGCCTGATGGACGTGCTCCTGTCCTTTCCGGCCATCCTGTTCGGACTGGCCATCGCCGCCATTTTCGGGCCCGGGCTCACGGCGGTGATCATCGCGCTGTCGATTGCGACCGTGCCGCTGATGGCGCGTGTCGTGCGCGGTTCGGCCATTGTCGTGCTCCAGCAGGACTATATCGAGAGCGCCCGCTCGCTCGGCATGAGCGACGCACGCATCATCTTCAAATATCTGCTGCCGAACTGCCTCTCGGCGATCTTCGTCTTCGTCACCCTGCGCTTCGGCCAGGTCATCCTGCTCGGCGCCGCCCTGTCGTTCCTCGGTCTTGGCGCGCAGCCGCCAACGGCGGAGCTCGGCGCGATGGCGGCTGACGGCCGCAACTTCCTGTTCTTCGCGCCGCATGTCTCTGTCCTGCCAAGCCTGGTCATCTTCGTGGTCGTGCTGGCCTTCAACGTTCTCGGCGACGCGCTGCGCGATGCTCTCGATCCCAAGCTGCGCAAATAGACGCAGAATTTCCGGAGGTTTCCTCACATGAACAGGCTTACCGCACTGCTTCTCGGCAGCGCCGCTGCTGTTGCGGCCACCGCCGCGCCCGTCTGCGCCCAGCAGAAGGCACCTTTGTCGATCCTGCGCGTCATCGACGCGGATAATTACGACCCGATCCGCTCGACATCGACCGCCGCCGCCGAGGCGCTCTATATGCTGGCCGACACGCTGGTCAGCGTCGATTTCGACATGAAGACGATCAAGCCCGGCCTGGCGGAGTCGTGGACGGTCTCTCCGGACGGCACGACCTACACGTTCAAGCTGCGCACCGATGTGAAGTTCTGCGACGGCCGTCCGATGACGGCCGAGGACGTCGTCTACTCGCTGAAGCGCTGGACCGATCCGGCCAACAAGTCGCCGGTGTCGTTCCGCGGCGGTCAGGTCAAGGACATCCGCGCCGAGGGCGACGCGACGGTCGTCTACGAACTGAAGGAGCCCTATAGCGACCTGCTCTTCCAGATCGGCCTGTCCTTCGCTTCGGTGGTCGACAAGAACGCGGTCGAGAAGCTCGGCGCCAATTTCGGCGTGCAGGGCTTCAACGCGACGGGCCCCTATTGCTGGGTGAAGTGGACCCCGCGGCAGGAACTCGTGATGAAGAAGAACCCCCACTACACTTGGGGGCCGCCGATCTACAAAGATCCGAAGCCGCAGATCGACGAGATCGTCTGGAAGATCATTCCTGAGTCGAATACGCTGATGGCGGCGATCCAAGCCAAGCAGGCCGACGTCACCTACTATATGCCCTATATCGCGCTCGACACGATGCAGCGTATGCCCGGCATGCAGGTGCAGCGGCAGGACAATTATATCTATGACATCTTCATGGGCTTCAAGGTCGACAAGCCCGTCGCCAGCGAGGGTGTGATCCGTGAGGCGGTCAACATGGCCGTCAACAAGGACGCCATCGCGAAGGCGATCTTCTTCGGCAAGGGCCAGACCCTGCCGGCATTGCTCAATGCCAGCGTCCTCGACTTCGACAAGGACGCGGCTGCCAAGATGCCGAAATATGATCCGGCCGCGGCGGCCAAGCTCCTCGACGCGGCTGGCTGGAAGGCCGGCGCCGACGGCATCCGCGAGAAGGACGGCAAGAAGGCCAGTTTCACGGTCTACGGCATCCGCAACGACGTCAATCCGCGCATCACCGAGGCCATGCAGGCCGACCTGCGCAAGATCGGCATCGACATGAAGATCCAGCTCTGGGATGCGACGGTCGCCTGGGGCAAGCTCGCCACGCAGGAATTCGACGCCTTCGTGATGGCCTATCCCTATGTGACGGCGACCGAGGCCTTGAACCTCTACTTCAACAGCCGCCAGGCGCCGACGCCGAACCGGATGAACTGGAAGGACCCGAAGACCGACGAGATGCTGAAGGCGGCTGCGACCGCCGTCGACGCCGACAAGCGCAAGCAGGCGATCGGCGCCGTCCAGACGCAGCTCACCGAAGCCAATGTCTGGGTGCCGCTGGTCTCGCAGCCGCTCTGGGTTGTCTCGGGCGACCGCGTCGAAGGCGTGCGCGCCCACGGCGTCTATGGCGCAGGTCTCTACAAGGGCCTCGACATCAAGCTGAAGCGCTGAGCGCTTCGATGCGGCGCGGGGGACACCCTGCGCCGCATCCGCTGCTCCGTCGGTCATGCAAATCGCCCGCGTGGCCCTCGGGCCGGGCCCTTTCCCTGTTCTTTGTACGGATGATGCCATGACGATCACGGTCATCAGGAATGCGGATGTCGTCGTGGCCTGGGATGCCCAGGCTGCCGGTCACGTCTATCTCTACGGCGCAGACGTCGCCTTCGAGGATGGCAAGATCCTTTTTGTCGGCGAGCGCTATGACGGTCCTGCGGACGAGACCGTGGACGGGCAGGGGCGGATGGTCATGCCCGGCCTCGTCAATATTCACTCGCACCCATCGAGTGAGCCTCTCAATAAGGGCTTCCTGGATGAGCTCGGCTCGCCGGCACTCTACAATTCCTCGCTCTACGAGTTCATGCCGATCCTGCGCCCGGATGCCGAGGCGGTGCCGGATTGCGTGCGCGTCGCCTATTCCGAGCTGCTACTCTCCGGCGTGACGACGGTTGCCGATCTGTCGGTGCCGCATCCGGACTGGCTAGACCTCGCGGCGCAGAGCGGCATGCGCGTCTGCCTTGCCCCGATGTTCCGTTCGGCCCGCTGGCATACGCGCAATGGCTATGTCGTCGAATACGAGTGGGACGAGAAGGCCGGCGCCGATGCCATGGCGCAGGCCTTCGAGGTTATCGCTAAGGCCGAGGCTCACCCCTCGGGCCGCTTGTTCGGCATGGTATGCCCCGCCCAGATCGACACCTGCAGCGAGGGGCTGATCAAGGAAAGCTACGCCGAGGCCGGCCGACGTGGGCTGCGCTGGCAGATCCATGCGGCGCAGTCGACGGTCGAGTTCCATGAGATCACGCGCCGTCATGGCGTCTCGCCGATCCAGTGGCTCGAGAAGCTCGACGTGCTCGGCTCGACGAGCATCGTCGGTCACGCCATCTTCCTCGACGACTACCCGCGCAACGCCTGGCACAGCCGCCGCGATCTCGATCTCCTGGCTGAGACCGGCACGACGGTGGCTCATTGTCCGACCGTGTTCATGCGGCGGGGCATCGCCTTGCGTGATTTCGGGCGCTATCGGCGCTCCGGCGTGAATATCGGCCTGGGGACGGACACCTATCCCCACAACATGCTCGAGGAAATGCGCAACGCGGCCTATGTCGCGCGCCTGATGGCGGAGAGCCCGCGCACACTCAGCACGACCGACCTGTTCGAGGCGGCGACGGTCGCCGGTGCTCGTGCGCTGGGACGCAGCGATATCGGCCGGCTTGCGGTGGACTGCAAGGCGGACCTCGTGCTCGTCGATCTCACCCATCCCATGATGCAGCCGCGGCGTGATCCCGTTCGCAGCCTGATCTACGCAGCGGCCGAGCGCGCGGTCGATCGTGTCTATGTCGATGGCCGTCTTGTCGTCAGCGGCGGCGAGGTTCTCACCTTTGATTATCCGGCGGCCGCCCGGCGCCTGCATGAAGCGCAGAAGCGGACTGAAGCGGCTGCTCCCAGGAATGACTGGGCCGGCCGCCCGGTGACGGATTACTCGCCCCTGACCTTTCCCGAAGCCGGGCAGCGGGCTTCCGGGGGCCGCTCATGAGTGCGACCAAGGCCACGCCGATCATCGAGCTGCGCAACCTGACGACGGCCTTTCAGACCCTCAACGGGACGGTGCGGGCGGTCGACGGGATTTCGCTCTCGCTCGAGCGCGGCAAAACGCTCGGTATCGTCGGGGAGAGCGGCTGCGGCAAGAGCATGCTGTCCCTGTCGATCATGGGCCTCGTGCCGCCCCCGGGGCGCAATGCCGGCGGCGAGATCCTGTTCGAAGGGCGCGACCTCCTGAAGCTGTCGTCGAGCGAGATGCGCGACATGCGCGGCAACCGCATCGCTATGATCTTCCAGGAGCCGATGACCAGCCTGAACCCCGTGCACACGGTGGGGTATCAGGTCGTCGAATCCCTGCGCGCGCACCGCAAGGCCTCCGCACGCGATCTGCGTGACGAGGCCATCGAGGCGCTGCGCAGGGTGCGCATTCCGTCTCCCGAGCGACGCTTCGACGAGTATCCGCATCAGCTGTCCGGGGGCATGCGCCAGCGGGTCATGATCGCCATGGCCCTGACCTGCAAGCCGGCTCTGTTGATCGCGGACGAGCCGACCACGGCGCTGGACGTCACCATCCAGGCCCAAATTCTCAGGCTCCTGCGCGAGTTGCAGGAGGAGACGGGCATGTCGATGATCCTGATCACCCACGACCTCGGTGTCGTCGCCCAGGTCGCCGACGAAGTCGCTGTCATGTATGCCGGCAAGGTGGTCGAGCGGGCCTCGGTCCAGGACGTGTTCCACGATCCGCAGCACCCTTACACGATCGGCCTGATGGGCTCGATGCCGCGCATGGACCAGGACGTGGCGCGCCTCATCGCGATCGACGGCGTCGTGCCTCCGCCCTTCCGGCTGCCGCAGGGCTGCCGGTTCAATCCGCGCTGCCCGTTCGCCGATGATGGTTGTCGCGCGGAGATGCCGGTGCTCGGGGAAATCGGCCCGACCCATCTTGTCGCCTGTCGGAAGGCCCCGCTGGAGGAGTTCGTATGACAGCGCCGTTGCTCGAACTTGAGGACGTGACCAAGCATTACCCCGTCTTCAAGGGCCTGATCCGGAAGAAGCAGGTGGGCGCGGTGCGTGCCGTGGACGGGGTGAGCCTGCAGATCAATCCCGGCGAGACCCTGGCGATCGTCGGTGAGAGCGGCTGTGGCAAGTCGACCACCGCGCGTCTTGCCATGCGGCTCATCGAGCCCACGGCGGGAAGCGTGCGCTTCGAAGGTCGCGACATCACGCATCTCGATCGGGCGGCGCTGCGCAGCATGCGTCGCAATATGCAGATCGTCTTCCAGGACCCCTATGCCAGCCTGAATCCGCGCATGACAGTGGAGGAGCTGATCGCCGAGCCTATGCTGGTCCATGGCGAGGGGACGGCGGCCTCGCGGCGGGCTCGCGTGCTGGAACTGCTCCGCCGGGTCGATCTCGCCCCCTATCACGCGGCGCGCTATCCGCACGAGTTCTCGGGTGGCCAGCGCCAGCGCATCGGCATCGCCCGGGCCCTGGCCCTGTCTCCGAAGCTCATCGTTTGCGACGAACCGGTGTCGGCCCTCGATGTGTCGATCCAGGCGCAGGTCGTCAACCTGCTGAAGGATCTTCAGAAAGAACTCGGCCTGGCCTATCTGTTCATCTCCCATGGCCTTGCCGTCGTGAAGCACATGGCTGACCGCGTGGCGGTGATGTATCTCGGGCAGGTCGTCGAACTGGCGAGCAAGCAGGACCTCTACGGCAATCCCCGCCATCCCTACACGCAGGCCTTGTTATCAGCGGCGCCGGAGCCCGACCCGACCAGGCGCGAGGGCTGGAATGTGCTGGGGGGCGACGTTCCGAGCCCGCTCAATCCGCCGGCAGGCTGCCGGTTCCATACGCGCTGTCCCCTTGCGCAGGAGCGTTGCCGCAGTGAAGTGCCGAGCCTGCGTTCCGTCGGCGCGGGACATAGCACTGCGTGCCATTTTGCCGAGACCGTGCCGACCTTCAGCCACGCTGCCGCGGCCCGGGAGGAATCGCCGAGCCGGCGCAGGCGCCTCGCGCTCTATGAGGCGCACCGTCGTCAGGTGAACTGAGCGAGGCTTGACGTCTGAGGCTGCCACCGCTCACCGATTGTCCTCGTCTCGCCGTCACGCCCGGACCGTGATCTCCGTGCCGTCCGCGCTTGCCTGGTCCGATGCCGGGAAGAAGGCGTCGGCATAGGCGTGAGCCGGGTCGAGTCCGCGGCGCGTCATGGCTGCGACCGCGTCGTCAACCAGGCGGGGCGAGCCGGCGACATAGGCTGTCACGCCCTCGAGTTCGGCGAGCGCTTCAAGGCGAGCGCCGAGCGGCGACCCGTCGCTCAGGACAGGGATATAGGTAAAATCGGCGAGCCGGTTGGCGAGGTCCGCGATCGTGGCCTCCTGATAGAGATCATGCACAGCCCGTGCGGCATTGTAGAGCCGGATCGGCTGCTTCAGATGCAGGCGTGCGGCGCTTTGCAGGATCGACAGGATCGGGGCGAGCCCGGTTCCGCCCGCCACGGCGAGGATCGGCCCGGTCCGCCTAGCGCGCAGATGCGCTGTACCCATCGGGCCACGCAGCCGGACGGGATCGCCCGAGCGCAGCCTGCTCGCGACATGACCGCTGGTTGCACCATTGGCGACATGCCTGATGTGGAACTCGAGCAGCGGCTCGTCCGGGTCGTTTGCCATCGAATAATTGCGCGGCGCGCAGCCCGCGAAATCCAGTTCGGCATATTGGCCGGCCGTGAAGGCGAGCGGAGCTCCCTCCAATTCCACGCGCAGGATCGAGATATCCGGCGTCGGCCGCTGCAGCGAGACGACCCGTCCCGAAACCTCGCCCAAGGAATGTCCGGCCGTGTCGCTGCCGAGCCAGGCGATGCTGCAATCGCTGCGCGGCTGTGCGCGGCAGGCGAGAACGAAACCGCGCTCCGTGTCTGCTGCGGTGAGTGCGAATGGCGTATGGGGCAGCAGCTCGACTTCGCCCGAGAGAAGCCTCGATTTGCAGGCGCCGCAACGCCCGACCTGACAGCCATAGGGATAGGCGTACCCGGCAAGCTGGGCCGCCTTCAGGATCGTCATATCCGCCGCAACCGCGATTTCGGTCGCGAGGTTGGTGATGCGGACGATATGGTTCGGAGTCATCGAGTGGGCCTCAGCTGAGGCTCACGCGCCGCTGACGGCCTTTCGGACTGAGTGATAACCGTCATCTGCGCCACCTCGGTTGGACGAACGGTCACTGCGATGCGGCTTCCCATCGTGGGAATGTCAAGCGGCTGGAGACCTCTCGTGCGGAGAAAAATCCGGGCTTGACCTTGCCATATGGCAAGGAACGACACTGATTTTGCGCTCATTCCTTCAGGAGAGGTTTCCTATGTGCCAAGCTCACCAGACCGACGATCATGAGGTTGCTTCCGCTGCCGTTTCCGGCGTTTCCGTCCGCGTCGAGGACATGACCTGCGGTCATTGTGCTGGCACCATCAAGAGCGCCATCGAGAGCTCGATCCCGGGTGCCAAGGTCAGCGCCAACCCTGAGGCTCGTCTCGTCTCGGTTGAGGGTGCCGATCTTGCCCGGGTTCGCGAGATCATCGCGCAGGCCGGCTATACGCCGGAGGCCGCTCGCGCCTGAGCGTTTGAGGCCGGCAATCCGGCTTTCGCCGACAATCGGCGTGCCTCTTTGAAATGATGACAGCCGCGGCGAATGCCGCGGCCTTTTGCTTGATTGGCGCTGCCGATCCTTCGCGCCCGCCCTCGGAGCCGGACCAGAATGCCGAGCCCTTTCCGGAGGAGCGGAAGCGCGGCGTCTCGGATTTTGGAAGGCTGATTGATTGCCGGGCGGACGATCAAACAGCGCTGAATGGCGCCCCGATCCAGATGGAGGAGTGCGAACGCCGCGATGCGGATAGACGGCCTCCATCATCGGCACGGACGGGGGAAGGCAGATCATGCGCGATTCCATTGCGGATCAGGCTGGAGAAACAGTCAGGCCCGGCGCTGGATCGCCGGGCCTGACCCTGCGCGGCATTGATGTCGGAGAACGTCAGATCATTCCAGGCCCGGCATCATCGTGTAGTAATTGATGAAATGTGCCCTGTAATTCTTGATCTTCGTCGCGTGAGCATCGTAGCTCGATTCATGGACAAGGAAGACGTTGATCGCGTCTTTTTGGATTTTTTCGCCCAGGTTGGCGTACATTTTGAACCGGTCCGCCTGGTCCTTCGTGCCGTAGATCTTGCCGATCTCCGCGTCCATTTCAGGTGTGCAGTAATGCGCAATATTGAAGCTTCCCGAACATGAGTAATCGGCATTGATGAAGCCGATCGGCTCGGGAACGTCGGTCAGGTAACCGCGCGACATGAAGGCCATGTCGAAATTGCCGGCGAGCATATCCGGCTCGATGGCCTTATATTCCGCCATCCGGATATCGACCTTGATGCCGACCTGCCCGAGCATCTCCTGCACCACGGCGGCGACATCCTTGAGCTCGACCTTGGACACGTAGCCCCAGAGATTGAGGGTCAGGCTGCCGGGCTTGATGCCGGCTTCCGCCAGCAGCTTCTTTGCCTTCGCGGGATCATAGGACGGCTTTTGATTGGCTGGCGCCCACGGATCGGTCGCGCGGAACGGGCCCATGGCCGGCGTCGCGGCGCCCTCATAGACCGCCGCGGCAATCGCCGATGTGTCGATCGCGGCCTGGATCGCCTGGCGGACGCGGATGTCGTCGAACGGCTTCTTCTTGTTGTTGAGGAGAAGCATGAGGGTGCGTGGGGCCTTGGTCTGCTCCAGCTTCACGTTCTTCAGATTCTTGAACTGGGCCAGCGCGGTGGCCGAGATCATCCGGGCGATATCGGCTTCTCCGGTGCGGATCTGGGTGGCACGGCTGTTCGCATCCGAGATGAATTTGATCTCTGCTCCGTCGAGCTTTGGCTTGCCGCCCCAGTAGTTGTCATTGCGCTTGACGGTCATGCCTTGCTTGGCATCGACGCGCGTGATGGCGAAGGGGCCAGTGCAGGTCTTGATCGGGTTGACCTTGTCGTCCTTGTAGGCTGCCGGTGCCAGGATCGTCGTGGCCGGACTGGCCAGCTGGCCGGGGAGGAAGACCGAGGGTTCGACGGTGGTGACGCGCAGGGTCTCGGTGTCCAGCACCTCGACGGATTTGATGTTCTTCTTCGAAAAAGCCCGTGCCGGCACCTGCGCCGCCAGGAGCTGGTTGAGTGCGTTCGCCGCCGCTTCGGCCGTCAGGGGGCTCCCGTCATGGAATGTGACGCCCTGGCGTATCTTGAAGTCCCAGGCGGTCGGCGAAGACTGGCTCCATGCCGTGGCGAGCGAGGGCTTCAGCTCGCCGTCGAAATCAACTTTGGTCAGGCCCTCATAGCACCCTGAGCGACTGCCCAGATAGGCGTCGTCAGACGCCATGTCCCAGCCCGCGACAACATTCACAACCTCGCCGATGGTGAGGGTTCCCGCGGCTTCAGCCGCGGTCGCCGCAGACAAGGCAAGTGCGCAGGCAGCCCCTATGGTCTTGCGTTTGCTCATTCGTCGATCCCCTGTTTTATTCTGCTTATGGTTGCAGCAAGGCTGATCGTCCCGCGTCTGGCGAAGAATTTAATACCGTTCTGCGGGGAATTGGCCGCAGAACCGATCATCCCCATCGAACGCGCGCCGATAAGATGTCATGGGCCTGTCATCGCCGCATCAGGCGTCCCGGCTGCGCGATAGGTCACTGAGGTCAGATCGAGCTTTTCCCAGTGGTGGCAGCGGACGAGATGGCCGTCGCCCACGTCGCGAAGCAGGGGCATCTCGCTGGTGCAAGGCTGCGTCGCAAAGCGGCATCGCGTCTGAAGCCGGCACCCCGGCGGCGGAGCCAGCGGGCTTGGCAGATCGCCCTTGAGATAGCTGGCTGCGCCGTCAAGACCAGTCTCGTCGATCAAGGCGGATGAGATCAGTGCGCGCGTATAGGGGTGGCGCGGCCGTGCGAAGAGTTCGTCCCGGTCGGCGATCTCGACGATTTGGCCAAGATACATCACGGCGATGCGGTCGCACATGTACTTCACAACGCGCAGATCATGGGAAATCATCAGCAGCGTCAGGCCAAAGCGCTGCTTCAGGTCGACCAGAAGGTTCAGGATCTGTGTCCGCATCGAAGCGTCCAGCGCCGAGGTCGGTTCGTCGCAGACCAGGAACCGAGGCTTCAGCAGCAGGGCCCGTCCGATGACCACACGCTGCAACTGCCCTCCGGAGCATTCGCGGGGATAGCGCTCGGCGAAAGAGGCATCGAGCCCCACTTCTTCGAGCATCTGCAGCACCGTAACGCGAAGCGTGTCACGCATGCCGAGCTTGTTCTGGATCATCGGCAGCAGCATGCTGTTGCCCAGCGTCATGCGCGGATCGAGGGCGGCATAGGGATCCTGAAAGACAAGCTGCATGGTCCGCCGCATGCGGCGCAGGTCCGGGCCATTCAGCGTCAGGACGTTCCGTCGGTCGATCCTGGCCTCGCCGCCTGTCGCGGATGTCAGCCGCATCAGGACGCGGGCGATCGTGCTCTTGCCGCAGCCGGACTCGCCAACGAGACCCAGGACCTCGCCCTCGCGAATGGAGAAGGAGACGCCGTCCAGGGCCCTCAGCGAGAGCCCTGCGCGCATCATGTAGTGCTTCTTGAGGTCGGTGACCTCGACGAAGGGGCGGCCGACTGTAGCGTGAGACCGCGGCGCCATGTCGATGCGACTGTCGATCATGCGTGGGCTCCGCTGACGGCCATCGCAGGATGGTCGTTGCAGGCCACGGCCCAGCATCGTGCCATGCAGCTTGCGTCATAGGTACTCAGCTGGGGTTCCTGCTCGAGGCAATGCGCGGAGATGCCGTTGGCTGCCGCGGTCGGGCAGCGCGGCAGGAAGCGGCAGCCCTGTCCGGTCGCGAGCGCCGTCGGCGCCGCCGGAATCGAATAGAGCCGGCCGTTCGCGTCCGCCTTGAGCAGCGAGCACTGCACCAGCGCCCTGGTGTAGGGGTGGCGCGGCTGCTGGAGGATCTCGCGGGCCGGTCCTTCCTCGACGATGCGGCCGGCATACATCACCGCGACGCGATCGGCGATCGCGGAGACGATCGACAGATCATGGGTGATCAGCAGGATCGCGAGGTTCCGCTTTCGGCGCTGCTCGTCCAGCAGCTTCAGGATCTGCACCTGCACGGTGACATCGAGCGCTGTCGTCGGCTCGTCGGCGATCAGGATCTGGGGCTCGCCGCTCATTGCGGCTGCCATCATCACGCGCTGCGCCATGCCGCCGGACAGTTCATGTGCATAGCAGTCGATGCGGCTCGCCGGAGCAGGGATGCCGACATCGGCGAGCAGTTTGATCACGCGCTCCTTGACCGAAGAACGGTCGGGACGGCGATGCTTCCAGAGCGCCTCCGCGACCTGCACCCCGACCCGAGACGTCGGATCGAGCATGGCCTGCGGCTGCTGGAAGATCATGGCGATGTGCCCGCCGCGCAGATGGTTCAATTCGGCCGGGCTCATGCCAAGCACATCGCGCCCCCGAAACAGGACCTGCCCGCCCGTGATGCTGGCGGCAGAGGGCAGCAGGCGCATCAGCGACAGCGCGGTCATGCTCTTGCCCGATCCCGACTCGCCGACGAGCGCGACGATCTCGCCGCTCCTGAGCTGCAGGCTCAGGCCATCGATAATGGTCTTCGATGAGCCTTTGCCGGGCACCGAGACGTGCAGGTTGCGGATATCGAGAAGCACGTCCCTGGCCGGCTCGGGTCGCGCGTCATCGGCAGTATCGGGAAAGCGCTTGTCCATCTGTGACCCCTCTGTTCTGGTTTTTTTGGTCGTGTTCTCTATTGGTGCACTCGCTCTTCGCGGCTCAGGCTATGGTGCTTTTCCTATCTCTGCGGGGGGCAGGCTCGTTCGTGCTCGATCAGAGGCGAATGGGGGGCGGCCTTACACATTCGGTTGGCCGCATCCTTCCCGCCTCCGCAATCCTATCGGGCTTCCTTGAGTTCGAGGCCCTGGCCGATCCAGGTCACTGACAGTGCCGTCAGGAAGATCGCCAGGCCGGGCACGATCACGAGCAGCGGCATCCGCTCGACATAGGGCTGAGCCTCGGCCAGCATCAGCGCCCAGTCGGCCTGGGGTGGCTGCACGCCGAGCCCGATGAAGGAGAGACCACCCACTGTGATCAGCTTGTGCCCGAAGCGCAGGAAGGTGATCGCCGCGATCGGCCGCAGGGTATTGGGAATGATGTGCCGGACAATGATGAAGGTGCGCGAGCAGCCCAGCACCTCGGCAGCGCTGATATATTCCTTGGCGCTGATCACGAGCGCCAGACCGCGTGACAAGCGGGCGAAGGGTGTCCAGCCGATGATCGTCAGGGATATGATGAGCGTGCCATAGCCCGGCCCGAGGATCGCGATCGCGAAGATGGCGATCACCACGTCGGGAAACGAGATCAGCAGGTCGACCAGGCGCATGATGATTTCATCGACCCAGCCGCCCGAGCGAGCCGAGATGATGCCGACCACGGTTCCGATGGTGACGCAGAGGAACAGCGTGACCATGGCGATCAGCACGGAAAACTGGCCGCCGACCAGAATCCGGCTCAACAGATCGCGGCCCAGATGGTCCGTGCCGAGCCAGTGTGCAGCGCTCGGTGAGGCCAGGCGGCGCAGCAGGCTTTGGCTTGCCGGATTGTAGGGTGTCACCCAGGGACCGGCGATCAGCAGCGCAGCGATCAGCGCAAACAGCGCGATTCCAACCCCGAAGGTCCAGTGTCGGCTGCGGGCGAAACTGAGGAAGCGCCGAAGGGCTGAAGGGCGGCCAGCCACGGTGCGACCGGCGAATGGGAGCAGGGGCAGGGCGGTTTCAGTGGACATGGCCCATCCGCACGACTGGATTCAGCAGGATGTAGAGCACGTCGGCAATGGTGTTGATCACGATCGACAGGACGACGATGCACATGAAGCTCGCTTGCAGCACGGGCACGTCGTTGTTCACCACGCCTTCGTAGATCAGCCGTCCCATGCCGGGGATCGAGAAGATGACCTCGACCACGACGGAGCCGCCGAGCAGGCCGGCAAGCCACAGGGCAAACAGCGTGACGACCGGCATCGATCCGTTACGCAGCCCGTGGTGAACAACTGTCTGCCGCATGCTCAGCCCGCGGCTGAGCGCAGCGGTGATATAGGGCGCCTGCAGCACATCGATCATCGCCGCGCGCGTCACTCGGGTGAAGTAGGCCATCGGGCGCAGCGACAGAACGAGGGCAGGGAGCACGATATAGGACGGACCTTGCCAGCCGGCGGATGGCAAGAGACCAAGGTACAGCGAGAAGATCAGCACCGAGATCGGCGCGAACCAGTACTCGGGGATGGCGACAAGGGACTGCGTGAGGAAGGTGACGATGTTGTCCAGGCGTCCGCCCGGCTTCAGCGCCACAAGCGTTCCCATCGGAAGGGCCACGAGCAAGGCGAGGCCGAGCGCCGCCATCGCCAGCGTGAACGAGACGCCCAGCGACCGCAGCACTTCCTGTCCCACCGGCGCGCGACTGACGAAGGAATAGCCAAAGTCACCGCTCAGGGCCGCCTTCAGCCAGGACAGGTACTGGACATAGAGCGGCTGTTCGAGCCCGAGGCTAATGCGCAGGGCCTCAACGGCCTCAGTATCGAGGGCCACATCTCCCATGCGGGATCGCAGGATCGTCCGGACGGGATCGCCGCCATTCATGTAGGGCACGATGAAGGCGAGCAGCGAAATGAAGACGCATGTCGCACACAGCAGCGTGAAGCGTTTCAACGCGATCGTCCACATTCACGCGCCCCTTTTGTCGATGCGCCAGGCGGCAAGACCCATGATCTTGCCGCCGACCCCCAATGTCGATCCGAACCGTCTCCGCCCGAGCACAGACCACAGCAGCAAGGAACGGGCCGCGTCGCTCTAGCGCGGCGCGCAGTCCGGCACGGCAGTGATCGCTCGACGTGTGTCAGGCGCAGTTCCCGGAGTGTAAGTCGCAGCGATGGCTGCCGATGTCGTTCTGGATGTCACGCCGACAACACCGTGCCGTTTTCGCTCACCGTCATGGCAGGCCATGCCGTCATCTCCGGATCGCGGGATCGCGTGGGGCATTTCGACCGGGCGATGTTGCTGGCGTCAAGGCGACCGGCTCTGCTGGACGATGATGTCGATGTGCCCTTCGGCGGCGAAACAGCGCAAAAACCCGCCATTGAGGAACGCGCGCCAGGGCAGGCGGCTGTTGACAGCAATGTCGCGCGAGGAAGGGTGTTCAGCAGATTATGCCGTGCCTATCCGGTTCATGGCGCAGGAAGGCGTCTTCCTGCGCCCCCGTTGGCCTTGCTCCTGGATTTCCGGAGGGCGAGCCGGCGCGTGCGGCTGTCGGCCCCGAAACTGGCATCCGGAAAGATGGTCCAATCCCGGTGACGGCTTTGGCTTTAGCTCTGGACCTGTCGCAAGAAACGTCTGGACGGCTCCACAGATGACATCGCCCGCAATCATAGTGCTTCACCGCGCCAAGGGCGCCCAGCCTGCCATCAGCCCCGGCACGACAAGGCTGAGCGCCGCCGACCCATTTGCCGCGGGCCGCGAGATCGCCTGGACCGGCCCTGATTCCATGGCGGCGGGCCGCGCTGCGTTCGAGGGGACTTGCGAGAGCGCCTCGTTTCCTCACACCGAATTCATGGTCGTCGTCGACGGGCTGCTGCGCCTTGCCGAGACCGGCAAGGCTGCTCTGGAGTTGACGCCTGGGCGTGGGGCCGTGATCGCGCGCGGCACCGCGTTGGGGATCGAAGCGGCGCCCGGTACGCGCTTCGTCTTCTGCGCCACGACCGGTGCGACCTCGGCCGCGCCTGGCTTGCAGGACATTCGGGCCGATGCCGCCCTCTCGCCCTCGGCAGCCCCGCCGGTCGAGGTGCTCATCGGCCCGACGCCACAATGCCGCAGCTTCAACGCCTTTACCGACGAGGCTTCGCGCTTCCGGGCAGGCACCTGGGATTCGACGCCCTATCACCGCATCTCGCGACCGCATCGCGTCAATGAACTCATGCATCTGGTGGCAGGCAGCGTCGCCCTCACGGGAGCCGATGGCAGCGTCACGCGCGTTGAGCAAGGCGACAGCGTCTTCGTCGTCCAGGACGCACCCTGCGCCTGGGAAAGCAGCGCTCATGTCGCCAAATTCTACGTCGTGCAGGAGGTCCAGGGCTAAGCCCGCGACATCCTGCCGATGCCTCCGACCATGGAACCGATAATGTCCGCTACCGCCCCTCAAGAGACGCTGCTTCTGCGCGAGATCTCGATGGCCGACGCACTGGCCTGCCATGCGTTGTCGCGCGCCGTGAACTGGCCGCATCGGGCCGAGGATTGGGAGATGGTGATCGGCCTCGGCCGTGGCGTCGTCGCGACGCTCGGCCAGGAGATCGTCGCGACCGCGCTTTGGTGGCCCTATGGCGAGACCCATGCCACGCTCGGCATGATCATTGTTTCGCCCGCCCATCAGGGTGGAGGTATCGGCAAACGGCTGATGCAGGCGCTGTTCGAGCAGGCGCAGGGGCGCTCGCTTATGCTCAACGCCACCGCCGCCGGGGAGCCGCTCTATGCGAAACTCGGCTTCGTTCCCTGCGGTGGGGTGCAACAATATCAGGGTGAGGCGCCCGCGATCGCGGCGCCCGTCCTGCAAGCGGGCCTGTCGCTGCGCCTCGGCCGCCAAGCGGATCTGACGCTGTTGGAACGGCTTGACCGCCAGGCCACCGGACTGGTGCGCAAACCGATGCTGGAGATGCTGCTCGCCTGCGGCGAGTGCATCGTGCTGGAGCGGGACGGACAGCCCATGGGCTTCAGCATCCTGCGCCGCTTCGGTCGCGGTCTGGTCGTCGGACCTGTCGTCGCCACGACACGCGACGATGCGCAAATCCTGATCGCGCATTGGCTGCATGAACAGCGCGGCCAGTTCCTGCGTGTCGATATCCAGGCCGATTCCGGGCTCGCGGATTGGCTCAGGGAATGCGGGCTGAGCCCTGCGGGGGCGGTGACGTCGATGGTGCTTGGCAATAAGCCAAACCCAGTGGGACCGATGCGCCTCTACGCGTTGGCCAACCAGGCACTCGGCTGAATTTTGGAACAGGCAGGTAGTATGGCGCTGCTTTACAAATCCGACCCCGCGCGCGGTGCCGAATGGGCCCGCCTCCTGGCGGCAAAGGCGCCGGATCTGGCCTTCCGCATCTGGCCGGATATCGGCGATCCCACAGACATCCGCTATCTCGCTGCCTGGCTACCGCCGGACGACATCATGGCGCAGTTTCCCAATCTGGAACTGCTGATCTCGGTCGGGGCCGGTGTCGACCAGTTCGATTTCTCGAAGCTGCCGCCGGAGCTTCCGGTCGTGCGGATGGTCGAGCCCGGCATCGTCGACGGCATGGTCGAATATGTCACGATGTCGGTGCTGGCGCTGCATCGCGACCTGATGCCGTATATCGCCCAGCAGCGCGACCAGATCTGGCGTCAGATCAGGGTATGGCCGGCTTCGACCCGTCGCGTCGGCATTCTGGGGCTCGGCATGCTTGGGGAGGCCGCGTGTCGCAAGCTCGCAGGTTTCGGCTTTCAGGTCGCGGGGTGGAGCCGCTCACGCCGCGAGATCGAGGGCGTCACCTGTTATGCCGGCCCTGACGAAATGGCTGATTTCCTCGGCCGCACCGATATCCTGGTCTGCCTGCTGCCCCTGACCGATGAGACGCGCGGCGTGCTGAATGCCGAGCTCTTCGCAACACTGCCGCGCGGGGCGCGGCTGGTGAGTTCGGGACGTGGCGGCCATCTCGACCAGGATGCGCTGCTCGCCGCACTTGATAGCGGGCAGGTCTCGGCGGCGGTCCTGGATGTCACCTCGCCCGAACCGCTGCCCGTCGGCCATGAGCTGTGGAGCGACCCGCGCGTGCTGATCACCCCGCATATCGCCAGCATGACCCAGCCGGAAACTGCGGTCGGCGTCGTGCTCGACAATCTAAGGCGCCATAGCGCCGGCGAACCGCTGCTTGGGCTGGTGGACCGCAAACGCGGCTATTGAGGGGAGATCAGTCCATGCTCGTGGAACAGCTGAAGGAACCAGGGCTCTTCGTCCAGCGAGCGCTGATCGGCGGCGAGTGGGTCGGGGCGGCGTCGGGCGCGGTGCTGGCGGTGAACGACCCGGCCGACGGTTCCGAGCTTGGCACGATCCCGGCCTGCGGCGAAGCCGAGACGCAGGCTGCCATCGCTGCCGCGGAAGCCGCCTTTCCGGCGTGGCGCGTGCTCCCGGCAGCCGAGCGTGCCGCCTTGCTGGAGCGCTGGCACGATCTCCTGCTGTCGCATGCCGGTGATCTCGCCCTGATCATGACCGCAGAACAGGGCAAGCCGCTGGCGGAAGCCGAGGGCGAAGTGCGCTATGGCGCGGGCTTCATCAAATGGTTCGCCGAGGAGGCGCGGCGCATCTATGGCGGCATCGTGCCGGCTCCGACCATCGACCGACGTATCCTTGTGCTCAAGGAGCCGGTTGGGGTTTCCGCCGCGATCACGCCGTGGAACTTTCCGAATGCGATGATCACCCGCAAATGCGCGCCGGCACTGGCGGCGGGCTGTACCGTTGTGGTCAAGCCATCGGAGCTGACGCCCTATTCGGCCTTGGCGCTCGGCGTGCTGGCGGCGCGGGCCGGGATCCCCAAGGGCGTGATCAATATCGTCACGGGCCTGCCCCATGCGATCGGCGAAACGCTGACCGGCAGCGCCGCTGTGCGGAAGCTCTCCTTCACAGGCTCGACGCGGGTCGGTGCGCTGTTGATGCGTCAGTCCTCGGACACGCTGAAGCGGCTCAGCCTCGAGCCTGGCGGCAATGCCCCGTTCATCGTCTTCGACGATGCCGATCTCGACATGGCCGTTGCGGGGGCCATCGTCAGCAAGTTCCGCAATGCCGGCCAGACCTGTGTCTGCGCCAACCGCATCCTGGTGCAGGACGGGGTTCATGACGCGTTTGCCGAGCGCCTTGCCAGTGCAGTGTCGGCCATGCGGGTCGGCAACGGTCGCAGGGATGGCGTCAGTATCGGTCCGCTGATCAATGCTGCGGCGGTTGAAAAGGTTCGGGCGCATGTCGAGGATGCGCTGTCGCTTGGCGCAAAGCGGGTCGTTGGCGGGGAGGCTGGCTTCGATATCGCCCGTTTCATTGCGCCGACCGTGCTGATCGGGGCGAATACGCGGATGCGACTGGCCAATGAGGAGACATTCGGGCCGGTAGCGCCGCTATTCCGGTTCAAACATGAGGATGAGGCGATCGAGATCGCCAATGGCACGCCCTATGGCCTGGCAGCCTATTTCTACACCGAGAACCTGCATCGTGCCTGGCGGGTCGGGGAGCGGCTCGAATTCGGCATGGTCGGGCTCAATACCGGCTCCGTCTCGATGGAGGTTGCACCCTTCGGTGGCATCAAGCAGTCCGGAACTGGACGCGAAGGAGGCGCAACCGGTATCGAGGAATATCTGGAGACCAAGAGTTTCCACATGGGCGGGCTGAAGCAAGCCTGAGCGGCGGCGCCTCATTGAACGCCGAAAGCACGATGTGCTGTCGCTGCGTAGCAAATGCGCAGGGGATACCATGTCGGCCCCCTGGCGGAGGCCCACATCATGGCGGCCCGGTCCTAGGCTCCTGGCAAGGCGGCAATGGCCGTCAGCAGGGAAGAGCCAGTCCATGCATGAGCCAGTTTCCAATGTCGGCACAGCGCTTTCGGGTCGTATCAGCCCCGGTATCCAGCGTGCTCTCACCCATATCGAGCGGCACTTCACCGACGCGGTCTATCTCGAGGATATCGCGGTTCTCGCGGGCCTCAGCGTTTGCCGCTTCGTGACCGTGTTTCGCCGGCAGGTCGGGCTGACGCCGCACCGCTTCATCTGCCATCGGCGCATTCGTTACGCAAAGTCATTGCTGCGCGAGGGCGTACCCTTGGCACTGGCGGCTTCCGAGGCCGGATTCTTCGACCAGAGCCACCTGTCGCGTCATTTCAAGAGCATATGTGGGGTCACTCCTGGGCGCTACCTGCGCGAGCAGGCGCATGCTACGCGGCTGAGGTCCGAACCTGCCTCATATGTGCAGGCCGGCGCCGCCTGAGCCGTCATCCGTCTCTCGATCTAGAGATCCCCCAGCAAGGCTTGTCTCCATGACTGTGAACTCTCTCGAAGCCCTCGACCGCATGCATTGGGTCCACCCCGTCGCCAACTGGGCGGGGCACGAGAAGCGCGGCGTCACCATCCTGAAGTCGGCCCGCGGAGCCTTCATCACCGATGCCGATGGTCACGAGCTGATCGACGGTTTTGCAGGGCTGTGGTGCGTCAATGTCGGCTATGGCCATGACAGCATCGTCGAGGCAGCCGCCGCGCAGATGCGTGAACTGCCCTATGCGACCGGCTATTTCGGTTTCGGCAGCGAGCCTGCGATCCGGCTGGCCGCCAAGCTTGCGGAGATCACTCCCGGCGATCTCAACCACATCTATTTCTCGCTCGGCGGCTCCGATGCCGTCGACAGCGCGCTGCGCCTGATCCGCTACTACTACAACGTCACCGGACGACCGGCGAAGAAGCAGATCATCTCGCTGGAGCGAGGCTATCACGGCTCGAGTTCGACGGGGGCGGGGGTCACCGCGCTGCCCGCGTTCCACGCCAATTTCGACCTGCCGGCCGAGGGCCAGCACTACATCGCCTCGCCCTATCCCTATCGCAACCCGGCGGGCTCCGACGATGCCGCCGTCATCGCGGCCAGCGTCGCGACGCTGCGGGCCAAGGTCGAGGAACTCGGGGCTGACACCGTTGCTGCCTTCTTCTGCGAGCCGGTGCAGGGATCGGGCGGCGTCGTCGTTCCCCCGAAGGGCTGGCTGAAGGCGATGCGCGATGCCGCGGCCGAACTCGACATCCTCTTCGTCGCCGATGAGGTCATCACCGGCTTCGGTCGTACCGGACCGATGTTCGCCTGCGAGGCGGAAGGCGTCGTGCCGGACATGATGAGCATGGCCAAGGGCCTGACCTCGGGTTACGCCACGCTCGGAGCGCTCGCGATAGGCGAGAAGGTCTATCGCGCCATCGCCGACAATGCGCCCGCCGGCGGCCCGATCGGGCATGGCTATACCTATTCGGGCCATCCCGTCAGCGCCGCTGTCGCGCTCGAGGTACTGCGCCTCTATGACGAGGGTGGCATCCTCGCCAATGGCCAGCGCGTCGGCGCCTATTTCGAGGAGCGCCTCGCCACGCTCGCCGACCACCCCCTGGTCGGAGAAGTCCGGGCGCGCGGTCTACTCGCCGGTGTCGAGATCGTTGCCGACAAGGTCACCAAGGAGAAGTTCTCGCGCGCGGCGAAGCTGTCCGACCATCTCTTTGCGCGTGGCTATGCCAATGGCGTGATCTTCCGCGCCTTCGCAGATGACATCATCGGGCTCGCTCCGCCGCTGTGCTGCAGCGAGTCGGAGATCGATCTGATCATCGCGCGCCTGCGCCAGACGCTGGACGACATGCTGGCGCTCCCTGAGGTCAAGGCCGAGTTGAATCTGGTTGAGCTGGCATGATCCTCGCTTTGCTCGGATAGAGCGACGGGTTTAGTTTCACGCCACCGGAGTGGTGGCTCGCCGTTCGGGTTTGCGCGGGGAGGGCTGGGGTGAGGCTTTCGTGGTGACACCGGGCGTGCGGCTCGACCGCATCGACATGAAGATTCTGATCGAGCTCCAGAACAACGGCCGCGTGACGAATGTCACGCTGGCCGATGCGGTCGGCTTGTCGCCCAGTCCCTGCCTGCTGCGGGTGAAGCGGCTTGAACAAGCCGGCTTCATTTCCGGATATGGAGCCACGATCAATCTGCAGAAGCTCGGTGAGACGATCACGGTCTTTACCGAGATCACGCTGGCTGACCATACGAAGGAATATTTCATCCGCTTCGAGACGGGCCTGCGCCGCGTCGACGAGGTGGTGGAATGCCATATGGTCAGCGGCGGCTATGACTATCTGGTCAAGTTCGTCACGCGCGGGCTGACGCATTACCAGTCGCTGATCGAGACGCTGCTCGATCGCAATCTCGGCATCTCGAAATACTTCAGCTACATCGTCATCAAGACGCCGATCCAGAAACCGGGCTATCCGCTGCCTGTGCTGTTCGACGTTTAAAGCATCGGCCGAAAAGTGGATTGCGGTTTTCGGAAAGCCGATGCAAACACAGAAGGTTAGATCATCGGACCGGATACGATATCCGATCCGATGATCTAACCCTCAACCCAAGGCCTGGTTGATCAGCCCGAAGGTGCGCATTGTGCCGCGCGCTGCGTGGTTGTTGCCGCGGATCATCGTCGTCACGGTGTCGTGGATCATCATGCCGCAGGATTCGAGGAAACCGCCGAACAGACCCTGCTCCATCGCAGTGTCGACCCGGAGGAACCCACCTTCATGGGCCTGGACATGTGGCCGGGTCAGAGCGATCGCCGCCCTATCGTCCTCCGCCACGATCGGCCCGACGACATGCCCGCGCCCGAAGGGGCGGCACAACGCGAAACCGACGGCCTCTCCGTTGCGCTCGTGGATCGTCCCGACCGATTGCGGCATCAGGGCCTGGATCACCCGCGCCCGATCCGCGCCATAAGCCATGGCATCGAGACGGGCGATGGCGTCGAGATCGTCCGCGACGACCGGCCTTATGGTGATCGTAGGATCGGTTGCCCGGCCCGCATCCTCGACGCGGCCCTGATGCTGAAAGACGCGGCCGATCGGCTCGAAGCCGAGCGAGCGGTAGAGGCGGTAGCCTTCGCGCGTCGAGTTCAGGCGCAGATCGCGCTGCCCGGATTGTTCGAAGATCGTGTCCATCAACCGCCGGCCGGCGCCTCGCGCCTGGAGTCGGGGCGAGGTGATTACCATGCCGATCGTGGCGAAATGTTCGCCAAAGGGCCACCACATTGCTGTCCCGAGTGCGCGACCGATCCGGTCGCAGGCGATGAGGCCATATCCGACCTCGAACACCAGCCGCCAATCTTCAGGGCGGTGCGGCCAGGCGACGGCGATCGAGAGCTGGTGTGCCTGGCCGAGATCGGCCTCGGTCATCGCGCGGATATCGATCGCATAGTCGAGTGGGCGCTTGGCCGTTTTGGTATCCACCCCTGCGAGCCTCATCTGGAATGAAACCCAAGTATAGGTGCGCCGCTGGCTTTCGAGAATAGTAAAATTCATACAATACATAGGCTTAGAATGTCGCATGCTCGGTCCTCCAAACCGGACCGCGTCTGGGCAACAGCTTGCGCAGACCGGTTCGCAACGCCTTTCCGGCCCTGACAGCCGGCGCTGACCCGCGGACCGATCGCTGATGAAACTCGAACCCTATTGGCTTGCGACGGCGCCGCGTTTCGGCGCAGGTGACACAGGCCCGCTGGCGGGCACTTTTGATGTCGCCATCGTCGGCGGTGGTTTCACCGGGCTCTCCGCGGCCCTGGCCCTGGCAAAATCCGGCGCAAGCGTTGCGGTTCTGGAGGCGGGCCGGGTGATTGGCGAGGCGTCCGGGCGCAATGGCGGACACTGCAATAACGGCCTTGCCCATGATCTCGGCGGTCTCGCGGCCAGCCTGGGCCAGGACCGTGCCGTGGCGCTCTACCGGGCCTTCGATGATGCGGTCGATCAAGTGGAGAGGCTGGTTGCAAGCGAGGCGATCGATTGCGGTTTCATCCGCACCGGCAAGATCAAACTCGCGGCCAAGCCCGAGCACTTCGCCAAGTTGCAAAAGGGCGCCGAGCTGCTGTCGCGCACCGTCGAGCCTGATCTCACCGTGGTCCGGCCGGAGGATATCCGGCGCGAGGTCGGTTCCGACGGTTTCCATGGCGGACTGGTCTTCCCGCGCAGTGCCCACATGCATATGGGCCGCTTCGGCGTCGGGCTGGCCGATGCCGCTGCGCGGCGCGGTGCGAGCATCTACGAGAACGCCGCCGTGACAGACCTTCACCGGGTCAATGGTCGTGCGCACAGGGTCGTGACGACGCGTGGCGAGATCGAGGCCGGGCAGGTGCTGCTTGCGACTGGCGCCTCCCGGCAGGGGCCCTTCGCCTGGCTCAGGCGGCGCATCGTGCCGGTGGGCAGCTTCATCATCGCCACAGCGCCGCTTTCGGCCGAGCTCGCTTCGTCGATCCTTCCGATGCGGCGGACCGCGACGACGACGAAGAACATCGGCAACTATTTCCGCCTCACGCCGGATAATCGCCTGATCTTCGGTGGCCGGGCCCGTTTCGCACTGTCGAGCCCGAAATCCGATGCGAAGAGCGGCGCGATTTTGCAGGCGCGGATGCTTGAACTCTTTCCGCAGCTTTCCGGCGTGCGCATCGACTATTGCTGGGGGGGCCTGGTCGACATGACCTCTGACCGGTTGCCGCGCGCCGGCGAGCGTGAGGGTGTGTTCTATGCGCTGGGCTACAGCGGTCATGGCACCCAGATGTCGGTGCATATGGGGCAGATCATGGCCCGCGTCATGGGCGGGGACGTGAATGCGAATCCGTTCGCGGGGCTCGCCTGGCCGGCTGTGCCAGGCCATTTCGGTCCGCCCTGGTTCCTGCCCTTCGTCGGCGCCTATTACCGCTACCAGGACTGGCGCCACTGAGGAGCCGTCAACCGGCGAGCCCCATCGCCATACCGGGTCTCCGGTTCGCGGCTTGTCGGGAATGACGATGAGCCTCGTTGATAAAGACGGCCTGCTTCAGCATCGCTGAAGCAGGAGGAAAACCGTCGTCAGCACGGGCCGGAATCGAGGCGATCGATCGGCTCCTTCCCGATCACGGCCGGCTGCGCGCGAGGGGCCGTAAGCCTTCACGCACCGATGTCGATCAGCACGGTCTTGTGCCGCAGGTTGGCCTCGACGGCCTGCCGGCCGAGATCCTTGCCGATGCCGGAGCTCTTGTACCCGCCGGTCGGCAGGATGAAGTCGAGCGTGCGATTATAGCGATTGATCCAGACCGTGCCCGCCTTGATCTGGCGCACGGCCCGCAGACCCCGACCGAGATCGGAGGTGTAGACACCGGCTGCGAGCCCGTATTCGGGGTGATCGGCGAGGGCGAAGCCTTCCTCTTCGGTTTCGAAGCTCTGGATCGTCAGCACCGGGCCGAAGATCTCCTCGCGCACCGCTGCGGTGTCCGCATCAACGCCTGCGAGCAAGGTCGGCTGATAGAAGGCTCCGCCATGGCCCTCGATCCTTCCTCCTCCCAGCAGCACTTCGGCGCCCTGGGCGCGGCTGCGGGCCAGGATCGCATCGATGCGCCGGGCCTGGATCTCCGAGATGATCGGCGCAAAGCCCGTCGACGATTTCCAGGTCGGACCTGGCGCGATACGCGAGAGCCGCGCCAATAGAGCCGAGACCAGGGCATCAGTGGCCTCCTGCTGAACGATCAGCCGCGAACCCGCCACGCAGGCCTGGCCGGCATTGGCGAGGAGCGAGCTGGCTATGCACTCCGCTGCCTTGTCGAGATCGGCGTCAGCGAAGACGAGCTGCGGGCTCTTGCCGCCGAGCTCGAGTGTTACCGGCTTGATGCCGGTCTCGGCCGCGGCCTTCATCACGGCGATGCCCGTACGGGTGGAGCCGGTAAAGGAGAGCTTGGCAATGCCGGGATGACGGCTGAGTGCGTCGCCTGTCACCGCGCCCGTGCCCTGTACGACATTGAAGATACCGGGCGGAATTCCGGCCTCGACGGCGAGCTCAGCCAGCCTCACGGTCGAGAACGGCGTCAGTTCGGATGGCTTCAGGACGATTGCATTGCCGGCGGCGAGCGCCGGGCCGACCTTCCAGCTCGCCATGCTGAGCGGGAAGTTCCAGGGCGTGATCGCCCCCACCACACCATAGGGCTCGGAGACGATCATGCCGAAATGGTCGGCCCGCGTCGCGGCAACGTCGCCGCCGAGCTTGTCCGCCCATTCAGCGAAAAAGCGGATGCCTTCGGCTGTGCTGGCGACGTCGCCGGTCACGGCCTGGGCGATTGGGCGCGTCGAGCCCAGCGCCTCCAGTCGGCCGAGTTCCTCGCTCTTCGCCTCGATCAACTCGGCCCAGTGCCGCATGGCGCGCGCCCGGTCGCGCGGCGGCTGCGTCGCCCAGCCACTGCGCTTGACCGCATTCGTTGCATCTTCGACCGCCCGATCAACGATCTCTGGCGATGCGACCGGCAGATCGGCATAGGCGGCGGCGTCGGATGGTCGGGCGACGCTGATCCTTTCACCGGGGCCATCGAGATGGCTGCCGGCGATGAAATGGCCCGTGGCGAAGGTAATGGCGTCAGGGTCGAAATCGCGCATCGGCGTCAGAGCCCGAGCAGGCCTGGCAGGCCACCAATGTCCTTGATTTCGTGGTAGCCGTAAGCGGGAATACCGGGCTCGTGACCGCGATTGACGAAAACCCTCTGGCCGATCTTCAGATCGTACGCGCTCATCAGGTCGTAGCGCAGGCTGGACGAGCAGTGCACGATCTCTTCAGGTCCGCAGCCCAGCATGTCGAACATGTATTCGAAGGCCTGCAGGCGCGGCTTGTAGGCCTTTGCCTCCTCCGCTGTGTAGGCCGCATGGAAGGGGGCGCCGAGTTGACGACGGAGTGCGGAATCAGATCCGTCATCGAGTTCGAGAGAATGACGAGGGGGATCTCCCTGGCGACCTTGGCGAGGCCCGCCGGCACATCCGGGTGCGGGTTCCAGCCTGGGATCTCGTCATAGATCGCCTGGGCATCAGCGGGGTCGAACTTGATCTTCCAGGCCTTGCAACTGCGCTCCACCGCGTTGTGGACCACCTCGATGAAGGGCTTCCAGGCGCCGAGGACCTCGTCGAGGCGAAAGCCCCTGAAGCTCTCGCAGAAACCGTCCATGACCTCGGGAGACAGGCGTGCGCCATAGACGCGCCGCGCCGCCGGCCCCATTTCGAAATTGATCAGCGTGCCATAGCAATCGAAGGTCACGAATTTCGGCCGCAGGGTGCTCATCGCGTCTCTCGCCATCAGAAGTTGCCGCGCCAGCACGATCTGCCGCGTTGCATCCAAGACTACGGCCGATGCGCAGGCGCGGACTTGGAATTGCGTCCGGCCGAGCAAAGATTCTGCCGATCAACTGCCCCGGTTCAGCATGAATTGCCGCCAGCTGCGAAAGGCCGAATAACGGGCTGTCCCACGCTGACGCGCGACGTTCAGAATTCGCCGATCTCGCCCCTCGAGCCATCGATCAGGCGCGAATGCCGGAAGGGACGCGGGTCGACGATCGGGGTATCACCCACGGCGAGATCGGCAGCCAGATGGCCGGCTGCGGGCCCGAGTCCGAAGCCATGCCCGCTGAACCCGGCCGCCAGCACGAAGCCCTGCAGACCAGCTACGGGCGAGATCACCGGCACGGCATCCGGCGTCGAATCGATGTAGCTGCCCCAGCTCTCCCGGACCGCGACGTTTTGAAGTGCGGGGTAGAGCGCCCGCGCCCGCGCCAGCGTCAGCGCGACGGACGCGCGGCTCGGCACGGGGTCGAGTACCCGGATGCGTTCGAAGGGTGTCTCTCTGTCGAAAGCCCAGCCTCCGAGCGCCTCCGGTCCCTTGAAGAAGGAGGTGCCGAGGCCGAACTCGACCGCCTTCAGCCGCTTGATGAACATCGGCAGGAACTCGCGCGCATAGCGCAAGCCCTGCGGGGTGATCTCAAGTGTGCCCTTGCCGCTGATGGCGATCGTATAGCTGCCGTCGAGCCGACGCGTCAGGGCGCAATCGGGGGTGTAGAGCGCATCGAGCAATTTGGGCGCGACTTCCGTCCGCAGAATGGTCGAGCGGATGCTCGCCTGCGGAAACCGGATGTCATGGCGCCGGCAGAAGGCGGATGCCCAGGCGCCGCCGGAAAGGATCACCGAGCGCGTTCGGATCAACCCCTTCTCGGTGATCACGCCGGAGACCGCGCCATTCGTGATGTCGAGGCCGCGCGCAGCACAATCCTGGTGGATGCTCGCACCATGCGAACGGGCGCCTTCTGCGAGGACAGGTGCGGCGCGTGCGGGCTCGGCCTTGCCGTCGCTGACCGAATGGACCCCGCCGCGCCAGGAGTGGCCGCCCGTCATGGCTGCCGCCTCGCTACCGGAGAGCATGCGCGTATCGATGCCGAACTGCCGCGCCGTTTCCCGCCATTTTTCCCATTGCGCGATCTGGCCGGTATCATTGCTGGCATAGACGAGTCCGCTGCGCCTGAAGCCGATATCGCCGCCGATTTCGCGGCTGAAGCTGTCCCAGAGATCCATGGCGCGCATGGCGAGGGGCAGTTCGCGGGCGTCGCGGTTCTGCTGGCGGCACCAGCCCCAGTTCCGGCTCGACTGTTCGCCGCCGACGACACCCTTCTCGACGAGCGCGACGGCGTGCCCACGCTTCGCGAGGTAATAGGCTGCCGCACTGCCGACGATTCCGGCGCCGATCACCACGACATCGGCTTCGGCGGGCAGGCGCGCATTGCTGGCGATGCGTTCAAGCGTCGGTGACATAAACGGGGAGCTCCGGCGGTTTCGTCAGGAGGTTAGCGACCGCGCTGCCGGCAGCATTGGATCATCTTTGCATCGGTGCCGGACGCGATGCCGCAGCGCGGTCTCGATGCCGGTGGTCGGCGGTTCCTCGGGCGAGATCCAAATCCAAGCCGCGTCACATCATGCCGGGCTCGCCGAGATCGGTCCCGTCGATCATGCGGCTGTAGCGATAGGGCCGTGGATCGACGATCGGGGTGTCGTTGGCGACGATGTCGGCGGCAAGGCGCCCTGCGGCCGGGCCGATGCCGAAGCCATGACCGCTATAGCCCGTCGAGATATAGAAGCCGGGCAGGGCCGCGACGCCGGAAATGACCGGAATCCAGTCCGGGGTGAAATCGACCAGCCCGCCATATTTGCGCGCGATCTTCACATTGGCGAGCTGCGGATAGAGTTGTCCAAGCCTTGTCAGGGCAAAGCTGATCAGCTCCTCCTGTGCCGGCGGATCGAAGGTGCGGATCCGCTCGAAGGGCGAGATACTGTCATTGCTCCAGCGGGAGATCGCCTCTGGTCCGGCGAAGAAGGACCGGCCGGCCCGGATGGTCAGGCCCCAGCGCCGCTTCTTGAAGGTCCGCCAGAACTGCTGTGCGTAGAGCATGCCCTGCGGGGTGAGTTCGAGCAGGCCGCGCCCGCTGATGCCGACCGTGTAGCCCCCGTCGAGCCGACGCCGGAAAGTGAGGTCGGGCATCGATAGCCCGCCCTCGATCACCTGCGGTGCTGCCTCTGTGAAAAAGGAGGTCGAGCGCACGCCGGCCTGCGGCAGCTTGATGCCGTGGTGGCGGCAGAACATCGAGCTCCAGGCCCCGCCGGCGCAGAGCACCGCGCTGGTCCGGATCGTGCCTCTTTCGGTGACGACGGCCGAAACCCTGCCACCGTGGGTCTCCAGTCCCCGCGCAGCGCAGTTCTGATGAATGGTCGCGCCCCGCTTGCGCGCCCCTTCGGCGATGGCGGGAGTCGCCAGCGCGGGCTCGGCCCGCCCGTCGGTCGGCGAATGCACGCCGCCGATCCAGTTCTCCGTGCTGCCCGGCGACATGGCCTTGGCCTCGGCAGCCGTCAGCATCCGGCTGTGCATCTGATGCTCGCGAGCGCGGTCGGCCCAGTTCGACCACAGATCGAGATCGGATTGTTTGGTCGTGACATAGAGCAGCCCGGTGCGGCGGAAGCCCGTCTCGGCGCCGAGTTCCTCGTTCAAACCGCTCCACATCTCAACGGCGCGCTGGGCCAGGGGCAATTCGCGCAGGTCGCGATTCTGCTGACGGCACCAGCCCCAGTTCCGGCTGGATTGCTCGCCGGCGAGGTGCCCCTTTTCGAGCAACGCGACCGAATGCCCCTTCTTTGCCAGCTCATAGGCCGCGCTCGTGCCGGCGATGCCGCCGCCAATGACCACCACATCGGCAGATTTCGGCAGTGTCTCGTCGCTGTGGACGCACGTGACCGGAGGAGACATAGGCTGGCTTTCCTTGCGATGCGGGACAGCGCCGCGCGGCCGACGACTAATCCCTCCGCACGGCCGATCCGATTTGGTCGGCTCGATAAGACCCGATCCGGTGCAGAACCCTATGCCAAAGACAGCGGTTGAATCAGCAGATTATGCCCAGCCGGCCATCGTGATCGGCATCCGAAGTGGGTGGTCGCGCGCCTAACCTAGCTGCGCGGTTGAAGGATCGGCCGCGCCCGCGAACGACCCGACGGATGAAGCGGGCGGCGTGGATACGCGATCGATTCCGCCTGAATTGCCCGGGGCGCCCGGGACTTCCGCAAAACAAGCAAAAGAGGGGTTACCGGATGATCAAGCACTCCGACGGAACGACCCGTTTGGCTTTCCCGATGCCGGCATTGCATCGCCGCCAGTTTCTCGCGCTCGGAGCGGGCGGCCTGATCGCCGCTTCTGGTATTAGCGCCAGCGCCCAGACCAAGCCTGCTCCGCCACCGCCCGCCAAACCAACCGGCCAGGTTGTCGTGGGGTTGTCGCAGGAGCCGACCGCATTCAACCCGCTGATGCCCGGCATCGAGGTCGACGAGACCGTCTGGATGCAGGTCTTCAACACGATGTGGCTCGCCGACCCCCAGGGCAACCTGACGCCCGACCTCGCAACGGAGGTGCCGAGCGAGGCCAATGGCGGCATCTCGGAAGGTGGCCTGGCCTGGAAGGTCAAACTGCGCGAGGGCATTACCTGGCATGACGGGACGCCCTTCACCGCCGAGGATGTGAAATACACACTCGAGCTGATCAATGCGCCGGGCTTCAAGAGCCGCACCCGCGTCGGCCATGCGCTGGTCAAGGATATCGTGGTCAAGGGACCGCACGAGATTTCCTGGCGCATGGAGAAGGCCTACGCGCCCTATCTGGCGCTGCTCTCCAACACCTTCATCGTGCCCAAGCATCTGCTCGAAAAGGCCAGCGACCCGAATACCGCGCCCTTCAACGGCGCGCCGGTCGGCACCGGGCCCTTCAAATGGGGGCAGCGCACGCCGGGCGATAACATCACGCTCGTGGCCAACGAGCGCTATCACGGCAAGGGCCCCTATCTGGAGAAGGCCGTCCTCAAATATGTGCCGGACCAGACGGCACTCTATGCGCAATTCCGTACGGGGCAGGTCGATCTCATCATCGGCACCGGCATCCCGGCGAATTTCTATGCCGAGGCGGTGAAGCTGCCGGGCCGCAAGATCGTGAAGATCCCGAATGCTTCGCTCGAAATCCTGATGCCCAACTTGGAGCATCCGGCCTTGTCCGAAAAGGCGGTGCGCCAGGCGCTCTACGCCTCGATCAACAAGCAGGCGATCATCGACGTCATCTTCTACGGCCTGCACAAGCCGACGGAGTCCTTCGCGCCTCAGGAATCCTGGGCCTACAATCCCAATCTGCCGCAGCAGAGTTACGACCTCGCCAAGGCCAACGAGCTGCTCGACGACGCTGGCTGGAAACGCAGCGGCAGCGGCGTTCGCATAAAGAACGGCGTGCCGCTCGAATTCGCGGTCTCGACGACGACCGGCGCCTCGCTGCGCGAGCAGTGCCAGCAACTGATGATGCAGGACTGGCAGCAGGTCGGCGTCTCCATGAAGATCAACAACATGCCGGCTGCGGTGATCTGGGGCGAGTTCTATACGCGCTCGAAGTTCCAGTCGCTGCTGGTCGGCACCGCCTTCCGTACCGTGATCGATCCCGATCCGGCCTCACGCTTCGCCTCCGATGCTATCCCCGCCAAGAACGGAAGCGGCGCCAACCAGATGCAGTGGCAGAATGCCGAAGTCGACAAGCTGCTGAAGGAGGGGCAGGAAACCTTCGATCAGGCCAAGCGCAAGACGATCTACTGGAAATTGCAGGAGATCGTCCGCGAAGAACTGCCGATCCTGCCAATCTACCAATATGTTCCGGTCGAGGGCTACAAGGAGGGTCTCATCGGCTACGAGCCCAACATCAATGCCCGCCAGAATACCTGGAACATGGGCAGCTGGTACTGGGCGCGCTGAGACCATGAGCGGATCCGCCCGGAACACCGCGCCATGAGCACCTTTCTCGTGCGACGGCTGCTGCAGGCGCTCGTGCTGCTGCTCATCGTCTCGATGATCGGCTTTGCGATCCTGCACCTGGCTCCGGGCGGCCCGCTCTCGCAGTTCGCCGCTGGCGGCGACATGACCCAGGCCGATCTCGACCGCATCGCCGAGCAGCTGGGCCTCAACCGACCGCTGCCGGTGCAATATGCGGAATGGCTCTGGCGGATGCTGCGCGGCGACTGGGGCCTATCCTATCGCGACCATCAGCCGGTGCTGCACATCATCGCCTCCCATATCGGGGCGACGATGGAATTGATGCTGAGCTCGACCCTGCTCGCCATGCTGCTCGGCGCCTGGGTCGGTATCCTTGGCGCGATCCGACGCTACTCGTTGTTCGATTCACTCGCGACGATCGGCGCGATGATTGCGCTCTCGATCCCGACCTTCTGGTTCGGCCTCGTTATCATCTATGTCTTCTCGGTCGGGCTTGGCTGGCTGCCTGCCGGCAACCGCTACACCATCGGCGATGGTTCGGCGCTCAACCGGATCCATCATCTGATCGGGCCGTGCATCGTGCTCGCGCTGGTCTCGACGGCGGTCTGGAGCCGCTACATGCGCTCCTCGATGCTTGAGGTCGTCAATCAGGACTATATCCGCACCGCCCGGGCCAAGGGCGTGCCGGAACGCCAGGTTCTGCTGCGGCATGCCTTTCGCAACGCGCTGCTGCCGATGATCACGATCGCCGGCCTGCATGTGCCGACATTGCTGTCGGGCGCACTGGTGACCGAGACCGTCTTCACCTGGCCGGGCATGGGGCGGCTCTTCCTCGACTCGATCAGCTACCGCGACTATCCGACCGTGATGGGCATCCTGATGTTCACCGCCATCCTGGTGTTGCTCGGCAGTCTGATCGCCGACCTGCTCTACGGTCTCGCCGATCCGCGGATTGCGAGGAATGGCTGATGAGCGCTGATCTCACCGGCGTCACCGAAATCCGGATCGCAGCTTCGCCGTTCTTCTGGAACAGCCCCGGCTTTCGCCGTTTCCGCCGGCACCGGCTGGCGGTTTTCGGAGCCATGGCAATCGTGGCAATGACGCTCGCCTGCATCGTCGGGCCGATGCTGCTGCCCTATAGCGACACGTTCATCGACATCCGGCAGCGCTTCGCGCCGCCCTTCTCGGGCCCACATGTGCTCGGCACCGACCCGCTCGGGCGCGATATCCTGGCGCGGCTGCTGATGGCCGGGCGGATCTCGCTCGCGGTCGGATTTTCCGCCATGCTGATCAGCATGGCGATCGGCATCTGCATCGGCATGATCGCCGGCTTCTACGAAGGTGCGGTCGGAGCTGCCCTGATGCGTTTCGTCGACGCGATGCTCTGCTTCCCCTCGATTTTCCTGCTGCTGGCGATTTCGGCGCTGATCTCGCCGTCGGTGCCTTCGATCGTCATGCTGATCGCGATGACCTCGTGGATGGAGGTGGCGCGGGTCGTCGAGGCTCAGATAAAATCGCTCCGGACGCGGGATTATGTGGTTGCAGCTGTTGCAACGGGCGCCAGCAACCGTCGCATCATGTTTCGTCAGCTACTGCCGAACGCGATCGCTTCGATCGTCGTCGCCGCGACGCTGAACGTCGCCCATGCGATCCTGGCCGAGAGCTATATCAGCTTCCTCGGCTACGGCATCCAGCCGCCGACCCCGAGCTGGGGCAACATGCTCGAGAACGCCCAGAGCTATCTCACCAGCGCACCCTGGCTTGCGATCCTGCCCGGCGCCGCGATCACGCTCGCCGTCACGAGCTTCAACTTCGTTGGCGACGGCTTACGCGACGCACTCGATCCCAGAATGGATCTGCCGTGACCTCGCATGCTGCCCTGCTCGAAAGGGGGAGAGGCATCGCTGCGGGCTGCACAGAGTGGGACGGCAGCACGCGCCTCTCAGTTGGGTTGTCCCCATGCCGAAAGGCGTCCCCCGCGTGCCTCTGTGCTGAGATGACGCGCGGAATTTGCTTGCCTGGTGCCCTGGAAGAGCGCTCACTGGATCGCCGCTTCCGTTCAACCTGAACCGAGGGCGGGCCGCGGTGCCAGGTTGGTGCCGGTCAAGGCTGGAATCTCGTCGTGCAAAGCGAACGCCAGGTCACCTGGCTTCAGGGCAAGGGCCAGATCATCTGGCGCGACGGCACGCGCCAGCCTGTATCTTACAGTTTCGAAACATCCCGGAACGCAAACGGCGGATGCCGCGGGCATTTCGACCTCGATCTACGCCAGGTCGCACCCTTGCTGCTCTCCTATGAGATCAGGTTGATCTGCGAGGACGGGCATGTCGTGAACCTTGCGATCACCGATCATTGCAGCGATGGGGCTACCTTCGTTGGCAGCCTCCTCGATGAGCGCTGCGAGAGCGAGGAGCTGCTCCATGACCAGTGATTATAGGGAAGGCGATGTGATCAGCCTGAGTTTCGGCTTCCGCGACAGATCCGACGTCGTAAATTACCAGATCGTCCGGGTACTGCCGGCGGGCGAAAACGGACAGCGGCAATACCGGGTGCGGGGCTCCGACGGCCGCGAGCGGCGATCGAAGAGCAGCAGATCCGAGCCGGCGTCACGCAGAAGAGCCAGTTCGGCAATCTGAGATGATCGAACGAGCCACAGCCGGCCGGAAGAGCGGCTGAAGGCGGGGCTCCAGACGCTGCCTTCCGCTTGCGCCACGGAAGTATCGAGCCCTGTAATGGCTGGCGTGACCGGTGCCTGTGTTCACCCGCCAGACCATTGCGTGGCGATCTGCCCCAAATTGGACCCTGAGCATGACGGCCGCGCTCAGACAATCTCGGAAACGAGCTTGCCGATCAGGCTGTTGGAGAGGATGACGGGCAGCTTCGCCGCTTCCGCGGCCTCGCGGCGATGAGCCTCGACGAAGCCCATGCAGTCCATCAGCAGAACCGTGGCACCGCGCCTGGCGAGGTCGCTGGCCGCCTCGACCAGGTTGGGACTAGGCCCGCCATAAGGCGAGGCCGCAGCATAGAGCGGTTTGCGATCAAGCCCGGCCCATTTCCCGGCCTCGGTTGCGATCTGTTCGGCGAGCGGCACGATGATGCCGAGTTGCGCGCCCTGGGTGAGGGCGGCGACCGTTGGCGGCAGGATACGGTCAGGTTCGATCAGCTGCGCCCTGTCTGTCGCCAGAGTCTCGAAATGGCCGGTGCAGAGCATCAGGATCGTGCTGCAGCCCTCGGCCTCCAGCATGGCGATTTTGGCCTGTGCCGCAGCTTCGGTGCGGTTCCTGTCGATGATGATCGAGCTGCCGTCGAGCAGCTTGGTGATCAGTACGGCAGCTCCGGGGCGAGGGCCGAAGTCGCGTTCGATCTCGACCTGGCTCAGCCCGTCCAACACGCCCGCATGGCAGCGCGGCAGCTCGGAGCCGATCACCGCGTCGAGAATGGGCGTGATATCGGAGCGTGGGGCCTGGCCGATGGTCAGGGTTCCGAGCTTGCGCATGCGCGACCGTCCTCTGTCGAATGGGGATCCCCGTGCCGTTTCCGGCACGGGCGCTGAGATCGATCGGATCTCGTTTCCGGTCCGATGATCCAGCCTTCTGTGTTCGCATCGGCTTCCCCGAAAGCCGCAAAACGCTTTTGGGGCCGATGCTTTAGCGCCTGAAGTTCTTGATCACCGAGTCGAAGAAGCTGAAGATCGCGTCTCCGGCGATGATGCCGGCGGCGAAGACCTCCATGTCCCCTTCGCCCGTGCTGCCGCGCAGTTTCTCCCAGATCAGCCGGCAGACGATGCCGGCCAGGACGGCCCAGCCCGCCATCGGGAAGCTGATCAACAGGCCGGTGGCGAAGAGCACGCCGATCTGACGCTTCGGGCCGCCGATGAACTGCAGGATCGCGCCCGGGATCGCCCAGAGGACGAGCTGCCAGGCGACGCCTGGCGCTACGCCTGCCTTGATCGTCGCGGCATAGACCTTGTTCACGGGGGCAACCAGGTTCTGGTCGAAATAGGACTGGTAGGAGACCAGCACCACCGCACCGGCGATGACGAAGGCGAACATTGCAGCGAAGAGCTGCTGCCGCCGGCCGTCGCGCTCGAAGGCGGGATCGGCGCCGTTGCCGCGCAGGATGTAGCCGGCCTTCAGGTCATAGCCCATGTCGGCGAAGGCGGGCCCCGTCGCGGCGGAGAAGCCGACGAGCAAGGCAAGCGCCGGCATCGGGAAGCCGATCAGCATGCCGATGATCAAGGTGATCAGGGCGACGGCAAAGGCCGGGAACCAGCCAGAGTGCATCGCGGCGAGGCCGACGATGAGCTCATGCACATACGCTGCAAAGGCCGCATAGAGCACGAACAGGATCAGCATCCCGATCGACATATCGCTCATCAGGCCGCCGACCAGTGCGATGAAGACCGCGATTCCGAGATAGGCAATGGTGCCGAGACCGAGCGCGCGCCTGACTTCGGCATCGGAGACGCCGGAGGCGGCCTCGGCCAGCTTCTGGGCTTCGCTGCGCCTGAACAGGAGCTGCGCGACCTGGAACAGGGCAACCAGGCCCGCACCGATCATGAAACCGTGCGGGATATAGGCCGCCATCAGATCGCCCTTCGGGATGATGTCGGTAAAGAGCGGGCCGCCGAAGAGCTGGCTCGAATAGCCGCGCAGCAGCAGGCCGACGCCGAACATCGAGAGCGCCCAGATATTGCCGATGAAGGCGACGCCGAAGGCCGACATTGGAATGCCGGAGACGGCCGTGGACCCGACAAAGCCAATGGCCGCGAGCGGCACCTTGACGAAGGAGGCCAGGATGCCGGTAACGAAGCCAACCCCCATCAGCACCGCCTTGCGCCCGCCCTCGTCGCCGGCCTTGATGGCTTCGGCGGCGGCAACGCCCGGGGGCCAGGCACCGGTCGCTGGAAACACCCGGGAATCGAACATCCGGTAGAGCAGATAGGCGTCGAGCAGCATCGCGGCGAAGGCGCCTGCCAGCATCGGGAGCACCAGATCGGAGCGACCGAGCAGGAAGGGGATGCCGATCGGCAGCAGCAGGCTGTTGGCAGCGCCGAATGTCGCCGACGAGATCGCGCTCTGAGCCAGATTCTGGACATGGATCGAGCGGTAGCGCGTGAACATCGCTATCGGCACGCGCGCAAGCGCCATGGCGGCGAGCGCCCCGATCAGCGATGTGTTCGCCGTGATGCCCAGGGACACCAGAAGCTGCATGCCAATGATCGCGCCAAAGACGCAAAGAATGGCGATCAGTACCAGCGTCCCCGGCTCGAACAGGCTCGGGTGCCGCTGAGGCACTCCTTTCGGTTGGTCCTTCATGCCTCAGTCCCCGTTATTGGCCCCTGGAGGGGCAGATGTGCTTGTTGATGTCAGTCGTCAGGCAACAAGGATGCCGGCCTTGGCCTCGCCGACGTCATGCGTCGCATGGCCGGTCTGGACCCCGTAATCGCGCTTGGCGGCCTCCGGCGAGACGAGGCCGAGTGCGATGTCGCGGGCGATGGCGTCACGTGAGCGCTCCGACGCTGCGCCGTAGCCGGCGCCGCCGGCGAGCACGAGTTCGACGATCTCATGGGGATGCTTGACCTGGACGAGGTCGCCGGTCCCGACATCCTTCAGGACATGGCCCTGCTCATCGATGACACGCCCCGACGCGCCGCCGCCGGCCTTGCCGCCGAACAGGCCCGGGATCGGATTGTTGACGCCCTCCGGATAGAGCGAGACCAGCGTCGGGAGACCGTCATCGGAGAGCTTGCGCAGGCGGACGCGCTGGCCGAGACCGCCGCGATGCTCGCCGGCACCGCCGGAGTCGGTGAGATAGGTCTTCTCGACCACCAGCACCGGCACACGCGCCTCGAAGGTCTCGATCGAGGTGTTGGCTGCCGAGGTCGGATAGAGAAGGCCGGACTTGCCGTCGCCATGGGCCGAGCCGCCCTGGCCGCCGCCGACGAAGAGCATGTCGGAATAGGTGTCGCCCGCCTGGTCCCTGCCATAGACGCTCGCCGCCACCGGCAATCCGGTGAAGGCCTGGACCTGGTTCGGCGCGGCCTGCGACAGGGCGCGGAAGATGTTCGGCGCGATGTACCAGCCAGTGCGCGTCCGCAGGTTGACCGCGAGCGGCTTGTCGCAGTTCAGGATCGAGCCCTTCGGCGCGTCGATCGAGAAGGCGCGGTAGCAACCGGCATTGCCGCGGACATTCGGCGTCAGCATGCATTTCAGCGGGTAGGTCGCATGCGCCATCGTGTAGTTCAGCGTGCAGTTGAGCCCGCCCTGCGGCAGCTGCGGCGGGGCGCCGTCAAAGTCGAGATGGATCGTGTCGCCCTTGACGGTCAACGCCAGCGGATAGGTCATCGGCGTGCCGAGCGGATTGTTCGAGACGGTGCCGTGATAGGTTCCATCCGGCAGCGCGGCGATGGCCTCGCGCATGGCCCTCTCGGAACGGTCCTGCACCACCGAGGCGAGGGCGCGCAGATCCTGCATGCCGTAATCGCTCAGGAAGGACTGCAGGCGCTCGGCGCCGATCGCATTGGCCGCGACGAACGAATGCAGATCGCCGAGGACCTGCTCGGAATTGCGGACGTTCTCGCCCAGCAGGCGGACCAGCGTCTCGTTGATCCGGCCAGCCTCATAGAGCTTCATCGGCGGGATCTGGAAGCCTTCCTCGTAGATCTCGCGGGCCCTGAGGCTGTCCTTGGTGCCGCCGATATCGGAGACATGGCCGACAGTGCCCATCAGGCCGACGACGCGATCGCCCAGGAACACCGGCGTGACCACGGCGATGTCGAAGAGATGGCCGGCGCAGAGCCAGGGATCATTGGTGATCAGAACGTCGCCGGGCTTCAGGGTGTCGGCCGGATAGCGCTCCAGCAGCGCCTTGACGGCGCGCGGCAGGGTCAGGTTGAACACCGGCATGGCGCGCGGCGAGTGCGCCAGCGTCTCGCCCTCGGGGTCGAGCAGCTCGCAGGCAAAATCCTGCGCTTCGGAGATCACCAGCGAGAAGGCCGTGCGGCAGACGGTCAGCCACATTTCCTCGACGACATTGACGAGGCGGCTCCACATGATCTCCAGCGAGATCGGGTCGGCTTCGATCCGGCGCGCGGCCTCGGCCAACGGCATGTCGGCGCTGATCGTGGTCTCGGCGGCGCTGGCCCGCCCGACGCTGACCAGCAGGTTGAGCACCTCGTCGATCGCGACCGTATCCCCGGGAGGAACGATGGTGGTCGCCTCGCGCTCCTCGATGATCGCGGGCCCGCTGATGCTGTCGCCCGGCCGCAGGGCGTAGCGATCATAGACGGTTGCCTCGCTCCAGCCGCTTTCGAACCAGGCCTTGCGAGTACCCTTCACCTTGGTGCCGGCATCGCCGCCGCCGGCCGCTCCGGAGAGCGAGAGGGTCGGCACCGGGCCGGCGCAGCGGACGCGGAAGTTGATCGCCTCCAGACGGGCGCCCTCGTAGACCGAGGTGTAGCGCGCCGAATAGGTTGTGGCGAAAGCCGCGCGGATGGCGTCCAGGCTGGACGCATCGATCGTTCCGGCCGGCAGCGTCACCGCGATATCATGCATCTGGCCGACGAGGCGCATATCGGCGGAGCGCTCGACCGTGATGTCGGCTGGCTTCACACCGGCCTCGATCAGGTGCTTGCGGCCCTGGGCCTCGAGCTCGCTGAGCACGGTATTGACGGCCTTGGCGTCAAAACCCTCCGAGAACTCGACCGGCAGCGACTGCACCATGTCGAAGGAGAGCGGCGCGGCGAGGAAGCCGAGCGCCGAGGCTGCGCCCGAGGCCGGCGGAATGATGACCTGCCGGACGCCGAGCACACGGGCGACGTCGACGGCGTGAGCCGGGCCGGCCCCACCGAAGCCGACCATGGCGTAGTGCCGCGGATCCTTGCCTTTCTCGACGAGATGGACCCGCGCCGCAGCGCCCATGCTCTCGACGACGACCTTGTGGATGCCCCAGGCGGCTTCCTCCACGGAGAGGCCGAGCGGCTCGGCGACCGAGGCAACGGCCTTGCGCGCGGCCGCGAGATCGAGCGCCATGCGTCCGCCCAGGAAGAAGCCAGGGTCATAGTAGCCGAGCACCAGATTGGCGTCGGTGACGGTTGGCTTGGTACCGCCCATGCCGTAGCAGGCCGGGCCGGGGTCGGACCCTGCGGAGTGTGGGCCGACCTTGAGCAGGCCGACCTCATCGATGGCCGCGATCGAGCCGCCACCGGCGCCGATCTCGATCATATCGATGACGGGAGCCTTGATCGGCAGGCCGGAACCCTTGGCGAAGCGGTTGACGCGCCCGGCTTCGAGCATCGGCGCGATCTCGGCGCGGCCGTCCTCGATCATGCAGGCTTTGGCGGTGGTGCCGCCCATGTCGAAGGAAATGACGTCCTTGTGGCCGGCGAGCTCACCGAACAAGGCGGTCGCGAGGCCGCCGCCGGCCGGGCCGCTTTCGAGCAGGCGGATCGGGAAGGTGCGGGCGGTCTCTGGCGAGACCAGGCCGCCCGCCGAATGCATCAGCCGCAGCGAGCCGGTGAAGGAGCGGGCTGCGAGCTCGCGCTCCAGCCGTTCCAGATAGCGGCGCATCAACGGCTGGACATAGGCGTTCGCCGCGGTGGTGACGAAGCGCTGATACTCCCAGATCTCGGCGACGACCTCGCTCGACAGGGAGACCGTGAGTTCAGGGCAGGCTTCACGAACGATCCGGCCGGCTTCCTGCTCGTGGGCGGAATTGCGGTAGCTGTTCAGGAAGCAGATCGCGATGGCTTCACAGCCGGCGGCGGCAAGCTCGCGGGCGGCTGCACGCACCGCTGTGGTATCGAGCGCCGTCACGACCTTGCCGTCGCGGTCGATGCGCTCGGCGACTTCGAGGCGAAGCTCGCGCGAGACGAGCGGCTCGGGGAAGGTCAGGAACAGATCGTAGATGTCGTAGCGCTGCTCGGTTCCCATTTCGAGGATGTCACGGAAGCCGCGCGTGGTGATCAGGCCGAGCTTGGAACCCTTGCGCTCGATCACCGCGTTGGTCACCAGCGTCGTGCCATGCACGATGTCGCCGATATCGGCCAGCGTGATGCCGGCCATCTCGGTCAGCTCGCCAAGGCCGATCAGGGCCGCCTCGGACGGGTCATGCGGCGTGGTCAGGCGCTTGTGCAGCCGAACCGAGCGCTCCTGGCCGTCATAGAGGATGAAATCGGTGAAGGTGCCGCCGATATCGAAGCCGATGCGCCAACGATTGCTCATGGAGCTGTCTCCGCGATTGAGGGATGTAGGGGAATGAAGAGCGGGTCCCGGGTCAGCGCTGCGATCTCGGCGGCGCCGTCTCCCAGAGAACGGATGATGGCGAGGCGCTCCTCCGGCGTGACGGTCGCAGCCGGGAAGGAGATGCAGAGTGCGACTTCGTCGCCGGTGGTCGGGTCGCCGACCGAAACCGAGATGGCGCGCACGCCCCTGACCGCCTCGTCATGGGATTCGGCGTAGCCCTCGCGTCGTGTGACGGCGAGGCGCGCCAGGAGTTCGTCGAGGTCCTGGGGGGCCGTGTCGGACGGGGGAACGAAACCGCTGGCATAGAGGCGGCGGACTTCGTCGTCCGGCAGGCGGGCCAGCAGGGCGCGGCCGGTGCTGGAAGCGAAGGCGGCGATACGGTCGCCAATCGACGTGACGACACGCAGGGCGTGGCGTCCGGGATGGGCCGTGACGCCGACGATGTCGTTGCCGCGTCTCACGCTGATATAGCCGGTATGCCCGACCTCGTCCGAGACGCGCCCGACCACGGTGTCGGCACGGTCGATCAGCGAAGCGGCGAAGCGGTAGATATGGCCGACCTGATTGAGCAGCAGGGAGGGGCGGTAACGCTTGCTGTCGCCGACCGTTTCAAGCAGCCCCTCGTCGCGCATCGCCCGCAGCAGCCGCGACGCATTGCTCTTCGGCATTCCAAGCAACGAAACCAGATCCGTCACGGTCACATCGTGACGCGTGCTGGAGAAGCAACGGAGCACATCGACGGCGGCCGACAGAATGGACATCCGGTTGAGTCCAAAAAAGTTCCATAAAATGGAACTAGAGTTGCAATAAAAGGAACAATATCGCGACTGACCGAAGAGTCAACGGGCGGTAAGGATTGTGGGCGGGATGCCCATGGGGCACGCGGTGGCCCTGGTGTCGGATCAATGGTGCTGCAGCCCGCTTGGGCTGGTGCGCGTCGCTTGAAGCGGCCCGGCGCTCAATCCGGGGAAGGTCACGCTTTCTCGCCGACCCCGGTCATGCTGTCGGCGTCAGGAAGGCCGGCGCTGCGAATTCAGCGACGAGGCTGCGCGGCCCGGCGTCGGCCGATCCGGGAGGCAAGGGACTGCGCAACGCGGTGCTGATCCAGCTGTTCGCCGGAAGGCTGAACGGGGCGGCGCACCGCCATTCCTGCCGAGGCTGCGTGCTCGGTATGAGATGATGCTGCCCGGATCCGGCAGGGGCGAATGCCGTGCGCCTCGGGACCGGGCGCAGGGCACGCCGCCGCCCTTGCCAGTCAGCCCGTCCGCACTGGGGGAGAAATCAGCCTAAGCAGGCTTGCGTGCGGAAATCAGGAAGCGGTTTTGAGCCGCACGCTCGAGGCGCTGGAAGAGCGGCATGAAGCGGCCCTGGGCGTGGTGGATCGGGCCAAGGTCCCGGTCGACGATGATGTCCTCGAAGCCCGCCTGCCTCAGCAATTCGGCTACGGCATCGGGGCGGCACCCGTCAGAAAAATAGACGCGCGACAGGATGCTCGCATGGGTATCCGCATAGGGCGGGGGAGGCGGCACATTCCTGCTCAGGCGTTTGGCAAGTCGTGCGAGCCATTTGATCAGCCGCCTGTCCGGAGGGGTGTTGATGGTGTCCGCATCGATGATCGCGACGCGCCCGCCGGGCTTGAGAACCCTGTGCCATTCGGCGAAAGCGGCCGGCGGGTCGGGCAGCGTCCAGACGAGATGCCGCGTGACCACTGCGTCATAACTGTCCGAGGGCTCCAGTGTATTCTCGGCATCGCCGAGGAAGAGCTTGATTGGTCCCTTGCCCGAGACCTTGGCGCGGGCGCGCGCCAGCATGGCCTCGGAGAGGTCGAGGCCTGTCACTGAAAAGCCGAGTTCCGACAGCAGCAGCGAGATCACCCCGGTGCCGCAGGCCAGGTCGAGCGCCCGGCGCCCCTGATCGGTGCCAAGGTGCCGCGACAGAAGCGCGAGCCATGCGCGCCGTTCTTCCAGGGAAAAGATCTCGTGGCCCGGCGTCGTATCGAATGTCTCTGACCTGATGGACCAATAGTCCCGGATTTCATCCTTCAGGTTGCGATTTGCGATCGTGGTCGACATCGATCATTCGCCTTGTCTTGGTCCGTTTCCGACACCTTTCACCACGCTGCGCCGCATCTCACAAGTCTTTCCGTCGGTTTGTGCTGACAAGTTTTGTGGATGATCGGCCCGTTCTTCACTTTAGAATTGGTTTAATCAAGTAGATTGGACGTATTCTAAAAGATATGCCTTGACCGACCTTGTGTCATTTCATACGAGCCGCCCAGCTCAGACGAGGTTTAGGTGGTGGCATGATGGCATTGCTTCACAAGGTTATTAAAGCAGCCACTCTGACCATTGGCCTCATCGCATCGACGTTGCCTGCCTTGGCGGAGAAGGTCAGCGTCACGGATGTTCTCGGCCGCGCGGTCGAGGTCAACGCGCCAGTCGAACGCGTGATCCTTGGCGAAGGGCGGCAGATGTACTTCGTCGCCGCGCTCGACAGGGACGATCCGTTCAAGCGTGTCGTCGGCTGGCGCGACGATCTGCCGAAAGCCGACCCCGACAGTTACAAGGCCTATCTCGCCCGCTATCCCGCCATTGCCAAACTGCCGAATTTCGGCGGCATGAAGGAGGGCGCATTCGACGTCGAGCAGGCGATCGCGCTGAAGCCGGACGTTCTCTTCCTGAATGTCGAGGCGAAGATCGCCAGCGACGAGGCCAAGCTGGTCGAAAAGCTCGCCTCCGTCGGCATTCCCGTCGTCTATGTCGATTTCCGCGAGAAACCCTTCCAGAACACCGAACCCTCCATGCGAGTGATCGGCAAGCTCTTCGGCAAGGAGGCGCTTGCGGAGGATTTCATCAGGTTCCGGGCCGAGCAGATCTCGCTGGTGACGGACCGTCTTGCCAAGGCTACGGCGTTGAAGCGCCCGGTCGTGATGATCGAGCGCGCCGGGGGCTATTCCGACGATTGCTGCATGTCATTCGGGAACGAGAATTTCGGCAAGATGGTCGAGATCGCCGGGGGCAAGAATTTTGCGGGCGACCTGATCCCCGGGACCTTCGGTACGGTCAATGCCGAGGCAGTCGTGGCCGCCAATCCCGATGTCGTCATCGTCACCGGCGGCAATTGGGAGGCCTATGTCCCGGGTGGGGCCTGGGTCGGCCTTGGCCCCGGCGTCGACCTGATCGAGGCGCGCCGCAAGCTCACGGCGCTGTCGCGCCGCCCCGCCTTCGCCCAGACCGCTGCCGTCAAGAACGGCCGCGTCCATGGCATCTGGCACCAGTTCTACAACAGCCCCTACCAGTTCGTCGCGATCCAGGAGATTGCGAAGTGGCTGCATCCCGACCTGTTTGGGGATGTCGATGCCGATGCCACGCTGAAGACGCTGCATGAGCGCTTTCTGCCCCTGCCTTATCAGCCCGGCTACTGGGTGACCGTCGGGGGCAAGGGGTGAGCGAGATCGGCATGAGCGGCGCTGCTGCCGAGGTGGCGCGAGAGGATGGAGGGCGATCGAGCTATCGCGCCCTGAACGCGCGCCGGCGCATGATCCTCGCCGGACTTTTCCTGCTGCTGCTGCTGAGCTTCATCGCCGACCTGATGATCGGCCCGGCCCGCTATGCGGCGTCCGATGTCGTGCGCGCGCTGGTAATGCCGGACAGCGTCCCGGTGGCCGTGCGCGTCGTGATCTGGGACATCCGCTTGCCGGTGGCGTTGATGGCGGTCGTGACCGGAGCATCGCTGGCCATGGCGGGCGCCCAGATGCAGACGATCCTGAACAATCCGCTCGCAAGCCCGTTTACGCTCGGGATATCGGCCGCCGCCAGTTTTGGTGCGGCGCTCGCACTCGTGTTCGGCGTCGCGATCCTGCCGTTCGCCGTCGATTACATCGTGCCGCTGAACGCGTTCATCGCGGCGATGGGGGCTGCCATGCTGATCCATGTGCTCAGCCAGTCCCGCGGCGTGACGACCGAGACTGTGATCCTGCTCGGCATCGCCCTGGTCTTCACCTTCAACGCCTTGCTCGCATTGCTGCAGTTCTTCGCCTCCGAGCAGGCGCTTGGCGCTGTCGTCTTCTGGATGATGGGGAGCCTGACGAAGGCAAGCTGGAACAAGCTTGCGATCACCAGTGCCGTAGTTGTCCTGTGCGTGCCCTTCTTCATGCGCCGCGCCTGGGCCCTCACCACGCTGCGTCTCGGTGACGAGAAGGCGGCAAGCTTCGGCATCGATGTCAGGCGGCTGCGGCTGGAGATCATGCTGCTGGTCAGCCTGCTGGCGGCCGTGCCCGTGTCCTTCGTCGGCACGATCGGCTTCATCGGCCTCGTCGGCCCGCATATCGCTCGCATGGTGATCGGCGAGGACCAGCGCTTCTTCCTGCCGGCGTCCGCGCTTGCCGGCGCCGCCATCCTCTCGGCCTCTTCGGTCGTCAGCAAGTCGCTGATACCGGGCCTCATCTTCCCGATCAGCATCGTAACGGCGCTCATCGGCGTGCCGTTCTTCTTCAGCTTGATCCTGACCAATCGGAAGCGGTCATGGTAGTTGGCCTACAGCTTCGCGATGTCGGCGTCCGCTACGGCCGCAAGGTCGTCCTGAGCGAAGTGACCACGCCGCTGCTCAGCGGCGGGGAGGTCATTGCTGTGATCGGCCCGAACGCGGCCGGCAAGTCGAGCCTCTTTCGACGGATTGCCGGCCTTGTGCCAGGGCCGGGCGAGGTCAGCATTTCCGGCGAGAGCTCCGTGCCCGGGCGCCGCACGCCGTTGTCCTGCTACCTGCCGCAGGATACGGCGGTCAACGCAGTGCTCACGGTTTACGAATCGATCCTGCTCGCCTTCAAGCAGGGCGGGACATGGTCGGTCAGCGATGACGAGCTCAAGCGGATCGATCGCGTGCTGCGCGATCTCGAGATCGAAGATCTCGCCTTCAGGGGGCTTGGGGAACTCAGCGGCGGCCAGCGTCAGCTGGTTTCGATCGCCCAGACGCTGGCGCGCGAACCGGACATCCTCCTGCTCGACGAGCCGACGAGCGCGCTCGATCTGCATCGCCAGTTCGAGGTGCTATCGCTCGTGCGTCGACTGGCGCGCGACCGCGGCATGTGCGTCCTGATCTCGATCCACGATCTCAATCAGGCGTTGCGCGTCGCCGACAGGGTCCTTGTCCTGGCGAAGACGCGCCTGGTCGCGATCGGTGCGCCGCGCGAGATCGTGACGCCGTCGCTGCTGGGCGAGGTCTATGGCGTCAGGGCGCGCGTCGAAGGCCTGTCGAGCGGTGAGCCCTATGTCGTCGTCGAGGGCTCCACGCGCCACGCCGCATAAGGATCGGTCGTCCAGACCGGCAACGTCGTGCCCTCCTGACGCCTTGCGGCCTGGGCAAGTTCCTGTCTGTGCGGAATCCTGCGCTGGCTGCATGGCGCGATCGGGCCCCATGCTCCTCACCGGGTTGCCGCCCGGGCCGTTTGGTCTGATGTCGTGATGCGCGTTTGCGCAGAGACCGATCCGAGCGATCGGCCGTGCGACGGCATGGGCAGGAAAGAGCCAGGAGCAGGATATGACCGATCAGCAGAACACCGCCGAGATCTGGCGGTTGGCGGATGCCAAAAGTCCGGCTTTCTTCGAGCTTAGCGATCGCGTCTGGGCCATGCCCGAACTGAATTATCAGGAGGAGCGTTCGGCCGCCGAACACGCCGCGATGCTCGAGAAGGAAGGCTTCCGTGTCGAGAAGGGCGTCGCCGGTCTTCCGACGGCACTGATCGGCGAGTCGGGCGAGGACGGTCCCGTCATTGCGATCCTCGGCGAATATGACGCGCTGCCCGGACTGAGCCAGGAGGCCGGCGTCGCCGAGCAACGCCCGATCATGTCGGGGGGCAATGGCCATGGCTGCGGCCACAACATGCTCGGTTCGGCCTCGTTGCTTGCCGCGACCGCCGTCAAGGACTGGCTGGCTGCGAACGGCATCAAGGGACGCGTGCGCTATTACGGCTGCCCCGCCGAGGAGGGCGGCTCGTCCAAGGGCTTCATGGTGCGCGCCGGGCTCTTTGACGATGTCGATGTCGCGATCTGCTGGCATCCCTCCTCATTCACCGGTGTCAGCAAGGCGATCTCGCTTGCCTGTGTCGAGGTCGAGTTTACCTTCCGGGGCCGCGCATCCCATGCGGCTGCCTCGCCGCATCTCGGTCGCAGTGCGCTCGATGCGGTCGAGTTGATGAATATCGGCGTCAACTACATGCGCGAGCACATGCCGAGCGATGCGCGTGTGCATTACGCGATCATCGATGCCGGCGGCATCGCGCCGAATGTCGTGCAGGCACAGGCGACGGTGCGTCATTTGATCCGCGCCCGGACGCTCAGCGAGATGTGGGACCTGGTGCGGCGGGTCAAGGCGATCGCCGATGGCGCTGCTCTGATGACGGAGACTTCAGTCGTTGCGCAGCAATTGTCGGGCGATGCCAACCTCGTCGGCAATCGTCCGCTCGAAGAGGCGATGCACGCGAACCTCATCCGGCTCGGCGGGCCTGGTTTCGATGCCGCTGACCGGGCCTTCGCGGCAGAGTTCCAGAAGACCTTTTCCAAAGAGGATATTCGCGCCTCCTATGGCCGCTTCGGGCTGTCCGTACGGGAGGGTGAAGCACTCAGCGACGATATCTATCCGCTGGACTATGTCGCGGCCCTCTCCGTGGGGTCCACCGATGTTGGAACGGTGAGCTGGGTCGTCCCCACCGTGCAATGCCGCGTTGCCTGCTATGCGGTGGGCACGCCCGGACATTCCTGGCAACTGGTTGCGCAGGGCCTCGCGCCGGCCGCGCATAAGGGGCTTTCGCTTGCGGCCAAGGCTATGGCCGGGGTCGCGGTCGATGTCTTGTCCCAGCCGGCGCTGCTCAAGGCGGCCCAGGCTGACTTCGCTGCGTTCCGCACCGAAAACCCGTTCCAGAACCCGATCACCGACGATATCGAACCGCCGCTCGACATGGCGGCTCACTGAGCGGGGCATCGGGCCACGAGCCGTTTTGGCTCAGCAAGGATCGCCCGGGCCATCGTCCGGGCGATGATGTTCCAAATGGCGCCGGAGCTCCGGATCGACCGGGCGGGCGCTGCCGTGCTCACCAGCATCGTGCGAGGAGTGCTCAGATCTCGGTCGCGTCCAGCCGCCGATAGAGCGGCAGCGCCAGCGGCGCGATCCGGCGCACGATCGCGCGGAACGGTTGGGGCCTTGGCTCGGACAAGGGCAGGCCGAGCGTCTCGATCGCCGTGCCTTGCGTCGCCCTGGCAAGTTCGCGACCGAGCGAGATGGACAGCGCTACGGCTCGGCCATTACATCCGACCCAGGCAAATCCGTCCGGCCCGAGACGGTGGATGCGCGGATAGCCCGGCACCTGCGGCTGGAGCAGATTGTCGGGGGTCATCCCGACATAGCCCGACCAGACATAGTCGAACTCGACATCGCCGAGCAGCGGCCAGAGTCGTTTCAGCCGCGCCGCAACCTGCGGGCGCAGATTGACACCGCCATCGCCCGGCAGCACTGCGGCGCCGCCGGTGACAAGACGATTGCGGGCGTCCCATCGGGCGAAATAGAGCTCGCGATGGGTGTCCGACATCGCCTGGCGGCCCGGGATGACGGTCTTGGCGATGTTGTCGCTGACCGGCTTTGTCGCCATCTGCCAGGACAGGACAGGGATGACCTCGCTGGCGATCTCGGGGGCCAGATCGCGCTCGAACTCGCCGGTATAGGCATTGGTCGCCAGCACGAGCGCGCGAGCGATGACCGAGCCGCGCGCGGTCTTGACGGTCCAGCGGCCATTGGCATGGCTCATCGATGTGGCGGGCGACCGCGCATAGATGGTTGTGCCGAGCTTCAGCGCGACCTCGGCCAGTCCGCGGGTGAGAGCGAGCGGATTGATATGACCGCCGCTGCGGTTCCAGAAGCCGCCGAACCAGGCATCCGAGCCGAGCATCTCCGCCGCCGCGGCGCGATCGAGCAGCTCGACCGGCGCCCCGATCGCCGACCATTCGCGCACCCGCTTCTCGGCGAGCTTGAAGCGGCCCGGCGAATGGACTGGCTGGATCCAGCCGGCCTGTTCGGCCTCTGCCGGGATGTCGTATTTCCGCACGAGGTCGAACAGGTACTGAGCGCTGTCGCGCAGCACCGCGTTGAAGCGTTCGCCGGCTTCGCCATGGCGTTTCACCATCGCGGAGGGATCGTGGCCGGCTAGCGTCGGAATGACCTGGCCATTGTTGCGCCCCGAGGCGCCCCAGCCGGGCTCGGCTGCTTCCACGATCGTAACGTCGACGCCGCGCTCGCGCAGATGGATCGCAGTCGAGAGGCCGGTGAAGCCGGCACCAATCACCACGACATCGGTCTGGACATCCCCTTCGAGCGCGCTGAGTACAGGCCCAGGCCGGGCGGTGGCGGCCCAGAGAGAGGGAGGCCAGGCGACGGAGGGCGGAGCAGTCATCGGCGGCGATCTTTCGCAAGGCGGGCTGGTCAAAGCCCGTTTGGCAGGAGCTTGCGCATACTTGCCGCCATGACCGCCCGCTCGCAAGTAGGTTGGTTCCAGCGATTTGCTCTGAGGAGAACAGTTTTCTATTTTTCTGGGCGATGACGAATGGAATCTACCAAATTTAGGCTTTCTCGCTCGGGTTGTTGAAAATACTATTCTCCGGACGCTATGTGTGCCGCGCAGCCGGGGCTGCTGGAATCGTCATCTCGAAGTGGTTGCGCCCCTCTGTTCGTTCGGATGAACTCTGCTTCCGTTGGGTTCTTGTTCAAAGGGGGCGTCATGTCGCTCAAGCACATTCTCGGTCTCGATCATGTCGTCGTGACCGTCCGCGATCTCGATGCTTCTGCCCGGCAATGGGAGCGCCTCGGTTTCACGGTCTCTCCGCGTGGCACCCATTCGCCTATCCTGGGCACCGGCAACTACACGATCATGTTCGGAGAGGACTATCTCGAGCTGCTCGGCGTGCTGACCGAGACGGATCAGAACAAGCCGACCCGGGACTATCTGAAGAACCGGGAAGGGCTGGAGCGCGCTGCCTTCACCACGGATGATGCTGCCGCTGGCGCAGCCGAACTCAAGAGCCGTGGCCTCGACGCCCTGGGGCCCGTGCATTTCGGTCGCCCGGTGGATCTGCCGAATGGCGGGACGGGCGAAGCGAAGTTCAATGTCTTCCGTTGGCCGCTGAACGAGAGTCCCGGCGGGCTGCGCATCTTTGCCTGCCAGCATCTGACGCGCGACACGGTCTGGATCCCTGAGCTCCAGAAACATGCCAACGGCGCAAGCCGCATCGTCCGGGTCGAGGTCCTCGCGGCAGATCCGAAGGCGGCCGCCGGGCATCTCAGCCGTTTGATCGACGAGCCTGCACGTCCGCAGGATGACGGCTGGCTGGTGCCGTCGGGCGGCAAGCGGGCCGATTTCCTGTTCTATGATGCGGCCGGTTTTGCGCGGCGCTATCCTGATGCGGTGCGGATCGGTGCGGCTCCCGCCGGCGCAACCGCGATCGTCCTGGCGAGTGCCGATCTCGAAGGCCCTGCCAAGGCGCTCGGCCCGCTCGCGGTGCGCCATGGCAGCGCCGTCAGCGTACCGGCCGACTCCGCCAATGGCGTGATCGTCAGCTTCGTATCGTGACGGAAGCCTTGGCTTCCCTTTGAGAACAGCCTGATGACCGGATCATCGTGAATGCCGGTCCTGCCCTTATCGAACACCGGACCCAGGAGGTCTCCATGGACATGACCCGCCGCGCCGCGCTGCTGACAAGCGCTGCCATCGCTTCCAACGTGCTGTTTCCGATGCGCTCCTTCGCCCAGGAGACGCCGCGCAAGGGCGGGGTCTTCACCGTCCATTACGGCGCTGAGCAGCGCCAGCTGAACCCGAGCCTGCAGGCCTCGACCGGCGTCTACATCATCGGCGGCAAGATCCAGGAACAATTGGTCGATCTCGACGCCACCGGCCAGCCGGTCGGTGTGCTCGCCGAGAGCTGGGAGGCTGCGCCCGACGGCAAGACGATCACGTTCAAGCTGCGGCCGGGCGTGACCTGGCATGACGGCAAGCCGTTCACCTCCGCAGACGTGCAGTTCACTGCGATGGAGATGTGGAAGAAGATCCTCAACTACGGCACCACGCTGCAGCTCTTCCTTACCGCCGTCGATACGCCCGACCCGTTGACGGCGGTGTTCCGCTACGAGCGCCCGATGCCGCTCAACCTGTTGCTGCGCGCGCTACCCGATCTCGGCTACATCTCGCCGCGCCATCTCTACGAAGGCAAGGGCGACATCCGCCAGAACCCGGTCAATCTCGCACCAGTCGGCACGGGGCCGTTCAAGTTCGCGCAGTACGAGCGGGGCCAGCACATCATTGCCGACCGCAACCCGAACTACTGGCGCGCCAACGCCCCCTATCTCGATCGCGTCGTCTGGCGTGTGGTCACCGATCGCGCTGCCGCAGCCGCCCAGATGGAAGCCGGACAGATCCACTACAGCCCGTTCTCGGGCCTGACGATCTCGGATTCCGCCCGTCTCGGCAAGGATCCGCGCTTCATCGTTTCGACCAAGGGCAACGAGGGCAACGCCCGCACGAACACGATCGAGTTCAATTTCCGCCGCAAGGAACTCGCAGATATCCGGGTCAGGCGCGCCATCGCGCATGCGCTCGACATCCCGTTCTTCATCGAGAATTTCCTCGGCGATTTCGCCAAGCTCGGCACAGGTCCGGTCCCCTCCGTCTCGACCGATTTCTATCCGGCCGATAACGGCCCGCAATATCCCTTCGACAAGGCACTCGCCACGAAGCTGCTTGACGAAGCCGGGTTCAAGGCCGGCGCCGGCGGGACGCGCTTCTCGGTGCGCCTGCTGCCGGCTCCATGGGGCGAGGACATCACGCTCTTTGCAACCTTCATCCAGCAGTCGCTCGCCAATGTCGGCATCAAGGTCGAGATCGTGCGCAACGATGGGGGCGGCTACCTGAAGCAGGTCTATGACGACCACGCCTTCGACCTGGCTACGGGCTGGCATCAGTACCGCAATGATCCTGCGGTCTCGACGACGGTGTGGTATCGCTCTGGGCAGCCCAAGGGTGCGCCATGGACCAATCAATGGGACTGGACCGATCCGACGATCGACAAGATCATCGACGACGCGGCGACCGAGGTGGATCCGGCGAAGCGCAAGGCGCTCTATGGCGACTTCGTGCGGCGCGCCAACACCGAGCTGCCGATCTGGACGCCGATCGAGCAGATCTTCCTGACGGTGATCAACGCCAAGGCCCGCAACCATTCCAACACGCCGCGCTGGGGCTCGAGCTCCTGGCACGATCTTTGGTTGGCGGAGTGACGCGTCCACCAGCCTCCGCAGTCGAAACCGGCCAGTTCCCATGCGCGTATTAGCTCTTGCGGGGCGGCGTCTCGCCGCCTCGATTCCGACCCTGATCCTGATCCTGATCGGGGTGTTCCTGCTGCTGCAATTCGCGCCGGGCGATACGGTCGATGCAATGATGGCGCAAATGGGCGGAGGCGATGCCGCCACCGCCCGCCACCTACGCGAGTTCTACGGGCTCGATCTCTCGGTCTGGGCCCAGCTCGGCAATTATCTCTGGCGGTTGGTCAGGCTCGATCTTGGCTTCTCGGCGATCTACGGCAAGCCGGTCGTGACCGTGATTGCCGAGCGGCTGCCGGCGACGATCCTGCTAATGAGCGCCTCGCTGTCCTTCGCCTTCTTCTTCGGACTGATCTTCGGGGTGATCGCGGCGCGCGGCGTCAACAGATGGCCCGATACCCTGATCTCGACGCTCGGGCTGATCTTCTACGCCATGCCGACCTTCTGGTTCGGGCTGATGGCGATCGTCGTGTTCTCGATCTACCTGCAATGGCTGCCGGCCGGAGGTTTCGAGGATATCACAGTCAGCCTGACCGGGCTGGCCCGCACGCTCGACATCGCCAAGCACCTCATCCTGCCGACCCTGACGCTCGGCCTGTTCTACATGGCGATCTATCTGCGCATCATGCGCGGCTCCATGCTCGAGGTGCTCAACCTCGATTTCGTCCGCACGGCGCGGGCCAAGGGCATGGATGAGACGCGGGTGGTGGTGCGGCACGTCCTGCGCAATGCGCTGCTGCCGATGGTGACGCTGATCGGCCTGCAGGCCGGTACGATGCTGGGCGGTTCTGTGGTGGTGGAGAGCGTGTTCTCGCTGCCGGGGCTTGGGCGGCTTGCCTATGAATCGGTCGTGCAGCGCGATCTCAACACCTTGCTCGGCATCATCTTCGTCTCGGCGCTGCTGGTCATCGCGGTCAATTTCATCGTCGACCTGCTTTATGCCCGGCTCGATCCGCGCATCACGGCGGGAGCCTGAGCCATGGAGTTCGCAAAGCTCTATTTCCGCAGTCCCTCGGCCGTCATCGGCCTGCTGCTGTTCATCCTCGTCCTGGCCATGGCGGCGACGGCTGACTGGCTCTATCCGCGGGATCCGCTGGCGCTCGCCGGGCGGCCGCTGATCTGGCCCTTCAGCAATCCGCGCTTCCTGCTCGGGACCGACAATTCCGGCCGCGACATCGCCGCGCAAATCTTTCATGGCGCACGCATTTCGCTGCTGATCGGTCTGGTCGCGACCTTCATCTCGGTCATGATCGGCATCACGATCGGCGCCTTCGCCGGCTATTACGGCAGCTGGGTCGACACCGTACTGATGCGCGTGACCGAGGCCTTCCAGACATTGCCGAACTTTTTGCTGCTGCTGGTGCTCGTCGCGGTGTTCGGCTCGACCATCACCACGGTGACGGTCGCCATCGGCATCGTTTCATGGCCGGCTTCGGCGCGACTGACGCGCGCCGAGTTCCTGTCTCTGCGCAACCGCGAGTTCGTGCAGGCAGGCCGCACGCTCGGGCTGAAGGACATCAAGCTGATCTTCGGCGAGATCCTGCCGAACGCATTACCGCCGGTGATCGTCTATGCCAGCGTCGTAATGGCGGTCGCGATCCTGCTTGAGAGCGCGCTCGCCTTCCTGAAGCTCTCCGATCCGAATGTTGCCTCCTGGGGCAACCTGATCGGGGCAGGGCGCGATGTGCTGCGCGTGCAGTGGTATGTCTCGGCCATTCCCGGCATCGCGATCCTCGTCACCGTGCTCGCCGTCTCGCTGGTCGGGCAGGGGCTCAATGACGCTCTCAATCCGAGGCTGAAGAGCCGATGACCCCGATCCTTGTCCTCGACGATGTCAGCGTGAAGCTGCCGGCCGGCGCCGACCGGTCGCACGCCATGGCGAATGTGTCGCTCTCCCTGGCGGCCAATGAGATCCTCTGCGTCGTCGGCGAATCCGGCTCCGGCAAGTCGATGACGGCCAATGCCATCATGCGGCTGCTGCCGGGCGGGGTCGCGATCGACGGTGGGCGCATCCTCTTCGAGGGCCGCAACCTTGCCGATGTAAGCGAGGCCGAGATGCGCAAGGTGCGCGGCGCCGGCATCGCGATGATCTTCCAGGAGCCGATGACCGCGCTGAATCCCTTGCGCAGCATTGGCGACCAGATTGGCGAGATGTTCGAGATCCATACGGATCTGCTGGCTGGCGAGATCAGGACGCGGGTCCTTGCCCTGCTCGACGAGGTCCGGATTCCCGATCCGGCTTCGGCGATCAAGGCTTATCCCCATGAACTCTCGGGCGGCCAGCGCCAGCGCGCCATGATCGCCATGGCACTCGCACTCGATCCCAGGGTGCTGATCGCCGACGAGCCGACGACTGCGCTCGACGTCACCACCCAGGCGCAGATCCTCGAACTCATTCGCGACCTGCAGCGGCGCAAGGGCACGGCCGTTCTGTTCATCACCCATGATTTCGGTGTCGTTGCCGAAATCGCCGACCGCGTCGCGGTGATGAGCCAGGGCCGCGTCGTCGAGGAGGGCACGGCGAGCGCGGTGCTGGGCAATCCCCGGCACGCTTACACGAAGCAACTGATCGCAGCAGTGCCGCCACTGAAGGCTCCACCTCCGCGCCCGCTCTCCAGCGATCCGATCCTGACCATCGAGCATGTCTCGAAGACCTATCGCACTGGTGGCTTCTTCGGTCGCGGCCAGCGTGTCACCCATGCGGTCAAGGATGTTTCGCTGGTGCTGCCCAAGGGCGGCACGCTCGGCATCGTCGGCGAGTCCGGTTCCGGCAAGTCGACATTGGCGCGCTGCCTCGTACGCCTGATCGATCCCGAGAGCGGCGAGATCCGCCTGAATGGCCGCGACCTCGCCTGTCTGACCCGCGAGCAGATGCGGGCCGAGACGCGCCATATCCAGATGGTGTTCCAGGATCCGTTTGCCTCGCTCAACCCGCGCCGCAAGGCGGGGGAAGCGGTCGCGCAAGGACTCGTCGTTCACGGCATGCCGCGAGCGCAGGCATTGGCGCGCGCCAAGGAACTCTTTGGCCTCGTTGGTCTCGACCCCGCCGCAACCGAGCGCTATCCGCACGAGTTCTCGGGCGGCCAGCGCCAGCGGATCGGGCTTGCCCGGGCATTGGCTTTGGAGCCGGATGTACTGGTGGCGGACGAGCCCGTCTCCGCGCTCGACGTATCGGTACAGGCGCAGGTGCTTAAGCTGCTGGCGGAACTGCGCCAGCGCCTCGGCCTGTCAATCGTCTTCATCACCCATGACCTGCGCGTGGCAGCGCAGGTCTGTGATCTTGTCGCTGTCATGAAGAGCGGAGAGGTGGTGGAGGCCGGGCCCATCGGCGCGGTCTTCGGCGATCCGCAGCACCCCTATACCCAAGCGCTGCTCGCCTCGATTCCCGGGCGCGAGTTCGGGCTGGAGCGGGTGGCCGAGCAGCAGGAGGGCTGACCTTTTCAGACGCCTGTCGTGCCCCTTCGCCCGTACGCGTGAGGGGTGGCCATTTTCCGGCTTGAACAGCATAAACTGGTTCTATATTGGTATCGTACCAGAGGGTGTTGATCGCGCTGAACGCGCGAAGCGGGAGCACGCGGAACAGTGGCAGGCGAGGGGTCTCTTTCAGGGTCCGCAGAACGTCCCGCCATCTGTGCCGTTCCGAAGGCATCGGTCGGCTGGCGCATCCTGTCGCAGGTCAGCGACAAGGGTAGTGCCCCTTTCAACGAGGACATGACCGGATCTGCCGGCTCGCATGCCTGGATCATCGATGGGGCGGCCTTTTTCTCGGGCGCTGCCCGAACGGAGCAGCAATCGGAAGGGGCCTGGCTCGCGCAGCGTGTCGATGAGATCCTGCGCTCTAACATGCGCGACGAAGCTCCGCTTTCCGAGATCGCGGCAACTCTCGAGGCGACCGTTACCCGAGATTACGCTGCGCTGGGGGACGGTCAGCCTGAGCGTGTCGGAGGAGAGGGGCCTTCTGCTGTCCTGGGCCTCCTGCGCCTTTCACCCACGGGGCAATCCTGCCGTATCGAGGGCGTGGTGATTGGCGATGTGTCGATCATCATCCGCGATGGCAGGCGCATGGAGCGCTGGACAGACCCTTCGGCAGGCCCGTTCGAGGCCAGGACAATCGCGGCAGCCGGAACCGGCCTGCGGCGTGAAGGTGAGCCGATTTCGGCGCCCGCTCTGGCGCAGATTCACGAGAACCGCCGTTTCCTGAACCGACCGGACGGCTATTGGGCTGTTCACCCCGGGCTTCCGTGGCGCGGGGGCTTGCGTTCCTTCGTCACGACCGTCTCTCCGACGGCGACGGTGCTGCTCGCTTCCGACGGGTTCATGCGCCTTGTCGATGTCTTGAAACGCTATGACGAGGCTGGTCTCATGCAGGCGGTGGTGAGCGACGGCGCGGCCGCGCTTGTCGATGACCTGCGCCGGCTCGAGAGCGGAGATCCACGGACGGAACGGTTCAACCGCGTCAAAATCCACGATGATGCCACGGCGCTCGTCGTGACGCCGGACCTGCCGGCGGCCGAATTCATCCAACAATAACAAACGTTGCATTCAACGAGGGAGAGTAGACATGTTGGCCGGGGTTCTGACCAGATCCATCTTGAGGCGCGCGCTTGGCAAGCTTGCCCTGACGGCTTTCGCCGCCGCGACAGTCCTTGCGGCTCCGGTGCAGGCGGAGGACCTCACCCTGTGGAGCTGGCGCCAGGAAGACAAGGCGGCCTACGCCAAGTTCATCGAGGCGTTCCGCAAGAAACATCCAGACATCAATGTTAAGTTCGAGGCCTTCGAAGCCGCGAACTACCCGACCGTCCTGTCGACCGCTCTTGCCGGCGGCACCGGGCCGGACATTGTGCAGGTGCGTGCTTACGGCACGCTTGGCGTCGGTAAGCCGGACTATCTCGTGCCGCTCGACAAGACGATGGTGCCGGAATTCGAGAATTTCCCCGCGTCGGCGGTGGCGGCAGAGACCATGCGGTCCGATGGCAAGCTTTATGCGGTGCCCTTCGCCTCGCAGACCATGCTGATCATCTACAACAAGGATCTGTTCGAGAAAGCCGGCGTCACGCCGCCTGCGACATGGGACGAGCTCGTTGCCGTTTCGAAGACGCTGAAGGAGAAGGGCATCACCCCCTTCGGCAACGGAACCGCCACCTCGTGGCAGAACGAGACCATCGTCGGCGCCTTGCTCTCCTCCCAGATCGGCAAGCAGTTCGAGCAGGACGTGCTCGCCGGCAAGGCCGACTTCACCGATCCGCGCTTCGTTGGCGCTCTCGCCAAGCTGAACGAGCTGAAGGAGTACTTCGCCCCGAATTTCTCGGGCGTGGATTATGCCGCGTCGCAGCAGTTCTTCGCCGCCGGGCGTGCAGCTATGTTTGCCGGCGGTTCGTTCGAACTCGCCAACTTCCTGCGCCAGAATCCGAAGCTGAAACTGGGGATGTTCGCCTCGCCGGTCGCCAAGGCCGGGGACGAACGGCTGGTCGCGCTCTATTACGATGGCGGCTACGCGATCAACGCCGCGTCGAAGAAGAAGGACGCGGCGCTCAAGTTCCTGCGCTTCCTCGGGACGCCTGAGTTCGGCACGGCCTTCTCGAACGATCTGCAGAACATCTCGCCGATCAAGGGCGTGAAGTTCGAGAACCCGTTGCTGAAGGAGGTGGCGGCGCTCAACGAGCAGGCCATGTCCTACATCATGCTGGTCAACTTCCGCTATCAGGAGCCGACGGGCTCGGTGCTGCTGCAGTCCGGCGTGCAGAAGATGCTCGCGGGCAAGGCGACCCCGGCCGAAGTCGGTGCGGAGGTCACGAAGGGCATCGGGACCTACTACGCTCCTTTCAAGAAGTAAGCTCCGGGGCTGAAGCTCTCATCATGCGCGTGGCCGGCAGAGCCCGACCATGCGCTTGGACAAGCGCGCCGGGCTTTCCCCTGAGCGCTGCTTCAACAGGCCAGGTCTCATGAAGACTGATTATCGAAGCCGCGAAAGGCGCAGGCGCGCGGCCTGGATCGCATTTCTCATCGTGCCCCCGATGGCGATGATGCTGACCTTCGTCGTCTGGCCGCTGCTGGTGGCACTCAGCTCGGCCTTCTATCGCTGGGAGGGGATGGCGCAGGGAGAATTCGTTGGCCTGCAGAACTTCAGCGATGTCCTGTTCGGGGATCATTTCGCAGCGCTGACCTGGCGCGCGTTCCGGCACAATCTCTTCGTCTTCTTCGCGCTTTTCGTGGTGCAGAACACCGCCGGTTTCTTGCTTGCCTGGTTCATCTATCGGGAGCCGTTCGGCTTTCGCTTTCACCGCATCGCGATCTTCATGCCGGTGATCCTGTCCACCGTCCTGGTCGGGTTCCTGTGGAAGCTCTTCCTCGATCCCAATTTCGGACTCATCAATCAGCTTCTCGAGATGATCGGGCTCGGTGGGCTGCGCCAGCCCTGGCTCGGACAGGAGACGACGGCGCTGCCCGCGCTGGTCATGGCCAATGCCTGGCACTGGGTCGGGTTTCCCGCGCTGGTCTATCTGGCCGGAATGCAGCGCATTCCCCGCGAAATCCTGGAAGCGGCCAAGCTCGATGGCTGCAGCGGCTGGCAGATGTTGACCCGCGTCGTCTGGCCACTGGTGGCGCCCTCCACGACCATCACGCTGACGCTGCTGTTCATCGGCGCCTTCAACTGGTTCGAGCTGCCCTACATCATGGCGGGGCTGGACGGCTCGCCCTACGGTTCCACCGATGTGCTGGGGCTCTATTTCTACCGCACAGCCTTCGGCAACCAGAGCGGAGGCCTTCAGGATTTCGGGCACGGCAATGCGCTTGCTGTCTTGATGTTCATGTTCATCGCGGTCGTCGCCACGCTCATCACGCAGTATCTGCGTCGCCGGGAGATCGCGTTGTGACGGCAAAGGCCCAAAGCCCGGATCCACTGTTCCCGCGCAGCAGCCCCGGCAGTCTGATTGCTGCCGCGCTGCTCGTGGGCAACTCGGTCCTGATGCTCTACCCGATCGTGATCATGGTCTTCTCGGCCTTCAAGACGACGGGGGAGATTTTTGACGCACCGTTTTCCATTCCTGATTTCACCTATGTCGCGAACTTCACCCGCATCTGGGGCGAGACAAGCCTGCCGGGCTACTTCATCAATTCGGTGATCATCACCGGCTCGTCCATCGCGCTCATCCTGCTGCTCGGCACGATGGGGGCCTATGCGCTTGCGCGCTACGATTTTCCCGGCAATTCGGCCATCTTCATGTTCTTCCTGGCCGGCCTGATGCTGCCCTTGAAGCTCGCGGTGATTCCGCTCTTCCTGCAGATGCGCGATTTCGGCCTGCTCGACACTCGTTTCGGCCTCATCCTGATCTATACGGCGATGGGCCTGCCCTCGACGATCTTCATCATGACCGGTTTCCTGCGGACGCTGCCGACGGAACTGGAGGAAGCCGCGCGCATCGACGGGGCATCCGAGCCGCGGATCATGCTGTCCATCATGCTGCCGCTATCCGTGCCGCCGATGGTCATCTCCGCGATTCAGAATGCCGTGCCGACCTGGAATGATTTCTTCTTCCCGCTCGTCTTCATCCAGACTGATGCGCGCAAGACCCTGCCTCAGGGTCTTTCGGTGTTCATGGGCGAATATACCACCGACTGGGGCATGCTGTTTGCCGGGCTCACCATTGCCGCCCTGCCATTGACGATCATCTACATCGTGATGTCGCGCCAGTTCATCCGGGGCATGACCGCAGGGGCGGTAAAGTGACACTTCCAGCCAATCAGAAGTTGATACCGCCCGGCAGCCTCGCCGTGTCCTGCCAGGCGCGGGCGGATAACCCCTTGCATGGACCGGTGTTCATGGCGGCGATGGCCCAGGCGGCCGAACAGGGCGGCGCGCTCGCCCTGCGCGCCAATGGCGCTGCCGATATCACGGCGATCCGCGCGGTTAGCACACTGCCGATCATCGGCATTCTCAAGCGCTGGGACGATCGCTTTCCCGTCTACATCACGCCCAATTTCGCCGCTGCCGCGCTGATTGCTGCCGCAGGCGCCGACATCATCGCGCTCGATGCCACCGACAGGCCCCGGGACGGCGAGCCGCTCGGGGCCCTGATCGCGCGCATCCGCGGTGAACTGGGCAAGCCCGTCTTCGCGGATTGCGCGACATTCGAGGACGGCATGCGCGCGGCCCGGCTTGGCGCCGACTACATTGCCACGACCTTGTCCGGCTACACCGATGAAACCGCTGCGTTGAAGGCGACGGGGCCGGATATCGCCCTGATTGCCGCCCTCGCTAGCGCGATCTCGACTCCGATTGTGGCGGAGGGGCGTTTTGAGCGGCCGGAGCAGCTTGATGCGGCCTTCGCCGCAGGTGCCCATGCCGTGGTTGTCGGCACGGCCATCACCAACCCTCGTGAAATCACGCGCCGCTTTGTCTCGCATGCCCGGGCTTGAGCATCGGCGGGGCCTGGGCATCGAGACGGGCGGGACGGCGTCGCGCTGGTGCCTGGTCTCGGCAACTGGCGAGGTGATGGCACGAGGCGACGTGGCGCCGATGACGGGCCATGTCTTCTCCGAGGCGGACCATGAGCGTGTCCGAGGCATCTTTGCGGGGCTCGCGGCGGAGCTCGCAGGCCACGGCCGGCTCAGCGCCATCGTGGCCGGCGTCACGGGCATCGGATCGGCTTCGCCGACGACGGCTCTCTTCGCAAGGATGCTCGCGGATGCCTTCCGATGCGCTGAGACATCCGTGCTCGTCGTGGACGACATGTGGCTCGGTTACCGCGCCCGCTTTGCGCCCGGCGAGGGCATTGTCGTCTATGCCGGGACCGGCTCCATCGGCTACCACCTCACGGCAGGCGGTGAGATCATGCGGGCCGGCGGCTATGGCGTGCTGGTCGACGATGGTGGGGCGGCGACCTGGATCGCGACCGAGGCGTTGCGGTCCGTGCTGCGGCGGGAAGATGAGGAGCCGGGCTCAGGCTGGAGCACGGTGATTGGCCGGGCACTCTCCGAAGCCGTTGGCGGCAGCTCCTGGGAGGCGGCCCGCGTCTACATCTATGGCGGCGACCGCGGCAGCCTGGGGCTTTTGGCCCTTGCAGTAAGCGCAGCCGATGAGGCCGGGGATCCTGAGGCGAGACGGATCTTTGCGGGCGCAGGACGGGAACTCGCCCGTCTTGCTCTGGCGTTGCGCAGGCGTGTCGGCCTCAAGCCGGTGGCCCTGGCCGGCCGTGCGATCGTGCTCTCCCCAGCCATTGCCCGGAGCTTCGCAGCCTCCGTCGCGCCGCCCGTGCTTTTGGCCGATGCCAGCCCCGATGTACCGGCAGTCGCGGCGCGACTGGCCGTTGAGCTTGCTGCGAACCCTGGTCATTGAAAGCCGGGCACAGGGCGTTGAAACCGCGCTATGTGCCCGGTCATCGGCAAGAGCCGGGTTATGTCCTCAGCGGGAACGAACCGGCGCAGAAGACGCTTCGAGCTGCTCGAAGACGAAGGCCGCAAGGTAGCCATAGATCGCGTGGCCAATCAGGCTCATGAGGGAGAGGCGCGGCACGTCGGTGAGAAGGAAGGCCTGACCGGCCAGGGGCGCGAAGAAGCCGAGCGCGATGAAATAGGTGATCACCCCCCAGATCCAACCATCGGCGGGCATGCCGAAACTCTTCACAAAGCGCGTCAGAGCGTAATAGCCGAGCGGGTAGAACAGGAAGCCCGTGAGGAAATGCAACAGCTTCGCGACCGGCGTCGAAATCGTCAGGCCGAGCTGGTGGGAAAACAGCGATTTCACCAGCTCCGGCGGCTCCAGTGGAAACTCCGCGAACCACGCGGTCGGGACGGCCGAGAACAGTTCCCAGAAGCCAAGCCCAGCAAAGCCGCCGAGGGCCAGGTTCGCGATGGTGCGCGCTGATGGAAGGCTGAGCGTCCGGGGCAGGGTGGTGGTGGTCATGGCTGCGATTCCTCTGGTGGCGTTCAGTGGGCGAGCGCGAGCGGCGTCGCCGCGACGGCCAGCGCGGCGGTGCGGGCGGCCGGTCGGTTGCGCAGCAACGCCAGCCGGCGCGCCGCGAAGAGGTTGGAGCCGCCGCGCTTCGTGATGCGTTCCGCGAGAAACGGGGCTGCGCGCTCATGATTGCCCGAGCGGATCAGGCTTTCGATAAAGGCTTGCTCGAAGAGGTCGCGTTGAGCGTGGCTGCCGCCGATTACGACCAGCCCGGTGCGCGCGGCGCCCAGCAGCCTCGCCGCCTCGGTGTAGTCGCCTTCGTGGAAGGCGAGCAGGCCAAAAGCCGCGAGCGCACCTTGATGGGCTGCCTGCCGGCGCTCGCTGCTTCGATGCGCCCGGCTATCCCCAACGAGCGTGCGGGCAATCGCCTCCGCGCCGCTTGCATGCCCGGCGCCGAGCAATGAGAGAGCGTAGTGCAGGTCGGCAAAGACCAGGCGGCCATCGTCGATCCGCCCCTCGGCGAGTGCGGCCAGTTCCTCCCAGCGCGTCCCGACATCGACGCCGGCATATTCGAGCCGGGCAAGCAGCGAGGCGCCATTGGCGATGTCGCGATAATCGTCGGTGGGCTCGCCCCGGATATCGTTGTCATAGAGGCGCAGCACCTCCGCGATCTCACCGCGCTCGAGCCGGAACAGGGCGAGGTGCCAGACGATGTGGAAGCGCAGGTTATTGGCATGGGACCAGTTCCGGGCATTCGCGAGCCAGATGATCCCCTCGTCGGCGCGGCCGGTCATTTCCAGCACATGGGCGACGGCGTGGCGGCCCCAGGCATCGCGCGGCGCCAGGGTCACGGCGCGGCGGCCCGCCCGTTCGGCCTCGGCATAGAAACCCTGTTCTTCGAGTGCGAAGGCGTAGCAGCCATGGATATAGCCGGCGAGCGGGTGGTTCTCAGTGAAACTCGGAGCGACCCGCCGCAGGCAGGCCAGCATCTCGGCTTGATCCCCGAGCATGAAGCGCAGGCCGTGCGAGAGCTTCAGGGCCAGAACATCGAGGGGGTGCGCCTCCAGAATCGCTTCCAGGCGTTCGGCGGCCAGGCGCGGTGCATCGGTCAGCCAGAGGGCCAGCGCCTCGACCAGCATGCGCTCGCGCCGCGTAACGGGACACCGCGTCATGGCGGCATGGGCCTTGGCGAGGCAGTCGCGCGCCGCTCCGAGCAATTCGGACCTGGCAAGCGAAAGCAGCATCAGGCCCTTGGCTGCATGAGCCTGGACGAAATCCGGATCCGCTTCCAGCGCGCGGGCGAGATGCTCGGGCGTCGCGGCAGCATGGGCCAGCACAGCTTCGAGCGTGTCGTTCCAGGCGAGGCATGCAGCGTCATTCGCGACAGTGACGCGCTCGCCTGAGAGATCGTGATACATGAGGCCACTCCGTTCGAGCCCTTGAAAGGCATCTCCGGGGAGTTCGCTGGCGAGCGATCAAGCGGCGATCAACTCGCTTCACGGACCCGTGTTGGCAGGCGGTGCTTGGGCGCTTCCGTCTCGTCTGGCCGTTGCGGTTCGGCCTTCGCTGGCGCGGCAGGACCGGCCCAGGGTGTGCTCTTGAACCAGCCGACGAGAACCGCGACGCCGAGGATCGCTGCAAAGCCGACGAGATTGAGCAGTGCCATGCTCAACTCGGTCCGGCCCAGCATATCGGCTGCGGTGGCAGCGAGCCTTGCCAGCACGACGCTGGCAAGGAAGGCGGCGAGCGATTGCCGTCCGATCAGGATGAGCAAGTGGCCAACGCCCTGATCCAGATTCCGGCGCCAGGGGTCGAGCAGGCTGAGTACGAGATAGGCCAGTGCCAGGAAATGCAGCACGCGCAGGATGTGCAGATTGCTCTTCTCGCTGGTGGGGAGGATCAGGTCGCGTAGCGCCTGCGCCGCCGGCCAGTGCTCCAGGAAGCCCCAGAAGGAGAACGGGACGGAAAGGAGCAGGAAGGCGCCGGCGGCGAGCATCAGTCTGTGCTCGCCAAGCCGCGGTACCGGCACCCATTTCATGCCGATGAAGAACCCGATGAAGAAGATGAGCTGCCAGGCGAAGGGGTTCAGGAACCAGCCGGCGCCGTTCCAGGGATTTCCGGGAAGGTTGAGGTCGATCGCCCAGGCGAGCCCATAGAGCAGCGCCACCATCAGGAAGGGCAAGGCAGCATTGATCCGGTGCAGCGCCATGACGACTGGAACCAGGGCCAGGATCACCAGATACATCGGCAGGATATCGAGATAATCCGGCTGCCAGGTCAGCGTCGCGAGGCCGAGCAGTGCGCTGTCCGGGGAGCTCAGGAGCGGCGCGAACTGGGACGCGAGCACGCCAAGGCCGAAACTGTGATCGAGCAGCGCGGCGAGCGCGATCAGCGCCAGAACGAGTCCGAGCTGCGCCCAATAGACCTGCCAGATGCGCAGCATGATGCGCGCGGTTCCAAGCCACAGGCCGCGGCGAACAAAGATGCTGCCGAAGGCGAGTGCGCTGGCGACGCCGGAACAAAAGACGAAGAGTTCGGCGCCTGACGAGAAGCCGAAGCGAGCAGGGATGAAGGCGTTCCAGCTGTTCTGCGGCCAATGCGCGACGAAGATGATCAGCATTGTCAGGCCGCGGAAGAAGTCGAGCCGTTCATCGCGCGGGCGCTTGCCTGCCCTCTGTTGAAGCGTGCTCATCAGAAGGCTCCTTCGTAGCTGACTGCATCGATCCTGCAGGCGAGCACCGTGAAACCACTGCGCTGGAATGCGGCGCGCGCCTCGCGCCTGAGGCTGTCCGGGTTTGAGATCGTGCTGCCGTGGCCGCCCACCGCGTTGGCAATCGCCGCGAAATCGGTGCCGCCAAAGTCGACTGCGGCGCGGGCCAGGCCAAGCTGGCGCTGCTTCAGTGCAATCAGGCCGAGACTCTCATCGACAAGGACGACGAGGACGACCGGAAGCGCCAGATCGCGCAGGGTTGCGAGCTCGCCCAGAACCATTTCGAGGCCGGCATCGCCGACGAAGCAAAGAGTGGGCTGCCCCGTGCCGAGCGCCGCGCCAGTCGCCAGAGGCAGCGCGCAGCCCATCGTGCAGAGCCCGGTCGACTGCAGCAGGCGGCGCGGCCCGTCGCAGCACCACATCTGGCTGAGCAGAATCCGATGCGCTCCGGAATCGGCGGTGACGATGGTTTTCGACGGCGCGACCTCGCGCAGGATGTCGAAGACGGCGTGGGGACCCCAGTTCGATGGTGGAGCGAAGGCCTCCCTCAGCGCCGCGCGAATGACGGCCGGGCGCCCGTCCGGCCAGGTACCCTCCAGCATCGCTTCCTGGCCGAGTTGCTTCAGGATCGTGGCGACATGACCTTCGAGAAGCAGTGTCGCGCTATGCATGCCGTGGTGGACATCCTCGGCGACGATGTCGATCACGCGTTTGCCCGGCGGCCAGGGATTGCGCCAGCCCTGGCGCATTTCGATCGGGTCGTAGCCGGCGAGCACGATGAGGTCGGCCTCGTCCAGCAGCGGCCGCACCAGCGCATCGGCCCTCGGCGATAATCCGACTCCGCCGATCACGCGCGGATCGCATTCCGGCACCAAGCCCTTGGCCTTGTAGGTAGTGAGCAGCGGGGCGCCGATCCGGGCGAGGAACAGGTCGAGTGCGGCGGCGGAGCCTTCGTTGACAAGGTCGAGCCCGGCAATGACCAGCGGCCTCTTCGCGGTCGCGATCATCTCGCGTGCGAGACCGAGATCGGTGGGGGCGCGGCTGCCGGGAGGCTTTACGATCTGGACTGTGCGCTGCGCCGTCTTCGCCTCGGCGACCGTTATTGGCAGATCGATATGGACGGGGCCGGGGCGGCCGCTCCTGGCGATGGCGAGAGCCTTCTGCACCACCAGATCCTCGGTGCCCTGCGCGGCGCGAAAGCTCGCCTTCACCAGCGGTCGCAGCACGGCCTGATGGTCGAAGATCTGATGCGTGTAGCTTTCAGCCAGGGCATGATCGACGCAGCCGGTGATGAAGATCAGAGGGACGCGATCCTGCCGGGCATTGGCAACGACATTGACCGCATTGGCGACGCCGGGCCCGAGTGTCGCGACCAGAACCGGCAAGGCGCCTGTCGCATGCCACAGCCCTTCGGCCATGAAACCCGCCGCATTCTCGTGCTTGGCGAGCAGGAAGCGGATGCCGGCACGTTCCAGTGCATCGACCAGCGCCAGAACCTCGCCGCCGGGAATGCCAAAGGCGTGTGTCGCGCCTGCGGCGGCAAGCTGTTGCGCCACGAGATCGGCGCCGCGCACACATGCCGCTTCCGCCGTTTTCGGCATCGTCTCGGTTAGGCTTGTATCCTGGCGCATGGTGTCTCCCTCGGTATCGGCAGGAGAGATCGCGCGAGGCGGGCTGCTGGTTACGGCCTCACGGAAAAGTGAGCCTGGCGCCCGCCGCGGCTGTCGGCATCTTGGGAGGCATCGCAAGTTGCCAGGCCCGCTCGACCCATGCCGGGGCGGCCATATGACCGCCGCCATGGAGGCAAAGTTCCAGCCGCGCGGGCCCGGGACAGTCTGTTGCCAGCCGACAGGTCAAGGCCTCCGGCCGTGGCGCCCTCCGGACCTCATCCGCCCAGGACGAGATGCAGCCCGGAGCCAGGACGGCAAGGCTCCTGAAAAGATCGCCCTGCCTGTACCCGGACCGGAGTGGGCGCCCCGCCATCGGCACGGTTGTGTCGCTTGTGCCATGGACATGGATCAGATTGGGCCGGGGGCCGACGCAATCCTGCGGAAGGGGCTCCCAGAACGCACCGGCGATCGGCGCAAAGGCCGCAAAGCGCGAGGGCATCCGGCAGGCCAGATTCCAGACCATGGACGCGCCTTGCGAGAAACCGCTGGCCAGAATCCTGCCGGGATCGACGGGGAAGCGTTGCGCGACGTCGTCGAGAACATGGCCGATGAAGGCGAATTCGTCGCGATGGTGTCCGGGGGAGCCGGGATAGGACCAGGTCCGCCCCATCCCGTCAGGGGCGATCAGGGCAACGCCGAGGTGTTGCGCAACTGCGACGAGACCCTGGTCGGCCATGATCTCCTCGGCCGAGCCTTGCCAGCCGTGAAAGTACATGATCGCGCCGCGCGGATGCCCGATCGCGGCCTGCGCGGGCAGCAGGATGCGATAGAACCCGCCCTCGACCGGGCAGCCTCCCTCGGCCGGACAAGGCATCAGGCGGTCTTCCGTCCTGGCGTGTTCCTGTGCGATGGCGGCGGGTGTCAGCGTCGTGGTCAGCGAAATTGCGAGCGCTGTGATCGCCCGGCCGAAGCGCGCTGCTGTCGCCATGTTCGTCGCTTTCCCGCGAAAGGCCCGGAAGGCCGCGCTCTGCGCGTATGCGAGCGTATCGGGGCGGGGCGAGGTCAGCATCTGCCAGTCACGGGCTTGTGAGCCCTGCATCGTCATGCGACGGATTGGGCACCCGCCTGTACAGCCCCGGAGAATCGCCGCTTCCGTGTCTCTCGCCGATCTTGAAACGCAGCTGCGTCCCGTCTTTCTCTCCGCGCTTGCCGGTGATGCGTCGGCCTATCGGGTGTTCCTCGAGGCGATCAGCCTGCGTCTGCGCGGCTATCTGCGCCATCAGCTGGCGCGGGCGGGGCGCACCGAGCCGAGCGAGACGGAGGATGTCTTGCAGGAGACCTTGCTCGCCCTGCATCTCTCCCGGCACAGCTATGATCCGGCGAGCCCCGTGACCGCCTGGGCCCATGCGATCGCGCGCTATAAACTCGTCGATCATTTGCGCCGCTCCGGGCGGCACGCGTCCAACCTGCCGATCGATGACGAGGCCTATCAATTGGCGGCGCCCGACACGCCTGCCTCCGATGCCCGGCTGGACTTGACGCGAGCCCTGCAATCCCTGCCTGAGCGGACACGAACGCTGATCGACCGGGTCAAGGTCCAGGGCTGTTCGGTCGCCGAGGCCGCAAGCGCTGCCGGCATGACCGAGACGGCAGCGAAGGTCGCGATCCATCGCGGCCTGCGGGCCATGGCCCGACTCCTGACCAAGCGCAGGGCACTGTGACCGGGTTGCGCGGGATGCGGCAGCGTGAGCGCACCCAACGCTGTAACCTTTCGCCTGCTTGCTGCGAAATCCCGTCCATCACAGCACGATGACCGATCCGACATGCATACAGACGAGCTGATTTCCCTCATGGCCACGAGCAGCCAGCCGGTTGATACCGGGTGGCTGCGCCGTATCACCTGGCTCGCTGCGTTCCTCGCCATGATCGGGGCGACGCTTGCCGTGCTCCTGACGCTCGGCGCGCGCCGTGACCTGGCGGCGGCCTGGGCGAGCGCGCCGGTGCTGGGCAAGGTCCTGCTGGGAGCGAGTGTGGCCGGGATCGCCGTGGCGGTTTTCCAGCGCAGCCTGCGGCCCGGCCTCAATCCGCGAGGACATCTGTCCTTGATCCTGCTCCCGATCGCCGCCGTGATGCTGTGGGCTCTCGTCGTTCTGGCTCGGGCGCCTGGCGGAGAATGGGCCAGCTTGACCTTTGGCAGGAGCTGGCAGGCCTGCCTGATCTCCGTTGTGCTCTACGGACTGATCCCGTTCGCTGCCATGATCGCGATTGCCCGGCGAGGCGCGCCGGTCGATTTGCGCCTCACTGGCGCTGCCGCCGGAGTTGCATCCGCGGCGTTGGCGACCATCGCCTACAGCGTGCATTGCCCTGAGGATACGATCCCCTTCATCGCAAGCTGGTATCCGCTGGCGATGGGCCTGATGGCTATCGTCGGAGCCCTCGCTTTTCCGCGATGCGTGCGCTGGTAGCGGAGTGCGAGACAAGGGGGAGAAACACTGCCATCACGCAGTACACGTTCTCCCCGCGGCGATTGGCGCTCCGCCTCATCTGGCCGTCCCGCGGGGTTTCGTCTGCCCATCGACGTCACCAATTGCAATCAGCGCCCGTATCAGGCTGGCAGCCTGGCGAGGTCCGGCTTGTTCGCCCGCGCTCCGGGCCAGCCAAGGTTCGGCGCGATCAGATGAATGAAATCGTCGATGATCTGCTCATAATCCTCCGCTTCGAAATTATAGGGCAACTCAAGACGCAACTCGTCGACCTCGCGCAGCACTGGGTCCTGCAGCAATGCGATCAGAATCTCCTCTGATGTGCCGATGAGATCCGGAGCGAACTGGGTTCGGCGTTCGCCCTGCGGCTTCAGGGTGCGCTCATGCCGGCTGGCGGCGTAACCGTGATAGCGACTGCGGGTCTTCGCATCGGCCCCGTCGAGCGGGACGATGACACGGCCGACTGCAATGCGTGGCTGATGCCGGGCCTGCCAGCTGCTGCGATAGAGAGCGAGCTGGCGCAACTGGGCCTCGAAGAAATTGTCGGTCTCCTCGCCGATATTGATGTTGCCGACGAGAAGGTGGAAGCCGTTCTCCCCGGCCCAACGCGCCGAACGCAGCGATCCTCCTCCATACCAGAGCCGCTCGCGCAGTCCCGGTGCGTGCGGTTGGATGCGCGGCCGCAACCGCCCCGCCGCCGACGTGATGAAGGTCTCGTCGTCGCCGAGATAGCCGCCGTCGAGATTGGCTGCGAGGCGGGCGACGCGCTGATGCGAGTAATCGGAATCTGTCCGGTCTCCGTCGAGGAAGCGCTGACCCAGCAACTCGGCGTGCGACGGAGGCCCCGCACTGAGGCCGACATTGAGGCGTCCGCGCGAGAGCACGTCGACGAGCGACAGATCCTCTGCCAGGCGGAAGGGGTTTTCGTAGCCGATCTGGATCACGGCGGAGCCGATCTCGATGCGTCGCGTCCGCTGGCTTGCCGCGGCCAGAAAGACACTGGCCGAGGAGACGCCCGGTTCGAGATGGCGTTGGCGCACCCAGGCGCTGTCGAAGCCGAGCCGTTCGCCGAATTCGAAGAGCTGGAGGGTGTCCTCCAAGCCAACCAGTGGAGCGTCGTCGCGGTAATTGCCGGGCGTCAGGAAGCCGATCCGGCTGATCGTGAGCGGAGTGGCGGGCATGATGGACTCACAAGGCGTTGGGGGCGGCGGCTTCAGGACTTGGGCAAGCCTGGCGGATTGGTCTCGGAGCGCTCCAGGGCCTCTTCCTCAAGTCCCCAGCGCGCGAGCGCCTGGCGGTACCTGTCGGTGGCGATCAGGCCGTTGGTTGCCACGGTCAATGCGTCGACCAGACCGCTGCCCTTGCGCGTCGTAATCGCGACATCCGACTTGAGGGGCCAACCGGCGCTGAGGGTGCCGGCTCGCCGGATGTTGCGGTCGCGTGCGGCGATGAAGACCAGTTGGGCATGCGGCTGGACGATGACGTCGGCCCGGCCGGCGAGCAGCGCGATCAGTTTGGTCGGCTCGTCGTCGTAATACTGCAGATCGAGTGGCTTCAGCCCGGCTGCGACATTCAGCTTGCTCCATGCAAGCAGGATGCGCTCCTGGTTGGTGCCGGCGCCGACGATGATGCGCAGACCTGCCGCGTCCTTGGGGGCCCTAATGGACGTCACCGGGCTCTCGGCCTTCACATAGAAGCCGTGCAGACCTTGCCGGTAGGTCGAGAAGTCGAACTTCTCTTTCCGCTGCTCGGTGACGCCGACATTCGAGATCACCGCGTCGTATTTGCCCGAGGCCAGTCCGAGCGGCCAGTCGGCCCAGGCGATCGGCAGAAGATTGAGCTTGAGGCCCAGGCTGTCGGCGATGAGCTGGGCGAAGTCCGGGTCGGCGCCGACCACGGTCCTGGCGTCGGTCGCATAGGTGGCGAGCGGCGGGCCGCTCGGGCTTATCGCGACGGTGAGCGAGCCCGGCTCGACAAAGGCAAAGCCCTTGGGGATGGCCTTGATTGCCTCGGGATTCCGTTCGGCGCGAAGCCTGCCAGGCTGCTCCGGGCCGAGATCGAAGGGCTGCGCGAGGGCGGGGGCAGAATTCCAGTAGGCGGTGGCTGCCCCAAGCAGCAGCGAGAGAATGGCTCGTCGCCCAATCATGATCGTCTTTCCAGTTCCAGATTTGGCCGCTTCGCTAAAGGACACCAGCGCCGCCGCTGTCGCGCGGCGGCGCAAGGGCCTCAGCTCTTGGGCAGGCCGGGCGGGTTGGTGGTGGATTTCTCGACGGCCTCTGGGCCGAGATTCCAGCGGGTCAGCGCCTTGCCGTAATTGCCGTTCGCGATCTGGGTATTGAGGGCATGGGTGATCGCTTCCGCCAGCCCGTTGCCCTTGCGGGTCGTCACCGCGATCTCGGCCAGCAGCGGCCAGCCGCCGCTGAAATTGCCCGCGAGTCTGGTCTTGCCTTCGCGGGCGGCCTTGAAGCTGAGCAGGGCGTTGGGGCCGAGATAGACGTCGGCCCGGCCTGTCTCGAGTGCGAGATAGAGCACGACGTCGTCGTCGTAATACTGCACTTCGACCGGTTTCAGGCCTTGTTTGAGGTTCTGCTCGTTCCAACGCAGCAGAATTTGCTCCTGGTTGGTGCCGGAGCCGACGATGACCTTGAGCCCGGCCACGTCCTTGGGCTCCGTGATGGTGATCGGGTTGCTGGCTTTGACGTAGAAGCCGAGCAGATCCTTGCGATAGGTGGAGAAGTCGAACTTCTCCTTGCGCTGCTCGGTGACGGTCACATTGCTGATTGCGGCGTCGTATTTGCCGGAGGCGACGCCAAGCGGCCAGTCGGCCCAGGCGACACTGACGATCTCGAGCTTCCGGCCAAGACTGTCGGCGACGAGCTGGGCGATGTCGGGCTCGGAGCCGACCAGCGTACGCGTATCGGTGCCATAGGCGCCGAAGGGGAGGCGCTGCGAGGCGATGGCGACGGTGAAGACGCCATCCCTGGCGAATTTGGCGTCCTTGCCGACCAGCCTGAGCGCCTCCTCGTTCCTCTCCGCACGGGGGCGGCCGGGTTGTTCCGGGCTGAGATCGAAGACCTGCTGGGCCATGGCAGGGACGGTGAGGAAGGCGGCCGCTGCGGCGAGCGCGCCGAAGCCGAGCGAAAGGGATCTGGTCCTTGCGGCCATGCTGAAAACTCCATGCGAGGGATCGGGACAGGCTCGGATCATCCGGGGAAGCGCAGGTCCCGCTGCGCTCGCCGGTTCTGGCCAGGCGCTAGAGAACCTTGGCGAGGAACTCGCGGGTACGCGGGTGGTCGGGAGCCCCAAAGACCTTCTCGGGCGAGCCGGTTTCGAGAATGCGGCCCTGCTCCATGAAGACCACCCGGTCGGCGACCTCTCGGGCGAAACCGATCTCATGGGTGACCACGATCAGCGTCGTGCCGGAGCTCGCGAGTTCCTTGATGACGTCGAGCACCTCGCCGACCAGCTCGGGATCGAGCGCCGAGGTCGGCTCGTCGAAGAGCAGGACCTTCGGCCGAAGTGCGAGGGCGCGGGCAATCGCAACACGCTGCTGCTGGCCGCCGGAAAGCTGGCGCGGATAGGCTTCGGCCTTCTCGGAGAGGCCGACGCGGGCAAGCAGTTCGCGTGCCTGGGCGACAGCCTCATCGCGGCCGATGTTTCGCACTGTGATCGGCGCCTCGATGACGTTCTCGAGCGCGGTCAGATGCGGGAACAGGTTGAAGTTCTGGAACACCATGCCGACATCGACGCGGCGCTTGAGAATATCCGTCTCCTTGAGCTCATAGAGCGTGTCGCCGTCCTGGCGGTAGCCGATCAGCTCGCCATCGATCGAGACGAAACCGTCATCGACGCGTTCGAGATGATTGATGGCGCGCAGCAGGGTCGATTTGCCTGAGCCCGACTGGCCAAGGATGACGGTGACGCTGCCGCGCGGGATGGTGAGGCTGACATCGTCCAGCACCTTGAGCGGGCCAAAACTCTTGCTGACGGCCTGGATGCGAACCTCGCCACCGCTGCGGGCCAATGAGGCCCAGCTCACCGGCGTGCCCGCGTCCCGCACAAGGAGTGGAACCGATGTCGTGCTCGCTGCCTGCACTGCTCTCGAGCGACGCAGCTTTGCAAGGGCATTGCCGATCAGGGATGGCGGTGGATTGCGTAGCGCGCCCTTCGAATAATAGCGCTCGATATGATGCTGGATGAAGGACAGGACGCTAAGGATGACCAGATACCAGACGGTCGCGACCATCAGCAGAGGGATCACCTCCAGATTGCGGCGATAGATGATCTGGATCGTGTAGAACAGCTCCGGCAGAGCCAGGATGTAGACCATCGAGGTGCCCTTGGCCAAACCGATGATCTCGTTGAAGCCAGTCGGCAGGATGGTGCGCATCGCCTGCGGCAGGATGATCCGCGTGGCCTGGCGTGAGCGCGGCAGGCCAAGTGCGGCTGCGGCTTCCAACTGACCCTGATCGACGGAGAGGATACCGCCGCGAATGATCTCGGAGCAGAAGGCCGCCTGGTTGAGCGCCAGCCCGAGTACGGCTGCCGCGAATGGCGTGAGCAACTGCGTGGTCTGGTAGCTGAAGAAGGAAATCTCGGTGAACGGTACACCGAGCGTGATCGTCTCGTAGAGATAGCCCAGATTGTTCAGCACCAGCAGCAGCACGATCAGCGGGATCGAGCGGAAGAGCCAGACATAACCCCAGGAGAGCGAGCCCAGCAGGGGCGAGCCGGAGACCCGCGCCAGCGCCAGCGCCGTGCCGAGCAGGAAGCCGAAGGTGGCGCCGAGCAAGGTCAGCAGCAGGGTGCGCCCGAGGCCGGCCAGGACGGGCTCGGCAAAGAACCATTCGGCGAAGACGTCCCAGCCCCAGCGTGGGTTCGACAGAACCGAGTTCAGGATCGCAAAGATCACGATCACCGAGAACACCGTTCCGACCGTCCGCGCCGGGTATTTCGCTGGCACGATACGATAATGCGCGTAGTCGCTCTTTCGCGCGGGTTGCGGCGGCGGCGCATCAAGCGCGCGAAAATCAGTGGTCAGGGTCATGGCAGGTCTCGTCGGGAGGCTGGGGGCGGTCTGACCCGCTGTCTGTCGGCTCGGAGGCGCTCAGGCCGCGCTGGCGGCACCCGGCCGTTCGCTGGCCGACGCATGTGGCAGATGCCCGGTGAACGGGCCGAGTTCCTTTTCGAAAGGAAGCTTGAGATGGATCTCGGGATCGACCGTGACATCGAAGAGCGGGCGATAGCCGGACTGCAGGTACAATTCCTTGGCTTCGGGCTGTCGGAATCCGGTCGTCAGGTAGATCCTGCTGTAGCCTTGGCGCTGTGCCTGCGCTTCAAGCTCCTCGACCACCTTGCGGGCCAACCCCTGCCGACGGAAATCGGCATGGGTCCAGATCCGCTTCAGCTCGGCGGTATGCTTGTCGTAGCGCTTGAAGGCGCCGCCGCCGATGGTGCGCCCATCGCGGACGAGCAGCACGAAATTGCCATCCGGCGGCGCGAACAGCTCGGCTGGATAGCGGGTCATTTCGGCGCCGGGCGGCTCTCCGAAAATGCTGCCATAGCGGGTCGCATATTCCCAGGTCAGCGCTTCGATCAAGGGCTGCGAGCGCGCGTCGAGCGGGGTGGTGTAAATGAAGCTGTCGGCCATGATGGGCTGCCTTTCCGGCGGGTTCAGGAGAGGTAGGCCTGCGCCAGCGCGACCCAGTAGGTCGCCGCTGGGGCCAGGATGGCGTCGTTGAAGTCGTAGTGAGGGCTGTGCAGGGGGGCGCTGTAGCCGTTGCCGACGAAGAGGTAGCTGCCGGGGCACGCCTCCGAGATGAAGGCGAAATCCTCGCTGGCGGTACGGGGCCTGAAGTCTCGCTCGATCCGTTCTTCGCCAAAGGCCGCCACCGCAACCTCGTGTGCGAAGGCGGTTTCCGCATCGTGGTTGACCAGCGCGGGGAAGCCGAGCCGGTAGCGGACGTCGGCCCTTGCACCAAAGCTCTCGGCCTGGGCACGCACCAGCGCCGGAATGCGCTGCTGCAACTGCTCGCGGACCGTGCTGCTGAAGGAGCGGATCGTCAGCCTGAGCCCGACGCTGTCGGGGATGACATTCGAGCCGGTGCCGCCATGGATCGAGCCGACCGTGACGACGGCAGCCTCGAGCGGATCGATATTGCGGGAGACCACGCTCTGCAGCGTCGTGATCACCGCGGCGGCGGCAACGACCGGGTCGACCGTCTCATGCGGAGCGGCTCCGTGTCCCCCCTTGCCGAGCACGGTGATCTGCGCCTGATCGACCGAAGCCATCGCCGGACCGGCAATGAAGCCGAATTGTCCGGTGGGCACGCCCGGCCAGTTGTGCAGGCCGAAGACCGCGTCGCAGGGGAAGCGCTCGAACAGCCCCTCGTCGATCAATTTGCGGGCGCCGGCGCCGATCTCCTCGGCCGGTTGGAAGATCAGAGTCAACGTGCCTGAGAAGCGCCCGCTTTCGGCGAGATAGCGCGCTGCCGCGAGCAGGATCGCGGTATGCCCGTCATGGCCGCAGGCATGCATCGCGCCGGCATGGATGCTGGCATGGGCCAGGCCCGTTGCCTCCTGGATCGGCAGGGCGTCCATATCGGCACGGATGCCGAGGCTACGCTCGCCGCTGCCGCGCCGGAGCGTCGCCACGACGCCGGTACCGGCGAGCCCCGTCGCAACCTCGTAGCCCCATCCCGCGAGATGCTCGGCGACGAGCGCACTGGTCCGGTTTTCCGCGAAGGCGAGCTCGGGGTGGCGATGAAGGTCGCGGCGCAATGCGATGAAGGTATCGGCGAAGGCTGCGATGCCGCGCGCCGCGTCTTCACGCTCTGGCTGGCCGAGACCGGGCGTGTGAAAGGTCATCTCCCAGCCGCCTCAGCTGGCCGACCGCGTCAACGCGGCCTGCCGCGTCGTGCCTTCGCGGGCGCCGGCATGGCGGCTTTCCCGGCGCGGCAAACCGAGATGGTCGCGCAGCGTCGCGCCGGGCAAGCTTCGGTCATAGACGCCACGCTCTTCGAGCACCGGGATGACGAGCCGGGCGAAATCGTCGAAGCCTTCGGCGATCACCGGGAAGCCCAGGATGAAGCCATCCGCCGCCTGTTGCGCGACACGGTGAATGATCCGCTCGGCGACGGTCTCGGCCGTGCCGATGAAATCGGTTCGCGGTGTGGTGGCTTCGAGCGCGACCTCGCGCAGGCTCAAGCCCTTCAAAGCCGCATTGCGCTTGATGCGGTCGGTGGTCGACCGGAAGCTGTTTTTGCCGATCTCTCCCAGTTCGGGGAACGGCTGATCGAGCGGGTAGGCGCTGAAATCGTGATGGTCGAAGAAGCGGCCGAGATAGAGCAGGGCCTCGTCGATCGAGACGAGATCGCGGATGGCGCGGTACTTCTCCTCGGCTTCCTGCTCGGTCGCCCCCACGATCGGGCCGATGCCCGGGAAGACCTTGATGTCGCTCGCGCTGCGGCCATGGGCGATGGCGCTGTTCTTGATGCTGCGATAGAAGCCCTGCGCCTCCTCGAGCGCGACATTGTTGCTGAAGACGGCATCGGCGTGCTTGCCGGCAAGCCCGATCCCGGCGTCAGAGGCGCCTGCCTGGAAGACGACCGGCTGCCCTTGCGCGGAGCGGGAAATGTTCAGCGGCCCCTCGACCTGGAAGAAGCGGCCCCTGTGCCCCAGCGTGTGGAGCTTGGCCTTGTCGAAGAAGACGCCGTTTTCGCGGTCCCGCGGGAAGGCATCGTCGTCCCAGGAATCCCAAAGGCCCTTGATGACATCGAGATATTCGGTGGCGATCTCATAGCGGAGGGCATGCTCCGGATGCGGCCGACTATAGTTGCGGCCCGAGCCTTCGAGCGGCGAGGTCACCGCATTCCAGCCGGCGCGCCCGCCCGAGATCAGATCAAGCGAGCCGAACTGGCGCGCGATGGTGAAGGGATCGCTGTAGGAGGTCGAGACGGTGCCGACGAGGCCGAGCTTGCTGGTCGAAGCAGCCAACGCCGACAGGATCGTCAGCGGCTCGAAGCGGTTCAGGAAATGCGGGATCGACTTGTCGTTGATGTAGAGCCCGTCGGCGACGAAGGCGAAGGCGATGCCGGCAGCCTCCGCCTTGCGCGCGGTGCGGACGAAGAAGTCGAAATTGACGCTGGCATCGGCAGGGCTGCTGGGATGGCGCCAGGAGTTCATATGGCTGCCCGGGCCCTGCAGCATGATGCCGAACGTGATGGGATTCTTGCTCATGGAACGTGCTCCGGTGGAGAAAGTGGTCAGGCCGCGGCCGCCAGGACTTCGTCGGCGAGCAGCGCGATCGACGTGAGCCGCTGCTGCCGGGCGGCCGCCGGCGTATCGAGGATGAATTCAGCGATGCCGAAGCGCCGGTGCAGCGCATCGAGCTCGCGCCGGACCCGAGCCGGCGTGCCGGCGACGATGCTCGGCCGGCGCAACTCGGTGCGGTAGGAGGTGACCCCCGCTTGCCGGGCGTATTCCGCGGCCTGCGCTTCGCTGCCGACATTGAGAGCCTGACCATCGTCGAGGTAGAGACGCACGATCTGCAGCCCGTCCGCGATCCGTTCGGCTTCCTCGTTGCTCTCGGCGGCCAGCGCGGTCACCGCGAGGAGCGGCGTGCCAGGGCCTCCTGCATTGGCGAAGGCCTCGATGCTTGCCTCGATCGCTGCGTGATCGCCATTGAGCTGACCGGCAAAGACGAACTGCCAGCCCTGTTCGGCGGCAAGTCGCGCGCTCTCCGGGCTGCCGCCGAGCAGGAAGCGCTGCGGCACCTCGGGCGGGATTGGCGCTACAAGGGGCCGGTCGAGGGCCTGCCCAGCGTCCGTTCCGTGATCGAGATAAGCGCCGAGTTGGCGCAACTGCGTGCCGAACTCGCGCCGGACGGCGGGATCATGTCCCCATTGCAGCGCGCGCGTCGCCAGTGGCAGTCCGCCCGGCGCCTTGCCGATGCCGAGATCGACCCGGCCCGGTGCGAGTGAGGCGAGGACGTGGAAGTTCTCCGCCACCTTGTAGGGGCTGTAATGCTGCAGAAGGACGCCGCCCGACCCGACCCGAATGCGCGAGGTGCTGGCCAGGATATAGGCCGCCAGCACTTCCGGAGAGGAACTGGCGACGCCCGCCATGCCATGATGCTCGGCGACCCAGAAGCGGTGATAGCCCCAGCGCTCCGCATTCTGAGCGAGTGCGACCGAGCGGGCCAGCGCGATGCTGCCGGTCTCGCCGTCGAAGACGGGGCTCTTTTCGAGCAGGCTGAGGCGATAGGTCATTGGAGCGGCCTTCGTGAATGCAGGTCTGCGTGCGGGTTTGGGGCGGGTGGAATCAGAGCGCCCGCAGGCCGAGCGCCGCCGCGGCCTCGTCCGCCATCCAGCCGAGGCGCTCGTAGTCGCCGCGCCAGTAGACGAGGGCCGCTTCGTCGGCGCCGAATCTGACGGCCCGCACGCGGCCGATGATGATGCTGTGGGAATGGCGCTCGATCAGTTCCTCGACTTCGCAATCGAGGGAGGCGAGCGCGCCGACCAGGAGCGGGGCGCCGGTTACGGCGGTGGTCCATTCGGCGTGCCGGAAGCGCTCGGCGCCCTTCTCGCCGTTCCGTCCGGCGAAGCGATCCGCGATCTGCTTCTGCGCCGCATTCAGGAAGTTGATGCCGAAGGTGCGGTACCGCTGCAGGGTCGGATAGCTCGACGATGTGCGGTTGAGTCCGAACATGACGGTCGGAGGCTCGGCCGAGAGCGAGGCGACCGAGGTCGCCGTAAGGCCGGTCCGATCCTCGCCTGCGCCGGTCGTGATGACACTGACCCCGCCAGCGAGGTGGCGGAAAGCGGCACGGAATGCGGCTGCTTCGTCGCGAACCGGGGGCGAAGCTGTCGGCAAGCGCGTGACGATGCTCATGGGGAATCCTTCAAGCCATGCGGGCGGGTTTGGACGCAGCGATCTCGCGACGGCTGTTGATCAAGCCGTGCGTTCGCCGATCGAGCCGGCCAGCGGCCGAGCCGAAAAGAGGGGTGGTGGGACGTTCCGAGCGGGCCAGAACGCTGTCTGACCCCAATCCGGGGGTCGACGGTGTTCGGCATGGCTCCGCCGCGGCCGAGCTGAGCGGCGTTACCCACGCGGGATCAGGAGGAGCGGGGCGCGGTGCCGTTCAGGCCCGGCACGCAGGAGTGTTCAACATCGATGCGCCCGATCAGGTGCAGTTTCATGAAGATAAAGTGGAATTTTCTTCGATGTTGATTCAGTCATGAACGTGTCTCCAGCAATCGGGAGCCCACGAATGCATTCGTGGTGCTTTTAGCTTTGGTGACGCGGTGCAAGCTGCTCCAGAAAATCCCGCGATCGACACTGTCGATACTATGATCATTCTGCATCATGCCGCTTCGGTCAATGAAACGTCTTTTCAAAGATCGCTCTCGAACCGGGATAAACGCCTCTGGACGGCGAGGTGCTCGAAAGGCTTTGCCTCATGCGCTGGACGTACGTGACCTGCGGGGCATCCCGCCTTGGTCAGCGCGCTGGGAAGAGACGCAAGGTCACCATTCCAGCTTGGCGAACACTCGCGAGATGGCTGCCCTGGCTTTCATCCAACAGTCATCCCGGCGTCATCCAGGCGACCTAGGCAGGCGGCCTCACAGCTGGATTGCCGAGAATGAAACGCCAGAATGTTCTCCTGATCGTCGTCGACCAATGGCGCGCCGATTTCATACCGCATCTGATGCGGGCCGAGGGGCGCGATCCCTTCCTGAAGACGCCGAATCTCGATCGCCTTTGCGCGGAGGGCGTGACCTTCCGCAACCATGTCACGGCCTGCGTGCCTTGCGGTCCGGCCCGGGCCAGCCTGCTCACCGGCCTTTACCTGATGAACCACCGCGCCGTGCAAAACACGGTGCCGCTCGACCAGCGCCATTTCAATCTCGGCAAGGCGCTGCGCGCCATCGGTTATGATCCCGCGTTGGTCGGCTACACCACGACGACGCCCGATCCGCGCGCGACCTCGAAGAGCGACCCGCGCTTCCTGGTGCTCGGCGACCTGATGGACGGTTTCCGTTCGGTCGGCGCCTTCGAGCCCAATATGGATGGCTATTTCGGCTGGGTGGCGCAGAACGGCTTCGAGCTGCCGGAAAAGCGCGAGGATATCTGGCTGCCGGAGGGCGAGGACTCGGTGCCGGGCGCAACCGACAAGCCATCGCGAATCCCCAAGGAGTTCTCCGACTCGACCTTCTTCACCGAGCGTGCGCTGACCTATCTCAAGGGGCGCGCCGGCAGGCCGTTCTTCCTGCATCTCGGCTATTATCGCCCGCATCCGCCCTTCGTTGCGCCGGCGCCCTATCACGCGATGTACCGTCCGGAGGATATGCCCGGACTGGTGCGGGCGGAATCGCCGGAAGCCGAGGCGGCTCAGCATCCGCTGACCAAGTTCTACATCGACTCGATCAAGCGCGGCTCCTTCTTCCACGGGGCGGAAGGCTCGGGCGCGACCTTGGACGAGGCCGAAATCCGCCAGATGCGGGCGACCTATTGCGGCCTGATCACCGAGATCGACGACTGCCTCGGCAGGGTCTTCGCCTATCTCGACGAGACCGGGCAGTGGGACGACACTCTGATAGTCTTCACCAGCGATCATGGCGAGCAGCTCGGCGACCACCACCTGCTCGGCAAGATCGGCTTCAACGACGAGAGCTTCCGCATTCCGCTGGTGGTGAAGGACCCGCGCGGAGCGGACGAGCGTCGCGGTGCAATCGAGACCTCCTTCACCGAGAGCGTCGACGTGATGCCGACCATTCTCGACTGGCTCGGGGGCGAGGCGCCGCGCGCCTGCGACGGGCGCTCGGTCATGCCGTTCCTCAGCGAGGGCAGGCCGGCGGATTGGCGCAGCGAACTGCACTACGAATACGATTTCCGCGACGTGCACTACTCCCAGCCGGAGCAGGTTCTGGGCCTCCACATGGATCAGTCCAGCCTCTGCGTGATCCAGGACGAGCACTATAAATACGTCCATTTCGCCGCGCTGCCGCCGCTCTTCTTCGACCTCGGCAAGGATCCGCACCAGTTCGTCAATCTGGCCGAGGACCCGGCCTATGCCGCCCTGGTGCGTGACTATGCCCAGAAGGCGCTGTCCTGGCGGCTGATCCATGCCGACCGGACCCTGACCCATTTCCGCTCCGGCCCGCGCGGGCTCGAGGAGCGCGATCCCAACGCCACCCCTTCAGGAGATGAACAATGGTCGGTTCCTTCACGCGTCGCAGCGCAATAGCGCTCGGCGGCTCGGCCCTCATTCTGCCGCGCTTTGCGATCGCCCAGGCCGACAACCGGCCCTCGATCACCATCGCGGTGCAGAAGATCGCCAATTCCAACACGCTCGACGTGCTGCGCGAGCAGTCCAATGTCGGCGAACGCGTCTTCTTCTCGTCGATCTGGGAGGGGCTGATCGGCCGCAACTGGCTCGGCAATCTCGAGACGGTTCCGGGTCTCGCCACCGAGTGGAAGCGCATCGACGACAAGACTGTCGAGCTCAAGCTGCGCCGCGGCGTGAAGTTCCACAACGGCGATGAGCTGACGGCGGAGGATGTCGCGTTCTCCTTCAGCAGGCAGCGCATGTTCGGCGACACGCAGCCGTCGCAAGGCAAGACGATCTCCGTCGACTTCGTCGTCGGGGGCGGCCGCGCCAACAAGGAACTGCCGGCCGAAGTGCCGGCGGTGGCGCGCCGCTCCTGGCCGGCTCTGCTCGGCATCGAGATCGTCGACAAATACACGGTGCGCTTCGTCAACGGCACGCCCGACGTGACGATGGAGGGTCGCATCTCGCGCTATGGCAGCGAGATCATGAATCGTCGCGCCTTCGAAGAGGCGAAGACCTATAGCGACTGGGCGACCAGGCCGGTCACGACCGGCCCCTACCGGATCGCCGAGTATCGCCCGGACGTCTCGCTGCTGCTCGAAGCCCATGACGAGTACTGGGGCGGCCGCCCGCCGCTGAAGTCGATCCGTTTTGTCGAGGTGCCGGAGACGGCGTCCCGCATCAACGGTCTGCTCTCCGGCCAGTACCAGTTTGCCTGCGATATCCCGCCGGACCAGATCTCGCAGATCGAGAAGAATCCCGCCTTCGAGGTGCAGGGTGGGACCATTCTCAATCACCGCCTGACGGTGTTCGACAAGAACCATGCCCAGCTGCAGAATCCGCTGGTTCGCCGCGCCATGACGCACTCGATCGACCGGCAGGCGATCGTCGACTCGCTCTGGGCCGGCCGTACGGTGGTGCCGAAGGGGCTGCAATGGCCCTATTACGGCGAGATGTTCCACGCCGATTGGGCGGTGCCGGCCTTCGATCTGAAGCTGGCGCGCGAGCTGGTCAAGCAGTCCGGCTACAAGGGCGATCCGATCCCGTATCGCCTGCTCAACAACTACTACACCAACCAGACTGCCACGGCGCAGGTCCTGGTCGAGATGTGGAAGGAGGCGGGGCTCAACGTCGAAATCCAGGTCAAGGAGAACTGGCAGCAGATTCTCGAGCGCACGCCGACCCGTGCGGTGCGCGACTGGTCGAATTCGGCGCCCTTCAACGATCCCGTCTCCTCGATCGTTGCCCAGCACGGCCCCAACGGCCAGCAGCAGCAGGCCGGCGAATGGCGCAATGACGAGATGAACACGCTCTCGGTCGAACTCGAAACCTCGACCGACCGGGCCCGCCGCAAGGCCGCGTTCCGCCGCATGCTGGAAATCGCCGAGCGCGAGGACCCGGCCTATACGGTGCTGCACCAGAACGCGACCTTCACGGCCAAGCCCAAGGCGCTTGCCTGGAAGGCCTCGCCGGCCTTCGCGATGGATTTCCGTGCCGAGAACTGGGGCGGCCGGAGCTGATCGCAGTCCTATCGCGGCGCGCCCCGAAAGGGCGCGCCGTTTTCTGTTTCCGATGACTTCTGGAGGGTTCCTTGACCCATCTGACACGCCGCCATGCGCTTGGCCTCGGCGCGGCCTCGACCGGTGCCCTGATCCTGCCGCGCTTCGCGATCGCGCAGGCCGATAACCGGCCCTCGATCACCATCGCGGTCCAGAAGATCGCCAATTCCAACACGTTGGAAACGCTGCGCGAGCAGTCCAATGTCGGCACTCGCACCTTCTACAGCTATGCCGAGAGCCTGATCGATACCGACTGGGCCGGCGACCTGTCGCTCCGGCCGGGCCTCGCCACAGCCTGGCGCCGCATCGACGATCGCACGGTCGAGCTGACGCTACGCCAGGGCGTCACGTTTCATAATGGCGAGACCATGACTGCCGAGGACGTCGCCTTCTCCTTCGGCTCCGAACGGATGTGGGGCGGAGCGGGGCAGGCGAGCTCGGCCGGGCTATTCGGTTCGGTGACGGCCGGCGCCGCCGGCAAGCAGCCGCCCGCCGAGGTGGTGGCGGTGGCGAGGCGAGCCTTCCCGGGCTTCGAGAAAATCGAGATCGTCGATCCGCAGACCGTTCGCTTCGTCAACAAGACACCCGACGTGACGCTCGAAGGCCGTATCTCGCGCAATGTCGGCATCATCGTCTCGCGCAAGGCTTTTGCCGAGGCCGGGAGCTGGCTCGACTGGGCGCGCAAGCCCGTCGGGACAGGGCCCTATGGGATCGCCGAGTTCAAACCCGATCAGTCGCTGACGCTCGTCGCGCATGACGCCTACTGGGGCGGCCGGCCGCCCCTCAAGCAGATCCGGTTCGTCGAGGTGCCGGAGACGGCGTCCCGCATCAACGGTCTGCGTTCGGGCGAGTACGACTTTGCCTGCGATATCCCGCCTGACCAGATCAGCGAGATCGAGAAGAACCCGCGTCATGAGGTGCTCGGCGGCCTGATCACCAATCACCGCCTGACGACCTTCGACAAGACCCATCCCCAACTCGAAAACCCGCTGGTGCGCCGGGCCATGACCCATGCCATCGACCGCCAGACCATCGTCGATGCGCTCTGGGGCGGGCGCACCCGCGTGCCCAAGGGGCTGCAATGGGAGTTCTACGGCGACATGTTCATCGCCGATTGGGCGGTGCCAGCCTTCGATACCAAGCTCGCCCGCGAACTGGTGAAGCAGTCGGGCTACAAGGGCGACACGATTCCTTACCGACTTCTCAACAATTACTATACCGGCCAAGTTTCGACGGCGCAGGTGCTGATCGAGAGCTGGCGCGAGATCGGCCTGAACGTCGAGATTGAAAGCAAGGAGAACTTCCCGCAGGTTCTGGCAAAGGGGCCGACGCGGGCCGTGCGCGACTGGTCGAACAGCGCCGCCTTCAACGATCCTGTCGCCTCGATCACCGCTCAGCACGGCCCGACCGGCCAACAATGGCAGATCGGCGAGTGGCGCAACGACGAGATGGGCAAGCTTTCGGACGAGCTTGAGACCTCCACCGACCGCGCCAGGCGCAAGGCGATGTTCCGCCGCATCCTGGAAATCTGCGAGCGTGAGGACCCCGCCTACACCGTGCTGCACCAGACAGCGAATTTCACGGCCAAGCGCCGGGATATCCAGTGGAAGGCGGCACAGGCCTTCGTCATGGATTTCAGGGCGCGCAACTGGGGCGGGATCCGCTCGTGAGCGTAATGTTGGACAGGTTCGGCACCGTTGCTGACCCGCTGGTCGAGATCAACGGGCTGACGGTCGCCTTCGACGGCGTGAAGGTGCTGCACGGCATCGATCTCTCGGTCGCACGCGGCGAGGCGGTCGGCCTGGTCGGCGAGTCCGGCTGCGGCAAATCGGTGACCTGGCTGGCTGCCCTCGGCCTCCTGCCGAAGAAGGCGAGCGTCTCCGGCAATGTCAGGCTGGGCAGCACGGAACTGATCGACGCCGAACCGGACGTGCTGGACACGGTGCGCGGCGGGCGCATTGCCATGATCTTTCAGGATCCGGCGAGTGCGCTCAACCCCGTCCTTCGCCTTGGCAAGCAGGTGGGCGAGGCTCTGGCGCTGCATGGCGGCCTCTCCGGGGCGGCGATCAAGGCAGAAGCAAGACGCCTGTTCGATCTCGTCGGGATTCCAGACGCGGCGCGCCGCCTCGACGCCTTCCCGCATGAGCTCTCGGGTGGCCAGAATCAGCGCGTGATGATCGCCATGGCGCTCGCCGGCAAGCCCGACCTGCTCGTAGCCGACGAGCCGACCACGGCGCTCGATGCCACTATCCAGGCGCAGATCCTCGAGCTGTTGACCAAGATCCGGCGCGAGACTGACATGGCACTGGTGCTGATCAGCCATGATCTCGGCGTGATATCGCAGACCTGCGACCGGGTCTGCGTGATGTATGCCGGGCGGATCATCGAGACCGCCGAGGCTCAGTCGCTGTTCGACGAGCCGCTGCATCCCTATACGCAGGGCTTGATCGCCGCGCTGCCGCCGCTGGAAGGCGTGCGTCGCAGGCTCGACCCGATCGAGGGCAATGTGCCCGAGCCCTGGAATCTGCCGCCCGGCTGCGCCTTCGCACCACGCTGCCCGCGACGGGGAGAGGCCTGCGATGCTGGCGTACCGCCCCTGGCCTGGAAGGCGCCGGGGCGCTTTGCGGCCTGCATCAAGGCGCTTCAAGCGGAACCTGTCCGTCCGCGGGAGCCGGTCTACGCATGACGTCTCCCTTGCTTCAGACGCGAAATGTCGCGCGCTGCTACGGCATGCGCAAAGGCCTGCTTGGCCGCTCCGTCGAGGTGCGCGCCGTCGATGGCGTCTCGCTGACGGTCGAACGCGGCCGGACACTTGGCCTTGTCGGCGAATCCGGCTCCGGAAAATCAACCACGGGCCGGCTCGCGCTCGGGCTCGAGAAGCCCGATGCGGGGGATGTTCTGTTCAAGGGCGCCGCCATGCCCGGCACGGACAGCTTGGCCTGGCGCCAGATGCGCGCGCGCATGCAGATGATCTACCAGGACCCGCTCGGCGCGCTCGACCGGCGCCTCCAGATCGTCGAACAGGTGCGAGAGCCCTTCGACGTGCATGGGCTTGGCCAGCCGAAGGAGCGCGAGGCGCTGGCCTTCGCGTTGCTGCAATCGGTCGGCCTGCGCGCCGACCAGGGCCGGCGCTACCCGCATGAACTCTCCGGGGGACAGCGCCAGCGCGCGGTCATCGCCCGCGCGCTGGCCACCAAGCCGGACCTCCTGGTCTGCGACGAGCCGGTCTCGGCGCTCGACGTCTCGATCCAGGCCCAGGTGATCAATCTCCTGGTCGATATCCAGCAGGAACTCGGCCTCGGTCTGCTGTTCATCAGCCACGATCTCAAGGTGATCAGGCAGGTCAGCCATCGCGTCGCGGTGATGTATCTCGGCCGGATCGTCGAAGAGGGCGAGGCCGACCTGCTGCTTTCCAACCCGGCACATCCCTATACCGAGGCGCTGGTCTCGGCCGCGCCGGTGCCCGGCCGCCGCACGCGCCCCCGGATCGTGCTGCAGGGCGACCCGCCGAACCCCGCGGCGCGCCCCTCGGGATGTGCCTTCCACCCCCGCTGTCATGCGGCACGCGAGCGCTGCAAGGTCGAGAGCCCGTTGCTGAAGCCGATGCCGGATGGCCGGCTTGCTGCTTGCCATGTTGCGCATGACCAGGCCAATTTCCTGAAGGCTGCGAGCTGATGCTGCGTTTCTTCTTTCTGCGTCTCGGTCGCGCGGCACTGACCGTTGCCCTCGTCGTGACCTTCGCCTTCGTGGTGCTGAGGCTTTCCGGCGATCCGGCGCTGATCATCATGAGCGTGGATGCTCCGCCTGAGGCCATCGCCGCCTTCCGCAAGGCCTGGGGCCTCGATGATCCGATCTGGCTGCAATATCTGCGCTATTTCTCGGCGATCGGGCAGGGTGAGCTTGGCCAGTCGATGCGCGATGGCCGGCCGGCTCTCGAGCTCGTCGCCGAGCGCATCCCCGCCACTCTGGCGCTGACCCTGCCGGCGCTTGCGCTCAAGCTCGGCATCGGCATCCCCGCCGGCATCTATGCCTCCCTGCATCGCGACAGCCTGATCGACCGCATCGTTATGGTCACGGCAGTCGCCGGCTTCACAGTGCCGAGCTTCGTCCTCGGCCTGGTGCTTGTGCTGATCTTCTCGGTCCAGCTCGGCTGGCTGCCCTCCGGCGGCCAGGAGAGCTGGCGCCACGCCATCCTGCCGGTGCTGACGCTTGGCATTGGCGGCGCGGCGGTGCTTGCCCGCTTTACCCGCAGCGCCATGCTCGAGGTGCTCGGCCAATCCTATATCCGAACGGCCAGCGCCAAGGGTGTTCCGTGGCCTGCCGTGGTGCGCGGCCACGCGCTGCCCAACGCGGCAGTCCCGACCGTTACGATCGTCGGCTTCATGGTCGGCAGCCTGATCGCCGGCGCGGTGGTGGTCGAGAGCGTGTTCTCCTGGCCGGGCGTCGGGCGGCTGTTGGTGGTGTCGGTCGCCAATCGCGATCTTGCCATCGTGCAGTGCATCCTCCTCCTGGTCGCAATCACCATGGTCAGCGCAAATCTGATCGTCGATCTGCTTTACGGCGTGCTCGATCCACGCCTGCGCAGCGGCGCCAAGGCGGGAGCGCATTGAGATGGCCGATATCACAGCTGCCGGCGCCACCCCTGCCTCCGTCGACAAGGCTGCGCCGCAGCCGAAGAACCGCATCCCGCTGCTGGTCTGGTTCGGGCTGATCTGGATCGGCTTCATCCTGATCGTGGCGCTGACGGCGGACTGGATCACGCCCTATCGCTTCACGGCCTACGACCTGCGCAATCGGCTTTCGCCGCCCGGCCATGTGCTGCACTGGCTCGGTACCGACGAACTCGGCCGCGATGTGCTCTCGCGCCTGATCGTTTCGATCCGCATCTCGCTGCTGGTCGCCTTCGGTGCGACCGTGATCTCGGCGGTGTTCGGCACGGTGATGGGCTTTCTCGCCGCGCATTTCCGCGGCTGGGTCGAGCAGTTCGTGTTGATGCTGGCCGATTTCCAGGCAGCCATGCCTTTCCTGATCCTGGCGCTCTCGGTGCTTGCCTTCTTCGGCAATGCGCTGCCGCTCTTCATCGGGTTGATGGGGCTCTATGGCTGGGAGCGCTATGCCCGGATCTCGCGCGGCCTGGCGATCTCGGCAGGGGCGCAGGGCTATGCTGGCGCGGTGCGCCAGATCGGGGCAAGCCCGGCGCGCGTCTACCTGCGCCATATCCTGCCGAATATCGCCTCGACGCTGATCGTCTCGATGACGCTGACCTTTCCCGAGGTCATCCTGCTCGAGAGCGGGCTCTCCTTCCTGGGGCTCGGCGTTCAGCCTCCGATGACGAGCCTCGGAAACATGGTCGGCTATGGCCGCGAATATCTGACCCGTGCCCCCTGGATCATGCTCGCGCCAGCCTGCACCATCGTGCTGACGACGCTGGCGGTGAGTCTCGTCGGCGACTGGCTGCGCGATCGGCTCGATCCGACCCTGCGCTGATCCTTGGAGAGACAACATGCATCCCAATGGCGTCCGCGGTTTCGGCATCACGGCTCCGCGCCCGAAGAGCGATCTCTCCGATTTTGCGGCGATCCTCGACAAGGTCGAGACGCTTGGCGTCGAGTCGACGGAATTGCCGATCTTCGACATGGACCTGATCATCGGGGGGCGCATCCGCCGTCCGCATCTCGATCTGCTCAAGCGAGCTTGTGCCGGGCGCAAGCTCGCCTATTCCGCGCATGGTCCGCTGGCGATCAATTTCTTCGATGATCCCGCCCGCCTGCCGCGCCATTTCGAGGTGCTGAAAGCCTCGCTCGAGATCGCGGCCGAGGTCGGCGCGGTCCATTACGTCATGCATTCCGGCGTCATGCCGGCCCAGCCCGGCGAGGTGGTCGAGGCTGCCTATGATCGCCAGCGTGAGTGGCTGTCGAGGGCCGGAGATGTGGCGCGCGAGCTCGAGCTCCTGCTTTGCGTCGAGACCATGTTCGGTGGCCACCACGGCAGGATGCACGCCTCGATGCCGTCGCGGCTCGCCGAGGAGCTCGTCGAGATCGGCCACTCCCATGTCTGGGCGACGCTCGATTTCAGCCATTCCTATTTACGCACGGGCTATTTCGGAGGCGACTATCTCTGCGAGATCAAGGCGCTTGCCCCTCTCGCCAAGCATCTGCATGTCCACGATTCCTTCGGCCGGGCTGATGCGATCGAGACCTACAGCCTGAGCGAGAAGCTCGCCTTCGGACACGGCGACCTGCACCTGCCGGTCGGCTGGGGCGATATTCCCTGGGAGGAGCTGATGGAGGCCTGCGTCTTCCCGGACGGCGTCCTCTTCAACATCGAGCTCAATCCGCGTTTCTGGTACGCGGCCGAGGAGTGCGTGACCGCGACCCGGGCGCTTGCGATGCAGGCGCTGACCAGCGGCTTGAGGAAGAGCGCATGAGGGATCCCGCCAAGGCCGCAGCCGCCCGCGTCGTCATCTGCGTCTTCGACGGCCTGCGTCCCGACTTCATCCGGCCGGAGCTGATGCCGAACCTGGCGCGTTTCACAGGGCAGGGCACGTGGTTTCGCGAGGCGCGCAGCGTGTTTCCGTCGATGACGCGCGTGGCCACCACGTCGATCGCGACCGGTGCGCCGCCAAAGGTGCACGGCGTCGTCGGCAACGCCTTCCTGTTTCCCGAGGTGACGCGCGAGCATGCGCTCGACATGAGCCGTGCCGACGATATCGCGCTGGCGGAGGTTGCGACCGGAGGAGGCCTTGTCGAGGCCGAGAGCTTCGGCGATGTGCTGGCGAAGGCCGGCAAGCGGCTCGCCGTGGTCCATACCGGTTCGGCCGGCTCTGCCTACCTGATCAATCCGCGTGCCAGGGCCAACGGCCACTGGACCTTCTCGATCCTCGGGCGCGAGCACAGCCAGACGCCGGACGCGGTGGACGAGATCGTCGCGCGCTTCGGGGCGCTGCCGCCGCGCAGCCTGCCGCGCTTCGAGGAAATCGATTACGCTGAGCGGGTGCTGCGCGAGCATGTGCTGGCCGAGATGAAGCCCGACGTCGCGCTGATCTGGTTCAATGAGCCCGACACGTCCTTCCATTACCGCTTTCTCGGCTCGCCCGAGACGCTTGCGGTGCTCAGACATGTCGATGCCGCCTTCGGCAGGCTGCTTGAATGGATCGAGGGGCAGCCCGATGCCGAGCGCTACGCCGTCGTCGCGGCCTCGGATCACGGCCAGATTTCGACCAAGGGCGAGCTCGCTCTCTCCGAGTTGCTGCGTGGGCAAGGCCATGCCGGTCGCCGTGCCGCCGAGCGCACGCTGGCCGGCGCCAGCTTCTCGATGACGGGCGGAAATATGGGGGAAATCCGCATCCTCGAGGGAGGAGCGTCCCGGCGCGACGCGATTGCCGCCTGGCTCCGGGAGCAGGACTTCCTGGGCATGCTCTTCTCGAAGGCCCGCAACGAGGTCGAGGGCGAGGTCGAGGGAAGTTTTGCGCTCTCGCTGGTCGATCTCGACCATGCTCGCCAGCCCGATCTCGTCTACGTCCTGCGCTCCGGCGACGAGCCGGACAGCTATGGCAATCCCGGGCTCGGGCTCCTGACCAAGTTCGATGTGCCGGTCGGCGGCGGCATGCATGGCGGACTCAACCGGCACGAACTCAACACCGTTCTGGCCGTCCGCGGGGGCGGCTTCGAGCCCGGCGCGAAGGATGTCTGCGCTTGCGGCATCATCGATATCGGCCCGACCGTGCTCGGCCTGCTCGGCCTTTCACCGGCACGGACGATGCTGGGCCGGAATCTGGCGCTGCCGGCGACGGAGCAGCGGACCCGTTCGTTCGAGACCGGCGCCGGCGGGTTCCGTCAGCGCCTCGAACGCGCTGACCGCAAGGGATCGCGCATCATCCTCTCCGGCGCGCGAGGCTGACCTTGGGGTGGGAGCGCTTTCCGCTCCTGCACGAAGGGCATCGACGCGAAACGTCCCGCCCCTTCGAAATGCTTGCCGTCGTGCCAGTCGTACCAGCCACCGGGATGCGTGGGCAGGCAGAGTTAGCGCTCCGTCTCGCCTTCCTTCAGCATCGGGGCGACCACGAGATTGAAGCCGAGGGCGCCAAGCTCAGGGATGTTTTGCCACCTCAGCTCGCATGGCCATAGGCATCGGCCGCGTCATCCGCGCCAGCGTCCTCCGCCCCGGCACCATCTGCCCACCGTTCATCATGAGCGGCGATCCAGGCGGGAAGTCCAGGCATAGCTCCGCCGGACGCCGCGAGTTGGCGCAATGTCGCCCGCAGGGCGTGGCGGGCAAAGCGATCCTGCGGCGCGCCAACGGCTGACGGAGTGGCTCCTGCGGCCACGGCCGCGAGCACGCTCTGCTTCAACCGGACCAGCTCGGCATCGCCATAACGCATCAGCAGGTCCTGGAATTGCTTCTGGGCGGTCGCATCGAACGGCGTCGGCCGGCCCATCGCATCCTTGACCGGATGTGCCGGCACGAGATGAGCGCAGGGCACGAGTCCCGCCGGGACGGGCTCCGTAGCGGCATGCGTTCGGCCGGACCGCATCAGCTTGGGCAGGACATGGGTATGCGGCCCCTCGGGGCTCTTGCCGTCTGCCGGGGGGATTGGCTGGTAGACTTCACAACGGCCGAAACGGGTGATGAAGACGCGATGCGGCCCGGCTGCGACGATGGCGGCCATTGCGGTGTTGCCGGCCTCGAAGAGGGGGCGGCCGCATGCGGCGCGCAAGGCTGCGATCAGCCCCGGGGCGCAGGTTCGGATGCAGATATCGACCTGCAAGGTATCGAGACCCATGTCGAAGAGGATGCCCTCGCGATCCTGCTCGCGCAGCGCGTCGCCGTCGGGGCCGAGCTCGGTCAGGACGATACGCCGGTTCATCGCACAGGCTTTCTCAGGCAGGCAGAGCGCGATGCGGTGGTTCCAGCTCAGGCCGGTCGCGGATTCCGATGCGAAGGGCGTCACGCCGGTCAGATTGCGAAAGCCAATGCCGCCGCGCGCAGTCGTCGCCGCAAGGAGATGAGTCTTATCAGTGAGCTCAACGGGTTCGTTCAAATCGCGCATGAACTCGGCAATGGCGCCAAAGGTACCGAGATTCCATTGCGAGGCTGGATTGGGGAGATGGGCACGCAGGAGAGCGCGGATGTCGTCAGGGGCTGTCATGTCGCGACTGTTCCGATGTGAGGCGCCGCCAGGGCAGCAGGTAGGGTGCGCCGGCTTCCGAACCGCGGGCGGCGGTAATGCCGAATACGGCAGCAAGATTGGCGTCGCTGAGGACGGTTCCGGGTGAACCATCGGCAATGAGCTTGCCGCGATCGAGCAGGATGAGGCGATCGCAGAAACGCGCGGCCAGCGTCAGGTCATGCAGAATGACCGCCACGCCGGTGCCGCCGGCAGCGGTCCGGTGCAGAAGCTCCATGACCTCGAGTTGGTGCAGCGGGTCGAGCGCCGCCAGAGGTTCGTCGGCGAGCAGGATCGGTGCTTCGACGGCGAGCGCACGCGCCAGCAGCACGCGCATGCGCTCTCCGCCGGAGAGCGTCTCTACTGTCCTGTCGGCGAACGCCGTGGCGTCGGCCGCTGCCATGGCGCGCGTGATTGCGGCGCGATCGGCCTCGTTCTCGCCGGCAAAGGGCTGGCGATGCGGCAGGCGCCCAAGTCCGACGAGGGCCTCCGCGCGCATCGACCAGTGTACCGCGCCGCCCTGCGCAAGGAAGGCGATGCGCCGTGCCAGTTCCTTGCGCCCGAGCGTCTTGGCGGTCAGCCCGTCATAGCGCACCTCGCCGAAATCGGGGGTGACGAGGTCGGTGAGCACGCGTAGCAAGGTCGTCTTGCCGGCACCGTTGGGGCCGATCAGCCCGACCATTTCGCCCGCCGAGAGCGCGATATCGATGTCGCGCAGGATCGGTTTTGCCCCGAGCGTGAGCGAAATTCCTGAGGCTTCGATCTTCATCAGACCTCCCGTCGCAGGCGATGGATCAGGTGGAACAGGAATGGCGCTCCGATCAGCGCCGTCACCACACCGAGCTTCAGCTCGGGCCGGATCGGGGCGAGGCGCAGAGCGGTATCGGCGGCGAGCGTCAGGATCGCTCCGCCAAAACCGCTGACGAGCAGCAGCCGACCCGGTCGGTTGCCGACCAGCGGACGCAGCAGATGCGGCACGACGAGACCGACGAAGCCGATCGCACCGGTGACCGCGACCGCGCTACCGACGGCGAGTGCAGCTCCGCCGGTCAGTCGGGCGCGCAGCCAGGTCAGATCGAAGCCGAGACTCTTGGCGGTGTCCTCACCCAAGGTGAGGGCGTCGAGCGCAGGCGCCGTCAAAAGCAGCAGCAGCCAGCCCAGGAGCATCGGCGGCAGCACGAGCCAGACATGGAGCAGGCTGCGGTCAGCAAGGGAGCCCATCAGCCAGAAGACGATTTCCAGTGCGGCATAGGGATTTGGCGCGAGGTTGAGCGCAAGCGCGGTCATCGCGCCGGCGAAGCTGTTGATCGCAACGCCGGCGAGGATCAACGTCATCGTTCCGGCGCCGCGCCCCAGGAAGGCATAGAGCAGAAGCGTTGCCAGTGCCGCGCCAGCCATGCCGCCCAAGGGGAGGGCGAGCGCCATCGTCGCCGACAAGCCGCTATAGAAGACCACGACCGCGCCGAAGGCGGCGGCGCTCGAAATTCCGAGGATTCCGGGTTCGGCGAGGGGATTGCGCAGCAGGCCCTGCATCGCGGCGCCCGCAAGCCCGAGGCTGAAGCCGACAAGGGCGCCGAGCAGCGCGCGCGGCAGGCGGAGTTCGACAAGGACAAGGGCCGGCAGGGTCTTCCGCCCGGCGAGGGCGTCGGAGAGGGCCGCCTCGATGTCGAGTGGTGCATAGCCCACCGCCATGGAAACGAGCATCATGGTCAGCATCAACACGGCCAGGATGACAACGAGGCGCGCCAGCTTCGGCGTCGTCGCTCCTGCCCTGTCCTGAACCGCCAGTGTCATGAGCGCGATCCTTGCTTGCGGGAGGCGGCAAGCAGCTCGATCGCATCGAGCACGGCCGGTCCGGCGCAGGTCCAGAGTTTCGAGGGGAGGGCGACGAGCCTGACCCGCTCGCCGAGCTTCGTCAGGAGCGGATGATGAAGGATCTCATGGGCGAGCGAGGGTGGCCCGCCCGGCGTGGTGTTCAGGATCAGCATGTCGGCCCGTCCGAGAGCGACCGTCTCCAGCGCGATCTGGCCGTAATTGTCGATGCCGAGCTCGGCAGCGAGATTGGTCAGGCCCGCGCGGGTCAGGATCTCGTCCACCAGGGAGCCGCGCCCGACGGTGAAACCGTTCGGCCTCAGGACCAGCGCCCTGGTATGGCCCGCGATTGGGTTGGCGGCGAGCGCTTCGAGGCGCCGGTCGATCGCCGCGATCAGGGCCGCGCCGCGTTCGGCCTCGCCGAGCAAGACCGCCATCTCGGTGATCTGGGCACGCATTTCAGCGAGATTGCGCGGCACCCCGAATTCACGGACGGGCACGCCGGCCTTCTTCAGCAGCGCGACCGTGCTGCGCGTCGTGTAGGCGCCGGCGATGATCAGGTCGGGCTTGTAGCTCAGCACCTCCTCCACCAGGCCGTGATTGGCCGGGATGGTCTGGGCCATCTCGGCCATGTTGGCGTTGCGCGGGTCCTGGGAGAGCCAGGTGACTGAAGCGATGCGCTCGCGCTCGGCGAGCCGCAGCACCAATTCGTCCGTGCACATGTTGAGCGAGACGATACGGGATGGCTTTGCCGGGGTTTCAGCGGCCGGCAGGCCGCCAAAACCGAGCAAGAGGCCGAGCGCGAGGGCGCCGCCGGCCATCGCGCGGGCGGCCCAGCCCTTCACAGCGTTACCTTCAGGCCGCCATAGGCGCCCAGACCCGGTACCAGGAAGCCGACCGGGTTCTCGTAGCGCCTGTCCAGCAGGTTATCGATGCGGCCGAATACACTGAGCCTGTCCGTCGCCTTGTACTCGGCGGCGAGGTTGACGATGGCCGCGCCCGGCGCCCGCATGCGCGAGATCGAGAAGTCACGGTTTCCGTCGACGCGCTCACCCACATAGATCAGCGTCGCCGAAAGGGTGAGCTTGTCAACCGGGATCCAGCTCGCTGTCACGCTGGCCTTGTGACGGGGACGGCGCAGCAGTTCCTGTCGGGCGATGTCGTCCTTGGCGATGGTGAAGGTGTAGTCGGCCCGCACCTTGAACTGCGGCGAGATTTCGAGCGCGGCAAAGGCCTCGACGCCCTTGGTCGTGGCCTTGCCGATATTGGCATAGGAGTTCCGCGCCACGTTGGTGACGATCAGGTTCTCGATGTCGTTGTGGAAATAGGTGGCGCCGAACCGGACCTTGTCAGCGAGCAAGGGCTGCTCGAAGCCGAGATCCCAGCCGCGGCTTTCCTCCGGCTTCAGGTTGGGATTGCCGAAGAAGTTGAAGGCCGGTCGAGAATCGCTGAAGCGCTCGCTCAGGGTCGGGGCCTTGAACCCCGTGCCGTAGCTCGCCTTCAGCTTGGTTTCGGTCCCCGGCACGATATAGGCTGGCGCGAAGCGATAGGTCGTGTGGCCGCCAAAGGTCTCGTCATCGTCGTAGCGGATGTTCGAGACCATGAAGAGCCGGTCGCCGAAATTCGACTGCAGTTCGGCAAAGGCGCCCGTATTGCCGTTGGATGCCGTGAGCGCGCGGGTTTCCAGCCGCTCGCGCTCGTATTGCAGGCCCATCACGAGGGTCTGGCCCTTCATCAGCTCCAGGTCGCCGCGCCAGTCGACCTTGGTGCGTTCGCCGAGATTCTCCGTCGGCAGGCCGAGGATACCAATCGCATTCGGCGTGCGGCCGGTGCGGTCCTGATTGCTGTAGGACAGGCCGAAGCGATTGACGAAGCGCCCACCAAGCGGATCCCAGACGACCTCTCCGCGGGTGAAGGCCTGCTTGTAGTCCTGGCTGCTGCGGAAGCTGCTGGGCGTGCTCGGAAAGCCGGAATCGCCGGTGAAGAGCAGGTAGCCGTCAGTGTAGCGGCCGACCCAGTTCAGAGACAGCGTATCGGACAGCGCGACGCCGAACCGGGCCGAATAGGTCCAATTGTCGTAGGAATTCGGGTTGATGCGGCGCCCCGGCGGCACGAGCCCGGGAGGCGTCACCGGGGTCGAATCCGATTTGAAATGGGCGATGCTGAGGGCGTAGTTGAAGCGGTCATCGCCGCCGCTGAGGCCGACCGACTGGTTGAAGGTGCCGTATGAGCCGGCCTCGGCGCGGGCTGTCAGCTTCGGCGGACCCTCGCCACGCTTGGTGGTGATCGAGATGACGCCGCCCAGCGCGTTGGCGCCGTAGAGGCCGCTTTGCGGTCCGCGCAGCACTTCGATGCGCTCGATGTCGTCGGTCAGCAGCGAGCCGAAATCGAAGGAGCGGTTCGGGGTCGACGGGTCGTTGGCCTCGATGCCGTCGATTAATACCTTGACGTGGTTGGAGTTAGTGCCGCGGATGAAGACCGAGGTCAGCCCGCCCGGCCCGCCGGTCTGCACGATATTGAGGCCGGGAACGGCGGCGAGCGCCTGCGGCAGGGTCCGGCGCTGCTCGCGCTCGATGTCACCGGCAGTGATGACGGTCACGGAATTGGCGATCTCGCGCGCTGGCGTGGGTCGCGTCGTCGCGCTGACGACGATTTCGTCGAGGGCAATCGAGCCGGTGGCTGACTGGGCCGAGGCCTCTCTGGCGGGGAGGGAGCCGGCGGAGACAAGGAGCGGCAGGGTGATGAGCAGCCGGCTGCGCCGGGCAACCTTGGGAGGACGGATCACGATGGGACCTCGGGCGTTGACGTCTGTGGCACGTCACCGCGAACGCGAGGCCCCGTCCGCTGCCCTTAGCCAGCGTGCAGTTCAACAAGCGATCGAAACACCCCGTCCGAACGTGTTCGCGTGTGACCACGGCTGACGGCAGGTCTCCTGGCTCGCGGGTCGGTGCCTTGTCGCCGCCTTCCCAGGTCCGAGGGCCCCAGTGGCGTGTGGCGAAAGGCTCGCCGCTTACAGTTGCGGGGGCAGCCACGGCATTGAATGGCGAACCATCCGCACCGCGTTCCCTTTTGATCCCCTAAGGGAACCGTCGCTGGCGAGGTAAGGCCGGAATGGCCGCTGCGTCAATGATCGTTGGTGCGGGTGTCCCCAGGCGAACGCAGGTCGTCATCCCTCAAAATGCGCCAGCTCGGTCCCTCGAGATCGCTGAACTGGCCGGTGCGCATGCACCAGAAGAAGGCCGCCAACCCCAGCAGTCCGAGACCGAGCGCCAGGGGGAACAGGATCACCAGGATATTCATGCCGCCACTCCCGTATTCTGCCGCGGCAGGCCGCGTCCCGCGCGCAGCGCGTTGAGCGTGACCACCAGTGACGAGCCCGACATCGCGACGGCTGCGACGAGCGGCGTCGCGAAGCCCGCGACGGCAATCGGCACCGCGACGGCATTGTACAGCACCGCAAACCAGAGGTTTTCCAGCATGAGGTTGCGCGCCCTGCGGGCGATGCGCAGGCTGTCTGCGACCGGCATCAGGCTGTCGCCGATGAAGACGATGTCGGCCGAAGCCTGCGCCAGGTCGGTCGCGCTGATCGGCGAGATCGAGACATGGGCCTTGGCAAGCGCCGGAGCGTCGTTGAGCCCGTCGCCGATCATCAGCGCCTTGCGCCCCTTGGCGCTGAGTCGGTCGAGCGCCTTGAGCTTCTCGTCGGGACGCAGGCCGGCTTCCGCCTTCGTGATGCCGAGGGCCGAGGCGACCGGCGCGACAGCTTCGCTTCGGTCGCCGGAGAGAATGCGGATCTCGAGGCCGAGGCCGCGCAGCGCGGCGATACAGTCGCGCGCCTCCGGCCGGATCTTCTGATCGACCGCGAAGACGGCGCATTCATTGCCATGGCGCCAGGCGATCAGGGAGGCTGCGGGATGGCGCGCGGCGACGATGGCGGCTTCGGCCCCGGCCTCGCAATAGGTGACGCTGCCGAGACGGGTCTCGATCCCATCCACGATCGCGCTCAGGCCTGCGCCGTGATTCTCGCTGACATCGCTCGCAGGAGCAGGATGGCCGGCGGCACGGGCGATGGCGCGGGCGAGGGGGTGGCGGCTCGCGGCCGCCAGCCTGCCCGCCGCCTGCAAGGTTGCGGCATCGATCTCGGCGCCATTGACCAGATCGGGATCCGGCAGCGTGAGGGTGCCGGTCTTGTCGAAGACAGCGACATCGGCTTCGGCCAGGCGCTCCAGCGCGTCGCCCTGCTTCAGCATGACCTTGCGCCTGAACAGGGCAGAGGCGGCAACGACCTGCACAGCCGGAATCGCCAGCCCCAGCGCGCAGGGGCAGGTGATGATCAGGACGGTGATGGCGATGATCAGTGCTTCGGGCCAGGGCAGACCGAAGGCCATCCAGCCCAGCAGGGTCGCGAGCGCCGTGGCGTGGACGAGAGGGGCGTAGAGCCTAGCCGCCCGATCCGAAAGCTTGACATAGCGCGAGCGGCTTTCGACCGCGCGCGCCATCAGGGCATCGATCTCGTCGAGCAGGGTGCCACTGGCTGCGGCCTCGACCTTGACGGTCAGGGCCCCGGAGAGGTTCACGGTACCGGCATAGACCTGCGCGCCGGCCATGACGGCATGCGGCAGGGTTTCACCGGTGACGAGGCTCTGGTCGATCTCGGAGGAGCCGGTCTCGATGATGCCATCGACACTGACGCGCTCGCCCGGCTGGATCAGGACGCGGTCGCCGGGCACGATGGCCGCGATCGGCGTCACCATCGCCTCGCCATTCGGCAGTAGCCGGGTCGCGGTTTCCGCCTTCAACGCAGCAAGATTGCCAGCGAGGTCGCGCGTGCGGCGGCGCATCAGCTGGTCGAGATAGCGCCCGATCAGCAGGAAGAAGATCAGCATCACCGCGCCGTCGAAATAGGCATGCTCGGCGTGGTTCCAGGTCACCACCACCGACATGCCGAGCGCGAGCACGATGCCGAGCGTGATCGGCACGTCCATGTTGACGGCGCCGGCTCGCAGAGCCCGGAGCGCACTCTCGAAGAAGGGGCGGCCGGCATAGGCGGCGGTCGGCAGGGCAATCAGCGCCGAGAGCCAGTGAAAGAAGTCGCGCGTGACCGGATTGATGTCGCTGCTATTGCCCGACCAGACCGAGACGGAGAGCAGCATGATGTTCATCGAGGCGAAGCCGGCGACGCCGAGATAGCGCAGCAGCCGCCTTTCCTCGCTTGTGTCGTCATCACGTCCGGAGGCGGGCAGGAAGGGGTAGGCCTTGAAGCCAAGCCGGGAGAGGCGCTCGATCACGGCCTCTGGGCGCAGTGCGCCCTCCGTCCATTCCACCGTGACGCGCTTCAGCGCGAGATTGACCCGGGCGCTGAGGATACCGGTCTCATGGGCAAGGCCGTTCTCGATCGCGTGCATGCAGCCGGCGCAGCGGATGTTCTCCACCGCGAGTTCCATGCCCGCGACCCCGCTTTCGCGATGGCGGACGAAGACGGAGAGATCCTGCTGCGCGGCCACGCGATTCACTCCTTCAGCATGATGCGGCTGCGAGAGGAGAAGGTCGGGTCCCCATCGCGCTTCGCCTCGACCACCAGGGTCCAGGCGCCGGCATGCAGTTCCGGCACCGTCGCGCCATAGTGGCCCGGGGCTGTTTCGGTCAGCGTCATGCTGCGGTCCTGCTGCCGCGTCGCCGGGTGCTGGAGCTTCGCCTCGACTGCGAGCCCTGTCACGGCTGCGCCCGCCTTGTCCTTCAGCGAGAGCGAAACGACCGCGTCGGCGCCGGCACGCACGACCTCACTCTGGGCCAGCCAGCCGCGTGCGGCCTGGGCCTGCATGCGCGCGATCTCGCTGTTGAAGCGCTGGCTGGTCTCGTAGGCGCTCTTCACATCGGCGCCGGGCATCGTCCGGATGGCCGAGACCATCATCACGCCATTGACGCCCGCGACCACGATGAAGAAGCCGATCATGCCGAAGAGCACGGCGCGCCCGCTGAGCTCGAAAGGCCGGCGCCGAGCTGGCGCCGGTGGGGATGGAAAGTCGATCGGCATGATGAAGCCTCCGCAACAGGTCATGATGCGTTCTCTAGGGAGCGATGAAATGATCCCCGGCGGTCACGACCTCGCCAGCGAACAGGTCGGAGGCGGTGAAGGTGATCGTCTGGGATTTGTCGAGAGGAATGCCGGCCGGCACCGTGACCAGCGCGCGGATCTCGCGCGAGGAATCGGGATCGACCGTGATGATCGGCCGAAGATCGGCTGTCGCCTGGGTCCCGATGGTCTCGACCCGGATGCCGGGCACGCCGGCGACGGTGAGTGCGAAGGGGCGGGAGTCCGGGCGTTTGTTCAGCAGGCGGATGGTGTAGGCGTTCCGGATCGAGCCGTCGCTGAGCGTCACGAAGAGCGGGGTGCGCTCGTGCAGCACCGAGATTCCCGCCGTGCTGCGGGTCGCGAGCTGGTAGATCATGGCTCCGCCGACGAGCCCGATCAGCACGGTGTAGATCAGGGTGCGGGGGCGGATCAGGCGATAGACCGGCTTCTGGCCGGCGATCCGCCGCTTGACGTTGTCGTCGGTGTCATAGGCGATCAACCCGGCCGGGCGGTTGATCTTGAGCATGACCGTATCGCAGGCATCGATGCACAGGCCGCACTGGATGCAGTCCATCTGCGAGCCGTCGCGAATGTCGATTCCGGTCGGGCAGACTGCGACGCACTGGAAGCAGTCGATGCAGTCGCCTGCCGGCTCGTTGGCGGCGCGCCGGCGCGTGGCCTGCTTGACCGAGACGCGCGGATCGCCGCGATCGTAGCGATAGGTGACGTTGAGGGCGTCGTCGTCGGTCAGCGCCGCCTGGATGCGCGGCCAGGGGCACATGAAGGTGCAGACCTGCTCGCGCATGATCCCGGCGAGGGCGTAGGTGGTGAAGGTCAGGATGCCGATCCAGACATAGGCCGAGAGCGGTGCCGTGAAGGTCGCGAGTTCCCGCACCAGTGTCGGCGCATCCGCGAAATAGAGCACCCAGGCGCCGCCGGTCCACCAGGCGATGACGAGCCAGATCAGGTGCTTGCCGGTCTTCCTGGCAAGTTTGTCGGCGGTCCAGGGACCCTCGTCGCGTTTCATCCGTTCGCGCCGGTCACCCTCGAAGGCGCGTTCGACGGCGAGGAAGAGGTCTGTCCAGACCGTTTGCGGGCAGAGATAGCCGCACCAGACCCGGCCGGCGACCGCATTCATCAGGAACAGGAAGAAGGCGGCCAGGATCAGCAGGCCGGTGAAGTAGTAGACCTCCTGCGGCCAGATCTCGATGAAGAAGAAATAGAAGCGGTTATTGGCGATGTCCGCGAGCACGGCCTGGTTCGGCAGGTTGGGGCCGCGGTCCCAACGCAGGAAGGGCAGGAGGTAGTAGATGCCGAGGCAGAGGACGAGGATAAACCACTTGGCGCGCCGGAACGGGCCCGACACGCTCTGTGGGTAGACCTTCTTCGACGGCGCGAAGAGCGGAGCGTCTTCGCTTTCCGTGAGTGCCATGTCATTGGCCTCCGCCGAGCGAGTGGACGTAGACGGTCAGCGCCTTGATCGTGGTCGGGTCGAGACGCTGGCCCCAAGCGGGCATGACGCCGTTGCGGCTGTTGGTGATGGTCTCTGTCACGGACGCGAGATCCATGCCGTAGAGCGAGATGGCGTCGGTCAGGTTCGGAGCGCCGAGCTCCTGATTGCCCTTGCCGGCAGGCCCATGGCAGGCGGCGCAATTCTCGGCGAAGAGCTTGCGGCCGAGCGCGAGGTCAGCCTTGGGTTGCGTCGACAGTCCGGCCAGTTCGCGCACATGGTTGGCGACGGCGCTGATCTCGTCCTTCTTCAGCATGCCTTCGCGCCCGAAGGCCGGCATCTGGCTGACGCGGGTGTCGTTGTTGCCGGCGACGCGGATGCCGTGCTGCAGCGTGGTCTGGATCGCGGCAAGCGAGCCGCCCCAGAGCCACTCGTCGTCGTTCAGGTTGGGGTAGCCCTTGCCACCGCTGCCGCCGACACCGTGGCAGGCAGCGCAATTGTCGCCAAAGGCGGCCTTGCCCTGTGCCATTGCGACGCGAAACAGCGCGGGGTCGGCCTTGATCTGCTCGAGCGAGGCATCGGCGAGGCCGCTGGCCAGCGCGGCCCGGTCCTTGCGCATGATTGCGAGATCGTCCTCGATCTCCTGTCGCGAAGCATAGCCGATGACGCCCTTGGTGGCGTCGGTCAGCAGAGGCCAGGCCGGATAGATGACCCAATAGCCGAGCGACCAGATGATCGTGGCGTAGAAGATGCCGAGCCACCAGCGCGGGAGCGGCGTGTTGAGCTCGCGGATGCCGTCCCATTCATGGCCGGTGGTCGATTGGCCGGTGGCGGCGTCGAATTCCGAGGCAGGGTCGTGATGCTTGTTCATGGCTCAGTCCTCCCGCAGGGGAGTGTGGGCGGCCTCGTCGAAGCGCGCGCGGTTGCTCGGCCAGAGCGCGTAGAGGCAAACGGCCAGGAAGGTGCCGACGAAGTAGAGAAGGCCGGCGGATTGGGCGAAGCCCGCGAGCCAATGGTAGGTCGAATCCATGGTGCCCTCGCTCAACGGATGTTGGCCTTGGTGTCGTAGAGCTTGAAGTCGACGAGCGTGCCGAGGACCTGCAGGTAGGCGATCAGCGCGTCGGCTTCGGTGATCCGCTTGGGATCGCCGTCGAAATCGCGGATCTGGACCTTCGGGTAGCGCGCTTCGAGTTCGGCCGCCCTCGGGTGGTCGGGCGTAGCCTGGGCTTCGAGGTCGCTCGCGGCCTGCGCGATCATCTCGTCGGTATAGGGCACGCCGCCGCCGCGGTTGGCACGCAGGTGATCGGCAATGTCCCCGAAATGAAGCTCGGTCTTCGCCAGGAAGGGGTAGCCCGGCATGATCGACTGCGGCACCAGCGCGCGCGGCTGGTTGAGATGGCCGAGCTGCCATTCGTCGGAATACTTGCCACCGACGCGGGAGAGGTCGGGACCGGTCCGCTTCGAGCCCCACTGGAAGGGCTTGTCGTACATGCTCTCGGCCGCCAGCGAATAGGGTCCATAGCGCTCGATTTCGTCGCGCAGCGGCCGGATCATCTGGCTATGGCAGTTGTAGCAGCCCTCGCGGACATAGATCGCACGGCCGGCGAGCTCCAGCGGCGTATAGGGCCGCATGCCTTCGACCTTCTCGATCGTGTTGCGCAGGTAGAAGAGCGGCGCGATCTCGACGAGACCGCCGACCGAGATCACCAGCAGCACACCGATGACCAGGATGATCGAGTTGGTCTCGAAGATCTTGTGCTTGAGCCAGAGCGACTTGCGCGGAGCCGGGTTTTCAATGCTCGACATCTGAGCGTTCCTTACTGCGCGGGGACGAGCTGCGGCTGCAGCGCATGGTCATCGCTCGGGGCGTCGACTGTGCCGTGCCTGACCGTCATCCAGAGATTGAAGGCCATGATCAGCGCCCCGGTCAGGAAGAGCCCGCCACCGAGCGCCCTGATGACGTAGTAGGGCTTCATCGCAGCCACGGTTTCGATGAAGGAGTATTCGAGGAAGCCGAGCGAGGTGTAGGCGCGCCACATCAGGCCCTGCATGATCCCCGAGACCCACATCGCCGAGATGTAGAAGACGATCCCGAGCGTCGAGATCCAGAAGTGCCAGTTGACGAGCTTCAGCGAATACAGCTCGCGGCGGTTCCACAGCCACGGCACGAGGCAGTAGATCGCGCCGAAGGAAATATAGGCGACCCAGCCAAGCGCGCCGGAATGGACATGGCCGATCGTCCAGTCGGTGTAGTGCGAGAGCGAGTTGACCGCCTTGATCGACATCAACGGACCTTCGAAGGTCGACATGCCGTAGAAGGCGAGCGAGACCACCATCATGCGCAGCACGGGGTCGGTGCGCAGCTTGTCCCAGGCGCCGGACAGCGTCATCAGCCCGTTGATCATGCCGCCCCAGGAGGGCATCCAAAGCATGATCGAGAAGGTCATGCCGAGGGTCTGCGCCCAGTCGGGCAGGGCGGTATAGTGCAGGTGGTGCGGGCCGGCCCAGATGTAGAGGAAGATCAGCGCCCAGAAATGGATGATCGAGAGACGGTAGCTGTAGACCGGCCGACCGGCGCGTTTCGGCACGAAATAGTACATGATCGCGAGGAAGCCGGCGGTGAGGAAGAAGCCGACCGCGTTATGGCCGTACCACCACTGGAACATCGCATCCTGGACGCCGGACCAGATGACATAGGATTTCGGTGAGAGGATCGAGACCGGCAGCGCCAGATTATTGCCGATATGCAGAACGGCGATCGTCAGGATGAAGCCGAGATAGAACCAGTTCGCCACATAGATGTGCGGCTCCTTGCGCTTGGCCAAGGTTGCGAGGAACACCAGCAGGTAGACCACCCAGACGATGGTCAGCCAGAGATCGGCGTACCATTCGGGCTCGGCGTATTCCTTGCCCTGCGTGATGCCGAGCAGATAGCCGGTGCCGGCGAGCACGATGAAGAAGTTGTAGCCGAGGATGACGAACCATGGCGCGATGTCGCCGGCCAGGCGCGCCCGCGAGGTGCGCTGCACGACGTAGAAGGATGTGCCGATCAGCACGTTGCCGCCGAAGGCGAAGATCACCGCCGAGGTATGAAGCGGGCGCATCCGTCCGAAATTCGTCCAGGGCAGGTCGAAGTTCAGGTCGGGGAAGGCGAGCTGAAGCGCAATGATCAGGCCGACGGTGAACCCGGCAATGCCCCAGACCATTGCGGCCACGGTCGCGAACTTGACCGGGTCCATATTGTAGTTCGGCTTGCCGTCGATCTCCTGCGGCGCAGGGCTCGGCGCCGGACTGAAGCAGCGATTGCCGATCAGGAACACCGCGACGAGCGAGGCGACCGCCGCGAGGCTGATATGGAAGGCATAGGCGGGATCGGGTGTCAGGGCGGCGATGATGATCAGCGGCAGCACGCAGCCGGCCGCCAATACGAGGCCCCCCATTTCTCCCGTCGTCGCGCGCCTGATCGGATACCCTGTCGCCGCCATGGCCAGCCCTCGTTTGCTGCAGCGCATCAATGCTGCCAATCGAGAGCGTTAGCGAAGCGGAGCGAGGCGAGCCTTGATGCAGATCAACGCGACCTGAGGAAGGCCCCGTTGTTGCGCTGCGGAATCAGCAAGGGCGCCGGTTGGACGGCGCCCTTCAAGCTGCGGGAACTGCGATCAGGCGGCTGCGACCACTTCCATATGGTCGGTGTTGAGCAGGCGCACGCCATCAGGCACGATCAGGATCGTCTTGTCCTTGGCGAGCTTGGTGAAGGTGCGGCTCACCGTTTCGATCGTCAGGCCGAGGAAATCCGCGATGTCCTGGCGGCTCATCGGCAGCGGCACCGTTACCGACGGCTTGCCGAGCTTGGCCCAGCGGTCGCGCATGGTCAGCAGGAAGCAGATGACCCGCTCTTCTGCGCTGCGGCGGCCGAGCAGCATCATCTGCTCCTGGGCCAGCGTGAGTTCATGGGTGGCGAATTCATGCAGGCGACGCAGCAGATGCGGCTTGGCATTGACCAGCGAGGCATAGGCCGAACGCGAGAAGGCGCAGGCCGACACCGAGTCGACCGCATCGGCGGAGAAGCCGAAGGCATCGCGCATCGCCAAACCGAGAAAATCACCCGGCAGGGCAAAGCCGATGATCTGCCGGCGCCCATCCGGCAGCAGCTTGTAGAGCCGCACCATGCCTTCGATGATGTTGTAGACGGAATGCGCGGGATGGTCCTGAACGAAGACCGTTTCCTTGGCATCGAACGAGGTGTGATGGGAGAGAGCGTTGAGCTCCGCGAGTTCCTCGACGGACAGCGACGCGCACACGCTCGCGAGGCGGACCTTGCAGGCAAGGCATCCGCTTTCCCGTCTTGAATCGTTGCCGCAAGCGGCCTGCTGGCAGTCCACGCGTTCGTACCTCCGTGAACAAGGGAGCTTCACACCTTGTTCCCAGTCATTCAAACCCTAGCCGGGACGGCGAGGGCGCTCCTTGATCTGCATCAATGCAGAAGATCGGGTGTTCAACTCTGCTGACATATCTCCGCTCAGCAGTTCGGCAATCGTAATGGAAGATATTTTCGAGGCGGTACGCGTCACATCGCAGCAGGCACAGGCAGCCTATGCATTGATGGCGATGGCGAACCCGGGCCTCAGTATCAGTGACTGGGCGGCTTACCTGCGCCGCTACGAGAAGGAGACAGGCCAGGAGCGCGGCCTGATTGCGCTGTATGACCGGCGTCGCTGCATCCACGGGATCTTCGCCTATGACGTCGCCCAGCCGCTTTCGCGGGAGGCGACGCTCAATGTCTCCGAACTGGCCTCGGTGCGCCTGCCCGGGACCGTCCTGATCGACGCCTTGATGCGCTTCGCCAATACTCTCGCCGGTGATCTCAATCTTCCTGCCATCGCGCTCGAACTCGAGCCCTCGGCCGTCTGGGCGCAGGACCAGGTGGCCATGGAGCAGCGGGGCTTTGCGCTCGAACGGGTCAGGATGCGGGGACGGACCTGGTAACAGCTCACGAAATCGTCGCAGTGATACGGGGGGAATCTGGGTAGGGTTGCTCAGTGCCGCGGGAATCCGTTCCCGGGCGCCTGTTTCAAGCCCTTGGAGCTCCGGATGTCCGATCTTTCTGCCTTTCCGATCACCCAGCGCTGGCCGGCCCAGCATCCCGACCGCATCCAGCTCTATTCGCTGCCGACGCCGAATGGCGTGAAGGTCTCGATCATGCTGGAGGAGACCGGGCTGCCCTATGAGCCGCATACGATCAATATCGGGCAGAATGAGACCTGGACCACCGAATTCCTCTCCCTCAATCCGAACGGCAAGATTCCAGCGATCATCGATCCCAATGGCCCAGGCGGCAAGCCGATCGGCCTGTTCGAATCGGGCGCGATCCTGATCTATCTCGCGGAGAAGGCAGGCAAGTTCCTGCCGTCCGATCTGGCGGAGCGCTACGAGACCATCCAGTGGGTGTTCTTCCAGATGGCTGCGGTCGGGCCGATGTTCGGTCAACTCGGCTTCTTCCATAAATTCGCCGGGCGCGAATACGAGGACAAGCGTCCGCGTGACCGCTATGCGGCCGAGAGCAAGCGTCTGCTCGGTGTGCTCGAGACCCGTCTCGCCGGTCGCGACTGGATCATGGGCGATGCGTATACCATTGCCGACATCTCCCTGCTCGGCTGGGTCCGCAACCTGGTTGGATTCTACGGCGCGGGCGAACTCGTCGACTATGCCAGCCTGAAGCATGTGCCGGCTTGGCTGGAGCGCGGGCTTGCACGTCCCGCTGTCCAGCGCGGGCTCGAGATCCCGAAGCGGCCCTGAGGGCTCGCTGTAGCCGCAATCGTTGCGGCTACAGCCGGCTCTGATCCCCTGGATTTTCGAGAATTTTATGCTGGCTCGGGTCGGCCTGGAGCATCGCGTCTGGCGATGCGGAGCGGGCTCCGACCTGAAAGTTTTCAACCAGGATGCGGATCGCCAGTTGGGAGCCAAACGGCATAGCGCTTGATCATTGTCGACAGAATTTCATTATTGGGCAGTTTGATCTTGCGCCACAGCCGTGCGCATGAAACATATGTCGACAATAATTCTCCGGCGGCGCTAGGCGACCAGCCGGGTCGGCGTGAGGAAATGCCCGTCCATGGCTCGATTCAACAACAATGAACGCCCCGCTCCGGATAGTGTGCTCGTCGATATCGCCGATTACGTCCTGAACTATCGTGTCGACAGTTCGCTGGCATACGAGACCGCCCGCAACTGCCTGCTCGACACGCTCGGCTGCGGGCTGGAGGCTTTGGAATACCCTGCCTGCATCAAGCTGCTCGGCCCGGTCGTACCGGGGACCGTGGTCCCGAACGGCGCGCGCGTGCCCGGCACGCCCTATCAGCTCGATCCGGTCCAGGCCGCTTTCAATATCGGCACGATGATCCGCTGGCTCGACTTCAATGATTGCTGGCTCGCGGCGGAATGGGGCCACCCGTCGGACAATATCGGCGGCATCCTGGCTGTGGCCGACTGGCTGTCACGGACGGCGGTTGCGTCCGGACGGCGGCCGCTGAGCATGCGCGACGTGCTGACCGCGATGATCAAGGCCCATGAGATCCAGGGCTGTCTCGCGCTGGAAAATGCATTCAACAAGGTCGGGATCGACCATGTCATCCTGGTCAAGATCGCCTCGACGGCCGTGGTCGCAGGGCTGCTCGGCCTGAACCGCGACGAGATCGTCAATGCGCTGTCACTTGCCTTCGTCGATGGACAGGCTCTGCGAACCTATCGCCACGCACCGAATGCCGGCTCGCGCAAGAGCTGGGCGGCTGGCGATGCAACGAGCCGGGCAGTGAGGCTCGCCCTGATCGCCCGGAGTGGCGAGATGGGCTATCCCTCGGCCCTGAGCGCGAAGATCTGGGGCTTCTACGACGCCTCGTTCCGCGGCCAGGAATTCAAGTTCCAGCGACCTTACGGCTCCTATGTCATGGAGCATGTGCTGTTCAAGATTTCCTATCCGGCCGAGTTCCATGCGCAGACGGCCGTCGAAGCGGCGATGACGCTGCAGGCTCATCTCCAGAAGATCGGGCGCAGCAGCGACGACATCGCTTCGATCCGCGTCCGCACGCACGAGGCCTGCATCCGGATCATCGACAAGCGCGGACCGCTGCATAACCCGGCCGACCGCGACCACACTCTCCAATACATGGTCGCCGTGCCGCTGATCTTCGGGCGTCTCACCGCAGGCGATTACGAAGACGATATTGCCGCCGATCCACGCATCGACGCACTCCGCGACAAGATCGAATGCGTCGAGGATCCTGCTTTCACCCGCGATTATCACGATCCGGAAAAGCGCTCGATCGCCAACGCGATGACGATCACGTTGAATGACGGGACGGTGCTGCCCGAACTGGTGGTGGAATATCCGATCGGCCACAAGCGCCGCCGCGTCGACGGCATCCCGCTGCTCGAGGCCAAGTTCCGCACCAATCTCGCGCGCCGCTTCGTCGAGAAGCGCCAGCGCCAGATTCTCGATGTCTCGCTCGATCAGGCGCGGCTCGAAGCCATGCCGGTTCACGACTACGTCGACCTCTACGCGAACTGAGGCCCCATGCCCTATCTCGTTGCCTCCGATTGTCCTGCGCAGCCGGCCGGCGAGCGCTTTCGCGCGCTGGTCGGGGAGGGCGGCATCCTCCGGTTACCCGGCACCCATAACGGCATGGCGGCGCTGCAGGCCAAGGCCGCCGGTTTCGAGGCGCTCTATCTCTCGGGTGCGGCGATGACGGCTTCAATGGGGCTGCCCGATCTCGGCATCATCACGGTCGACGAGGTTGCCTTCTTCATCCGGCAGGTGGCGCGGGCCAGTGCTCTGCCGGTGCTGGTCGACGGCGACACCGGCTATGGCGAGGCCCTCAACGTCATGAACATGGTCCGCGCCTTCGAGGATGCCGGGGCGGGCGCGGTCCATATCGAAGACCAGTTGCTGCCGAAGAAATGCGGCCATCTCAACGACAAGAAGCTGGCCGATGCCCATGACATGGCGGCCAAGGTCGCGGCTGCGGTGAGGGCCCGCCGGCATCTCTACGTCATCGCCCGCACCGATGCCGCGGCGAGCGAGGGCATGGAGGGCGCGGTCGCGCGCGCAAAGCTCTATCTCGAGGCCGGTGCCGACGCGATTTTCCCGGAGGCGCTGACCACCGCCGAGATGTTCAGGGAGTTCGCGCGCCGTGTGCCCGGCGTGCCGCTGCTCGCCAACATGACCGAGTTCGGACGCACGCCGTTCTTCACCGCCTCCGAGTTCGAGGCGATGGGCTACCGCATGGTGATCTGGCCGGTCTCCTCGCTGCGCGTCGCCAACAAGGCGCAGGAGAGGCTCTATGCCGCGCTCGCTCGCGATGGCGGCACGCATGGCATGGTCGAGCAGATGCAGACCCGCGCCGAACTCTACGCGACCATCGGGCTGCACGACTACGAGGCGCTCGATGCCTCGATTGTGGCGACCATCACGCCGGAAGCCATGCCGCAGCACGAGCGGAGCGCCTGACGACCAGTATGCGAGCCGGTGCGAGACCGGCGGCCAAATTCCGCGCGTCGCGCGGCAAACACGACCAGCCAGACAAGGCGGCGGCAACCCACGGGAGGAAACAAGATGTTGAGGCGTCTGATGACGACTGGCGCGCTGGCGCTGGTCCTGAGCACGGGCATGGCGATCGCCGAGCCGGCCAAGGTGATGATTCCGGCCAACCCGGGTGGCGGGTGGGATGGTGCCGGCCGCCATACGATGGCGGCCTTCGCGCAGTCGAAGATCTTCACCGATGGCGCGTCCTTCACCAACAAGGGCGGCGCTGCCGGCACGATCGGGCTTGCCGAATTCGTCCGCACCTCCAAGGGCGACGACAACGCGCTCCTGGTGACGGGCGTCATCATGGTCGGCGGCGTCATCACCAACCAGACGCCTGTGTCCCTGAAGGACACCACTCCGCTGCTGCGCCTGACCAATGAGTACAACGCGATCGCCGTTCCCGCGAATTCGCCGATCAAGACGCCGCAGGACTTCATCGCGGCGATGAAGGCTGATCCCGGCGCGCTCTCGGTCGGCGGCGGTTCGGCCGGCGGCGCGGACCATGTCATGCTGGCGCTGCTCGCCAAGCATGCCGGGGCTCCGGTCGCGAAGATCAATTTCGTATCCTTCTCGGGCGGAGAGATCCTGGCTGCTCTCGGTGGCGGCAAGATCAAGGCTGCGATTTCCGGCGCTTCGGAATTCCGTCAGTTTGCGGAGACTGGTCGCATCCGCATCATCGCCGTCTCGGGCCCGACGCGGGTCGACGGACTCAATGCGCCGACGCTGAAGGAATCCGGCATTCCGGTGGAGATCGGCAACTGGCGTGGCTTCGTCGGTGCGCCCGGCATGAGCGAGGCCGCCAAGAAGACCTGGCTCGAGCGCTTCGCCAAGCTGCACCAGACCCCGGTCTGGAAGGAAACTCTGAAGACCCAGGGCTGGGAGGACGCCTATCTCCCGGGCGACCAGTTCGCTGCCTTCCTCAAGGCCGAGGATGCGAGTTGGTCGAGCGCGCTCAAGGAAGTCGGCATCCTGAAATGACGGCCTGTCGGAGCGGCGCGTGACCGATGGTTGCGCGCCGTCATGGCGCTTGTTCTCGAGGAGCCCGAACGATGTCGGTCAATCCAAGCAGACAGGATGCGCACCGCAAGCCGCGCCCATGGTGGCTGGGGCTCGGCGTGCTCGCGATGGGGGCGCTGTGGCTTAACGGTGCACGCAGCATCGCCTCGACGACGAACTATATCGGGGTCGGGCCGGCGGCCATCATCCTGGCCGTCGGAATGGGGCTGGCCGTCCTTGGGGTTATCCTGATCACCCAGGCGATGCGTGGAGAACTCGTCGCGTCGCCGGAGGGGGAAGAGGAAGCGCCCCCATCGCGTTCGGCCTTCCTGCTTGCGCTGGCCGGTGTGAGCATCCCGCTCCTGACAATCCGCTGGCTTGGCTTCCCGTTGACCGCGATGCTCGCCTTCACGCTGGTGACCCATGCCTTCGGCTCGCGCCGGACCGGGCTCGACCTCGTGGTCGGAGCGGTGCTCGGCAGCGTCGCGTGGTTGGGCTTCTCCCGCCTCGGCATCAGCCTTGGTCCATTCCTGCCTCTGATTGGGTGAAGTCATGGACATCCTGAGCCAGCTGATCGGCGGATTTGCAGTCGCGTTGCAGCCGATGAACCTGTTCTGGGCGCTGATCGGTTGTGCGCTCGGCACCGCCGTCGGCGTGCTCCCGGGGATCGGGCCGGCACTGACCATCGCGCTGCTGATGCCGATCACGGCCCAGGTGGCGCCTGCCTCGGCCTTCATCATGTTCGCCGGGATTCTCTACGGCGCCCTCTATGGCGGTTCCACGACCTCGATCCTGCTCAACACGCCCGGCGAGAGCGGGGCGGTAATGACCGCACTCGAGGGCAACCGCATGGCGCGCAACGGGCGCGGTGCGGCTGCGCTGGCGACGGCGGCGATCGGCTCCTTCGTCGCGGGCACGATCGGCACGCTGGCCCTGACCTTTCTTGCGCCGGCGATCGCGGAGCTCGCCTTCGTCTTCGGGCCGGAGGACTATTTCGCCCTGATGGTCTTGTCCTTCACCTCCGTGGCGGTCGTGATGGGCCGATCGATGGTGCGCGGCTTCACCGCTCTGTTCTTCGGCCTGGCGCTGGGCACGATCGGCATCGACACCCAGACTGGACAGACCCGCATGGTCTTCGGAACGCTCGAACTGCTCGATGGCGTCTCCTTCACCGTCGTGCTGGTCTCGCTCTTTGCGATCGGCGAAGCGCTCTATGTCGCAAGCCGCAGCGGCACGGTGCCGGCGGCGATCAACCCGCTATCGGGCGGGAGCTGGATGACCCGGCAGGACTGGGCGCGTTCCTGGAAGCCGTGGCTGCGGGGCAGCGTCATCGGCTTTCCGATCGGCGCATTGCCGGCAGGCGGCACTGAAATCCCGACCTTCCTGTCCTATGCGTTGGAGCGCCGCCTGAGCAAGCATCCTAAGGAGTTCGGACATGGTGCGATCGAAGGAGTCGCCGGCCCGGAAGCCGCCAATAACGCGGCCGCAGCCGGCATTCTGGTGCCATTGCTGACGCTCGGCCTGCCTTCGACGGCGACGGCCGCGGTGCTGCTCGCCGCTTTCCAGAATTACGGGCTGCAGCCCGGGCCGATGCTGTTTGCGACCAATCCTGACCTGCTCTGGGGCCTGATTGCTTCGCTCTATATCGGCAATCTGATCCTGCTTGTGCTCAACCTGCCGCTCGTTGGCATCTGGGTGCGCTTACTGCTGATCCCGCGGCACTATATCTATGGCGGCATCGTCGTCTTTGCGCTGGTCGGCGTCTGGGGGCTGTCGACGTCCTGGATGGACCTGCTGCTGATGTGCGGCCTCGGTCTCATCGGCTATGTGGCGCGGGTCTATGATTTCCCGATCGCGCCCGTGCTGATCGGCCTGATCCTCGGGCCGCAGGCCGAAATCCAGCTTCGGCGTGCGCTTGCGGTCAGCCAGGGTGATTGGGGCGTGCTGGTCAGCACGCCAATCGCCACGACGCTGCTCTCCATAGCGCTTGTCGTGCTGGTCGTACCGCCGATCCTGGCCCGGCTTCGGTCGCGGCCGAAGACGGAGCCCGCCATTTCCACCGGCTGAGCGCTAGTCACTGGCCCCGGCGCGGCGCTTTGCCGGCCGGATCGCCTCGGCCGCGGACAGCGCCGCCTGCAGGGCGGTCCTGGCGGCGCGGATGTGACGCCGCATCAGGATCTCCGCCAGCTCGCCGTCGCGATGGCTGATTGCTTCCGTGATGCGCACATGTTCGCGCCAGGCCTCGCGCCCGCGTCCCCGAACGGTCGAATGCAGGCGCCGGCACAGGCGCAGACGCGGATAGAATTGCTCGCAGAGCAATTCGGCGAGGATCGGATTGCCGCTGCCATTGGCGATGCGCCGATGGAAATCCGCCTCCGGCTCGTCCTGCAGATAGGCACCGAGCGGATTGCGCTCGATCTCGTCGCGGTGGCCGGCCACGAGATCTTCGAGCGCCCGGATCTCCGCATCGCTCATATTCTCGGCGGCGAGGCGGGCGGCCATACCCTCGGTGGCTTCGCGCACATCGAGCAGCGCCAGGAACTCTGCGGCGCTGGGCTCGGCGACGCGCACGCCCTGATTGGCGACATAGGTGACGAGGCCGCGCTCCTGGAGGCGGCGGATGGCCTCGCGCACAGGCGCCCGGCTGGCGCCATAGCGCCGCGCGATGACGGGCTCGCTCAGTTTCTCGCCGGGCGCAAGTTCACCGGCGACGATGGCCTGCGAAAGCGCATCGTAAAGCCGGACGGTCAGGCCCGTCGTGATGACGCTGTCCTGGCTGTCGCTGTCTGGCATGGTCGCTTGCGCTTTCCTGGAATCGGAACGATGGCAGCATAGCGCAAGGGGGCTGAATTTGCCTTGATGATCCGGCTTTCGACCACACGCCTTTCACGCCCGCGCGGAACTGTCGGGAGATGGGCTAGTCGAGTACTCGGCTGATCTTGGCGAGCGAGGTGGCTTCGTCCTCGTGATAGTCGATCATGGTCTTGAACCGGCCTTGCGTGTCCATCAGGTAGACTGACGCGGTGTGGTCCATGGTGTAGCTGCTCTCGGTCGGGATGCGCTTGGCATAGACTTTGTAAGCGCCGATCGCAGCATCGACCTGCTCGCGACTGCCGGAGAGACCGACGATCCGGGGATCGAAGGACTGCAGGTAGAGCGCCATCTGCTCCGGTGTGTCGCGTTCGGGATCGACCGTGATGAACAGGATCTGCAGTCTGTCCGCGTCGGGGCCAAGCCTGGAAAGCCAGTTGCTCATATCGAGCAGCGTCGTCGGGCAGACCTCCGGGCAGTGGGTGAAGCCGAAGAACACCGCCATGGGCTTGCCACGGAAATCGGCGTCGGTGACGGCCTTCCCCTTATGGTCGACCAGCGTGAACGGGCCGCCGACCTGAGCGATGCCCTGGGCTGTCGTCGTTGCCGCGGATGGACGCCCGGGACCGTCGACCTGCCACCAGCCAAGCAGGATCGCAGCGCTGACGAAGCTGATGACGCCGACCAGGAGCCAGGCGCCATAGCGAATGAATTTGAGGGCTTGCATGCGTGATGTCGGGCTCGTCGGTGTTCGCCAAGTTATTGTCTGGCAAGTTATCGCTTGGCGAGAGAGGCCGTGGTCTCGACCTCGGCGGCTTCATCACCACCGTTGAACGGATCGGCCAGCGCTGCTTCAGGCCGGCTGATCTCGATCTTGCCGGCGACCATGGTCTGCATCCGTTCCGGCCCAAGTTTCTGCAGGAGGCCGCGAAAGCTCTTGTGCATGCCGCCATCGAGATAGGCGTAGCTCATCGCCGGGACGCCACGGCCGACCAGTTCGGCAAAGCGCTGCTCGTCGCGGGACTGGCGCTGCGCCACGACCGCGGCGATGGTCGGCTCGACCTCATAGGCAGGGCAGGGTGCATCGGGGCTGAAGGGGCCGGAGCCCGCGCTGGGATTGAAGACATAGCGCCGGCCACAGGCGGCGAGCGCGGGCGGCTGCCGCGTCGCCTCGAAATGGTCGGACCCTTCCTTGAGATTGCGCCAGAAGGCGATGTTCGGGTTGCTGCGATGGCGGGCCATGTTCTGCGGCGTCATGCGAAAGGGTAGTGCCTGGACCTGGAAGTTGCGCTGTCCGCCTGCAAAGGCCTCGCGCGCCAGGCTGTAGATCTCCGTGACGCCCTCATCCGTCATCGCGTAGCAGCCGGCCGAGGTGCAGGCGCCATGCACCATCAGGGCCGAGCCGGTATAGCCCTGCGCCTGCTCGAGAGCATTGGGGTAGCCGAGATTGAAGGACAGGTAGAACTGCGAGCGCGGATTCATCAGGTCCGCGGTGACGGTGTAGAACCCTTCCGGAGCCTGCCGGTCGCCCTCGCGCTTCTTGGGACCGAGCTGCCCTGACCAGCGGCACATCGGATAGGTCTTGAGCAATGCGTACTGGCCACTGCGATCCCGCTTCCAGACTTCGAGTTCGCTTTCCTGCTTGAAGAGGCGCACCAGGATCGGGTCGGCCTGCGTCATGCCCTTGCCCGACATCTCGGCCACGAGACGGGCCGGCAGGGGCTGGAGATGGCGCGTGTCGCCTTCGCCGCTGACACAGCCGCTCAGCGCAGCGGCACCGAGCGCCAATGCGAGGGCGAGACCGAGGAACGGGCGAGGTTGACGTGCGGACATATGGAGAAGCGTGGATGATCAAGGCTGACAGGAGGTGAAGAAGCGAGGTTAACGCTTTCCTACAGGCTGACCCCGGAGCAGGATCAAGCCCCGATCACGCTTACGTGCGCGGTTTCGGCGCAGGCTGGGCGCTGGGAAGGGCGGCAAGCAGCATCAGTCCGACCCCCGCCGAAATGGCGATGTCGGCTCCGTTGAAGGTCGGCCAGTGCCAGCCCTGGTAGTGCAGGTCGATGAAATCCGTGACCGCGCCCTGCCGCCAGCGATCGAGGGCATTGCCGAGTGCGCCTCCGGCGATCAGGCCAAGGCCGACACGCTCCCGCCCGTCGTCGCAGCGTGCCGCCCAGAAGAGGAGCCCGATCGCGACGATGAGCTTGAATGCGGCCAGCAATTCCGGCCAGGCCTCGAGCGTGTCGCGGAACAGCCCGAAGCTGACGCCGTAATTGAAGCCGAGGCGCAGATTCAGGAACGGCGCGATCTCGATCAGGCGTGGCGGCACCATGACGACATCGAGGATCAGCCATTTCGTGACCTGATCGAGAGCGAAGGCGAGGGCCGCCCAAAGCAGGGCTCGTTCGAAATGACGACGCATCACGGATGCTCCACTCTCGGGACGTGGATTTGTCTGGATGGGATCACCTTCGTCTCCGGCTGGCTGCATCAGAGACAGGGCTTGTAGAACCTGCAGTGGCCTCAGGTTCAAGCGGATAATCTCAATCGGCCCGGAAACTGCCTGGCGATCAGGAGATTCATGCAGGGCCTTCTCAGCGCGGCGCCATCCGCGAACAAGCGAGCCCGGCTCAGGATATAACCTGAACCGGGCTCGCAAGAACTCATGAACCTTGGCGCCGAAATAGCGCCTAGCGGCTTTCGGCCCCCTCGATGACGGGCGTCTTGCCGCGCTCGCGCCACATCCGCCAAGCCGGAGCCAGTAGGATGGCGGCGCTCAGCAGGGCGAGCGTCACGGCGATCGGGGTCGAGAGCAGCGCCGTCGTCTTGCCGCCGGAGATGGTCAAGGCGAGCCGGAGCTGGCTCTCGATCATCGGGCCGAGCAGCAGGCCGAGCACGATCGGGGCGCTCGGATAGTCCAGCCGCTCCAGCACATAGCCGATCAGCCCGACGCCGAGCAGCACCCAGAGATCGAACAGCGAGTTGTTGACCGAATAGACGCCGACGGTGACGAAAAGCAGGATCACCGGCGCGAGCACGATGCGCGGCAACCGCAGCACCTGGCCGAAGATCCGCGTTGCGGCCAGGCCGCCGACGATGGCGAGCAGGAACGACGTCACCAGGAATTGCAACATGAAGCCGTAGACGATGTCCGGATGCTCGCGGAAGAGCTGCGGGCCGGGCCTGAGGCCGTGCACGAGCAGCCCGCCGAGGATGACGGCGGCGACGCCCGAGCCCGGGATGCCGAGCGCCAGCGCCGGGATCAATGAGGCGGCGTTATCAGCGCCATTGCCGCATTCGGAGGCTGCGACGCCTTCCGGATTGCCATGGCCAAAGGTTTCCGGATTGCGGGCGACGCGCTTGGCCTCGTTATAGGCGAGGAAGGACGACATGCTGCCGCCCGCGCCCGGCAGGATGCCGATGATGATGCCGATGATCGAGCTGCGGATCCAGACCGGTGTGAAGAAGCGCCATTGGCTGAGCGCCGAACCCTGGCGGTGCAGCTTGAGCTTGTCGCCGCTCATGCCGGTCTTCACCGCCTCCTCGATGATCTGCAGAACAGGGGGGACGGCGAAGAGGCCCGTGAGCAGCACGATGGCGCTGAAGCCGTCGAGCAGGTCGAGCTGGCCGAAGGTGAAACGTTCGGTGCCGTTCGAGATATCCTGGCCGACGGCGCCGATCAGCAGGCCGATGCCGCAGGCGATAAGCCCCTTTGGCAGATCGTCGCCGAGCAGCGAAGAGACTGTCGCAAGACCAAGAATGCCGAGCCAGAAATACTCGATCGGCCCGAACATCAGGCTGAAGGAAACCAGCGGCGGCGAAAGCAGGATGAGCGAGATCGAGGACAGGACACTGCCGATGACGCCGGACAGGAGCGCCACCTGAAGCGCATAGGCTGCCTGACCCTTCTGGGTCATCTTGTAGCCGTCGAGCACGGTCGCGACCGAAGCCGGCGTGCCCGGCACCCGCATCAGGATGGCCGGAATGGCGCCGCCATAGGAACCGCCATTGTACATGCCGGCCATCATGCCGAGTGCAAACATCGGATCCAGCCCGAAGGTGAGCGGGATCAGCACGGCAAGGCCGGTCACCACGGTCAGGCCCGGCAGGCAGCCGACGATCAGACCGGCGATCAGGCCGATGAACATCGCAAGGATGTTCATCGGTGCGAAGACAAGCGGAAGGGCGTGGAGGAGCGCGTCGATCATCTCAGCCGTCCCAGAAACGGGGAAAGGACATCCGGCGGGATCGGACGTTCAAGCGCATAGACGAAGATCGCCAGGATCGAGACCACACAGACCACGGCGACGATGGCCGAGAGGCGCCAGCGCTGGAAACCGACGGCGGCCGGCAGCAGAACACAGAGCGCGAGGCTCGGCAGGATGAAGCCGATGAGGCTGACCGCCGCGAAATAGACGACAAGCGCTGCGACACCGATGGCGAGGCGAGGGGCGTGCTCGGCGAAACGGCCTTGCATCGGATTGCCCCGCTGCCGCCGCAGGATTTCGCGCAACGCGATCCAGCAGCCGATCACGGCCATACCTATGCCGATGGCAACCGGATAGGCAGCGCTCTCGGCAGGGTAGGTCGAGGCTGTGGCGATGACCGCGACGGAGGTCGCCACCAGAAGGGTGGCGAATCCGATTTCCGCGAGGCTTCGCGACCGCCCCTGTGGGGTAGATGCCTCGGGCGTCACTTCCATGGGGTTGCCTTCCAGGTGGCTTGGAGATCGGTCGAGGCGCGGTCGAGGAAGGTTTTGAAGTCTGACGAGGCGAGATATTGCAGCGGAATCTCGGCCTTCTTGGCGGCATCGAGATATTCGGGGTCCTTCAGCGCCTGGTCGATCGCCTTTTCCAGCTTGGCGATGACATCGGCCGGGATGCCCTTCGGCGCCGCGATGCCGCGCGACGCGCCGACGACGACGTCATAGCCGCCTTCGCGGAAAGTCGGTGCGTCAGGCAAATAGGACGAGCGCTCGGCGCTCATCACGCCGATGACCTTGATGGTGCCTTCGCGTGCGATCTGCAGGGCCTCGCTGAGATTCATCGTCGCGGCCGGGACATGGCCGCCGAGCACGGCTTGGCGCACCGGTGCCGTGCCACCAAAGAAGGCGGGTGTGAATTTGGTATCGGCCAGGCGCTGGAAGTTCAGGAGCGCGATATGCTCCGAGGAGCCGCTGGCGCCTGAGGTGCCGATGACGACGGCGCCCGAAGCCTTCTTGGCTGCGTCGACCAGGTCCTTCAGCGAGGAATAGGGGCTGTTCTTGGGAACGACAAGGACACCGGGATCGTAGACGAGATTGGCGACGGGCTGGAAGTCGCTCATCTTGAATTTCGTCTTGCCCTCGACCACGAGGGCGTTGATCGCCGGCGCGTTGATGAAGCCGATGGTGTAGCCGTCGGCCTTGCCCTGGGCGACCGAGGTCCATCCGATCTCACCGCCGGCACCGGGCTTGTTGACGACGCCGATACGGGCGCCCGGGCCGAGATATTTCTCCATGTAGCGGGCGATCGAGCGGGCGGCGACGTCTGTGCCGCCGCCGGGTGCGAAGGCGACGATCATCTCGATCGGCTTGTCCGGGTAGTCGGCACGGGCCGGAGCGCCCGCTGCGGTGAGGAGGAGCGCGGTTCCTAGGGCGGCAACGATCGACAACGGCTTCATGGTCGACTCCTTCAGGGGGCTGGGGCGGGTGTTGGAGAGGTGGTCAGCAATGCGCGTTCGACGAAATCGAGCCTGTCCTGGCCCCAGAACAGTTCGCCGTTCACGACGTAGGTAGGGGTGCCGAAGATGCCGAGATGCTCGGCTTCAGTGAGGTTGTCGTTCCAGGCCGCGACAATCGCCGGCTGCTGGGGATTGGCGACGAGCGCTACCGCGTCTTCGCCAAGGGTTTCGCGGGCGATCGCCTTCAGGGCATCGAGATCGGCAATGTCTCGGTCTTGCGCCCAGAGCGCGCGCTGGACGGCAAGAGAGAAGCTGCGCGCATCGAGGCCGGCACGGTCGATGGCGATCACGGCCTGTGCCGCCGGTTCGATCGTCCGGCACGGGTAGAAGCGCGGCTTCAGGTTGAGGTCCATGCCGAGATGGCGGCGCCAGCGATCGAGTTCGACCGCATGATAGTCCTGACGTGGATCGGGGCGGGTCCTAAGCGGAATGCCGCCATTCGCTTCGATGATCCGGATCGGCCGTAGGCGGAGATACGCGCCTGTGCGTTCGACGATGTCGTAAAGCCTGGGCGCGCCGAAATAGGCCCAGGGCGAGGAGATGCCGTAGAAGGCCTCGACCAGCGGGCGCTCACCTGCCGGCATGGCTGCCCTCCAGTTCGGAGTCCGCATCCTGCCACTCATCGCCAAGCAGTTCGGGCGTGTCGTAAGCCATCAAGGCCCGGTAATGTGTCTCGCGATCGGCGACGAAGAGTGCGCGGGCGATGCCGCGAGCCAGTCTCTCGGCGCCGTCGCTGACCGCCGGAATGTCACCCGAGAGCTTTCCGTGGCTCAGCATCGCAGGATAGTTGAAGCAGTGTATGCGGGAGAGAGCGGCGCAGGTGCCCGGTGCTTTCTCCTGGAATTCGAAGGCGGAGCCGAGATCGGGCGCGTGCAGCAGCTCAGCGCTGTCGTTTCCTGGCGGTGGCGTATAGCGGTCCTTCCAGAGGCGGATGAAGGGCGCGACCGCTGCGAGTTCCGGACGCTGCGCGGGATCAACCGAGAAGCCGGTTGCGAAAATCAGGAAGTCGAGATGATGCACGCCCTTCGGCGTGGTCAGCACGAGATGGCCAGCCTGCTCCACGAGATCGAGCAACGGGCTGCCGAGATGGAAGCGTGAATTGGCATGGCGCGAGACCCGCAAGGTGCTGTCACGCGGCGGTGGAGTCTGTGCCTTCAGCGCGCAGTCGAGGAAGCGCCATTTCCAGTCGTCGGGCAGCCCCGCGAAGCCGTGTACCACGCCCTGGCTGCCGATGCCGGTGAATTTGTTGATCCGCGGCAGATCCTTGCGACGCACGATGAGATCGAGACTGGCGACGCCATGCTCCAGCGCCGTCGCAGCATTGTCCATGGCCGAGGCGCCGGCACCGATCACGCCGACCCGCAGGCCCTTCAATGCCGCAAAGTCGATATCGTCCGCGCTATGGGCCCAGAACTTGCGGTCCATGCGATGCGCGATCGGTGGCACCCAGGGGCCGCCCAGCCCATCGCGGCCGGTGGCAAGCACCAGATGCCGCGTGAAGATGGTGCGTCTTCCCTCAACATCCGAGATGTCGAGGGCCAGGATGTCGTCGGCCAGCGGCGTCACCGCGTCGAGCGAGGTTCCGTTCGCGATCGGGAGGCTCAGCACGCGCCGATACCAGACCAGATAGTCCATCCACATGCCGCGCGGGATCTTGCCGAGGGCGTCCCAGGACGCGCGGCCGAACTGCGCCTCATACCAGGCGCGGAAGGTCAATGCGGGCAGGCCGAGTGCGGGGCCGGTGAGCTGCTTGGGCGAACGCAGGGTTTCCATGCGCGCATAGGTCACCCACGGGCCTTCCTGGCCGGTGGGAGCGCGGTCGAGAGCGGTCATGTTGGAGAGGCCGAGCCCCTTGAGTGCGGCTGAGGCTGCCAGCCCGCACATGCCTGCGCCGATCACCACGACGTCACGAACACGCTGGCCATCGAACTCGCGCGGCGGCACCCAGTCCTTCGCCGGCCATTCCAGCCATTCAAGGTCCTGACGGAGGCGTTGCTCCAATGCGGAGAGGCCCATCGGGGCTGGCAAGGCGGCATTCATGCCGTTCTTCCGATCGTTCTGGCGGCGACCGGGGCCGGGCCGAAGATATCGGCCAGCAGGCGATCACGCGCCGTGGGAGGGTGTTTGACGAAGCCGGGCAGCGTCTCGCGAGCGAGAGCCTCCAGCGCGCCGACCAGCCCTTCGACGAGAGGCGTCAGCGGCCGGCCATAAGGCGTGACCACGCCCCAGAAGAAGGAGATGGGCACGTCGAGCTTGCGGATCGCGACGCCCTCGAGCGGCATGCCATAGGCGATCACCGGTTCGAGGATCGCGATGCCGAGGCCGGCGCGCGCGGCCATCAGCGCCGTGTTGGAGGTGTTGGCATCGAGGACCGAGGCCGGCCTGACGCCAACCTGCTCGAGGGCGATGTCGACGCGCCTACGCCAGCGGAAGGGGTTGGCCATCGTGATCAGGCGACGCCCTTCTATCGAGGCCAGCGGAACCGTGTCGGAACCGGCCAGAGGGTCGTCGGCGCGGATAGCGGCTACGCAGGGCGCTTCGCCGATCCAGTGGATTTCGAGGGCGGGATGATCGACCGGCAGGCTGGTCACGCCGATTTCGGCGACATGGGTCGCGACCGACTGGACGACCTGTTCGGCCAATGCTGCACGAATATGGACCTGTTCCGGCAAGGCATCCTGGCCGAGCCGCGCCAGGGCTGCGGGCAACATGCCGGCGGCGAAGGAGGCGATCGCCGCGATCTCGAGCGAGCGCGGCTTGTCGGCGGCGATGGCCTCCGCACGCTCGCGCAGCTGCCGAAGCCAGGTGATGACGGGCTCGACTTCCTGGTGAAAGCGCAGTCCGCGCTCGGTGGGGGTGACGCGCGGGCCGCTGCGGTGAAGCACGCTGAAACCCAGCGTCTCCTCGAGCTCCTGGATCAGGCGGGTCAGGGCTGGTTGCGAGCGGCCGAGCAACCGCGCTGCGCCGGTGATGCTCCCGGCGGATATGACGGCGGCGAACGCTTCAAGCTGGCGCAGATCCATCGGACGGTACCATTCCCATTTTGAATGCTAACCATGTCATGATGCGCGTCAAGCATGAAAGCGGACATGAGAATGCGATCCCCAGCTTGAGCAAGCCGGAGGCTCCGGCCGGTGGATCTTCAGAAATGGATGCCGTCGAAGACCCGTTCCTGGGCATTGCGGATATGGGCCTGCATCGCCTCGCGCGCCCTGACGCCGTCGCCGTCGCGGATGGCTTCGAAGACAGCCGCATGCTCGCGCTGAACCATGGCGAGATGCTCGGCCGATTGCAGGACGGAGAAGCTGCGCGCGAGGTCGATTACGAAATCGACCTGAGGCCTCACAGCGGCCAGAGCGGCCTCGAAATAGGGGTTCTGGGTTGCTCGCGCGATCGCTGCGTGAAAATCGCTGTCCTGCTGGACGCCGATCCGGCCCGTCTTGATCGCGAGGTGGATCGCGTCGAGTTCCTTCTGGATCGCGGCGATATCGGCCTCGCTGCGATGCAGCGCGGCCGCATAGGCAACCTCGCCTTCGAGCGCGATCCGGAACTGATAGACGCGTCTGACATTCGAGATCGTGCGAATGCCTTCGTCCTTGCTCACGGGAGCGCGGGGCGGCGGCGCAGCCAACTGCGGTTGCACTGCCGCGATGAAGCTTCCGGCGCCTTGCCGGGAATGGATCAGGCCATCATCGCGCAGGCGCCGCAATGCCTCGCGCACCGTCGGCCGCGAGACGCCAAACTCCTGGCTCAGTTCGTTCTCGGAGGGCAGCTTGCCATCGGCGAAGACTTCGCCGCGCCGGAGGCGCTCAAGCATGTCCGCATAGAGTACGTCGCTCAGTTTCGGGCGTTGAGACACGGGCGCCTTCTGTTCCAGGTCATCACGAACTTGGCAAGTTCACTTGTAAACAGATTTACATACTTTGCTGCACCTGCAAAGCGACTTGGCTCTACGACTATCGGATCGCGCTATTTTTGAGCGTGCAAGGGCGCATAATCACGCAGGGCGCGCGTTGACAGACAAGTTTTCAACTCGCTACTTGTAAAGGACCGGCGACCTTCGTGGCCCGGTGCGGGGAGATCGTTTCATGACCACGACGCGTCGTGCCATCCTCCAGGCCGGGCTTGCCCTGCCGTTCATGTCGATGCCGGGGCGCGCGCAGCGTGCGAGCGGTATCCTGCGCTACGGGCTTTCCGCCTTTCCGCCCAATCTGCAGCCCTGGGTCAGCACCGGAGCCTCGGCCGGCACGGTGAAGATGCTCACGCATCGCAGCCTCGTCTCCTATGACAGCAAGGGCGAGTTGCGAGGCGAGTTGGCCGAGTCCTGGTCGCGCGACAGCGATGGCGCCTGGGTCTTCAAGCTGCGGCAGGGCTGCGTCTTTCATAATGGCGAACCGGTCACGGCCGAGGACGTCAAGTGGTCGATCGAGCAGATCGCCGGCGAGAAGTCGACCGCCTATATGCGCACCCAGTTCCAGGGGATCGAGCGCGTTGAGATTCCCGACCCGAAGACCATCCGGCTTGTCACCGCGCTGCCGCAGGCGACGTTGCCGAGCTGGTTCGGCAACTACAACACTTTCGTGATCTGGCGGAAATCGGCGCCGAACGAGCCGGTCGGAGCAGGCCCCTTCAAACTGGTCGGACAGGAGCGCGGGACCTCGCTCGATCTCATCGCTTTCGACAAGTTCTACAAGCCCGGTTTTCCGAAGGTGAAGGGCATCAAGTTCGTCGTCTATGCCGACGAGAACCTGCGCTTCGCCGCGCTGCAGTCCGGCGATGTCGACATGATCGAGTATGTGCCGTGGCAGTCGATGTCCGCGGTCGAGGCCGACCCCAGGCTGAAGCTGGATTCGGTCGAGGGGCCGTTCATGGACATCCTCTTCAACGGCACCAAGCCGCCGTTCAACGATCCCCGTGTGCGCCGGGCCATCGCCCATGCCGTGAAGCGCGACGATATCGTCAAGGCCGCCTTTTTCGGGCGCGGCAAGCCGCTAGAGGGCCTGCCGATCGTCGAGGGCACGCCCTGGTACGACAAGGAACTGGCGCATGGCTGGAACTATGATCCGGCCCGGGCCAAGGCGCTGCTCGCCGAGGCGGGGTTCGCCAATGGCTTCCAGTCGACGCTGCTCGCGACCTCGCAGTTCGGCATGCACAAGGACACGGCCGAGGTGGTGCAGCAGCATCTCGCCGCCGTCGGCATCCAGTGCGAGCTGCAGCTGCCGGACTGGTCGACCCGGGTGAGCCGCGGCACGCGGGGCCAGTACGACATGGCGATCCACGGCGTCTCGTCGGACAACAACGATCCTGACGGTCTTACGGTGGTGCTCGACACCTCGTTATCGCCGACCCATGGCCGCTCCTTCAAGGTCGATGCACCGCGCACGATTGCGGCGCTCGCCAAGGGGCGTTCCGAGTTCGACCAGGCCAAACGGGTCGAGATCTACAAGGAGATGCAGCGCGCGGCGCTCGAGGAGGTGCCCCTTGTCGGCCTCGCCTGGCGCTCGCAAGGCTATGGCATGGACAAGGGCGTGATGGGCTTCACCAACCTGCCCGGCGCGCTCACCACGTCGTCGGGAGCGACGCTCGAAGAGACTTATTTCGGATGAGCGCGACCTGGTTCGCGCGCCGCCTCGCGGTTTCGCTCGGCCTGGCCTGGGTCGTTGCAACGATCGTCTTTCTCGCCCTGCACATGGTGCCAGGCGACCCCGCCGAATTGCTGCTTTCGACGGGAGGTATCTCGCCCGATCCAGCGGCTGTCGCGGAGTTGCGTGAAAAGCTTGGGCTGGAGCGGCCGTTGCTGGCGCAGTACGGCGCCTTCCTCGCCGGCCTCATGCAAGGCAATCTCGGGCATTCCCTGGTCGATGATTATCCGGTGCTGAGCGAGATCGCCCTGCGCCTGCCGCGCACGCTGGAGCTCATTCTCGCCGGCACCTTGATCGGCATCGCCGTCGGCGTGCCCTCCGGCGTCTATGCGGCTCTTCATCGGGGCGGGCGCTTCGATCGCATCGCTTCGGGCGTCACGGCGCTTCTGCTGGCCGTGCCGGTTTTCGTGGTGGGAACATTGCTCGTGCTGCTGATGGCGCAGACCCTGCGGCTGATGCCGGCCGGCGGGTTCGTGCCCTTCACCCAGGACCCGGCCCAGCATCTCAAACTGCTCACGCTGCCGGCCATCGCGGTCGGCAAGGGCCTGGCCGCCATCCTGTTCCGCATGACGCGTGCTTCGATGCTGGATGCTCTGGCCAATGACTATGTCCGCACTGCCCGCGCAAAGGGACTGTCGCAGGCGCGCATCCTGGTCGTCCACGTGCTGCGCAATGCGCTCAACCCGGTCCTGACCGTGCTCGGCCTGCAAATGGGAACCTTGCTGGGCGGCACCGTACTCGTCGAATACGTGTTCAACTGGCCGGGCCTGTCGACGCCGCTGCTGCGGGCCGTCGAGGCGCGCGACTATCCGATGGTGGTCGGAATCATTCTCACCATCTCGGTGTTGTTCCTGCTGATCAACCTTTTGGTCGAGATTCTTCACGCGATCGTTGATCCGAGGGTGCAGGCGGGATGAAACGGCTCTGGTTTCCCGGCGCCCTTGTCGCCCTGATCATCCTGATCGCTCTCGCCGCCCCGTTTCTCGGCTTGCCGGATCCGGTCCGGCAGGACATTGCCCGGCGGCTCGCTGCGCCGAACGCAGGGTCCTGGCTCGGCCGTGACGAGTTCGGCCGCGATGTGCTGTCGCGCTTGATCTGGGGCGCGCGCACAAGTCTGGGCGTCGCCTTCGTCGCTGCCTTGGTTGCGGGAACAGTCGGCACCGCGATCGGCCTGATCGGGGGCTGGGGCAAGGGGCTCGGCGCGTTCCTGACGGTGCGCAGCGTCGAGATCATCATGTGCTTTCCGCCGGTGCTGCTCGCCCTGCTGGTCGTCACTCTGCTCGGGCCGGGCGCGGCGACACTGGTCCTCGTCCTGTCGGTTCTCTATCTGCCGGGATTTGCGCGCGTCGCTTATGCGGAAGTGCTCGCGGTGCGGTCGCGCGAATATGTCGAGGCCGCGCGGGCGTTCGGCGCCACGCCCCGACGCATCCTGCTCCGCACCGTGCTTCCTAATATTGCCGGTCCGCTCCTGGTGCAGCTGTCGCTGACGGTAGCGGCTGCCGTCGTCATCGAAAGCGGCCTGTCCTTCCTCGGACTTGGCGTCGTTCCGCCGGCGCCCTCCTGGGGGCTGATGATCAGGGGAGCGCGCGCCACGATGGAGCAGGCGCCGCTGCTGCTGCTTTGGCCTTGCGCGGCGCTGACGCTGACCATCCTCGCCATCAATCTGCTCTGCGATGCCCTGCGCGACGCCGTCGATCCCCGAACCGCCGACCGCTGAGATGCAGAGCCTTCCCATCACGATCCTCACCGCGAACTTCCTCGCATATCCAGGATGAAGCCAATGGCCACCAAGACAACTCCTCTCGTTCACATGGGTACGATCACCGGCGGAGAGGCGCGCGAGATCCTCGAAGAAAACCCCGTCATCCTGCTGCCGATGGGCAGTCATGAGGACCAGGGCCCGCACGCTCCGATGGGCGACTATCTCCTCGCTGAGAAGATTGCCGAGCTCGCGGCGATCCGCGCCTCGGAGCGGGGCGTGCGAACGCTGGTCGCTCCCGTCCTGCCCTTCGGCGGCGCCGACTGGTTCGGTCCGATGGTCGGTGGCATTGCCATCTCGCAGTCGACCTTGACGGCCGTGATCGCCGAGATGGTCGATTCGCTGCATCGCAATGGCCTGACCCGCATCATCGTGATCAACGGCCATGGCGGCAATGTCGGTCCGATCTCCGATGTGGCGCGCGAGCTTTACCAGCGCGAGCAGATCGTCCTGCCGAGCCTGTATCTCTGGCGCATCGCCTACGGGCTGCTGCCGGGCATTCTCGGCGCGGAGAAGGCGGCTGCCGTGGCCGGTCATGGTGCCGACCCGCTGACCAGCCTCGGGCTGCACCTGTTCCCGGAGTTGATGCGCAAGGACCTGATCCCGGCCGGCCAGCCGCTGAAGCGCGATCCCGTGCTCGACCTGCAGTTCACCGGGCTTGGCACGGCGAGCTTCGAGGGCGCCGAGGTGGCGATGCCCAACGAGTATGACGAGGTCTACAATCTTGGCGTCGCCAAGGGGGATCCGAAGCTGTGCTCGGCCGAAACGGGGGCTGCGCTCTCCGAGAAGCTCACCGAGATCTGCGCCCGTTTCGTGGCCCATTTCGCCAGCAAGGTCGACGGCTGAGCCTGACCCGCTGATATCCGTACGGCGGCGCATGGGTCTCCAGCGCCGCCGCGCCATGACAAGTCAGCGGGCGCTGGCTACGACATTGCGGCCGCCTCGCATGTGGCCATGACAAGAGGGGAAGCTTCCATGCCGACACGTCGTCTTGTTCTTCAGACCGGGCTTGCGACGATCGCTGCCCCGGCTCTCGTCAGGGCCCAGGGGCTCAGCGGCTCGATCACGCTGATGTCCTATTCCGGGATCTTCCAGGACAACTACGTCAAGGCGGTGGTCGAACCGTTCCAGCAGGCCTTTCCCGGCGTGAAGGTGAACTACGTGCCGGGCGGTACCTCGGCCCAGATGGTCGGCAGCGTCCGAGCCCAGAAGGCTGATCCGCAGGTCGATGTGGCGATCATGGATGTCACCACCTCCAGCATCGGCAATATCGAAGGACTGTTCGAGAAGCTGACGCCCGCAGAAGTTCCGTCGCTGAACGAACTCCATCCGGAGGCCCGCGCGGCCGGAGGCGATTACGGCCCGGCCGTGACCTTCGACCATCTCGTGCTCGTTTATGACACGCAGAATCTGAAGCCGCCCATCGAAAAGCTCGCCGACCTCTGGCGTCCGGATCTCAAGGGTCAGGTCGCACTTGCGGCGCCGCCGAACATCCAGGGACTTGCGCTCACCGCCATGGTCGAGAAGATGGAGGGCGGCGACTACCGCAAGTCGATCGATGCGGCGATCAAGAAGCTGCGCGCTCTCGCCCCTTCGGTGAATACGTTCGAGCCCAACCCCGATGGCTATTCGCTGATCCTGAACGGAGTGGTGAAAGTCGCGACCGGCTGGAACGCCCGTGCGCAGCTCTATGGCGACCAGACCGGCGGCAAGATCGCCGCGCTGCTGCCACCCGAAGGATCGGTCTTCCAGATCAACACCATCAACCTGACTGCCGGCTCGAAGAACCGGGCCGCCGCGATCGCCTTCGTCAATTTTGCGCTGGCGCAAGCTGCTCAGAAGGCGTTCACCGAGCGGATGTTCTATGCGCCGACAAACGCCAAGGCAGCGATCGACGCCAAGGCGCTGGCACGCACCGCTGCAGCCCCGGAAAGCCGGGGCCGGATGATCGGCGTCGACTGGAACGAGGTCCTGAAGATGCGCGATCAGTGGAACAATCGCTGGCGGCGCGAAGTCATCGCTGCGGCAGGTCGCTGAGCCGGGATCGCAGCCTGCCATGAGCTATCTCGAACTCGCCGGCCTGCAGAAGCGCTATCGCGATTCCGTCGCCGTCGATGACGTCGCGCTTTCGGTCGAGAAGGGCGAGGCCGTCGCTCTCCTCGGCCCCTCCGGCTGCGGCAAGACCACGACGCTGCGCATGCTTGCCGGCCTGATCGATCCCGACGCGGGCTCGATCCGCCTCGACGGTGCCGAGATCACGCGCCAGCCGGCCCATAAGCGCAATATGGGCTATGTCTTCCAGTCTTATGCGCTGTTTCCGCATCTGAGCGTTGCCCGCAATGTGGGCTTCGGTCTCGAGGAAAGGCGGGTGCCGCGCCCTGAGACGGCGCGGCGCGTTGAAGAGGCGCTCGGCATGGTGCGCCTTTCCGGCCTCGAGGGCAGGCGCCCCCGCGAATTGTCAGGCGGTCAACAGCAGCGCGTGGCGCTGGCGCGGGCGCTCGTCATTCGCCCGTCCGTGCTGCTGCTCGACGAATCCCTGTCCAATCTCGACGCCAAGCTGCGTGACGCGATGCGCCACGAGATCCGCGACATCCAGCGCTCGCTTGGCATCACCACGCTCTTCGTCACTCACGATCAGGTCGAGGCGCTGACGATGTGCGATCGGATCGCGGTGATGAAGCGCGGGCGGATCGAACAGATCGGCACGCCGGAGGATATCTACGAGCGACCTGCGACCCGCTTCGTCGCCGATTTCGTCGGGCGCGCCAATGTGCTGCCGGCCATGCGGAACGGGGCAGGCGCCATCAGCGTCTGGGGAGTGACCTTGCCGGCCACCGCTCCAGCCGACGGCGAGGTCGACGTCTTCGTGCGGCCGCAGCGCATCCGGCTCGCCGCATCCGGCGAGCCGTCGGGCGAGGGCATGGTCCAGCTGACCGGGCGGGTTCTGCGCAGCGTCTTCGTCGGAGATCATGTCGAGGTCATCGTCGAGGGGGCAGGGGGGCAGCTCAGCGTCGAGATGCAATCCGGCACGAAGCCGCCAGCGGCCGGGACCGAGGTCGCCGTACTCTGGCAGGCCGGAGACACGCTGCTCTTCCCACGCGAGGCAACATGACTGCCGGCTCGCGCCTGCCTTGGCTGGTCGTCCCGGCGGCGCTCCTTCTTCTCGCCGTCTATGTTTGGCCGACCCTCGGGCTGTTTCGCACCGCCTTCAACGAGGTCGGGCCAACGGGGGCGATGATCGAGGCCTGGTCGCTCAAGACGACCGGCGAAGTCCTCGCTGATTCCTTCACGATCGAGCTGACGCTCAACTCGCTCTGGCTCTCGCTGAGCGCGACACTGATCGCGCTGTGCATGGCCTATCCGGTCTCGCTGTTCCTGTTCCGGACGCAGTCGCGCTTTCGCGGCCTGCTGGCCGTGATCGCGATCATGCCGATGCTGGTCTCCGGCGTGGTACGCGTTTTCGGCTGGCTCGCCATCCTGGGGGATCGCGGGCTCGTCAATTCCCTTGCTCAGTGGCTAGGGCTGATCTCGACGCCGATGCGTCTGGTCTTCAACTGGACGGGCGTCACCATCGGCCTCGCCGAGAGCATCATGCCCTATATGATCCTCGCGCTGCTCGCCGGTTTCGGCCGGCTCGACCGCACGCTGGAGGAGGCGGCGCGCAGCCTGGGCTGCACGCCGCTGCGCACGTTCCTGCGGGTGACCTTGCCGCTGAGCCTGCCGGCGCTCGCGCTCGCGGCTGGCCTGGGCTTCGTGCTCTCGATGTCGGCCTATATCACGCCCAAGCTGCTCGGCGGCGGTCGGGTCTTCGTGCTGGCGACGGAGATCTTCGAGCAGGCGACGACGAACACCAACTGGCCGGTCGCCGCCGTACTGGCGATCTACACGCTCGTGCTGCTGCTGGCGCTGCTCATGTTCTCCAATGTCGCGGCGCGGAGGCTGCAACGATGAACGGCGCCGGACCCGTCCTCTCGACGCTCGCAGGTATCGTCTACGCCCTGATCCTGGCGCCGATCGTCGTCGTCGTGGCACTCGCCTTCTCGGCGGACAATTTCATCCTGTTCCCGCCGTCCGGCTATTCACTGCGCTGGTTCCAGCAACTCGCCGGCAACACACCACTGCTGAACGCCGTCGTCCTCAGCGCTCAGATCGCCTGTCTGGTCACGGCGCTGTCGCTGCTGCTCGGTGTGCCGGCGGCGCTGGCGCTGGACAAGGGGCGGTTTCGCGGCCAGGAGGCGCTGAAGAACTTCTTTCTCGCGCCGTTGCTGTTGCCCACCTTGATTGTGGGCCTTGCGCTTCTGTTGTTCTTCACCCCGCTCAGGCTGACTGCGACCTTGCCCGGGCTTGTGCTCGGCCACATGACCGTGACGCTGCCTTTCGTGATCCGGATGATGACGACAGCGTTCTCGACGCTGCCGGATGATATCGAAGCGGCTGCCTCGACGCTGGGGGCAAAGCCCTGGCGGGTGATCTGGCGTGTGACGCTGCCGCTCGCCACGCCCGGCCTGATTGCCTGCGGCGCCCTGTCCTTCCTGCTGTCCTTCGACGAGACCGTGATCTCGCTCTTCCTCTCCGGTCCGCGCGCTTCGACGCTGCCGGTCGAGATGGTGCGCTATGTCGAAGGACGCACCGATCCGCTCGTCGCGGCCCTGTCGGTGATCCTGATCGTCGCAACCCTCATCATCGTCGTTCTGGTCGAACGTCTCGTCGGCGTCGCGCGCGCCGTCGGCCAATAGGAGAAAACCATGCCCGACTACCGCATCGAAGCTATGCCGCAGCAGATCTCGCCGGCCCTTGCCGAGAAGCTCAGCCGCGTTGAAACCGCCACCATCGGCCATTCCCAGCACTGGGGGTTCATGGACCGCGGCATCCAGCCCTTGCTGCGCAACAAGCGTATCGCCGGCGCAGCCGTGACGCTCGCCATTCCCGGGCAGGATTCGACGCTTCTGCACCACGCGCTCGGGCTGCTGCGCCCCGGCGACATCCTCGTGGTCGATCGGCTCGGCGATGACAAGCATGCCTGCTGGGGCGGTGGCGTCACCGTGGCGGCCAAGGCGGCCGGCGCGATCGGCGGCATCGTCGACGGGCCCTGCACGGATCTGACCGAGATCGAAGACAGCGATTTCCCGATGTGGTGCCGCGGCATGTCGCCGATCACGACCCGGCTCTACAATCTCGGCGGCACGCTGAACCTGCCGATCTCCTGCGGCAATGTTGCGGTGAAGGCCGGGGACATCATCCTCGCGGACGAGTCCGGCGTGCTGGTGCTGCCGGCAAATGAGGCTGAAGCGATTGCCGATGCGGCGCTGGCCCGGCAGGAGCGTGGCGAACGCACTCAGGGGCGCGTCAAGGCCGGCGAGAAGCTTGGCGACATCTCCGGCGCCACCAAGATGGTGCTCGAGGCGCTGAAGCAGAACGGCTGAGGACAGACACGATGAACGCCCAGCTGCGCGGCCCGCGCGTCGCCAATTTCACCTGCGAGAAGCTGTCGGCCACCGGCTCGCGCGGCATGGTCGTCACCAATCATCCGCTCGCCTCGGCCGCGGGATCGCACATGCTGCTCGCGGGCGGCAATGCCATCGATGCGGCCATCGCCTCGCTGTTCGCGCTCACCGTCGTCGAACCGATGATGGTCGGCGTGCTCGGCGGCGGTGTTGCCCATATCCGGCTGGCTGACGGTCGTCATCTCGTGCTCGACGGTTTGTCGACCGCGCCGGGCAAGGCCAGTGCCGACATGTATGAGGCGCTGTCGCACGAGGTCGGCAAGGCGCGCGATACGCGCGACCGCGAGAACCTCGTCGGCCCCAAGGCCGTCGCGGTTCCCGGTGCGCTCGCCGGCTGGTGCGAGGCACTGGCGCGCTTCGGCACGCTGCCGCTCGCTGATGTGCTGCAACCCGCGATCCGGCTGGCCGAACGCGGGTTCGTGGTCAGCCCCTATCTCTCCGATTGCATCGCGGATTGCGCGCCGGATCTCGCACGCGATCCGGGCCTCGCAGAACTGTTCCTGCCCGGCGGGAAGGCCCTGCCGGCGGATGAACGGCTGGTTCAGGGCGATTATGCCGCAAGCCTGCGGCTGATCGCCGAGACCGGCCCCTCCGCGCTCTATGACGGCCCGCTCGGCGCGGCGCTGACCTCCTTCATGGCAGCCAGTGGCGGGTTGATCGACCAGGCAGACCTCGCCGCCTTCAAGGTGATCGAGCGTGAGCCGGTGCGTGGTCGCTATCGCGGCTTCGAGATCCTCGGTCCGCCGCCGCCATCCTCGTCCGGCGTCCATATCGTGCAGATGCTGAACATCCTCGAGGGCTACGATATCGGTGCGCTCGGATTCGGCTCGAGCGATGCCGTGCATCTCGTCGCCGAGGCCCTGAAGATCGCCTTCGCTGACCGGGCGGTGGCGACCGCAGACCCGGCCTTCGTCAAGGTGCCGGTCGAGCGTCTGACGGCCAAGGCCTATGCCGATGAGCGCCGCGCCGATATCGACATGACCCATACCAAGGCCTGGGCGGCCGGTCTCAGCGCTGGCGAGTCCGCCAACACCACCCATGTCACGGTTGCGGATGCGGCCGGCAACGTGGTTGCGACCACCCAGACGATCAACGGCCTGTTCGGCGCCTGCACCCAGATTCCCGGCACCGGGATGCTGACCAACAACTATATGTATAATTTCGATCCGCATCCCGGCCGCGCACTCTCGATCGCGCCAGGCAAGCGGGTCTTCACCTCGATGGCGCCGATGATGGTCCTGCGCGATGGCAAGCTTGCCTTCGCGCTCGGGCTGCCTGGCGGCCTGCGCATCTTCCCCTCGGCATTGCAGGCGATCGTCAACCTGATCGACCACGGCATGAGCCTGCAGGAAGCCGTCGAGGCGCCGCGTGTCTGGACGGAGGGTGGGGCGCTCGAGCTCGAGAGCGCCATTCCGGATTCTGTCGCCAGCGAACTGACTGCGCGCGGCCACCAGATCGCTCGCGTGCAGCGAGTCGCCGGCGGCATGAATGCCATCGGCTTCAATTCCGACGGAACGCTCACCGGCGCCGCCTGCTGGCGTGCCGATGGAACGCCCGTCGCGATCTCCGGCGGACTGGCACGCGCCGGCGTCCGCTTCACCATTGCCTGATTTCTTTCAAGCCAATCGGACTATCATCATGTCAGAAACCATCGTCGTCCTTGATCCCATGGCTCCCGAGCGGGCCGACAAGCTCAGGGCGTTGCTGCCGCCGGGCTTCGTCCTGACGCACGGCACGGCGCGCGGCGACGATCACATGAAGGAGATCATCGCCGAAGCGGAATACGCGATTGCGGGACAGGTCGGCGTTAATGCCGAGGTGTTGAAAGCGGCAAAGAAGCTCAAGCTGCTGCACAAATGGGGCGTCGGGGTCGATAATCTCGACACTCGGGCCGCACAGGAGCTCGGCATCAAGGTCGCTCGCACCACGGGCAGCAATGCCGTGCCGGTTGCCGAGTTCACGCTCGGGCTGATGCTTTCGGCCCTGCGTCACATTTCCTTCGGCCATGCCGAACTCAAGAAGGGTGACTGGCGTGGCGGGCGCCTGCCGGGCGACACTTTCACGCTGTCCGGCAAGACGGTCGGGATCGTCGGCTTCGGCGCCATCGGCCAGAATGTCGCCAAATTGCTGAAGGGCTTCGGCTGCATCATCCTGTATTCGAAGCGCCAGCCGCTCTCTGCAGCCGAGGAAGCCGAGCTTGGCGTGAAACACGCTTCGCTGGCAGAACTGCTGGCGAAGTCCGACGTGGTCTCGCTGCATTGCCCCCTGACGCCGGAGACGGCGAACATGATCGACAAGTCCGCCTTCGCTGCGATGAAGAAGACGGCGGTGCTCATCAACGTGGCGCGCGGTGGTGTCGTCGCCGAGAACGACCTGATTGAGGCTTTGCGCGCCAAGGAGATCGCCGGCGCCGCGATGGACGTGTTCGAGATCGAGCCGCTGCCGGCTGACAGCCCGCTGCTCGGGCTCGACAATCTTGTTGTGACACCGCATCTGGCGGCGATCGCGTCCGACAATTTCGCCCCGACGGTGAAGCGGATGTTCGACAACATCGCTCGCGTCTCGCGCGGCGAGCCCGTGCCGGAGCGCGACAGCGTCGTCTGAGCCCGAGCAGGACTGGAACAGGGAAGGCCGCCATGACGAAACGGCTCGGCATCGGCCTGATCGCCCACGACCGCAAGAAGCCCGATCTTGCGGCCTGGGTGATGCGCAACATCCATGTGCTGAGTGCGCATCGCCTTGTCGCTACGGCAACGACCGGCTCCGTGCTGAAGCAGGGCCACCCTGATGTCAGCGTCGAGACGGTGAAGAGTGGCCCGCTCGGCGGCGATCAGCAGATCGGAGCGATGATCGCCGAGGGCACGATCGATGTGCTGATCTTCTTCCCCGATCCGCTTGCCGCCATGCCCCATGACGTCGACGTCAAGGCGCTGCTTCGACTTGTCCTGGTCTACGATATCCCGGCCGCGTTCAGCCCGAGCACGGCGGATGCGCTCATCATGTCCGACGTGTTCTATCCTGCACGGAAGTGATAGTGGGCTTGGGATACGCCCATTTCGCGATGGTCAGGGCCTTCGACACCCGCTCCATGTAGAGAAACAGCACCGGCGTGATGAAGAGCGTCAGCACCTGCGAGATCAGCAGTCCGCCGACCACCGCGATGCCGAGCGGCTGACGCAGCTCGGCGCTGGCGCCGGCGCCGAGTGCGATCGGCAAGGTGCCCATCAGCGCCGCCAGCGTCGTCATCAGGATCGGGCGGAAACGCATCAGGCAGGCGCGGTGGATCGCCTCCTGAGAGGGCACGCCCTCGCGTTGCAGCACGAGCGCAACATCGATCATCATGATGGCGTTCTTCTTGACGATGCCGATCAGCATCAGCATGCCGATGATCGCGATCACCGATAGATCGAGGCCGAAGAGGCGCAGCGCGGCCAGGGCGCCGATGGCCGCCGAGGGCAGGCCGGTCAGGATCGTCAGCGGATGAATGAAGCTCTCATAGAGGATGCCGAGCACGATATAGATCGTGAGGATCGCACCGGCGATCAGCAGGCCCTGGTTGGCGAGCGAATCCTGGAAGGTCTTGGCGGTGCCGGCAAGGGTCGTCGAGAGCGTTGTGGGTAACCCAAGCTCGGTCTTGATCGTGTTGATCCTGGTTACGCTGTCGCCGAGCGCGACGCCTGCGGGCAGGTTGTAGGAAATGGTCACTGCCGGAAGCTGGCCGAGCTGGTTTACCGTCAACTGCCCGGCGGTCCGCTCGACGCGGGCGAAGGCTCCGAGCGGCACGAGCAGGCCGTTGCTGGCGCGTACGCGGATCGCGTCGAGCTTGTCGGCTGTCCAGCCGAGGGCCGGGTCGAACTCGACAACCACCTCGTAGCTGTCCCCGGTGGTGAAAATCGTCGAGACCTGACGAACGCCGAAGCCGGAATAGAGCGTCGAGCGCAGGGTGTCGGCGCCGATCTGCAGCGAGTTTGCCTTGTCGCGGTCGATGACCAGGGTCGCCTGCAGGGCGTTGTTCTGGAGATCGGTCGTGACATCGGTGAAGGTCGCGCGATCCTGGCCCATCGCATCGGCGAGCTTCAGCGCCCAATCGTTCATCTGCGCCTGGTCGAGGCCTTGCACCACGAGCTGATATTGGCTCTTGGAGGCGCGAGCGCCGATATTGAGGTTCTGAACCGGTGTCATGAAGGCGTTGATGCCGGCGACCTGTGCGAGCTGCCTGCGCAGGTCGGAGAGCACGGTCTGCAGAGCAGGACGTTCGGTTCTCGGCTTCAACTCGACGAAGAGGCGCCCGGCATTGAGCGCGCCGCTGCCGCCACCTCCGCCTCCGCCGCCGACAGAGGATGCGACATGGCTGACATAGGGCGAGTTGCGGAAGACGTCGGCAACCTCCTTCTGCAGCCTTTGCATCGCTGTGAATGAGATATCCTGCCTCGCCTCGGTCGCGACCTGGAGCTGGCCGATATCCTCTTGCGGAAAGAAGCCCTTGGGCGCGGTCTGGAAGAGCCAGACCGTGCCGATCACAGTTGCGAAGAAGGCGGCCAGCATCAGTGGCTGCACGCGCAGGCAGAGCGTCAGCGCGCGGTCATAGCCGCGCAGGATGCCCTCAAAGCCGCGTTCGAGAATATGGCCGAGGCCGTGCTCGGGAGCGTGCTGATCGGCGTTGGTCAAGAGCCGCGAGCAGAGCATCGGCGTCAGTGTCAGGGACACGAAGGCCGAGGCGAGGATCGCAACGGTGACGACGACCGCGAACTCGTTGAAGATCCGCCCGATGACGCCGCCCATCAACAGCACGGGGATGAAGACCGCGACAAGCGAGAGCGAGATCGAGATGATGGTGAAGCCGATTTCGCGCGAGCCCTTGAGAGCGGCGTCAAAGGCTGAGAGCCCATCCTCTTCCATGTGCCGGACGATGTTCTCGAGCATGACGATGGCGTCGTCGACGACGAGGCCGACCGAGAGCGTCAGGCCGAGCAGCGAGATGTTGTCGATGGAGAAGCCGAGCACATACATCGCCGCGAGCGTCGAGATGATCGAGATCGGTACGGCAACTGCCGGGATGAGGGTCGCGGTGAGCCTTCTCAGGAAGACGAAGATCACCATGATGACCAGAACGATGGTCAGCCCCAGCGTGAACTGGACATCCTCGACCGCGGCGCGGATCGAGGTTGAGCGGTCATTGAGCTGCGCCAGTTGCGCTGCCGCCGGCAATTGCTCGCGGAACGCCGGCAGCATGGCCTTGACCCTGTCGACGACGTCGACGGTGTTGGCATCGGGCTGCCGTTGCACCGCGAGCACGACGGCCGGCATACCGTCATAGGTGCTGGCTGTCTGCGTATTCTCGACCGAGTCGATCACCTTCGCGACATCGCCGAGGCGGACCGGCTTGCCGTTGCGCGTGGCGATGATGACATCGGCGAACTGGGCTGCATTTGCGAGCTGTGTGCTGGCCTGGATCGTCAGCTGCTGCCGGTCGTTCTGCACCGTGCCGACCGGAGAATTGTCGTTGGCGGAGGTGATCGCATTCTGCAAGGTGTCGACGCCGATGCCGCGGGCCGCCAGCGCGGTCGGGTCGATGCGGATGCGCACCGCGTATTTCTGGGTGCCGAAGATCAGAACCTGCGCAACCCCGTCGACGGTCGACAGGGCCGGCGAGATCACCTGCTGTGCGAAGGCATCGAGCTGCGAGAGCGGGATGATGTCGCTCTTCAGTGCGAGGAGGATGATCGGCGCATCTGCCGGGTTCACCTTGCGATAGCTCGGCGGCGCGGTCATCTCGATCGGCAGCTGCTTCTGGGCGCGCGCAATCGCCGCCTGCACATCGGCGGCGGCAGCGTCGATGTTGCGATTGAGCACGAACTGGATGGCGATCGAGGTTGCGCCCTGGGAATTCGTCGTCGCGATGCTGTCGATGCCCGCGATCGTGGCGAATTGCTTGATCAAGGGCGTCGCGACTGAGGTCGCCATGGTGTCGGGAGAGGCGCCGGGCAGTTGCGCCGAGACGTTCACAACCGGGAATTCGGCGCGGGGCAGGGCCGCGACCGGCAGGAAGCGATAGGCGAAGAGCCCTGCCAGGACCAGCGAGACCGACATCAGAATGGTCGCCACGGGGTGGCGGATGCAGAAGCCAGAGATGCTCATGGCCGGCCTCCGTCGGCGATGGTCTCCTTGCCTGCCGCGGGCTTGGTATCCGCTCCGGGGGGAGTGCGTTCGCGGACGCGGGCTCCCGGCTTGAGCCGCATCTGGCCGTCGACGACCACGCGCTCGCCTGCCGCAACACCGTCCGTGATCACCGTCCTGTCGCCATCGACGAGGGCGATGGTGACCTGCCTCAGGTCGGTCGTGTCGTCCGGCTTGATGACATAGACATAGGAGCCCTTCTGCCCCACCTGCACGGCGACCGTCGGAATGATCGTGGCATTGTCGAGCCTGTCGGCCTCGACTGTGACATCGACATACTGGCCGGGCCAGAGCGAGAGGCCGGCATTGGCGAAAGCAGCCTTGGCCGCGATGGTGCCGGAAGCGATGTCCACACTGGAATCGACGAAGGTGAGGGTTCCTTCTGCCGGCGGGCGCGGCGAGTCGGCGGGTTTCGCGGTGACCTTGAGAACCTTGCCGGCCGTGAGCGCCGCTTGCAACATCGGTACCTCGCGTTCGGGCAAGGTGAAGGCGACGCGGATCGGCTTGACCTGCGTGATCGTGACGAGGCCCGGGCCCGCGCTGTTGGCGCTGACGAGATTGCCCGGCGTGACCAGCACGGCGCCCGCTCGTCCATCGATCGGTGAGGTGATCTTGGTATAGCTCAGCTTGAGCATGTCTGACTCAAGCGCTGCCTTGTCCGCCAGGATCGTCGCGGCTGCCGTCTTCTCATCGGCAATACCCTGGTCCACGGATTGCTGCGTGCCGGCGTTCTTGGCCAGCAATTGCTGGAAGCGGGCGAGGTCGGCCTGGGCACGGTCATGGGTCGCCTGGTCGCGGGCGAGCGCGGCCTGATCCCTGGCAATCTGAGTGCGCAGATCGCGGTCGTCGAGGGTGAAGAGCAGGTCGCCTGCCCTAACGAATTGCCCATCCTTGACGTGCTGCTCGGTGATCTGGCTATCGAGTCGCGATTTGACGGTGACGATCGCCGGGGATTCGACGAAACCGATGGCCCGCTTATGCACGGGGACATCGTCCGTTGTCGCTTTGGCGGTCACGACCGAAACGGGTGCTTCGCTGCGCGTCGTGGTGGCGCGAGAGGCGCCGTCCTTGCCCTGGTTTGCGCTGGGGAGCTTCAGCCATAGGCCGGCGCCAACGGCGCCCATGGCCAGAATGGCGATCACCCAGAGTGATTTTGAGCCTTTCATCGAGCCAACTCCGCGCAACTCAAAGGGCGCTGCCAGCAGGCACGCGACGCGCGGCCGGCCTCGCCTCGGCGCGCTCCGGGACTCCGTGCCTCAGCCTATCCCGGACAGATGCGAGTGTCGCCAGGGTCGTCGAGAGAGACGTTTCGTCGATACTGTCGAGCACGTCGCCGGCGATCTCTGCGCGCAGCGCATCGAGATCGTCGACGAGCTTTCGACCCGCAGAGGTCAGGTGCAGGAGCCGTGCGCGCCGGTCCTGGGGATCAAGGCGGCGCTCGACGAGTTCCTGGCTTTCGAGCCGGTCAATCAGGCGCGTCAACGAGATCGGTTGCAGCTCGAGCATCTCGGCGAGCGTGGCCTGATTGAGACCTTCCGCGCGGCGCAGACGAGCCAGCACGCTCCATTGCGCGCGGGTCGTGCCATTTTCCCGTGCGCGCTGGTCGACATAGCTGCGCAGTTGCCGGGAAGTCTCGAGAAGCTGGAAAACGAGTTCGCGCTTGAGTGGGCGCCGCATGTTCAGGCCTCCATATCATAAGCTAGCTCATGATATGGAGGCGATTGCGGCATTTCGGAGTTGCGGTGGTGGAGATTTGAAGTCGAGGCCGATGTCAGGATGCAGGGTGAGGAGGCTGCGGCACCCGGGCCGGCTTCGACTGCCCGACATGACACGCCAGTTCCGAAAAGGAGAGCGGGGTGTCCCCGGTATTCCTCAAGGCGGCGCTCAGAAAGCGCACGGGGAATGTGACGGCGTCGGCATTGCTCTCCCGGAGTTGGCCCATGCGTCGGTGGTCGGAGCGGAGACTCGTTTCCGCACGGTCCAGCGCCCACTCGACCTCGGCTTCCTCGACCAGTCCTTTGCGAACCAGCAGGCGCGTGAGTTCGGCTACGGCGACAAGCAGGCCTTCTAGCTGCAGGTTGGCTGTGTTCATCGCGAACTCCCATCTGGACCGTGGGCTGCTAGGCCGGCGGCGGCCGCCACCTCAAGTCGGTCAAAATCCGCCGTATGCCCGGCGCTCGGATAGCGCAGACAATCCTACGCTCAACTCTGGCCGGGGCGAAGCAGCAAGCAGGATGCAGCGCGAGCCTTCGCAACGAAGGGCGCCTTTCACACCAAAGAGGAGATGAGAATTCAGCTCGAGGCTTCGATGCCTGCGATGGTGATCAGCCCAGCCAAGGCTAGCCCTGACCAGACAAACTCAGCAAAAAATCCGTGGGTGGGAATACTCCCGGTGAGAACCGAAACGATGCCTCCGCAAAGGACGACTGCCGAGGCGAACACCACGCCATTCATGACCGCAACCTCCCGCATTTCGCCGCAAACGCCGCAGCGAAGCAAAGGTTCCGTCTGGCCTCGGAATTTTTTTCGGGGCGGCCGGAGAAGAACCCGGGCGGAGCGTCAGAGGAGGGAAGGGCAAGTTCGTGTTCGTTCGGCATGGCGGATTCTTGTGTGGTGATCGCGCGGTTGATTTGGGATTTTGGACTGCGTTCCCCAACGGAAGACCTCAATTGGGAATTGGCTGCTCGTATCTGGAAGCTGTTCGTAAAGAATCTTCCAAATCGATCGTTCGTTTAAACAGACAATTCTATTGACCGGAACCGGCGTAAGTCCGATGCTTTCTGCGCGATCTCAGGCGGACTTCGTATGTGGTGAAGGCTCGCTCGACCAGTCGTAAGAGCATTCCCGCGGTCGTGCCCTGCTCGAGCGTTCGCAATTTCGAGGCGAACCTGCCGCAGTGCTTTGGCTCCATACTTCCCAATACTGTCTCACGGACACCCGGACCATGCCGACGACTGCCAATGACCGCGCCGCAGACCATGCGATCGACCCGCTCTTTCTCGAACGCTGGTCACCTCGTGCATTCAGTGACGATGAGATCAGCGAAGCCGAGTTGCTCTCCTTGTTCGAAGCCGCGCGCTGGGCGCCATCCTCGTACAATTCCCAGCCCTGGCGTTTCATCTATGCCCGGCGTCGCACCGCGCATTGGCAGCGACTGCTAGGCTTGCTGAATGCGTTCAACGCGTCATGGGCCAAGGACTCGGCTGCGCTCGTCGTGATCGTCTCGAAATCGACACTTGTTGTTCCCGGCAAGGCCGAGGAAATCGCCTCCCACACTCATTCCTTCGATGCCGGTGCGGCCTGGGCCCATCTCGCATTGCAGGCGACCCGGTCGGGTTGGCAGGCGCATGGCATGGCGGGGCTCGATCTTGAGCGGGCTATCGTGGAGTTGAATGTTCCCGGCGACTACCGGGTCGAGGCGGCCGTCGCCATCGGCAAGGTCGGTGACAAGGCGCAATTGCCTGAGGCGCTGCAGGCCCGCGAGGTTCCGAGCCAACGCAATCCGCTTGCGGCAAGTGTCTTCGAAGGCGCCTTCCCGGCTGGCTGAGGGAATGAGATGAGCGGCCTTCATTCGCCCGACCGCCTTCGCATCGGAGTCCATGCCAACAACCTGCATCTGCGCCTCGCGCGGCTGCTCGCGGAGAGGGAGGGCGACCAGCGCTGGACCTTCGTCGACTATCCCGATGGCCGCGCGACCGGAGAACTGCTCGCCGGCGGCGAGATCGAACTCGGCGGCACCGGCTCGACGCCCCCGCTGACCGCGCAGAATCTGGGGCTCGATGTAGTCTATCTCGCGGCCTCTCAACCGCGCCCGGCCAACGGGGCCATCCTGAGGCGGAAGGGCGAGGCTGAGGTCGCATTGGCAGGCCTCAAAGGCTGCCGGATCGCGCTCGTCGAGGGCTCGTTCCATACCTATCTGCTGGCGCATCTCGCCGAACGGGCTGGCCTGGGTCTCGCGGACTTCAACCGCATCGATCTTTCGCCAGCAGCTTCGGCAAGGGCTCTGCGGCAGGGCGAGGTCGCGGCCTGGATCGCGATGGATCCTCATCTGCCTGTGGAGTTGGATCGAGGCGGGCTGGTCGCTATGGCGGATACGCGAGGCGTCATCCCCAATCGCTCTCTGTTCTGGACGCATCGTCCGGTCCTCGATCGACGGGCGAACCAGATCGCCGCCTTCCGCAAGCTCGTCGCGCGCATCGCGAGCTTCGTCGAGGACCATGCAGAAGAGGCCGCTCGCCGGCTCTCGGCATCGGGGGATGTCGGTGAAGCGCAATGGCTCGCCGTTCTGCGGTCACGCGATTGGCGCATCGCTGCGATCGACGCCGCCGTTCTGGCCGAACAGGAGCAGGAGGCCGCCTGCCTCGTCCGCCATGGCATTCTTCGGCGAGCGCTCGGCCTCTCCCGGTTCGAAGACGCCGCCGCTTCGGCTTAGGCATCACTGCAAATCATGAGACAAAGCCTATGAATGTGCTCTGGTATCTGACCGCCCCTGACGGCCGCTATCCCTGGAAGAAGGACGGCGCCCGCAAGATGGATCATGCCTATCTGCAGCAATTGGCGCGGGCCTATGATCATCTCGGCTTCACTGGCGCGCTGCTGGCGACGGGTGCGCATGACGTCTGGGTTCTCGGCGCATCGCTGCTGCCCTTCACCGAGCGAATGCGCTTCCTGACGGCGATCCACCCCGGGCTGATCCCGCCGGTGCTGCTGGCCAAGATGGCCGCGACCTTCCAGGATTTCTCCAAGGGGCGGTTGCTGCTCAACATCGTCTCGGGCGACGCCAAAATGCTCGGCGCCTATGGCATGACGCTGCCCCATGACGAGCGCTACGTGATGGCCGACGAATATCTCACTGTTTTCCGACGCATCCTCGCCGGCGAGACGGTGACCTTCAAGGGACGCCATGTCGAGACGATCGAGGCCAAGCTCGCGCTTTCCGGCGATACCCCGGTCGTGCAGCCCGAGCTGTGGTTCGGGGGCTCTTCCCAAGCTGCGATCGAGGTCGCGGCCAAGCATGTCGATACCTATCTCTCCTGGGGCGAAACCCCGGACGAGATGGCTGCAAAGGTCGGCCGCGTGCGGGCACGCGCTAACGCCCATGGCCGCAAGCTCGGGTATGGCATCCGGCTCTATGTGGTCGTCCGCGAGACCGACGAGGAGGCCTGGGCGGCGGCCCAGGATCTCCACGATCAGATGGACGATGCCGCCATCGCCGCCAATGCCCGCTTCGTTGCCGGCACGGATTCCGTCGGGCAGCAGAAGATGACAGCGCTGCATGGCGGGTTGAAGCCCAAATTCGCGCGTGACCTCGAGATTGCGCCAGGACTTTGGGCGGGGCTCGGTCTCGTGCGTCCTGGGCCCGGTACCGCAATCGTCGGTTCGCCCGAGACTGTGATCCGGACGTTGCGCGCCTATCAGGCGGCGGGCATCGAGACCTTCATTCTGTCCGGCATGCCGCTACTCGAGGAAGCCTACCGCTTCGCCGAACTGGTCTTGCCGCATCTCGACGTGGCAAGAGCACCGCGGGCGGGATCGGCCTTCACCTGGTCCAACCTGTTCGACCGCGACCTCTCAGCGAAAGCCGCAGGCTAAGTCATGATCCTCGACGAACGTACCTACGCCATCATGCCCGCCCATGTGCGCGATTATCTCGACCTCTATGTCCGCGAAGGCATGGAACTGCAGGTCTCGCATCTCGGCCATCTGATCGGCTGGTTCACCACCGATACCGGCGTGGTCAACGAGGTCGTCCATATGTGGCGCTTCGAGGATGCGGGCGACCGCGAACGCCGGCGTGCCGCAATGGAAGCTGACCCTGCCTGGCAGGCCTTTCGCGCCAAGGCCGCGCCCCATGTTCTCGAGATGCGAAGCCGTATCCTGCGGCCGACCGCCTTTTCGCCCTTGCGCTAGGCTCCTGGCGAACGCGTGATGACAACTCTGGCTGATCTGAGGGCGGAAACGCCCGGGCTCTTGCGCCGGCCTGCCGAGCGCGCCTTGTCTCGGCTCGTCGCGACCCTTGAGATTGCAGGCGCGGCGCTGCTCGCGATCCTGTTCAGCGTGGTCATTGCGGCTGTCATTCGTCGATACGTCTTCGGCGGCGGCTTCGTCTGGTCGGACGAGTTGGCGATCTGGCTTCATGCAGCGCTGATCGCCATCGGAGCGCCACTTGCCGCGACCAGCGCGCTAGCCATGCGGCTCGACGTCATCGTCAGGCTGCTGCCGGCCTCGGGACAGCGTGTGTCGGCGATCCTTGCTGATGGTTTTGCCGTGCATGGCTCACTCGTGCTCGCGCTTGGCGGCGCCGGGGTCGCGGCGCAGGTCGGCGGCGTCTCGACCGTGCTGGGCTTGCCGGAGTCGCTGCGCTTCGGCGTCTTCGCAATCGGGGGCGGGCTGACGCTGCTGGTCGTTCTGGCGCGCGCCGCACTCGATCGCTCCTGGCTCTCGGCGGCGCTTTCGCTCGCCGTCGGGACCGGCTCCTATCTGCTGGCGCAGCAGGTCACCGGGCTCTTCGTCGAGCCGCCGAGTCTCATCGCTGCCGGATTTGCCGGACTTGGCCTGATCCTTGGCGCGCCGCTGCCATTCGCGCTGCTCGCCGGCGTCTCGCTGACAGGCGCCTTTGGCGGACTGCTTCCGGAGCCTGCGATCGTGCAGAACACGGTTTCCGGGATCAGCAAGTTCCTGCTGCTGGCCGTTCCATTCTTCCTGTTGGCCGGCGAGTTGCTGACCGAGGGAGGGCTTGCCGAACGGCTCGTGCGCTTTGCCGGCGCGCTTGTCGGACATCTGCGGGCGGGCCTCGCCCAGACGGCGCTCGTCGCGAGCGTGCTGTTCTCGGGGGCGTCCGGCTCCTCGGTGGCGAATGCCGCCTTCGGGGCCAAGGTGATGGCGCCGACGCTGATCGCCCGTGGTTATCCGCCGGCGCAGGCGGGCGCGATCGTCGCCGGCGTCTCGATGCTGGACAACATCATCCCGCCCTCGATCGCCTTCCTGCTGCTGGCGACTGCGACAAATCTCTCGGTCGGCTCGCTCCTGGTCGGCGGATTTGTCGCTGGTGGGGTGTTGGCGCTGGCGCTCGCCATCGGCATTCATCTCAGCGTGCGCAATGTCGTCGACGCTGCGCCGAAGGCGACCGGTGTCGAGCGCGTGCGGAGTTTTGTCGGGGCGTTGCCCGCGATCGGACTCGGGATCGTCGTGGTGGTCGGCATCCGCTTCGGCGTGGTGACCGTGACGGAAGCGTCTGCGCTGGCTGTGGCGTATTCGCTGGTGACCTGCCTCGCGCTGCGCAGCCTGAACGGCCGCGCCGTCGTCGCCGCCTTGCGGAAATCGGCGACGGAGGCAGCCGCCGTCGGCCTGCTCATCGGAGCCTCCGCGCCGTTTGCCTTCATGCTCGCGGTCGACCGGGTCTCGGACCAGATGGCAGCACTGGTGACCGCTTTCGGCGCCGGTCCCTATGCGGTGATCCTGCTCGCCAATCTCGTGCTGCTGGTGGCGGGGCTCTTCCTCGATATCGGCGCTGCGATCCTGCTGCTTGGTCCGCTGCTGTTGCCGGTTGCCGTCGCGGCCGGACTGGACCCGATCCAGTTCGGCGTCATCCTCGTCGTCAACCTGATGATCCATGGGCTGACGCCGCCTCTCGGCATCCTCGTCTATGTCGTCAGCGGTATCTTGCGCATTCCCGCGGGCTCGGTCTTCCGCGCCGTGCTGCCTTTGCTCGGCTCGCTGCTGGCGGCGCTCGCCGTTCTCTCGCTCGGTGCAGCCGTCTGGCCGTCGCTCCCGCCTTCCATCAAGGAGTTCTTCTGATGTCGTTGACCCGCCGCCAAGTCGCCGCAGGCCTGCTTGCCGCGCCGGCACTCCTCTCGACTCGTGCGGTCCATGCCGCTGGCCGGCCGGTGACCGTCGCCTCGCTCTTCGGCGAGGACAAGCCCGAGACGAAGATCTGGCGCAGGATCGCGGAGGCGCTGAACAGGACCGCGCCCGGCCGCTTCGATCTGCGCATCGTCGGCAACGCGGCACTCGGCGGCGAGAAGGAGGTCGCGGAAGGGATCAGGCTCGGTTCGGTCCAGGCCTCGCTCTCGACGATCTCGGCGCTCTCCTCCTGGGTGCCGGACGGCCAGATCCTCGATCTGCCTTTCCTGTTCCGCGATCGTGGCCATCTCAAGCGTGTGCTCCATGGTGCGCTTGGCACCGAACTCAAGGCGAAATACGAGGCACAGGGTTTTGTCGTGCTCGGCTTCATCAATTACGGCGCGCGCCACCTGTTGGCGAAGGAGCCGTTGACCACGCCTGAATCGGTCAAGGGCAAGCGCATCCGCGTGATCCAGAGCCCGCTTCATACCGAGCTCTGGTCGGGACTCGGCGCCTATCCGACGCCCATTCCGATCCCCGAAACCTATAACGCGCTGAAGACCGGCGTCGTCGATGCCATGGACCTCACCAAATCGGCCTATGTCGGCTTCAAGTTGCATGAGGTCGTGCCCTATCTGATCGAGACCGGGCATATCTGGGCGAGCGGCGTCGTCTATGTCTCCGCGCCTTTCTGGAAGGGGCTTACGGCGGATGATCGCAAGGCGCTGTCCGAGGCGGCAGCCGAAGGGACATCCTATTTCGACGACCTCATCCTTACCGACGAGGAGGCATCGATGGCCAAGGCGCAATCCGAGGGGGGCAAGCTCGTCCAGCCGGAGGATCGTCCAGGCTGGGAGGCCGGTGCCCGCAAGGTCTGGATCTCATTCGCCCCGAAGCTTGGCGGCATCGAGAGGATCGAGGCGATCTCCAAGGTGGAGTGATCGCGTCCGCGTCCGCGTCGCTTTCTCAGGGAGACTGGCGCGCCGTGCTGCTGAGGCTGCGTGAGGGATAGCGCAGCGAGATATCGAACGGATTGAGGCTCGCGCCGAGCGTCGCGGCCTCCCGCTGCAGGATACGCGCGACATTGGGGCCCCGCTCGTCGCTGAGGCGCTCGGCCAGGGTTCCGATGCTGAGCGCCGCGACGGCGCGGCCTTCTGCATCGAAGACCGGCACGCCGAGACCGGCCATGCCCGGGATCAGCCCGGTATTGAGGCTGACCCAGCCCAGCTCGCGTGCCTCGGCCAGCGCGATGCGCAGGCCGGCCTCGTCAAGAAAACCGCGATCGAGCAGGCGCGGGATATTGAAGCGGATCACGGCCTCGCGCTCGTCTTCGGGCAGATGCGCGAGGATGGCGAGACTGCCCTGTCCAATGCCGAGCGGCACCTTGCCGCCGATATCGCCCGTGAAAGAGCGGATCGGGAATGGGCCTTCGACTCGATCGAGGCAGACAGCATCATAGCCATTACGGACCAGCAGGAAGATCGTGTCGTGCAGCGTCGCGGAGAGGCGCAGCAGCACCGGCCGTGCAAGATCGCGCAATCCGCTGGCCTGGCCGGCGCGGGCAGCCAGTACGAAGAAGTCGAGAGCCAGCCGGTAACGTTTCCCTCCGGCGACCTGCTCGGCAAATCCCTCGGCCATCAGGTCCTGCAAGGCGCGGTGCGCCGTCGGCTGGCTGCAGCCCGCGGCCTCGGAGAGGTCCTTCAGGCGGATGCCGCCAGGGTCCGCTGCCGCCAGAATACGCAGCAGGCCGAGCGCCCGGCGCAGGCTTGATGTCGCTTCGGCTGAATCGTTCATTCGGCTGTCCGAATTTGGTTTTCGATAGACCTTTAGAAAATTCCATATGTCGAAATTATGTCAAATAAAATTCGCTTCTATGGAATTATGAATTGACGAATTCCCGCCCCTGCCGCCTCCTTGCGCCGTTGCAGATCGGCGCCCCGTTCGATGCTCGCGGGGTGTCTACCAGGCGAGGTGGAGATGGGCTTCCTGACGCTGGCGTCGCTGAGCAAGGTCTATGGCGATCACGCCGCGGTGCGCGATGTCGACCTCAGCGTCGCCAAGGGCGAGTTCGTTTCGCTGCTCGGTCCATCCGGCTGCGGCAAGACCACGACGCTTCAGATGATCGCCGGCCTCGTCGAACCGACGCGTGGAACGATCACGCTCGACGGGCGCGACATCACGCATGAGAAGCCGAACACGCGCGGGCTCGGCATCGTCTTCCAGAGCTATGCGCTGTTTCCGCACATGACTGTGGCGCAGAACGTCGCCTTCGGCCTGGAAATGCGCAAGGTCGCCCGTGCCGAGCGTGACAAGCGCGTCAAGACGATGCTCGGGCTGGTGCATCTGGCCCAGCTCGCGGACCGCTATCCGCGCCAGCTTTCGGGCGGTCAGCGCCAGCGCGTCGCGATCGCGCGTGCATTGGTGATCGTGCCGCCGGTGCTGCTGCTCGACGAGCCGCTTTCCAATCTCGACGCCAAGCTGCGCGAGGAAATGCAGTTCGAACTGCGCCGGATCCAGCAGAGCGTCGGCACGACGACGATCATGGTCACGCATGACCAGGCCGAAGCCTTGTCGATCAGCGATCGGGTGGTCGTGATGGAGCAGGGTCGGATGACCCAGATCGATGCGCCTTACCGGCTCTATGAGCACCCGGCCACGGCTTTCATCTCCTCCTTCGTCGGAAAGATGAACCGGCTGGACGGCGTCTGGCGAGGGCAGGGCCCTTCCGGAACAGCGCAGATCAACGGCGTGTCCCTGCCTTGCGAGCAGGCGAGCTTTCCGGACGGCCAGACGGTCGCGCTCTCGCTGCGTCCTGAAAAGATCCTGCTGCGGGCGCATGGCCAGGGCCGGGTCGACGGTACCATCGTCAATCGCTTCTTTCTTGGCAGCTACTGGCTGTTCACCGTCGAAACGCCGGTTGGAGCGCTCTCCGTCTCGGTTCCCAATCATGGCGAGGAGCCGGCGGGCGAGGGCGATGCGGTTGCACTGGACTGGACGCCAGCGAGCCTCAGGGTCGAGGCCATTACCGCCACGGCCGGAGCCGCGGCATGAGCCGGGCCCGCTCGGCGCTGACGCCCTGGCTGCTGGTCTCGCCCGGCGCGCTGCTATTCCTGGCTCTGGTCATCGTCCCGCTGGTGCTGACGGTGATCCTGTCATTCCACGTCTATGACCACGGCACGGGCATCAAGAACGAGTTCACGCTTGCCCACTACCTCGCAGTGGTCACCGACGATTATTATCTCGGTATCTTCTGGCGGACGTTGCGCGTGGCTGCGCTGACGACACTGCTCTGCGCGCTGATCGGTGTGCCGGAGGCCTATATCCTGGCGCGGATGCGCGACCCTTGGCGCTCCGTTTTCCTGCTCGTGATCATCGGCCCGCTGCTCGTCTCCGTCGTCGTTCGCGCCTTTGGCTGGAGCATGCTGCTTGGCTCGACCGGCCTGGTGAACCAGGCGCTCCAGGCGCTCGGGTTTGGCACGGTGAAGCTGCTCTACACCGAGACGGCGATCGTGATCGCGCTTGTCCACGTGATGCTGCCCTTCATGGTCATCCCGGTCTGGACATCGCTGCAGAAGCTCGATCCCGCAGTCGAGGCAGCCGCCTGGACACTTGGCGCCTCGCGTTTCACGGCACTGCGCCGTGTGGTGATGCCGCAGGTCAGCATGGGCATGCTGTCTGGCAGCCTGATCGTCTTCGGGCTCTCGGCCAGCGCCTTCGCCATCCCTGGCCTGCTTGGCGGCCGCCGGCTCAAGATGGCGGCGACGCTCGTCTATGACGAGTTCATGCATGAGCTGAACTGGCCGCTCGGAGCCACGATCGCGATCATCGTGCTCGTCGCGAACCTCGTCATCATGCTGGCCTATAACCGCATGGTCGAAGCCCGCGCCCGCCGGACCCTGGGATAAGCGCCATGCAGAAGAATGGTCCGATCGCGCTTGCCTTCCACACGCTCGTCGTCGCCTTCGTGCTGGCGCCGCTGCTGGTCATCTGCCTCGTCGCTTTCACGCCCGAGAACACGCTCTCGATCCCGACCACCAGCTTCTCGCTGCGTTGGTTCCGCGAGATCTTCGTGCACCCGGATTTCGTCGCCTCCTTCGTCAACAGCCTGTGGCTGGCGACACTGTCGGCGACGATCGCGATCGCACTGGCCGTGCCGGCCGGGCTCGCCATCGACCGCTACGACTTCCCCGGCCGCGATGGGCTGAACGCGCTCTTCCTATCGCCGCTGATCATCCCGCATCTCGTGCTGGGCGTGGCGTTCCTGCGGCTCTTCGCCCTGATCGGCGCGACCGGAAGCTTCACCTGGCTGGTGGTCAGCCATGTCATCATCGTCACGCCCTACGTGCTGCGGCTAGTCCTTGCGGCGCTCTCGGGCATGGATCGCAGCGCCGAGCAGGCGGCGATGACGCTCGGCGCCTCGCACTGGACGGTGTTCCGCCGCGTCACCGCGCCGATGATCCTGCCGGGCATCACCGGCGGCTGGCTGCTCGCCTTCATCAACAGCTTCGACGAGCTGACCATGTCGATCTTCGTCACCTCGCCGGCGACCGTGACCTTGCCGGTCCGGATGTACATGTACGCGACCGAATCCATCGACCCGATGATGGCGGCGGTCTCGGCGCTGATGATCGCGCTGACGGCCGGCGCGATGCTGGTGCTCGACCGCGCGTTCGGGCTCGACAAGATCCTCGTCGGACAGAAGTGAGCGCGGACCGATGCCACTGCTTCACCGCATCGCACGCAAGAGCCACCCGGTCATCGCCTTCATTCTCGACGGCGAGCCTTGCGAGGGGCGGGCCGGAGACACCGTGCTGACCGCCATCCTCAATCGCAGCGAGGTGCTGCGGGTGAGCGAGTTCTCGGCCTCGCCGCGCGCCGGCTTCTGCCAGATGGGCGCCTGCCAGGATTGCTGGGTCCGTCTCGAAGGCGGAGAACGCCTGCGCGCCTGCACCACGGCGCTCGCCGCCGGCATGCGGATCGTGACAGCCAAGGGGAGGGCGGCGTGACGGCGCCTGCGCAACCGCTAATCGTTGGCGCCGGGCCCGCCGGCGTCCGGGCCGCCGAGACACTGGTCAAGGCCGGCCTGCGTCCGCTCGTGGTCGACGAGGCGCCTGCCAGCGGCGGCCAGATCTATCGCCAGAGGCTGGTTGCCGACGAACGCAGCAGCACGGCGCTCTATGGCTCCGAAGCGTCGAAGGCCGAGACGCTCCACCGCGATTTCGCCGCCCTTGCCGGGCGGCTCGATTACTGGCCGCAGGCGCTGCTCTGGAACCTGCGGGACGGCAAGGCCGATGTCGCGGTCGCCGGAACCAGCAGGAAGATCGCCTATGACGGGTTGATCCTGGCGACCGGCGCGACCGATCGCATCCTGCCGATGCCGGGCTGGACCCTGCCGGGCGTCTTCACCCTCGGTGGTGCCCAGATCGCACTGAAGGGGCAAGGCTGCGCGATTGGCTCGCGCGTCGTCTTCCTCGGCTCCGGGCCGCTGCTCTATCTCGTCGCCTGGCAGTATTTGAAGGCTGGCGTCGACGTCGCCGCGGTGCTGGATACCGCTCCTTTCAACGCGAAGTTCAACCTGCTGCGCGGCCTTACGCTCGAACCTGCGGTCATCTTGCGCGGCATGCGGATGACGGCCGAACTCAGGCTGCGCGGCGTCGCGCTGCATTATGGCGTGGAGGATGTCCGGGTCGAAGGGGACAGGCGCGTCGAGGCGATCATGTGGCGCCAGGGCTCGCGCTCGCGGACGCTCTCCTGCGATGGCATCGGCTACGGCCTGGCGCTGCGCTCGGAAACCCAGCTCGCCGATCTCGCCGGTTGCCGCTTCCGGTTCGACCAGCGTGACCGTGCCTGGCTCCCCGAAAGCGATGCGGGCGGTCGTGGCAGCGTGCCAGGGGTCTATCTCGCGGGTGACGGAGCCGCCATTGCAGGGGCAGATGCTGCGGAGCTTGCGGGCGAGCGCGCCGGGCTAGCCCTGCTCGAGGATCGCGGCTTGGCGCATGCCCCTGAGCGCGCCGTGGCGATCGAGCGCGCGCTGTCCCGCATCGGCCGCTTCCGCAATGTCCTCGAATCCGCGTTCCCGTTCCCGGCGCATTGGGCGAAGGACATTGCCGACGAGACCCCCGTCTGCCGCTGCGAAGAGATCAGCGCTGGCGAGGTTCGCCGCGCCGTCGGCAATTTCGAGATCAGCGAACTCAACCGGCTGAAGGCCGTTAGCCGGATTGGCATGGGCCGTTGCCAGGGACGGATCTGCGGCAGCGTGGCGGCCGAGATTCTAGCCGGAGAGACCGGCCGGGGAATCGACGCCGTCGGCCGGCTGCGGAGCCAGGCGCCGGTCAAGCCGATCCCCCTCGCGCTGACGATGGCCGCAACCGGTGGTGCGGAGGCCGCGGAATGAGCCGGCGTCTTGATGTCGATGTCGCCATCATCGGCGGTGGCCTGGTCGGCAGTTCGGCGGCTCTCGCGCTGCGCGGCATGGGCATGTCGGTGGCGCTGCTCGACAAGGGCTTTTGTGGCGCGCAGGCGAGCGGCGTAAACTATGGCGGCGTGCGTCGCCAGGGACGGCCGCTCGAGCAATTGCCGCTTTCTCAGCGCGCGCATGCCATCTGGCCGCGGCTGCAGGCGTTGATCGGCATCGATGGCGAGTTCCTGCGCTCCGGCCACCTCAAGCTCGCGCGCGACGAGGCCGACATGGCTGCACTTGAAGCCTATGCCGAGGTGGTTGCCGGACAGGGGCTCGGCCTCGAGCTGATTGGCCATAACGGCCTGCGCGAGCGCTTCGGCTGGGTCGGCGGCGACGTGGTCGGCGCCTCCTTCTGCGCCGGCGACGGCCATGCCAATCCGCGACTGGTCTCGACCGGCTTTGCCAGCGCAGCGCGCCGTGCCGGTGTCCATGTGCTGGAGAACACGCCGGTGAAGGGCGTAACGCGCAACGGTGCGGGTTTCGCGCTGGAAGCGGGCGATGATCTTTCGCTGAGCGCGCGTTTCGTCATCAACAGCGCGGGCGCCTGGGCGGACAGCTTCGCTGCGGCCTTTGGCGAGAGCGTGCCGCTTGCGCGCATCTATCCCTCGATGGTGGTCACCGAGCCGCTCGAGGCGATCATGACCGCCAATATCGGCATGGAGGGCGGCGGCATCTATGCCCGGCAGGTCGAGCGCGGCAATTGCGTCGTCGGCGGCGAACGCGCCTTGCCCCTGGACGATCCCGATTTCTCGCGCCCACGCGGCGAGGGAGCGCTTGCCATCATGAACCGGGCGGCCGAACTCTTCCCGGGCCTGCGCCACGCTCATGCCATCCGCTTCTGGAGCGGCACCGAGGGAGCGATACCTGACCACAACCCGGTGATCGGGCTGAGCCTGACGACACCCGGCCTGATCCACGCCTTCGGCTTCACCGGGGCCGGCTTTCAGATCGCACCCGGCGTCGGCGAGGTCCTCGCCGAACTCGTTCGCGACGGGCGCAGCACGACGCCCATCGACGCCTTCACGATCGGACGCTTCGCGCCCGTTCCGATTTCGACCCGCACAGACCGAGGCTCGGGTGCGGGAGAAGCATCAGAGCCACAACACCCAAGGGAGACACGTTCATGATCAACCGCCGCACCGCTTTGGCGAGCACTGTCGCCGCCTTCGCCGTCGTCGCCTCCGGCGCCGCCTTGGCGCAGTCCAAGACGCTCTATGTCGGCATGAATGGCGGCAATTTCGAACGCACCTTCACGCAGGCCGTCTTCCCCGAGTTCGAGAAAGCGAACGACGTCAAGATCGTCGTCGTGCCCGGCACCTCCTCGGACATCCTGGCCAAGGCGACTGCGGCCAAGGACAAGCCGCAGATGCATGTGATGTTCCTCGATGACGGCGTCATGGTGCGCGCGATCGGCGCCGGCCTCTGCGAAAAGCTGAAGCCCGGTCCGGAGCTGGCCGAGCTTGCTCAGGGCACCCGGATGAAGGACGACATGGCGGTCGGCATCGACCTCGGCATGACCGGGCTCGCCTATAACAAGAAGATGTTCGACGAGAAGGGCTGGGCTGCGCCGACCTCGTGGATGGATCTCGCCGACCCGAAGTTCAAGGGCAAGGTCGTGTTCCAGTCGGCCTCGGCGTCCTCCTTCGGTCTGCACGCTTTCCTGATGTTCAACCGGATCCAGGGCGGCAACGAGACCAATGTCGAGCCGGGCTTCAACAAGTTCCGCGAACTGATCGGCAAGAACGTGCTCGAGTTCATCCCGAGCTCGGCCAAGATCTCGGAAATGGTCCAGACCGGCGAAGCTGCGATCTTCCCGCTGACGCCGACGGCGGTCGCGACCCTCAAGGAAAAGGGCATTGCGGCGGAATACGCCCAGCCGAAGGAAGGGTCCGTCGTGCTGATGGTGGCGCAATGCGTCATCGCCAACAACTCCGAGCCGGAGCTGGCACAGAAGCTGGCGGCCTATCTGCTTTCTGCCGATGCGCAGAGCAAGGCGCTTGCGGCCGGCAACGTCGTGCCGTCCAACACCAAGGCAAAGGCCACGACACCGGAGGCAGAGGAGAAGCTCAAGGCCTTCCACGCCAACATGAAGACCGCGGTGACGCTGGACTGGGATGCGATCAATGCCAAGCGCCCGGAATGGAACAGCCGCTGGAACAAGATGATCGAACGCTGAGCCCTGAGGCCTGCTTTCCACGGCGCGCGGTCAGTTCGACCGTGCGCCGTTCTCGCTTCAAGACGTGCCGCCCCGCTCGTCGATGAGCCCGCGCAAGGCTTCGATATGAAGATTGCCCGCCTTCAGCGCCTTGCTCTCGACAGCGCGGTAATGCGCCACGACTTCGCGGCCAAGAGGCGTCAAATGCGCTCCGCCGCCCTTGCTGCCACCGGGCTGGGCTTCCACCAGCGGTTGCCGGAACATTCTGTTGAGTTCGTCCACCAGCAGCCAGGCGCGGCGGTAGGACATGGTCATCGCCCGTCCCGCGGCAGAAATCGAGCCCGTCTGCTCGACAGCTTCCAGCAACTCGACCTTGCCCGGACCGAGCCGGCCTCCGGGCGAGAAGTCGAGCCTGAGGCTGAGTTCGACGGAGGGGGGCAGCGGCGTCTCGGGCATTCAGGCGTCCTTGTTGCGCGACCAGTCTAGCCGGCTTCGGTCAGGCCTGCATCGTCGTTTCCCGCCGCGCAGCCATATATGCCGAACTATAGCGCAATGGCACTGCCAGCCTCTGGCGTGCAGCTGGACATTGTCAGGGTGCGTCGACCGAGACGCTCTTGATGACCGCAAAGATCGGGCTGCCCGGCTTCAGGCCAAGTTGGGTCACCGATTTCGTGGTCAGCCGGGCAACGAGCATGACGCCATTGCAATCGATGCGCAGGTCGATGGCAGCTCCGTCCGTTCCGCGCTCCATGCCAATCTCGACAATGGTACCATGGAGCACATTGAGCGCACTGATGCCTTCCAGCGGCTTGAGGCTGAGCAGCACGTCGCTGGCGAGAATGCGGACGCGCAGCCGCGCTCCCGCGCGCAGGCCGGGGCGTGAGACAAAGAGGCGGCCTGCCTGGGTCGACAGCGTTGCCAGGTGATGGACAGGGTCGAGAGCCGTGACCTCGGCGTCGAGAACGGCGCTCGCCTCCGGCGCTCCAGGCAACATTGCGACATCGAGCCGCGACATCACCTCTGCCGTCGGACCCGACGCTTTGACCAGGCCCTGGTCGACGATGACCAGGTTCGTCGCAAGGCGTGCGACTTCGGCTGCCGAATGCGAGACATAGACGATCGGCAGGCCCATCTCGTCACGCAACCGCTCGATATAGGGCAGAATCTCGGCCTTGCGCGCTTCGTCGAGCGAAGCGAGCGGCTCGTCCATCAGGAGCAGGCGCGGCCTTGCCAGCAGGGCTCGGCCGATCGCCACACGCTGCTTCTCGCCGCCGGAGAGCCCCGCGGGGCGGCGCTCCAGCAAATGGCCAATGCCGAGCAGTTCGAGCACGTTCGCAATCTCGGTGCCGTCATGGCCCTGGTGCCGGGCGAACCAGCGGCCGAAGAGCAGGTTCTGGTGGACGGTGAGATGCGGGAACAGCCGCGCTTCCTGGAAGACATAGCCGATCCGGCGGCGATGTTTGGGGACGAAGATGCCGCGGTCGGTATTGACCAGGGTTTCGCCGGCGACGACGACCCGGCCACGTGTCGGGCGGATCAGGCCGCCGATGACATTGACCAGAGAGGTCTTGCCCGAGCCGGAGCGCCCGAAGAGAGCCGTCAGTCCGCCATCCGCAGTGAAGCGGGCGTCGAGCAGGAAGTTCCCGAGCCGATGCTCGACCGCGATATCGAGAGCCGGTGTCATTCGATCGCGATCCGGCGCCCGACAAAACGCGCCATCGCCTCGGAGGCAAACAGTGCGATGACGGATATGGCAATCGAGATCAGCGTCAGCCGCATGGCTCCGGCCTCGCCTCCCGGCACCTGCGTGAAAGTGTAGATCGCCGAGGGCAGGGTCTGGGTCTCGCCGGGGATGTTCGAGACGAAGGTGATGGTTGCGCCGAACTCTCCCATCGCCTTGGCGAAGCTCAGGATCATGCCGACGACGATGCCGGGCAGGCACAGCGGCAAGGTCACGGCGAGGAAGACCCAGAGCGGACTGGCGCCAAGGGTGCCGGCGGCATCCTCCAGCTTATGATCGACGGCCTCGATCGAGAGCCGGATCGCGCGCACCATCAGCGGAAAGCCCATCACGGCGGCGGCAAGCGCGGCACCGGTCCAGCGGAAGGAAAGGACGATGCCGAACCAGTCATAGAGGAACTGCCCGATCGGGCCGCGCCGTCCGAACCCGATCAGCAGCAGGTAGCCGGTCACGACGGGCGGCATGATCAGCGGCAGATGCACGAGGGCGTCCAGGAGCGACTTACCCCAGAAACGGCCTCGCGCCAGCAGGAACGCGATCGCGATGCCGATCGGCAGGCTCGCGATCGTGGCCGTCGTTGCGACAAGCAGGCTGAGCCTGACCGCCGTCCACTCCTCGGGGGACAGCCAGTCGCTCACGAAGAGCTGGCAGCCTTGTTCAGCACCGTGAAGCCCTGCTTCTCGAAGGAGCCCTTTGCCGCGGAGCCGCGCAGATAGGTCAGGAAGGATTGGGCGTCAGCATTGACCGAGTCCTTCGTCACCGCGACCGGATAGATGATCGGCGGGTGCGAGTCCTCGGGGAAGGTGGCGACAACCTTGACCTGCGGGTCGGCGGCGGCGTCGGTGGTGTAGACGATGCCGAGCGGTGCCTCGCCGCGTGAGACCAGCAGCAGGGCGGCACGAACGTTGTCGGCCTGTGCCACCTTGTCCTTGATCTTGTCCCAGCCGCCGAGCTTCTCGAGCGCAGCCTTGCCGTATTTGCCAGCAGGCACGGAATCGACATTGCCCATGGCGAGCCGGCCGGAGCCGAGCACGGTCGCCAGATCGACGCCAGGCCTCAGCTCGACCTTGGTAGCCGAATCCTTGGCGGCGATGAGCGCGATCCGGTTGGCCAGCAGGCTGACGCGGGTGTCAGGCTTGATCAGGTTCTTCGAGGCCGCGTAATCCATCCAGTCGAGATCCGCCGACATGAAGATATCGGCCGGCGCCCCCTGTTCGATCTGCTTGGCGAGCGCGTTGCTCGCGGCATAGGAGATCTTTGGCGCGGGCTTGCCGCTTTCCTTGACCCAGTTCGCCGCGGCCTCGTCGAGCGCATTCTTGAGGCTCGCGGCCGCGAAAATGACGAGCTCCTTGCCCTGTGCCTGGGCCGGTCCGGAGACAGTGGCCATTCCGAAAAGGAAGGCTGCGGCAAGGCCGAGTACGTGGCGGCGGGTTGTCATGGTCGCGTCCCCTCGAAATCGCAATCGCTGTGCATCGTGGAATATAGCGATCGTTGCGTGGCGTCGAGAGCCGTGTCAATCACCATGCCTGAGGGGATGGCCCTTCGGACCTGCTGAGGAGAAAGCTCGTGAAGATCAGCGCCCGTAATCAGCTCAAGGGAAAGATCGTCGAGATCACGAAGGGCGCGACGACCGCCCATGTGCGCATCGACATCGGCGGAGCGATCGTGACCTCGGCCATCACCAACGCAGCGGTCGACGAACTCAAGCTCACGGTCGGGCAGCAGGCCTATGCCGTGGTGAAGGCCTCCGACGTGATGGTCGCGATCGACTGATCGCGATGGTGCGCGAGAACGAGGTCGCGCCGCCCGTGGCGAGCGATGCCGGGCTGGTCTTCATCGGCCGCCTCCGCACGCCGTGGACGTCCCGGTTGACCTGCCCGCGCCAGGGGCGGGCCGATGGGCCGCTCTGCCGGATCGAGCTGTTCGAGCCCTGGGATGCGGCGCTTGCCGGTATCGAGCGCTTCGAGCGCCTGGAGGTGCTGTACTGGCTGCACCAGTCCCGGCGCGACCTGGTGCTCCAGAGCCCAGCAAGCGACGGGCAGACCCACGGCACTTTCGCGCTGCGCTCGCCCGTCAGGCCCAATCCGATCGGCACCTCGATCGTCACGCTGGCGGCCCGGGAGGGGGCGGTACTGCTGGTCCGTGGGCTCGATTGTCTCGACGGGACGCCGCTGCTCGACCTGAAGCCCGACCGCACGCTGTTCACGCCGATCGCGCCCGCTCAGCCCGGCGATTTCGAGGTCGGCTGTTAGTCTCGGGAGCTGCCGCCCGGTGGGTGCTTGTGGATCGGGTCGATCCAGTAGACCTCTTCCGGCGCCTCGACCGGGTCGACATCGGTGATGTTGACCACCACGGCCTCGTTGTCGGAGCGCACCAGCACGCATTCGAGCGGCTCGTCCGGATTGGCGTTGATCTCCTGGTGCGGCACGAAGGGCGGCACATAGATGAAATCGCCCGGCCCGGCCTCCGCCACGAATTCGAGCCGCTCGCCCCAGCGCATGCGGGCCTTGCCGCGCACGACATAGATCACGCTTTCCAGTGCGCCATGATGATGCACGCCGGTCTTGGCATTGGGTTGGATCGAGACCGTGCCGGCCCAGATCTTCTGCGCGCCGACCCGGGCGTGGTTGATCGCAGCCTGACGGAACATGCCAGGCGTCTGGGCGGTGTTGGGATCGAGCTTGTCGCCGGTGATGACGCGCACGCCGTCATGTTTCCAGCGCGGCTCGTCATGGTCGTGCGAATGCGGGTGATCGTGTTCGGCCATCGGAAGGCTCCTTCCCTCCGGGAGGCTAGTCCGATGGGCGTCGCTGGCAAGCCTCAATACTTAATCACGCCAAAACGCCTGAAGGCGTCGTGGATGCGGTCGGCATAGGCGTTGAAGCTCGGGTAGTCGCCGAGATGGGCGGGGCGTGGCCGCGGCAGCTCGATTGCGATCTCATCGACGATGCGCCCGGGCGTCGGCGACATCACCAGCACGCGGTCGGAAAGGCCGATCGCCTCGTCGATGCTGTGGGTGATGAACACGACCGTCTTGCCGGTTTCCAGCCAGAGCATTTCGAGGTCGTGCCGGATCTGCGTGCGGGTGATGGCGTCCAGCGCGCCAAAGGGCTCATCCATCATCAGCACCGAGGGATTGTGGATCAGCGCCCGGGCGATCGAGACGCGTTGGCGCATGCCGCCGGAGAGCTGTTTCGGATAGCGATCGACCGCATGCGAGATGCCGAGCTTGGCGAAGAGATCGAGTGCACGCTCGCGTGCCGGCGCCAGCGGCAGGCCGCGGATCTCGGCCTGGAGCATGACGTTCTCCAGAGCGGTCCGGAACTCCAGCAGCAGGTGGTCCTGGAAGACGATGCCGATATCGGTGAGTGGCTCGGTCAGTGTCCGACCGTCGACCAGCAATTCGCCTGCGCTGACCTGCATCAGGCCGGCCGCCATGAGCATGAACGTGCTCTTGCCGCAGCCGGAAGGGCCGATCAGGCTGACGAATTCGCCGCTCCGGATATCGAGGGTGAGACCGTCGACGGCGGTGAAGCCGCCGAAGGTCTTGATGACGCCGCGCCCCTGGATGGAGGCGGCGCCGGAACCCGAGCACTGGGTCGCGAGGCTCATGGAGACCTCAGGAACAGGCCGGTGCCGAGGCCGGCAGCAGCTCGGTCGAGTAATAGTCGGTGATCGGCTTGTCCTTGGGCAGGCCGAGATATTGCGTCAGCAGGTCGAAGCTGACGGTCCAGTTCTTCTCCGGCACCTTGCCGAGCGACGTCGCTCCCGGTGCGCAGAGCAGCTTGTTGACGACGTCGAACTGCGCGAGCACCTGCGCCTTCTTCACCGAAGGGAATTGCGCCACCACGGCATCGGCCGCAGCGTCGGGGTTCTTGCGGGCGGCGTCCCAGCCCTGAAGGCTCGCCTCGACGAATTTCTTGAACAGATCGGCATCGGCCTTGATCCGGTCGTCGCGCGCGATCATCGAGAGGCCGACGGTCGGCACGCCGACATCGCGATAGAAGATGTCGCGCACCTTGAAGCCGCGCTCGCGAATCTGGATCGAATGGAAATCGGCCCCGCCGAGGATGGCGTCGACCTTCTTTTCCAGCAGCGCCCCGACAAAGGCGCCAGGATCGATGTTGATGATGTCGAGCTTGGTCTTGTCGATCTGGTTGCTGGCCAGGATCGCATCGAGCAGCGTCGTCTGGGCGGTGCCGGGCTGGACCGCGACCTTCTTGCCGATCAGATCCTTGGGCGAGGCGATATTGCTCTCCTCGAGCGAGATGATGGCAAAGCCGTTGGTCTGCAGCACCGGGGCGATGATCTTCACCGGTGCGCCCTTGGTGCGCAGCTGCATCGCGGCCGGCGCGTCGGCGAAGCCGATATCGGTCTGGCCGGTTGCAACCATCTGCGCCGTGGTGCCCGAGCCCTTGCCTTCCTCGATGGTCAGGTTGATGCCGGCCTTCTCGTAGAGACCGAGCTGCTTGGCCATCATGAAGCCGGCATTGGGCGCTGCGGCAAGGAAATTGAGCGTGATCTTCATCGGCTTTCCCGCGCTTTGGGCGAAGGCCGTCGTTGTGCTGAGCGCGATCAGTGTTGCGGCGGCGATGAGACTGCGGCGGTTCATGTTGGTTCCTCCCATGATCATTGTCCGGTGCCCTGGTTGGAGCCGGGCATTTCTTGGTCTTGGATAGGTCAGCCCTTTCGCTGCCAGGGCATCAGCAGCACTTCGAGCCCGTCGACGAGATAGCTGAAGACAATGCCGACGAGGCTGAGCGCAACGAGGCAGGCGAAGATCAGCGGCATGTCGAGGAAGCTGGTGCCGCGCAGCAGCAGATAGCCGAGGCCGGCATTGGCGCCGACGAACTCGCCGACGATGGCGCCGGTTGCGGCGAAGACGGCAGAGACCTTCAGGCCGGAGAAGATATAGGTCAGCGCTGCCGGCACCCGGACATAGCGGAAGGTCTGCCAGGCCGAGGCGCCCATCGAGCGGGTCAGGTAGAGCACCCGCTCGTCGAGCGCCCTGAAGCCGGTCATGCTGGCGACCAGTGTCGGGAAGAAGCAGAGCAGGAAGGTCAGCAGCACCTTCGGGAACAGGCCGAAGCCGAACCAGACGACGAAAAGCGGCGCGATCGCGATCTTCGGCACAAGCTGGAAGAAGACGATGACCGGGTAGATCGCCTTCTCCAGGATCTTCACGGAGACGATGATGTAGCCGAGCGGGATCGAGATCACCGCCGCCATCAGGAAGCCGAGCACGATCTCGTTGGCGGTCACCAGCGTGTGCTGGGCGATCAGGGCCCGGTCGATCCAGAGCCGCTCGAAGAAGGCGCTCGGCACCGGCAGGATGTATTCCGGGATGCCGGCCATCGGCACGAACCACTGCCAGGCGAGCAGCAGCACGGCAAAGCTGGCGAGGGGCCAGGCGATGGCGGAAACCCAGGCACGCGCATGTCCGGTGGCCGGAACAGATGTCGCGGAGGACGCCGCGGCAGGCGCGATGGCGCCGTCGTTGCTCATGCCTGGGCTCCTGTCTGGAGAAGGGGATTGGGCCGCCCATTCAGCGAAGGGTTATGCAGTGAGGAGCTCTGGCGACGGCGCAGCGGCCAGATCTCCGCCATCTCGGCCGCGGCCCTCTCTAGGGCGTCGGCAATCGCACCGTGGCGCTCGGCCTGCATCCGGGCTGCGGGGCCGGCGACGCTCAATGTGCCGGCGATCGGCGCCTCTGTGCCTGGCCCGGAGCGGAAGGTCGTCGCCATCGCCACCGTGCCGATTTCGCCTTCCTCCACGGCGAGCGCAAAGCCGCGCCGGCGCGTCTCGGCGAGATGGCTGCGCAAGGCTTCGACGCCGGTGACGGCGTTCGGTCCGGTGCGGCCCTCGGCCTGAAAGCCGCGCGCGCAAACGATGCGAAGCGCCTCGTCTTCGGGCAGGGAGGCGAGCCAGGCTTTACCGGTCGCCGTGGCATGCAGGACGATCTCCGAGCCCATTGGCGGCTCGTAGCGCAGGCCGGCGGTCGCGCCCTGCGAACGGGCGATCCAGACCAGATTCTCCCCTTCGACCACGGCCAGGCGGCAATACTCACCTGTCGCCTGGGCGAGCCGGTCGAGCACGATCTGACCGGCATCGGGCAGGTGGCGAAGGTCGAGATTGCGGAAGGCGAGGAGCGAGAGCTTCAGGGTCAGCGCGTAGGCGCCACTTGCCGGATCCTGCGCGACAAAGCCGCGCTCGGCGAAGGTCGTCAGCAGACGGTGGGTTGCGCTCGCCGGCAGGTCGAGCCGCTCGGCAAGCGCGCCGAGATCGATGCCGGCGGGTTCTCCCGACAGCATTTCCAGCATCTTCAGCGCGCGGTCCACCGCTGCGATCGTCACCGTTCCACCCTTAATTTCTTCTTTTTGGAATAGCATTCCATTTCGGAATTTGATTTCGTATATGAGCCGGGACAGGCCGAGTCAACGGGCCCTGCGATGGCTGGCGAGGGAGCGATCATGAGTTTGGCGGGAGAAGGGGCGGTCGCGATCTGGCACGACATCGCCCCGGAAGGGCGCGAGGTCTTCTATGCCTGGCATGGCCAGGAGCATATGCCGGAACGCGTCGGCATTCCGGGATTCCTGCGCGGCCGGCGTTATGCCGCGATCGAGGCCGGTCTCGAATTCTTCAATCTTTACGAGGCGCTCAGCGTCGAGGTCCTGAAGGGACAGGATTATACGGCACGCGTGAATGCGCCGACGCCCTGGACCCTTGCCGCGGTGAAGCATTTCCGCTCGGTCGCCCGCTCGATCTGCCGGGTGGCGCATAGCGCCGGGCCGGCGCAGGGTGGGCTGATCGCGACGCTGCGCTATGATGTGCCGGAGGCCCAGGCGGCAGAGCACAAGGCAGCCTTGCTTCGGCAGTTCGTTCCCGATCTGCTGTCGCGACCAGGCGTCGCCGGCGTGCATGTGCTCACCGCCGATGCCGAGGCGAGCGGCGTCGCCACCGCCGAGCAGAAGGCACGCGGCGTCGCCAATGCCGTCCCACGCTGGGTGCTGCTGCTCGAAGGCTGGGGAGACGAGGCGGAGTTCGTTAGCCTGGCCAAGGCTGAGCTGGCAGCTGAGAAACTCACGGCGCTTGGCGGCGAGGGGCCATTCGATCTAGGGCTCTATCGTCACCAGATCACCCGAACCAAGACTGCCTGGAGTGCGGGCTAATGACTGCGACCTACGACTTCGGCGGGCGCCGCGCGATCATCACCGGTGGGGCTGGTGGGCTCGGGCGTGGCATGGCCAAGGCGCTGATGGATGCCGGCGCCGAGGTCGAACTCTGGGACATGAGCGCATCGGCGCTGGCGCAGGCAAGGTCGGAACTCGGCCCAACTGTCAGCGTCCGTGAGGTCGACATCACGAATGTGGCGGCGGTCGAACATGCCGCCGATACCGTCTTTTCCGGCGGCCGGGTCGATATCCTCGTCAACAATGCCGGTGTGCTCGGCGAGGTCAAACCGGTCTGGGAAACCTCGCCGGAGAATTTTCAGCGCGTGCTGCAGGTGAACCTGTTCGGCGCCTATCTCGTGACCCGGGCGGTCGTTGGGCGGATGCGGGCACAAGCAGCGCGCCACACCGCGCAGAACCCGCATCCGCTGCGTGGCCATGTCGTCAACATTGCTTCGATCCAAGGCAAGGAAGGCATGGCGATGGCGGCCGCCTACAGCGCCTCCAAAGCCGGGTTGATCGCGCTGACCAAGAGCGTCGCCAAGGAAACCGCACGCGACGGCATCATCGTGACTGCGCTCACGCCGGCCGCTGCCGAGACCGCGATGGCCAAGGAAATCTCGGCCGAGCGCCGCGCCGACATCCTCGGCCGTATCCCGATGGGCCGCTTCGTCGAGATCGAGGAGGTGGCCAGAATGGTGCTCTGGCTCTCCTCCGACGAATGCTCCTTCTCGACCGGTGGCATTTTCGATCTGTCAGGCGGCAGAGCGACTTACTGAGTCAAGCTCCAGCGTTTTCTCAGATCATCGGATCAGATCTCGTGTCCGGTCCGATGATCCAGCCTTCTGCGTTTGCGCCGGCTTTCCCAGAAAACCGCAATCCAGTTTTCCGGCCGATGCGTTAGCCCTTCCTGGCCGGCCCGGTTGCGATCGGGCGGTCGCTCGCGCCCCATTCAGCCCAGGACCCGTCATAGATGGCGCGCGCCGGCTTGCCGATGGTCTCGAGCGCGGTCGAGAGGATTGCGGCCGAGACGCCGGAGCCGCAGCTGGTGATCATCGGCTTGTCGAGATCGACGCCAGCCTCGGTGAAGGCGGCGGCGATGGCCTCCGGCGAACGGAGCCTGCCCTCGGCGATGATCGCCGGGAAAGGCAGGTTGAGCGAACCCGGCATATGGCCCGAGCGCACGCCGGCGCGCGGCTCTGGCGCCTCGCCGCGGAAGCGGTCGGCCGGACGGGCGTCGACGACCTGGATCGCAGCGCCATTCAACGCACGCTCGACATCGCCGGCATCGGCCACGGCGGAGTGGTCGAGCCGCGCAGTGAAGGTGCGGGCGGCGCGGGCACGCGGCGGGCCTTCCTCGATCGGGCGGCCTTCGGCCTGCCATTTCGGGAAGCCGCCTTCGAGGATGACGACGTCCTTCGCCCCGAAGGTCTTGAAGGTCCAACGCACGCGCGCGGCCGAGAACAGGCCGAGCCCGTCATAGACGACAATGCGCATGCCGTCGCCGATGCCCATGGCGCCGACGGTGGCCGCGAAGGCATCCGGCCGCGGGAGCATATGCGGCAGATCGGACTTGGCGTCCTTCACCGTATCGATGTCGAAGCGCACCGCGCCTGGAATGCGCCGTGCGGCATATTCGGCGGCGGGATCGCGGGCATGCACGGGGAGATACCAGGAGCCGTCGACCACCACGATATCGGGCGCGTTCAGGCGCTCGGCGAGCCATTCGGTGGAGACGAAAACATCGTTGCTGGCCATGGTTGGCAATTCCTGCTGATGAGGCGAAGTCTGGTGGGTTCAGGCAAGCGCGATGCGCACGCGCCTGTTCTGCTTGCCCTTCTTCTCGATATCGGTGATCGCGACAACACCGATCTCGGAGGTGTTGCGGACATGGGTTCCGCCACAGGGCTGGAGATCGATGCCCTCGATCGAGACCAGCCGCACACGCCCGGATCCACGCGGCGGCTTCACCGACATGGTCTTGACCAGGCCGGGATTGGCGTCGAGCTCCTCGTCGGTAATCCAGCGCTCGCTGACGGCGGCATTGCGGGCGATCAGCGCGTTCAGCTTCTCGCCGATCTCCGCCTTGTCGAGCCCGCCTTCCGGAATGTCGAAATCGAGACGGCCGTCGCCATCGCCGATCGAGCCGCCGGTGACGGGGAAGGGCAGCACGACGCTGAGCAGGTGCAGCGCCGTGTGGATGCGCATGCGCTTCAGGCGGCGCTCCCAGTCGAGCAACAGGGTGACGGTGTCGCCGGGCTGAGGAGCAGCCTGGCCTTCGAGCGGCACATGGATGACGCGGCTCTTGTCCTCGGGGTCGTAGATCGTGGTGCCGATGGCGATCTCGCTGCCGTCGGCGAGGCGGATCCGCCCGGCATCGCCCGGCTGGCCGCCGCCGGTGGCGTAAAACACCGTGCGATCGAGAACGATGCCGCCGCGCTCGTTCAGTGCTTCCACCTTGGCCGGGGTCTCGGTCAGGTAGGCGTCCTGGCGGAAGAGCAATTCTGTCGGCATCGGTCGTGGTCCTGATTCATCGGCGGCTGGCGCTGCGGCCGGCAGACTGCACCGATTGCGTGGCGTGCGCCACATGCCATGACGCCGTGTGGGGATTGCAGCGATCGAGGCGCTGCAGAAGCGGGACGGACAGGGCGGCAAGGTTGCGCCGATCACTTGCGGGGCTGTATGTCCGGGGGGCCTCTCGTCCGGAGAAACCATGTCATTGCCGCGCATGCAGCCGCAGGACGGCGTCGCCTGGGTCACCGGCGCGAGTTCCGGCATCGGCGAGGCCGTCGCACTCGAACTGGCCGCTCGCGGCTGGACGGTGGCGATCACAGCGCGACGGCTGGAACAACTCGAGGATCTCGCACGACGCGCCACCGGATTGCCCGGCCGCATCGTTGCCCATGCAGGCGACGTGACGGATGCCGCTGCCATGCGCGTGGTGGTCGATGCCATCGAAAGCGTGCATGGGCCGATCGCGCTGGCCTTCCTGAATGCCGGCATCGCGCCTGCCACCCGACCCGGCGTGTTTGATATCGCCGCTCTCGAGGCTGCCCTGGCGGTCAACACCCTTGGGGCAGCCAAGGGGCTGGCCGCTGTGCTGGAACGGATGAAGCCGCGGGGGCGTGGCCAGATTGCGGTCAACGCCTCGATCGCCGGTTTCGGCGGCCTGCCGAGAGCGGCCGCCTATGGTGCTTCCAAGGCTGCGACGATCTACCTGTGCGAGGCGCTGAAATTCGACTGCGACCGGCTCGGCATTCGTCTTCAGGTCGTCAATCCGGGCTTCGTCGATACCCCGCTGACGCGCGGGCACGATTTCTCGATGCCGTTCCTGATGACCGAGGCCGTTGCAGCAAGGCGCATCGTCGACGGCTTCGCGCGCGGCGGCTTCGAGATCAGTTTTCCGCGCCGGCTGTCATGGGCGGTGAAGCTGATCAACCTGTTGCCGTACCCGGTCTATTTCCGGGCGATCGGGTGGTTTACCGGCCGGGCGAAGCGAGAGCAGGCGTAGGCTGCCCGCCGAAGCGGTCTTCCAGCCAGGCGACGCCGAAACCTGTGATTGCGGCAGCGTCCACGAGGATGCTTGCTGCGGCGCCGATCTGTCCCTGCCGGCCTTCTCCGGAGGCGAGGAATGCACTGACGATCTCGGCAAAGTAATCTTCATCGAGTCCGGCGACGATGGGATCGCCCGTGTCGAATTCCTCGATCATGCGCCACAGCGTGCCGGATGCGGTCGCGAACGGGACTTCCCGGCGCAGGATGCGCTTGCCCGGGATCTGCGCGAGGTGTTCGGCGTGATGCAGCAAGGTCAGCGTATCGCGGGGCACGCCGACCATGAGAACCTTGCCGCCGATGGAGACGAGCTTCGCCAGCGGAGAACCTTCGCCGTAGCCATAGTCGAGCGGGTGATCCTGCGTGATCCAGTCCGCCCTGGCACCGAGTGCTGCAACCGAAGCACCGGGATTGCCACTGCGCTTCGCACCGGGGGTGGTGCGCAGGAATTCCGGCAGCACGCCGTTGTCGCGAATGGCGCGTGACGAAGCCGGATCGAAGGGCGGGAGATGCGCGCGCCAGGTTTCGGGAACGCGGCCCTCATCGTCGAGCAGGTCGTCATAGGCGCCGTCCCAGTCGGTATAGGCCAGCAGCGTCCCCTGAGCGCCGATTGTGTCGAGCAGGGCGCCGATCAAGGCATCGGGACCGTTCAGCAATTGCCCGACGCGGCTCATCGCGGCATGGACCATCACGCTGTCGCCGGGCTGCAGGCCGAGGCGCTCGAGGTCCGCCCGCAGGGCTGTGCGGGTGAGGAGGGCGGGGAATGTATCCGACATGCGAAATGATCCGGCGCTGACTCAACGTCATGGCCGTGGCCGAGGATTGTGGCGCGTTTCAGATCGTCCGGCAGGTTTTGACGATAAGATCGACGAACCATTGCATCGCCGGATTCGAAGTCGCGCGCAGTCCATGCACGAGATCGATCGCGAAAGCCGGAACCTCGTAGGGAAGGGGAAGGATCGCCACGCCTGCCACGTCGGCAAAGCGCCGGGCGATTCGCTCCGCCATGGTCGCCACGAGATCAGTCCCTGCCAGTACAAAGGGCACCGCCACGACATGCGGAAGCGTGACCGCGACCCTGCGCTTGTGTCCATGTTCCGACAGAATGGCATCGACGGCACTCGGTGAGCCATCGCCTCCCGTCGACGAGAACAGGACATGGGGCAGGCGCACGAAATCAGCACGGTCGAGCGAGATGCCGGGAGCGGCGCGGGATGCATCGCGAACGCAGGTGAAGCGCTCCATCAGCAGGAACTGCCGGGTTGTGCGGGAGGAGACGGGCAGATGGCCGCCGATCAGGGCATCGACCTCGCCGCGTTCCAGCCGCGCCAGGCTTTCGACTGCATCGGTGATCGGACGCACGGTGAGATCGACCCCCGGCGCGTCGCGCCGCAGTGCTTCGACAAGGGCCGGCACGATGACGAGGTCGCCGTAATCCGTCACCGCGATGGTGAAATGCCGCCTCGCCGAGCGTGGATCGAAGCCCGGCCCGGAATCCAGCGTTCGGCGAATCTGTTCCAGCGCCTCACCGATCGGCCTGGCCAGGGCAAGCGCCCTGGCCGTCGGCTGCATGCCTTCGGCCGTCCGAACGAGCAGGTCATCGGCGAACAGGGCCCGCAGGCGGGCTAACGCGCTGCTCATCGAGGGCTGCGCCAACCCGATGCGCTGCCCGGCACGGGTCACATGGCGCTCCTCCATCAGAGCCTCGAAGGCGACGAGGAGATTGAGATCGATCGAAGCTAAATTCATGGTGGCGATTATGGTCATGGCAATAATCGATTTCCAAGATGGGTATGGGCTTGCTTATCGTTTGCGTCCAAAGCAAACGGGCGTGCCTCATGCCATCCAATCTTCCGCGCCTGATCCCGCGCGGGCCGACATTGCTGGCGCTGGGCGTCATGCTCGGGCTGATCTTTCCCGCGCTGGCCGAGCTGGCGCGCCCGCTGATGCCGGCGGCGATCTTCCTGATCGTGCTCGGGACGCTGCTGCGGATCGACATGATCGCAGTGTTCGCCGTGATCCGACGTCCCTCGCTGTCGGTCTTCCTGCCCTGCGTCGTGATGATCGCATGCCCGATCCTCGCCGGCATCGCCGCGCACCTGACCGGCCTTGCCCCGGAACTGGCATTGGCGCTGGTTCTGGCCGTATCCGCGCCACCGTCGAGCGGCACCGCGGCGGTCGCGAGAATGCTGGGGCTGGATGGGGCGGTGCCGCTGGTCGTCACTCTCCTGTCCATGGCGTTGGCGCCTATCACCATACCACTGCTGGCAAGCTGGTTCGGCGGACTCTCCGTCGCGCCTCTCGACCTCGCGCTGAGGCTTGCGCTGCTGATCGGAGGGGCTGAAGGCGTCGCGCTCATCCTGAGGCGGTACGCCGCGGCCGCGCTGGCGGTCCATGGCGCCGTGGTGGACGGCATCACTGTCGCAGCGTTGCTGGTCTTCGCTCTGGCGACCATGGCCGGCATGCGCAGCCAGATCGAGAGTGATCCGCAGGTGGCCATCATCTGCCTGGCGCTTGCCTTCGCCTGCAATCTCGGCATGCAGCTCGGCGGGGCCCTGGTGCTGCCGGGGGGCCTGCGCGAACGTCTGGCCGTCGGCCTGATTCTCGGAAACCGCAATGTCGGTCTGGTCTGGTCGGCGCTCGGTGCGGCAGCAACCCCGCGGATGGCGCTTTACTTCGCGGCGGTTCAGCTGCCGATCTACATCATGCCGCGCCTGCTCGAGGCGCTGCTCGCACGATCACGCAAGGATCGTCCGGTCACCGGTGTCTCCGGCCGCGCCGTGACAATCGAAGGGAATGCCGATGACACGATCTGATCTTACGCCTGAACTGGCTGCACGTTTTGCCGCCATTGCGCTGGGGCACGTCCGGCGCGAATATCCCAACAAGCCTGACCATGTCCTGGCCGGTCCCGAGGACGCCCGGACGCCGCGTGATCTCCATCCGGTCTTCTACGGCAGCTATGACTGGCATTCCTGCGTTCACAGCTACTGGATGCTGGCACGCCTGCTGCGCCGCTTCCCGAGCCTTCCGCATGCCGCGGATATTCGCGCGCTGTTCGACGAGCAGTTCGTCGCCGACAAGATCGCGGTCGAGTGCGCCTATCTTGCCTCACCGAGGGCGCGCGGCTTCAAGCGGCCCTATGGCTGGGCATGGCTTCTGAAACTGGCCGAAGAACTGCACCTGCATGACGACCAGCGCCGGTCGCAGGTGCTCACGCCACTGGCGGACGCTTTCGCTCAGCGCTTCCGCGACTTCCTCCCGCTTGCGACCTATCCGGTCCGCGTGGGCACGCATTTCAATACGGCCTTCGGCCTCAGGATGGCGGCTGACTATGCCGCGGTGACGCGGGACGACGCCTTGATGGCGCTGCTGCGCGACACCGGCAGACGCTGGTACGGCGGGGATACGGATTGCCCGGCCTGGGGCGAGCCGAGCGGCGACGACTTCCTGTCCTCCGCGCTGATCGAGGCGGAATGCATGAGGCGCCTCCTGTCGGGGGATGAGTTCCTGCCCTGGTTCGACCGCTTTCTGCCCAGGCTTGCCGACAGCGCACCGGAAACCCTGTTCCGGCCGGCGACTGTCAGCGATCGCACGGATGGCAAGATCGCCCATCTCGATGGTCTGAACCTCAGCCGGGCATGGTGCTGGCGCTCGCTCTCCGCGGCGCTGCCGCCCGGCGATTCGCGCCGGGCCTTGGTAGAGGACGCCGCCGCACGGCACCTGACGGCCGGGCTTCCCCATATCGCCGGCGACTATATGGGCGAGCACTGGCTCGCGAGTTTTGCTGTGCTCGCGCTCGAAGGGTGAGGGCCCGCATCACTCAGGCTCGCGCCGGCTGCTTCCGCCGGCGCCGTCCGGTGGTTTTCGCAAACGCGATCTGACACATCTCCATAGAATCGGTGCGGAGGTCGCTGCGGACGCGGAAGCGAGCATCGACGCAGCGGGCGCAAGGCTCGCATACTGGCGACGATCAGCTCCAGCTGCCACCCGGAAATGCGGTGGTCGCAACGCCAGCGCTCATGCCGCACGTTTATTCGCGCCCCAACGACGCAAGGGCGGCGAGCGCCCGTTGCCGACCAAAACCGAGATCGACGATCGGGTGCGGATAGGTTTCTCCGAGCCGGACGCCAACGGCTGCGAGCTTACCGGTCGGAACCGTCCAGGGGCTATGGATCTCCGAGTCCTGAAGCTGACCGAGCTCCGGGATCCAGCGTCGGACATAGGCGCCGCGGGGGTCGAATTTCTCGCCCTGCGTCACTGGGTTGAAGATGCGGAAATAGGGAGCGGCATCGGCGCCCGATCCCGCAATCCATTGCCAACTCGCGGGATTATTGGCGGGGTCGGCGTCAACGAGAGTGTCCCAGAACCAGCGCTCGCCCTCGCGCCAGTCGATGAGCAGGTGCTTGATCAGGAAGGACGCGACGATCATCCGCACGCGGTTATGCATCCAGCCGGTCGTCCAGAGTTCGCGCATGCCGGCATCGACGATCGGATAGCCTGTCAGCCCGCGTTGCCATGCGTGCAGCGCGGCGTCGTCCTGTCGCCATGGAAAGGCGTCGAAGCGGGAGTTGAAGTTCTGCGTCGCCAGGTCGGGGTGATGGAAGAGCAGGTGGTAGGAGAATTCACGCCAGCCGATCTCCGAGAGAAATTTTTCTACATCGTCGGGGCTGCCCGGGATTTCTCCTGCATGCCGGGCTGCCAGCGTCGCGTGCCAGATCTGGCGGGGCCCGATTTCACCGAAGCGCAGATACGGAGAGAGACGCGAGGTCGAGATCTTGTCGGGGCGGTTGCGCCCCTCGCCATACCCGGCGATCGCTTCGCCGAGGAACGAGGTGAGGGCGTCCCTGGCACCGGGCTCGCCCGGTATCCATGCCTTGCGCATGTCTCCAGCCCAATCGGGGGCGGTCGGTTCCAGCATCAGCCTCTCATGATCGAGGGCAAGCGCTTTCAGCGATTCGGGGAGAGGCAGCGGTCTCAGCTGAGTGGGGGCTAGCGCTGGAGCTGCCGGTTCGCCGCGGGCCCGGACTGCGCGCCAATAGGGCGTGAAGACCTTGAAGGGCGTGCCGGAGCCCGTTGAGACCTGCCAGGGCTCGTTGAGCAGGCTTGCATTGTAGCTCGCGACAGCGGTGCCAGCCTGGGTCAGTTCACGCTTCAGCTCCGAATCAAGCGCAATGGCGGCGGCCTCATAGCGACGATTCCAGGTGACGAGGTCGACGCCTGTCGCGGCCACGACCATGGGAATCAGCGCGGCAGGGTCTCCCCGCATCAGGATGAGCCTGCAGCCGCGCGCGCCCAGGTCTTCAGCGAGCGCGGCAAGCGAGCGTGACAGCCACCAGCGCGCTGCGCCGCCCAGGACGCGCCGTTCCGGCGATTCGTCGAGGATGTAGAGGCAAAGGACGGGGCCATGCGCCGCAGCTGCGCAAAGAGCCGGATTGTCGGCGAGGCGCAGATCGTCGCGAAACCAGAACAGGGAGGAGGCGCTCATCCCTCGTGATAGCGTGCCTCCCGGTAGCCTGCACCAGCGGCTCGCGCGAAATCGGCGCCGTCAAGGCGCCGATCCTGGCATTGCTTCCGGGCGGGAGAATCGACCTCCGGGCCGGAATGCGGCGCTATCAGCGGTAATAGGGCCGGCCGTAATACTGGCGATGGCGCCAGTGCCCGCGCGCATAGCCATAGGGCGGCGGGCCGTAATGGCGTCGGCCGTAATAGCCACGCGGAGGGCCGTAGCGATAACCGGGGGAATAGTGTCCGCGGCCATGGCGCCAGTCGCGATACTGAACCTGCTGAATGTCGGACGTCCCGCTCAGCTGGTCGGCAGCTGTGGTCGGCGGCGCTGCGAGCGCGGCTGCGGGCTGGGCACCCGTCAGGCCCAGCATCACAGCCGAGGCGAGGAAAAAGTTTCGCATGATTCGTCTCCAGGTGAATCGGATCGACGGCATGGAAGCCGATCGGGCTGGAACCCCTGATGAACGGGATTGTCCGGAACCGTTCATGTCGCGCAAAGCACTGATGCCCCCGCATTCGCGAAGGTCAGGGCAGTCTGGGTATTGATTGAAGGAGGTGGAGGCCTCGCCCGGAATCGAACCGGGGTGCAAGGATTTGCAGTCCTCTGCGTAACCACTCCGCCACGAGGCCATCCGGGGACAGTCACGCTGCGGTGATGTCCTAGGGCCGCCTATAACCACATGGCGCGCCGGGCCGCAACCGGGAACAGCAGCAATCCCCGTGATGACCTATGGTCATCTGTGGATGAACAGGATTCCTGCCCTCGAAGTGTCGCAAGGGGCTTGCGCCCGGACAAAGGCGTCGCTATTACCCCGGCCATCGGTCCCGGATAGCTCAGCGGTAGAGCAATCGACTGTTAATCGATTGGTCGCAGGTTCGAATCCTGCTCCGGGAGCCAACACTTCTTACATCCATGAAATTGATGCCTGCGTTCCGCCCTCAACGAGGGGCGGCCGGATGTTGGCTTGCGATTTCAGAATCTTACGCGCACTTGCTGAACTGAGTTCCGCGAGGGGCTGTGTGTCCGCCATTGCGCGATCACTTCACCACAATCCGCCGAGGCCAGCTTCGGTTGCGACGCCGCCGGATCAGGCGCGCGGTCACGGGGACGGTCAACGCCGCAGGTCCCCGCGCGATCGCCGATCATACCGCTGCAATCAGGGGCACGATGACAGCGAGGCCTTGACCCGGCAGGTTCTGGCGGCTGCGTCGCGAGATCGGTTGGTGCGCCAAGTTGTCGAACACGCCACCTGCCTCAGGTGCGCAACGGCCTGGAGAGGGCAGGAGGGCCAGCTCCCCGTCATGGCGAGGAGCGGGGATGGCGGGGTCGCTGCCGGATGGAATGCTCGTGTCCAGATCGACCTGATTCAGAAGCAGCGATCGCAGATCGATCGAGATGGGGCCCGCGGAATCGTGCCGGTCGAATCTTGGCCGGATTGCATTGCGACGACGTCATGAGGCCGTCTGTCGATCTGCCGCGCATTTGCTCCTCAGAGGCAAGAGCGCGCTGCAACTGAACCGGCGCCCTGCTGCCGCCATCTTGCCTTTTGCGACCGCCTCGAACAAAAGCTGAGGACGGCGAACACGCGCCGCGCAGACGGAGATTGAGGATATGGACAGCTTCACCGAGCTGCGCCGGATGATGGTCGATTGCCAGTTGCGGACCTATGACGTGACGGACCGTGCGGTTCTCACGGCTGCCGACCGCGTTCCGCGCGAAGCTTTTGTTCCCGCCGAACTCTCCCATCTTGCCTATCTCGACCAATCTGTTGCGCTGCCGGGCACGAGTCGGGCCCTGATGACGCCGATGGTGATCGTGCGGATGATCCAGGCGCTAGGCGTTCAACCTGGCGAGCGTGTGCTCGAATATGGCGGCGGCACGGGATACGGCGCTGCGTTGATGGCGGATATGGGCGCGGTCGCCACGCTTTGGGAGCCTGACGCTGGCGCCCTCGATCAGGCCCGTGGTGCGCTTGCGCTGGCTGGTGCTGTTGGCGTCACGCTCAGCGCAACGCGGCCTGCCGAATCTCATTTCGATGCGATTCTCGTCAGCGGCGCCTGTGAGATCGTTCCGGAGAGTCTTTTTGGTCTCGTCAACGATAACGGCCGGCTGATCCTGGTCGAGGGGCAGGGGCGAGCCGCACGGGTGCAGCTTTATCAAAGGAGCGCGCAAACCATGTCGGCGAGGCCGGTTTTTGATGCTGCCGCGCCTGTTCTGGAAGAATTTCGCCGCGTTCCGAGTTTTGTATTTTGATTCGGGAGTGTCGCATTTATGCGGCACTGCGCCATGGAAACGATTGTTGGCGCCTCGGTGAGATTGGCGCGGGCCTCGGCTCCGGGTATGAATCACTGCACTATGCCGAGGCTGGGGCGATGCCTGGGCGAGACTTGAGTCCGCACAAGAGGCGTCCACGTGAACGAAAAAGAAATTAGGCGGAAGTCGGCCGGATACGGTCTCGCTGCGGTTCTGGCCACCGTTTTGGCCGCCAGCCAGATCACGACGGCTTCTGCGCAGACGATGGATGCATCGCTGGCGCGGGCCTATAATGGTAACCCGACGCTGAATTCGCAGCGTGCTGCGGTGCGTGCGACCAACGAGAATGTGCCCCAGGCACTGTCCGGCTACCGGCCGCGTATCACCGCCTCGGCGGATATCGGCGCGAGCCTGCTTGACGCCAATCAGCCCGGACAGGGCAACAGCACGTCCCGCCTGGCGCCGCGTGGCGCAGGCGTCCAGATCGACCAGAACATCTTCGACGGCGGCAAGACCCGCAGCTCCGTCAGCCAGGCGGAATCGCAGGTGCTGGGTGCGCGGGCGACCCTGCGCAATACCGAGCAGAACGTGCTGCTCGATGCCGCGACGTCCTACATGAACGTGCTGCGCGACACGGCGATTCTCAATCTGAACCGCAACAACGTCGAGGTTCTCGAGGAGCAGCTGCGTCAGACGCGTGACCGATTTCAGGTCGGCGAAGTAACCCGGACCGACGTGGCGCAGGCGGAAGCCCGGCTGTCGCAGGCGCAATCCGCGGAGATTCTGGCGGAATCGAACCTCAAGACCAGCATCGCGCGCTTTCGCCAGAATGTCGGCGTGGAACCAAAGCAGCTCGCGCCCGGACGGCCCATCGAGAACCTGCTGCCGAAGTCGCTGCCGGCCGCGCTTGATGTCGCGTTAGTCGGGCATCCTGCGGTCATCGCGGCTCTGCACGGCGTCGATGCGGCGGAGTTGCAGGTGAAGGTCACGGAAGCGGATCTCTATCCGACTGTGGGTGTGCGCGGCTTGGTTGCGCAGCGCTATGACAGCCAGCTTTTTGGTGACAATCGCTTCTCGGCGAGCGCTGTGGCGACGCTGACGATCCCGATCTACGAAGGCGGCCAGGTCTATTCGCGGACCCGGCAGGCCAAGGAGACGGCCGGCCAGCGCCGGATCGACGTCGACACGCAGCGCGACACCGTGCGTGCTGCCGTCGTCTCAGCCTGGGGCGCCCTTGATGCGGCCAAGGCGCAGATCATTGCGGCTCAAGCACAGGTTCAGGCGGCTGAAACCGCGCTTGCAGGCGTCCGCGAGGAAGCCAAGGTCGGTCAGCGTACCACGCTCGACGTGCTCAATGCGCAGCAGGAACTGGTGATTGCCCGCTCGACGCTGGTGACGGCGCAGCGCGACCGGGTCGTCGCATCCTATGCCGTGCTCTCGGCCGTCGGCCGGCTTTCAGCTGAGACGCTGAAGCTCAAGACTGCGGTCTACGACTCCCGCAAGCATTACGATCAGGTCAAGGGTCTGCTCTGGGGCACCCAGGTTCCTGACGGTCGCTGAGACCGCTTTGAAGATTGACGACGGGGGCTGAGGCCCCCGTTTCTGTTTGGATTGCCCGCGCTACCGCGCTACCGCGCGGCCCGGCTGCCCTTTGATCGGTGGGAGACATTCCGGCAACAGCCCGGATTTCTCCTGTGGGTGGGCTGGCACCTGCCTTGCTTGGCGCTCTTTGCGTGGAATACTCACCGTTGGGGCTGCGTTTGATTCGATTCGCGCGCCCGGTGTCGAGTGGTCGGACCCAGCATGAGCGCGCAACCCAAGCCCAACGAACCGTCGATGGAGGAGATTCTCGCCTCCATCCGCCGGATCATCGCGGATGACGAGGTCAAGCCCGCCGAGGCGAGCGCACCTGCGCCGGCGCCCGAACCGCCTCCCGCGGCACCCCAGTTGCAGCTCGTCGAGGAGATCGATGACGACGTGCTCGATCTCGGAGCCGAGGCGAGCCTGGTCGCATCACCTGCGATGGCTGAGCCCGAGCCTTCGGCAGTGGCGATGCAGCCCAGCCTGGATGTCGATTTCATCGAAGCGGCCGAGCCCGAGTTCAAGCCGGAGCCGCAGCCGGAGCTGCCAGCGCAGATGTTCGTGCCGCCAGCCTTCGTTCCGGCTCAGTCCGCGCCGCCATCTCTCGATATGGCCGCTCTGATCTCCGAGCAGGCCGGCTCCGCCGTGAACAACGCCTTCGGTGCGCTCGCCCACACGGTCCTGACCAACAACGCTAGAACGCTCGAGGATCTGGTCAAGGATATGCTGAAGCCGATGCTCAAGACCTGGCTCGATGACAATCTACCGACCATGGTGGAACGTCTGGTGCGCGCCGAGATCGAACGCGTCGCCCGCGGCAACCGGCACTGAGGCATTTCCGGTTCGCCAGGACGAAATCGGCCCGGCTGAGGTATCGGCCCGAAAGGTGAATTGCGGTTTCGCTGCGGCCACAGAAACTTGGTTCATCCGATCGGAGACGACATCCGGTCCGATAGTCTAGCGCCCGCGCAGCCGTCGCTGGGCCCGTTGTGGCACTCTGATGTCATCAAACGCGCCGGCATCGTGCAACTGCTTGATGGCGAAGCCGGCGAGGGTCAAGGCGGCGGTTGGCCCGCCCAGTCGTGAGACCAGCATCGCGAGGCCGACCGCAACAGGGCGTGAAAAACGTCCCGAAGCCGCTTCGACGGCGAGCCATGCTCCGAGACTATGAACGAGGAGCTTCATCCGGTCATCCTGCTGTGCTTGAGGGACGGGGACAATCTGTTCGATGAAAGCCTAACCACCAAGACAGGATGCGGTTCCCTATCCCCGTCGTTTGACGACTGCGCCGTGGCGTGCCTGATTCGTGTCCGAAGGAGTGCGAAGCCGTCCCCGGGGGCAGACTGTTTCGCGAGCCCAACGCCACCTTCAGCGATCTCAACGCGAGGACTGACCATGAAGAAGCCCACGTCACGCATCGATCTGAAGTCCAACACCAAGATTGCAATGATCAGCCTGCTCAATGCCCGCCTGGCGGACGGCATCGATCTTGCGCTGGTCACCAAGCAGGCCCATTGGAACCTGAAGGGGCCGGGATTCATCGCTATCCACGAGATGCTCGATGGCTTCCGCGCCGAGCTCGACACCCATGTCGATACGGTCGCAGAGCGCGTGGCACAGCTTGGCGGGATTGCGCTGGGCACAACCCAGAATGTCGCATCCGGCACAACGCTGAAGCCCTATCCGACAGAGATCGTCGCAGTGAAGGATCACCTGGCGGAGCTGATCGAGCGCTATGCCGAGACCGCCAAGACCGTCCGCACCGCGATCGACACCGCGGCTGAGGCTGGTGATGCCGACACGGCCGATATCCTGACCGGCTATTCCCGGGCGCTCGACAAGGCACTCTGGTTCCTGGAGTCGAGCGCGGCGGCCTGACTTCCGCATTGTCGAAAGCGTTGACGGGACGCCCACGCATGGGCTCTTAAGACCAACGACCTTTTGGCCTGACCTTCGGCCGGGGCTTTCCCCCGGCCATTTTGCGTTCGAGCGAAGCAATGATGGACAAGACATTCGAGCCCGCCACCGTCGAGGCGCGCATCAGCAAGGCCTGGGAAGAGGCCGAGGCCTTCCGGGCGGGGCGTGGCGCCGAGCCGGGCGCTGAGCCCTATTGCATCGTCATTCCGCCGCCGAACGTGACCGGCTCCCTGCATATGGGCCATGCGCTCAACAACACGCTGCAGGATGTGCTCTGCCGCTTCGAACGTATGCGCGGCAAGGACGTGCTCTGGCAGCCGGGCACCGACCATGCCGGCATCGCGACCCAGATGGTGGTCGAGCGCAAGCTTGCAGCCGAGAACAAGACCAACCGCAGGACCATGGGCCGCGAGGCCTTCCTCGAGGAGGTCTGGCGCTGGAAGGCGGAGTCCGGCGGCACCATCGTCAACCAGCTGAAGCGGCTCGGCGCCTCCTGCGACTGGTCGCGCGAGCGCTTCACCATGGACGAGGGGCTGAGCGCAGCCGTGCTCAAGGTCTTCGTCTCCCTGCACAAGCAGGGGCTGATCTACCGCGCCAAGCGGCTCGTGAACTGGGATCCGAAATTCCAGACCGCCATTTCCGACCTCGAGGTCCTGCAGGTCGAGAAGACCGGCTCGTACAAATGGCAGCGCGGCGGGGAGGAGGAATTCGACTCTGCCAAGCTCGACAAGGCGCTGAACCGCGATCCGAGCGGGCATCTCTATTATTTCAACTATCCGCTCGAAGGCGTGGTCTACGACCCCGACGACGCTTCGACCTTCATTACGGTTGCGACGACCCGGCCGGAAACCATGCTGGGCGATACCGGCGTCGCCGTGCACCCCGAGAACGAGCGGCTGAAGGGCCTGATCGGCAGGAACGCGATCCTGCCGCTGGTTGCGCGCGTCATCCCGATCTTTGGCGACGACTATGCCGACCCCGAGAAGGGCACAGGCGCGGTCAAGATCACGCCAGCGCATGACTTCAACGATTTCGAGGTCGGCAAGCGCCACAAGCTTGCGGTCATCAATATCCTCGACGGCGAAGCGCGCATGCTTCTCGAAGGGAACGAGGACTTCCTGGCCGGCGCCAAGCCTGAGCGGGCGGTGCAGGCTCTGCACGGCCTCGACCGCTTCGCTGCCCGCCGTCTCGTCGTCGCGCTGATGGCCGAGCGCGGCTTGCTCGTGAAGATCGAACCGCATGCGCATACCGTGCCGCATGGCGATCGCTCCGATGTCGTGATCGAACCCTGGCTGACCGATCAGTGGTATGTCGACGTCAAGCCGCTGGCGGAACGCGCGCTCAAGGCCGTGAAGGACGGGCGCACCAAGATCACGCCCGATAGCTGGACCAAGACCTATAATGACTGGCTCGAGAACATCGAGCCCTGGTGCGTCTCGCGCCAGTTGTGGTGGGGGCACCAGATTCCGGCCTGGTACGGACCGGATGGCGAGTGCTTCGTCGCCGAATCCGAGACCGCTGCGCAGGCGCTGGCGGTCGGCCATTACGGCGGCCCGGTTGCGCTGACGCGCGACGAGGACGTGCTCGACACCTGGTTCTCGTCGGCGCTCTGGCCGTTCTCGACGCTGGGCTGGCCGGAGGATACGCCGGAGCTCAAGCGCTATTACCCGACGGCGACGCTCGTCACAGCCTTCGACATCATCTTCTTCTGGGTCGCCCGGATGATGATGATGGGCCTCAACTTCATGGACGAGGTGCCATTCAAGGACGTCTATATCCACGCCATCGTTCGCGACGAGAAGGGCGCGAAGATGTCGAAGTCGAAGGGCAACGTCATCGATCCGCTGACGCTCGTCGACAAGTATGGTGCCGATGCCCTGCGCTTCACGCTCTCTGCCATGGCGGCGCAGGGGCGTGACATCAAGCTCGCGACCTCGCGTGTCGAGGGTTATCGCAACTTCGCGACGAAGATCTGGAACGCCTCGCGCTTTGCCGAGATGAATGGCTGCCAGCGCCTCCAGGGTTTTGATCCCGCCCTGGTCAAGCAGCAGCTCAATCGCTGGATCCTCAGCGAGGCGGCTCGCGCCGCCGACGAGATCGCGGCCGGCATTGCCAGTTTCAAGTTCAACGAAGCGGCAGGCGCCGCCTATCGCTTCGTCTGGAACGAGTTCTGCGACTGGTATCTCGAGCTAGCGAAACCCGTTCTGCAGGGAGACGGCGCCACCACAGAGGAGCGGGCTGAGACACAGGCGACCGTTGCCCATGTCATCGACCTGATCTGCCAGCTTCTCCACCCCTTCATGCCGTTCCTCACCGAGGAACTCTGGGCCGTGAAGGCGGGAGAGGGGGCTCCGCGCAAGCTTGCCAAGGGCGATGCCGCGCTGGTCTGCCTGACGCGCTGGCCCGAGCTTGCCGGCCTGGCGAATGAGGCGGCCGAGGCAGAGATCGGCTTCGTCGTCGATCTGATCTCCGATATCCGTTCGGTCCGCTCCGAGACCAATGTGCCGGCCGGCGCGCAAGCGCCTCTGGTCCTGGTCAAGGCGAGTGCTGCAACCAGGGCGACAATCGAAGCCTGGGCGCCGATGATCGAGCGGCTCGCGCGTGTCTCCGCGATCAGCTTCGCCGAGGTCGCCCCGCCGCAATCCGCCCAGATCATCGTGCGCGGCGAAGTGGCGGCGCTGCCGCTCGCCGGCATCATCGATCTGGACGCCGAACGGGCGCGCCTGACCAAGGAGCTCGGCAAGCTCGACCAGGATATTCTCGCGGTCGAGCGCAAGCTCGGCAATCCGGATTTCGTCGCTCGTGCGCCGGAAGAGGTCGTCGAGGAAAATCGCGAGCGCAAGACGCAAGCGGAGGCACGGAAGGTCAAGATCGGGGAAGCGCTGCTGCGGCTACAATAGCCCGGTAGCGCGTCACTCCTGCGTTATGCAAAGACTGGTAGGGTTCCAAACATGCTTGCAGGAGCCCTGCCATGTTTCGCCGCGATGTCTTCGGTCGGTTCATTCTCGATGAGTTCCTGACCGAAGCGGGCACGCCCTCGCGTCGGCGCTTCCTGCAGGGGCTTGCAGCCTCGGGCCTGTTGCTGACCGGCGGCGGCGTGCTCGACCAGCGGGTCTGGGCCAATCCGGTCTTCGCCGCCTATCCTTTCGGGCTCGGTATCGCTTCGGGCGATCCGTCCGCCGATGGCTTCGTGATCTGGACCAAGCTCGCGCCCCTGCCGCTTGCGCGCAATGGCGGCATGCCCATGAAGGCAGTCGAGGTCACCTACGAAATCGGTACCGAGGCGAATATGCGCCAGGTCGTGCAGCGCGGCTCGGCCCTGGCCCGGCCCGAGCTCGGCCATGCCGTCCATGTCGAAGTTTCCGGACTGGAGTCCCACCGCGACTATTTCTACCGCTTCTCCTGCGGCGGCGAGCGCTCCATGACCGGCCGCGCCCGTACCTTCCCCATGGCGAATGCGTCGATCGAGCGGGCCCATTTCGGTGTGCTCGGCTGCCAACGCTACGAGGACGGCTATTTCACCGCTTTTCGCCATGTGGCGGATGAGCACTTCGATTTCATCTACCACTATGGCGATTACATCTACGAGTATCGCATGGTGCGGCCGAACGAGCGGCCATTGCCCGTCGCGCGCGTCATGCCAGGAGATCCCGACGAGATCTATTCGCTCGCCGATTATCGGCATCGTTATGCGATCTACAAATCCGATCCCGACCTGCAACTGGCCCATGCCTCGGCACCGTGGCTGGTCTCGTTCGACGATCATGAGGTCGACAACAATTTTGCAGGCCTGGTCTCCGAGCAGAATATTCCGCCGGAGATCTTCGCGCTGCGCCGCGCTGCCGGATTCCAGGCCTGGTATGAGCATATGCCGCTGCGTCGCACGTCGATCCCGAATGGTCCGTCTATCCAGGCCTATCGGCGCTTCCTCTATGGCGATCTGGCCCAGATCGATGTGCTCGACACTCGTCAGTTTCGCTCCGACCAGCCTTGTGGGGATGGTGCGCATGCGGCCTGCGCTGACGCCCTGAAGCCCGAAAACACGATGCTTGGCGAGAAGCAGGAGGCCTGGCTCGCCGATGGCCTGCGCAGTTCAAGCGCGCGATGGAACGTGCTGGCTCAGCAGGTCATGGTGATGCGTCATGATCGCGATCCTGATCCCAAGAAGACCAGCTACAGCATGGACAAATGGGACGGTGCCGTCGCGGCACGCCAGCGACTGTTCGACACGCTGGAGAGCGCCCGCACGAGCAACGCCATCGTGCTGACCGGAGACATCCACCAGAACTGGGCGGGCGAACTCAAGGCCAATTTCGACGATCCCAAGTCGAGGACACTTGGTGTCGAGTTCGTCGCGACCTCGATCACCTCGGGCGGCGACGGAGCCGATACGACCAGGGCAGGGCAGGTGATCCTGCAGAAGAACCCGTATATCGGGTTCTTCAACAATCAGCGCGGCTACATGCGCCATACCCTTTCGCAAGGCGGCTGGCAGGCCGATTACCGCGTGCTGGAGCGGGTTACCACTGCCGGGGCCGCGGTCTCCACCCGCGCCAGCTTCGTCGTCGAGGCCGGAAAACCGGGGATGTCGCCGAAATGAACCGCTGTCTGCGCTGCCCGCGTCAGGACATGAATCGGTCGCCAAATTGACCTTGAACTAAGAGACCTCTGGCATATTCCCGGGGACACGATTAGATGCGCGCGGGGTGCAAGTCTGCCATGCGCCGTTCGATCCACTGCACGAGACACTGAACCGACGCATGCTCAAGCGAGCTTATGATTGGTGCGTTTCCTACGCATCCCACCCCGCCGCGCCGTGGCTGCTCTTCGCCCTGACTTTTGTCGAGAGCTCGGTCAGCCCGTTGCCTCCGATTCCGCTGCTGCTGCCGATGTGCATCGCGCGGCCGGATCGGGCCTGGTTCTATGCCGGGATCTGCTCGCTCGGCGCGGTGACGGGGGGCTATCTCGGCTATGCGATCGGCGCCTTCCTGTATGAATCCGTCGGCGTCTGGCTGATCAGCATCTACGGGCTTCAGGACAAGGCTGCCCATCTGATCTCGAGCTCGCAGGATTTCTGGTTCTGGGTGCTCGTCACCAAGGGGCTGACGCCGATCCCGTTCAAGATCGTCACGATCATGTCGGGCTTTCTGCATTTCGACATCTGGAAGTTCACCATCGGCATGGTGATTTCACGGGTCACCTTCTTCGCCATGATTGCGCTCGCGCTACGCTTCTACGGCGACAACATCCGTATCTTCATCGAGAAGCACCTGCCGCTCAGCGTGACGCTTCTGCTCGTGGTGGTCGTTGGCGGGTTCTTCGTCCTGCCCATGGTTCTCTGAGCTGCGGCTCCTCGAATTGTGACATCGTGGCCACACCGCTGAGGCATCGCATGCGCGCTGTCCCTGAGCTGGATCAGATGCCGCGATGCCGCCACAAAGCGCCCCCAGCAAAGAGGGACGTTAAGTCACTGAGATTTAGATGATTTAAAGTCGGGTTTGTCCGGTTGGAAGATTATGTCCTTCCCGGGCCTGTAAAGAGACTGAACGTTGCGCCTGGCGCGGGCTGCGTGGCACATCTGCCGCGCACTGCAAGCGCAGGGTGGAACGAGGACAGGTAGAATGGACGCGCGCGTTTTCGATAAGTCGAAGCTACCCAGCCGGCATGTCAGCGTCGGGCCGGCGCGCGCTCCGCATCGCTCCTACTACTACGCGATGGGGATGACCTCGAAGCAGATCGCGCAGCCCTTCGTCGGTGTTGCGTCCTGCTGGAACGAGGCGGCTCCCTGCAACATTTCGCTGATGCGCCAGGCCCAGGCCGTCAAGAAGGGCGTTGCTTCGGCCGCGGGCACGCCACGCGAGTTCTGCACCATCACGGTGACCGACGGCATCGCCATGGGCCACCAGGGCATGAAGTCGTCGTTGGCCTCGCGCGAGTGCATCGCCGACTCGGTCGAGCTCACCATGCGCGGCCATTGCTATGACGCGCTGGTCGGCCTTGCCGGCTGCGACAAGTCGCTTCCGGGCATGATGATGGCGATGGTTCGCCTGAACGTGCCGTCGATCTTCATCTATGGCGGTTCGATCCTGCCTGGCACCTTCAAGGGCAAGCCGGTCACCGTCCAGGACGTATTCGAGGCCGTCGGCAAACATTCCGTCGGCGCCATGTCGGACGAGGACCTGAAGGAACTAGAGGAGGCGGCCTGCCCGTCCTCGGGCTCCTGTGGCGCCCAGTTCACCGCCAACACCATGGCGACGGTTGCCGAGGCGATCGGTCTTGCGCTGCCCTATTCCTGTGGCGCGCCCGCGCCCTACGATGTGCGCGACACCTTCTGCTACACCGCCGGTGAGATGGTGATGGAGCTGATCGCCAGGAACATCCGCCCGCGCGACATCGTCACCCGCAAGGCGTTGGAGAATGCGGCCATGGTCGTGGCGGCCTCGGGCGGCTCGACCAATGGCGCGCTGCACCTGCCGGCGATCGCACATGAATGCGGCATCGATTTCGATCTCTTCGCCGTCGCCGAGATCTTCAAGAAGACCCCCTACATCGCCGACCTGAAGCCAGGTGGGAAATACGTCGCCAAGGACATGTTCGAAGTCGGCGGTATTCCGCTGCTGATGAAGACCCTGCTCGACCATGGCTACCTGCATGGCGACTGCATGACTGTGACGGGCCGTACGATTGCGGAAAACCTCGCTTCGGTGAAATGGAACGATGAGCAGGACGTGATCCGCCCCGCCAACAAGCCGCTGTCCGACAATGGCGGCGTCGTCGGTTTGCAGGGCAATCTCGCCCCTGAGGGCGCGATCGTGAAGATCGCGGGCATGCCGGCCGAGAGCCTGGTCTTCACCGGGCCGGCCCGCTGCTTCGACTGCGAGGAGGACGCCTTCAGGGCCGTCACCAATCGTGAGTACAAGGTCGGCGACGTGCTGGTCATCCGCTACGAGGGCCCCAAAGGCGGCCCCGGCATGCGCGAGATGCTGTCGACGACCGCGGCCCTCTACGGCCAGGGCATGGGCGACAAGGTCGCGCTGATCACGGACGGGCGATTCTCCGGCGCGACGCGCGGTTTCTGCGTTGGCCATGTGGGGCCCGAAGCCGCTGTGGGCGGGCCGATTGGCCTCATCCGCGATGGTGACATTATCGAGCTCGATGCCATCACAGGAAAGCTCGCGTGCCGCCTTTCTGATGCCGAACTTGAGGAGCGTCGTAAGGTCTGGAAACCGCGCAAGACCGACTACAATTCGGGCGCGCTGTGGAAATACGCGCAAACGGTCGGCTCCGCCAAGGGCGGGGCCGTGACCCACCCAGGAGGGGCGGCAGAAACCCATTGCTATGCGGATATCTGAGGCCATCATAGCTGGAACATTCCTGATCCTGGGCTGCCAGTCGGTAGCCTGGTCGCAGGATGTCATGGGCCGGGCGCCGATCCCGCCGCGCTCGATTCCGGGCGCTCCGCTGCCGGAGCCCGAAGGGCCGCCTCCCGCGGGCCTGCAGGCTCTGCCCAACGGCCGCGTGCTGGCGCCTGCGCCGAATGCTCCGGCAGCGCATGCTGCGCTGCCGCTGGCACCCTTCGCCAGCGCGCGCGATGCGCTGAAAGCCTGGATGCGCGATTCCACGGCTGGTGATCAGGCCGGCGCCGTGCGCGCGCTCGAATACGCCGCGGCTCACGGCCACCTCACGGCCCAGTACAAGCTCGGCCGGATGTATGCCGGTGGCGAAGGCGTTCCCAGCAATGATCTGAAGGCCTTCGAGTATTTCTCGAAGATTGCGGACGAGAATGCCGATGCGATTCCCGGCACAGCCGACGGGCGTATCGTCGGCAGCGCCTTCGTGGCGCTCGGCAGCTATTTCATGGACGGCATCAAGGGCTCCTATGTGAAGGCCAATATCGACCGGGCCTTCGATATGTTCCACTATGCCGCATCCTATTTCGGCGATCCCGACGGGCAGTACAATCTTGCCCGGCTCTACATGAACGGGCAGGGCACCGGCCGCGACCAGCGGCAGGCGGCGCGCTGGATGAAGCTCGCAGCCGAGAAGGGGCATGTGCCGGCGCGTGCCGTTTTTGGCGACATGCTGGTTCGTGGCAGCGACGGCGTTCCGCGTCAGGTCTCACAGGGGCTGATGTGGCTGGCTCTGGCACGCGATGCCGCCGATCCGGCGCGTGAAGCCTGGATCTTCGAGCGCTATGACGCGGCCTTCGCTGCGGCTTCCGTGAGTGACCGCAACGCGGCGCTATCGCTGGTTGAGCGCCAGCAGGTTGCAGGCCGCTCCAGCGAACGCTGAAAGCCACACCGACGTCTCTGACCACCGCCCCACGAGGCGGTGTAGGCAAGGTCGCCCTGTCGTCCCCACCGCATCGTTCTCTCCTTCAGCCCTGCATGCATCCTCGCCTTGTCATTGCGAGGAAAAATCATTGCTCGCGTTTCGGCTCCTGATGTTGCCGGTCGGAACTGCCGCGAAACGCGCCGATTTTCTGGCACGCGCCGTCTGCTCGTCGGCGGCCGCACAACCCTGGAAGCGGGCCACGCCGGTGCGAAACGGGCGCACACCGAGATGTGATGGCGCCGGCTTGTTCGAGGCCTGAACACGGGTCAATGTTCATCGTATGTTCATGCAGTAAGGCGGACATTCATTGTAAGGCGAGGCTCACTTGATGGGAGATTCGTCATGACCTCAATGCTCAGCATCACCAAGACGACTGCCGCTGCCTTCGCCGCGGTCATGGCAGTCGGTGTCATCGCATGGTCGGCGCCAGCCGAGGCGCGGTTCGGCGGCGGCGGCGGCTTCCAGGGTGGTGGAGGCTTCCATGGCGGTGGCGGAGGCTTCCACAGTGGCGGCATGGCCTTCCACGGCGGTGGCGCCCGAATGGGTGGCTTCGGAGGCGGCGGTTTCGCCCATCCCGGTTTTGCCCACCCAGCCTTTGCCGGTCGACCGGTTTTCTTCCACCAACAGCGGTTCAACCATAACCGGTTCTTCGTCGGCCCGGCCTTCGCATTCGCCGTCGGCGCGCCCTATTACTACAACACCTATTACAATGACGGCTGCTACTATGCGTGGCAGCAGCACTACGACCAGTGGGGTTACGCTGTCGCTCGCCGCGTCTTGGTCTGTTACTGACAAGCCGTTCCATGCGACGCGGACGACGCGTGGTCTGGGCAATAGCCGCGCAAGGACGCAGTGATCACGCTGCCATCAACTCCACGATGACCGGCACATGATCCGACGGCTTGTCCCAGCCGCGGACATGTTTGGCGATCGAGACAGCGGCAAGCCTGTCTGCAGCGTGCGGGGAGAGCAGCAGATGGTCGATCCGGATGCCGTTGTTCCGCTGCCAGGCGCCAGCCTGATAATCCCAGAAGGTGTAAAGCCCGCCGGAATCCGTGGTCGAGCGCAGCGCTTCGGTGAAGCCGAGATTGACGAGCCCGCGGAAGGCGCCCCGGGTCTGCGGGAGGAACAGCGCATCATCGACCCAGGCCGCGGGGTCGCGCGCATCACGCGGCTCGGGGATGACGTTGTAATCGCCGGCCAGCACGAGCGGTTCTTCCTGGGCGAGCAGCATTTGCGCATGGGCGGTCAGGCGGCGCATCCAGCCGAGCTTATAGGGATATTTTTCGGTATTGGGCGGGTTGCCATTCGGCAGGTAGATCGAGGCGATGCGGACCACGCCGTCGGCATAGGGCAGCACGCCTTCGAGATAGCGCGCCTGCTCGTCGGCATCGTCGCCGGGCAGGCCGCGGCGAACATCCTCGAGTTTGGCGCGGCTGAGAATCGCGACGCCGTTGAAGGTCTTCTGGCCATGGGTCTCGACCTGCCAGCCGGCCTCCTCGATTTCGCGCCGCGGGAAATCCCCGTCGACGCATTTCAGCTCCTGCAGGCATAGGGCGTCGGGCTCCGATTCCCTGAGGAAGTCGAGCAGATGGCCAAGCCGCTGGCGGACCGAATTGACGTTCCAGGTGGCAATGCGCAACGGGCTGGCTCCGAGTCAGATCGAGGGCTGAATAAGCGTCAGAGATCGTCCGCTGACAACCCTGCAGTCGTGCCAGTCATGCCAAATGGCGTCAGCACGCGTGCCTGCGCTGCACATCTCCCCATCAAAAAACCTCCCCATGTCGCCATGGAGAGGCCGATATCGCGGCGCTGAATTCGCGTCAGCGGTCAGGGACAGGCGCGCACTACGCCGCCCGCGCCGATATAGGTCCCGGTCTCGGGGTCGTAGCTGCGGAACCGGCGCGCGCAATAGGCGACCGCATCGGCATCAGGCGAGGCATAAACCGGCCCACCATAGACGGGGCCGCCATAGACAGGGGCCGGAGCGGCGTAGACCGGACCGGGCGCAAGCAATGCGCCGGCTGCCAGCGCGCCGATGGCGCCCGCTGCAATGCCGGCACCGACGGCCGCACCGCGTCCGCCGCGATAATAGCCGCCGCGGTAGCCGTAGCCGGGGCCATAATATCTCCGATACTGCACGTTCTGAACCAGATCCTTGCCGGATTCAGCTACGGCCCCGGCTGAGCCAGTCGTCGCGCTCAGCGGCGCGGCACTCGCCGGGACAGCCAAAACGACGCCTCCTAACACAGCGGCGGCGATGGCGAGGGTCTTGATCATGACGAAACTCCTTTCCTCTCCAACATGAGAGGAACGCGAGTGTTCCTCCAATCCGTGGCAATTTTATAGTGCAAGGCAACGGCGTGAAAGCCCCGGCCGTCAAGATCCGTGAAATTTCATCCTTGCGGCGCTTCGTCATCGCATTTCAGCATATCGATGCGAAGTTCGACTCAGGATTAGCGCTTGTCTCGCAGGCGCTTCCGCACCATCTAGCGACGGCGTGATGTTGCTTCGCAACACGATCCCTTCCCGCATCCGGAACCACTCTATGCTGCATCAGAATCCGACGCCGCCCCCTGCCGAGGCGATGAAGCCGTTGCCGAGGATCATTTTCGGCTCGCGCTGGCTGCAGGTGCCGCTCTATCTCGGCCTTATCGTCGCGCAGTGCGTCTATGTCTTCCTGTTCCTGAAGGAACTGGTCCACCTCGTCACGCATGCGACGGAGTTCGGCGAGCAGCAGATCATGCTGGTCGTGCTCGGGCTGATCGACGTGGTAATGATCTCCAACCTGCTGATCATGGTGATCGTCGGCGGCTACGAGACATTCGTTTCGCGCCTGAAGCTCCATGGCCACCCCGATCAGCCGGAATGGCTGAGCCATGTCAACGCAAGCGTCCTGAAGATCAAGCTCGCGATGGCGATCATCGGCATCTCGTCGATCCACCTGCTCAGGACCTTCATCGAGGCCGGCAATATCGGCAATACGGGCCGGGTGACGAACTACACCGAGACTGGAGTCATCCTGCAGACGGTGATCCATGTCGTCTTCATCTTCTCGGCCATGGGCATCGCCTGGGTCGACAAGATCACACTGCCGGCCGGTAAGGGCCACTAAGCCACGGGTCAGGCCCTGAGGCCGCGCGGCATCCCCTTGGTGCTGCGCGGCTGTGCCAGGCCCGGCGCAGTCTCGACGCCGATCGTCGGCAACGCCAGCGTGCGTTGGCCGCGAAAATCGACATGGCAGACGAGGAGCCCACGCTCCTCGATATAACCCAGAACACGGCGCGCGCGGCCCGGCGAATGGCTGCCATAGACCTCGGCGAGCTCGGCATCGGTCGGAGCGGGAGCGCCCTCGATCGCGGTACGGGCAATGTAGAGAAACAGGCTCTGGAGGTCGTCCGGCAGGGTAGCTGCGGCGTCGAGCGAGACCTGCCAGGCATGGGACGCCGTGATGTCCTCACTCGCCCCTGCGCGCGCTACGGCGAGCCGCCGGCGGAAGTCATCGAGGCTGAGCGATGATTGACCGACGCGGCGCATGCGGCAGCGCACCGTAAAGTCCTGATAGACCACGGCGACCTGGCGGCTTCGCGTTTCCGGATCCTCCATCAGATCGCGCAGGATCTCGGTCATGATCGCCTCGCGCTCTTCCGGCTCCATCGGAATCTCGGGCTCCGGCTCGACGGCGGGGGCAGGGCGATAGCTCTCGATCTGGCGGAGCACTTCATTGGCCGCCGGGCGCGGCCGTGGAGTGGGACGCGGGACCCAGGTGGTGACGGGAGGTTCGTTCTCGCCCGCTTCGAAGATCAGCTTGCTCGCATCCTCCGGGGCCTGTTCGGGCAAGGGCATCAGGCCGGGCGCACTGCCGCGATCGACCGAGGACACGGCGCCGATCCTGAGCGGCAAGGGGCGTTTCGACAAGGCGGGGCCCAATGCGACGAACTGGCCACGCTCGAGGTCGCGGAACATTTCGGCCTGGCGCCGATCCATGCCGAGCAGATCGGAGGCGCGCTGCATGTCGATATCGAGGAAGGTGCGGCCCATCAGGAAGTTCGAGGCCTCGGCCGCGACGTTCTTGGCAAGCTTGGCGAGACGCTGGGTCGCGATCACGCCGGCGAGGCCGCGCTTGCGGCCGCGGCACATCAGATTGGTCATGGCGCCGAGCGAAAGGCGACGCGCTTCGTCTGACGCTTCGCCGGCCATGACAGGGGCGAAGAGTTGCGCCTCGTCGACGACGACCAGGATCGGAAACCACATGCTGCGATCGACGTCGAACAGCCCGCCGAGGAAGGCGGCCGTCGCGCGCAACTGCTCGTCGGCATCGAGATTTTCGAGATTGAGCACGATCGAGACACGATGCTGACGGACGCGGACGGCGATACGCTGCAACTCGGCCTCGCCGCAGGCGGCATCGACCACGACATGGCCGAACTGACCGGCCAGCGAGACGAAATCGCCCTCCGGATCAATCACGGCCTGCTGGACCAGCGGTGCGCTCTGCTCCAGCAGCCGGCGCAGCAGATGCGACTTTCCGGAGCCGGAATTGCCTTGGACCAGCAGGCGCGTCGCCAGCAATTCGGCGAGATCAAGCAGCGCGGGTTGTCCACCCTGGGTCAAGCCCATGTCGATGCCCGTCGTCATGCTCTGGTCTTGCTGCTCCGTCTGCCGCCCTGTTCCCGGACCGGCGCTTCTAACACACTGGAGCTGACCGATGGCCGGATATGGGCCGGCCTTCCACAACTATCGGCCCCGGCAGATCAGCGCGGGCAGCGCCGCGCGCGTTCTTCACGCTGGATATCGGCGATCATACGGCGCTGGGTGTTCGACAGCGGCAGATCCTCGGCATTGTCGTGTTGGCACCCGGCATTGCCAAAGGCCGCGATACCGCGCTGGGTGCGGAAGCAGTAGCCCTGCGCCTTGTAGATCTCGTTGCGGGCATACCAGAGCTCATCGCAGGTTTGCCGCGCGAGAGCCGGCACAGGCATTCCTGTCAAAATCAGGAATGCCATGATCATCAATGTCTTGTGCGGCATGGCTCATTTCTTGAATCGAGTCGGTTCGATGCAAGATTGGGCCGCCGGGCAAACCCGGGCAAGCGGGGTTATTTCAACTCGCTCTTGCGCAGCATGGCAGCGCTCATGCTGACTCCGAAATGTTCGCTCATCTCGCCCGCACTCATGTGGCGGATCGCCTCGATATTCGGGATCAGCAAGGCGGCGGCATAGCGCCGGGCCTGATACTCCATGGCCCGGACCTTGGCCGAGAGACGCTCGGCCTGCGAGCCGGCGGGGGCGCGATGCAGGATTCCTTCATGGCCGAGCAGAGCATGACCGACCTCATGGGCAATGGTCATCAGCGCCCGGCTTTCGCCGCGCAGGGCCGCGAGAAACACCAGTTCCGGGATCCGAAGGCGCTTGGTCTCGGAATCCCATTGCGCTTCGGTGTCGGCGAGTTGGCCGTCCGGTACACGCTCATAGGCAAAATTGGGATAGCGAGCCTTCAGCCGCGCCATCAGGATCATGAAATCAATGCCTTGCTCGTCCCGGAAGCCGAGTTCGCGGCGATGGCTCAGGGCGCGGGCATCGATCTGGGCATCGGTCAGGAATGCGGGCTTCATGACAGCCTCCCGTGACGGAGCGGGGGCAGCCTAGCGCGCTCTTTGCCAATGCTCAATCCAGGATCATCAGGCCTGCGCAGCTAGCGCGGGGCCATCTCGAGGCAGGTCAGAACCTGGACATAGCTGGGCGGGCCGCCGAGTTGTGCACTCTCGACGCAGGTGTTGCGGCTCTGCGCCGGATAAGCCGACCAGCGCTTTTCTAACGTCGCGCGCGCCTGGTTTTCATCGTCCTGGCAGGCCTGGGATGTGCGCCCGACCCCCATGCTGGAGCGGCCGACATCGCGGCAGGTGTTGACGACATCGAAGCGCGGCGGCCCGTCGGCAACGGGAAAGAAGAGGCCGGTTGATAGTGAAAGTGAGAGAAGGGCTGCGCTGATCATGGCGTAACCTCCGAAAGGTCGCCCCGCGCGTCCTGCGCGTTCAAACCGGGCCTGATCCAGCATAGCGCGTCGCCTGCACAGCCGCTAGCCAAGCGTAAACCGGTTTCGGCCCTTCGCCTTGCTTTCGTAAAGCAAGCCGTCCGCGCGCCTGTAGATTTGCTCCAGAGTTTCAAGGCCGTCGAAGAGGGCCGCGCCGGCGCTGACAGTCAGGTGAGGGGCGGTGTCCGAAGCGTCATGGGGAATGTCGAGCGAGGAGACCGCGTGGACGAGATTCTCAAGCATCGTGCGTGCCGTATCAGGCCTGACCCCATAGAGGATCAGGCCAAATTCCTCGCCTCCCAGACGCCCTACCATGTCCATCGGCCGCCGCAATCTCGCTTCGAGCGCGCGGGCCAGGCTGCGCAGTGCCAGATCGCCGGCCTGATGTCCGTAGCGGTCGTTGTACTTCTTGAAGTGATCGACATCGAGAATGGCGAAGACGAGACCGGTGCGCTCGCGTCTGGCCTGACGCAATGCCGTTGCGGCGTGCTCCTCGAATAAGCGCCGATTGCCGATGCCGGTCAGTGCGTCGGACATGGCACGGTTGTGCAGCATCCGACGCAGCAGGAAGTGATCGCGCTGGGTGTATTCGCGCAGATAGGCGCCGACCGCGCCGACGAAGACGGCAAAGAACATCAGGATCGAGATCCGGATATGCTCATGGATATGGCCGGGATCGAGCATCACGAACCCGAGCAGCGCATTCAGGACAGCAATCAGAATCGCCGCAGCGACGCTTTGATGGAAGGTCAGGCCGACCGGCAGGAACACCGCCATGATGATGACGAAGCCGGCCAGGTCCGCCTGGGCGAGGTCGCGCAGCTTGAAGACATTGGCACTGACCGAGCTCGTCGTTCCGATCAGGACGAGGACCAGGAAGCTCAGCCGGTTATAGGCTCTGGGCAGGCGCTTGCCGACGAGGACGGAGATCAGGAAAAGCAAGACGGCGAGCGTGATCCAGCGCAGAGCGGTTGCGGCCAGGGCGTCGTAGCGCTGGGCCCGATACTCCGTCAGCGGGTCGAGCCGTGAGATGTCGAGCGCGATGAAGACCAACCAGATGCCGAGTGCGGTCAGCGCGCAGACCAGCGTGCTCATGCGCTGTTCGACGCGCATATAGCGGCGGTATTCGTCCTCCAGCCCCAAGACGAAGCGCAGGCGCTTAAAGCCGCGCGCGCGCTGCCCAGCATAGGAACTGTCGCGCGCAGGCGCCGGGGGCGCGTTTTCCGCGGCGTCTATGACCTGTTCCAAAGCACTCACCGCACAAGCCTGCGAGCGGAGTGCCTAACACTCCGTTGGGGAGAGGGGCACTGCGTCGCAATCGCTGCCGGTGTGCGCGGGGACGGTTTCGGAAGCCTTGCGCCGGTGATGAGAATGCGAGGGAAGCCGGGCGGCCCCCGCGGTGGCGCCACCCCTAGCTATGCTCGCTGGCCAGGATCGCCTCGACGATCTCCTGAACGTTCAAGGCTTCAGGCAGCGTCGCGAGATGATGCGGCTCGCCCTGCGTGAGACGGACGACACCCTCGAGCTGGCGCGTGAGCGCGACGGGACGTGCATCCGCTTGAGACAACGCGTCGGCAGCGCGTTCCCAGCTGCCATCGGGCAGGCGACGTTCGGCGATCGACCAGTCGCAAAGCCGGACCGCGCCCTTATCGCCTTCGAGCATCCAGATATTGTGGTCGTCCTTGGCAGTGGTGCCGACACTGCCCTTGAGCGCGACGGGGATGTCACCGGCCAGCAGCCTGGCCTCGATCCGGCGCTCGGATTTGCCCGCTTCCGGGAACGCTGCGCTCGCCGTGAGCCCATGCAGGGGGCCGACCAGCCTGCGGCTCAGAAAGAGGAAATGCGACACGACCTCGCGGGTGAAACCGCCCTGTTCTGTTCTGTCCAGCCAGGCCGCGGCATCGGCCTGCCAGGGGCGCGGCCAGGTCGCGAAGGCGACTTCGATCGAGACGCGGGACACTGTGCCGACCGCGCCCTGCGCGATCCAGTCCATCAATGTCGCCACGGCAAGCGAGGACGCGAAGGGGAAATTGACCGCGCCTCTGTCGCCGGCTTCGGCAACAAAGGCGCGCGCATCGGCGACGTCGACCGCCAGCGGTTTCTCGCAAAAGACGCTTTTGCCCGCGCTGATGGCGGCGCGGGCGTGCGCGAGATGGGAGGCTGGAGGAGAGGCGATATAGACGCAGTCGCTGGCGGCGACGATCGCAGCCGCATCGGCGAGCCGTGGAACGTGCGGGAAGGTTGTGGCCATCCGCTCCATTGCCGAGGGCGCCGGATCCCAGATGCCGCTGACCTTCACCAGTTCCCGCGACTGGTCGAGAATGGCGCGCAGCAGCCGCTCGCCCATGATACCTGCGCCAATGATCCCGATCGAGAGAGTGCCGTTCTGCATCGCCTTGAGAATCCCTGCTCTGAGCCGAGAAGCGCGATAGCAGGATTCCGTAAGCCCCACGAGCGGGCGAGTGGCCGCAATTGGGCCGCCCTACCACGTGGCGCGCAACCCCGCAGTGAACGCATGGGCGGTGGCGTCGGCATTGAGCCGGACATCATAGCCGGCGAACAGTGTGGCGTAGCGGCCGGCGCGTGCCGACAGGCCAAGGCCGAGAATGGCACTGTCGCGCGCCACCCTCGCGCCCTGGACCGGGAAGGCTGCCGTCGGCGCGCCGATGAAGGCGGTATCGAGCACGATCGCATCATCGAGGAACTCGTGCTGCCAGCGGCCACGCAGCTCGACAGCGACGCGGCTGGAGGCGAGATCGAAATCCTTCGCCAGGCGCAGGCCCAGGCTGCCAAGGAGGCTCTCTGCGGATTGCCCGCCGGCTGTCAGGCCAACGCTGCCAGCGCCGGTCTCACTGAAGCCGTCCTGCTGCAGATAGGTGTAGCGCAGCGCCGCCAGCGGCTCGAGCTTCGACCAGCCGAGTTCAATGGCGTAGCCGGCTTCGAACGCGCCGGTGAAGCGATCGCCACCGTAATCGGCCCTTGCCTGGCGGGAGAGGCCACCGAAGCTGATGCTGCGCTCAGATTCGAAGTCGAGACGGGTATAACCGAGAGTGCCGTCAAGACGCAGCGGGCCGCGGGTGTAGCTGCCATAGAGCGCGCCATCATAGGCCTTGATGCTGCCCTTGCCGGAGAAGTTGCGGAATTCGGCGTCGGTGCTGGAGTAGCCAGCACTGAACCCGGCCAGAAAATCGGGAGTGACTTGCCGGTCAAAACCGCCGATCATACCGCCGCCGCGATAATCGACCCCGCCGGCATTGGCATCGCCGCCGAGCCTGCCGATGAGGCCATAGCCGCGCGCCCAGGCATTGTTCCCGGCCGCCGCCGGTTCGGACGGCAGGCGCGTCGGCAGAGCCGCGGTCGGGTTCGTCTGGGCACTCGAGGTATAGGCCATTGCGCCACCTGTGGTGGGCTCGTCCTGGCCGGAGCGCAGATCGCCGAGGCGTTGGGAGATCATGATGCCGAAGGGAGCAAAGCCGCCGAGGGCGAGAGTACCAAGGCTGGCATGCGCCTCGCCGGAGAGGCCGGCAAGGGCCTGCCGTGCGCCATCCCGCGTGCCGGCGGCCTGCAGCAATCCGGCCATGTCGCGCAGATCCTGATCCGCGCCGGCAAGGCCGCGTTCGAGCGCGGCGCCGGCGGCGCATTGGTTGGCCGAAGCGCAGACGCCTGGGGTATCGAAGGGCAGGGTGCGGATATCGAGATGCGCCGAGCTCGGCTGGTAGCGCAGGCTCGCCTCGATGAAGGGCGCCGAACCGTTGCCCGTCGGCCCTCGATGCCGTCGAAGCGGCCAATGAGGCCCTGTCCAGCGCTGAGCACCGGCATGGTCAGGAAGCGCGGCAGGAGTTGCGCCCGGCCTGCCATGGCGACGAGGCCGGAAAGGCTGGCGGTGCCGGTGACGGCAAGGTGGTTCAGCCCACCGATTGGGCTGACCTGCTGAACCAGAACGCCACCGGCCTGCTGCACGTAATTGCCGCTGATGGTCAGCGTGCCGATGCCGCGGCTGTCGCCGGCCCAGAGTGTGCCAGCGTTGGTGACGGAGCCGGTGATCAGGCCGGTGCCGGCGAGCGTGCCCGCCGTACCGATGCTGGTCAGCGAGGCGATGCTGCCCATGATCGAGAGGAAGCCGCCATCGACGCGCGTCGCACCCGCATAGGAACTGTGGCCCGGGAGCACGAGTTCGCCGGCGCCACGCTTGACGAGGCCGCCGGCGCCGACGATGTCGTTCCCGAAGACGGCGAGGCCGCCGGGCTGCTCGACGACGAAATCGCCCCAATCGAAACGGCCGGGTCCGAGCACCGCCTTGCCGACATCGAGCAGGCCGTAGCCGAATATGTCGTCGACGCCGGGAGCGCCAATGTCCCGGGCCGTGCCGAGCAGCGTCTGGCGCACCTGGTCGGCTGTGAAGAATGGGAACATCTGCCAGACGAGCGCGGCTGCGCCGGAGACATGGGGGGCGGCGAAGGAGGTACCGTGGACCTTGGTGTAGCCGCCGTTCTTGTCGGCGACGACGATGGGGTCGTCCGGGAATTCGCCCCACCAATCCCCGCCGCCGGGCGCCGTCAGGCACCAGTTTTTGGCCACGCCACAGCGGTTCGTGTACAACGGCTCGTAGCCAGGTCCGTAGGCTACCACGGCCAGCCAGCCGCGTTCCAGTTCGGGGAAATGATAGGGCAGGCCGGCTTCAATGCTCGGCTGGATTTGCCCTTCATTACCGGCATTCCAGATCAAGAGAGCGCCGCTGGCGACCGCGCGTCGGTAAGCCGGGAGCCCCGGCGCTTGTACGGGCCCGCTCGGCGTCCATGCGGTAATGGGGTCGATGCTGCCCCAACTGTTGTTGATGATGCGGACCCCGCGTGCAACAAGCCCGTCAATAGCTGCCATGAAAGTGGGAGTACCCCCCGGCACTCCATCCTGATCAAAGACACGCGCCGCGACGATCGTGGCTCCCGGCGCCACGCCACGCCATGCATGCCCATGCCGTCGCGGTTGGCTGCGATCACGGAAGCAACGCCAGTGCCGTGACCTTGAGGATCGGTCACAAACGGTGTGTTCGCGATATGGTCGTAACCACCTCCAAAGCGGCCCACGAACTCGGAATGTCCGGTGAACAATCCGCTATCCACGACGCCGACCAGGATGCCCCTTCCGTCGACGCCTCGCGCATAGGCGTTTGCGGCATTGATGTAATCGAGCCCCCACTGGGCCTTGTACTCCGGAGTTCGCCACGTATTGGGATCGGTGACGAGGCCGCCCGACTGCGCTGAAGCTGCGCCCGTCAGGGCCGTCGTCAGCAGGAGCGTAGCGGCGGCAATTTTAGGCAAGGACGTCACGCAGGCCTCAAAGGCAGGAATCAGGTGGTCCGGGTTGATGTCGTCGACCCAAGGGCTTGCCGGTGCATCTCGCCATCGTCAATACGGCAGATTTCGTATGGTGAAGGTGGGGCAAACGGGTTCGGACAGTCGGGGTGATTGGCTGGGATGTATCCAAGGATGCCAGCGCGATCGGCTTTGACGACGCCTTCCAGTACGAGGATTTCGCCAAGCCCTGGACTGCGCGCCGCATAGCGGTGACCGAGAATTTCGAGCGCGAAACCGATCTCAAGGCCTACGAGGCCCGGATGAAGAAGCAGGATCGGCATCCCTACTGAGCGCGGACGCCAGGTTCGCGCTGCATTTTCCCGGCTTCGTCCTGGGCCTCAAAACCCAGGACGAGGGCCTGCGGTCGGCTCGAGGTCTGGTGTCCGCAATGGGCGATCTCGCCCGTCCTGCCCGCCTGGCCGATCGCCATTTGCGTATCGCATTCCAGAGCGATGTGCGATGGCCCGGTCTCCGCCCGCACCTCTGAATATCGCACTCGACATACGCGCCGCGGCCAGAATGCTGCCGGCGCATATTGCCAAACTACTCGTTCCGAGAATCCGGCTCCTGGGCCGCGATCCAGTCAGCGAATGCCCGCATCGCAGCCGTCGGCTTCCGCGATTTGAGCTTGGTCAGCCAATAACTTCCGAGCGAAATCGAGGCTGGGAACGGGCGCCGGATCGAACCGTTGCGCAATTGGCGCGAGAACATGAGGGCCGGGGCCAGGGCAACTCCAACCCCTTGTTCGGCGGCGTCCATCATCGCGAGCGATGAGTCGAAGACGATGGCGCCTGCAATATTGGGCGGCATGTCCGCTCCAGTGGCAGCAAACCAACGGCTCCACTCGTCCATGCGGTAGCTGCGCAACAGAGTGAGTGCGCCCAGGTCCTGCGGCGTATGGAGCGCGGCGGCCAATTCGGGCGTGCAAAGCGGCGTCAGGGGCGCCTCGAACAGCTCCGTCGCATCGAGCCCATGCCAGGCGCCGTTGCCGAAACGAATGGAGAAGTCCAACCCTTCGGCGGCCAGATCGACGCGATTGTTGTTCGTGGAGAGCCTCAGCTCGACAAAGGGATGGGCGCGCCTGAAGTCTTCGAGCCGGGGCAACAGCCAGCCGACCGCGAAGGTGCCCACCGCTCCGACCACAAGCAGCTCTCGGACCTTTCCCGACCCAACCCTGTCGAGCGTCGTGGCCAGGCGATCGAACGCATCGCTCACGGTGGGGAGGAGGGCTTCGCCTTCTGCCGTGATCCTGAGGCCGCGCGGGAGCCTGCGGAACAACTGAACGCTCAATCTCTGCTCGAGAGAGCGAACCTGCTGGCTCACGGCGGCTTGCGTCACGGCGAGTTCGATGCCGGCCCGCGTGAAGCTGAGATGCCGGGCCGATGCCTCGAAGGCCCGCAGCGCGTTGAGTGGCAGAAAGGGTCGAACCATGGATGCCCAAATTTAACTTATGGCTGATCCGACTTATCATCGTTTGCCCGGAGTTCGAAGGGGTCATAAACGGCGTTCATTCCGAATTGGAAGGAGATGCTCTTGTCCAAACGACTTTATACCGGTCTGGCAGCCAGCGTTCTCGCCGGCATGCTGGGCAGCCTGTCCAGCGCCCACGGCGCAGGCCCCGACCAGGACGCCCGCGTGCGCCAGGCCGTCGACGAAGCGATGAAGCCGGTGATCGAGCAGCACGGGATCCCGGGCCTGGCTGTTGCCGTGACGATCGACGGAAAACGCTACTTCATCGAGTACGGCCTGGCCTCGAAGGAACCCAGGGTTCCGGTCACGCGTGACACGCTCTTCGAGCTGGGGTCGATCAGCAAGACCTTTACGGCGACGCTTGCGACCTTTGCCGAAATCGAGGGTAAGCTGTCGCTGAACGACAGCGTCAGCCAACACATGCCCGAGTTGAAGGGCAGTGCCCTGGACGATGTGCGATTGCTGGATCTCGGCACGCATACGGCTGGCGGCTTTCCGCTTCAGGTTCCTGACGACGTCAAGGATCAGAAGCAGCTCATGGCCTATTATCGCGCCTGGAAGCCGCGGTTCACTCCCGGCACATACCGCAATTACGCGAACCCGAGCATCGGGCTTCTCGGCGTCGTCACCGCGAAGGCGATGGGAGCAAGCTTCGAGACGCTGATGGAGCGGCGGTTGTTCCCGGACCTCGGGTTACGACGGACCTATATCACCGTCCCTGCGGCCGAGATGAAGTCGTACGCGTGGGGCTATAATCGAGAGGATAAGCCGATCCGGGTCTCCCCGGGCCCGCTCGCGACCGAAGCCTACGGAATCAAATCCAACGCCGTCGACATGATCCGCTTCCTCGAGGTGAACATGGGCATCGGCACCACGCAGGGGAAGGCGGCCATCGCTGCGAGGGCGACCCATACCGGGTATTTCCGCGCGGGCGAGCTCATCCAGGATCTGATCTGGGAGCAATATCCCTATCCGGTCGAGCTGGACAAACTCGTCGCTGGCAACTCGGCCAAGATGATCCTGAACGGCATCCCGGCGGTCGCGATCGAGCCGCCGATGGCGCCGCGGAGCGACGTGATCCTCAACAAGACCGGGTCGACCAACGGCTTTGGCGGCTATGTCGCCTATGTCCCCGCGAAGAAGATCGGGATCGTCATGCTCGCAAACAAGAACTACCCCAATGATGCGCGGGTGAAGGCTGCGCATCAGGTGTTGTCGCGGCTTGCCGAGTAAGTCTGGCTGGTTGCATTCGCCTGACGACGGATAATCGGAGCAGGCTGCGGTGCAGGGACCACGCGCCCTGCGGCTACCGCTCCGATTGTGCCGTGATGACGTAATGTGCGGGTACGAAGCGAATGGCCGCGTCAGACCAGCCGCACCGCCTTGCCAGGATTCATCAGGTTGGAGGGGTCGAACTGGCGCTTGACGCCTCGCATCAGTTCCAGGTCGAATGGCGACTTGTAGATTTCGATGAGGTCGCGCTTGAGTTCGCCCAGGCCATGCTCGGCGCTGATGCTGCCGTCGAAAGCCTCGACGAGATCATAGAGCGCCGTCTCGACCTTTTTGTGCAGGCTTTGGCGTTCCGTGGCGTCGGCTCCGGGCGGCGCCAACAGATTGAAATGCAGATTGCCGTCGCCGATATGGCCGAAAACGATCGGGCGCAGGCGGGCGTCGATTGCATTCAACGCCGTCAGGCAGCGGTCGACAAAGGCCGGGATGGCGCTGATTGGCGTGGAAACGTCGTGGCTGAAGCTGGGGCCTGCGCGCTTCTGCGCTTCCGTGATGTTCTCGCGGAGCGCCCAGAGCTGCTCAGCCTGCGCCAAGGAGCGGGCGATGACGGCGTCTTCGACGATCTCCTGCTCGAAACCTTCGGAGAGAACGCCCTCCAGGATCGCTTCGAGCGGAATTTCTGGCGTCGCCGCATCGAGCTGCAGCAGCACATAGACGCCACCGCGCAGTGCCGGCTGGGCGACATGTGGAGCATGGGTTTCGACCAGGGCGCGGCAGTCTTCGGTAAAGCACTCGCAGCCTGACAACACATCGGCAGCGCGCGAACGGGCAAGCTGGAACAGGCGCAAGGCCGCCGCGAAATCCGGGACGCTGGCCAGCGCCGTCGCGCGCGCCTGTGGGGCGGCGTGCAATTTGAGCGCGGCGGCGGTGACGATGCCGAGCGTTCCTTCCGAGCCGATGAAGAGATGCTTCAGATCATAACCGGTATTATCCTTGCGCAGCGCGCGCAGGCCATTCCACACCCGCCCGTCGGAAAGCACGACTTCCAGCCCGAGCACCTGGTCGCGCATGTTGCCGTAGCGCAGAACTGCCGTTCCGCCAGCATTGGTGGCGATCGTGCCGCCAATCTGGCAACTGCCCTCGGCGGCAAGGCTGACGGGAAAGAACAGGCCGGCGTCAAGGGCTCGCTGTTGCAAGGTCTGCAGGATGACGCCTGACTCTACGATAGCGACGGCGTTGACGGTATCGATCTCGCGGATCCGATTCATGCGCCCGAGCTGGACGACGACCGCTTGTCCGGTGTCATCGGGAATGCCGCCGAAGACGAGGCCGGTATTCCCGCCCTGCGGAACCAGCGGCACGCGGTGGCGCTGGCTCCAGGCGGCGATCTCGGCGACTTGCCGGACGTCGGCCGGCCGGACCACTGCGCGGGCAAGACCGTGCCGCCGGCCGCGCCAGTCCTCGCAGAACGGCGCGATGGCGGCAGCGTCGGTCAGGACATGGTCGGCTCCAACGATCTGCTCGAGCTCGTTCAGGGGGGGCGTGGACATTGCGTTCTCCTGGAAGGCCGCGAGCGTGAACGTGAGCACGCAACCGCCGCCCGTATGAAGCAGGCGGCGGTTCAATCATGTTCGTCGAGCCTAGTCGATCTTCGTTCCGGTTTCCTTGACCAGTTGGGCCCAGCCTGCCAGCCCGTTCGAGATATAGGTCCCGAACTGCGCGGGGGTCATCGATTGCGGCTCGGCGCCCTCGCGTGCGAAGGCAGCCTTCGTCTCATCGGCCTTCATGACCTCGGCGACGGCTTCGTTGAGCTTCATCACGATCGCTGCCGGAGTTCCCTTGGGCGCGAGGATGCCGTTCCAGGTGTTGACCTCGTAACCGGGAAGCGTCTCGGCGACGGTCGGCGTATCCGGAAGCACCGAGGAGCGCTTGCCGGTGGTTACAGCCAACGCAACGAGCTTGCCGGATTTCACATGCGGCAGCGTCGCGGGCAGCGTTCCGAATGTATACTGGGTCTCCCCGGCGATGACACCGGTCAGCGACGGTGCTCCGCCGCGATAGGGAATATGCTGAACTTTCAGTCCCCCCATATGGCGGAACATCTCGCCGGCAAGGTGACCCGGCGAGCCATTGCCGCTGGACGCATAGTCCATGGCTGCGGGCTTGCTTTTGATCAGTTCGATCAGCTTCCTGGTATCGGAAGCCCCAACGGATGGATTGACCGCGAGCACGAGCGGCACGGAGGCAATGAAGGCGACCGGCTGGAAATCCGCTACCGGATCGTAGGTGAGCTTGCTGTAGACTGCCGGGTTGATGCCATGGCTGCTGGCGGTCGCCATCAGCAGCGTATAGCCGTCGGGCGCTGACCTTGCTGCTATCTCCGAACCGATGCCGCCGGCGGCGCCCGGCCGATTATCGACGACGACCGGCTGGCCCAGCTTCTCCGACAGTTTGTGCGCGACTGCGCGGGCGAGGATATCGGTCGTTCCGCCGGGTGCGTAACCGACCATGAGCTTGATGGGTTTTGATGGATAAGTGTCGGCCTGGGCATGAGGCTGGCTGATGGCAACAAGCGTCAGCGACGCCGCGCCAATCAGCAGATGGCGTTTCGTTATCATGGACGTTTCCTCGATGTTATTGTGGGCTTACCGGCCTCGAAAGACTGGCTTGCGTTTCTCCATGAAGGCACGACGGCCCTCGATGTAGTCCTCGCTGTCGAAGCAGCTGCGCAGCCAGGATTTGCTTGCCGCAACATCGACCTCTGCACCGGGCTTCAGCAGTTCGCGCATCATCCGCTTGCCGGCGGCGATCGTGAGCGGCGCATTGGCGGCAATGGTGTCGCAAAGGTCTGCAACTGCAGCGGCAAGGTCAGCGTCCGGTACGACGGCATGGACGAGATTGGCGTCCAATGCTGCTTCGGCGGGCATTTGGCGTGCGGTGAAGAACATCTCGCGCGCCTTGGCGTGGCCGACGGTGTTGACCAGATTCGTCATTGCGCTCAGCCGATAGCCGAGCCCGACGCGCGCGGCCGGGATGCCGAAGCGACCGCTGCTGCCGGAGATGCGCAGATCGCAACTCAGGGCGATGTTGACGCCGCCGCCGAGGCAATAGCCGCGGATCATTGCGATGGTGGGTTTGTCACAGGCGTAGATGCGCAGCTGCGCGCCTTCGGCGATCTCCTCGTAATAGTTCACGGCCCCGCGCTCGGCGCGATGCTGATCAAACTGCGAGATGTCGGCGCCGCTGACAAAGGCCTGCTCTCCCGCGCCCTTGAGAGCGATCACACGGATATCGGGGTCGCCCTCGAAGGCGTCGAGGACAACAGGAACCGCCTCCCACATATCGACCGAGACGGCATTGCGCTTCTCTGGCTGGTTGAAGGTGAGCCAGCCGACATTGCCGCGCTTCTCGGCGATAATCTTGTTGGTAATGGCACCTTCCAGAAGGCGCACGATCCCGACTTCCTCGCTCAAACTCATGTCCCTTCCCGCTCCGAGATTGAAGCGTCTTTCGCGGCAAGGCCCTGCCGCCGCATGACGCCATTGAGATGGTCACGCATGGCTGATCGCGCGCGCTCGACATCGCTCCGGCTGATCGCCTCGTAGATGGCGCAGTGCTCGTCTTCGATGGCCTGCAGGAGTGCCGGCGAGGTGATGACCGAGCGGCGCGTGGTGCGGATGGAGCCGTGCAGCCGACCCTGCAGATAGCGCATAAGATCGACGAAATAGGGGTTGTTCGTCGCGCTGCCGATGGCGCTGTGGAAATCAATGGCGGCGGCAGTGCCCGCGTCCAGATCGGCCGCACGGCGATTGGCTTCGGCCAGCGCGGCTCGCAGGACCGCGAGGTCGGCTTCGGTGCGGTTCGCCGCGGCAAGCCCGGCCGCTGCGGTTTCGATCTCGATGCGCAAGGCGAAGACGAGTTGCAGCTGAACCGGATCGAGAAGGTCGCTCTCCTCGATCGTGAAGACGAGTTGCGAGACATCCTGTGCGACGAAACTGCCAACGCCCTGCGTCGTTTCGATGAAACCCGCCAGCTTCAGGCGGGCGATGGCTTCACGAATGACATTTCGACTGACACCGAATGCCTCTGCCATGACCATCTCGGTCGGAAATTGCGCGCCGGGAGGGAGCTCTCCCGAGCGAATTTTTTCGCGCAGAGTGAAGGCGATCTCATCCGAGAGCGTCTTCGACCGGCCGATGGAGCGAAACAAGCTTGCTTGCACAATCGGGGCGGTGCCGGTCGGCGGTGCGGTCGTCTGAGGCGTCTTGGCCATTGCGAAGCCTTTCGGAGGTGTTGGCGGCTGTCAGATGATAGCCGCGCTCGCCAATGCGGCGATCTCCGTGGAAGAGAACCCGAATTCACTCAAGATTTCACGGCTGTGCTGGCCACGGGCCGGAGCAGGCGTCGGCGAAGCCGGGGGTGTTCTGCTCAGCTTGAAGGGCTGGCCCAGGACCGAAATCATGCCAAGCTGCGGATGCTCCAGGTCCCACACCGCCTCGAGATGCTGCACTTGCGGGTCGGCAAAAGTCTGGTCGAGGGTGAGGATCGGCCCGCAGGGCACGCCTGCGTCGTTGAGACATGCGATCCAGTCCAGAGTATCGCGAGTGCGCGTGCACGTGTTGATCGCTGCGTTGAGGGCCGGGCGATTCGCTGCCCGATCAGGCACACTCTGGAAGCGCGGGTCACCAATGAGTTCGGGAGCGCCGATGGTCTCGCACAGCTTGGCGAACAGAGTATTGCCCATGGCGGCGATGTTCATGTAGCTGTCGCGCGTTTCGAATACGCCGGTCGGACTGCTGGTCGGATGATCGTTGCCGCTTTGGTTCGGCACTTCAGCATTCATGAGCCAGCGCATGGCCTGGAAGTCCATCATGTAGATCTGGGCCTGGAGCAGGGATGTCTGCACCCACTGCCCACGGCCTGATGTTTCGCGCTCGAGCAGGGCCGTCAGGATTCCATTTGCGCAGAACAGGCCAGCGCTGAGATCGGCAATCGGAATGCCGGCGCGCATCGGGCCGCGGCCCTTCTCGCCGGTGACCTGCATCAGGCCGCTGATGCCCTGCGCGATCTGGTCCAGACCGGGACGCATCGCATAGGGGCCGTCCTGCCCGAAGCCGGAGATGCTGGCATAGACGATACCTGGGTTCACCGTCGCCAGCCGCTCATAGTCGATGCCAAGCCGGAATTTCACGTCAGGGCGGTAGTTTTCCACGACCACGTCGGCCTGGCGTACCAGCTCCATGAACGCATCGAGGCCGCGCGGCTCCTTGAGGTTCAAGGTCAGGCTGCGCTTGCTGCGATGCGTATTCTGGTAATCGGCCACCTGGGCCGGGCCGCCCGGCCGATCGTCATTCGTTGATATCGGCATCTCGATCTTGATGACGCGAGCCCCCCAGTCGGCGAGCTGCCGGACGGCGGCTGGCCCCGAACGCACATGGGTCATGTCGAGGACGGTGAACCGTTCGAGGGGGCGGGAGGTCGCGCCGGTCATGAATCTGCCTTACGCCAATGAAGTATGATGTTGGTTGTTGGACAACCTATATCAACTGAGTTAGCTTGGGAAGCCCTCCGACGTTGGGACGTTCAGGCGCGGCAACAATGTCCTAGGAGGGGGCAGCGCCTTGAGCCGTCTGGAAGGGCGGGGGGCAGCGAGGATTGGGGGGAATTGAGAATGACAAAACACCAGGATGTATTGGCAGGTGGCCTGTTCATGTTGATCGGAGCGGCCACCAGCCTTTCGGCGCTGGGCTACGCATTGGGGACAATGCGCCGGATGGGGCCGGGATATTTCCCGCTGGTGCTCGGCCTGTTGCTGACGGGCATCGGGGTGGCGTTGGTCGTACAGGCCTGGCGACGGGGCAGGGTGGGCACGCCGATCGAGTGGGGCAGCATTCGGCCGCTGGCCTTTGTGCTCGGTGGGCTCGCCTTCTTCGGCCTGACACTGACCGAGCTCGGTTTCGTGCTCGCCAATATCCTGTTCATCGGCGTCACCAGTTATGCGGGCCGCGAGTTCCGCTGGCACGAAACACTCGTCCTCTCGCTCGCGCTGACCGTGATGGCGGCCCTTGTCTTCATTGTCGGGCTCAAGCTGCAGATCCCGCTCTGGCCCGCCATTCTCGGACTCTAGGACGGTCACCGTGGAACTGCTCAACAACCTCGCTCTCGGCTTTGAGGCTGCGTTCACCCTCAAGACCCTGGCCTATTGCCTGCTGGGGACGGTGCTGGGAACGCTGATCGGTGTGTTGCCGGGCATCGGGCCGATCGCAACAATCGCATTGCTGCTGCCCGTAACCTATGCGCTCGAACCCGTCACGGCGCTGATCATGCTTGCCGGCATCTATTACGGCGCCCAATACGGTGGCTCGACCACGGCCATCCTGGTCAACCTGCCAGGAGAATCGTCCTCGGTCGTGACCATGATCGACGGATATCAGATGGCGCGCCGTGGACGCGCGGGGCCGGCGCTGACTGCGGCCGCGGTCAGTTCCTTCATCGCCGGCTGTCTGGCAACCGTCGTCATTGCGGGCTTCGCGCCACCGCTTGCCGAAGTTGCGCTGCGCTTCGGTCCCTGGGAGTATTTCGCGCTGATGGTCGTCGGCCTCGTCGGTGCGGTCGTTCTGGCGCACGGCTCGGTCCTGAAGGCGATCGCCATGATCGTGCTCGGGCTCATTCTCGGCCTGGTCGGTGCGGACGTTAACTCTGGCGTTGCGCGCTTCACGCTCGGCTTTCCACAACTGGCCGATGGCATCGGCTTCATCATCATAGCCATGGGCATCATCGCCATGGCCGAGATCATCGGCAACCTGCAGCGTGTAGAGCGTCGCGAAGTTTATACGGACGGCGTGCCGAGCCTGTTTCCGACCCGCGAAGACTGGCGCCGGCTGCTGCCGGCGTCATTACGCGGAACGATTCTCGGCTCCGTTCTGGGGCTTCTGCCCGGAGGGGGCACGTCGCTTGCTTCCTTCTCTGCCTATTCGCTGGAGAAGAAGATCGCGGATTATCCTGAGCGCTTCGGCAAGGGGGCGATCGAGGGCGTTGCGTCCCCGGAGGCGGCCAACAACGCAGCTTCCCAGACGTCCTTCATTCCGATGCTGACGCTCGGCATCCCGTCGAATGCCGTCATGGCGCTGATGATCGGAGCGATGACGATCCATAACATCCAGCCGGGCCCGGAGGTGATGACCAAGAATCCGGAGCTGTTCTGGGGGCTGATCGTGTCGATGTGGATCGGCAACGTCATGCTCGTGATCATGAACCTGCCGCTCGTCGGCATCTGGATCAAGCTGCTCAAGGCGCCGTACCGCTTCATGTTTCCGGCGATCATGATGTTCTCGGCGATCGGCATCTATTCGGTGAACGGGTCAACCTTCGATATCGTGATGACGGCCGCCTTCGGGCTTCTGGGCTTCCTGCTGATGAAGCTAGGTTGCGAGCCAGCACCGCTGCTCCTCGGTTTCATTCTCGGCCCGATGATGGAGGAGAACCTGCGGCGCGCCATGTCGCTTGCGCGCGGTGATGCAGCGACGTTTTTGACCCGTCCTGTCTCGGCGTCCTTGCTGGCGGTGGCCGTCTTCCTTCTCATCGTGGTCGCCCTGCCGGCCTTGAAGCGGAAGCGCGAGGAGATCTTCCAGGAATAGCTCGTTACGCCCGTTGCCGAGGGCCAGAAGCCACCTTGGGAAGGCATCGCGCCCGGCATTGCCGTTTCCGTCGCGGCCCCTTGGGTTTGGGCCCAGGGCGAATGACGGCTACGGCGGGGCACCGGTGAGGGCGGGGCGGGCTATGGCCCGCCCCGCCGGCTTCTTCAGGGCGCCTGCAACTCACCGAGTTCGTGCAGGAGCGCCGCGCCGGTCCGAACTCCGCTGTAGAAGCAGTCGAGCGTCAGGTTCTCGTTCGGCGCATGGTTCGCCTCGTCGGGGTTCGCGTAGGGCGTCACGAAGGCGGGAATGCCGAGGATCTTGGTGAAGACATAGCCCGGCAGGCTGCCGAACCCTGCGGGGATCAGCAGCGGCTCCTCGCCCTGGGCCTTGACGAAGGCCTGGCGCAACGGTGCCGTATAGGGCGAGGCAATGGGCGTCTTCGAGGGCTGCATGCCCCTGTCCTGCGCGATGAACTCGACCTCCGGAGCATGCTTGGCCACATGGTCCGCGACCTTGCGCAGAATGTCCTCCGGGTCCTGAGCCTCGACCAGGCGGATATCGCATTTCACGAAGGCTTCGTTCGGCAGCACGGTCTTGGTGCCGGGCCCGCCATAGCCCCCGTGGAAGCCGTTGATGGTCAGCGTCGGACGGAAGCAGAGCCGCTCGTAGAAGGGGCGGTCGGCCGGCGCGTCCAGACGGTCCAGTCCCAGGCTCTCTTTCACCGCTTCGGCGGCGCGGGGAAGGCGCTCGATCGCCGCAAGCTCCTCCGGTGTCGGTGGCTCGATATCGTCGTGGAGGCCCGCGATGGTAATCTCGCCCGCAGCATTCTTCATCGTGCCCAGCAGGTGCACCAGCGTCCAGATCGGATTGGGCACTACGCCACCGAAATTGCCGGAATGCACATCCCGATTGGCGTGGCGACAGCGCAGGTCGAAGGAGATCACGCCGCGTGAGCCGAACTTGATCGCAGCGGCTCCGCTGGCATGGCGCGGACCATCGGCCGTGACGGCGAGATCGGCCTTCAGCTTGTCCTTGTTGGCTCGTACGAAGTCGGCGATATGCGGGCTGCCGATCTCTTCTTCGCCTTCCAGCAGCAGAATGACGTTGCAGGGAAGCGTGCCATGCACCTTGAGATGCGATTCGATCGCCATCATCTGGGCGAAATGCTGGCCTTTGTTGTCGCCGACCCCGCGCGCATAGAGCCGGCCGTCGCGGATCGTCGGCTCGAAGGGCGGCGAGAGCCATTTGTCGAGCGGATCGGGCGGCTGCACGTCGTAATGGCCGTAGAGCAGCACGGTGGGTTTGCCTGGCGCCTTTTCCCAGCGCGCGATGACCATCGGATGCCCTTCGGTGGGCACCAAGTGGGTCTCGAGCCCGATATCCGTCAGCATCTTGACCAGCAGTTCGCCGACTTCGGCGATTCCGATATTCTCGGCGCTGATGCTCGGGTGGCGCAGATAATCGATCAGACGATCAAGGAAAGGCGCGCGGTTCGCCTCGATATGCTCGAAAACCGCGGCCAACGAGTCGGAGGAAGCCATAAGTCTTGCACCTGCCAGAGATAGGGGAGCCAAAGTCGCACCCATTCTGGTTACGATGGCCGCGGTAAATCCGTCCATGCGCGACATGAATGCGCGCCATCTCTGGACGCTGGATGCCGGTGCCGTCGCTCCTGCAGCCTTGTGACGGCCGAGGTGACGGCGTGCGGTGGATCAGGTGATCAGTCGATTGTGGAAGGCGAAGTCGAGGCAGCCCTGGATGTGCTGCTCGAGAATGGCCTGAGCCTCCGCCGCGTCCCGCCTCAGCGCGCAGCCCAGCAGCGCCTTGTGTTCTTCTGCTGCAACGGAGCCGCGGAAGATCACGAACACCATCTGGTACCGAAGATAGCGATCATAGACGCCGGAATGGACATTCAGCAGAGCCTTCGAGCCGCAGGCCGAGACCAGGGCCTGGTGGAATTCCCAGTCGTAGCGCTTCCATTGCTCTGCTTGCGTGCGGTCGCCCGCGAGCAGGCTCGCCTCCATCCGTGCCAGCTTGTGATGGGCGGCGACGACACGGCCTTCCCATTCCATGTCGCCGGACTGGAATGACTGCGCCAGGGCGCTCCTCTCGATGAGCAGCCGAAGCGCTGCGATCTCCTTCAGATCCTCGGCCGAGCACGGCGCAACCTGGAAACCGCGTTGTCCCTCCGCCGTGACCAGCCCTTCCGGGGTGAGCCGACTGAAGATCTCGCGCAAGGTGCCGATCCCGACGCCATAGGCCGTCCGCAATTTCTCCAAAGGCAGACGTTGGCCTGGGCGCAGACGCCCGAAAACAATGTCCGTGCGGATGCGCTCATAGGCTTGTTCGCCGGTCGAGATCGGCGCGACGTCGTCGCCTGCAAAGTCCGTCACGATGTCTGCCATGGCCTGCGCGCACCTTTTTCGAGAGGGCCGTCCTACGACGCGTGCAGCCTCCGCGCCAGAAACAATGAGTGACGGCTGAAATCAATATCATCGGATGATTATTATATTATCAGTTGATGATGGCTTCGCTAGATGTAATGTGCTCGCGAGGTCGCCGGAGAGGCGCCCAATAGCGGCAGAGCCGTAACGGCCATCCCGGGGAGGAACGAGAATGATCAAGTCGAAATTGAACCGCCGTCAGGCTCTGTTGGCAGGCGCGGTCGGCCTTGCGGCGCCGAGTCTGCTGCTGCGGCCTGCGCTGGCGGTGACGCCGGCGGAGATCAAGGCGAAAGGCAAGCTGGTCGTGGGCATTCAGGGCGACAATCCGCCCTGGGGTTTCGTCACCAGCGCCGGCAAGCAGGATGGGCTGGATGCCGATATCGCGGCGCTGTTCGGCCAGGAGCTCGGGGTCCCCGTCGAGTTCGTTCCGCTCGAGGTCAATAACCGCATTCCCGCCCTGAC
>NZ_JBFRHE010000008.1:0-267239 GCF_052115715.1 Allobosea sp. 2KB_26
CGCGCTGGATCACGCCGGTGATCGCGCAACCGGCCCTGACGGTGAATGGCGAGCGCGAGTTCGGCCTCGGCGACATCAACCCGAGCTTCTTCTTCTCGCCGAAGCAGCCGACACACGGCATCATCTGGGGCATCGGCCCGACCTTCGTGCTCCCCACCGGCACCGACAAGACCCTGACCGCCGGCAAGTACTCGGCGGGCCCGGCCTTCGTCGCCCTGGCGATCGAAGGGCCCTGGGTCGTCGGCGTCCTCGTCAACAATGTCTGGTCCTTCGCGGGCAAGAGCAATCGCAGCGCGGTCAACGCGATGACGCTGCAGCCCTTCGTGAATTACAATTTCCACGGCGGCTGGTACCTGACCTCGTCCCCCATCATCACCGCCAACTGGGAAACCGGCCATGGCGACCGCTGGACGGTGCCGATCGGAGGCGGTTTCGGGCGCGTGTTCAAGATCGGCCATCAGCCCGTCAACGCGCAGCTCGCAGCCTATTACAACGTGGCAAAGCCCAGCGGCGCCGCCGACTGGCAGCTCCGAGCCCAGCTCCAGTTCCTGTTCCCGAAATAGAGTCAGTAGACCGCACTAACGCATTCAAACGAAGGAAGAGCGCCATGAAAACCGCGCGAAATACAATTGCCCTGTTCTTTCTTCATGCTGTCGCGGTTTCTGCCCTGACATTGATGTCCAACTCTGCGTCAGCTCAGGCGACGCCGGCCGTTCCCCCGCATGTGCCGCTGCAGAAAGCGATCGGCACGCCCGCGAAGCCCGAACTCGTGCCTTCACTCTTTGTCCTGAGCGCTCGCGGTGCGACCTTGCAGGGTGGGAAGCTGGTGCTGAGCGGCCTGTCGCCGAATTCCATTGTGTTCGCCGACCGTCCCGTGAGGTCCGCTGGTCACGAACTCACGGCGCATATCCTCGAGGAGTGGCTGCCGGGCAACCAGAGCCCCGACAGCTTCTACAAGGACCCGCCGAATGCGACCGTGTCAGCTTTCACAAGGGATGGCTCGGGTATTCGCGACGCGGTCGTGGTCCTGAAGACACCGAAGCTCGAAGGCGACCAGGTCACATTCGACGTCGACGTGATGGAGGGCGACCTTGCGGGCGGCGACGGCCCTGCATCGATCTTCATCGACCTGATTGGCCGGCCCTTTACGCCATTGTCCTTCGCCGGCGTGGCGCGCCGCAGCGCATTTCGCGGAGCCTATTACAGGGGCGCGGTGGCCGCCGGCGCACTGGGTGCCGCAGCGTATTACGCCCCGTATGCCTATCGACCGGCCTGCGGATATTATCCGTATCCGCCCTGCTACTGACCCTCGGCTGTCGAATCCGATGTCCGCTCCAAGGATCGGTCATCCCTGCATTGTCGATCATCGCCAAGGCCGCATAGCGTTCACCTGCGACCTACGCGCGCTTGACCACACGTTGCGAACCAGAAGGAAGCTCCTCACATGCTGACGAAACGCGATCTGCTTGGCTCTGCTGCGATGGCCGCATTCGCCGCCGCCACAGTGAAGTCCAGCCCTGTCTTTGCACAGACCAAGCCCGAATGGCCCAACGTCTTCGAGGCGAAGGACATCGCCGAAGAAGGTTTCATCTACGGCCTGCCGCTCGTGATGAACTATGCGGTCATGCAAGAATTTGCCGTGGACAGGAACTCCGGCCAGTTCAAGGCACCGTTCAACGAGATCGACAACCAGCACCATGTCTCCACCCCGGCGGACACGGCCGTCATCACGCCGAACAGCGACACCCCATACTCGACGATCTGGCTGGATTTGCGCGCTGAACCGATGGTCATCTCGGTGCCGGCGATCGCAAGGGAGCGCTACTATTCGGTCCAGCTCATCGACGGCAATACCTATAATTACGGCTATATCGGCACGCGCGCCACGGGCACGGAGCCTGGCGACTATCTGGTGGTCGGCCCCGACTGGAAGGGGGAAAAGCCGGCCGGAATCAAACAGGTCTTCCGATCGACGACGCCGTTCACGCTCGCGCTGATCCGCACCCAGCTCTTCAACCCCGGCGACATGCCCAATGTCGAAAAGGTCCAGGCCGGCTACAAGGCCCGCCCGCTTTCGGCCTTCCTCAAGCAACCCGCCCCGCCGGCCGCGCCGACAATCGCCTTCGTTCCCGCCACCACGGCCGGGATCAAGGACAACTTCTTCGAGTATCTCGACGCGGCCCTGCAATTCGTCCCCGAGACGCCAAGGGACAAGGCGGTTCGTGCGAAACTCGCGAAGATCGGCATCGGCCCCGGCAAGACCTTCGCGTTCAAGGATCTCTCGCTCGAGCACAAGGCTGCAATCCTGATCGCCATGAAACAGGGCGACGACAGGGTCGCCAAATGGCTGGCCAGCGGAATGAAGACCATCAACGGCTGGAATATCGGCTCGTTCTTTGGCGACGAGGCCTTCTACAACGGCGATTGGCTGATGCGGGCCGGCGCCGCCAAGGGTGGTATCTATGGCAACGATGCCGTGGAAGCCACGTACCCCTATACCCGAGTCGACGCGGCCGGTGAGCCGCTCGACGGCAGCAGGCACAAATACACCATCACCTTCGCACCCGGCCAGTTGCCGCCGGTCAATGCGTTCTGGTCCGTGACGATGTATGACGGCAAGAGCCAGCTCCTGGTCAAGAACCCGATCGATCGCTACCTCATCAACTCTCCGATGCTTTCGGCGATGAAGAAGGACGCGGATGGCTCGCTGACGCTGTACATCCAGAAGGACAGCCCGGGTGCCGACAAGGAAGCCAATTGGCTTCCGGCGCCGGATGACACGATCTATCTCGTGATGCGCCTCTATTGGCCGAAGCCGACGCCGCCCTCGATCCTGCCGGCGGGCGAAGGGACATGGCGGCCGCCGGGTGTGAAACGAGCCTCATAGCGGACGAAAGCTTCCTCCGCCTCTCCATCGCAAGTTCGTTGCGACAACGTCGCCGGTTCTCCTGCTGTGCGCCCATAGCGCCGGCAAAGGACGCACCGCGCGATCTCTCCAGGGCGGTCCGGAACCAGGCCGCCGGCGCGATCAGCGCGCGATTCCAGCTCTTTAGTCACGCTTCCCACAGTTCAAAACAGGAGATCATCATGTCAAAAATTCTTGCCGCCATGGCGGTATCGGTCGTTTGCGCAGCCTCGACTGCCGCGACCGCCCAGGTTCCGCTGACGAGCTATGCCGATGCCAACGGCTTCATCGACGTCCAGGCCCTGACCTGCGCCCAGCTGGCGGGGACCTTCCAGGAGGACGCCGATGCGCTCTCGGCATGGTATAGCGGCTGGTATAACGGCCTCGCCAAGAAGCATTTCCTCGACCTGAAGAAGGGCAAGGTCGTCGAGCACGAGGTCATCCTCTACTGCAAGGCCAATCCAGGTAAGAAGATCATCGAGGCGCTCGCAGTCGTGTTCAAGGATGAGCGCGCCAAGCTGGGCATCCAGATGAAATAAGCGCCTGCCGGTAGGTTCGCAGGCGGGCAGCTTGCGGCCGATCGGATCAACGACGCGAAGGCCGGTCAGACCGGCCTTCCGAGGCGACATGGCGGCCGCCCGAACGGGGCGTCCGCCTCTCATCGAACCGGCAAGCTCCAGTACTGCAGGCACACAGAGGGCGACATGAACAGGTCTATCCTGGCAGGGATTGCGTTATCGATCGGACTGATCCTGGCAGGCTGCCAGTCGTCGCAATCGCGGCAGGCGCAGCTTGCCGCAATCTGTGCAGATCCCGCCAATCGGCAGCCCAAGACCTTCTACTGGGCGGAATGCCAGACGCTTTATCCGTCGTCGGACCAGGCATTGCAGAAGGATTATCTGCTCGGCTCCGCCGTCGGCAACTAGGTCCCGGAACTCCTCCTCTCGCCCGTTTGGCGCCCGACATGCGCGGCGAATGCCGCCGCGTGCCGGCGTCAACACGTCGCCTAAGTCGAACCTATCTCTGGAGAATGTCATGACATCGCGCGTCGTCGCTGCGCTTGCAGTCTCGCTCGGGCTGGCCCTGGCCGGTTGCCAGTCCACGCCCCAGGCCGTGCAGCAGAAGGAAGACCTGCTCTCGGCGGCCGGCTTCGTTCCACAGCCCGCAAACACGCCACAGCGCCTTGCGGCCATGAAGAAGCTGCCCCCCAATAAATTCGTTCAACAGGCGAAAAACGCTGAGATCGTCTACGTCTACGCCGATCCCATCGTCTGCCAATGCGTCTACTTCGGCAGCCAGGCGGCTTACGCCCAATTTCGCCAGATGGTCTTCGCGCAGAAATTGGCCAACGAGCAACAGATGACAGCAGTGATGAACCAAGACGCCTTCGATTTCGGACCCTGGGGTGGGCCAGGACCATTCATGTACTGAAATCGCTGTCGAATCTGAACTGAATAAACCCGAACTCCATGAAAGCTGATCGCCCGCATCCATTTGCGGGCCGGCGCATGCAATCGATCCGACATTCACGAAGGGCGCGTTGAAGATGTCTACCTCATCTACAGTATTCGGTGCCGGACTTGCTTTCGCACTGTTCTCGCTCCCCGCGCAGGCTGCCGATCTGCCGTCGCGGCGGATCGAACCTGCCATTCCCATGCCGCCGGCCTTCACATGGACCGGTTTCTATGTCGGTGCCCAGGCCGGCTGGGCGCAGACCAGAACCGAACTGACGCCGGGCGCCGTGATCGCCGGTCGGGCCGCTGCCGCTTCATTGCCGAGCCTGAACAGGGACGGCGCTACGGTCGGTCTGCTGGCGGGCTACAACTACCAGATCGGCCAGCTTGTCCTCGGCGGCGAGATCGACGGTGCAGCCCTGATCACCGGCAAGCAGCGCTTCACCGCGCTGACCGGCGATTTCATCACCGCCCATACCAACTGGGCCGGCTCGGCCAGGCTGCGCGTCGGTTATGCCTTCGACCGGTTCATGATCTACGCAACCGGCGGCCTCGCATTGGCCGACGCCAAGTCGACGGTGACGGGCACGGGTTATTCCTATGGCGCAGGCGACAGCACCCGCCTTGGCTGGACGCTCGGCGCCGGCGCCGAATACGCCATCACGAACAACTGGATCGCCGGCCTGGAGTATCGGTACTCACAATTCCAGGAGGATACCTACACCTACCCGGTTAGCGTCGGCGGGCTCGGGATCGTCGGTTTCAAGCAGCAATTGAGCACCAATCAGGTTGTCGGGCGCTTGCTCTACAAGTTCTGATCCTCTCATCGCCAAACTTTGATCCTCTGGGAACCTTCCCACTCTTAAACTCCAAAAGGGACCACGACATGAAATATGCCATCTTCGGCCTCGGAGCCTTGGCCTTGGCCGCTGCCCTCTCTCCGACGGAGGCCAGCGCCGTGGTCTGCGCACGCGGCGTCGTGCGAGCTGGTTGTGCCGGGCCGAACGGTGCGGTCGCAGTGCGTCGCCCGGTCGCCCCGCGTGCCGTGGTTGTCGCGCCCGTGCGACGCGGCTGCACGATCATCAACGGCAGGCGCGTCTGCCGCTGACGGCAAGCCGGTCCCCGCCGATTCTACAGAGATCGGGAGTAGCTTAAGCCGCGGCCGACAGCCTGGGTCTTGCATCGCCCCCGAAAACCGCGCTCCACTTTTCCCGCCGATGCTTTAGCCTTCTTTGCATCGGCTCTTTCCGAAAACCGCGCTCCACTTTTCGGGCCGATGCTGTAGAGCCTCATCCGGCTTTGCCAGGGGAAACGACATGACGGTGACGAACGACGACGATTTGACCGGGCTGAAGCAGATCGGGCGCATCGTTGCCAACACGCTCGAGGTGATGGGCAAGGCCGTCGAGCCCGGCATGACCACGCTCGAACTCGATCAGATCGGGCGCGCGTTCATGGAAGCCGCCGGGGCCCGCCCGGCTCCGGAACTGGCCTACGCCTTTCCCGGAGCGACCTGCATCAGCGTCAACGAAGAGATCGCGCATGGCATCCCGGGTGCCCGCAGGATCAATCCGGGTGACCTGGTCAATATCGATGTCTCCGCAGAGAAGGACGGCTACTTCGCCGATACCGGGGCGTCGTTTGCCGTGCCGCCCGTGACGCGCGCGGTCGAGCGGCTGTGCCGGGACGGGCGCCGGGCGATGTGGACAGGATTGCGCCAGGTCGGCGCCGGCAAGCCACTTGCCGGCATCGGACAGGCTGTCGGCACCTTCGCGCGAAAGAACGGCTACACGCTGGTGCGCAACCTCGCCAGCCACGGCGTGGGCCTGTCGCTGCATGAGGAGCCGACCGAGATCGCAACCTGGCCCGATGCCTCCGAGCGCCGGGTCATGCAGGAGGGGCTGGTCTTCACCATCGAGCCCTTCCTGTCCCTCGGCGCCGAATTCGCCGAAGATGGCGACGACCCCTGGACCCTCTACAGCCAGCCGCGAGCCCTCACGGTCCAATACGAGCACACCGTCATTGCCTCGCGCCACGGACCGCTGGTCCTGACCCTGCCGGGACAATAGAGGCGCAAGGCCGAGACTGCCGTCTCTGCTCGACCAAGCATCGCCTGAACACAGCGCCGAGACGCCTGGCGTCAGGAACGCCACATCCTGAGGCGGCATCGCCGCAGGTTCAGCGCCGTCTCGGCGAAAGGCGCGCCTCAGCGCGCTGGTCGGGTTTCCAACAATGCGCGAAGTCCAAGAACGGTGGTCTCGTCGAAGCTGATATCGATATCCACGCCGGAGCGGGTTTTCGTCCTCAGGATCAAGGTTCCATCCTCCGCCTTCACGAAACTGGTCTGTTCGGCCAGGACGGCGTTGACAACATCGGCATGTGAAGGAGAGCCGCGCAGTTCGGCGGCGTGCATGGCGGCAGCTTCGAACCGCGACAGGAAATCCCCTTCGAGCAGGCGCGGAATGTGAAGGATGAAGCGACGTCCATTGCTGTCCGTCAGATCGAGGCAGCTACTTTGCCCGCTCGCGGAGGCGCCGTGGCCATTGACGCGGCTCAAGAGGATCGTGGCGGGCTCTGTCATCCTGGCATTCCCTGGGATGTGCTGATGTCGCCCGCCTCATTAGCCGTTTCCCCTCGAAGTCGGAACTCGGATGCTGTCCGGTTCAGGGGGCATTCTCCAGCCACCCCGGGCACCTGACAGCGGACGTCGCGATACTCCGCAGGGGGGGGTGAATTTTCGCGTGGACGTTTGGCCTGGGGGATGGCGGGCCGGTCCAGCCCAGGACACGGGCCTCGCGCGGCGCCAATGCCCCGCGTCGCCTCGCGGGCCAGCCCACTGGAGGAGCTGGGCTTCCATGCCACGCCGGGGATGGCGTGCCTCGCCTGGCAGGCGTCAGATCTCGATCTCGGTTCCGAGCTCGACCACCTGCTTGGTCGGCACGCCGAAGAACGCAGCCGAACGCTCGGCATTGCGCTGCAGGAAAGCAAACAGCGTCTCCCGCCAGACCGCCATGCCGGCGACCTCCTCGCTCGGGATGATCGTCTCGCGGCTGATGAAATAGGTGATCTCTGCAGGGTGCACTCCGGGCAGCCTGCCCTGTTCGCAGGCCATCCGAAGTCCGTCGGCGATGTTTGGATACTGCATGAAGCCGAAATGCAGGATGATCCGGGTGATGCTTTCATGGATTTCGATCACCTCGACCCGAGCGTCCTCCTCGACGCGGGGAACCTCTGCGATGACGACCGTCACCAGCAGGATGCGCTCATGCAGCACGCGGTTGTGGCGGACGAACTGCGTCAGCGCCAGCGGCACGCCATGGGGAGCAGACGCCATGAAGACGGCGGTTCCGGGTAGCCGCGAACGGCAGGTCGCGACCGCGCTCTCGATCAGTTCCTCCTCCGGCTGGCGCAATTTGCGGCGCGCCCGCTCGACCAGTTTGACGCCGGCGCGCCAGGTCAGCATCACGAAGGCGGCGGCTCCGGCCAGCAGCAGCGGAAACCAGCCGCCTTCAAACAGCTTGGTCGTGTTCGCTGCGAAGAAGATGCAGTCGATGACGAAGAAGAAGCCGTTGACCGCAATCACGATCACCGGCGGATAGCCCCAGTGCAGCGCGACGAGCGCGGCCAGCAGAGTGGTGATCGCCATCAGCAGGGAGACGGCAATGCCATAGGCGCCGGCCAGCGCGTCGGACGAGCCGAAGCCGACCACCGCGCCGAGCGTCGCTGCCGCCAGCAGCCAGTTGACCAGCGGCACATAGATCTGGCCGATCTCGTGGCTCGCGGTGTGCGCAATATGCATGCGGGGCAGGAATCCGAGCTGGATCGCCTGCTGGGTCAGGGAGAAAACCCCGGAAATGATGGCTTGCGAGGCGATCACCGTCGCCACCGTGGCAAAGGCGACGAGGGGGTAATGCGCCCAGTCCGGCGCCAGCTGGTAGAATGGATTATCCAGCGCGGCAGTGTCGGTGATCAGGAGCCCGGCCTGGCCAAAATAGTTCAGCACGAGCGCCGGCAGGGCAATGCCGAACCAGGCGAGCCTGATCGGCAGGCGGCCGAAATGTCCCATGTCGGCATACATGGCTTCGCCGCCGGTAACGGCCAGGAATGCTGCGCCGAGAATGGCGAAACTGACATGGAAATCCTGGTGGATCAGGAATGTGACGGCGTAGAGCGGGCTGAGCGCCGCGAGCACGCCGGGCGCCCGGGCGATGCCGTGGAGGCCAAGCAGCGCGATGATGATGAACCAGCAGAGCATGACCGGCCCGAAGATCGCGCCGATGAAGCCGGTGCCCTTCTTCTGGACGGCGAACAGGCCGATCAGAATGACCACGGTCAATGGCACCACGACATGCTGCAGCGCCGGTGCGTCGAGCTTCAGGCCTTCGACGGCGCTCAGCACCGAGATCGCCGGGGTGATGGCGCCGTCGCCGTAAAGCAGCGCCGCACCGATCAGGCCGACGACCAGAAGATAGGCGCGCCAGCTTCCAGGCTCGGCGTTGCGGGCCGAGAGCAGGGCCAGCATGGCGACGATGCCGCCCTCTCCGCGATTATCGGCGCGCAGGATCAGCAGCGCATATTTCATGGAAATGATCAGGATCAGCGCCCACAGGATGAGCGAGACGATGCCGAGCACCGCATCCTGGCCGAGGCTGCCGCCCTGGCTCGCCGCCCTCGCCGCTTCCCGCAAGGCATAGAGCGGACTTGTCCCGATATCGCCATAGACGACGCCGAGAGCGCCGAGCGTGGCTGCGATCGGCAGGGTTGCGGGCGGTCTCGTCACCTGAACGCTGTTGGCAGTCATGGTTCGATCCCAACTGCAACCCAACACATAATCTGCGAACGTTCGGGGCAAATTGCTAGGGGGACGCTGGTCTTGTGCTGCGTAAAGCAGCTGCCGGACGGAAGCCGAGAATAATCCAGACATGTTCTGGATTACATCTCCCCGGCTTTCTTGGCCTAGACAATAAGTTCCCCCTGGCTGATCGATCACCAGGTCACGCACCGTAACCCCGGCATGACCTATGGGTATGCTCTCGGATGACGGCATTTCGCGCTGCACCCCCGGTACCTATCCTCTTGCGGAAGCTGTCTCGTCATCGCCAATATTGGAACGGGCGGTTGGCAGCCAAGATCAGCCTTGACCCAAAGTCCGATGTACGCGATCGGCATCCTCCACCCCCGCGAAACGATGTTGCGCGATCCTTGACGCTCGCATAACAATCGATCTGTCGAACAATGCTTTCGGCCCAGGTCCGGCAGATCGCTGACCGTTTCAAGGATGCTCAATAACTCGGAGGAGACATCGATGACTCGACGTATTCGCTTCGTGTTGCCCTATACGTTACTGGCCTCACTCGCCCTGCCCGGGGCGGCGGCGGCCCAAAGCCCAAGTGGAACGCCCGGACTCACCAGCACCACCGTGATGTCCGGACGCGAGCTGACCTGGGACATGGCCTTCCTGCCCGACGGCACGATGTTCTTCACCGAGAAATGCGGCGGGCTCTCGGTCCGGCTGCCGTCGGGCAAGATCAACGCCCTGCTCGGCATCAAGGATTCCAAGAACTACCCTGAGACCGCATCCGACCTGTTCTGCAGCGGCCAGGCCGGCATGAGCGGTGTGGCGATCGACCCTGACTTCGCCACCAACCGCTTCATCTACGTGTCCTCGGCATCGAACATGACCGCGCCAGGAACCAATCGGGTGCTGCGGCTGACGGTCAATCCCGATCTGACCAAGGTCTCGAACCGGCAGGATATCGTCACCGACATCGTCTACAAGGCGGCGCCCAGCAACCATCCCTTCGGCGATGCCGGCGCGCATAATGGCGGGCGCCTGCGCTTTGGCCCCGCCGACGGCTTCCTCTACGTGACGACGGGCGACACCCATAATGGCGAGGTGCCGCAAAGCCCGACCCGCATGGGCGGAAAGGTGCTGCGCATCGACCGGGACGGCAAGGCCGCGCCGGGCAACAACCCGCCGCAGGGCTTCGATGCCCGCGTCTTCACCTACGGCCATCGCAATCCGCAAGGCATCTGTTTCCGCCCCGGCACCAATCAGCCCTACACGGCGGAGAACGGCCCCTGGCATAGCGACGAGGTGACGGCCCTGACCGCCGGCGGCAATGGCGGCTGGGATCCGCGCCCGAACATGGCCGGCCGCGCCGACTGCCCCGACAAATATTGCGGATACTCGCCGAACCAGATGGGCGCGGTCGATCCGAAGGAGCGCTCGGCCTTCATGCCGATGACCGACACCAAGACCTATCCCAACGCCATGAAGCCGGCCTGGAACAACGACACGCTGTCACAGGGCATGTCGTCATGCGTGTTCCTGAAAGGCCCGCAATGGAAGGACTGGAGCGGCCGGATGGTCGTGACCTTCATGGGCATCGGCATCCACGGCACGCCGGTCGGCAACCGTCTCGACGTGCTCGACATCACGCCCGACGGCTCGTCCGCCACGCGCAGCACGGTGTCCCTGCCGATGCCGGCCGGACGCTTCCGCTCCGTCGTGCAGGCGCCGGACGGCAGCATGTACGTGGCCACCGACCAGGGCGACGTCTACCAGCTCAAGCCCAACTGAGCCTGATCGGCAGCCGCGTCTCCCGCAGGGGCGACGCGGCTGAGCTTTCGCCCGCGCCCGCAGAGGACGCGACCGGATTTCGCAGCCGCTTCCGGCACCGGATGTCCGGTTCGGGTCCGCCCGCCGAGCCGATGATGGTGCTGCGCTGTTGCCGGTCGCTTTGTTTCGATCACTGGCCTGCGATACCGCCCGAGCCGGATCGCGCATGATGGGAAACCTGCCCATGCTTGACTTTCGCCACCTCACCGCAGCCGCTTTCGTCGCGATTCTGTCCTCGTCGGGCGCCTTCGCCAGCGCCGAACTGGCCAGGAGCAAAAACTGCGTGGCCTGCCATTCCATCGAACGGAAGATGATCGGCCCGGCCTACAAGGCCGTGGCAGAGCGCTACGCCAAGGACGAAACCGCGCTCAAGGCCTTGAGCGAAAAGGTCGTGAAGGGCGGCGGCGGCAATTGGGGTCAGATGCCGATGCCGCCTCAACCCGGCGTTTCGCCAGAGGAGGCCGAAGGTCTGGTGAAGTGGATTCTGTCCCAGCAATAGGACCTGCCGGCGGCGACGGCCTTCGGCCATGGTGCCGACATGTGCCGGAGCCGCCGGGCGGGTCTGCCCCCCGGTTGGGACGACTTCTGCTTGCCGCCCGACTCTGGCACTGTCGGCGCGGTGTCGCGACGTCGGCAGCCGGCCTGCTGCGAGATCGACAGCGGAGAGGAATGCAAACGATGAAGCGAATCTTCGTAGCCACGGCGCTTGCGGCAAGCTTCGCCTACCCCGGCATGCTTGCCGCCCAAGACCTCCCGCGATCCATTTTGGAGCTCGGCCTGACCGACATTCAGACCCGCCCGAAGCCGCACATCGCCTATGGCAGATATGTCTACGGCACCCTGCCGGGCGGCGCGCGCATCAAGGTCGAGCTGGAGCAGAACGGGGAAATCGATGAAATCGAAGCACGAGGGCGCGCTCTCTTTCCCATTGACCAGATCCGCTCGCTGGTTCCGGCCCCAGTGCTGCAGAACCCGTCCTGGCCCGCCGGTGCTACGCTCGAACGGATTGAGTTCGAGCGAGGCGGACGCATCAAGATCGAAGGCCGCCTTGCCGACGGGACCAAGTTCGATGCCGAATTTGCAGCCGATGGGCAGCTGATCGATTTCGACAGGGACGACTGAAGACGTGGCCGAGGCGCGAGCGTGGGCGCCGCCAAAGGTCGATGTCATCACAATGCAGGGGCGCTGCGCAGCCTTTCGCCATTCCGTACAAAATCCGACATTGCCATGGACGAACTGCAGAACCTGATGGCTGGCGGCCAGGAACTGCACGCTCTCGGCGGGGTTCGGCGGCACGGTCTAAAGCACCGGCCCGAAACGTGGATTGCGGTTTTCGAGAAAGCCGATGCAGACACAAAAGGTTAGATCATCGGATCGGATACGATATCCGACCCGATGATCTAGAGCCCAACCTCTACCCTGACCTGAACAACCATCCCCCAAGCTCGGGAGAACTTGCATGCGCGCACTCGGCGTCGGCCTCATCGGCACCGGTTATATGGGCAAGTGCCATGCCCTGGCCTGGAACGCGGTTGCCCCGGTCTTCGGCGATGTGGCGCGCCCGAGGCTCGCCATGCTGTGCGAGCTGGACGATGCGCTGGCTGCAAGACGGGCACGCGAGTTCGGCTTCGCCCAGTCCACCGCCGACTGGCGAGCGCTCGTCGCCCATCCCGATGTCGACATCGTCTCGATCACCACGCCCAACGCCTTCCATGCCGAGATGGCGATCGCAGCGCTCGAGGCCGGCAAACATGTCTGGTGCGAGAAGCCGATGGCGACGAGCCTCGCCGATGCGCAAGCGATGCTGGCTTCCGCCCGGGCGGCCGGAACGGTCGCGGTGCTGGGCTACAACTACATCCAGAACCCGGCCATCCGGCTGGCGGCGCGGCTGATCGGCGAAGGCGCCATCGGGCCGGTCAACCATGTCCGCGTCGAGATGGACGAGGATTTCATGGCCGATGCCGAAGCCCATTTCTCCTGGAAGAGCGCGGCACAATCGGGCCATGGCGCGCTCGACGATTTCGGCGTGCACGCCTTCTCGCTGCTCAAGGTGCTGGTCGGCGAGGTGGCGCAGGTCATGGCCGACATGGCCAGGCCCTATCCGACGCGTCCGCGGCCGGAGGGCGGCGCGCGACCGGTCGAGACGCACGACATCGCGACCCTCCTGCTGCGCCTCGCCTCGGGCGCGTCCGGGCTCGTCGCGCTCAATCGCTGCGCCTGGGGCCGCAAGGGCCGGATCTTCGTGCAGGTTTTCGGGGCGAAGGGAACGATCAGCTTCGACCAGGAGAGGATGAACGAAATCGAGCTGTACACGGCCGACGGGCGCAGCGACCTGCAGGGCTTCCGCCGCATCCTGACGGCCCCGGCGCACGAGCCCTATGACCACTTCGTCCCTGCGCCCGGCCACGGGCTCGGCTTCAACGAGCTCAAGATCATCGAATGCCGCGAGCTGATGCGGAGCATCGCCGGCGAGCCGGCCCATCTCATCGATTTCGAGACCGGTCTGCGCATCGAACGCACGGTCGAGGCCGCCGCCCGGAGCTTCCGCGAGGGACGCTGGGCGGCGGTGTAGCGGCGGCCGGCGCCGGCTTGTGCAGGCGCGTGGCGGCCGCCCAACCGGGGGCGTTACTGCCCCGCCAGGGCCGCAGTTTCGGCAGCGCAATCCGGCGGGTTCAAGCGCTTCGCCTTCGCAGCCCGAACCTCCGCCTTCGCCGCTCTGAGATCGGCAAGGAAGGCCGCATTGGTCTGGAGCCGCGCGACGGCCGCCGCGCCCATGATCCGCCCCGCATCGACATCGCTCTGCCAATGCGCGTCGCAGATCACGCGGCTCTGCCCGAATTCGATGCCGCGCTTGAGCAGCTCGTTCGAGCGCTCCGGATTGATCTGCGCGAAGACGAGGGCCCATCCCCAGCCCGCGGCGGTGTGGCCGGACGGATAGGAGCCATCGCTCCGCAGAATCGCCTCCTGATCCGCCCTGCAGGTTGATTCATTGTGAACGACGAAGGGACGGACGCGATTGTACTTGTTCTTCACGCCATAGGTGGAGAGGCCGAAATCCGACAGCATCTTCTGCGTCATCGCATAGAGGCGGGGGGTCTGCTTCTTGTCGATCCGGACACCCATCGCGCAGGAAAAATTGTCGGCCGCTTGTGGAAAGGCGAGATCGGCATCGGTAGAGGCGAGCTTCCAGCGGCTGGTGTTCCGCAGCGGGAGCGTCGCCTTGCGCGCTTCTTCGTCCCTGGCCAAGGCAGCCGAATCCTTCTCGGGCGGCGGCCCCAGCAGGACCAGGCTGTTGGGCAGGTCGGATGGCTTGAGATAGCCCGGCGCGATCTTGAAATGCGGATCGGTGACCTTGGACTGGGCGTCACCCGCTTGTGCAAAGGCCTGCCCGCAGAGCGCGATGAGCGCAACCATCGAAACACCTGTGGCCCGAACCGCGTTCACCGTCATAGACATTCCCATTCCTTTCGACATCGCCGAACTCATAAGCTGCCCGGTCAAAACCGGTATGTTGCCGCAACCGCGGGACCGTGCTGCGTCACATCGTAGGAGAAACCGCCCCTGCGATAATCGACATGGAGCGCCCTGTAACCGGCTTTCAACGTCAGGCTCTCGCTCCAGGCGTAGTTGACGCTGCCCAGCCCTTGCCAGGTCAGGTGCGAACCGACGCCGAAACCGCCGACATCGCCAGCAACCGTCACGCTCCATGGGCCGCCGAGCTTGATCCCAAGCCGGGCACCGAGGATGGGGTCGGCCCAGATCTCGGAGTCGCGGTGGTCGATGCGGAGATTGGCGAGGCCCGGCAGGACCTCCAGCTTATTGTTCAGGTTCCAGAACCGGACACCGCCGCCCAGGTCCAGCGAAACGGCCGCGTCCTCATAGACGCGATAAAGGGCGGAGCCCTGCACGATCGTGCTCTGCGAGCGCAGCTTCAGCGCGGAAAAGAAGGGCCCGGGCAGGTTGCCGCCGGAGGTCACCTGCGAAAACTGGCCGTCGACCAGGAAGCCCCAGCGGTCGATACGCATCTCGGCGGATGCCATCATCGCACCGTTCAATTCCTTCAGCACATCGCGAAAGCGCAGGTGGATATCCGCGGCCGGCAGCGGCGGGAAGGTTGCGCTCTTTCCGTCGATCGCCGTCGCCCAGAGATAGCTCGTGATGGAAAAGCTTGGCCCTGAAGCAATGACGGGAGCTAGCGGCGGGGCAGGCTGTGGGAGATCGGACGCCCAAGCCGGCATGCATAATGCTGCCGACGTCAACGCGATGATGAGAGAGCGCACCGTTTCCCCTGTCATTGATCTCTGGTCTCGTGGCCTGTCCGCAGCCTGTTTCGAGCCGCCGCACGGGTGGGGCGACAGCGTTGCCGCCCCTTCGCGCAAGCGGACCGTCCGCGGAAGCCGACGCCTTCCGCCCCGCCGATCATGTCCCGACCGGCAGGCGAACTCCGTTCCGAGCATTTCGTGCATGGGCAGATCACAGTCTTGCCATTTCGCGCCAATCACGACCGGCTATTCTGCGCGTCGTTGGCGAATCCCAGGGAAGCCCCTCCCCAGGAAACGCGGCGCCCCGATGATCACTGCGAGATCCGATGGCTGATATCCCTTTGACGCGCGGCCAGTTCCTTCTGCCCTTCGTCGGAATTCTCGACGAGATGGGTGCGCCGACACATTCCCTCCTGGAGAAGTTCCGGCTTCCCTCGTCCCTGGAGGAGAAGAGCGATTTCTATCTCCCCCTCCTGCCGGTGCTGCGCTTCGCGGCAACCGCCGGGAGAACCCAGGGCATCGAGGATTTCGGCTTCCTCGCGACCCAGCGCCTGCATTTCTCGCATTTGAGAGAAAGGACCCGGGCCCTGATCGCTCACTCCCCGACCCTGCTCGTTGCCCTCAGGCACGCCTGCCGCTGGGCGTCACGGGAGGATACGATCCTGAGCATGTGGATCGAACACCACGACGATCACGCGCGGGTCTGCAGCAGGCTCGCCGGGACGAATGGGCTGCTGAACCTGGAATACGCGCAATGGATCCAGAACATTTTCCCGATCTACATCATCCGGCAATTCGCAGGGCCCGACTGGATGCCGACGACGATTGCCTTTGAAACGCGGTACACGCCTGGTCCCGCGACGCGATCCTCCTGGCCCAATGTGCGGTTCCTGTCAGGCCAGCATGCGGCCTGGATCAGCCTGCCGATCTCGCATCTCAGTCTTTCCAACCGTTCGACCGGCTCATCTGCTGCGCCGCACGATCACGCGGATGGTCCCTCCGCCTTCGACATCGTCGACCTGCTCAAACTGATGTTGCCGGCCTATCTGGATGAGCGGACGCCGGCTTTGGCCGAGGTCGCGGAGATGGCGGGCGTCAGCGCGCGCACCTTTCAGCGCAAACTCTCGCATGTCGGCCTGACCTATTCCGACATCCTCGACACGGTCAGGTATGAGAATGCGGCCAGGCTTTTGCGCGACACGGATTGCAGGATCATCGAGGTCGCATTTTCCTCCGGATATACGGATCCAGCCCATTTCAGCCGCGCCTTCCGCCGCATTGCCGGCGTAACGCCGCGTCAGTTCCGTGAGCAATCGCGGCTGGGATAAGCGCGTTTCGCCTTGCGCATCCTGTCGCTCGGCATCATCGCAAGAACGCAACAAAGCCTGCGCGGATTGCGGTAGCGCCCGTCGTGGCGGGTAGATCGAAGCCGCCCTGCGCAAGGTCGCCGGCAGGTCTGCGCCTACTCAAGAACCTCGTCGCTGCTGGCGATGAGGCTCTGCGGGACGGAGATGTTCAACATCCTTGCCGCCCTGAGATTGATGCTCATCCGAAATTTGGTCGCGAGCTGGATCGGAAGGTCGCCAGCGCGCTCGCCTTTGACGATCCGATCGACATAGTCCGCCGCTTGCCGGAAGAGTTCGGGGATATCAGCCCCGTAGAACATCAAGGCCCCGGACTCGACGAATGTCGGCCACTCCGAAATCACGGCGATCCTCAACTCGATGGCTGCGCGGATGATCTCGTCCCTGAGGCTCACGGTCAGGAAATCAGTGATCACGATGACGGCGTCACCGCCCCGGCTCCTCAAGGCCCGCAGATGTTCGATGACGTCTCCAGCCGAGCTGCTCCGCAAGCCGAGGCGCATGGTTTCGAAGCCCTGTGCCCGGGCTGCGATATCCGTTTGGGCGCCCCAATCCCTGAACACCGGATCGGCAACATTGTGCAGGATGCCGAGCACGGTGGACCCTGGCAGGATCTCGCGCAGGGCCTCGATCCGCTTCGCCGACAACGCCTCTCCGAAATAGGAGAAGCCCGTCACGCTGCCGCCGGGCTTTGCCAGGCTTGCAAACAGGCCCTGATCGTCGGCGACAGGGGGCAGGCCGAGTGCGACGATCGGGATGCGCGTGGCGCGGTGAATGGCCCGGGCCGCGGCCGGTCCGGGCGCGACGAACACATCGACCGGCCGGCGCACCATGTCGTCGATGAACTGAGCAGCCAGGCGCAAATCACCAGCGGCGTGGCGTGCTTCCAACAGGATCGTCCGACCCTCGACATGACCGCGCTCCCTGAGCCCTTGCCTGAATGCGACAAGCAGGGGCTGGTCGGCCGATTCCGAGGCAAGACCGAGGAAGCACACGACAGGCATACCGCCCTTCGCCTGTGCCAGGCTGCGTGGGGCCATGGACAATCCAGCAAGAAGAGCAAGGATATCGCGCCTGTTCATGCGATTGCCTCGGCCATCAGACCGACGATCACCCTACGCGCGTTGGGTCGGCTGTTCCACCGACGGCTTTCTCCGGACCGCTTCCGTCGATGCGCTAGACATCCTGCACGCTGGCTTGTTCGCACCGTAACCGCAGCCGGCCTCAGGGCCGCGCTGTCGACCCTGCCCGGAGCAACCGAAAGGCCGGCAGCGTTACGAAGCGACGAGTCGAGTGATTTTCGCCGCCATGATGAAGTCGTTCTCGTGCAGGCCTTTGATCTTGTGGGTGTGCAGCGAAATGGCGGCGTAGCCCCAGCCGAAGCAAATGTCGGGATGATGCCCCTCGTCTTCCGCCAACTCGCCGATCCTGTCGATGAAATCGAGCGGCTTGCGAAAATCCGAGAATGTGAACCTGCGACGCAGCAAGTGCCCATCCTCCGCGAGTTCCCACCCTGGTGTCTGTGGCAGATAGGCTGCAGCTTCCTCCCGCGTCAGCGGCGGGACGCCGCCGCGGCACGGCGTGCAGGTTTTCCGGGCAATGTCTTCAGTCATGACAACCTCCCCTTTCATGCCAGCGACAGTCTCGCGCTTCGTACCAATAGGGCCGCCTCACGGCTCTCGGCCCGGTCGTCCCCATGCCGCAATCCCGCAAGTCCGCCGGCATCGGAGGCGCTCACTTCATGGTGTCGGCCAGGATAACACGAGCCTGCCTCGTGACGCCGGCCCGATGCGCGTACCAAACGGCCGACTCTCCCGGTCCAGTGTCTGCTGCAACCAAGCAACGTCCTTCTCTGCGGGCCGTACGAGCCGGAAGCTGCGGATCCGAAACGGTACAAGCTCGAGCGCGAGCAGATCCGCGTTCCCGGGCTCGAGAGTGGCAATATACATCACCGCCAGGTCGGGCCGGAATTTCTCGTGGCCCCGGATGCCTTCATAATCGTTCAGGAAATCGCCGCAGCCATAGAGAATCAGCCGATTCCTGTAGATTTCGATGGCTTTGGGGTGATGCGATGAATGGCCGTGAATGACGGCAATGTCCGCCCGGTCGATCAGTTCATGGGCGAACCGTCTCTGCTCGTCCGGGATGCGGTAGCCCCAGTTTCCTCCCCAATGGACAGACATCACCACCACATCGTTGGCGCATCTCGCTGCAGCCACCAGATCGGCGATCGCCGCGGCGGTCGCGCTGGACAGTCCGGGCAGAAGGTTCACCCCGGCCTCAGTCTGGCTCGCCGCCCATTGCCGGGGTACGCCGCTTGTCTCCGATGCGTACGAGAAGACGAGCACCCGCCTCGCATCGGCGCCAGCCAAGACCGCCGGGGCGCTCGCCTGCGCTGCATCACGCCCTGCCCCCGTGGTCCTGATCCGCAATCGCTCCAGCGATGCGAGCGTCTCGCGCAGCCCGGCGCGGCCCCAATCGAGGACGTGATTGTTGCCGAGCACGCAGCAATCGATCCCTGCGGCGGTCAGACAATCGGCATTCTCGGGGCTCATCCTGTAGTTGATGCCCTTGGCGACATAAGCGTCGCTGCGCGTGATGCTGGTCTCAAGGTTGATGATCCGCGCATCGGCCTGGTTCAGTTCCTGCAGCGCCGCCCCCCAAATATAGGTCGGACTGACGGGTGCGGGTATTGGTCCGTGTGCCTCCTCCGCCAACCGCAGGTAGTCGATGGCCGATTGCACATAGGCCTCGTGAAGGCGCGGGGCGCAGGGACAGGGCAGCGCCTGATCTATGCCGCGCCCCGTCATCACGTCCCCGCAAAGAACAATTCGCATCGCGCCGTCCAGGCGGAGCCACGGCGGCCGCTCAGAATGCCGTGCCCCGCGCCTGCCTCACCGTGCCGAAAGGAGGAGGCATGATCATCACCGCTCAAAGACCCCGACCAGAATCGCCTCGGCGAGCAGGTGCTTGCGGGCCTCCTTTTCAACCTCCTGGCACGACGGGGTGTGGCCGAAGGCCAAATGATCGATCGACAGCGCAAGCAGCCGGAAGTGATAGTGGTGAGGACCGTGGCGACGCGGCGGACAGGGCCCGCCATAACCCGGCCGCCGGAAATCATTGATCGCCTGCTTGAAACCGCCCTTGCCGGAACGGCTGGCCTCGCCTTCCGCCAGCCCTGCGCGATCGGCCGACATGTCATAGATCGCCCAGTGGTGCCAGGTTCCCGCGGGAGCATCGGGATCATCACAGAGAAGAACGAAGCTGCGGGTTCCCGCCGGAGCGCCGCTCCAGTCGAGAGGAGGCGAAAGATCGTCTCCGTCGCAGGTAAAGCGCAGCGGCATCGTTGCGCCGTCCGCGAAACTGCTTGATCCGAGTTTCATGGGGCGCGCCTCCCTGACGTCCCCCCGGCCCTGCAGCGCTGCCCCTCACGCATCGCTGCACCATCTCCGCAGTGCGGCCCGCCTCTCCTGGCTCGCCGCAGCGGCGACTTTTCGACATCGAAGCCGGCCGCCCGTTTGCCGGGAGCGCACCGCGTCAACATTACCCCAAATGCCGCGACAGAGTCTCCTCAAACCGTCCTGTGAGACGCGCATAGGCAATGGTGGCAACAGCGCGATATCGCTCCGGAAACTGTTTCACCGTCATGTGCGCCCCTCGCCTGCTGACCGGATCGGTGCGGATCATGGCACTCTGGGCCTGATCTATGACGATGCTCCCGTCACGCGGCTCTCTTGAGAGCGGGCCGTTTCGATACTGAACGGATTCCCGCTCTTCACAAGGCGTGGCTTCGATCAGGCCAAGCGTCGAGGAGCAGCTCCGCGGAGCTGCCGATGCCGTGCCTTCGGCGGTGCAGCATGGTTGCGATCTTGCATGGATCGTCGCACCATCGCCGTCGCCCTGACCATCCGGACCCCACCTTGGCTCGCATCGACCACCGCAACTCCTCCCGTTACTGGCGCGACCCGCGGGTTCCGGGCCTGAGCTGTCTCGTTGCCGATTTCACCAGCCATGATTACGCGCCCCATAGCCACGAGGCCTTCGTCGTCGCCGTCACCGAGGCGGGCGGCTCCGAGTTCAAGAGCCGGGGCCGCAGCGACGAAGCCAAGACCTCGAGCCTGCTGGTGTTCAACCCCGACGAGCCCCATTCCGGGCGGATGGGCTGGAGCCGGCGCTGGCTCTATCGCGGGTTCTACCTGACGCCGCCGGCGATCGAGACGCTGAAGACCGCGCTCGGTCTCGACGAAACGGCCTATTTCACCCGCAACACCGTCCACGACCCCGACCTGATCGAGGCCTTCCTCGGCCTGCACCGCATCCTCGACCAGGGGGACGATCCGCTCGAGGAGCGCGAGCTTCTGCTGCGCAGCTTCGGCGCCCTGATCCGGCGCCATGCCGCAGGTGAGCCCCGGCTGATGCTGCCGGCGCGCGACCGCGCCAAGGCCGCCCGCATCCGCGAGATCATGCGGGAGCGTCATGCCGGGGACGTCACGCTGGAGCAATTGGGGGAAGAGGTCGGGCTGACGCCATTCCAGCTCATCGCCCTGTTCAAGCGCAGCACGGGGCTCACCCCGCATGCCTATCTGACGCAGCTGCGCCTGAGGGCCGCGACCGAGGCGCTCGGGCGCGGTGCGCCGATCGCTGCTGCGGCGCAGGACGCCGGCTTCTACGACCAGAGTGCGCTGACGCGGCATTTCAAGCGCGCCTATGGCATCACGCCGCTGCAATGGGTGCGCGCTGCGGCTGGCTGAAGCCTCGGCCCGAAACCTGGGCCGCCGTTTTCCGAGGATGCCGATGCAAACACGAAAAGGTCGGATGATCCGACCGGATTCGACCTCCGGTCCGATGATCTGAGCGGTTTCTCAATTTTCGCCAATAGATGCGCGCCGCGCCGCGCCACTCTCGCCTGCAGCCAACAGCCCCGTCGGGGCTGCCCGCAAGGTGAGACCCATGACCCGCTATTACTGCCTCGACCATCCCGACGTCCTGACGCTGACGACCGAGGTCGTGGACGCGCAACCTGGCCGAGTCGTTCTCTCGCAAAGCCCCTTCTATCCCGGTGGTGGCGGCCAGTTGCCCGATCGCGGCACGCTCGCCTGGACGGGCGGCGAGGTCGCGATCACGGGTTTCGAAAGCGAGGGCGGCCGGCTCTGGCATCGGTTCGTCGAGCCGCTCGAACTGCCGTCGGCGCCCGTCGAAGCGCGGGTCGACGGCCCGTTCCGGCAGCTGATGCGGGCGCTTCATACCGACCTGCACATCGTCAACGCCGTGGTCTACCAGGATTTCAATGGTGCGCTCGTCACCGGGGTGCAGATGAACGAGGACGGCACGGCGCGCATCGATTTCGATTTGCCCGAGGCCGATAACGATCGCCTGCGCGCCATCGAAGCCACGATCAACCAGCTGATCCGGCAGGACCTGGCGGTGCGGCAGAGCCATGTCGCGGAAGCCGCAGCCTTCGCGGAGCCCGGCCTGATCCGCTCGCGCTCGGTCGCGCCCCCGCCGACCTCGGACGGGCAGGTCCGCATCGTCGAGATCGTCGGGCTCGACCGGCAGGCCTGCGGCGGCACGCATCTCGCGTCGACCGGGGGCTCGCCACCGATCAGCATCCTCAAGATCGAGAACAAGGGCCGGCATAATCGCCGGCTGCGCATCGGCCTCGCCGGCCTCGCGTGAGGCCGGGGCGATGAAGATCCTCCAGCGCCTCTGGGCGCAGCCCCTGCTGCTGCTGCCGCTGCCGCCGCTGTTCTGGGCGGGAAATCTCGTCCTCGGCCGGGCGCTTGCGGGCTCCTTTCCGCCGATCTCGCTCGCGGTCGGCCGCTGGCTCGTCGCGTTCGCCTGCCTGCTGCCCTTCATTCTGGGCTCGCTCGGGGCGCAGCGCCAGGCGCTCATCCGCGCCCGCGGCCTGATCTTCGCCTGCGGCGCCTTCGGCATCGCCGGCTACAATGCGCTGGGCTATCTCGCCCTGCAGAGCGCACCGGCAGCGAGCGTCGCCTTCCTGAATTCAACCCTGCCTCTGATGGTGCCGCTCGCCGCCTTCCTGCTCGGCGTCGAGCGGGTCTCGGCCCGCACGCTGGCCGGCATCGCCATCTCCTTTGTCGGCGTGAGCTGGATCGTCGCGCGCGGTGCGCCCTCGACGCTCTCAGGGTTCAGCCTCACCGGGGGCGAGCCGCTGGTGCTGATCGCGGTCGCGAATTACGCGCTCTATTCGGTGCTGCTGCGCCGCCGCCCCGCCGATCTCGACCCGCTCGTTTTTCTGGCCGCGACCATGGCCGCGGGGCTTCTGGTGCTGCTGCCGTTCTGGATCTGGGAGCTCGCCCGGGGCGCTGTGATCCCGACATCGCCCGGCCCGATCGCGGCCGTGCTCTATATCGGCGTCTTCGCCTCGCTGCTCGCCTTCATCATCTGGAACCGCTGCGTCACCGCGCTCGGGCCGAGCGTGACGGGCGCCTCCTTCCATCTCGTCGCCCTCTTCACCGCCGCGCTCGCCTTCCTGCTGCTCGGCGAGCCCGTGCAACCGTTCCATCTCGTTGGCGCAGCCCTGATCCTCGGTGGCTTCGGCCTTGCCGCGACTGCCGGCCGCTCGCGCGTATCCCGACGCCCCGGAGAAGCCAGATCATGACCGTGTTTGCGCAGGAGGATTTCGCCGATCACGAGCAGGTGGTCTTCGTCTCGGACGCGGCAGCGGGGCTGAAGGCTCTGATCGCGATCCACGACACCACGCTCGGGCCCGCGCTCGGCGGGTGCCGCATGTATCCCTATGCCGATGAGGCGGCGGCGCTGCGCGACGTGCTGCGTCTCTCGCGCGGCATGACCTGGAAGGCCGCGGCGTCGGGCCTTGATCTCGGCGGCGGCAAGGCAGTGATCATCGGCGATCCCCGGAGCCAGAAGACGCCGGCGCTGCTGCAAGCAATGGGCCGGGCGGTCGAGAGGCTCGCCGGGCGCTACATCACGGCCGAGGATGTCGGCACGACGGTCGCCGACTTCGCCGAGGTGAGAAAGGCGACGCGCCATGTCGTCGGCCTTCCCGTCGAACTCGGCGGCACCGGAGACCCCTCCCCGACCACGGCGCTCGGCGTCTTCCACGGTCTTGCCGCCGCCGCGCGCCACCGCTGGGGTGCAGCGAGCCTCGCGGGCAGCCATGTCGCGGTGCAGGGCCTCGGCAATGTCGGCTGGCACCTCTGCCAGCTGCTGCATGAGGCCGGGGCCGCGCTGACGGTCAGCGATGTCGACGCCAGCCGTGCGGCGAAGGCCGTCGCGAGTTTCGCCGCGCGGGTCGTCTCTCCTGACGCGATCTATGCCGCGGAGGCCGAGATCTTCGCGCCCTGCGCCATGGGCGCGGTGCTCAACGACGAGACGGTGGCACAGCTGCGCTGCGCCATCGTCGGCGGTGCGGCCAATAACCAGCTCGCCCGCGAGGAGCATGGCGAGCAGCTGCGCACGCGCGGCATCCTCTATGCGCCGGATTTCGTCATCAATGCCGGCGGCATGATCCGCGTCGCCTCCGAGCGGGATGGCTTCGACGAGGGGGTCGTCGATCGCGGCGTCGCGGGCATCGGCGACACGCTGCTCGCAATCTTCCAGGGGGCCGAAGCGGACGGCGTCCCGACAGAGACGGCTGCACTCCACCTCGCACAGGCCCGTCTCAGCCAGGCGCGGGCCGTGCAGGCGGCACTGGCGGCGTGAACGGCGATGAGCGCAACCATCGCCCTGCTCGAGGAACTGGTCGGTTTCGACACGACGTCGAGCCGCTCGAACTTGGCGCTCGTCGAACGCGTCGCCGACCGGCTCGACGGCATCGGCGCTCGGGTCCGGCTGAGCCATGACGAGGGTCGCAGCAAGGCCAATATCCTCGCGAGCTTCGGGCCCCGCGCACCGGGAGGCGTCGTCCTCTCCGGGCATACCGACACGGTTCCGGTCGACGACCAGAACTGGTCCTCAGACCCGTTCCGCCTGAGCGAGCGCGACGGCAAGCTCCATGCTCGCGGCGCCGCGGACATGAAGGGCTTCATTGCAGCCTGCCTCGCCGCGGCGGAGGGTTTTGCAACCGCCGATCTGGCCCGGCCGATCCATATCGCGCTGTCCTATGACGAGGAGGTCGGCTGTCTCGGCGTGCAAGGCCTGATCGACGAGCTGCTCGCCCAAGAGGAAAAGCCGGAGCTCGCCATCATCGGCGAGCCGACGCTGATGCGGCTCGGCGACCGCCATCGCGGCTTCCTCGGTTTCCGCACGCGCTTCGAGGGCCGAGCGGCGCATTCGAGCGATCCGAGCGCGGGGGCAAGCGCGATCTATCCGGCAGCCGAATTCGCCGGCTTCCTCCGGGCTGTCGGGCACCGCGCCGGGGCAATCGACCGCACGACCGTCAATCTCGGCCGGATCGAAGGTGGCTCGGCGATCAACATCGTGCCCTCGGCCTGCGAGCTGCTCTGGGAGTTTAGGCCGGTGACGCCTGAGGATGCCGACGAGACCGAGCGGTTGGTCGCCTCCTATCTCGCCCGCGCGACGCCGCCGGAGATCCGCCAGTCGACGCAAAGGCATGTCCATGTTCCGCCGCTGTCCTGCGCCGCCGATGAGCCGGCGCTCGCCGTGGCGGCCCTGCTCGGCGGCATCGGCCCGCCCTTCGCCATGCCCTTCGGCACGGAGGCCGGCTTCTTCCAGGCCGCCGGCATCTCCCCGGTGGTCTGCGGGCCGGGCTCGATCGCGCAGGCGCACCAGCCGGACGAATGGATCGAGCGCTCGCAGCTCGCGGCCGCCGACGCGTTCCTCGCCCGCCTGGCGGGCTTCGCAGCTCGCCGTCAATCCTGAAGGGCCACGGCCTCGACGCCACGGTCCATTGCAATGAGGGGACCACCATGACGCAACTCGCCAGCACGCATCCCGACCGGGATGTCGCATCGACCTCCCGCATGCTCTCTGGCCGGCGGGCGGTGATCGCCGCCGTCGCCGGCAACACGCTGGAATGGTACGATTTCGCGGTCTACGGCTTCTTTGCCCTGACGCTTGCCAAGCTCTTCTTCCCGGCGGGCGACGCCACCACCTCGCTGCTCCTCACCGTCGCCACCTTCGGCGTCGGCTTCATCATGCGCCCGGTCGGCGCGCTCGTCCTGGGGACGCTGGCCGACCGGCGCGGACGCAAGCTGGCGCTCTCCCTGACGATCCTGCTGATGGCGCTGGGGACGGCGATGATCGGCTTCGCGCCGACCTATGCGACGGCTGGCGCCTGGGCGCCTGCGATCATCGTGCTGGCGCGGCTGATCCAGGGCTTCTCGGCCGGCGGCGAGATCGGCGGCGCGACCGCCTTCCTGGTCGAGCACGCTCCGCCGGAGCGCCCCGGGCTCTATGCGAGCTGGCAGCAGGCGAGCCAGGCCGGGGCCCTGCTCCTGGGCTCGCTGACCGGCGCCTTGCTGACCAGCCTCCTGCCCCAGGCCGATCTCGAAGCCTGGGGCTGGCGGATCCCGTTCCTGATCGGACTGCTGATCGCGCCGGTCGGCCTCTATATCCGCTTCCGCGTCAGCGAGACGGATGCCTTCAAGGCGATCCTGCGCGAGACGCTGGGCCAGCACCGCACCGCAGTGCTCGCCGGCTTCGGCATCACCATCGCCTGGACGGTGTGCACCTATTTCTTCCTCGTGACGATGCCGACCTATGCCGTGCGCCAGCTCGGCGTGCCGCAAAGCGCGAGCTTGCTCGCCAACAGCATCGGCCTCGTGCTCATCGTCATCCTGGCGCCGGTCTTCGGCGGCTGGTCAGACAAGGTCGGGCGGCGCCCGATCATGCTCGTCGCGGCATTCGGGCTCCTCGTCTTGTGCTGGCCGCTGCTGTTCTGGCTGAGCACGCATCCCGGCGTCGTCAACCTCATCCTCGCGCAGATCGTCTTTGCCGTGCTGATCGCCGCCTTCAGTGGACCGGCCCCGGCTGCCATGGCGGAACTCTATCCGCCTGCAATGCGCTCGACGGGCCTGTCGATCGCCTACAACCTCGCCGTCACGATCTTCGGCGGGTTCGCGCCCTTCATCACGACCTGGCTCATCCTGCAGACGGGAAGTTCCCTCGCACCGGCCTGGTACGTCATGCTGGCGGCGGCCATCAGCCTGATCACCCTGCTCGCGAGCGGCAGCCTGCTCAGGGCACCGTTCGGGAGATAACCAGCGGCGCGCAATCGCGGTGATCGGCGCAGGCTGCGCGGAAAACCGCGAAGACCGCGTCGGCCCGCGCCGTCACTGCATGGTGTAGACGATGCGCCCGACCCAATAGGCCTGATAGGCGATATGCACCGCAGCGATGGCGATCTGGACCCGGAACTGCGCGAAAACACACCCGATCAGGCAGAGAGCCAAGCCGATCGGCACCTGGATCACGTAATCGCCGCTGAGTAGAGACCAGCGCTCCGGGCCCTTGATCAGGGTATCGACCATGTCGAGGACGAAGGAAGCCGCCATGAGGCCGAAGAACCAGCGGCGCCGGTTGATGAAGAAATCCTCGTAGCCGGCATATTCCGCGACATTGTCGGGAAAGAGCAGCGCCGCCAGCAGATAGAGCACGATCGCATAGCCGATCAGGAAGATGTAGACGCTGAAGCTCCAGGTGGCGATGCGCGACAGCCCGAACTCCCACCACCAGAACAGCACGAGCTCCAGGAGAATGGAGCCGACCCAGAGCATGTGAAGCATCGAGACGCGATAGCGATCGGGGTGCTGGATGAAACCGGCGATGCCCGTCAGCATCCGGGTGATGCCGAGACCGATGATCATGCCCATGACGATGCGGACATGGGGGAAGAGTTCGTGCGACGCGGCGGTCTCCATCACGGCTGATTAGACCATCCGGCTGAAAAATGGAATCTGCTGGACGTTGCGCCACGGTCCTCATCCGGCTCGGGATTCCCGGTTGGCGGCGCTGGCCAAGAGGCTTGCGGATCGGCCCCTCTTTTTCGAACCTCAGCGCCTACGCCGCCCCGCGATCGAGCAGGTTGACTACGGACATTGGTAGACGATCTGGCCGTAGGAGTTCACAACCTGCTGGCAGCCCGGGTTGGCGTAATAATAGCCCCCAGCCGCCGCAGCTCCGGCCGCCGCCCCGTAGGCGGCACCTCTGCGGGTGGTCCGGCGGGCCACGCCGGCGTAGCTCATGGGTGTCAACGGCCGCCCGACCCTGGCCTCCGCCTGACTGGTGAACGAGCCCGGTGGAACGGACATGTCGCCGCTCCAAAGCAGGGCCGCGCCACCGGCCAACACTGCGAGCGCGGCGCGGGACATGAACTTCGATGCCAACTTGTTCATTTCGGACCTCCGGGAACGACGCCGGCTGGAATTTCGTCAATGTCCTTAAGCAGCGTGATCGCGACGCCGCTGGCGCCTTCCGGCGGCTTGAATGCGAACGCATCCGGCGCCGGACTGACGCCGGTCTTCCAGTCCCTGAACCGGAGCGTGTACTGAGGCGCGGCGCCAACCGCCTTGCTCGTGATGACGTATTTGCACGGCAGCGGCCGGTCACCGACCTCGACCCAGATCTGCCAGTCGGTGTCGAGATTACGGAAAGCGAGATGTTCGCACTCAACGCCCCCGACGACGCCGCGGCCGAGATGCTTGGCCTCCAGCACGCCTGCCATCAGCTCCTCGTAGGGCTTCGATAGAAGAAGGTCTGCACCTGGAAGCTCGAGCATGGTTTCGGTGCGGAGCTTGTCGACCAAAGTGTCGAAGGAACCGACGGCAGGAACCTGTGCGAACCTGTTTCCGCCGCGGTCAAAGACCGTCACGTTCGAGCCGTCGGAGATCAATTCGACATCGGCATAGCCGCCGGTTCGGCTGATGCGAAACTTGTTCGGGCGGCTCATGGTGACCTCACCCGAGGCGCTGAACTGGATCTTCTCGACGGCTGGGGTCACCACCTCGACGTCGGCATCGAACTTCAAGGACAGGTTCTCCTGGCGGCTGAGATAGTCCGCCATGGCCTTCACGATGCTCCGGGCGTCCCCTTCCGCCGAGGCGACAGGCGCCGGAACGCCTGTGACGGCCATGGCGGCGAGAAGGCCGAGCACGGACTTCGTGAGCGCAGCGCGCGGATGCAAACAGATCCTTCGGTTCATTGCGCGATCCTCCCTGGTCTTCCTCGGGAACGAACCAGCGGAGAACAAGCCCGCTCGTCCCATGGGATCAACGGCCCTCTGGGACACTTTACGCCTTTCGGAACAGCGTGAACACCGCGCCTGACCGGTGACCGCACTCTCCTGGCAGTCCAGTCGGTCAGCGGGCCGGCCGCAAGCGCGCCTTCGCGGCCAGCCTCCTCACCAACCCTCCCCACGACCGCGCAGGAGAGACGATCACGACCGACGAGGACACGCGCCAGCCGCAGATCGGCGGCGCGGCGTTGTTGGTGCCCCCTTCCGATGGAGATGGCGAGCCGGGCCCGGACCGGGTCACGACGCTGGCCCGCCGAAAGAGCTGCGCTTCGACGCGCTGCGGTGATGCAGTGCATCAGTATTTGAGTTGCAAGCTGAAATGGCTCAAACACTGCGGCAGCAGTGGAACGCGCCCATTTGGCAACCAAGTTTCAATCGTCGTGAGGGATGTTGCCGGCAAATTGCTGCATCGCCGCATCCAGGCGGCCCCGACCGGGACTGATCACAAACCATGAACCTCCGGAATCTGCTGACGCCTCCGATGAGGCGGACAGTCGTCATTGCGGCTGCAGTGCTTGTCGCCGGGTTGGTGGCAACCTTCATGGCCCAGACAGCGGCAGAGCGCCTGATCGCCACCGAGATGCAGCGACGCTTCACGACCGACGCGGCCGAGACAACCAGCGCGATCGGCGAGCGCCTGCGCGCCCACGCCGAAGTGCTGGTCAGCATGCAGGGTCTCTATGCCTCGGTTGGACGCGTCGACCGCGCTCAGTTTCGACGTTATGTCGATGTCCTTGATCTGAAGCGACGCTATCCGGGCTTCCAGGGGCTGCAGGCGTTGCGCCATGTAACCCCGGAGGCACTGGACCGGTTCGTCGCCGAGGTGAGATTGGATACGAGCCTCGATCCGCGCGGGCAGCCGGACTTCGCCGTCCATCCCGAAGGACATCGCCCGACATACAATGTCGTCGAAGCCGTCGAGCCTCCGCAAGGCAACGAGAGCTCCCTCGGCTTCGACGCCGGCGCCAGCCCCATACAACTCGATTCCCTGCGCCGCGCTGCTGAAAGCGGGCGTATCGTTGCGACACCGCCGGTCATGCTCGTTCAAGACACCTCCGGAGGACAGGGCTTCATCCTGCGCGCGCCGATCTACCGCGTCGGCGAACCCGTGCAGACCGCAGCCCAGCGCCGTGCGGCGCTGCGCGGCTTCGCCGCCGCCGTCTATCGGGTGAACGATTTGATGCGTGGCGTGCTCGACATGAAGAGCCTGCAGCAGATGCATATCCGTGTCGTCGACCGCGGCTATGCCAAGGCGACGCCGGAGGGCGTCATCACTGACGAGCCGGAGGATCCGTCCAGCGCCGCGACGCTGATGTATGACAGCCTTGAACCCAATCTCAGGCTGGTCACGCCGGTCGCGACCACAGCACCCGGGATTTCCGCGGAACGCTCGCTCGTGGTTGGCGAGAGGGTATGGCTGGTGCAGTTCGCTGCCCGGCCGGGTTCGGGCTACGAGTCCGATCGGATCGTTCCCAATCTCGTGCTGGCGAGCGGATCGATTATCAGCCTGCTGGCTGCGCTGCTGGCCTTGATCGTGCTGCGTTCCCGCCTCCTCTCGGGCAATCTCACCGAACTGGACGCCGAGCAGCGCGCCCTCGTCGAGAATCCGCTGGCCGGCATCCTGTTCACCGATGGTCGCAAGGTCCTGCGCGGCAATCGCCGGATCGCCGAACTCTGCGGGCTTGCGGCCGAAAATCTGAGCGGCCTCGAGATCGGGGCCCTTGTTGCCGGATCGGACAGCGAGGCAGCGTTCGACATGGCGCTCGCCAAGATTCGCAGCAACGGCGCAGCCGGTGCGGAATTGCACCTGCGTCGCGCCGACGGCACGACCTTTCTCGTCGATGCCTATGGCAGGCCTCTCATTGCCGGCGTGCGCAACAGCCCAAGCGGAATTCTGTGGGTCATTCAGGACAAGACCGACGCCCTGCTGGTCGAAGAGGAGCGCCGCAGTCACGCTCGCGAGCTGCAGATCGCCAATGAACGCCTGACCGCATCGCTCTACGCCGCCGAAGCGCGTACCGAGGAAATCGAGCTGCTCACGGAGCTCAGCGGCATCCTGCAATCCTGCCAGAAGTCGGACGAGGTCTTCGCGGCGGTGCAGAGCTATGCCAGCCGCCTTTTCCCGGCCGAGGCCGGCGCGCTCTACGTGATCAACGAAACACGCGATCTGGTCACCCGCGGCGCGCGTTGGGGCGATCTCAAGGCTGATGCAGCATCGTTCCATCCGGATGAGTGCTGGGCCCTGCGACGGGGCCAAACCTTTCCGCTCTCGGAAGCAAGCCGCGGCCTGAGCTGCGGCCATGTCGCCGCCTGCTGCTCGGCACCGCCATCGAACGTCGTTTGCCAGCCGCTCATCGCCCAGAACAACCTGCTTGGTCTGCTCTATCGTGAGACCGGCAAGGCCGCCATCGACGGCTCGGCCCAGCAGCTCGCGACGATGCTCGCCGAACAGGTCTCGCTGGCCATCGCCAATATCGAGCTGCGCGAGCAGTTGCGCAGCCAGGCCCTCCGCGATCCGCTTACTGGCCTGCATAATCGACGTTTTCTCGAGGATGCTCTCTCACGGGAGATCGCCCGCAGCGCCCGCAGCGGCAAGCCGCTTTCCCTGGCCATTCTCGACCTCGACCATTTCAAGCGCATCAACGACACCTATAGTCACGAAGCCGGAGATGCCGTCCTGCGCGACATCGGCGAGATCCTGCGCAAGACGACCCGCAAGAGCGACATTGTCGGCCGCTTCGGCGGTGAGGAGTTTCTGCTGTTGCTCCCCGAGGCGGGGCTGGACGTGGCCACCAAGCGCATAGGCGAAGTGCTCGATGCGGTTCGCGGCATGCGCGTGACCTGGTCCGGCGAGCCGCTGAACGGCATCACCGCCTCGATCGGCCTCGCGGTTCTGCCCATGCACGACAGCCAGGGCGACGGCCTGATCGCCGCCGCCGACGCGGCGCTCTACCAGGCAAAGAGACAGGGGCGCGACCGCCTTGTCGTCAGCGACCGCATCACGGCTCCGCTCGATGATGCCGATCGGGTCCCCCGCGAGTTGCTCCGAATGGCATGAGAGGCGTTGGCTGCCTTTCGTTCATGGCGCTGTCGGTTCTCCCGATTAACCTGAGCGGCTCGCCGCCATACCCAAGACGCCGAGCCGGACGCGCCACGCCCGGAAGCCGCGAAGGGGCTGCCGGCATCGGTACGTCTCCGCATTCGCCGGTTCGGGTGGCTTCGGATCAGGGCCAAGATCAGCGCTATCGCGCCTTGGGGAATGCGCCAGTGGGCTAAACCGCTCTCGCGTTGGGGTGCTGCGGGCGGGTCGGCGCCAGGATTTCGCCTCGCGCCGACAGTCTCTGCATCGGCAATGAGACGAGGCTGCGAAAAAACGCGGTTGCCTTCGATCGGGCTCGGCCACAGAGAGCAGGGACATCCCGCGTCCGGGCTCGGCCATCTCCGCAACCGGCCCTGGGACCAGCCCCATGGACCGAAGGAAACACGGGGGATGGCGATGGCGAGCCGGACCTCCATCAGCCGGTCGGTGGCTTGCCGGTGTTGACCGCCCATTGAGCCTCAAACGCGCGCTTGTAGGCGGGCCGCGCTTCGCCGCGGGCCAGATAGGCGGAGAGGTTCGGATACGCGTCCAGCAGACCCGACGCTTTCAACCTGAGCAGCACCGACACCATCATCAGGTCGCCTGCGCTGAAGGCGCCATCGAGCCAGTCGGCATCGCCAAGGCGACGGGACAGTTGGCCCAGCCGATTATGGACGCGATCCTTGACGAGAGGCATGCGTTGCGCGGTCCACGACTTGTCGCCTTCAAGCAGCCTGGCGTTTCCCAGTTCAAGGATCGGCGGCTCCACCGTGCTGAGCGCGGCGAACATCCAGGTGATCGCGCGCGCCCGGGCATTCGCATCATCCGGAAACAGGCCCGCATGGCGCTCCGCAATATGGAACACGATCGCGCCCGTCTCGAACAGGCCGAGATCGCCGTCTTCATAGGTCGGAATCTGCCCGAAAGGGTGCAGCGCCAGATGGGCCGGTTCCTGCATCGCGCTGAACGAAACGAGACGAACGTCGTAGGGTTGGCCCACTTCTTCCAGCGCCCAGCGAACGCGCGTATCGCGCGCCAGTCCCTTGCCGCCATCGGGGGACCGTTCAAAGGCGGTAATCGTGATGGCCATCGTCAGGCTCCTCCCTGGCCACGATCATCGGCTGCCGGGCCGGCAAGCCATACGCACCGAGGCAGATTGCAGACGACCGCGCTCCGTCTCCGGTTTGCCCACTGGGCGCCTCGCTCAGCTGCGCAGCGCCATGCCCTGGCTGTCGAAGACGTGGCAGATCGCCGGATCGATGCGCAGCGGCACGTTCTCGCCGTGCCGGACGCGCAATTGCCCGGCGGCCGAGATCGTCAGGTTCTCGCCCCCCGCCGTGGTGGCGTAGAGCACGGTCCCGCCGCCGAGATGCTCGACGAGCTGGACCTTGACCTCGCCGAGCATTTCGCCCGCCTCGCCGCCGACCGCGATATGCTCGGGGCGGACGCCGAAGGTCAGCGGCTCGTCCTGGCGCACGGCCAGAGCCGCATCGAGGGAGACATTGCGGCCGGCGACCTCGATCGTGTTGGCCGCGGCGCTGGCGCGCGCCGCCAGGAAGTTCATCTTCGGCGAGCCGATGAAGCCGGCGACGAACTGGTTGGCCGGCCGGTTATAGAGTTCGAGCGGCGCGCCGGCCTGCATCACGATGCCGTCGCGCAGCACCACGATCTTGTCGGCCATGGTCATGGCTTCGACCTGGTCATGGGTGACGTAGATCATCGTGTTGCCGAGGTCCTGATGCAGCTTGGCGATCTCGACGCGCATCTGCACGCGCAGCTCGGCGTCGAGGTTGGAGAGCGGCTCGTCGAACAGGAAGATCTTGGGCTCGCGCACGATCGCCCGGCCGATGGCGACGCGCTGGCGCTGCCCGCCGGACAGGGCGCGGGGGCGGCGCTGCAAAAGACTCTCGATCTTCAGGATCCTGGCGACGCGCTGCACGCGCTCGTCGATCTCGGCTTTCTTGTAGCCGGCCGTCTCCAGGCCAAAGGCCAGGTTCTTGTAGACGCTCATATGCGGGTAGAGCGCATAGGACTGGAACACCATGGCGATGCCGCGCTGCGAGGCCGGGACATCGTTCATGCGCTCGCCGTCGATCAGGAGGTCGCCGCCGGTGATCTTCTCCAGCCCGGCGATCATCCGCAGCAAGGTCGACTTGCCGCATCCCGAGGGGCCGACGAAGACCACGAATTCGCCCGGATCGATCGCAAGGTCGATGCCGTGGATGACCTCGACCGCGCCATAGCGCTTCACCACCTTGTTGAGCTTGATGCTCGTCGCCATCTCGTTCTCCCCATCTTGCCGATCGCCCCGCCGTTCCGACCTTGTGACAGCGATCGGTCCTGGTGTTCTTGTCCCGGTTCAGTGCCCGTTCGGGCGCCAGCTCGTGTATTTCGGGTGATCCGGCCCGATCGGCAGCGAGACATCCGCGCCGGTCTGCGCCGACTGGTAGAAGGCTGTCGCCAGCTCCAGTGCCCGGCGCGCATCGGCGATCGTCACCGGAACCGGCGCCCGCCCGTTCAAGGCCTCGTGGAACGCATCCATCTGGCCGAGGAAGCGCCGGCCGACCGGTTGGTAGTCGGCCAGCAGCGCCTCGATCCGGGCAGCCACTGCGTCATTGGCCGGCAGGACCGTCCAGGGATCGTCGCCCGGCGAATAGCAGCCGCCGCCGCTCTCGAAGGTCACGTTCTCGAAGCAGAGCCGGAAGCGGCTGATCTCGTTCTGCGCTCCCAGCGTCGCGCTGGCCGCGACCAGGGCGCCGCTCTGCATCTCCAGCGAGGCGGCGACGCAATCCTCGACCTCGATGGCGTTGACCCGCGTCACGGCGCGGGCGAACAGCTTCGCCACCGGCCCCATCAGATAGGTCAGCATGTCGTGGATATGGATGGCATGGGTCATCAGCACGCCGCCGAGCTCGGTCTCCCATTTGCCGCGCCATGGCACGTCGTAATAGGCGGCCGTGCGCTTCCAATGGGTCTCCACCGTGCCGAGATAGGGTGTGCCGGCAATGCCGGAATCGATGATGCGCTTGGCCTTCTGCACCCCGTCGCCATAGCGATACTGGAAGACCGGCATCAGAATGCGCCCGCTCTGCGCCTCCGCCGTGAGCAGGCGGTCGGCATCGAAGAGCGAACCGACCAGCGGCTTTTCGCAGACGACATGTTTGCCGGCGGCGAGCGCCCTGCTGACGAGCTCGAGATGGGTCGCCGGAGGGGTCGAGATATCGATGACGTCGATATCGTCGCGGCCGAGCAGCTCATCGAAATACTGCGTGCGGCTTTCGACTGAGAACTCGTCGGCAACCTTGTCGAGCCGCTCCTGGTTGAGGTCGCAGACGGCGGCAAGGCGCCAGCGCTCGGGGCGCGGCGCATAGCCTTCGAGGATATGCGAGCGGCCGATATTGCAGCCGACCACCGCGACGGATTTCACTTCACTCATCAGGCAGCCTCTTGGGACGATGCGCTCGGCAGCCTGCCGGTCTCGGCAAGGTGCTGAGCCTTGAGGGCGATCTCCATCGCCTTGAAGCAGCGCGCCTGCGGCATCGCCGTCTCGGTCCGGTCGAAGACGTCGGCAACGAGTTGGCGGCCATAGGGCAGCTCCACGGCCGAGCAGTCGATATGCTGCATGCCGCGGCGGTCGACGAGGAAAAGATGGTCCTTGCCGGGGCGGCCGGCGATGTCGACATACTTGCGCAGCTCGATCGTGCCCTGCGTTCCGATGATGGTCAGCCTGCCATCGCCCCAGGTCGGCAGCCCATCGGGCGTGAACCAGTCGACGCGGATATAGCCGGTGACGCCATTTGGCGTGCGCAGGTGCATATCGCCGACATCCTGCAGGCCCGGACGGTCGGCATTGGCGCGGTTGCCGACCGAAGCGGAGAGGATCTCGGCGTCGTCGGCCGCGGTGAAGAACAAGAACTGCTCGCATTGATGCGAGGCGATGTCGGTCAGGATGCCGCCATAGCGCTCGCGCTCGAAGAACCAGCCCGGACGCTCGGGCTTGCGCAGCCGGTGCGGGCCCATGCCGATCAGGTTGACGACCTCGCCGATCGCACCGGCCGCCACCAGCTCGCCGGCCCTCACCGTCGCCGCCACCTCGAAATGCTCGGAATACATGATCGAGACGATGCGCCTGGTCTCGGCCTGCACCGCCTTGACCTCATGCAGCTGGGCCAGGCTGGTCACCCCCGGCTTGTCCAGCATCACGTCCTTGCCATGGCGCATCGCGGTGATCGCGATCGCGGCGCGGTCACCCGGAACAGCAGCGCTCACCACCAGGTCGATCGCCCGGTCCTCATAGAGCCGGGCCGCCTCAGTGACACGCGGGATCTCCGGGTATCTGGCCATGAACGCGGCCGCGAGATCGTCCTCGGCGGCGTAGAAGCCGGCGCAGGTCGCATCGGCGCGCCGGAGCGCGCCGATCTGACCATGGATGTGGTCGTGGTTGATGCCGATCACGGCGAAGGTCAGCACTCTCATCGCAGGCATCCTCAGCGCTTCATCCCGGTGGTGGCGATGCCTTCGATCAGCAGCCGCTGGAAGAACAGGAAGATCAGGAAGATCGGGATCAGCGACAGCACCGACATCGCAAACAGCGCGCCCCAATCGGAGGTGCCGCTCGAGTCGATCAGCGAGCGCAGGCCGATCTGCACGGTGTAGCTGTGAATGTCGCCGAGATAGATCAGCGGCCCGAAGAAATCCTCCCAGGTCCAGATGAAGGAGAAGATCGCGGCGGTCGCCAGAACCGGCAGCGAGAGCGGCAGCACGATCTTCCAGTAGATCCGCCAGGCGCTGCAGCCATCCATCATCGCCGCCTCGTCGAGTTCACGCGGCAGGCCCCGGAAGAACTGGACCATCAGGAAGATGAAGAAGGCGTCGACCGCGAAATATTTCGGCACGACCAGAGGCAGCCAGGTGTTCACCCAGTCCATCTTCAGGAAGAGGACATATTGCGGGATCAGGGTCACGTGATAGGGCAGCATCAGCGTGCCCAGCATCAGCGCGAACCAGAAACTCTTGCCGAAGAACTCGAGCCGCGAGAAGGCAAAGGCGGTGACCGAGGCGGCCATGACGTTGCCGATCGTCGCCAGCACGGAAATCGCCAGCGAGTTCAGGAAAAAGGTGCCGAAGCTGACCTGCAGGCCGAACCAGCCGGTCTTGTAGGCCTGCAGCGTCACCTGCGACGGGATCAGCGAGGTCTGCCCGCCGAACATGTCGTCGGCCGGACGCACCGAGCCCGATACCATCCAGAGCAGCGGATAGAGCATCAGGAACGAGACGCCGATCAGCGCCGAGTGGATCAGCACGGAGTGCAGGATGGGCCGCTCCGGCGTATCGCCGGGCGGGGCGGCATGCGCGGCGTCATTCATCGTAGTGCACCCAGTAGCGCGCCGTGAGGAAGGAGAAGGCCGTGAAGACGGCAATGATCAGCACCAACACCCAGGCGAGCGCCGAGGCATAGCCCATGCGAAAGAAGCCGAAGGCCTCCTGATAGAGGTAGAGCGTGTAGAACAGGGTCGAGTTGATCGGCCCGCCCGTGCCGGCCGAGATGATGAACGACGGCGTGAAGGCCTTGAACGCGTCGATCGTCTGGATGACGAAGTTGAAGAAGATCACCGGCGTCAGCAGCGGCAGGGTGATCCTGAAGAATTGCCGCGCCTTCGAGGCGCCGTCCATATTAGCCGCCTCGTACATGTCCTGCGGAATCTGGCGCAGGCCGGCGAGGAAGATGATCATCGGCGAGCCGAACTGCCAGACCGAGAGCACGACCAGCGTGTAGAGCGAGTAGTTCGGGTTGGAGATCCAGCTCGGACCGTCGATGCCGAAGACCGAGAGCACCGAGTTCACCAGGCCGTCGGCAGCGAAGAGCTGGCGCCAGAGCACCGCGATCGCGACCGAACCGCCGAGCAGCGACGGCAGATAGAACACCGCGCGGTAGAACGGCAGGCCCTTGATGCCGCGGTTGAATGCCATCGCCAGCGCCAGCGCGAAGATCAGCTTCAGCGGCACGGAGAGGATGACATAGATGAAGGTCACCTTCATCGCCGCAGCGAATTTTGCGTCCCCCGTGGCCATGCGCACGTAATTGTCCATGCCGACGAATCTGGGCGACTGCAGCAGATCGTAATCGGTGAAGGACAAATAGAGCGAGGCCAGCGCCGGGCCGAGCGTCAGGCCGAGGAAACCGATCAGCCAGGGCGCGAGGAACATGTAGCCCGCGCCGTTTCCGGCGAAAAAGAAGCGGCGGAGACGCCCGGGCTTGGCCGGGCGCCTGGCTACCGCGTCACCTGCGGTAAAGCTCACCATCGCGTCACCCGCGCTTGAGGATCGACGCGGCCTCGGTGACGAACTTTTTGCCGCCCTCTTCCGGTGAGACACCGAAGGCGACTTCCTGGCTGACCCGCTCCAGGACGAAGGCGACTTCGCCGGCGCCCTTGGGCGGGGACGGCGGCAGCTTGGCCGTATAGGGGCCGAGCTTGCCGATATAATCGACGACCTTCTTGCTGACCTCGTCCAGGTCCGGCCCCAGGAGTTCGCGCATGGCCGACGATGCCGGCACCCCGCGCTCGACGCCCAGGATCTTGGCGCCGCCCGCCTCCGCCACGGTGAAGTTCGCCAATTTCGCCGCGATCTCGGGGTTCTTCGAATCCGAGGCGATCGACCACATCTGCGACGGCTTCAGATACTGCCCCGGCTTGCCACCCGCCGTCACCGGGAAGGCGGTGATGTCGAGCTTGGCCTTGTTGAGCTGCTGGAGGCCGACGAACTGATTGGAATGCGGGAACGCGGTCGCCGCATAGCCGAGCGTCAGGGTCGAGGTGTCGAGCGTCGATTTGTCGAGGGCCTGGACATCGGGTGGCACGCAACCGCCCGATTTGCGCAGTTCGGCCCAGAGCTTGAACCAGTTGCCGGCGTCCTTCTCATCAAAGGCGAGCTTTCCATCCTCGCCGTAGAGCGCCCTGCCGTTCTGCACGAGCCAGAGCTCGAAGCCCGGCTCATGGCCGCTGGCATCCATGGTGGCGTAGAATTTCTTGCGCTTATTGCCCTTTGCGAAGGCCGCGCATTTGCTGACGAACTCGTCCCAGCTGTTGCCGAACGCCAGCGGCGCGACGCCAGCGGCCTCCCATGCCGCCGGATCGAACACGGCGCAGGATGAGTTCACGCCGAGATTGATGCCGTAGAGCTTGCCGTCGACGCTGCAGGATTCGAGGTTGGCCTTGCCGAAATCCTCGATCTTGAGTGCATTGCCCAGGTACTGGTCCAGCGGCACGATCGCGCCGCGGCGGGCGTATTCGAACATGTACCGGTAGTCCATCTGGAGCAGATCCGGCGCATTGCGTCCGGCGACCCGTGTGGCGAGGCGCGGCCAGTAATCGCTCCAGCCGGCGAACTCGGTCTTGGCGTCGATGCCGGCATTCGCCTTCTTGTAGGCATCGACGGCCCGGTTGGTGCGGTCGGCGCGCTCTTGCGAGCCCCACCAGAACACCCTGATGTCCTTTTGCTGCGCCGCTGCGGGCCTGAGGCCCAGCAGCGAAGCAGCCGCAATGCCGGCGCCGGCGCCGAGCAACTCCCGACGGCTAACAGAATAGGCGCTCATCGACTTTCTCCCTCGATTGGTGCGTTTCCAGATTTTGTTTTTGTTTGAACATGTTGCTCTTGGCGCGCCGGTGCGCGCGGAAGTATTCAGGCGTCAAAGCTACTTCAGGCATCAAGGCTACTTCAGGCGTCGAAGCTTCTGCAGTCGTCGGAGCTGGTATCAGGCGGCGAGCTGCACCCGCCCATGCTTGCACGAGCGCGGCCCCGATCCCAGCCCGCAGGTGCAGCGCCCCCTGCCCCGTCATGCCCAACAGACGGACGAACGCGGACGGGCATGCGTTTCGAGCGGTAGCGAGCTGGTTTCGTGGCGTTCCAACCAAGCGCCTTCCTTTGAGCCTTGATAAACTGATACACTAAGATACTAGTATGTCAAAACCGCATCGAGCGGTGCTGCACAGGCCGAACAGGCGAGAGCAATGGAACGCCAGGGCGAGCATGAGATCGCGGAGGGATCCGCCCCGCGGGGGCGGTCGGCGAAGTCCGGCCATCGTCCGCCGCAGCGACGCGTCACCACGGCGACGGTGATCTACGACGAGCTCTACGAGGCCATCGTCAACATGCATCTCGCACCCGGCACGCCCCTGCAGGAGAAGGCGCTGACGCAGCAATTCGGGGTCAGCAAGACGCCGGTGCGCGAAGCGCTGATCCGCCTCTCGGAGGACGGACTCGTCGATATCTTCCCGCAATCGGGCACCTTCGTCTCGCATGTGCCGCTCAGCGCGATCCCCGAGGCGCAGGTCATCCGGCTGGCTCTTGAAGACACGGCGATCAAGCGCACGGCCGAAATCGCCACCGTGGCCGACATCGCCCAACTCGACGCCAAGCTGGCGAGCCAGCGGATGCTGGCCGATATCGGCGACATGGACGCCTTCCACGCGGCGGACGAAGCCTTCCACGAGGCGATCGCGCTGATCGCCGGCTATCCCAGCATCTGGAAGCTGCTGCGGCAGGTGAAGGTCCAGATCAACCGGGCACGCCGGCTGACCCTGCCGGTCGCCGGCCGCATGCACCAGGTCATCGGCGAGCACGAGATCATCCGCGAGGCCATCGCGAGGCATGATGTCGAGGCCGCCAGGGAGGCCATGCAGAGCCATCTCAACGTGGTCATCCCCGATCTGGCCCGGCTGCGCGTCGCCCATCCCGACTATTTCGTCTGACGGCCGGCCATTGCAGCCGGCGCTCAAGCCCGGCGCGATGATCCGGAGGTTTCAAACAACAAGAGACTGACGAGGACATGCAGACATGACGGATGCGGCGATGACCTTGAGTGACGAACGCCATCGCGTGGCCCTGGTCGGCACCGGCCATCGCGGCGCCGGAATGTGGGGGCGGGAGCTCCTTGCCGGCTGGCGAGATTGCACCGAGTTCGTCGCGATCTGCGACGTCAACGAACTGCGCGCCAGCCATGCCCGCCAGGAGATCGGCACCAATGCGCCGATCTACACCGATGTCGACACGATGCTCGCCGTGGCCAGGCCCGAGATCGTCATCGTCTGCAGCCGCGACGACACCCATGACGACATCATCATCAAGGCGCTGGAAGCCGGCTGCCGGGTCATCACGGAAAAACCGATGACCACGACGCCGGAGAAATGCCGCCGCATCCTCGAGGCCGAGATCCGTACCGGACGGCAGATCGACGTGACCTTCAACTACCGCTTCGCGCCGACCGCCGCCCGGATCAAGCAGCTGCTGCTCGAGAACGCCATCGGCACCATCACCTCGGTCGATTTCCACTGGTATCTCGATACCAAGCACGGGGCCGACTACTTCCGGCGCTGGCACGCCTATGAAAAGAACTCCGGCAGCCTGTTCGTGCACAAGTCGACCCATCATTTCGACCTGCTGAACTGGTATCTGGACTCGACTGCGCTCGATGTCTCGGCCTTCGGCACGCAGCGCCATTACGGCCGCAATGGCCCGTTCCGTGGCGAGCGCTGTCAGACCTGCGCGCATACCGGCGCATGCGACTTCTATCTTGACATCCGCAAGGACCCCTGGCTGACGGCGCTCTATGACGAGCCCGCCGAGGTCGACGGCTATTTCCGCGATGGCTGCGTCTATCGCGAGGACATCGACATCCCCGACACGATGACGGCGATGCTGCGCTACGAGAACGGCGTGATCGCCTCCTACTCGCTCAACACCTTCATGCCGATCGAAGGTCACCATCTCGCCTTCAACGGCACCAAGGGCCGCATCGAGATCCGCCAGTACGAGCGCCAGGCCTTCGAGGTGCCCGATCACGACGAGATCATGCTGATGCGGAATTTCGGCAAGGCCGAGCGCATCCGCGTGCCACATGCGAGCGGCGGCCATTTCGGCGGCGACGACCGCTTGCGCGACATGCTGTTGCGCCCCGGCCTCAAGGACCCGCTCGGCCAGCGCGCTGGGGCGCTGGCCGGCGCCATGTCGATGCTGTGCGGCGCCGCCGCGATGGCCAGCGTCAAGCAGGGGCGACCGATCACGCTCAAGGAACTGGGCGGATTGCCGGACGGCATCCAGATCTGATCCGGGGCGGGGTTGCCTTGGGCAGCCTGCCGGGCCGTGCGCCGCAACCAGACATCAGGCCCCGCACCGATGGCTGCCATGCGAACGGTACGGCGCCTACCCCCAGCGGAGCGCAGCCGTATGGACCGGCGCGTCCCAGAGCTGGATCAGGCTGTCGTCCAGCGCCGTCACGGTCAGCGAACAGCCCGCCATGTCCAGAGAGGTGACGTAGGACCCGACCAGCCCGCGGGCGATCGAGAGACCGCGCCCTGCCATGACGCGTCTTGCCGCATTGGCCATCAGGTAAAGCTCCATGGCGGGCGTCCCGCCGAAGCCGTTGACAAGCAGCAGGCAGGGCGTGCCGCTCTTCAGGGCGAGATCGTCGAGGATCGCGCCCATCATCTCGTCGGCGATTGCGTCCGCCGTTGCCAGCTTCACGCGCCGCCGGCCCGGCTCGCCGTGGATGCCGACGCCCATCTCCATCTCGTCCTCGGCGAGCGTGAAGGTCGGCTTGCCGGCTGCGGGCACGGTGCAGGAGGTCAGCGCCACGCCCATCGAGCGGGTGCGCCGGTTGACCTCGTCGCCGAGAGATTTCAGCGCGTTCAGCTCGCGACCCTGCTCGGCGGCGGCGCCGACCATCTTCTCGACGATCAGCGTGCCGGCAACACCACGCCTGCCGGTGGAATAGGTCGAGGCCGGGACCGCGACGTCGTCATCGGTGATGACGGTCGCGACCGGGGTTTCGGCCATCTCGGCCGCCATCTCGAAATTCATCACGTCGCCTTCATAGTTCTTGACGATGAAGAGCGAGCCCGCCGCCGTGGCGACGGCATTGACGGCGGCGAGCATCTGGTCGGGCGTCGGTGAGGTGAAGACCTGGCCCGGGCAGGCGGCATCGAGCATGCCGGTGCCGACGAAGCCGGCATGCAGGGGTTCATGGCCTGAGCCCCCGCCCGAGATCAGCGCGACCTTGTCGGGCGTCAGCACCTTGCGCCGAACGAACTTCTCTTCGTCGCCGAGCACCAGGATATCGCCATGGATGGCGGCAAGTCCCTGGAGGCTCTCCGACAGGATGCTGTCGACCGCGTTGATCAGCTTCTTCATGGGCTCTCCCCCCGCATCTCGGCTTCATCGTCATCGGCCCCGGCCGGGATCAGCGAGACCAGGCCGCGCGCCACCCCCAGCACGATATGGTCGGCCCGGGCATTCAGGTCGGCACTGCCGAAATCCGGCAATTCGACCACCAGCCGGCGCATCGGCCGGGCGGTGTCGACCACCTCCAAGCGCCCGGGATGGGCGGCCCGATAGGCGGCGAGGAAGGCCTCGCGTTCCGGCGGCGCGAAATGGCAGACATGGAAGATCGTCTCCAGATGCTGGACCGGCACGGGCGTGACATAGGCCGGGTTGACGATCTGCGAGATGAAGCTGCGGTTCTTGCCGAGGGCTTCCGCCAGCCGCTGCCGTGTGCCGGAGGGGCGGTTCTCGATGACCGCCCGCAGGATCGCCTTGTACCCGGCCAGGGGCGAAGGCTCGCTGGCAAGGGTTTCGGAGCTGCTCATGCGTCCACCCCTGGCTGCGAGAGATCGACCGCGCGGATCGCGTCCTTCGCCAGCGCCAGCAGCCCGGGGGAGACCGATACGGCCCGGATTCCGGCCCGCAGCAAGGCGGCGATGGCGCGCGGATCGCCTCCCGCGTCACCGCAGAGACTGACCTCCCGACCACGCTCCACCCCATGGCGCGCGACATGGGCGATCATCGCGAGCACGCCGGGATGCAGCACGTCGGCATAGGCCGCGACCTCCGAGCCATCGCGCGCGGCGGCGGTCGCGTATTGCGTCAGATCGTTGGAGCCGATCGAGAAAAAGGCGGCATCGAAACTCGCGACCGCCATGGCGGCGGCCGGGACCTCGACCATGATGCCGAGCGCAGGCGCTGCATGCGGCACGCCTTCCGCCGCGAGTTCCCCCAGAACGCTGTCCAGCAGCCCCCTCGCCTGTTCCAGTTCGCGCGCTACGGTGACCATGGGCAGCATGACCTTGAGCGGACCGAGGCTCGCCGCCCGGGCCAAGGCGCGCAATTGTACACGGAAGATCTCGGGATGGCGCAGCGACAGCCTGATGCCACGCAGGCCGAGAAAGGGATTCGTCTCGCCATCGATCGTGTAGCCGGCGATGGGCTTGTCGCCGCCAGCATCGAGCGTGCGGATCGTCACCGGTCGGCCGGCAGCCCAGCGCAGCAAGGCGGCATAGGCCTCGAACTGGTGCGCCTCATCCTGCAAGGCCTGCTCGACCAGAAACTCCGTGCGGGTCAGGCCGATGCCGTCGCAGGCCTCGACCAGGAAGCCGGCGACATCGGCCATCCCCGCGACATTGACCAGCACGGCGATCGGGGTCCCGTCGCGGGTCAGCGCAGGCTCGCGCTTGCGGGTTTCCGCCTGGCTCCGCACCTGGCCGAGCTCGTCAGCCCGCCGCCGCGCCGCATCGATGCTCGCGCGCGACGGGCCGGTCAGGACGAGGCCTGCCATGCCGTCGACGACGACCGTCCCCGAGACCGCCTCCCAGTCGGAGCCGATGCCGACCACCATCGGCACGCCACGCCCGCGCGCCAGCATGGCGACATGGCTGGTCGGGCTGCCGGCCCCGAGCACGATGCCGCCGCCTTGCGACCAATCGATGCCGAGGAAGGCGGAGGGCGGCAGGTCCTGCGCCAGGATGACGGCGCCGGGCGGCGCATCCGCCAGTTCGGGCAAGCCGAAAAGCTGGCGCAGAACCCGGTCCCGGATATCGGCCAGATCAGCGGCGCGGGCGCGGAAATAGGCGTCATCGGCCGCCTCATAGCCGGCGATCTCGTCCGCCAGCGCCTGTCGCCAAGCCGCGTCGGCCGGCACGCCGCGCGCGATTGATTCATAGGCGCCCTCGGTCAGGGCGTCGTCCTCGAGCAGCGCTACCTGGAAGCCCACGATATCGGCAGCCTCGCCGTGAAGGCTGGCCGCCAAACCCGTGACGGCCTGGAGCGACGCGGCAACGGCATCCGCCAGGGCCTGTCGCTCGCTTGCGACCGGGCCCGTCTCGCGCCGCATCTCGCCGACGGCGCGAAAGGCCACCGCCGGGCCGAAGGCGAGCCCGGTCGATGCGGCGAGGCCGGAAAGGCGGCGTTCCATCACGCCTCACTCCTCATCGAACTTGCGGGCGACGATATCGACGAGCGCGGCGAGCGCCGCGGACGCATCTTCGCCGCTGGCCTTGAAATGCAGCACTTCGCCTTTGGCCGCCTTGACGCGCATGATCTTCACCGGGCTCTTGGCATCGGTCCACGGGCCGGCCGCGCTGGTGGCGACCTCGATACGCGAGCCGAAGCGCTTGGCGGTCTGGGTGAGCTTCACCGACGGCCGGGCATGAAGCCCGATCTTGTTGGTGAGCAGGGCGCTGGCCGTCACCTCCTGCATCCCTTGATTCCTCTCGCTACCTTGCCTCTGGCTACCATTGGCCGACATCTCGTTCATGCCGACATGAGTTCCTCGGCGGTCGCCTGCACGACCGCCAGCGGCGAACCGCCGGACGCTTCGGTCGCGGCCATCACGGCGCCTTCCACAATCGGTGCATTACAGATGACGATGCGCTCCCGCCGCTCCTCCGGCATCATTTCCACCGCCATCTCGCTATTGGTCTCGGCCCCGCCGAGATCGACCAGGATGGCGACGCCCGCTTCCGACCATGCCTTGTCGATCGCTGCCATGATGGCGGCGACATCAGTGCCGAGGCCGCCTTCGGCATTCCCCCCGGCCGCGGCGAGCGGGACATTGTCGCCGACCATCTGGCGGACCATGTCGGCGGCGCCTTCGGCGACCTTGGCCGAGTGCGACACGATGACGATGCCGACATTCTTGCTGGCTGGCATGCTTTCAAGCTCCGATGGTGTTGCAGATTGCGGTGGCGAGCAGCGCCGATGAGCGTGCCCCTGGGTCCATATGGCCGACCGAACGTTCGCCCAGAAACGAGGCGCGTCCGCGAATGGCCCTGAGCGGCACCGTCGCCTCGGCCGCATCCTTCACGACCTCGGGAAGGCGCTTCGTGAGGTCGGTGCCGCCATGGGCGAGTGCGACCTGGAGCGGCGCCAGCACGTCGAGCATGGTCTTCTGGCCGAGATCGGACTTGCCGCGCGCCTTCACGGCTTCGATCGCCGCGGCCAGCGCCCGCGCCAGATCCGTGACCGTCGGTTCCGGCGGCAGCTCCTTGCCGAGCGCCATGAACAGTGTGCCGTAGAGCGGGCCCGACGCGCCACCGACCTTCATCACCAATGTCGTGCCGATTGCCTGCAGGGCGTCGGGCAAGGGCTTTGCCGAGATCGGTCCCATGTCCGCCAGCACGGCTTCGAAACCGCGCTTCATATTCAGGCCGTGGTCACCGTCGCCGATGGCCTGGTCGAGCGCCGTCAGTTCATCGGTATGGCTCACGATCGCCCCGGTCATGGCCTCGATCAGCTTCTTCTTCAACGCGTCATCCATGGCTCACCTCACCCGCTGGCCGTCGGCATCGAAGAACAGCGGCTTGAGCAGGCTCACGCTCACCTCGTCGCTAACATCCAGGCCTTCATCGGGATCGACCAGGCTGACGATTTGCTGCTGGTTCACCGCGATATGCAGGTGGTTCTGGTCGCCGAGCCGCTCGATCCAGTTGACCTTGCCCGTCACCGCACCATTCCCCGCCTTGGCGATGGCGAGATGTTCGGTGCGCACGCCGATCGTGGTCGTGCTCGCCGGCGCCTCCAGATCGGGGAAGAGCGCGCGCGGCAACAGATTGATGCCGGGGCTGCCGAGGCGGGTCGCGACATAGATGTCGGTCGGGTCCTCATAGATGCTGCGCGGCGTTCCGATCTGCACGAGGCGGCCCTGGTTGATGACGCCGATGCGAGAGGCCAGCGTCATCGCTTCGGTCTGGTCATGCGTGACGTAGAGGATGGTCGCGCCCAGATCCTGCTGGATATGCTTCAACTCGATGCGCAATTCCGCGCGCAGCTTGGCATCGAGCGAGGAGAGCGGCTCATCCATCAAATAGATCGACGGGCTGCGCACCAAAGCACGGCCGATCGCGACGCGCTGCATCTGGCCGCCGGAGAGCTGCGTCGCGCGGTTCTGCAGCTTGTCCTCGATCTTGAGGAGCTTTGCGACATGGCCGACCGCGCGCCGGATCTCGTCCTCGGGCGTGCGCCGTGTCGGCGAACGCAAGGGGAAGGCGAGATTGTCGAAGACGCTCAGATGCGGATAGAGCGAATATTGCTGGAACACGAAGGTGACGTCGCGCGCGGCCGGCGGCAGCGCCGTGACATCGGCGCCGCCGATGAAGATGCGGCCGTCATCCGGGGCCTCCAGCCCGGCAATGAGGCGCAAGGCTGTCGTCTTGCCCGCGCCCGTCGGCCCCAGCAGCACGACGAACTCGCCATCGGCGATGGTGAGCGACAGATCGCTCGCGGCCTGCACCGCGCCGAACCGCTTCGAGACCTGAGTCAGCGTGACCTCAGCCATGGGTGCGCCTCGTCGTGCTGGCCTCATGCAAGGCGGAGCGGATCGCCTTTCCCGTCGCCGCATCGAACAGCGACAGCCGCTCCGGCCTGAACGACAGACTGACGCGGTCGCCGGCTGCCACTGGCAGATGGGCGGGCAAGCGCGCCTTGAGCTTGCCGCGCGGGGTGGCGACCGTCACGATCTGGGTCGTGCCGAGATATTCGGTGCCAAAAATCTCGCCCGGAAGGGCGCTGCCCTGCCGGCCGGGATCGCCGATGACGATCTGCTCGGGCCGCACCCCCAGCGCCAGCGGCCCGGGTGCATGGCTCTCGCGCAGTTCCGGCAGGGTCACGCAGGCTGCATCGATGCTGACCGAGGTCGAACCCGCAATCGCTGCGCCGTCGAAATGGATGAAGTTCATCGCGGGCGAGCCGATGAAATCCCCGACGAACATCGAATTCGGCCGGTCATAAATCTCCTGTGGCGAGCCGAGCTGCTCGATCACGCCATCATTCATCACCGCGATCTTGTCGGCCATCGACATGGCCTCGAGTTGGTCATGGGTGACATAGACCGTCGTCGCCTTCAGCCGGTCGTGCAGCGCGCGCAGCTCGCCGCACATCAGATGGCGGAATTCGGCGTCGAGCGCGCCCAGTGGCTCGTCCATCATGAAGGCCTTCGGTTCGCGCACGATGGCGCGTCCGAGTGCGACCCGCTGCCGGTCGCCGCCGGACAGACCGGAGATCGATTTGTCGAGCAGATGCTCGATGCGCAGCACGCGCGCCGCTTCCTCGACGCGCCGTCTCGTCTCGTCCCTGGGCACGCCCATCGAGACCAGCGGAAAACTGATGTTCTTGCGCACGTTCATATGCGGGTAGAGCGCAAAGAGCTGGAACACCATCGCGATGTCGCGTTCGCGCGCCCGCTTGAAGGTGACGTCCTCACCGTCGAGCTGGATGCTGCCGGAGGATGGCAGCTCCAACCCCGCAACCATGCGCAACGTCGTGGTCTTGCCGCAGCCGGAGGGACCCAGCAGGCAGAAGAAATCGCCGTTCTCGACCGTGAAACTGGTATCGCGCACCGCCATGAAGGCGCCGAACCGTTTCACCAGATTATCGACCCGGATCTCGGCCATGGCTCACTCCGGGAATTTGGTGACGAAGGTGAACATGACGACGCCGATCAAGGTCGTGACGAAGGAATAGCCGTAGAGCGTCAGCGAGAAGGGCTGCAGCAGCATCAGCACCCCGGCCGAGATCAGCACCGTCGCCAGTATCTCCATCGGTCCGCGTCGCAGCGCCTTTGGCCAGCGCGATGCGGCCGCACCTTGCGGCTCCCGGGGATGGCTCGGATACCGGTTCCCTTGCCGGTTCACTTGCAGGTTCATTTGCGCACCGCCCCAAAGGTGATGCCGCGCAGGAGGTGCTTGCGCAGCAGCACGGTGAAAACCAGGATCGGGATCAGGAACAGCGTCGTTCCGGCCGCCACGGCCGGCCAATCCTGGCCGCCCTCGCCGATGATGATCGGGATGAAGGGCGGCGCGGTCTGCGCCGTGCCCGAGGTGAGCAGCACGGCGAAGGCATATTCATTCCAGGCGAAGATCAGGCAGAAGATCGCGGTCGCGACGATGCCGGTCGTGGCCTGCGGCAGCACGACCTTGCGGAAGGCCTGCAGCCGCGTATAGCCGTCGATCATCGCCGCTTCCTCATATTCGCGTGGGATCTCGTCGATGAAGCCCTTGAGCAGCCAGACGGCCAGCGAGACGTTGACCGAGGTGTAGAGCAGGATCATTCCCAGCCGCGTGTCGGAGAGGCCGAGCTCGCGATACATCAGGAAGATCGGGATCGCGACGGCGATCGGCGGCATCATCCGTGTCGACAGGATGAAGAACAGCAGGTCGTCCTTCAGCGGCACCTTGAAGCGCGAGAAGGCATAGGCCGCGCAGGTGCCCAGCCCCACCGAGAGCAGCGTCGAGCCGAAAGCGATGATCAGCGAATTGACGAAGCGCGGCACATAATTCGACGGGCCGACGACCACCATGCTGCGCGAGCGCGTGATCTCTTCGCAGGCGGAATTCGCTGGCGGGAGCGAGGCGAGATAATCCGCCGTCTGGCGCGAGCGCGTGTTGAACAGGTTGCAATAGCCTTCGATCGAAGGCTCGAAATGCAGGAAGGGCACGACCTTGGGCGGGTAGGAGATCGAATCCGGCGGCGTCTTGATGCTGGTCAGGCCGATCCAGAGCAGCGGCACAATCGCCACCAGCGCGTAGAGAACGACGATGGTGCCGGCCAGCAGCTTGACGCGTCCGCTCGGCGCGACGACGGAATGGGCCGTGGAGAGAGCGCCACTCATCGTGCCTTCACCTTGTTCAGCGCCTTCACATAGATGTTCGCCAGCCCGAACACGGCGACGAACAGGATGATCGCGAAGGCGGAGGAATAGCCGGTACGCCAGGCCTCGAAGGCGGCGCGCTTCAGCGTGATCGAGGCGAGTTCGGTGGTCGAGCCCGGCCCGCCCGAGGTCAGGAGATTGACCATGTCGAACATCTTGAAGTTCTCGATGCCGCGGAAGAGCACGGCCAGCATGATGAAGGGCAGGCACATCGGCAGTGTGATCGAGATGAATTGCCGCCAGTTGCTGGCCCGGTCGACCTCGGCCGCCTCGTAGATGTAGTCCGGGATCGAGCGCAGGCCGGCGAGGCAGATCAGCATCACGTAGGGCGCCCACATCCAGGTATCGACGATGATGATCGCCCAGGGGCTCAGGTTCACATCGCCGAGCATCTGGAAGGAGGACGGCGGAATGCCGGAGAAGAACGAGACCACATAATTGAACAGGCCGATCTGCGGCTGGTACAGGAAGGTCCAGAAATTGCCGACCACCGCCGGCGACAGCATCATCGGGATCAGGATCAGCGTGGTCCAGAAGCCATGGCCGCGGAATTTGCGGTCGATCAGGTAGGCCAGCGCGAAGCCGATGACGGTCTGCAGCAGGATCGTCCAGAACACGAAATGCGCCGTCGCCTGCATGCGCTGCCAGATTTCCGGATCCGACAGGATCGTCTGGTAGTGCTCGAGCCCGACATTGCGCAGCGGTGCATTGGGGCGATTGGCGCGGTAATTGGTGAAGGAGAGCTGGATCGTCCAGATCAGCGGGAACAGGTTGATCGCGAGCAGGAGGGTCATCGTCGGCGCGATGAAGATCCAGGCGATGGCCTTGTCGCTGAGGCCCCGGACCCGGTGGGCGATCGGGGGATAGGCTGCGCGCATCGCTGCCGCGCTCCTGATGCCGGTGACGTCGCTCGCATTCATGACTCAGCACCGTTCAAAGGCAAGGTCGGGGACTGGCTGCGCCACCTGCGATGCGGCGCAGCCCCGGTTCGGCTGGGGGCGAAGGCCCGCTTGCGTCAGAACTTGCCGTCTTCCTTGAAGACCTTGGTCCAATCCTGGATCAGCAGGTCGAGCGCCTGTTTGGCGGTACCCTTCTCCGCCACGACATAGTCGTGGACGCGCGCCTGTTCCGCCTGCAGCAACTGCGCGTAGGAAGGCTCGGCCCAGAAATCGACGACCTGGCCCATGGCGACGAGGAAATCAGCCGCGAAGGGCGCGGATTTGGCGAAACCAGGATCGTTCAGCACGCCCTTGTGGCAAGTATAGCCGCCCAGCTCCCACCACTTCTTCTGCACGTCGAGCGAGGCGAACCATTTGACGTAGGACAGCGCCTCGGCCTGGTTCGGCGAATAGGCGACGACCGAGAGTCCCTGCCCGCCGAGCTGCGAGCCCTTCTCCTTCTCAGGCGGATTGACGAAGAAGCCGATCCTGTCGCCGCCGACATTGGGATCCTTGTACAGGCCGGGAAAGAAGGCGAACCAGTTCATCTGCAGGGCAGCCTGCCCGGATTTGAAAGCGTCCAGGCCCTCCTGCATATAGGCGTTGGAGTAGCCCGGCGGGGTGCAGCACTTGTACAGGGACTTGTAGAACTCCAGGCCCTTCACGGCATCCTCGGAGTTGACGAAACCGGCCATGGCGTAGGGCTTCTTCGGGTCCTCATATTTGAAGCCGAAAGGATAGAGCGCGTTGGCGACGCCCATCGTGATGCCTTCCGAGCCACGCTCGGTGAAGATCGCCGCGCCATAGACCTTCTTGCCGTCGATGTCGCGGCCCTGGAAGAACTCGGCGATCTGCTTCAGCTCGGTCTGCGACTTCGGCGCGGCGAGCTCGCGGTTGTATTTGGCCTTGAATTCGGCCTGCAGCTCGGGCCTGGAGAACCAGTCCTTGCGGTAGGTCCAGCCGAGCGCATCCCCCATGGCCGGCAGCGCCCAGTAGTTCGGCGTGTTCTTAGGCCATTCGGCATAGCCGGTGACGGTCGCCGGCATGAAATCGTCGATCTTGATGCCTTCCTTGGCGAAGAAATCGTTCAGCTTCACATAGTGCTTGTTCTCGGCGGAGCCGCCGATCCACTGCGAGTCACCGATGATCAGGTCGCAGAGCTTGCCCTTGGAATTGAGCTCGTTGAGCATGCGGTCGGCGAAATTCGGCCAGGGTACGAACTCGAACTTCATCGCGATATTGGTCTTGGCGGTGAAGTCCTTGGAGAGCTCGACCAGCGCATTGGCCGGGTCCCAGGCCGCCCAGCAGAGCGTCAGCGACTTGCCCTGCGCCTCGGCTCCCGTGGCAGCGAGCGCGGAGCTCCCGGCAATGGTCGCGGCCAGCATCCATGTCCTGAATTGTGTCATGTGCTTCCCTCCGTTGGCGTGCCGTCACCAGCCGTCATGGGGGTGACGGGCGAACCTGCGCGACCGCGAAGGGCACAGCCGCAATATGGGGCACAGCCGACGCGGGATGTTTCCTCACGCCGCCTCGGAACGAGCCGTCCAAGTTCAGCGATTTGTTTAGTGAACACTCAATCGCTAAACATGTCAAACAATGATGGCGGCGGATAACATATTGCAATGCATTCGTTTTTTTGCTGCATCGCACAAGTTCAGCGAATTCTGGATGTGGTGAGGTCGTGGCCGTGTTCTGGCCGTCTGCCGCAGGCGCGGTCCTGTTCGCCAGGAAGGGCCAAAGCGGCACGCCGCGGCCGCGCACCGAGACACCCTGCCCCGCGGGTCCGGGACGCCTATCGCTGCAATCGTGATCCCAGCAGACGCTAGCGAAGTTCGGCAGTCATCAGCGGCCAGTCGCCTCCCTTGCTCCAGCCCCTGCCCCCAGCCTCTGCGGCTACGTCTCGCGCGTACGGCAGAGGCAGACATTCGGCGCCCGTCGCAGCCCGGACAATCGCCGCACATTGGAGCCACGGGCGCCCTGCCCAATCGCAATCCGCACCGGGACCGAAACCGGCGTCGGACGACGCTTCAATGCACGGTGCTTGAGAGCAGCTTTCGGGGCAGCGAACTCAGGCGCCTGCAGCCGTCGCTTTCGACCACGATCGTCTCGCTGAACCCTAAGCCTCCAGCCGTCGTGTACATGTGAAAGACCATGCCCTCTTCGAGCCTCCAGCGCGCGTTCGGCAGGAACACGCGAGAGAAGTCGCTGGGGCGCGGGGTGCGAGCGTAGAGACCGAGCGTGTAACCGGTGACGTTGTCGTAAGCCCGACGCAGGCTCTCGCCCAGCACGGCGTCGCGCAGCACGGCATCGACGTCGCAAGCCAGGGCGCCCGGCCGCATGGCTGCGAACTGCTCGTCCTGGAGCGCGACCAGGCGCTCGGCGAGCGGGGTGAGCCCACGTTCGTCCCCGCCAATCAGGACGGGGCGCATCAGTCGGGCGCCGTAATGGCGCAGCTTCGGGATCAGTTCGACATGCAAGATGTCCCCCTCGGCGAGCGGCTGCGCCGTCATCACGCCGTGCAGGAATTCGTGGTCGCCAATGCCGGGCAGGATGGGACCGGTTTCACCCGTGTCGGCGCCATTCTCCAGGAAGCAGGCGGCGGCAATGGCTGCGGCCGCCCGCGGCGACAACCCGGGCCGCGCCCTCTCCGCGATCGCCATCATCGCCCTGTCAGCGATCGCCGCGGCTGCCGCGATCTGGTCGATTTCGGCCGGCGTTTTCACCGCCCGGAGCAGGTCGCTCGCCCCCGGCAGGTCGACGAACTGCGCCTGCGGCAGCAGCGCTGCGAACCGGTCGCGCGTCGCGGCCGTAAAGCCGTAGGAGAGATGATCGGCGCCGATCCGCGCGTTGCCGAGGCCGCGGCGACGGATTTCATCCGCCATCACGGCATGCGGCTCGGCGCCATCGGGAAATCCGACGATATCGACAAACCAGCAGGCGTCACGGCAGGGCCCGGCGTCGAGCTCGCGCAGCACGAACCAGGGTTCGCCGTCGCGCAGCAGGAAAGCCGCGCGATACATCGTCTCCGAGACGGTAAAGCCCGTCAGCCAGGCCAGGCACTCGGCATGGTCGACCAGCAGAAGCTCCGCGCCGGCGTCCGCCATCGCAGAGCGGGCTCGCGCCACCCGCCCCGCGAACTCCTCGCGCGGGAAGAGCAGGCTCACGCCACTTCGCAGATATCGAGGATGGTCAGCATGTAGATGCGAACCATGTCGAGGAAGTCGCGGATCTCGACGCGCTCGTCGGGCATGGTGTTGTAGCGCCCGCCCGGCCCGCAGACGATGCCTTCCATGCCGGCTTCGGCATAGAGATGGCCGGCATCGGTGCCGAAGAAGCCCGGCGGCTTGATCGCGCCGGTCGGCTGCTTTTCGCCGCGCACCGCCTCATAGGCCGCATTGACCGTCTTGACGATGCGCGCGTCCCGGGCGACCTCGAAGGCCGGCATCGACTGGTGGCCTTCCTTCTTTTCGATGCGGATCGTGGTCTTCAGGCCGGGGAAGCGAACCTCCAGCGCGGCGAGCTCGCGCTGCATGTCGGCGAGCGCGCCTTCTTGCGTCTGGCCGGGCGCATAGCGGCCGGAGCCCTTGAGCTTGCAATAGTCGGCGACCTGCGGCGCGCGCCACTCGTGCAGTTCCTTGCCGAGCGCGCCATGGACTACGCCGACATGGACGCGGTTGATCGATTCATGCTCGGCGGTCAGTGCACCGGAGAAAGCCATGCCGTTCAGCCGCGGGATCAGGTCGCAGGCCGCCATGATCGCGTCGACTGCCTGCTCGCGCTTGGAGAGATGGCGCGTGTTGCCGACGAGTTCGATGACGAAGGAGAAGGCGCAGGCGTGCATGGTCACGGCCTGCACGTCGGTCGGCTCGCTGTTGACGAAATAGTCGGCCCGGATGCCGTTGCGGATCGCGGCGACCGTGCCGACGCCGCCCTGCAGTTCGCCGACGACATAGGTCAGGACCACGTCGCCCTTCAGCTTCACGCCGGCATCGAGCAGCGTCTTCACCGCGCAATAGGAGGCCGCGTCGCCCGCCTTCATGTTGGAGACGCCGATGCCGTAGATGAACTGGTCGTCGACGAGCCCGCCCCAGGGATCGACCGTCCAGCCCTCGGTTGCCGGGTTCGTGTCGAGATGGCCGTTGAACATCAGGCTCTTGCCGCCGCCCGTGCCCTTCCAGCGCCCGATGGCATTGGCCCGACGGCCCTCGTCGAAGGCCTGCGCCTCCGCCTCGATGCCCATCGCCTTCATCTGGTCGACGACATGATGGACGAGCGCCCGCTCGCCGTCGGTCTCGGAATAGCTTTTATGCTGCACCCAGCCGGAGAGGAGCGCGAGGCAGGCCTTCTCATCGAGGGAATGGATCAGGTCGCGGGGATTCATCGTCAGGGCCTCGAATGTCAGGCCGCCGCCGCGGCCGGAGCCGGCACGGCGTCGAGCAGGGAGCGGGTATAGGGGTGGAGGGTTCCGTCGGTCAGCGCGGCGACATCGACGAGGTCGACGAGGTCGCCGCGATACATCACCGCGACCCGGTGGGCGATCTGCCGGACCAGGTTGAGATCGTGCGTGATGAAGAGATAGGCCGTGCCGAAGCGCTTCTGCAGGTCGACCAGCAGCTCGACCACCGAGGCCTGCACGGAGACATCGAGCGCCGAGGTGATCTCGTCGCAGATCACCAGTTTTGGCTTCGAGGCGAAGGCGCGCGCGATCGCGACGCGCTGCTTCTCACCGCCGGAAAGTTGATGCGGGTAGCGCTCGGCGAAGGCGGCGGGCAGCCTGACCTGCTCTAGCAGTTCTCCGATCGCAGCCGCATCCTTGCGCGCGCCGGGCTCGCCATAGAGTTCGAGCGGCCGCGACAGGATCTCGCGAATGCGCTGGCGCGGGTTGAGCGAGGAATCCGGGTGCTGGAAGATGATCTGGACATCGCGGCGATAGGCGCGGTCCATGTCGCCGAGCCCCGCGATGCGGCGCCCGGCGAAGCGGATCTCGCCCTCGAAGCGGTTGAGGCCGGTCATCGCCTTGGCAAGCGTCGACTTGCCCGAACCGGACTCGCCAACGATGCCGAGGATCTCGCCCCGCATCACGCAGAGGCTGACCTCGCGATTGCCGGTGAACTGCGTGTTCGCGCGCCCGAGCAGCCGGCCGAGAAAGGGTTTGCGGCCGTAATGGACGCTGACCTTCTCAACCTCGACCAGCGGCTTGCCCGCGGCAGGCGCAGCCGTGTCGACGAGGCGGTGGTCGGGCCGAGGCACGGCAGCGAGCAGCTTTTGCGTATAGGCATCGCGCGGGCGGGCAAAGACTTCGGCGACGGCGCCCTGCTCGACGATCTTGCCGCGGTGGATCACCGCGACCTTGGTCGCGATCTGCGAGACGAGCGCGAGATCATGCGAGATGTAGAGCGAGGCGACACCGGTCTCAGCCTGCAATTCCTTGAACAGGTCGAGGATCTGGCGGGCCGTGATCACATCGAGTGCCGTCGTCGGTTCGTCGAAGATGATGCATTCCGGCTGGCAGGCGAAGGCGGTCGCGATCACGACGCGCTGCTTCTCGCCACCCGAGGCCTCGTGCGGGTAGCGCCGCATCATCTGACCGGGCACCTTCAGGCCGACATGAGCGAGACGCTCCTCGCCCTCGGCCCAGGCCTGCTTGCGGGTCAGGCCGCGATGGCGCACCAGCACCTCGGCCAGTTGCGTGCCGAGCGAAAGCGTCGGATTGAGAGAGGTGCTCGGATCCTGGAACACCATGCCGATGCGCTTGCCGCGGATCGCCTCGATCTCGGCTTCGGAGGTCTTGAGCAGATCCTGGCCCGTCAGCCTGATGGCGCCGGCCTCGCGCGCGCTCTTCGGCAGGTGGCGCATGATCGCCCAGGCAAGCGAGGTCTTGCCCGAGCCGGATTCGCCGACGAGGCCGAGCACCTCGCCCCGGGCGATGGAGAGCGTCACGTCGTCAAGTGCGCGGGTAAAGCCCGCCGGCGTCGCGTAGTCGAGGCCGTAGCCGGCAATGTCGAGGATCGGGGTCGTCATCGCCTCAGCTCCTCGGGTTCAGCGCGTCGCGCAAGCCATCGCCGAGCAGGTTGAAACCGATCGCGACCAGCGCGACGGCGAGGCTCGGCCACAGGATCATCCACGGGCTCAGATGCATGAAGCGGCGGGCCTCCGCGACCATCAGCCCCCATTCCGAGGCCGGCGGCTGGGCGCCGAGCCCGAGGAAGGAGAGCGTCGCAAACAGCATCACCGCGAAGGCGACGCGGATCGTCATCTCGACGACGATCGGGGCGACCACATTCGGCAGCATCTCGCGCCCGACGATGTAGGCGGCGCTCTCGCCGCGCGCGATGGCGGCATTGACATAGTCCTGCTTGCGCACGGCGAGCGCGACCGAGCGTGTCACCCGCGCCATGCCGGGCGCGAAGGCGAGCGCGATGGCGAGAAGTGCGTTCACGCTGCTCTTGCCGAGCAGGTTCACGATCAGCAGCGCCAGCAGCAGGCTCGGGATCGACATGATGGCATCGACGGTGCGCATGATCGCCTCGTCGCTGCGCCCGCCGAGGAAGGCCGAGATCGTGCCGACCACGGCGCCGACCAGCGTGCCGAGCGCAGTTGCGATCACCGCCATGACGACGGTGGCGCGCGCGCCATGCAGCAGCCGGCTCAGGATATCGCGGCCATACTGGTCGGTCCCGAGCCAGAACTGCGCGCTCGGCGGCTTGTAGCGCATCAGCGGCGCCATCTTCTCGGGATCGTAGGGCGCAAACCACGGCCCGACGATGACGGCGAGCAGGATCAGGCCGACGATGACCAGGCCGAGCGCGCCTTGCGGCGAACGCAGCATCCGTTTGAGGATCTCAATCATACTGGATCCTCCGGTCGAGCCAGGCATAGGCGATGTCGGCGAGGAAATTGGCGACGGCATAGGTCGTCGCCAGGATCAGCGCGCCGGCCTGGATGGACGGCAGGTCGCGCGCCTGGATCGCGACGATGAGCTGGCGCCCGATGCCCGGCAGCGCGAAGATTTCCTCGACGACGATGACGCCGCCGAGCAGATAGCCGACATCGAGCGCGACGATGGTGATGGTCGGCAGCAGCGCATTGCGCAGCGCGTGCTTGAACAGCACTTGCCGCTTCGACAGGCCCTTGAGCCGCGCCGCGCGGATATAGTCGGAATGCAGCACATCGACCAGTTCCGAGCGCACCATGCGCGAGACATGGGCGATCAGGATCAGCGAGACGGTCAGCACCGGCAGGACGAGATGCCTGAGGCCGCGCAGCGGATCTTCGGTCAGCGGGACATAGCCCGTCGCCGGCAGCCATTGCAGCCAATCCGCCAGCACCAGCACGACGAGCGTGGCGGTGACGAATTCCGGCAGCGAAACACCGACATAGGAGAGAAAGCTCACCCCCAGATCTGCGGCCCGGCCGCGCCGCACCGCCGCGATAATGCCGAGCGGGATCGCGAGCACCAACATCAGCACGATCGAGAACAGGGCCAGCAGCAGCGAGCGGCCGAGCGCCTCGAACATCGCGGGCGCGACCGGCTGGCCGGTGCGCATCGAGAGGCCGAAATCACCGTGCAGGACGCCTGCGAGCCAGTGCAGGTACTGCAGCCAGATCGAGTCGTTCAGCCCCATCTTGACGCGCAGCGCCGCCAGCGCGTCCGGCGTCGCATTCTCACCCAGCATCATGACGGCAGCGTCGGCCGGCAGGATCTGGGTGATCGCGAAGACGATCAGCGACACGACCAGCAGCGTGTAGCCGATCAGCAGGATCCGCTTGAGGATATAGGCGGGCGACACGCGCTTATGCCTCGCTTTTTGCTTGGAGCCGGATCCGATCAGATTGAACCAATCTGATCGGTGAACCCGTCTCTCACTTTGGAATGGAGACCGTTTTTCCAATCAGCTTGCGATGCAAGCTGATTGGAACGGGCTCAGCCGCGCTTCGGCGCGTTGGCGCCGAGCGAGACGAAATCGAGCCGGAAGACGGCGCCGCGCGGATGCAGCTGGTAGCCCTGCACCCAATCGCGCTGTCCGCCGAGCAGGTCGAAGAAGGCGGGGATGATCGAGGGAACCTCGTCATACATCAGCTTCTGCGCCTGCGCGTAGAGCGCGCGGCGCTTGGTCTCGTCGACCGTGGCGCGCGCCTCGAAGATCAGCTTGTCGAAGGCGGTATTGTTCCAGCGCGTCTCGTTCCAGGCGGCGTTCGAGGTGTAGAGCAGCGAGAAGATGGCATCCGCCGTCGCCTGCATGTTGTAGAAGCCGACATAGAAGGAGCCCTTCTTCCAGACCTGGTCGAGATAGGTCGCGTGCGGCATGGTCTCGACCTTGATGTCGAAACCGGCGGGCTTGGCCATCTCGCGCAGCGCCACGGCGAGCTGCGTGCGCTGCCCCGGCCGATCCGAGGCGATCAGCGTCGCTTCCAGTCCCTTGGGATAGCCGGCCTCCGCCAGCAGCGCCTTGGCCTTGGCGATGTCCACCTTCTTCGCCGGCAGCTCGGCGAAGAAGCGATAGGCCGGGCTGAGCGGGGTGTCGTTGCCGATCGAGCCAAAACCCTCGGTGACGAAATCGACCATCGCGGCACGGTCGACGGTGAGCGCCAGCGCCTGGCGCACGCGCACATCGTTGAAGGGTTTCTGGTCGCAGCCGAAATTGACGTTGCAGAACTGGCCCGACGGGACGCGCAGCGCCTTGACGCCCGACGCCTTCTGCAGCCGGCCGAACTCGGTCGGCGGCGTGGTGCTGATCAGATCGGTATCGCCGGCGATCAGCGCCGAGGCTTCGGCACTGACATCCGGGAAGACCACGACCTCGACCTTGTCGAGATAGGGCCGTGCCTTGTCGTAATAGGCCTCGTTGCGGGCGACCACGATCTGCCGCTCCGGCTCGAAAGAGACGAGCTTGAACGGCCCCGTGCCGACGGCCTGGCGGTCGAGCTTCTCCAGCCCGCCCTTGATGACGGCGGCCGGCACGATCTTGGCGTTGGTATAGGCCAACGTCACCGGCAGATCGGCGAAGGGCGCCGACAGGGTGAAGACGACAGTGCTGTCGTCCCTGGCCGCGACCTTGGCGATCGGCCCGACATTCTGGCGCGCGGGGGACGCGGTCTTGGCATCGAGAATGGCCTCGAAGGTCGCGACCACATCGGCCGCCGTGCAAGCAGAGCCGTCATGGAAGGTCAGGCCCTTGCGGAGGGCGAAGGTCCATTCAGTCAGATCGGCGGAATTCGTCCAGGAATCAGCGAGATCCGGCTCGGCGCTCATATCTGGATTCAAGCGCGTCAGGCCGGAATAGAGCAACTCGGCGACGAGATATTCCGGGTTCACCCGGGTGACCAGCGGGTTGAGCTTGGAGACCGCCTGGTCGACGCTGACGCGCAAGGTGCCGCCGCGCCGGGGCGCATTCTGGGCGAAGGCCGGCAGACCGCTCAGGCCGAGCCCGCCGAAGGCGGCGGAGGCGGCGAGGAAATCACGACGGTGGATGCTCGGCATGGAACGCTCCTTCAGCTTCGGAATTCGAAAAAGGTCGGGTCAGGCAGGATCTGAGTTGGGCTGATCGGGGTTGAGCTCGGGCCTGAACTCACCCGAGAGATAGGCGAGCACGGCGCGCGCCAGCGCGATGATGTCGGAGACCGTCGTGTACTCGCCCGGCGCGTGGATATTGCGGTCGGGGCGGCCGAGCCCCCCGAGCAACACTTCCGACCTCCCGGTTGCGCGCTGGACCCAGCCGAAATCGGAGCAGCTCGCCGCACCCCAGCGGCGGAAATCCTCCGGCGCATAGCCGAAGCCCGCGCCGACGGCGGCCTGCCAGCGCGGCCAATGTGGGCCGGCCGGATCGCTGGTCGGAGCGAGATGACCGACGAGCGCGGTCTCGACGGTCAGGCCGGGGGTGGAGGCAACGGCGCGGCGGACCGTCTCCTCGATCTCCGCCAGCGCGTCCTCAAAAGCTTCTTCCGGCATGTAGCGGCGGTTCAGCGTGAGTTCGAGCAGGGCCGGCACCTGCCCGCCAGCCGTGCCGCCACCGATCGTTGCGATGTTGAGCTGCGCGGCCAGGGCCGGTTTTCCAGGCGGCGGCGGCAGGACGGACAGGCGCGTCGCCACCCCCGCCTTGAGAGCTGCCAACGCGTTGAGCAGCGGCAGCGAGCCTTCGATCGCGTTGAGGCCGAGCCCCCGGCGGTTGCCCTCGCCGGCATGGACGGCCTGGCCGCGGACGCGCACCAGAAGGTTGAAGAGGCCGAAGCAGCCTGCCCAGATACGCGCCTCGGCGCTGCCGTTGAAATTGACGATATGGCCGTCGAGCCGGCCCTGCTCGGCGAGATACCGGATGCCGGGATAAAGGCCCCCCTCCTCGTCGGTACAAAACAGCAGCATCGGATCATAGGCGAGTTCGATGTTGCAGGCCTCGGCCGCCTGCAGCGCCAGCAGCACGGCGGCGATGCAGCCTTTCATGTCGGCAGCACCGAGGCCGATCAGGCGTTCGCCCTCGCGCGACATGGAGAGCGGATCGGTCGTCCAGCCCGGTGCGGCCGGCACCGTGTCGACATGGAAATAGAGCCCGCAGACCGGCTTGCCGCTTCTGCGGGTCGCAATCAGATTCGTCCTGGTACCAGCGGCCGGGCCGTTCGGGACACGCCAGAGCTCGTCCGGCACATCGACGCGCTCGGTCTCCAAGCCGAGCGGGTGCGTCAGCGCCTCCATCAGCGTCGCGAACGCGCCATAGCCCTGCCCCGGCGGAAATGAGGTGTCGACCTCGATCATCGCGCCTAGATCCGCGACAGCCGCCTCGACCGCCTCGGCGATCCAGGCGCCGGCGCGCTCCAGGCCCGCCGCCTCGCGAGCCACTTGCCCAGCGCCGCTCATCGAACCGCCCTGCCCTGGCACGGCGGCTGGGCGGCGCGGACGCGATCTGCCATGGAGATGGCTGAGGTAGCGGAGTGCATGGCCATTGGCGCTCAAGCGGCTTTCATATAAACTATATAGAAATAGGACTCAGCCTCATGCCTCCTGTCAATGCCAAAAAAGCGACGGCGCCTGCCGCGGGATTGATCAGCGGCGGCAGTGACGTGGCGCTGACGCTGCCGAACCTCGTTTCGTTCGATTCCGCGCCGCTCTATGAGCGGGTGAAGCGGCACATGTCCGAGGCGATCCTCGTCGGGGAATGGCAACCCGGCATGGTGCTGCCCAGCGAAACGTCATTGGCTCAGGGATTCGGCATCGCCGTCGGCACCGTGCGCCGGGCGATGAGCGACCTGGTCGCCGAGGGTTTGCTGTCACGCCGGCGCAAGACCGGCACGGTCGTCACCGGCCGCGCGCCGCATCATTCGCTGCGTTTCTTCTTCCAGTATTTCCGCCTGCACCGGGCGGATGGCAGCCTGGTGCGGTCGACCAGCCAGTTCCTGGCGGTCGAGACGCAGGCGCCTACGCCCGAGCAGGCCCAACGCCTGCAGATCAGGGAGGGCGGCGTGGTCGCGATCCACCGCATCCGGCATGCGGACGGCCGCCCGGTCATGCATGACAAGCTGCTGCTGGCGGAAGAACGGGTGCCCGATCTGCCCCGCGAGCCGGCGGAGCTGCCGCCGCTGCTCTATCTCCATCTGCTCGAGCGCTACGGCATCCGCATCTCGGCGGTGCGCGAGCAGATCACGGCCGAGCTCGCCACTGACGAGGACATCGCCCTGCTGGCTCTCGCCGGGCGCGATGCGGTGCTCGCCATCGACGAGGTCGCCTATGACCAGGCCGGAGTGCCGACCATTCTCGGCTCCCACCGCGCCAGCACGCGCGCACATGCTTACATCAACGAGGTTCGGTAGGCGCCCGAGCAGAGCTTGGCTCAGCGCCGCGGAACCGGAATTGGTGCCGGACGTTCGGAAGCACATGGGTCGCAGCCGACATTGGCTGCTCGCCCGTCAATCGTCTAAATTGCTCCCGGACTGCGCGGCAGGAGAAGATCAGGAGCGGCATTTCGGCGAATGATTGCCCGGCGGCAAGGCGCTGATGCGGCTGGACGATTGCGGTTTCAGCAAGTGCCTCGGGAGGGGGCCGACCGGTTCGGCGTATCCTCGTCATCACCCCCCGCATGATGCAAACCCGCATGACGCGCGTCCGAGCGACGATCAGAAAGGAGACGACCATGAAGATCGTGACCAGCCTGAGCTTCCAGGGCCAATGCCGCGAGGCATTCGAATTCTACGCCAAGGTCCTGGGCGGAAAGATCACCGCCGCCATATCCTACGGCGACGCGCCTCCGGGCATGCCGATCGCAGACGAGAAGTTCAAGACCTGGTTGATGCATTGCTGGCTCGAGGTCGGCGACCAGGCCTTGATGGGCGCCGACATGGACGTCAAATGGGCTCCCAATATCGACAAGCCCAAGAACGGCTTCGACGTCACCCTGCACAGCGACGACAAGGCCAAGGCAAAGGGCTGGTTCGAGCAATTGTCGGAAGGCGGCAAGGCCGTCATGCCGTTCGGAGAGACCTTCTGGTCGCCCGGCTTCGGCTCGCTCGTCGACAGGTTCGGCGTGCCCTGGATGATCAACACCATTCCATCGGCCGGCTGGAAGCCGCCGCAGGGCTGATCTCGCGCTGAGGCGACAGCCACGGACCAACCGAATATCGGCACCGGCCCGCGCCTGGGGACCTCCCCTCGCGCGGCCGGTGGTCATTTCACCCCTTTGACCCACTCCTCCAACACGCGTCGGATCGCCTGTTCCGCAGGCGCGTCGCGCGTGAAGGCCCACCATGTGTGCGCGCCCTGCCAGAGGCTCGCCATCTGCCACCCCAAGCGCTCGCCCCGCGTCCGGTCCTTCGAGAGGCGGCGGCCGAGCACTTCGGCGAGGCGGCGGCCCCAGGCAGCGCCGCGGGCACGCAGCGCGGGATTGCGGATGTCTTCCCTCAGCAGCAGCAGGCCGTTGGTAGCATCGCGTTCCGCGGTTTCGGACGGCATCAGACGGATCAGAAGGTCGATCGCGCCTTCTGGCGTCGGCGGCGCCTCCGCGTCCGCCGCCCCGGTCTCAGCATCGAGCCGGTCCCAGGCGTGCAGGAGAATAGCGTGAACCAGGGCCTCGCGGTTGCCGTAGCGCTGCACTAGCGTCGCCGGTGAGAGGCCGCAGGCCTTCGCGGCGCGGGCGAAGGTGAGAGCGTCCGGGCCCGTCTCCAGCATCGTCGCGAGGAGTGTCTCGAGCACCTGCTCGTCAGGGATCGTTTTGCGTCTTGCCATGATGATATATAAACGTACGTTCGTTTATTATTCAATGGAGAAGCCGCCATGGCCAGGATTCTGGGATATATCGCCGCCAGCCTCGATGGGCGGATCGCCACCGAGGACGACAATCTCGACTGGCTTTTCAAGTACGCCGACATGAACCTCGGCGAGCACGACTACCGCGCCTTCCTCAAGCGCATGCGCACGGTGGTGATGGGGCGGGGTACCTATGACTTCATAGCCGGAGAATCCTCCCCCTGGGCCTATGGGGACAAGCGCGTCATCGTCGTCACTTCGCGGCCAATCGACGACCCGAAGGGTCCACTGGAGGTCCGCAGCGACGTCGATGCGCTGATCCACGAACTTCGCGGACTGGGCGACGGCGACGTCTGGATGCTGGGCGGCGGGCAGCTGCAGATGGCCTTCCTCGAGCGCGGCGCACTGGACGAGATCGAGATCTATGTCATCCCGGAAATGCTGGGTGGCGGCCGGCCGCTCTTTTCGCTCACCGGCTTTCGGGCGAGCCCGACGCTCATCAGCGCGCAGGCGATCGACAAGGGCTGCGTGCGGCTGCACTACCGGTTCTAGCGTAACCGGGGCGGCTCGCCGGAAGCGCCCAGGAGAAAGCGCGACGCGCCGGAGAAGAATCTTGCGGCCGTCGCGTCTGGTGCGCCCCTTCTACATCGGCTTTCCGCAAAGGTGTTATTGCGATGGATTGGCATGAGCGTGATCGCCCGACACGATGCAAATAGTGATGGAATCCTGAATCGGAATCTGATCCGGCTCTACAGAATAGACCCGGCCCGAAGCCGGAGAGACCTGTCTAATCGCGTTCGCTGGGGGCTCGCGAAGTGCGCCGACACAGGCCGCAGCCTCGAACGAGACCCGCTATCATTCAAACGCATGATGAAGCGGTTCTAGTGGCATCCGATAAATGACCCTAACCTTAGGCGGGGCTGGCCATGGTTTCGGAGTCATTTCAAGCACCGGCGTCAGGTCGGGAAACCCGGAGAGATGCAAAGCGCGCCGGCGTTTCCATGGGGCTAAACGTCTCTCACTACACTTCGAATCGCGATTTTCTTCCTTTTGGTCAAGACGAACACATGGGGAAAGACCCTGCCGGCACGCCCGCGGTCGCCCCCTTGAGCAGCGTCACCGGGACGGACACCCCTCGCATCCTGTTCCTCCTCCCGGGATCGGTCGGTTACGGCCCGAGTCTGGCGGGTTTTGCCGCGGCCATGGGCAAGGTGACCCGGGTGGTTCCGATCAAATACCCCGGTCTGCGGCTGATATTGAACGGACAGAACACGCTCGCCGCCATGGCGGCCGACGCGATCCAGCAGATCGGCCGGACCCAGCCCTCGGGCGATGTTCGCCTTCTCGGCCATTCGCTTGGTGGCGCGGTGGCTTACGAGGTCGCGCGGCGGCTGCTCAGCGCCGGACGCCCGGTCAGGTTCCTGGGGTTGCTGGACACGAGCCTCGAAGGTGAACGGAGCAAGTATCGGGAGATCATCACGCGCACATTCCGTCGGATCCGGACCAATCGCGTGGCAGCCTCCCGGATGGCCTGCCGCGCCCTTGCGAAGGGGACGGCCGCGATGGGCCACGAAGCGCGCCTGGCGGGGATGCTCGAGCGCTATACGAAGGAGCAGTTCAATGCGACCTGCTTCAGAATCCAGCTGGAGCTGCAGGAGGTCCTGCGGGCGCGCGCCTTCTTCGCGTGGCTGGCCGAGCCGAAGCAGCAACTGCCCCTGGCGGGCACACTGTTCCGCTGCAAGCGCGAGGGAATGACCAGGGAGCTCGGCTGGGACAGCGTCCTGGCGGGCGTGGAGGTCATTCCGATCGCAGGCGGCCATCTCGACCTCGTCATGGAACCGCATCTCTCGGCGAACCGCCCCCTGATCGAGCAGGCCGTGGCGCAGAGCTATTCGTCAGCCGAGTTCCGCGTGGGCGAGCGGAGATTGCCGACGTGACCGCGCCTGCGCGCCCTCTGCTCGCCGCCGAAGCGGAAGGTGCCAGAATCGAGACTTTTCCGAATTCAGCACGAGGCCAACGATGATCATCGAGAAAGCGGGCGATACTGACACAGGAGCCATTCGCGCATTCCTGGCGGCAAATTTCTTCCTTGACGACGCAGATGACCTCGAGGCCGGCGCCTCGCTCCTCGAGCACGGCATCATGGACTCGACCGGGGTGCTCGAAGTTGTCGGCTTCATCGAGCACACATTCGGGATCACGGTCGAGGATAGTGAAATCCTGCCCAGTAACCTCGATTCCATCCAGGCGATCGCGCAGTTCGTCACCCGCAAGAGGAACGGGCAGTCGACGTCGGAGCGCTGAGCCGGGCCTTGGGGCGGCGCGCGGCCGGGCCGGGGCGTCGACCTCGCGCGGCCAGCCGACTTGCGGGGGCCCGTAGAAATTCGGGGCCAGTCGACATTCGAGGCATTGAGCCACAGGCGCAGCCGATGGGCTGGCCTGTTCAGCTCTCAGCCCATCCGCGAGGTTTGGCGACCACCAGCGGCCAGCGCCGATGTCGACAGAGCCAGAGAAGGCTTCGGCAACCGACGCGTCTGCAGCGGTGAGGCTGAGCGCCGCTGCCAGAGAAAGGCACGAGCGAGAGCGCGCCGCCGGCGGCATGACGATCTCCGGTCGCTTCAATAGCCCTGCTGGATGGCGACGACGACGGCCGCCACATCGGCCCGGGCGGCGGAATAGTCCTGCAGCGACAGGAAGGGGATGTTGTTGACCATCAGGCTATAGACAAGCCGGCGCCCGCTCCTGGCATCGATGTATCCGGTCTGGGTGGTGGCGAGCGCGACAAGTTGCCCGGCGGCACTTCCGGCGACCATATCGCCGTCCTTGATCCGAACATGCGCGGCCGCCGGAGATCCCGCGCCATTCAGCGCCTGCGAGCCGTCGACACCGAGGACGGCCATGCCATCATGAATGGCGCTCCCCCAGGATCTGGTCGTTATGTCCCTGAGGAAGGTTGCGAGATCCGACGGCGTCGTCCGGCTGTTATTGCTGCTTCCGGCACCGTCGAAGACATAGGTTCCGGTTGACGAAACGCCATGCCTGGCGAGCAGCTTCAGCACCTCGGCCAGCCCCTCGCCGCAATCGCGGCTTCCAGCCTTCACCGCGGCAAGACAGACCATGAGGTCGGCACCGCGGTTGTAGCTCACCTTCAGGATCACCTTGACGAACTCGGACAGCGGCGGCGAGACGTATTGCGCCACCCGGTTGGTCTCGCGATAGCCGCCCGCGTCCGGCAGGGGCCTGGCGGGGCCAAGCGCAGGCGCGGCGACCTTGATCCCCGCCCGCACGAGCGCCTCGATGAAGACGGTGCGCGCGAAGGCAGAGGGATCGGCGATCTGGGACATCGTCAGGATCGGAGGCCCGTCGGAAGCGATCTTTCCGCTGACCCGGACCACCCCTGCGCCTTTTGTCTTCACCTCAAGCGGCCCGGCCGTGCCGGCAACCGTGGTGACGTCGTTCTCGACGGCGATGGCAGCGCTCTTCGGACGCCAGTCGACCTTGGGTTTCTCGCCGGGCTTCGTCGGCGTCACCATGATGTCGATGACGTTCTCGTTGACCCAGATCGGAGCGATCGGCCCGGACGGGAACCCTCGATAGGTCTCGAACAGCCGATCGTCGATCATCACATCGCCGGTGATTTCGCGGATACCCGCAGCCTTGACCTGCGCGGCCAGGGCATCGAGCGCCGCGAGCGGATCGCTGTCCTTGACATAGGCGCCGCCCGGAAAGCCGGTAGAGGTGGTGTTGTGGTCGACCTCGGGCAGGCTGTTGAAGCCAAGCGTGCCGTTCGGCTGCTCGCGGAGCCCGAAGCTGAAATCACCGGAAGCGACGAGGACGAGATCTCCGTCGAGCACGTCGCCCTTGACGGTGCCGAGCCTGTAGACCGGCGTCCGGAAACGGTAATCGGCGCCATAGAGGTCAAGGGCGGTCGCAACGCTGTAAGTCTTCATGACCGAGGCCGGCAGCAGCGATTTGTTCCCAGCCTGATCGATCAACGCTTTGCCAGTCGCGAGATCGACGAGGTGGATGCCCCAACTCATATGGACAAAGATCGGCTTGGCTTGGAGGCGCCTTATGGCCTGGGCAACGGAAGCCGGAACCTCGCCGGATACCCCCGCGGCGGGATCAGCGTTCGCCCCGCCCCCCGCCGACAGCACCGCCAGGAGCGCGATCGCGACACGTCTGATCACGGTCATTGCCTGTCCCTCCCTCACCAGCCACGCTGCTGCTTCATCATCCGCTTCGGCGCCACTTTCTGGTGGCGCCAGTCGTCCATCCCCGCCGCATCCGCAGGCGATCGACATGCACCGGAACGACTGCAATCCCAGCGCTTGGGGCAGCTCAGGGCTCGCCGTGCCTGCAGCACCGCGTTCGTCGTCTGGATCAGTCGCGCCCATGCCTTCGCATAGGCCGCCGCAATCGCTTCGGCTCTTGAGAACAATGGGCATCTAGGGGGAAATCGCGGTCGATCGCCATGACCTTGCATCCCAATCTGATGACTGCCCGTCTACGACCGCCGGCTGCGCCGACGAGCCCGTCCGCGATGCAACGCCGGATAGTCGTCTCGAACAACTCGCTCAGTCGGCCGATGAGCAGCGTCCGGATCATCAGCTCCCGATCGATCGAGTGCCGACCCATCTCGCGGGAGAACGGACGCAGATGCGAGCGGAGATTGCCCTGGCAACCTCGAAATCATGCGTCGGATCAGATCAGTGGCGCGTGCCTTTTCGCCGACAACCATTCGGCGGTGCCGCGCAGGCCATCAAGCCAAGTGCGTCTGGGCCGCCAAGGCGTTTCCCGGGTGATCAGCGAGATATCGAGGATGTTGACGGGCACGTCCGCGACCCGGCCGGCCCGATAGATCCTGGACCGGCTGGCAGTGCCGGTGATGGCCTCGATATCGCTCGCCACCTGATTGATGCTGAGCCCTGCCCCCGATCCGACATTCATGACGCGGTGCGGGCCGTCATATGTGGCGGCCCAGAGAAAAGCCGAGACGACGTCGTCGATATGAACGAAATCGCGCACGACCTCGCCCGTGCCCCAGATTTCGAGCGGCTTGCCGGCCAGCGCGTGACTGAGCATCGCGGCGACGACGCCTTGGCGCTTCAGGGCCGATTGCAGCGGGCCGTAGGCGTTGGCGATGCGCAAGGCGAGATATTCGAGCCCGTAGAGGTGATGATACAGGGCGAGGTATTTTTCGATCGCAAGCTTGCCGACGCCATAGGCCGATATCGGATGCGTGGGTGCGGTTTCCGAGATCGGATGCCTGTCGGCCGGGCCATAGACGGTGCCGCCGGACGAGGCGAAGACGACCCTCCTGACGGCGGCATCGTTGCAGATATCCAGGAAGCGCAACGTGCCCAGCACATTCGTCTCGAGATCGGAAACCGGCCTCTGACCGGGACTTCCCGGCACGGAACTGCTCAGGAGATGGAAGACGATCTCCTGCCCCCGCGCGGCTTCGGCGACCGCCGCGTGATCCTCGAAAGCGCCGCCGCTCCAATGAACCCGCTCGTCCAGCGCCTGCCGATCGGCCGGCGCACGCCCGAAGGCCCGGACGACCGCGCCTTGACGGGCCAGAGCATTGGCCAGGTTGATCCCGAGAAATCCGCCGCCACCCATGATCAGACAACGAGTGCCATCGAGCCTCGGAGCGTCAACAGTGGCAATTGTCATGTCTATTCGTCACATCAGTTGAGAAAAAACGTAGATTATCAAGCAAATCGAAATCGATTCGGTTTTATTTCGAATTTGCGAATGAATTTATCCGATATAAATAAGCAACAATTCCATGTCATGGCGTCATAAAACCTCATTTATCGGAATTATCTGACAGGATAATCTAATTTCCGTGACAAATCTCGGGATGAATATGGCATGAGTATGGGCAACGTGCAGCGCGAACCATGGCTCTGCCCCCCTGCCGGAGAACGGTTGCACGATCCGTCCAGCGATGGGGCCGATGTCAAAGTCGCCGTCATCGTCCCAGCCTATGGCCAGCCCTCGCTGACGGCCGAGGCGCTGCATACGGCATTGGCGCAGGTCACTGATTTCAATTTCGCCGTTGTCATTGTGAATGACGGATGCCCTCACCCGGAGACAGACGAGGTCTGCCAGACATTTGCTGCGACCTGTCCGGGGCGGATCTTCTATTTGCACAAGCGCAATGGGGGTCTGAGCGCCGCACGCAACAGTGGAATTGACTTCGCTCTGGCGGCCTTCCCCGATCTGGAGGCCGTCTACCTGCTTGACTGCGACAACCGCATCGGCCCCCATCTCCTGCAACGGCTTCTGACCGCCTTGCGCAAGGCCGATGCGAGCATCGGCTGGGCCTATCCGGATGTCGACAAGTTCGGCTTCGCCGAATTCGCCGATACCTCGGGGCCCTATTCGCCGCTGGAGCATCTGTTCCGGAATTTCTGCGAGGCAGGCAGCATGGTCTCACGGCGCATGCTCGACGCCCCGCTCCGTTTCGACACGGAGATGCGCCAGGGTGTCGAGGATTGGGAATTCTGGCTGCATGGGCTCGAGCGCGGCTTTCGCGGGGTCCACGTGGCCGATGCAGGCTTTGCTTACCGCCGCCGGGGAGAAAGCATGCTGGTGGCGGCAGAAAGGGATTTCACCCCGATCCTGCGCTATATCCGCAACCGCCATCCGCGCCTGTTCGGTATTCGCAACGTCCTGGCATTTGAGACCGAGGCTCGGTCGCGTTATGCGATCTATCATCCCGACACAGGGCTGGTTCGGTGCTTCACCGGGGAAAACAACGTCACGACCCTGACGGTCAGCGACTATATCACCCGTCTGCTGCGCGCCCGGTTGCGCCCTGCCTACGGGCACTGCCCCGGACAGCTTGTCGTCATGAGCAACTCGTTATGCGAAACGCTTGCCGCGCAATCGCTGCTGGCGGGCGTCCTATGGACGCTCGAGCGCGGGCTTGCCCGATCGGCCCTCGTCACGTGCTCAATTCGGGATCGATTGCACGATGATCGTCTTCTGGCCTGGAGCGACGGGACGATCGTCCAGGAGCAGACGGACAGGTTCCGGCTGACATCCGATCAGACGCATATCCTGGCAGTCGAGGCATCGTTTCTCGTCGCGCACGCATCGCTGCGCGCGCTCGATCTGCTTGCCCTGCCTCGGCAGTCGGGCAAGCGTCACCATGCTATCGAACTCGAGCTCGCCGTGAGGGGAGCGCCGGCTGATCTCGAGCCAATCGATGAGGCCTTTACGGGGCTGTGCCGGGATATCGCCGTTGCCGGAGGCGGGGCCAACCCTGCCGATTGGAAGTCGGCAATGCCGAACACATACCGGCTCCAAACGGCGCTGCCGCGTGATGTGTATCCCGAACTCTTCAATCTCTCGTCGGCCTTCGCCTGCGGGTCGTCCGATGCCCGGCCCCTTGCCGCCCTGGTGCTCGCCTCGGGGGCGCCCGAGAGTGTCGCGACCGCTGAAAGGCTGGCACTGACACTCATCGAAGCAGGGTGGCAGGTTCATCTCGTGACGCTCGCGAGGGAACTCACCCTCGCTCCCGGCCGCGCAAAATGCTTTTCGCAGATCATCGCATTGCCTCTGCCGGAGCTGCTGTCCCGGACATGGACACGGAGCTATCAGGGGACGCCGATGCCCTGCTTCGACCATCTGGATACGGATGACGCCATTTCCACATTGGCTGGCTATCACCGCGTCGTGTCAGTGGATGGCGGGGTCACACACACATTGATGGGCGCGTTGCGTCGATTGAAAGTGGAGACATGGGCGTTGCTCGGATACGGCGAAAGGCATCAAGCGACCAGCCAGACTGTGAATGCATGCGCAGCGTTCGAGCAGGCTTACACGCATATTGTCGTCGGCAACGCGGAACTCCTGCGCCTGTGCCGGGCCTTCGGCATGCCAAGCACGAAGATGCGTTATTGGCCCGACCGAAGCACTGATCTGGAATGTGAGGACTTCGGCGTGAAGCCACTGATTGCACACGCAACGGCACCGAAATCCAGGCAGGCGGCCTGATGGTCCTTCGAACGACAGGAAATCTGTTACGGCAGCTCTACTCCGCTGATCCCAAGGTCATCGTGCTGGGTTGCCCGGAGACGTCAGCGGCACGCGCCAGGCCGGCATCGGCCCTTCATTGGTATGGCTGCAAGCTGGTTGAAGGCGACCACTATGTCCTGACTGACTATGGACAGGCTGAAAGCGCATTGCCGCCAGCGCTTTGCACGCTGGAGATTCCGCCCACGAATATATGGGCCCTGTGGGCTCCCCATCCGATCGAAGAACACTCTCTGCATGCCTTGCAGGCGTGGTGGAAAAAAGCCGGGGGATCAGAGACGCCAGTCCCCTACATCGTGGGGAACCGAGCAGAGCTCGATGCAGCCCTGCTCGAGCGATCCCTGCGCGAAACAAGCAGACTCCAGCATAGCAACCAGCTGTTGATGCGTGACCTGGCGGCCTTGCGGGAGAGCTGGACCCATCACGTCCGCATTCCACCGGAACTGGAGGAATTGGTCGCCACTCTGCGAATGGGTCGGCCACGGCTTGTCTTCAACAGCCCCCTTCCCCATGCAGATGTCGATGTTCCCGCCTATCCCATGGAGCCCGACGCCAGCGACACCGAGCCATGCCTCTCGCAGCGGTTACCCAGTTCCGCAAGGGGATGGCTCGGTATCGATCTGCATATCGCCGATCCCGGACGGGGCGCCGGCTGCCTGTGCGCGCGGATCGAGGCCTCCGATACGGGGACGGTTCTGGCGCAGTGGCGCGTTCCCTTCGATGTCCTCTGCAAAGGCTGGCTTCCTCTGCGCCTGCCCAGCGCATCGCCTTGCACGTCGCGTTCCCTGACACTCAAGCTCTGGGCAAATGGCGGCGAGGTGGCGCCTCGTCTTTCGACCTGTTCGGCCGGTGTCATGCACGAATACCGGCTTGCCCCGCAAAGCCCGGCGCGGCCGGACGAGCGAGGCGCCGCGACCATGCTTGCAATGAAGCTTTGGGGCGGATTACCGGGCATCCGGTCTCGTTCATCCGAGGAGAATGGCGAATTCCGGCCTGATGCAGAGGCAACGGTCCCGATTCCCGACACGGTCGTCGGCAAGGTGCATCTTACCAGGGAACAATCGGCTGCTTACCCGGTGTTCGGCTATATCGAGCAGGGAAAGGTCCTCCTGCGCCCTCTGAAGACAATGTCATCTGCGGCTGTCATCAGCCTGCCTGCCACGCCGGGCCTGATTGAGATTTCCTGCGAGGTCATGATCGACGACAAGCGCTGCCAGACGCGCCGCCTCGGAGCCCGGTTGGTCGTCACTCCGCACGAGATCGGCCCAGACGACGCAGAAAGCGGCCAGAATGTCCTTGCCGCAACCGAATGGATAGAACTGAACGAGCCGCTTGCACCGTCGCGACTGGTTGCACGGCTACCCCTGGCACAGAACAGGCCGGTTGACCTTCATCTGCTCACGCGCTTGCCGGAACCGGGTCCAATCCCACCGCACGGCCGGGTGGTGTTTGGTCGGTTCGAAGCAGAGATTCATGCTGCATCAGCCTGGGGCATGGCAGCCGTACTGCCTGTCGCAGATGGTCGAACGGCCCTGCCATGACGCCGGAAAGCCCCATCGGGTTCCTGGCCCGACGCTCCTGCGCATCGCGTCGAGACATCGCGATGGCGCGACGCAGCCGCGCTTAGCAGGCCGCCTGCCCCGAATCGACACAGGCGGGCGAAACGCATGCGGGACCGTGGCCAGCACGAAGAACCTCCGCGCATGGTCGAGGTCGACCAGGTTGCTGGTGCCATAGGCGAAGAAGGCAGGCCCGCTCAAAGCGAAGGACCCGCGGCCGGCTGAAAGCCGCCGCAGGACCGAGCCTCGCGCCGAGGCGATAGCCACAGACGCAACCCATCCGGCTGGCGCTTCCGCTGGAATGCTCGCCGCGCCGCCGGTCTCCCTATCCCCTCGCCTCTCCCGCGACCACCGTTCCACAGGCGGCTGCAAGGCTCGGCGTTGACGTCCGCGTCTGGTCATCGTATTGGTCTGACCAGAATAAAAAACAAGTGATCTTGGGATGGACGCTCAGGCTGCAGAAGACCCGAAAGGGTTCGAGAAGGTTTTTGCGTTTTTGCGCGAACAGCTTCTCGACGGCACACTCAAGCCCGGCGACAGGTTGATCGCCGAGCGCGAACTCGCCGTGCAGCTCGGCGTCAGCCGGCCGATCGTGCGCGAGGCACTGCGAGCCCTGCATATGCTGGGCATCGTCGAGATCCGCGATCGCATCGGCACCATCGTCAAGCGTCCCGACATCTCGATGCTGAAGGATTTCTTCGCGTTAGCGTTGGCCCAGCAGGCCGACCTGATCGACGATGTCATGGAGGCGCGCATCGCGATCGAATGCCAGGCGATCCGGCTCGCCTGCGAGCGCGCGATGATCGCCGATTTCGAACGCCTGCAGCGCGCGCTCGTCCGCATCGGCGCGACGATCGACGAGGCCGAGGCCGGCAGCCTCGCCGATTACGATTTCCACCGAGCGATCGTGCTGGCCTCGCGCTCGCAGACGCTCGCCGTCCTGCACGATTCGATGTCGACCTTGCTCGCCCGCTCGCATCGCAGCCGGCGCGAGCTGGTGCAGATGTTCGGCTCGATGAAAACCTATCTGATCGACGACCATAAGAGGGTCTTCGACGCCATCGTCGCGCGCGATCCCGATCGCGCCGAAGTCACCCTGCGGCGGCATTTTGCCATCGGCGACGAATACCGACGCCGCGCGGCTCTGGGCGACGGCGACAGAGGCGAACCGGCCACCGGCTAAAACCTTTCACAAGAAGAGAAGCGCTATGGGACGAAACGACAAGGGACACGTCGGTTTCATCGGCCTCGGCACGATGGGGCGGGAGATGGCCCGCAATCTCCTCGCGGCCGGGCACAGCGTCACCGCCTTCGACATCGTCGGCAGCGCCGTCGAAGAACTGGTCTCGGCAGGCGCGATCGCGGCGACAAGCCCGGCGCAGGCCGCCGCCAGCGCGGATATCGCCATCACGATGCTGCCCGACACCCCGCAGGTCGAGGAGGTCGTCTACGGCCCGCAGGGCCTGCTCGCGTCACCGCCTGCCGGCCGCCTCGTCGTCGACATGAGCACGATCTCGCCTGTCGCCGTGCGGCGCATCCATGCCGAACTCAAGGCGGCAGGCACCGATTTCATCGACGCGCCGGTATCGGGCGGGCCGATCGGCGCCAAGAACGCCGCCCTCTCGATCATGGCCGGCGGCGAGGCCGGGGCCTTTGCCCGGGCCGAGCCCTATTTCAGGGCGATGGGGACGACGATCACCCATGTCGGTGCGCCGGGCGCCGGCCAGGCGGTCAAGCTCTGCAACCAGCTGATCTGCGGCATCAATATCCAGGCGATCTGCGAGGCGATCGCGCTTGGCCGGGCCTCGGGCGTCGATCTCGAACAGCTCCGGAATGTCCTGCTCGGCGGCTCAGCCGCGTCCTGGATGCTCGAAAAGCTCGGTCCGGCCATGATCTCCGGAGATGTCGGGGCGGGCTTCCGCATCGACCTGATGCTCAAGGACCTCAGGCTCGTCCAGGAGCAGGCCCAGGCCCTTTCGGTTCCCCTGCCCGGAACCGCTTTGGTCACCAGCCAGTACATCGAAGCGCGCGCCCATGGCGAAGGCGCCAATGGCAACCAGGCGCTCTTCCGCGTCTACGACCGCATGACGAACAGAGCCTGAGGCGGGCGGCGGCGATGGGCCTGAACCTCGACTTTTCCGTCGTTCTGGAGCGCTGGCCCCTGTTCTGGGACGGCGCGGTCATGACGCTGAAGCTCGCCGCTCTCGCGATTGTCTTCGGCGCGATCATCGGCACGTTCTGCGCCGTCGGCCGCAACAGCGGAAGCCGCCTGATCGCCAGGGCCTGCACGCTCTATGTCGAGGCGATCCGCAATACGCCGCTGCTGGTCCAGATCTTCCTTGTCTATTTCGGCCTCGCCAGCATCGGCTTCAAGTTCTCGGCCTTCTCCGTCGCGGCGACCGCGCTCGCGATCAATGTCGGCGCCTATACCGCCGAAATCATGCGCGCAGGCTTCGAATCCATCCCCACCGGCCAGATCGAGGCGGCCGAGGGACTCGCCCTCTCGCGCTTCCAAATCTACTGGCACGTCATCCTGCTGCCGGCCACCGAGAAGGTCTATCCCGCGCTGACCAGCCAGTTCGTGCTGCTGATGCTGGCCTCGTCCGTGACCTCGCAGATCTCGGCGGAGGAGCTGACCGCCGTCGCCAACTACATCCAGTCGGACACCTATCGCGCCTTCGAGACCTATATCCTGGTTGCGATCGCTTATGTCGTGCTCTCGCTCGTGCTGAGGGCCGGCTTCTGGGCACTGGGATTTGCGCTGTTTCCGCGCCGCCGGCGCCTCGGCACGGCGTTGTGACGGCGATGGGTGGGTCTCTCAACGCCAATCACCTGCTGTTCCTCGGGCATGGCGCGCTCTGGACGATCGGCTTGTCCACGATCGCCCTGATCGGCGGTGGCCTGCTCGGCTTCCTGATCGCGCTCGCGCGGGTTTCGCCGAGCCGGGCGATACGCCTGCTCAGCGGCGGCTATGTCCAGCTGATCCAGGGAACACCGCTGCTGGTGATCATGTTCCTGGGCTATTTCGGCCTTTCGGCGCTCGGCTTCTCGATCTCGGCGCTGACGGCGGCCAGCGCCTCGCTGACGATCTATGTCGGCGCCTATTTCGGCGAGATCTGGCGGGGCTGCATCCAGTCCGTACCGAAACCGCAATGGGAAGCGGCCGAAGGCCTGGGCCTGAGCCGGACGCAGCGGATGATCAAGGTCATCCTGCCGCAGGCAATGCGGATCGCGACGCCGCCGACGGTCGGCTTCATGGTGCAGATCATCAAGAACACCTCGCTGGCCTCGGTCGTCGGCTTTGTCGAACTCGCCCGCGCCGGCCAGATCATCAACAACTCGCTGTTCGAGCCCTTCCTGATCTACGCGATCATCGCGGTGATCTATTTCGCCCTCTGTTTCCCGATCTCGGCGCTCAGCCGTCGCCTCGAGCGGCGCATGGGCAATGGTCGCACGAAACTGATGCCGGCTTGAGCAGGCAGGAGCCGCAATGACAAAGGACAGCCCGGTCGTTTCCCTGAAGAAGGTTCACAAGAGCTTCGGCGCCCTGAAGGTGCTGGACGGCGTCGATTTTTCGGTGGAGCGCGGCGATGTGCTCGTCCTGATCGGCCGTTCCGGTTCCGGCAAGAGCACCGCGCTGCGCTGCATCGACCGCTTCGAGACGATCGACAGCGGCGAGATCCATGTCTGCGGCCACCGTGTCGATGCCCCCGACATCGACCTGCGCGCGCTGCGCCAGGATGTCGGCATCGTCTTCCAGAGCTACAATCTCTTTCCCCATCTGACGATCGAGCAGAACATCACGCTGGCGCCGGTCTCGGTGAAGCGGATGGCGAAGGCCGAGGCGCGCGAACGCGCCGCTGCGGTTCTGGCGCAGGTCGGCCTGGCGGAAAAGCTCCACGCCTATCCCGAACAGCTCTCCGGCGGCCAGCAGCAGCGCGCGGCAATCGCGCGCTCGCTCGCCATGCAGCCGAAGGTGATGCTGTTCGACGAAGTGACCTCGGCGCTCGACCCCGAACTGACCGGGGAAGTGCTGAAGGTCATCGAAGCGCTCGCTGCGGACGGCATGACCATGGTGATGGTCACGCACGAGATGGGATTTGCCAGGGGCATCGCTGACAAGGTGGTGTTCATGCATGCCGGCAAGGTTCACGAGACGGGAACAGCCTCGATCCTTGCCGCCCCGGCAACGCCGGAACTCGCCCAGTTCGTCGGAACGGGCTTTTAGAAAATCCAAGGCAAGGGAGATCCAGGGATGAAACTCAACACCATCGCCACCATGCTGCTCGCGGCAGGGCTGACGACACTGTCCGCGCACGGCGCCCGCGCCGATGTGCTCGACGACATCATGAAGGCGAAGAAGATCCGCATCGCGACGGATCTGGCGATCCCGCCGTCCGGCATGATCGACGGCGCGATGAAACCGACGGGCTCGGATGTCGAAACCGCCGAGCTTCTCGCCAAGGACTGGGGCCTGCAGCTCGAATTCGTCCAGACGACCGGCGCGACCCGCATTCCGAATGTGCAGACCAACAAGGCCGACATCATCATCTCGACGCTGTCCGTCACGCCCGAACGCGCCAAGGTGATCGATTTCTCCAAGGCCTATGCCGCGCTGCAATCCGTGGTCGGCTGCCTGAAGTCGGATCAGGTCAAGGGCTGGGACGATCTCAAGGGCAAGACGATCGGCGTCTCGCGCGGCACCACGCAGGACACGACGCTCACCAATATGAAGGAACGCGACCTCAAGCTCGCGCGCTACGACGACGATGCGACCATGGTCACGGCAGCAATCTCCGGACAGGCCGACTGCATCGCGACCTCGGCGACGATCGTCAGCCAGATCGGCGTCAAGGCGCCGGCCCGCGCCTTCGAGCCGAAGGTCTCGATCACCAATTTCGATCTCGCCATCGGCGTGAAGAAGGGTGAGCCGAAGCTGCTCGAAAAGCTCGATGCCTGGGTTCAGGAGAACCTCAGGAATGGCAAGCTCAACGCCATCTACAAGAAGTTCCACGGCACCGACCTGCCCGAGAACATGCGGGGCTGAGCTCAGACAAGGCCGGCGGCGCGCCTTCGATGCCGCCGGCTCCCTCTTCCAAACAAGGAAACGACCTATGCGCCTCGTCATTGGCTCAGACCACGCCGGCTGGTCTCTCAAGAAGCACGTCATCGACCATATCAGGACACTCGGGCACGACGTGCTCGATGTCGGCTCCTTCGATGAGCAGCCGGTCGACTTCCCCGATATCGCGCGCGAGGTGGCGCGAAAGGTCACGTCCGGAGAAGCCGAGCGCGGCATCATGGTCTGCGGCACCGGCGTCGGCGCCTCGATCGCGGCCAACAAGATGAAGGGCATCCGCGCCGCCGTCTGCCACGATGTTCACTCGGCCCATCAGAGCGTCGAGCATGACGACGTCAACGTCATGTGCATCGGCGCGAAGATCATCGGCCCGTGGCTGGCGAGCGACCTGATCGACGCCTACCTCGCGGCCGAGTTCTCCACCGACGAGGATTTCCGCCGCCGCGTCGACAAGCTGCACGCGATGGACGCCGAAGGCTGAGCGAGCGAGATCGCCGATGATCCTGGTCTTTGGCTCCATCAATCTGGATCTGGTGGCAAGGGTCGCCACCATTGCAGGACCGGGCATGACGGTGCTCGCCCGGTCCTATGAGCAGCATTTCGGCGGCAAGGGAGCCAATCAGGCGGTAGCTGCGGCGCGCCTCTCGGCGCCTGGAGCCGTGGCCATGGCGGCTTGCGTCGGCGCCGATGCCTTCGGGCGGGACTCGATCGAAAATCTCGACCGCAACGGCGTATCGACGGAGCTGGTCCGTATCTGCGACACAGCCACCGGCTGCGCCTTCATCTCGGTCGATACGAAAGCGGAGAATGCGATCACCGTCGCGAGCGGCGCCAATGGCGCGCTCTCCGCCGGGGATGTGCCGGACACCATGCTCGGGAGCGGGACCGTTCTCGTGCTGCAGATGGAAGTGCCCTTCCCGGCCTCGCTCGACGTGGCGCGCCGCACCCGCAAGGCCGGCGGCCGCGTCATCTGGAACTGCGCGCCGGTTCCTCCCGGCCTGACCCGCGACGAGGCCATGGCTCTGCTGGATGCCAGCGACGTTCTCATCGTGAACGAGCATGAGGCCAGGGACATGGCCACTGTCCTGGGCATCCCCGCCGACGACATCGCGCAACTCGCGCAGCGCTCGGCCGCAACCTGCATCGTCACCGCAGGAGCACGGGGAGCCTTCGCCTCCACGGCTGACGGACAGTTTTTTGAAGCGCCCGCGCCCGTCATTGAACCCGTCGATACCACGGGTGCGGGCGACACCTTCGTCGGCGCGATCGCAGTTGCCCTGCACGAAGGCCGTCACCTCGGCGATGCCCTTCGTTTCGGCTGCAAGGCCGCCGCGCTCTCCTGTTTTTCGGCCGGAGCACAAGGTGGCATGCCTGTCCGCGACGCGCTCCACGGGATGGGCGCACTCTGAGCGCGCCCTGATGGCAATCGCTTGCAGTATTGGCTACCCCGCGGCTTCGCGGGAAGCTGCATTATCGTCGGCCGGTAGAGTTCGACTTTCTCGATATCGTCGTCCTTTGCGGCAAACCCGTTGATAGGCATGGCACGCTCCGGTCCCATGTCGGAGATCTGCGGCTTCTCGAAGCGGTCCAACCGGCCTCGACCGCCTTCTGAAGTCAGGACAGCATGTGGAGGCCGATCGCCAGCGTGGCGACGGTCAGTGGTGCGCCGATCTTGAAATAGGTCCAGAAATCAATCGCGATGCCCTCCTTGGCAGCGCGCTCGGCGACGATGAGGTTGGCGACGGAACCGAGGAGCGTGAAGTTGCCCGCGAGCGTCGAGGCCATCGCCACAATGAGCCAGGCGCGCTGCGGATCCTGCAACTGCTCGACGAAGGGCTTCAGCACCAGCACGGCCGGGACATTGCTGACGAGGTTGGACAGGACAGCGGTGACCCCGGTAAGCGCCGCGACATTGCCGAGGTCGAAATGCGCGGCCTCGGCCAGGATTTCCTTGGTCAGCACCGCATGCTCCAGCCCGCGCACGACGACGAAGAGGCCTGCGAACATCAGCAGGAGCTGCCCGTCGATATCGCCATAGACTTTGCGCGGCTCGATGCGCCGCGTCAGCAGCAGCAAGGCCGCCGCGCAGATCGCGACCTTGGCGACCGGTTGGCCGAGGAAGAACAGCACGATCATCGCCAGGGAGATGAGCGCCGATTTGAGCGCCAACCAACTGTGGAAATGGGCGGGGATCGAGACCGTCGGCAGCCTCTGGCGGGCGAAGTACTCGCGCGGGTTGAGGAGGAGCACGAGCAGGATCGTGACGATGAGTCCGAGCGCCGCCACGGGCACCAACGCGGCTGTGAAGGCGCCGTAGGAGATCCCCGAGAGATTGCCGATGATCATGTTCTGGGGGTTGCCGGTGATCGTCGCGGTCGAGCCTACGTTTGAGGCGAGCGCGACGGCGATGAGATAAGGGACCGGGTTGCGGTCAAGCGCGCGGGTCAGCGTGATGACGATGGGCGTCATCACCAGACAGATCGCGTCGTTGACGAGAAACGCCGAGAGCACGCCGGTCGTCACAACGACCGCCGCGAGCAGCAGCGCCGGGTGGTGCGCCTTGCCGACGGCCCAGCCAGCCACCATGCGGAAGAAGCCCGATAGCCGCAGATTGGCGACGACGATCATCATGCCGAGCAGGAGCGTGATGGTGTCGAGGTCGATCGCGCGATAGGCGTCCTCCAGCGGGAGCACGCCGCAGCCGACCATGAGCGCGGCCCCGATCAACGCCGCCCCGGCCCGGTCGACGCGCAGGCCCGGCATCCGGCCGATGGCGATCGCGACATAGGTCGCGACGAAGATCGCGATCGCGAGGATCTGCGTGGCGTTGAGCCCCCAGCCCGTCATGAAGGTTACGCCGCTCTTTCGCCCGCCTTCGCCGGCGCCGGAATGGCGCGGTGGTCGGTCGGCGGCTCATAGCCGCGGGTCTCCGGCATGGCAACGGATAGAGGACGTGGCCGCAGGCGGCGAGCGTGACGAAAGCCGTGGAACAACCGGCATTGACGATGATCACGCGCACCAGCGAAGCGGAGATCGAGACGCCGGCGCCCTGAGCCATCCGCAACCCGAAGCAGACCTGCCCCAAGCGGGAAATGGCTCCGGCTATCGGACGTATCGCCTGTCAACCTCGATAAGCCCATCCGATCGATTCCGCGCCATTCCCTTGGCAGAAGGGAGCCGGGAGCTCCCAAACAAGCGCAATCAGATCTGGTGGTCTTTGCGACCTGATGCCGGACCGGTTCATGGCCGTGCATAAGCCCGGCCTAAGCCTCGCTCGGCTGAACCCTCTGCTTCCTGCGGAGCGCCGTGAAGAGCGAGGCGCCCTTCACGGCGAGCAGCAGGGCGAAGGTCAGGATCATGATGATGAAGGCTGCGGCCGCGATTGCCGGGCTGATGTTCTCGCGCAGCGAGGAGAACATCTGGCGGGCGAGCGTGGTCTGGTTGGGTCCCGCAACGAAGAGCGTGATCACCACCTCGTCGAGCGAGGTCGCGAAGGCAAAGACCGCGCCGGTCAGAATGCCGGGCATGGCCAGCGGCAGCGTCACGCCGCGGAAGACCTTGACCGGCGAGGCGCCGAGACTGGCCGCGGCCCGCTCCAGCGCCGGATCGATGCTGGCGAGCGCGCTCGCGACATTGACGAGCACGAAGGGCACGCAGAGCACCGCATGCGCGATGATGACACCGAGATAGCTCGAGGCCAGCCCCATGCGGGCGTAGAGGATCTGCATGCCGACGCCGAGCACGACCGCCGGCACCACCATCGGCAGCAGGAAGACCGAACGCAGCAATCCCGAAAACGGCAGGAGTTCGCGCCTGAGCCCAAGCGCCGCCAGCGTTCCGACCACCGTCGCGACGACGGTCGCGCCCGAGCCGATGATCAGCGAATTGACGATCGCACGGGTCCAGGCCTGGCTTTCGGCCAGCGCGCTGAACCAGCGCAGCGAGGGGCCGCTGATCGGATAGACCAGGAAGACGCTGTCGGTGAAGGCGAGCGGCAGGATCGCGACGAGCGGCAGCAGCAGGAAGGCGACGGCGAGCGCGGCGAAAGCGAGCCGCACAGCGTTGAAGGCCGCGCCGCCGGGACGGGACACGCTGCTCATGTCTGCACCAGCGGCGTGCGCGAGAGCCGGCCGTAGAGGATGTAGAGCACGGTCGTCGGCACCAGCAGGAACAGGCCGAGCGCGCCCGCCATGCCCCAGTTCGCCGTGCCGGTGGCGTAGAAGGCAATGACCGAGCTGATCATCTGGTCGCCGGCCCCACCGGTCAGGGCCGGGGTGATGTAGTAGCCGAGCGCCACCATGAAGACGAGCAGCGAGCCCGAGAGCAGGCCCGGCATGGCGAGCGGCAGCAGGACGTAGCGGAAGGCCTGCAGCGGGGCTGCGCCCAGCGCCGCGGCGGCCGGCATCAGGTTGCGCGGGATCGCGATCAGGCTGGCATAGATCGGCAGCACCATCAGCGGCAGCAGGACATGCGTCATGGCGATCAGTACGCCGGTGCGGTTGTAGATCAGCGACAGCGGCGTCTCGATCAGCCCGAGCGCGCGCAGCGTCTGGTTGATCAGCCCGGTATCCTGCAGCAGGATCAGCCAGGCTGCCGTGCGCACCAGGAGCGATGTCCAGAGCGGCAGCAGCACGGCGATGAGCAGCGCATTGCGCTTCCAGCCCGTGACGCTCGCCGCCAGCATCGCGAAGGGCAGCCCGATCGCCCCGCAGAGCAGCGTGACCTGGCCGGCAATGACGAAGGTGCGCAGCATGATCGCACGGTTGACGGCGAAATCGGGCTCGACGGGCTCGATCCGCGCCTCGTCATTGCGCTTGAGGTCGACCGCCGCCAGCAGATTGGCATCGGTATAGGCCGGCATGCTGCGCTTCAGCGCCAGCCAATAGCCCTGCTCGCTCCAGCGCGGGTCGAGGGCGACGAGATCGAACGCATCAGCCTCGCCGGCCTCGCGCACGGCCCGCGCCGTCCGCGGCAGCAGCGTGCGGAAACCGGCCTGCTGGCTGTTCAGCGTGCGCACCGCATCGCCGAAGCGCTCCTGTGGCGTGTCGGTCCGCAGATCCCGGACGAGCGCCGCCTGCAGGGATGTCGGCGGCGGGCCCGCGCCATCCCAGCTTGCGATCGCGGTCGCCGTCTGCGGAAAAGCGAGCCGTACCGTGCCGCCCTGCACCGCTGTCGCGATCATCATCCAGAGCGGCCAGAGGAAGAACAGACCGAGGAAGACGACCAGTGGCAGGACGAGCAGCAGAGCCTTGAGGCGCGCGCTCATGGCGCCACCAGCGCGCAATCGCCGGGCGCGAAGCTGGCAAAAGCCGTGCTGCCGATCGGTGGGGCCGCATCGCGACGTCCGGCCCGGGCAACGAGGCGGCTCTCCCCGAAGGCGAGATGCAGGCGGATGTGATCGCCATGATAGACATGGTCCTCGACCGTCACCGGCAAGGCGTTTGGAGCTGCAGCATCCGGCACGAGATGCAGCATTTCGGGACGAACCGAGACCATGACCTCGCTGTCGGTTTCAAACGGCCCTGCCCTGTCGCAGGTCACGCTCCCACCGGATGCAAGCACGACCGTCGCGGCCTCGCCCTGGCGCTGCGCGACGCGGCCCGCCAGCAGATTGGTCTCGCCGATGAATTCGGCAACGAAGCGGGTCCGCGGCCTGTCATAGAGGCCCGACGGCGTATCGAACTGCTCGATCTTGCCGCGGTTCAGCACCGCGACACGGTCCGACATGGTCAGAGCCTCGCCCTGGTCATGCGTCACGAAGATCACGGTCAGCCCGAGCTCGCGATGCAGCGCGCGGATCTCGAGCTGCATATGCTCGCGCAATTGCTTGTCGAGCGCGCTCAGCGGCTCATCCATCAGCACGACCTTGGGCTCGTAGACCAGGGCACGCGAGAGTGCGATGCGCTGCTGCTGGCCGCCGGAGAGCTGCGAAGGCCTGCGGTCGGCGAGATGGCGCAGGCGCACCAGATCGAGCGCGCGTTTCACCTTTGCGTCGCGCTCCGCCCTGGCGACGCCGCGCATCTTCAGGGGAAAGCCGACATTCTCGGCGATCGTCATATGCGGGAAGAGCGCGTAGTTTTGGAAGACGACGCCCATCTCGCGCTTGTACGGCGGCAGATGCTCGACACGCCGCCCGTCGACATGGATGCGCCCGCCCGACGGCGCCTCGAAACCGGCGAGCATCATCAGCAGCGTCGTCTTGCCCGAGCCGGAGGGGCCGAGAAGGCTGACGAACTCGCCCCGCGCGACATGGAAGTCGAGCGCGTCAACCACCGTGACCGTGCCGAATACCTTGCTGATGGCCTCGAAATGAATGAACGGATCCAGATCTCGCAAATGATCAATCTTCCCGTGAGGATGAGGCGAAGCCGTTGCGGCCGCGGCGCGGAACCGGTCGGAGACGGCGCCTGGCCCGGCGGCTGACGGGGACGGCCCCGGGAACGATCTGGCGTGCCCGGGACGCGTTGCTTGACGAGCGGCGAAGCGAAGGCGGCGGCTTGTGGCCTTTCTTGCAGCCCTTCTTGCCGCCTTCCTTGCCGACCCTGCCTACGGCCCTACTTGCCGACTTACTTGCCGACCCAGGCGTTGAAGCGCTTGGTCAGGTCCTCGATATTGTCGTTCCAGTAATCGACATCGATCGCGATCGCATTCTCGAGATTTTGCGGCGCGGTCGGCAGATCCACCGCGAGATCGGCCGGGACAGCGGCTGCGGCAGCCTTGCTGGGCAGGCCATAGGCAATGTCCTGCGGCAGTTTGGACTGGTTCTCCGGCAGGCTGGCGAAGGCGATGAAGTCCATCGCCTGGTCCTTGTTCGGGCTGCCCTTCAGGATCACCCAGCTATCGACGGCATAGATCGAGCCCGGCCAGACGGTCTTGAACTTGGTGCCCTCGGTCTTGTTGATGCCGCTGATGCGGCCGTTATAGGCCGAGGTCATCACGACCTGACCGGATTTCAGCAGCTGCAGCGGCTGCGCGCCCGATTCCCACCAGACGATGTCGGACTTGATCTCGTCGAGCTTCTTGAAGGCGCGGTCGACGCCGCCCTTCTCGCGCAGCGTTTTGTAGACGTCCTTCGGCGCGACGCCATCGGCCATCAGCGCGAATTCGAGCGCATATTTCGGGCCGCGGCGCAGGGCGCGCTTGCCCGGAAAGGTCTTGGTGTCCCAGAAATCCTTCCAGGAGGTCGGCGCCGTCTTCAGCTTCTCGGAATCGTAGGAAAGCAGCGTCGACCAGACGATTGCTCCGACGCCGCAATCGCTCACCGCACTCGGCAGGAACTTGTCCTTGCCGCCGAGCTTGCTCCAGTCGAGCTTCTCGTAGAGGCCGTCGGCGCAACCGATGGCGAGCTCATCGGCCTCGACCTGCACGGCGTCCCAGTTTGGCGTGCCGGCCTTCACCTTGGCCTGGACGACGCCGACGCCGCCATCCCAGGATTCGTCGAGGACCGGCTTGCCGGTCTTTTCCGCAAAGGGCTTGAAGTAGATCTTGCGCTGCGCGTCCTGGTAATTGCCGCCCCAGGATACGACGGTGAGATCGCGGGCGGTGGCAGCCCCGAGGCCTGCGATGACGAGGCCCGCCGCGAGCGCGGTGCTGCCGAGTATGGACTTCAGAAACGTCATGGATCTTCTCCCTGCTTCTGCTGCAGCGATCCCCCCGCCCCTCGCGGTGGGGATCGTCGTTGCCCCTATTGGAGCCCCCTTTTTCGCGGTGCGATAGTGGGGCTTCCGGAAAAACTTCGCGTCGATCAGGCTCCGATTTCGCGGAGCAGCTGCGCCGGGGCGAGCCGCAGCGCCGCCGCCCGCCTGTGGCCTTCCAGGCCTTCGCTCGCGCTCTGGCGCATGGCCGGCGGGGCGACGGCCGCCACGCCGCGCTCGTCGAGCCATTGATGCGTGCAGGTCTTGAGATAGGAGCCGACCCAGAGGCCGCCGGTATAGCGCCCGGCCGCCATGGTCGGCAGCGTATGGTTCGTGCCGCAGCACTTGTCGGAATAGACCACGCTGGCTGCGACCCCGATGAAGATCGAGCCGAAATTGCGCAGCTTCGCCGCGGTGGCATGCGGGTCGCGGGTATGAACCTCCAGATGCTCCGCGGCGATCTGGTCGGAATAAGCGAGCATCGCGGTCTCGTCGGCGCAGACGACGATCTCGCCATAGTCGCGCCAGGCGGCGGCGGCGACCGGCGCGGTCGATAGGTTGCCGAGCTGTCGCTCGATCTCGACGAGCACCTTATCCGCCAGGGCGCGGTCCGTGGTGATCAGGCCGACGCGGGTGCGCACGTCATGCTCGGCTTGCGCCAAGAGGTCGACCGCGATCGTCACGGCGTCCCCAGTCTCGTCCGCGACGACGAAGATCTCGCTGGGACCGGCGAGCTGGTCGATGCCGACCAGCCCAAAAACCTGGCGCTTCGCCTCGTTCACATAGGCGTTGCCCGGGCCGACAATCTTGTCGACCGCCGGAATGGTATCCGTGCCGAAGGCCATTGCGGCAATCGCCTGCGCCCCGCCGACACGAAAGATCCGGTCGGCGCCGGAAAGATGACATCCGGCGATCATCGCCGGATGGGCACCAGGCGGTAGGCAGGCGACGACCTCGTCGCAGCCCGCGACCTTGGCCGGCACGATGGTCATGATCGGCGCCGAGAGCAGCGGATAGCGCCCGCCCGGCACATAGGCGCCGACGCGGGCGATCGGGATGATGCGGTGGCCGAGATGCAGGCCGGGCAGCGGCTCGATCTCAAGGGGCAGCAGGGTCTGGCGCTGCGCCTCGGCGAAGGCCCGCACGCGATCGATCGCGAACTCGGTATCAGTACGGGTCTGCCTCTCCAGCCCGTCGAGCGCGGCGGCACGCTCCGAGGCCGTGACTTCGAAGGCGTCGATCTCGAGCTTGTCGAACTCGCGGGAATAGTGCCGGAGGGCCGCGTCGCCATCCCGCCGCACTGCCTCCAGAACCGCCTTCACCGTGGTCTCGACCGGGGTGTTGTCGCTCCAGGCGCTGCGCTCCGGCGCCTTGATCCGCGTGATCCGGGCTTCCAGGGCGAGATCGGATTTGGACATGCAGGCTGCTTCCGGTGAGCGGGATCGAGCTGGCCAAGCTTCTGCGCCACGCAGCGACAAGGCAAGGCGGCCAGCAGGGGCGTTGAAGATATTCACCAGCTGGGCTCAGATGCTGGCTTCGCGTGAAGGAGGCCTTCCCATGAAGATCGGCGACCGTTTAAGGGAGCTACGGCTCCGCCGCCAGCTCAGCGTCCGCGCCGTCGCCTTGCGTTCAGGGATTTCCCACTCGTCGATTTCGCTGATCGAGCGGGACCTGATCAGCCCTTCGCTCGATACGCTGCATGCGGTGCTCGACGCGCTCGGCACGACGATGTCGGGCTTCTTTCTGGATTTTCATGCGGCCTCGCCGCCAAATCCCTTCTGCCGGGCGGCTGAAATGACGGAAATCGGCCGGGCCGACGCAATCTCCTACCGCGTCATCGGAACGGGCTTTCCCAACCGCTCGATGCTGATGCTGCACGAGACCTACGCCCCCGGCGCCGATACGGGCGAGGCCTTCTCCCACTCGGCCCAGGAAGGCGGCCTCGTCATCCGCGGCGCGGTCGAGGTCACCGTCGCGGGTCGGTCATCGGTCCTGCAGCCCGGCGATGGTTATTATTTCGACAGCCGGGAGCCGCACCGCTTCCGCAACGCCTCGGCGGAACCGAGCGAAATCGTCAGCGCCATCACGCCGCCGACCTATTGATCGGTGGCCCCATGCGGGCAACGGACCGGCCCAATCTGTTGCCAGGTCTTGCCCTACCCGGCGCTTCCGCCCCAGCCATACTCGGAATACGAGATCGACTTGCTGACGTTCAAAAGGGCTTGTCGCACATAGGGAATCGTCTCAGGCGGCAGCGATCCGAAGGGCCACCAGCCGAGATCGGCGTGCTTGTCGGCTTCCATCAGCCTGGGCGTGCCGTCCCATCGCGCTGCAGTGAAGACGTGACCGACCCAGTCCCGGCCCTCCGTCAGACTGTGAAGCGTATGAACGTAGACGAGATCACCAGGCGCGATGCGCACGCCGACCTCTTCCAGGGCTTCTCGGATCGCCGCTTGAGCAATCGTCTCGCCGGCCTCAAGCCCCCCAGCGGGCAGACTGAAAGCGCCGTCCATCCATCCCGTCGCCCTCCTCCGCAGCAAGAGGACTTCGTCGCCCCTGCATAGGGCGACGAATACGGAGGCTGAGAGAGTGTGACGATCGCGAACGGACATGGCCAAGGCTACCGGACGGGGTGGACGGTCGCGGCACTCTGAGGATGCCGAGCGACAACAGATGTCAGCGTCCTGCCACTGAAGCCCTCGCAGCTTCATGCCCCCGTCCGGAAGGAAGCCCATCGCTTTCGCGGACCGTCGGTTCCGGGCGGCGGCCTGTCATTGCCCCGCTTCGGAGGCCGCCTTCAGCTCGCGCAGCAATGTGGCGACGAGTTCGGCCGCCGGCATGGCACGGCTGAGCGGTGCGCCCTGCCCCGCCCATTGCGCGCCGAAGCCGTGCTCGCCCTTGGCCTTTGCGGCGGCATGGAGGGCCTTCCCGGCGTCATAGGCGATCGGGTAATCCGGCGGCAGCCGGTCTACGACGCTTTGCTGGAGGTCGGTGAAGCGATTGGCGAGGCAGCGCGCCGGACGGCCCGAGATCAGCGCTGTCAGGCGGGTGTGATAGGCGCCGGGGCCTGCGAGCGCCGCGCGATAGGCATCATCGGCAGACGATTCCGGACAGGCGATGAAGGCCGTGCCGAGCTGAGCGGCGACAGCACCAAGGTTGAGTGCGGCAGCAATGCCGGCCCCATCCATGATGCCACCGGCGGCGATGACCGGCAGCGTGCTGTTCGCCACCAGGAGGCGTGTCAGGGCGACGGTTCCCAGGGCATCATCGGGAGCGGCTGGATCAAAAACGCCGCGATGGCCGCCGGCCTCGATGCCCTGCGCCACGATCGCATCGATCCCGGCGGCCTCGATCTGCCGTGCCTCTTCGAGGTTGGTCGCCGTGGCGAAGAGCGTCGTGCCCGCCCCCTTCAAGCGCTGAATGGCTTGCGGCGACGGCAGGCCGAAATGGAAACTGACGACTGGCGGCCTCGCCTCGACGAGCATCGAAAGCATGTCGGCATCATCGGCAAAGCTCTTGTAGATCGTCCGCAGCGCCGTCGGAGGCGTAGCGCCAAACTCCGAAAAGAGCGGTGCCAGCCAGTGCAGCCACGCCGTCTCCCGCTCCGGATCCGGCTTTGCCGGGCCGTGCACGAAGACGTTGACGTTGAACGCGCGCTCGGTCCGCGCTCTGAGATGCGCGATCATCGCGCGGGCGCCTGCGGCATCCGTCGCGCCGACACCGATCGAGCCGAGCCCGCCCGCATTGGACACGGCGGCAGCAAGGGCGGGGGTCGAAACACCTGCCATCGGCGCCTGCACGATCGGCACCTCTACTCCCAGCTTGCTCAACATCCCGGCCTCCCGCGCTCCGCAAAATCATTGACTTAAATTCTCAAAAAGAGAACGATAATGTCAATTGATTTCTTAATGGAGAATTCTAATGGATTTCGCCGCGCTCGCTGTCTTCCGGACCGTCGCCAGGGAGCAGAGCGTGACACGGGCCGCGGAGCTGCTCGGGCGTGTGCCTTCGAATGTCACGACCCGCATCCAGCAGATCGAGGAGGCGGTTGGCGTGCCGCTGTTCCTGCGCGAGCGGAAGGGCATGACGCTGACTGCGGCAGGACGGACCTATCTCGACTATGCCGACCGGATCCTGAACCTCGCGGACGAAGCCATTCAGGTCGTCAATCCGGCTGGGCCTGCCGGCGTGCTGCGCATCGGCTCTATGGAATGCACGGTCGCGAGCCGCCTGCCTGTGCCGCTGGCCCGTTTCAACCAACGCTGGCCCGAGGTCACGATCGATCTGTCGACGGCGCCGACCCGGCAGCTGGTCGACTCCCTCCTGGCCCATCGCATCGATGGCGCACTGATTGCCGTTCCATCCGGCGAATGGTGGCTCGGGCCGCAGGATCTCGACACGGTGCCGGTCTTCCGCGAGGACCTCGTGCTCGTGCTTCCGCCAGGGCATCCCGAGGTGCGGCACGCTGGAGATCTCAAGCCCAAGGCCTTGGCCGCCTTCGCGCCAGGCTGCACCTACCGCATGCTGGCCGAGGAATGGCTGACCGGCTTCGGCACGGTGAAGGGGCGCTTCTCCATCCAAGAGGTTCGCTCCTATCACGCCATGTTCGCCTGCACGGCCGCAGGGTCCTGCTTCAGCATCATGCCCCGCAGCGTGCTCGATCTCCTGCGGCACACCGGCGCCGTCGAGGAGAAGGCGTTGATGCGGGTCGATACCTATCTTGCCTGCCGGCCGGGATTCTCGACGCCCGCTTTCAGCGCATTCCGCGAGATGCTCGCCGGTTTCTCCGACATCAAGGCTGAGGCCGATGCCGAGAGCCCATGAACGAGGGGCGACGATCGCAGCCGCGCTCGTGCTCGTCATCGGCATGGGCTTTGGCCGGTTCGCCTTCACCGGCCTCTATCCGCTGATGATCTCCGAGCACGCCATCTCCGTGCAGGGCGGCTCCTATGCAGCCTCGGCCAATTATGCCGGATATCTGGCCGGCGCATTGCTGAGCGCGGTCCTGACCGGCATCCCGAGCCGGTGGCTCTGCAGTCTCGCCGTCATTTCGACGGTCGCCCTGCTCGGCGCCCTTGCCCTGCCCATGCCGGAACGGGCGATCGTGAGCATACGCGGGGTTGCCGGCATCTCGAGCGCATTCGCCATGGTGGCCGCCTCGCATTGGCTGATCCATGATCGCAATCACCACCAGGGAACGCCTGCCCTCTTCGCCGGCGTCGGCATCGGCATTCTGATGTCCGCGGAGATGATTGCCCTTGCGCATCGCATCGCCCTGTCCAGCCGGGCGATCTGGCTCGCACTTGCCGTTGCGGCTGGGGCTCTCGCAGTCGTTGCCCTGATCATGCAGCAGCGCGCCGATCGGACGCCGGCAGCGGCGCCCCGGCACCTGTCTGCGCCTGCGCAGGCCGATGGCGCGCCGTTGCTGGGCCCCGTGCGACTGATCGTGATCTATGGGCTCGCCGGGTTCGGCTACATCATCACCGCAACCTATCTCCCCCTTCTCGTCGGCGAGGTGCTCACATCGACCGATCCCGTGCATATCTGGTCGCTCTTCGGACTTGGCGCCGTGCCATCCTGCTTCTTCTGGCATGCCCTGCATGAGCGCTTCGGCACGCGTCGCAGCCTAGCCGCCAATCTGGTGGTTCAGGCCATCGGCGTCGCGCTGCCCGTGTTTCACACGCCGGCGGCCTACATCCTCAGCGCATTGCTCGTGGGCGGAACCTTCGTGGGAACGGTGACGATCGCCATGCCGGCCGCCCGCAAGGCAGCGACGGCGGTCCGTTTCAATATGCTCGCGCTGATGACCGCCTCCTACGGCATCGGGCAGATTGCCGGCCCTCTCATGGCCAATGCGCTCTATCTCCGGTCGCAGTCCTTCGATCCCTCCCTGGCCATTGCTGCGGGATCCTTGCTTGCCGGCGCCGTTCTGTGCGCGGATATCCGCGGCAACCGAGCGCCATCGCAGCCCATCTGACACGCCACTGTGGCGAGCCACTCCCGGGCCGCACATGGCCTCGCCGCTCGGACGGCTCGCTCAGGTCGGTTCAGGTCTCGCGCAATCAGCGATCGCGAGGCATGGCCCCGAACCAGACGCGGGCACCGGCTTGGCCTCATTCCGCTCGCGAGCTTTAGCTGCCCTTCGAATTCGCTGGTCCCGGCACTCCGGCGTTTGCGCAGAGGCGAAAGCCCAGATCGTCTATCCGGAAGGTAGGATGGCTTCGACGGCGATTGGTTGCCAGGCATCCTCTTTCACGGTCTGCCCAACCGCCGCCACGGAAGATGCGGTACGCGCCGTAGACCTGCGGGTCATACTGGTCGGAGCACCACTCCCATACGTTGCCGAGCATATCGTAGAGACCCCAGGCATTGGATTGCTTACCGCCCACGGGCTGAGGCCGCCCGCCCGAGTTATCCGCGAACCACGCGATGTCGCTGAGGTGGCCATATCGAGGCCCGGGGGTTCCCGCGCGGCAGGCGTATTCCCACTCTGCCTCGCTGGGAAGGCGATACCCGTCGGCCTCGGCGACGAGATCAGCACCTTGAACGTCGTCATGGACGACATAGGCCGCGTTAAGCCCCTGTTTTCTGGACAGTTGATTGCAGAACGAAACGGCGTCGAGCCAGGAGACGCTTTCGACAGGGCATCCGGCGTCCCCATGCGACGAAGGCCAGTTCCCTGTGATTGCGGCGTAGAGTGCCTGCGTTACCGGGGCGGCTCCAAGGCTGTAGGCTTGAAGCTCGACATCCCAGCGCCGCTGGGTTCGGTCGTCCCTCAGCGCCACGATGCCGGCCGGAATCGGGATCATCCGAAGGCTTAGCGATTCTTGAAGCTCGTCCACGATCTCTCGCCAGCAATTACGGGCTGCGGCAATCTGCTTAACGATCCGAGCGTCTGCAAACCACCCTCTTGAGATCGTCGAACCCTACCGTGTGTCTGCATCGGCTTTCCCGAGAACCGCAGTCCAGTTTTAGGGTCGATGCCTCAGCACCGCGCGATCATCCGTTCCCCCGTCCCCAGAGCATCCCCCATGTTCGATGCTTCTTGGCTCGCGCACGCGGTGCGCGGGGCCGTGTTCCCCACTTGATCCATGCCGATAGGCTAGGCGAAGCGAATATGGGACCGTGGCCAGCGGGGAGATTCTCCACGCCCCCTAGATGTGCAGGTCCAGCCGCGCTCCTGCGGATGCGCCCACCGCCGAACAGAAGCCGCGGCCGGCGCGTTGTTCGCCATGCGGCAGGGACAACGAAGGAGGCCAGCCCCATGCAGGACTATGCGCTCTATTATTGGTCGGTCCCGTTTCGCGGTCAGTTCGTGCGGGCAGTGCTGGCCTGGGCCGGGAAAACCTGGCGCGAAGCCGGCGACGACCAGATCCCAAAGCTCATGGCAGAGCAGGTCGACCAGATGCCGGTGCCGTTCATGGGACCACCTCTGCTGATCGACAACGCGAATGGCTTCGCGATCGCGCAGATGCCCGCCATCATTCTCTATCTCGGCGAGACGCTCGGCCTGATGCCGGCCACGCCGCCCTTGCGGGCGCTGACCATGAAGATCGTCAACGACGCCAACGACGTCATCGACGAAATCACGCTTCAGGGCGGCCAGTCGATGTGGACTGAAGCGCGGTGGCGCGAGTTCGTGCCGCGCCTCAGGAAATGGATGTCGTTCTGGGAAGAGACCGGGCGTCGGCACGGACTGACCGCAGATTCTGGGTTTCTCCTGGGCGGCGCAGCTCCGGGGATCGCCGATGTCGTGACGGCAACCTTGTGGACGACGATGGCGGATCGCTTCCCCGTCATCGCAGCGATTTTCGACGAGGCCGCGCCCCTCACCAGCGGCCTCGCGCGCCGCGTCTCCGCTCTGCCGCCCCTGGCCGCATTGGCCGGGAAAGCCCGCAGGGACTATGGCGACGAAGCTTATTGCGGCGGCCAGATCGGAATGGCCCTGCGCAAGGTCGCTGGCGAAGACGTGCATCGCTGACAAGGACGGAAGCGTCACGCCCTCTCCAACGGGACGGACAAGGCAACGGTGCTGCAGGCAGCCCGCGTTGAGGCTACGCCGCACCGCCGCCTGTTTCCGCTCTCACCCCATTGCAGACCTCGATTGTCGCCTCCATCATGCGTTGAACAACGGGAGCAGCGCTGAATATGGTAGATCGAGCGCTCTACGACGATCCGCTGGTCAGCGTCGCCTATGGCAAGCTGCGATCCCGGCCCGGGCGGCCCAATGAAGTTATCGAGCAGCCCGCGCTCCGATCGCTGATGCCTTCACTTCAGGGAAAGGATGTCGTTGACCTAGGCTGTGGCTCGGGTGGCTTGGCACGATTGGCCCTCGAACAAGACGCGCGTTCGGTGAAGGCCTTCGACGCCTCGGAGCAGATGATCCGAGAGGCGATCAAGCTCGGCGGCGATTCTCGTTCGCGTTACGAGATAGGCCGGATCGAGGATGTCGAGCTTCCCGATCGCAGCGCTGATGTCGTCATCAGCGGGCTTGCTCTGCATTACATCCGTGACGTCGTGACATTGTCGCGGCGCGTCAGAGGGTGGTTGAGACAAGGGGGAAGCTTCATTTTCTCTGTTGAGCACCCGATTATGACGTGCGCCTCCCGGCAATGGTCTGAGGCGGCTGACGGCACCCGGCAGCATTGGCCGGTGGATCGCTATCTTGATGAGGGGCCACGGCTTGTACGCTGGCTCGGCGCCGACACACCAAGGGAACATCGTACCGTCGCCAGCTACGTAAATGCCCTGATCGACGCAGGCCTGGTCATCCGCCGCGTTCTCGAACCTGGGCCCGATCCTGTTTCCTTGCAGCAATGGCCGAAATTGGCTGACCATGTCCGGCGTCCATCGTTTCTGATCATTCGAGCTGATCGTCAGTTGGCCTGACGGGCGATAGCTGCTCCCCCCAACTGAGACATTCGCAGTTCCGGTGCCCGGCTCCTACGCCCCCTAGACGTTCGCCGAGCCGCGCGCCAAGGCATCCTGAACGGGCCCTCGCCTTCTGGTCGAGGCTGATCGTGGATGTCCCTGTCCACGCGACGCTTTGGCTCGCCGACTGCTGATTCGTTGGACTCGTCAAGCCCTCATCTGGCCGCTAGCCTAAGGGGCGTGGATCCTGAACGGGAGGTGGCTATGCCGAACGCCGACACCGTGACCATTTGCTCATATGAGGACCGCAAGGCTGCCGTCCTGAGGGCGGCCGCGTTGCTCCAAAGCGCGATGGGCTCCGACGAAGACCATGAATTTGAGATGCTGACCGAGGCCATCGCCGAGTTCGACATTCTTCAGGAGGCTCTGGCGCCGGTCGAGATCCCGCCAGCCTTCATGCCGTTCATCCGCGAAGTGGCGCGGCAGCGGGCCGCCAACCAGCGTTCCTAGCCACCCGTACACTTCCGGCAGCGCCCGCCTTCGCGCGGCGCTGCGGCGGTCGCTGCGAGCCCAGGCTGATCCGGACCTCGGCGAAGACGCGGCCGATGCTCCGTACGCCAGCGCGGCTCTGTTTCAAAAGCCGATCCCGAATGCCATGCTCGTGTCCTTCGCGCCGGTGGCTGCCATTCGGCAGGACGGGACGGCTGGGGGTTGGCGACACGACATGAATGATACCGGCCTATGAATGATACCGGCGTGGCGGCAATCGGCCTGGTTTCGCATGCAGCAACAGATCCACGATCGCTGCGTCGTTTCGAAGATGAGCGCTTCCTCACCGGTCGGGGACGCTATCAGGACGATGAACATGTGCCCGGAGCCTTGCACGCCGTGGTGCTGCGCTCACCCCATGCCCATGCCGCGATCCTTGGCGTCGACGCGGAAGCCGCGAAGAGCCTACCGGGCGTCTGCGCCATCTACACCGCAGCGGAGATCGAAGAGCTTGGCCCGCTGCCCTGCTCGCTGCCGCTGAAGACCGAGCCGCCGCTGATCGTGCCGCCGCGCTTGCCGCTGGCGCGCGGGCGCGTCCGCCATGTCGGCGACCCCGTGGCCTTCGTCGTAGCCGAAACGGCGGATGCCGCGCGCCAGGCCTGCGAGCTGATTTCAGTCGACTACGAGATCCTGCCCGCGGTCACCGAGCTCGCAGCGGCGGCCACGCCGGATGCTCCCGCGATCTGGCCGCAGGCTCCGGGCAATCTCGCGCTGCGTTACCGTCTCGGCGATGAGGATGCCGTGGCAAGCGCATTCCGCCGCGCCGCGCAGGTCGTGACCTGCCGGCTGGTCAACAACCGGATCGCTGCCGCCGCTCTCGAGCCGCGGGCGGCGCTCGGGCGCTTCGATGCACAGAGCGGCCGTTACCGGCTTTTACTCAGCGGCGCCTCCGTCCACGACATCCGCCGCGAACTGAGCCTCGTTCTCAGGGTCGAACCCGAGCGGATCGATGTCGCCTGCCCCGATGTCGGTGGTGGTTTTGGCATGAAGAATGTCACCTACCCCGAATATGCGCTTGTGCTGATCGCGGCGCGGCGCCTGGGCCGGCCGGTGCGCTGGCTCGCCGAGCGGATCGAGGATTTTGCGGGCGGCGCCCATGCCCGCGACAACCTGACGACGGGGCGGCTTGCCCTCGACGCCAAAGGCCGTTTCCTGGCGCTCGCGGTCGAAACCGTCGCCAATCTCGGCGCCTATGTCTCCTCGCTCGGGCCGGGCAGCGCCACGACCGCGCCGACGCCCGCCATGGGCGGGCTCTATGACATTCCGGCCATGAGCATGGATGTCCGCTGCGTCTTCACCAATACCGCGCCGGTCGACGCCTATCGCGGCGCCGGAAAGCCGGAGGCGAACTACCTGATCGAACGGCTGGCCGATGAGGCGGCGCATCTGCTGCGGATCGATCCGGCCGTGCTGCGCAAACGCAATTTCATCCGCCGCTTCCCTTATCGCAAGCCGTTTGGGGCTGTCCTCGACTGTGGCGCCTTCACTGGAAGTCTCGAGCGCGTGCTGGTGGCTGCCGACCGCGCCGGCTTTCGCCGCCGTCGCGCAGCGTCGCGTCGGCGCGGCAAACTGCGCGGCTTCGGCATAGGCTGCTTCCTGGAAACCGCGCGCGGCGGCCCCAATGAGGATGCCTGGCTGTGCTTCCGCACAGACGGCCGGGTCGAGATGGCGGTCGGCACCCAGTCAAACGGCCAGGGTCACGAGACGAGCTTTGCGCAGGTCCTGGCGCAGCAGCTCGGCCTGCCGGCCGAGCATTTCCATCTCGTGCAGGGCGACACGGCGCGCGTCCCCACCGGCGGCGGCCATGGCGGCGCCCGCTCGCTGCATATGGGTGGAGGAGCTCTCGTCCTGGCGGCGCGTGCCCTGCTCCAGTCAGCCAAACCCGCAGCCGCAGAACTGCTCCAGGCCCCGGCTGGCACCGTGCGCTTCGAGGACGGCTCGTTCCGGGCACCCGGCGCCAGCGAAGTCACTCTAGCAACGGTCGCGCGCCATATCAGGGAGACGACCGGCCTGCCGCTCTCAGGCCATGGCGCCCATCGCGACGCACCGCTTACCTTCCCGAATGGTGCGCAAACGGCCGAGGTCGAGATCGATCCCGAGACCGGCGCGGTGACGCTGTTGCGCTATGTCGCCGTCGACGACTACGGTACCCTGGTCAACCCGCTCCTGACGGAGGCCCAGGTTCATGGTGGCCTGGCGCAGGGCATCGGCCAGGCGCTGATGGAGGACATCCGCTACGACCGCGATGGCGGCCAGCTCCTCACTGCGACCTTCATGGACTATGCGCTGCCGCGCGCAGCCGACCTGCCCTGTTTCGAGCTCTCATTCGTGGAGCTGCCGACAAAGGCCAACCCGCTCGGCGTCAAGGGCGCCGGACAGGCCGGCTGCATCGGCGCCCCGCAGACGGTGATCCACGCGATCCTCGATGCGCTGCGCCCGCTCGGCGTCACGCATATCGACATGCCGGCGACCCCGGCCCGGATCTGGCATGCGATCCGGACGGCCAGGGAGGCGCAGACGAAGAACTGAGCGCGCCGGCATCCCGCCAGGCAACGCCACATACAGACGGGGCCAGAACGCCTGTAGCGCGTGAAACGTGAAATCAGGAAGGCCCGAGAGTTCGGGCCTTCCTGATGCCGTTACAGCGGACCGCCTTGCGCCAGCGGTCTCCAGACCTGCTCCCGTCCGGCCTCGGTGGAGAGGTCGATCATGACCCGCGTACCGGTTTTGATACGCCGCCGCAGGATGTCGGCGCGGTCCGGATTGGTCCGAAGCGCGCCTCCGTCGTGAAGCGTTTGGAGCCGCGCACGCGAGACCCGCAGCTCGGACGCCAGCAGACGGTCAAGGCGCGTGCTGGTGGGAAGCGTGACGTTCAGGTCGATTTCCAATGTCGTCCAATTCAGGGGGGCGTGCAGGACCTCCTTCTGGATATCAAACTCGGGGAACTCATCGACGCGCTGCGCCTTGCGCCTCAATGCTTCGAGATTGAAGGTCTCTCTCCGGATCCAGTGTGGATCGTTCGCGTGTAGCGCTTCCAGCACGGCAGGATCGATGTCGCGGATATTCTGCCGCTCGAAGATCGGCCGGTTCCATGTCTTTTCGCAGCTCAGGCACTTGTAGATCAGCCACGCATCAAGCTTGCGACCGTTGGCATTGAGCCGGGTCTTGCCGCTGGATTGGAAGGCTCTGAGGCCCCCGCATCCGCTGCAGGCAATCCAAGGCTGGGGAGCTGTCTGGGGAATGATGGTCCAGCGGACCCGAAGCGCATTGCACATATCGTCTTGGTCTTCCGTTCGGAAGTCCACCAAGAGGGTGCATGAGAAAACCCTTGCGGGTCCGGTGTGGCGATGGTTCGGGCGGCTGAAGAGCTGAGGCAGCAGAGCTGCTCATGGCACAAAGTAACAATGCCAAACCGGTCTCTTGCCGCCACCCGATGGACATGATCATACGCGGGCAGCGTGTTGCTGTCCGGCAGTACGGGTGAAACTGGAGCGAGACCGGTCTTTACTTAGGCAAAGTTGACCCCAATGCGCCAATGCTCTTCATCCGCAGCGATACCAAATGATCGCTCGGAAATGGAGTCCTCTGGGTCACCCTGAAGTGGAAAGCAGCAAGGTTGCGACTTCCATGCAACTTTGTGTTGCAGAGAGCTGAGACCGTCCGCCCGCCCTCCCTCGTCGATACCCGGCCTCTCGGCTCGTCGCAAAGGCCGGCGGATCTCGGTTGATGAGGTCGGCGCGGGTGGTCAGGATCCCCCGGGAGTAGCCGGGATCAGTTCAGCCTGCTGCTGTTGAACAGCGTTGCCGAGCGCGGGAGGCAGAGCCACGCCGACAGCCCTTGCCTGCCGCTCATTCCGGCGCAGGCGCTCCTTTTCCTGCATCATGTAATCCCGCGTCAGCGGCACGGCATCCTGCTTCCGAACGATCTGCAGCTGAAAGACCACGACATCCTGGTGTTCGAACGCGGCCTGGCTCATCGCCAGATAGAACTCCCACATGCGGCAGAAACGATCATCATAGAGCGCAGCCGCCTCCGCCCTCCGGCTCATGAAGCGCTCGCGCCAGGCCTGCAGCGTCTTCGCGTAATGCAGCCTCAGAACCTCGACATCCGCGACGATCAGCCCCGCCTTCTCCACGGCCGGGATGATCTCGGAAAGGGCCGGCAGGTATCCGCCTGGAAAAATGTAACGATTGAGCCAGGGGTTGGGGTGGTTCGGGCCGTCCGAGCAGCCGATGGTGTGGAGCAGCATGACGCCATCTTCACTCAGCAGGCGGCGGCAGCTTTCGAAGAACACCGAGAAGAATTGTGGGCCGATATGCTCGAACATGCCGACTGAGACGATGCGATCGAATTCGCCTTCGACGTCGCGATAGTCCCGCAGCGCGAAGCGAGCCCGGGCTTCGACTCCCGCCTCGCGTGCTCTGCGGTCAGCCACAGCGAGCTGTTCGCGCGAGAGCGTCACGCCAAGGGCCTCGCGCGCACGCGCGGTTTCCGTCAGGTAGAGACACAGGCCACCCCAACCGCAGCCGATGTCGAGGACGCGGTGCTGCGGCTCGATCAGCAGCTTGGCGGCGATATGGCGTTTCTTGGCGAGCTGCGCCGCGTCCAGACTTTGATCCGGCGTCTCGAAATAGGCGCAGGAATATTGCCAGTCCTCGTCGAGGAACAGGCCATAGAGGCGATCGTCGAGATCATAGTGGTGAGCGACATTCTCGCGCGAACGGTTCCGGGTGTTGCGCGTCGTCAGATGGCGCAGCAGGAAACGGCATCGATCGAGCGCGCCCTCCCACCAGCTCGGCGCCTGTCCGCGGGCACCGGCGAGGATCACGGAAAGGAACCCATGGATCGTGCCCTCCTCGACGAGGAGGCGCTCCTCCATGAAGAGCTCACCGAGTTTCATTTCAGGATCGGCCAGGAAGGCCAAAATCGCGCGGGAATCCGTGAACCGGATTGCGACGGCGTCGCCGCTCCCATCGCCGCAAACGAAGCTTCGACCGTCCGGCAGAGTTACATGCAGGGTGCCGTGCGAGACGAGCTTGGACAGAATGGCGCGGAGCAGATGATACATCAATGACGTCCTGAAGCCCGCAAAGGCGGGCTCCGGATCGCCGCAGGAACCATACCAGAAACCTGTCCGGAGGAGCGCGCCTCTCAAACGCGGCATGAAACGAAGCCAAGATCGAACAAATGTCAGCTTGCTCAGCGGCTTAGGCGTGACCTTGCGACGGGTTTCCGGTTGCCGCAAAGCCCGGAACATTCTGCCGGGAGCGGGACAGGCGGCTCCAAATTTCGGAGGAAGCTCCAGCGTCAGTAGCCTCGCCATGCGCGACGACGCCGTTTGGCTCGTCGAAACCCTCCCGGGCCTGCATTGCCCCGAAAACCGCAGTCCACTTTTCGGGCCGATGACTTGGCCTTCCATGCCCGCATCGGCTGACCCGAAAACCGCAGTCCACTCTTCGGGCCGATGCTTTAGCCCTTCTGCCGAAGCGTGCGCGGCGATTCCCCGAAGCTCGCCTTGAAGTCGCGTGAGAGATGGGCGCTGTCGGCAAAACCTGCGCCCATGGCGATGTCGGTGAGCGAGCGCTTGCTGTTCAGGATCAGCCAGCGCGCATAGTCCAGCCGCAGCTTGCGCTGGAACGCGGCGGGGCTCTGGCCCAGCGACGTGCCGAACAGGCGCTCGAGCTGCCGCGGGCTGACGCCGACATAGCGCGCAACCGCGGCGATCGGCGGGGGATTGTCGAGGCGCTGTTCGATGAATTGCGCGGCCTGCTGGACCCGGACGTCGAGATGCGAGCCGATCTGCGCGTAGAAATGCGGCTGCGGCATCTCTGCCGGCCGCATGTCCTGCAGCATCATGTGCCGCATCGCCTGCTGGGCCTTGTCGCGGCCGCAATGCCGCGCGACGAGATAGAGGCCGAGATCGATCGCGGCCGTCGAGCCGGCGCAGGTGATCAGGTCGCCCTCGTCGATGAAGAGCCGCTCCACCCCTGCCGACACCCTGGGGAAGCGCTGCTTGAAGGCATCCAGCACGTTCCAGTGCACGCAGACCCGGCGCGGACCGACCAGCCCTGCCCTGGCGATCGCAAAGGTGCCGGTGCAGATGCCCAGCAGGCGCGCGCCCGACGCCGCCGCCCGTCTGAGATAGTCGAGCAGGCTCTCGGGCAAGGCGTCGTTGAGATAGTCGTTGCCGCCGCAGACGGCGACATAGTCGAAGCCGGCCGGATCGAGCAGGGCCGCATTGGGCGCGACCGAGACACCGCAGCTCGACCGTCGCGGCTCTCCGTCGAGGCTCATCACGGTCCAGCTCGCATGCAGCTGGCGGCTGCGGCCGCCATGGTCGGCCGCCAGACGCAGCACATCGATCAGGCCGGAGAACGCAGCGAGCGTGAACTGGTCGAGCAGGACGAAGCCGATCCGCAGCCGCGAAACGGGGCTGGGTGCGGATTGCGGCCGCTCGTTTGCAGGCGTCGGGAACTGCGCTGTGTTCATGTCGCGATTATTCAAATTTCCGGCCGGCGAATTCTAGTGCCTTTCGTGCGCCGCGCCCACCATGATCGTAGAAGCGCGAAGACGCTCAGGCAGAGGAGAACGACGATGAACAGACCCGTCCGGCTGGCGACCGCCATGCTCGCGACCACCCTGCTGACCGCGCCCGCGCTGGCCCAGCAACCCGCTTCGATCACGGTCGCCTGGTATGGCGGCAACTGGGGCGACGCCTTCCGCGCCTGCGTCGCCGAACCCTTCACCAAGGCGACCGGCATCGCCGTGAAGGCGGAGATCGGCACCTCGACCGTCACCCTCGCGAAGCTGCAGCAGCAGAAGGCGGCTCCCACCATCGACGTCGCCTGGCTGGATGGCGGCATCAGCGAGCTGGCGTTCGCCGCGGAGGTAACCGACACTCTCGACGCGGCGGCGATCCCCAATCTCGCCAACACGCTGCCCGAGGCGGTCTACAAGAGCGGCGCGACCACCTATGCGGTCGGCACCGGCTATTACTCGCTCGGGCTCGCCTACAACACCCAGAAGGTCAAGACCGCCCCGACCTCGTGGAACGACCTCTGGAAACCGGAATTCGAGGACGCAGTCACCATCCCCTCCCCGGCGAATTCGGCGGGCGTGCCCTTCGTCATGTTCCTCTCGAAGATCTGGGGTGGCACGGCCAGCGACCTCGCCCCGACCTTCAAGAAGATCAAGGAGCTGAAGGCCGCCCTGTTCTTCGATTCCTCGGGTGCTGCGACCAATGCCTACCAGAGCGGCGAAGCGATCATCGGCGCGCATTTCAACGTCGGCGCCTGGGACCTTGCCGACAAGGGCCTGCCGATCGGCTTCGTCGTGCCCAAGGAAGGCGCCTGGGCGACCGATGCCCGGCTCCATCTGGTGAAGGGCACGCCGAAGAAGGACGCGGCTGCGAAATTCATCAACCAGGCGCTGACGCCGGAGGCGTCCGGTTGCCTCGCCGAGAAGCTCTATCTCGGCCCATCCGTGAAGAACGTCGTCGTCAAGCCCGAGACCGCGCGCAAGCTTCCCTGGGGCGAGACCGGCTCGGTCAAGACCCTGCAGCTCTTCGACTGGACGGAGATCAACACGCTGCGCTCGGGCGTCGTCGACGCCTGGAACCGCGAGATCGCGCGCAAGTGAACGACCTGCGCGTGAACGATTGGGCACGAGCACCGCGAGCTGCAGCATGAGCACCCCCATCCTTGCCATCGACGGCCTGTCCAAGCATTTCGGCGGGCACGCGGCCCTGACGGAGATCGACCTCTCCGTCGAGCAGGGCGAGTTCATCGCCCTGCTCGGTCCGTCGGGTTGCGGCAAGACCACGCTGCTGCGCTGCATCGCCGGCTTCCTGACGCCGGAGGCCGGCACGGTCAGGCTCGCCGGCGAGGATGTGACGCGGCTGCCGCCCTATCGCCGCCCGCTCAACACGGTGTTCCAGAACTACGCGCTCTTCCCGCATATGAGCGTCCTGGAGAATGTCGCCTATGGTCCGCGCCGCCAGGGCACGGGCAAGGACGAGGCGACCCGGCGCAGCACCGAGGCGCTCGAACTCGTCGGCCTCGCCGGCTTCGGCGAGCGCCTGCCGGCCCAGCTCTCCGGCGGCCAGCAGCAGCGCGTGGCGCTGGCGCGCGCCATCGTCAACCGGCCTCAGCTGCTGCTGCTCGACGAGCCGCTGAGCGCGCTCGACCTGAAGCTGCGCAAGAAGGTCCAGGGCGAGCTCAAGCAGATCCAGCACCGGCTCGGCATCGCCTTCCTGTTCGTGACGCATGACCAGGACGAGGCGATGAGCATGGCCGACCGGATCGTGCTGATGAACCGCGGCCGCATCGAGCAGATCGGCCGCGGCCAGGACATCTATGCGCGGCCGGCGAGCCGGTTTGCCGCCGACTTCATCGGCGACGCCAACCTGCTCCAGGTCGAGCGGCGCGGCGACGGCAGCCTGTCCCTGCTGGACGGCGCGATGCTCCGTCCCGCCTGCGACGCTCCGCAGGGCGTGCTGACCGGCGTGCTGCGGCCCGAGGACATCCTCATTGCGCCGGAGCCCGCCGCCGATCGCCTCTCCCTGCCGGCCGTGCTCTCCGAGATCACCCATGTCGGCAGTCATGCCCTCGTCACGCTCGTCGCCGGCAGCACCGTCCTGACGGCCAGGCTCGCGCCATCGGCGCTCTCGGGCCTCGCGCCGGGCCAGCCGGTCTTCGCCACGATCCGCCTCGGCGATCTCAGCCTCGTGCCGGGGGATGCGTGATGAGCGGGAGGCTGCGCACGGTCCTGCTGCTTTGCGCCCTGCCGGCGGCGTTCTTCGTCGCCTTCTTCCTGGCGCCGATGGCGGTCGTCCTGATCGCGAGCCTGACCACACCGGATGGTCACCTGACCTTCGCGCATTACCTGCGCATTCTCGCCGACAGCTATCACTGGGACGTGCTGTGGGTGACGTTCCGGCTCGGCGCGCTGACCACGCTCGTCTCAGTCCTCATCGGCTATCCGCTCGCCTGGTATCTCGTGCGCGTGGTGCGCTGGCGGCCCTGGCGCCGGTTCTGCGTGATCCTGCTCATCGTGCCGCTGTTCACCAGCAATATCGTGCGCTCCTTCGGCTGGATGGTGCTGCTCGGCCGCAACGGCCTCGTCAATGACAGCCTGATCGGGCTTGGCCTGATCGAGCGGCCGATGCGCTTCCTCGGCACCGAGCTCGGCATCCTGATCGGCCTCGTCTACATCCTCCTGCCCTTCATCGTGCTGGCGGTCGGCAACGCGCTCGCCAAGGTCGATCCGGCACTCGAACACGCCGCCGCCGATCTCGGCGCGACGCCGGCCGGCACCTTCTGGACGATCACCTTCCCCCTCAGCCTGCCCGGGCTGATGTCCGGCGCGGTCATGGTCTTCATGCTGGCGGTCAGCGCCTATGTCACGCCGGCACTGCTCAGCGGCGGGCGGATCACCGTCTTCTCCATGCTGATCTTCCAGCAATACAGCTCGGTCTTCGACTTCAACTATGGCGGTGCGCTCAGCATCACCATGCTGGTGCTGACGCTGGTGCTCGTCACGCTCGCCGGGCGCCTCAGCGAGCCGAGGAGAGCCTGAAATGGTCACCCACCTCGTCAGGATCGTCTCCCTTGCGGCGCTCGCCTATCTCGCCCTGCCGCTCGTCGTGCTCGTCGGCGCCTCGCTGACCACGACCAGCTTCCTCGCCTTCCCGCCGCAGGGGCTGACCCTCGCCTGGTACGGCAAGATGCTGGGCGACCCGTCCTATGTCTCGGCCTTCATGACCAGCACGCTGCTCGCGGTCGCCGCGACCATCGTCGCGGTCGTGCTGGCGGTGCCCGCCGCGATCGCGATCGCCCGCTATCGCTTTCCCGGCCGCCGCCTGCTGTCGGAAATCCTGATGTCGCCGCTGATCCTGCCGCATGTCGTGCTCGGCGCGGCGCTGCTGCAATATGGCAGCGCGATCGGCCTCGTGCGCAGCTTCACGGCCCTGCTCGTCGGGCATGTCGTGATCATCATGCCCTTCGTCCTGCGCGCCGTGCTGCCGCAGCTCAGCGACGAGCAGCGCAGCCTGGAGGAGGCGTCGGCAGATCTCGGGGCCAGGCCGCTGACGACCTTCTTCCTGGTGACGCTGCCGCAGATCCGCAGCGGGCTCGTCAGCGGCGCGATCTTCGCCTTCATCGCCTCCTTCATCAATGTCGAGCTCAGCATCTTCAACACCACGGCCGAGCTGACCACGATCCCGGTCAAGCTGTTCAACTACGTCCAGTACACGATCGACCCGACGATCGCGGCGGTCTCCGGCCTGACGATCATCGTCGCCGCGATCGTGATCGTGCTGCTCGACCTCACCATCGGCCTCGACGTGCTCTCCGAGCGCCGCTGATCCCGTCCACCCCGTTTAGTCCCAAGGAGCCCGCACATGCGCCAGCAGAATGTCTTCGACGTCGTCTACACCCATACCGAGGGCGAGCCCCTCTGCATCATCCATAGCGGGATTCCCTATCCCGCCGGCTCGAACATCCTGGAGAAGCGCCGCTTCCTCGAGGAGAACTACGACTGGCTGCGCTGCGCGCTGATGCGCGAGCCCCGCGGGCACAAGGACATGTTCGGCGTCTTCCTGACGCCGCCGTCGAGCCCGGACTACGATGCCGGCCTGATCTATATCGACGGCACGCAATACTCCCATATGTGCGGCCACGGCACGATCGCGGTCGGCATGGCGATGGTCGCGCTCGGGCTCGTCCGGCGCGGCGCCAATGGCCGCACCACGATCCGCTTCGAGACCACCGCCGGCCTGGTGACGGCCGAGGTCGCCAATGACGGGCCGGACGTGCTGTGGACCCGCTTCGAGAACGTGCCGGCCTATGTCGCGGCACAGGACGTGCCCTTCGACCTGCCGGGCATCGGCCAACTCAAGGCCGACATCGTCTGGGGCGGCAACTATTTCGGCATCATCGACCTGCGCGGCACCTCGCTGCGGATCTCGCCGGAGAACGGCTCGGAGCTCTCCCGCCTCGGCATCATCGCCCGCGAGCAGTTGCGCCAGAAGGTGGCCATCCAGCACCCGGCCTCCAGCCACATCAACAACTTCAACTTCGTGACTTTCTGGCACGAGCCGACGATCGAGGGCGCCTTCTACAAGAACGTCCACGTCTTCTCCGCCGGCCAGCTTGACCGCTCGCCGGGCGGCACCGGCACCAGCGCAATGATGGCGATGTACGAGGCGCGCGGCCTGCTCAAGCTGCAGCAGCCGATCCGCTCGGAAGGGCTGCTCGGGTCGGGAACCTTCGAAGGCTGCCTGATCGGCGAGGCGAACCTGAACGGCACGCGCGCGGTGCGCCCGACCGTGAAGGGCACCGCCGGGCTGCTCGGCACCGCCCGCTGGACGATCAACCGCGACGATCCGGTCGACGCCGGCTTCCTCGTCGCCTGACCAGCCTGGCGCCGGGACAGCCAGACCAGGCTGTCCCGGCGCACGTGGCTTCATGCTCGCCGGATCGGCACGTCGCGCCGCCGACGCACGCGCTGAGCCAGCGATAGGCCCCGATGAGCGGGTGGCCGACCTTGATTCACCCCGCCGGCATGCGCTCGAATGTCTGCAGCGCGGCATCGATCCTGTCCCAGGCATGGCCGTGGATGCCATAGGTCACCAGCTGAGGGCTGAACTGGCTGGGGTCGTCGAGGCTTGCCGCGTGGACCGCGATCAGCTCCGGCATGGCCTGGAAGGTCAGGTAGACCGGGGTTCCGCAGGTCGGACAGAAAGCGTGGATCTTTTCGTTCCCGCTGTCGCCCGCGACCCGCCAGGTCTTCGCTTCGCCTGCAATCGTCACATCGGCGCGCCGGGAGAAGGTCAGATAGGAACTATGCCCGGTGCCGCTTCGCTTCTGGCAATCCCGGCACTGGCAGTGGATCTCGACGATGGGCTCGCTCGTCGTCTCGAAGCGAATCGCGCCGCAGGCACATCCGCCGGTCAAAGACCTGGTCATTGTCATTCTCCTGCTGGCAGGCTCCGCCGTCTGCCTTGCCAAGGGATCAGGCGGCTTTCGGCCTGGCGAAGATGTCCAGCCCGTGGCCGGTTTCGAGGAAGGATTTCAGGCTGGAGAGGACGGCCGGCCACCCTTGCTTGACGCCCTTCGCCATGCCGCTTCCGGCTTCGAGCTCATCATGGCTGACGGTCAGCCGGACCATCTCGTTGTACTCCTCGATCTCGAAGGTAACCCGGCTGTGGCTCGCCGGATCGGCGGCCTGCGAGGCATTGGCCCAGGTGATGACGAGGCGTGACGGCGGCGAGATCTCGACGACTTTGCCGACCAGTTCGACAGTCCGCGCGTCATTGGCGCGGATGTGCTGCCAGTCCGATCCGGGTTGCCAGTCGGAGACGTTCTCATGGCCCCAGTAACGCCGCGCGATCTCCGGCTTCGTGATCGCTTCGAAGACCTTCTCCGGGGTCGAGAGAATATAGGTCACATAGACAAAGCTGGTTGTTTCCCTGGTCATTGTTCGTCTCCTTCGAGTTCTTTCTTCAGATCATGGAGCAGGCTGAGCCTGTGACGTTCGAACTTGCGCACCCACCGCTCGTAGACCTCGTGGAGCGGGACCGGATTGATGAAGTGCAGCTTCTCCCGGCCACGCCTGACCGTGCTCACCAGATTGGCCTTCTCCAGGATTCCGAGATGCTGCGTGGCGGATTGCCGGGCCATGTCCAGGTTCTCGCAGAGCTGGCCGAGCGTCTGCCCGTTCTTCTCGCAAAGAAGGTCCAGCAGCTTTCTACGCGTCGGGTCACCCAGCGCTTTGAACACGTCGTCAGCGTCCATCGTCCTCACTCAGTTGCGAGGACAAGATATGCAGGTAAATGCCTGCATGTCAAACGGAAGTCGAGCCGCCACACGAAGGTTCAGTACGTCGCCGACGCGTGTCCGGAAGCCCCCCGGGGCGATCATCCCCGATCCTGGGTTTGAAGGGGCAGAACGCCCCATGCGAGCCCCCGCTGGACGCCACCGGCAGCATCGACCATTCTGCCGCGATGCGCTTCACCAAATGGGATTATCTCGCATTCCCGTTTCTCGCCGCTCTCCTGATCGGCGTGACCTATGGTGCATTGCGTCTTGTCGGCTTCTTCGGGCTTGGAATTCTCGGGCTGATCATTGCGTTCATTACCGTGCGGATGGATCTCGAACGCGATGGCGGGAATGGCGGCCATCCCAGCGTGCTGGCCGAACAGATCAAGGCGCGCGATCGCATCTCCCGGGCGGAGAAGGCAGAGTTTCAGGCAGAACAGCAATGGCGTCTGCGCCCGCTCTTCACGGCACAAATCATCGCCACGGGGTTCATCATTCTCGGCTTCGGCTTTCACTTTCTTCTGTGAGGCCGCCCCTCACCTGGGACCTTTCCGAACCGAGGGCGCCTTTGCCAAGCCGGCACCGCGTGCAGCTATGCTCGGCCCCCGCCCGGAGAGAATCACGACCTCCCCTGCTTCGACCGTGGCTGGCGCGTGTCGATCGCGGAGCGGCCCTGCGGCGACATCCAGGCTGTCCCGCGCGCGTCGGCATGGAACCGGTGCCGTTGGCAACAGCCCCCGTCCTTGGGGGGCTTTAGGCCGCTATTTCGGCACGCCATTGATGACGAAGAGAGCACGGATAAATTGATCCGGCGGGAAGCTTCCGAAGCTGCGGGCATAGATCTGCTTCACACGATCGGTGCGATAGAGTTCTGCCAGCGTGGCATCGACAAGCAGGCGCAGCTTTTCATCGCCGCGCGGCAGAGCCAATGCATAGGTCTCGAACGTGAAATACTGATCGGAGAGCTTCATGCCGGAGCGGTTCTCGCTGTTCAGCAAGTGATAGCTGAGGATCCCGCGATCAGCGAAATAAGCGTCGATCTTTCCTGCCGACAGGCTGCGGACACCGTCGGGATGAGCCTGCATCGGAACGATCTCGGCCTCGATCCCGAGTTGCGTCAACGTCGCCTTCAGGACGTCCTCGGTCGTCGTGCCGCGCAGCACGCCGATCTTCTTGCCGCGCAGATCCTCAAGGCGGGAGAGATCATTGGTCCGGTGCAGAACGCCGGCGCCATCGATGAAGGTCGGGAGCGAAAAATCGACGATGGCGCGACGCGACATGGTCATCGAGGTCGGATCGCAGAGAATATCGATCTTGCCATCCCGCAGCGCGTCCAGGCGAGCCGTGGACGAGACCTCGACATAGTCGATCTTGAGTGAAGGGAGACCCTGCGCCTTCTTCACGCCCGCGGCGACCTCGCGGCAGAGATCGACGATATATCCCGACGGTTCGCCGCTGGTCGTACGATAGGAATACGGGGGCGCATCGGCCCGGAAGCCAAGCCGCAATGTGCCGGTCTCGCGAGCCCGTGCCAAGGTGTCCGCCGCCAGGCCTGCCGTTGATGTCGCCATGCAGAGGAACGCGATCAGGAAAATTCGCATAGTCGTCATCCGCCCTTTGGCCACGGCGCGCACAATAGACCAGCGCGATGAATCGAAGAACATCGTTTCCAAGGGTTGAGGCTTGCGACGAATGCGTAGCGCGTTTCGCAGGGTTGCGGGCGGTCTCGTGGCGGTGAACGCTGTTGGCAGTCATGGCTCGATCCCGGCAACCCGACACATAGTCTGCGAACGGTCGGGGCAAATTGCTGGATCATCGGCCAGAAGGCTCACCGCCGCCGGGCCGGAATCGACCGCGCAAGGTAGCCCAGAGCAAACGTCACCATGGCGACCGCGAGCCCGGAGCAGATCAGACCAGCCGGGATGATCCGCGCCCGTCCCTGCAGGGTGATGTGCTTGCCAACACGCAGGTCGAACTCGGATCTGATTTCCTCAGGATGTGTCGGAGCGTCGTCAGCAACGAGGTGCCCGGCCCTGTCGTTGGTCATCAGGCGCTCCCCGACTGAATGGCAAGGCCCGGATCGTGCCATGAAGGCTCTGACGTCGCCAGCCCGGAGACTGCAGAGCCGGGCCGTCGCCCAGCTGCGCGCGAGGGGGGCGCCAGGCTCCTCACCCGGGACGATCAAAACGTGGCCATGGCGAAGGCTCTATCGAGCGCTTGACCTCGCCCCAAGGGCTGACCCTAGACATAGACGCATGAGCGATTCCTATCTTCTTGCCGGGCGTTTCGGCGCCGCCACGCGACTGTCGCCGAAGGCGTTGCGGCTCTATGCCGAACTGGGCCTGCTCGTGCCGGCCTATGTCGATCCGCAGACCGGGTACCGTTACTACGCACCCGAGCAGGCGCCGCGGGCGCGGCTGATCGCGAGACTGCGACGGCTCGGCCTGCCGGTGGCGCGCGTCGGGCAGCTGGTCGCGCTTGGGCCCGAGGCGCGCGTCATCGAGCTGCAGACATGGCTCGCCGCGCAGAACGAGCTGCTGGCGGAACAGGCCGAGGGCGTGCGAGCGCTTGCCCGGCACGTCGATGGTGGAGAACCCGCCTTGGCCACGGCGGTCCGGCTGCGCGAGATCAAGGCCAGCAAGGTGGTGTCCCGCCAGCGCCATGTTGGCGTCGAGGCCCTCGACGCCTTCATCGCCAGCGCCGAGGCCGATATCCGCGCCCATCTGCGTGGCTCGGGATTGCCGGGCGACGGGCCGATGAGCGTGCATTGCCACAGCCTCGTCAGCCGCGACAGCGAAGGCCTGGTCGAGGTCGCCATCGCCTATGACGGCAGCCTGGAACCTGCCGGGGACCTACGCCTATGGCTGCAGCCGGGGCGGCGCGAGGTCTATCTGCCAGTGCCCAGGGCTTATGAGGATTTCCCGCTCGTCCTGCGCGTCTACGACGCCATCGAGGCCTGGCTCGACGCGCGAAGCGATCTGAGCTGCAGCGACAGCCCCTGCGAGACCTATCCCGGAACCGGCGGCGCGCGCTTCGACGTCGCCTATCCGATCACCCAGTAAGGGAACCCGTCATGACGCATTTCGCCTATACGGGCTCCGGCCCCTATTGCTACGCCAATTCCTTCGCGATGATGTTTGGGGCCGATGCGCCCTCCACCGCGGTGATCGAATTCGCCACCGGCAGCCCGTTCGGCATGCAACTGGTCGGCGGCACGCTGCCATTCTTCGATCCCTATGGCTGGGACCCGGAAAAGGGTTTTGAGGACGCGCTTTCGGCCCTTGGCTGGACATCGACGGTCACGCAAGGCGGCGAAGCCGAGGAAGCCCTCGCCCGCCTCAAGGCGGCGCTTGCTGGCGGACCGGTCTGGGTCGGTCCGGTCGAGATGGGGCACCTGCGGCACCAGCCGGGCATGCGTGGACCGATCGAAGCCGACCATTACGTCGTCGTTCTCGAAGCGGATGATGAGCGTGTGCTGATGCATGATCCGCAGGGCTATCCCTATGCCAGCCTGCCGATCGCCGATTTCATGGCCGCTTGGAGCGCCAGCACGCTGATCTATGGTGCGCCCTACACCATGCGCACCGCGTTCAGGCGCGTCGCAGAGGTGAGCGAGGTGGAGACGATCCGTGCGTCCGTCCCCTCGGCGATCCGCTGGCTGTCGATGGAAGGCGATCTCGGTATGCCCACCGGAAGCCTCGGCAATGGCGAAGCTGCCGAAGCCCTGGCGGCAAGGATCGAGGCGCGATGCGACGAGGAGCTGCGCGGCCATATGATCCATTTCGCGGTCAGGGTCGGCGCCCGCCGCGCCGCCGATGCTGCGACGTGCCTGGCGCGCGCTGGCTATGCCGAAGCCGGGCAGATTGCCGACAGGCAGGCGCGCCTGATCGGCGCGATGCAATATCCGCTGGTTATCGGCAAGGACGCTGTTGCGGCGTCGGCCCTTCGTGACCTGGCGCCCACCTACGACTTGCTGCGGACGGCCTTGCAAAACCAAAGCTGAAGGCCTGCCTGGATGTGGACCTGCCTGGACGTTTGGACGCTTATCCCAGCCATTTGCAGCTACCCTCAGCGAATCCCGGCGGCGTTGTCACGCACCGGGCACTCGCTCGACCGCGCCCGGAGGACAATACGGAATGGCGAATGATGATCGCACCAGGTTCATTCCCAGGAGAACGCCGGAATCGGCGGCGATGTCGGCAAGTATCAAACGAGCGATGGCGATCACCGCCACCCTCAACCGCTTGACCTATGACGATGCCGATCAAGTCCGGGCCCTGTTCAGCGATCTCATCGGCAAGAAGGTCGATGACAGTTTCGTTTTGATACCGCCATTCCACACGGAAAACGGGGTCAATATCAGCGTCGGGCGCAATGTCTTCGTCAATCAGAACTGTACCTTCTACGATCTCGGCGGGCTCGATATTGCCGACGACGTGCTGATCGGGCCGAATGTGAGCATCATCACGACCGGTCACCCCATCGAACCGTCCCAGCGGCGCGCCGGCGTCGTCGCAAAGCCCGTCGCGATCGGGAGAAATGTCTGGATCGCGGCCGGCGCGACCATCATCGGTGGCGTGACAATCGGAGAGAATTCAGTCGTCGCGGCGGCCTCGGTCGTCACCAGGGACGTTCCGCCGAATACCCTTGTCGGAGGCAATCCGGCGCGGGTCATTCGTTCGATCGCCGACTGAGGAACCGTCCGTAGCGGTTCCCGCTGATGCGGGCGGAGATGCGCCCCTCTCACGACCGTGCAAGGGACGGAGCCGAGGACGCCACCCTGAGGGTGAGGGGCGGTGATACGCTCCGCGGCCCGCGATCCCCAGGGGAATGCCGGGCCGGTTAAGGTTTGCGCGACACGGCCGGTCAATCGGCATTGCGTCAGCGCCATGGGCGGCGCAGAGGAAGCGGCGGGCTGCAGGTCACATGTGTCACCTGGCTCTTGAGAACTCTCCCATGCCCATCGCCCGTCTCTTCCTTGCGGCTTTCGCCGCCGCGCTTCTGTGTGTCGTGCCTGCCAGCGCCAAGAATTTCGCTGTTCCCGACAAGAACCCGGCCATCACGCTGACCGTCCCGAACAACTGGAAGACGCAGGAGATCGAGTTCGGCTATTCCGCGCGCCCGGAGGACGAGGCTATCTTCTTCTCGGTCGAGTTCGCGCATGCCCGCGAGATCGACAAGATGATGGCCACGAACGAAGCCTGGATGAAGGAAAACGAGATCAAGCAGGTGAAGCCGATCCAGGCCGAAGTCCCGATCAACGGGATTTCCTCGACCGTCTTCCAGTTTCGCACCACTGACGCGAACGGCCCGACGACAGTCGATTTCATCCTGATGCCGGCCGGCAGCGGCCGGATGATCATGATCACCGTCTGGGGCAATGACCAAGAACGCGCGACCCATGCCAAGGCGCTCGACGATATCTTCGGCAGCATCAAGTCGATCAACTGAGAAGCCCGCGCGCGTATCGGGCCTTCCGATACGCGCCTCTCCGCAACGGCCGGAGCGCGAGCACGACGGATCGTGCTGCATGAGGCAAACCCAACGGATCCCGCCTCGCGGCCTCTTGGAGCGCGTGGCGGCAATTGCCGAACAGCGCGACAGGGCGCTACCCTCTCGGACCTGCGCGTGATCCGCGCGGCTTCCAGCATCAGGCGCTCAACTGCCGAGAGAGATCCATGCCTCTCGATCCATCAAACGAGATCATCCCCCTGGGCCGCAGACTCCGCCGCTTCCGCGTCCTCAGGCAGATCAAGCAGCAGACATTGGCGGCTGATCTCGGTGTCTCGCAGGGCTGCTGTCACGATGGGAATCGGGCGTCCACGAACCGTCGGCCGAGGCGCGCTCCCGGATCGAAAGATTGCTGGATCAGCATGAGAGCGCCGGTATCGACAGCACATTGCGGCGCCTGGTCGAACAGGCCTCGTTTCCGGTCCACCTCGTCTGCGACGATGCGCTTGCGCTCCTGGCCGTCTCTGCGGGACGCTCCTTCACCCCAATCGCGTCGGGCCACTGATAGCGCAGGACCTCCGTTCCAGCCGCACCGAGAATGCGGTGCCCCATGGACCGCGCGCCCGTGGCCGCCCTCCGTCCCCTGCGCCTTCTGCGGTTCGAGCGACTGCGATGGCGCGGGCCGTGTCTTCACACCAAGCATCCCGGGTATTGCCTATGGTTGCCTCAACAGTCGGGACGGCGGTTTCCAGCCCATCACCGCTTCCGCGCTCCACCGTGCATCCGTCAGCTCGCCGATGAGGAAATCAGCCAAGGCGGAGACCTTCGCGGGGCGTGCACGCGCCGTCGGCGTCACGAAGTAAAGCCCGCCCTCCGGCAGCCGCCAATCGGTCAGGATCGGTTCCAGTTGGCGATCGGGAAAATACTGGGTCGCGATGAACTCGGGGAGCTCAGTGATCGCCAGCCCCGCGAGCACCGTCGGCAACAAGGCCTCGGCGCTCGTTCCCCGCAGCGGCCCTGTCGGCGTGATCGACGCTTCCTTGCCGGTTTCCTGATGCGCGAAGCGCCAGACGTCAGGCCTGGATCGGTTGGCATAGCTCAGACAGCGATGGGTCGCGAGATCGTGCGGGTGCTGCGGCCGGCCGTATTCCGCGATATAGGCCGGCGCTGCGACCACGAACCGCCGGACAGGGGCGATCAGCCGCGCAACGAGCGAGGAATCCTCCAGGACGGCGATGCGCAGCGCGGCGTCGAATCCCTCGCCGATCAGGTCGGCCTGCGCGTCGGTCAGATGCAGATCGACGGCAATCTCAGGATAGCGCCGGAAGAACTCCGGCAGCATGGGGGCGATCCAGCGCGTGCCGAAGGAGAGCGGGGCCGCAAGCTTCACGAGGCCGCGGGGTCGGCTGGAGGTCTCGCGCGCGACATCCTCGGCCTCCTCTGCATCAGAAAGGATCCTCGAGGCGCGCTCGGCGAGTCTGTGGCCATAGTCCGTCAGCGCAAGCCGCCGGGACGTCCTGTTGAACAGGCGCCCTCCAAGGCGCTCCTCCAGGCGCGCGACGGCGCGCGAGACGGTAGCCACCGACACGCCCAGGGTCCGTGCGGCCGCAGCGAAAGAGTGCTCCTCGGCCACCTTCGCGAACATGGCCAGGCCCTCGAAATCCGGCAGCTTCGACACCGACAATCCTGCAATGATGGATTTCTATCATTTCTATTTCGAAAGTGTCTCCGGCACAACATCATACGCCCAGTCCGCAACGCGATGCGGAGATTCACGTCAAAGGAGGCTTTCGATGTTCGCGACCCGTTATCTTCCCTTTCTTGGCCGGCTGATGATCGGCCTTCCCTTCGCGATGAGCGGCCTGAGCAAGCTCGGGGCTTATGGCGCGACGTCCGGAATGATCGGCGCTGCCGGCCTGCCCTTTCCCCCACTGGCTTTCGCCATAGCTGTCGCAGCCGAGCTCGGCGGCGGCTTGCTTCTCATCGCCGGCTACCGCGCCCGCTCCGTGGCCGGCGCCCTCGCCCTGTTCTCGCTGGCAACGGCGCTGTCGTTTCACGCCAATTTCGCCGACCAGAACCAGATGATCCACTTTCTCAAGAACGTGATGATGGCGGGTGGGCTTCTGCAGATCGCGGCCTTCGGCGCCGGTGCACTCAGCCTCGACAATTGGCGCAGGACCGGCGAATTGCAGGCCGATTCCGCAATCGCCGCCTGACTCATTCGCCGCGGCGTTCCCGTCCAGCTTCGGCGGCTGCGGCCGGCAGGTCCGTCCGCCGATAGCCCGCTTCGAACACGCCGCGCGACCAGCCTTTCCGCCGCAGAGCCGTTGCGGGCCGGGAACGTCCCGGGGCCGCAGGCGACACCGACCGGAGAAAAACCATGTCCCAGACCGTATCGACCTTGCTGCTTCGCAATCTCCACGACGTGTTCGGCGAGATTGACCCGGCGCGCCGACGCGTCGCGATCGACGAGATCTTCCACGAAGACGCCGTGTTCTACGATCCCAATAGCGGGATTCACCGCGGCCACGACGAGATCGACCGGATCGCGGGCGCGATCAAGGCTACTCACCCCGACTTCCGCTATCAGCCGCTCGCCCAGCCTGAGGTTATTGGCGATGGCGGCCGGGTCCGATGGCTGTCGGGCAGCCCCGGCAAGCCGCCCGCCTATGCAGGAACCGATTTCGCCATCGTTCGGGACGGCAAGATCGCCGCGATCTACCTCTTCTTCGATGAGCTGCCTTGAGCTGGCTGCTGCAGCGCCGATGTCGATCGTATCGCAACTGCCCGACCTCCGGCTGTTTCGCGACATCACATCGCGACCGGCCTGTCGTTTGAGCCGTTCCGAGCCGAGCCTCATCGGCTCTCTCCCGTTCTGCCCTGGATACCGACGCAAGTGCGACCTGGGCACACGCCCGCAGCCCGCGCCGCGGCACCATGGTCGAGAGCGGACAGTTCAGAGGATGTCTGACGCTGGCGATCACTCGGCGCTCGCACTGCGCACTCGGTTTGGCCCCGCTGTCGGAATGCTCGTCGGGTTGCCCAAAACCGGACGGTGTCAGACTGCAGCAACAGCGACGTCTCCAACACGATCGCCCCGTTGCCGGCTTCGATCCTTGGCGCACAAATTCCATTCTGCGATGGTGCGAGAATCGCGGACAAAACTGTCGCCTTCAGCAGATGTTTCGCGACAGGAACTCAGATCAGGCCATGACGACGGCAAGCCGCCCGGACCTCAGCGACATCCATCAGGGCGATTGGGTCGACCGCCGATTGCCGCTCGCATGGCGACCCTATACGCGGCTGGCGCGGCTTGATCGCCCCGTGGGCATATGGCTCACGCTGTTCCCCTGCTGGGCCGCCCTGATCCAGGCCTCCCATGGCGTTCCCGACCTTGGGCTCCTGGCCATCTTCTCTCTCGGTGCGTTGCTGATGCGAAGCGCCGGCTCCACGGTCAACGATATCGCCGATCGGAACTTTGACGGCCATGTCGAGCGAACCCGCTTCAGGCCGTTGGCAAGCGGGCAGATCGGCACGCGACAAGCCTTCGTCTTTCTGGGCGTGCAGCTCGCGCTGGCGGCTGCGCTGCTGCTTGTCCTCGCCCCAGACACAGCCCTTGTCGCGGTATGCGTTCTCCCGCTCGTGTTCATCTACCCGCTTTGCAAGCGCTTCACCCATTGGCCGCAGGCCGTTCTGGGCGCGGCCTTCAATTGGGGGATGCTCATGGCATGGGCCGAGGTCGCAGGGCATATCCCGCCCGGCGCGGTGCTGATGTGGGCCGGGGCCATCGCCTGGCAGATCGGCTACGATACCGTCTATGCCTATGTCGACGTGAAGGACGATAGCCGCCTCGGCCTGAAATCGACGGCGATCCTGTTCGGCCGGCACGGCAAGGCCTGGGTTGGGCTGTTCTATGCGCTGACGCTTGCAGCATGGTCGCTTGGTGGCTGGCTGCTCGGCATGTCGCCGCTCTATGCCATCGGAATGCTGGTGATCGCCGCGCACCTGGCCTGGCAGACCTGGCGGATAGACCTTGCCCGCCCGGACGTGAATTTCGGTCTGTTCCTGGCGAATATCCTGACCGGGGCGCTGCTGGCAGGCGCGGCCTTCCTGGGGACGATGTGAGACGCCGGCGCAGTCTGATGAGGAAGTGTCAGGATTTCTGTGTGAGGGCGGCGGGTTGAACGTCAGGCCACCATTGCCCTTGTGAAGCGCTCGCCGAAGATGACGGCGAACTGGGCTTTGGCCATTCGGATTTGCTCCCCCGTGCCGGCCCTGCCCAGCCGTTGAACACGCCGGACGAGCCCCCCGTCAGCCGTCAGCCAATGGTAGACATTGGAGCTTTGCGTGGAAGCTGACATTCCTGATCGGAGGGGTGACTTCCGCTCCCGCCTCGTTGCGGACCTCCACATGCGACAACGGAAACAGCACAACGGCCCGCCAGGGGGCTTTTGTACGAATCTTCCAACCGACAGACAGATTAGTCAACGCGACAATTTGTGGAGGCCAATGGGAGCGCGCCGCGCTACCCCCCAATGGATAAACAAAGCATCATGATGCCAAACATGATTCAGTGGAGGAAAGCGTGTTGGATGGGAATTCGGTTAAGTACGATATCTTGATAAAGATCCTAGACGCAATACGCGGCGAATCTGTTGGAACAAAATGGGAGAAAAAATACTCGTACGAGAATAACAGCAATTCCGAATTAATACAAAATGCACGCAGCAGGGCTTTTGTGCACCTGTTTCTTAAAGTTATGTTTGGTATCGTAGATTTTTCAGAACGTGAGCCGCTTGTAACCGACGGATCGCATGATGGAGGCGTAGATGGATACTTCATTGATCGTTCAAATCGACAAATTTATCTGATTCAATCCAAATTGCGGAGCACGAATTTCAATTTCAAGAACAAAAATATCGATCTTGAAGAGATTCTTTCGATGGACATCGAGAGAATAACCGGCGGAATCACTAATGATTCCGATGGTAACAACTATAATGGCAAGATTCAAGGTTTGATCAGAGCTATTTCTGAAATATCTGACATCGCTAGATGGAATTATAAAATCATAATACTAGCCAATTGCTCCATTTCTAATGAAAATCTATTGAAATTAACTGGCGGATTTAGAGCAGATACTTTTGATTTTAATAGATCGTATAATGAATTAGTTTTTCCTGTCGTATCAGGGAATTATTTCAAAGCACAAGACGTTATGATAAATATCGATCTGAGCAATAAGAGTGCGGGCGCGAAAACTAGCTATTCTGTCGAGACCCCGGCCTATGAATGCGAAATAACCGTACTCTTTGTTCCCACCCTGGAAATCGCCCAGATAATGGATAAATATAGAAACGCCGTTTTGGAGTATAATCCAAGAAGTTACCTGGATCTGATCGGCCAGAGCGTCCACTCTTCGATTAGAGAGACGTTACTGAGACCGGACAGCAATGAATTTGCACTCATGAACAATGGCATTACGATACTTTCCGACGAAACCAATATTAATGAGCGAATCGGTCAGAAAAACAAAGCCCAGCTCATGCTGCTCAATCCTCAAATCATAAATGGCGGCCAAACCGCATACACTCTCAGTCGAATTTATGCGGAGGACAAGCCGTCTGCCGCGGGAAAATTTGCAGGAAAGGAAGTTCTAACTAAGATAATCACGCTCACTCCAAAAGATAGCAATAAGGATAGCAGCGAACAGAGGCTGAAACTTATCGAAGAAATATCGGCTGCTTCAAATAGACAAACGCCCGTTATTAACGCTGATCGCTTCTCGAACGAATCAGTATACGTAGAGATGCAACGCATTCTTTACAAGAATCACGGAATTTTCTTTGAAAGAAAGAGAGGAGAATTTAGCGATGGCATTAAAGCTGGCTATATTTCAGAATCAGATGTTATTGAGCGGAATTTGTATTTCAGATTATTTCTGTGCGCCCTCGGAGACCTAAGAACTGCACGCAAAAAACGAGTATTCATGGACCACAAACTAAATCACGATATCTTAACAAACGAGGAAAATTTAGCTAAATCGGTCAGCGCCTTTCATATTTTTAAGATGCTGGACCCACCGAGAAACACTCATAGCTCCAAGAGCCATCGGAATATGATTCTAAAATTGTATATTGGACTTAATTTAGCCAAGAACGAGCCATCACCAACAGATATACTTAATACGATTAATCAAAAATGGGGGGAATTCCTCATTAAATTTGCAAAATCAAAATCTATAGTCCTCAATAAAAATCTAGGGAAAATCGCTATAGATCGATTTATTGGCACTAACGCTGTCGAGGACGATCTAACGGCATACGTGCGGACTGGCGAAGTTCCCTCAGCCCCGCCACGAGAAAATGGTCGAAGGTGGGGCCGTAAAGATACGCTCGATTCAGCGGAGTCTGCAGCGAGCGAGGCAGAGCCAGCGTGAGCACGTCGATCCGAGCCTAAGGTTTAGTTCAACCTGCAGCCAATCGGCGACCACCTCCTCGTGCACCGCCAGGATCTTGAATTCTCGGCCGTACCTCCGTCACCGCAGAGGCAGCCTCCTGCTTCACGAAACACGCCGTCCAGGTGTCCACGAAACCGGCGGCGCGCGCGGTGGCGCCGTCGGCTGCAGGCCGGAGACCAGGGCAATGATGCCCTCGGCCCCGACCTTGCGCCGCGCGTCTATTTCTTGAGGGCTGGGCAGGCGCCGTCGGCGAGCGAGCGGAAAGCCTGGTCTCCGGGGATGGTCGCAATGAGGTTGTAGAAGTCCCAGTCGCCCTTCGACTCCTCCGGCTTCTTGACCTGGAAGACGTAGAAGTCATGGACCATGCGTCCGTCCTCGCGCAGCTTCGCGTTGCGCACGACATCGTCCTCGATCGGGATCTCGCGCATCTTGGCGATGACCGTCCTGGCGTCGTCCGATTTTGCGGCTGCGACCGCCTTGAGATAGTGCCGGACCGCCGAATAGATGCCGGCATGGATGGCCGAGGGAACGGTGCCGTTCTTCGCCTTGAAGCGCTCGGAGAAGGCGCGCGTCCGATCATCCAGGTTCCAGTAGAAGCCTTCCGTCAGCACGGTGCCCTGCGCGCCCTGGAGGCCGACGCTCTTCACATCCATCACGGTCATGAAGAAGGCGACCAGCTTCTGGGCGCCCTGGCCGACGCCAAAGTCCCGAGCCGTCTTGATCCCGGCGATCGTATCGCCGCCGGCATTGGCGAGCGCGATGATATCGGCGCCCGAGCCTTGCGCGGTCAGGAGCTGCGACGACAGCTCGGTCGCGGGAAAGGCATGCCGGACCGAGCCGAGATAGCTGCCGCCCTTGGCCGTCACCAAGGTCTTGGTATCGGCTTCGAGCTGGTGTCCCAGCGCATAATTCGCGGTCACCAGATACCATTTCGAACCCGGCTTCGTCAGCGCGTTCGCGACCCCGGAGACCTGGACATAGGTGTCCCACATCCATTGCACGATGTGATCGGGCTGGCAGGCATCGCCCGTCAGCCGCGCCGTGCCGCCCGGAAACAGGCCGACCCGGTTCTTCTCCTTCAACAGCGGCGGCAAGGCGAGCTGAAGCGAGGCGTTGGACATGTCGGCGAGGACGTCGACCTTCTGCTGATCGATCCATTCGCGCGCGATCACCGAGGCGACATCGGCCTTGTTCTGATGGTCGGCAGAGACCGTCTCGATCGTCATGCCGGCGCATTCAGCCGCCAGGCAATCATCGATCGCCATCCGTGTCGCCAGCACCGAGCCCTTGCCGGTGATGTCGGAATAGACGCCGGACATGTCGGTCAGGACGCCGATCTTGACGACCCCGTCGGAGACCTCCGCCCGGGCCGCGAGCCCCGGCCAGCCGAGCGCCAGCGCGACCGTCGCTGCTACGAACTTGATCCGCATTCCCAATCCTCCCATTCCGTCGACCGTCAGGCGGGTCGATCGTTTCCGTTCCAATGAGCCATCGGCAATCCGGCAACAGGCGACCGGAAGGCCGGGATGCGCGTGCCCCGGAGGCTGCCGATATAGGCCGTGCGCAGATCAGGGCCGCCGAAGGTGATGCTGGCGAACCAGGGGGCGACGCTGCCGCCACAGGCGAGCATCAGCTCGGGCGACGCCTCGTCGCGGGCGAACGCGGCCATGAGCGCCCTGCCCGCCTCGCTGCCGCGGTCATCGTCGAGCAGGATGCGCAGATCGCCGTCGGGCGTGATCGCGAAGATGCGGTCGGTCATGACATGGGTGCCCCAGAGATTGCCATGGGCGTCGAAGGCGATGCCGTCGATGAAGGCGCCATGATCGCTGGGGCCGAATGTCTCGCGCTGCGAGAGGCTGCCATCCCGGCCGACGCGCAGCCGCGTCACGCGGCGGCCGCAGGTCTCGACGACGTAGAGCCACTCCTCGGCGGCACCGAGCCTGATCTCGTTGGTGAAATGGAAGCCGTCGGCGACGACGCGCAGGCGCCCGCCATCATAGAGCGCGACGTAACCGTCCCGGATGGCGGGGCTCATCGCCTTCATCCAGTTCTTCGTCCGGGTCGAGATCGTCAGCCAGATCCGGTCCCGGCTGTCGCGCAGCACGAAATTGACCTTGCCGATCGGCTCGCCATCGATGTTGTCGATGAGGACGCGCGTCTCGCCGTCCCGGGTCATGATCTCGAGCCGGTCTGTCCCGAAATTCGAGATCAGGATGTCGCCATTGCGGGCGAAGGCGAGCCCGTTCGGCAAGGTGCCGGCGACGAAGCGGTCCTCGTCGTTTCCGGCCTCGGCAAAGCCGCGGCTCGCCTGCTGCACGATCAGTTGCTGGCGTCCGTCCGGGGCGATGCGCACGACCCCGCCGCGCGCATCGGCCGACCAGAGTGTGCCGTCGGACTCGGCCAGGATGCATTCAGGGCGCTGCAGGCCCTCGCCGACATGGACGATCGCCGCGGGATCGACCGTGAAACCGTCGATCGGATTGGGTTTTCCGGCCATGGCGCGCCTCAGAAGTTCACCTGGTCGCCGCCCTTCAACCCGAGCGTGGCGCGTGCTTCGGCCGGCGTCGCGATCTCCATTCCGAGTTCCTCGACGATGCGCCGGATCTTGGCGACCTGTTCGGCATTGCTGCGGGCGAGCTGCCCGCGGCCGATGAACAGACTGTCCTCGAGGCCGACCCGGACATTGCCGCCCATCATCGCGGCCTGCGTGCAGAACGGCATCTGGTGCCGGCCGGCGGCCAGGACGGACCACTGATAGTCCTTGCCGAAGAGCTTGTCGGCCGTGCGCTTCATGAACATCAGATTGTCCATGTCGGCACCGATGCCGCCGAGAATCCCGAAGATCAGCTGCAGGAAGACGGGAGGCTTGAACCAGCCCTGATCGAGGCAATGGGCGAGGTTGTAGAGATGGCCCACATCATAGCATTCGTGCTCGAACTTGGTGCCGTGCCCCTCGCCGAGCAGCTTATAGATCCGCTCGATATCGGCGAATGTGTTGCGGAAGATGAAATCCTTGGTGCCGGAGAGATAGGGCTCTTCCCAGCCATGCTTCCAGTTGCTGTAGCGCTTGGCGAGCGGATGCAGCGCGAAGTTCATCGAGCCCATGTTGAGCGAGCACATCTCGGGCGCGGCCTGAAGCGGCGCGGCAAGGCGCTCCTCGACTGTCATGTTGAGACCGCCGCCCGTGGTGATGTTGATCACCGCATCGGTCGCCTGCTTGATCCGCGGCAGGAACTCCATGAACACGGCCGGATTGGGCGTCGGCCGCCCATCCCTGGGATCGCGTGCGTGCAGATGCAGGATGGCGGCGCCGGCTTCCGCCGCCTCGATCGCCTGCTGGGCGATTTCGCCCGGCGTGATCGGCAGGTACTCTGACATGGTCGGCGTATGAATGCCGCCCGTGACCGCACAGGTGATGATGACCTTGCCCATATGCCCCTCCCCGGGATCGGCGCCGTCTTGTTGCGACCTGCGCCTGCGATGTCAGTCGTTCAGAATGGCGACGGCCCGGGTCCAGCCGGCCGAGCCGCCCTTCACCTTCACCGGCAGGCAGGAGATGGTGAATCCCGTCGGCGGCAGCGCTTCCAGATTGTGCAGCTTCTCGATCTGGCAGTAGCCCGCCTCCCGGCCCGCCTTGTGGCCTTCCCAGATCAGCGAGGCGTCCCCGGTCTCGGCGAAGCGGCGCGCGGTATGGCTGAACGGAGCATCCCAGCTCCAGCCATCGGTGCCGACGACGCGGATGCCCTGCCGGACGAGATGCAGCGTGGCCGCCCGCCCAAAACCGCAGCCGGAATGGATATAGTCGGACTCGCCATAGCGCTGGCCGGCGCGGGTGTTGGCGACGACGATCTCGAAGGGCTGCAAGCGATGGCCGATGCGCCGGAGTTCGGCGTCGATTTCGTCCGGCGTCACGACATGCCCGTCCGGCATATCGCGAAAATCGAGCTTCACGCCCGGCCTGATGAACCAGTCGAGCGGCAATTCATCGATCGTCGCGGCCCGCACGCCGCCATCCATCGTCGGATGATAATGCCAGGGGGCATCGACATGCGTGCCGTTATGGGTCGAGATATTGACCTGCTCAACCGCCCAGCCCTGGCCGTCCGGAAGCTGTTCGGGGCGCAGACCCGGAAAGGCAGCGGCGATTTCCGTCGCCGTCTCACCGTGATGGCGGTAGTCGATCCTCACCTTCTGGAAGGGCGGATCGGCCGGTACGTCGTTTTCCAGGGGAATGGACAGATCGATCAGGTTCATCGCCGCCAGCCGCATGCCGGGCTTGCCGGCGTCGGGAATGGGATAGGATATCTTGGACGATCGTACAAGATCATCGACGAGGGGTGCTGATGGAGCAGGCGGCATGACCGGAGCGGTCGAGGGAAAACGTTCGCGCAAGGCCGAGGCGGCGCAGGACAGGCGGCTCGCGATTCTCAGGTCGGCCGAGGCCTTGTTCGCCGAGCGCGGCTATGCCGGCGTCTCGGTCCGCGACATCGCCGGCGCGGCCAAGGTGCCGCTCGCGCTCGTCGGCTATCATTTCGGGCGCAAGGAGGACCTGTTCTCCGCGGTTTTCGCGCATCGCAGCGGCTATGTCGCCGAGCGCATCGACAGGATTGCCGCGGTCGATACCTCCGGCGCCAATCCCCATGCGGTCGAGGATCTGGTCCGGGCCTGGGCGGAGCCGGTCATTCGCCTGCGGGAAGCGGGCGCAGACGCCTTCTCGCTGCTGGTCGCCCGCACCGCCTGGGACCCCGGGCCGGAGGCGAGCGCGATCATCGAACGCGTCTATGACGGTCTCGCCCATAGCCTGATCGATGCGATGATGCAGGCCCTGCCCGGCCGCTCACGCGAGACAATGGTCTGGGGCTATGAATATGCGCTCGGCGCGCTCCTGATGCATGTCGCCGACCGCCGGGTCGAACGGCTCTCCGGCGGCCGGGCGCAGTCCGGCGATCCGCGCATGTGCGATTTCTTCGTGCAGATGATCTCTGCCTTGTTCCGCGCGCTTCCGGCTGCGGGTGACGAAACCGTCTTGCGCGATGGCGAGGCGCCATCGGTGCCACGGGCGTGACCGGGGGGAGCCGCCATGCCGAACAGATCCAGACCCCAGGACCGAATGCTACGCATTCGCGAAGCATTGGAGGCGTCCTGGGACGGGCAAACCTCGTACAAGGCAGTTGTGAAGCCCGGCAATCCCGCCCTGGGTCAGTGCTACCCAACCTCACGGGTCGTACAGCACTATTACCCGGAAACGGAAATCATCAAGGGAACGATCTGGACGGGCGAAAGCGAAGAAACCCACTTCTGGAACGGCCTGCCCATCGGCGATGACTGGTATCACATTGACCTCAGCTGGCAGCAATTCCCTCCCGGATCGATGATCAGGGAGTTTGTGGTGCTTGACCGCCAGCACCTCGGCGACAGCGAGCCCACGCTCCAGCGCTGCGCACTGTTGCTAAACCGGGTCGAGGACTATCTCCGAAAGCACTCCCCTTCCTCGTCGCATGGCGCAGATGCAGGGGAAATCTGCGGGTGAGCCGGTCGGCCGCGTCGGGTCTTCAGCAGCCGTGGACAGAGCGCGCCCTGCTGCCTTCGCCAGCGCATGCGCGCGGCGTCCCTTGCTGCGCAGGGGGCGGACCGGATGCGAGATCCGGCCCGGGAGCTGATTGCCAGATGGTCTGCTACTGCTTGAAGCCGATCAGCACGCCATCGGCGCCGAGGGAGAGTTGAAGCCCTTGCCGTTGCGTGGCCAGGCGCAAGGTCACGCCCTTGTCGTTGCGCAGATAGACATTGCCGCCGCCCTGCCTGCCAACGGCCCAGCCTTCCTTCAACTGGACATAAGCTCCGCCGAAGTCCGACACCTTGCGCAGCCCGTAGACGGTTCCGGTTGCGACGGAACGAGATGCGCCGATCGAGCCGAGGCCGAGGCCGCCGACCGAGATCGGATAGGAGCGGCCCTGGAACCGCAAGGTGCCGCCGCCCGCTTCGCCAGAGGCAATGAAACCAGCGGAAACCTGCTCGATGCGAACAGTACCGGTCGAAGGCCCAAGCGAGCGCGACTGCGCCAGGGCTGGTGATGCCAGCATCACAAGGGCCGCGAAAGAAACGGCTGTCTGCCTCATCGTCATCATCGTCTACTCCTCGCGCTCGTTTGGTGGCGCAGAGGCTTAACGCGCGACGGGCCATTTCGATCCCGATGCAGCGATAAGTTGTGCCGGAGCGCCTCGTGATCGCCAAGGCAGCTCCGGCGCGCGCTTCCTTTGGGCGGCTCGCGGGCGATCCGAGCTCTGCTGCCAGCTGAGGCCCTTGCCGGAGATGGTGGACACCCGGCACATGGCTGATAGCCTGATCACTGGCCGGTGAGACGCAAGCCCATGTCGACGCTAAGCAATCAAATCCAACGCGTGCTGGACGCGAAGGCCGAGGCGCTTGTTTCCAGAAATGCCGAAGCTCTTGCGAGTCTGATCCACGGCGACTTCACCTATGTGAATGCGGGAGGAAAGATTTTCGACAAATCGAGCTATATCGAGACGTATAGCCTGTCCGGATCTCTGCTTTTCCTTGAGCAACGGTTTTCCGACCTGGCCGTCAAAGCGCTCGGCGAGTGTGCGGTGGCCACCATGTCGATAGCCGACACATTTCTGATCGATGGGCAGCGTGTTGGCGGACGCTTCAAATCGCTCTGCGTTTTCTGCTTGTCGTCAGGGCGATGGCAATGGGCAGCAGGCCAGACGATGAAGCACCCTGCCGAATAGGTCCGCATCGGAGTCGGAGGCTGAAATTGCCGCGCTATGCATTCTGCGCAGCGGGCCGAACGCGCCCTCGCCCTTTGACACCGGAGTGCAGCGGCCTCCACCCTGAAGCGGCTCAGAGCTTTCCACTTCGGCGTTTTGGTGAGGCGCAATGACTGACGAAATACCCACCCGGCACTGGCGGACCAGGCTCGTGCACCCCAGGGTCGCGGCATCGCAGGGCTTTCGCGCCCTCGTGCCTGCGATTCATCGCGGCTCGACCGTGCTGTTCGACCGCGTGGCCGAGGCGCGCGACGACTGGCGTGGCGAAGGCTACACCTACGGCCTCTATGGCACGCCCACGACCCGCGAACTCGCTCTGCGCATCGCCGATCTCGAAGGCGCACGCGCGAGCTTCGTCGTGCCGGGCGGCCAGGCCGCCATCGCGCTGATCTATCTCGCCTTCTGCCGCGCGGGTGATCATGTCCTCCTGCCCGAGACCGCCTATGGTCCCAACCGCGAACTCGCCGACGAGCTGCTGGCCGGGCTCGGCATCGCGGTCGAAGCCTATGACCCGCTGATCGGCTCCGGCATCTCTGCGCTGATCCGGCGAAACACGCGGCTGATCTGGTGCGAGAGCCCCGGCACGATCACGATGGAAGTACAGGACGTGCCGGCCCTCGTTGCCGCGGCGCATGCAGCGGGCGTGCCCGTCGCGCTCGACAACACCTATGCGGCGGGCGTGCTGTTCGATGCCTTCGGGCATGGGGTGGATGTCAGCATGCAGGCGCTGACGAAATATGTCGGCGGCCATAGCGACATCCTGCTCGGCACCGTCTCGGTCGGCACGGAGGAGGCCCGGGAGCGGATCGGCGCGACGCACCGCCTGCTCGGCATGGCGGTGTCGCCGGACGATTGCGCGCTTGCCCTGCGCGGGCTGGAGACGCTGGCTGTTCGCCTCGACCGCCTGGAGAGGACGACGCTCGAGATCGCCCATTGGCTCAAGGCGCGCCCCGAGGTCGAATATGTGCTCCACCCGGCCCTGCCGGACTGTCCGGGGCACGCGATCTGGCGGCGCGACTTCACGGGATCGGCAAGCGTACTTTCGGTGGTGCTCCGGCCAGGCTGGGAGAGCGACCGCGTCACGGGTTTCGTCGAGGCGCTGCAGCTGTTCCGGCTGGGTTTCAGCTGGGGCGGCACGCGCAGCCTGGCGATGGCCTATCCGCCGCTGCCACGGACGCAGCGCGGCTATGATGGCCGGATCGTCCGGCTGAATGTCGGCCTGGAGGAGCCAGCCGACCTCATCGCCGACCTGGAGCAGGCCCTGAACCAAGTCGCGTAGCGTGACGTGAGCTTGCCTCCTGGACACGCCCCCCGGCCGATGGGGCAGGCCGCCGGCTCCTCAGATTTTTGGGGGAAGGTCGCCGCGGTCGAAGACCGGCACCGATTCCGTTCCGCCGGCGAGCGAGCCGCCCGTCGGGACATCTTCGGCAGCCTGGCGAACCGCCTCTTCGGATTCCGTCAGACCATCCGCCGTGTCGTTGGCATCGCTGCCTTCGTCATGAATATTGGTGCGGTCGCTGACGCGGCGGCCCGTCGTGACCGGATCGGCCTCGGTCGGGCTCTCGGTCGGGGCGAGCAGCGCGCGCTCGTCCTTGAGCAGAGCTGGATTGTCGCGGGGCTTTTGCATGGCTTCCTCCTGTGGATGAGGAAGCCTCCGGGACCCGAATTGTTCCGGCATCGGCCTCCCGCACCGAGCGCAGGCATCGCAAACAGCAAATGCCAAGCCCCTAGCATCTGCCGCCGCTGAGTGGGTGCGATGCCTCATCGCGGCAACGCTCAACGCCTGCGCCTAGGATCGCGTGCGGAACCGGACGGGCGCTGGTCATTGGTATCGACGACAGGGATTTGATAGGCTGCAACCGCGCACCAAAATCGGCTCACCCATGGCAATGGCCGCCTCGAACAGGTCTTCCGATAGGGGGCGCGTGAGAAAGGCGATCGCGCGAGGCCATCGACACGCCCTCTTTCCACGTCATCGCTGGCGATGAAGCCATGGCGATCCTCTCTTGGCGCTCCCTCCCTGGCGATCGCCCCCCTTGGCGATTACTTGGCAGACGAGGCACTGTTTCGCACACGATCGGCTGAAGAAGGAGAAGAGCAATGACTGGTGCAACTGAACGGGCCGTGCTGGCCGGTGGCTGCTTTTGGGGCATGCAGGATCTGATCCGGCGTCGCCCGGGCGTCCTCTCCACCCGGGTCGGCTATTCCGGCGGCGACGTGCCGAATGCGACCTACCGCAATCATGGCACGCATGCCGAGGCGATCGAGATCATCTTCGACCCGGAGAAGACAAGCTTCAGGGATATTCTCGAATTCTTCTTCCAGATTCACGACCCGACCACGAAGAACCGGCAGGGCAACGATATCGGCCTGAGCTATCGCTCGATGATCCTCTACGGGTCGGAAGAGCAACGGAAGGTCGCGGAGGAGACGATCGCCGATGTCGATGCCTCAGGCCTGTGGCCGGGCAAGGTCGTCACCGAACTGGTGCCGGTCTCCGATTTCTGGGAGGCCGAGCCGGAACACCAGGATTATCTCGAGCGCCAGCCCGGGGGTTACACCTGCCATTTCGCCCGGCCGGACTGGAAGCTGCCGCGCCGCAGCCACGCGGCCTGACGATCGCAGGCAGGCTCCTTGAGAAGGGCCCGGCGCAATCCGGGCCCTTTGCGCGGGTTGGCGGATCGGCTCCGGTGCCTGGCGCCGCCTGAGGCCGTCTCGATGACCATGCCGGGGCCGAGTGCAGCACCAGGCCGCGGGTGCTGGCCGGCCGCAGGCGCCCCCTCGCGCTCCGCCTGATTACCAGCCCTCGCCTCGACAGCGCGGGAATGGCGTTCGCTTTAGGCCCGTTCCCGGCGTACGCCCCCCGCCGGGACGATAGCGACGCTCCGCAAGCGCCCCGGCGCAGACCGGCCCAATGAACAGCACCGCGCCGATGCCTTGATCGTGAACGCACGCGCCGGGTCCTAGCGGGTGCCGACGATCACCCTTGCAGTCGACATCAGGCGCAGTTTGCCGTCCCGGATGGACCGGCTCGCCAGGTCGAGAACGTCGCTGCGGATCCGCTCCGCCGTCTCCACATCGGCCTTGGCGAGCCCGGCGACGACCGGAGCGGCGATGTCGTTCATGAACTGCCAGTACTGTTCCGGCGTCTCATGAACCATCGCGGTCGACACCTCCTCTTCGGCGATGTCGCGCAACCCCGCTGCGGCAAAGGCGGAGCGCATCAGGCCTTCCGGAGCGCAGCGAAACAGGCCGGGCGAACCCGGCGGCGGCGGCGGCATCTCCACGTGGCGCGCAATCGTGCCCATGATGGTCGTTGCCCAGGCGTTCTTGTCCGGGGCGCTCCACACGGCGGCACAAATGCGAGCGTTCGGCTTGGCCACGCGTGCGAACTCGCGCGCCGCTGACTCGATGTCGGGGAAGAACATGAAGCCAAAGCGGCATAGAACGGCGTCAAAGCTCGCATCCCCAAATGGCAGCGCACCGGCGTCACAGGGTTTCGTGTCGAAATTCCGCAGGCCGCGAAGAGCCGCGTTCTCTGCTGCCACCGCCAGCATGGCTTGCGAAAGGTCAGTCACGGTCACGCGCCCCCGCGGCACCAGCGCCGCCGCCGTGAGCCCCGGCTCGCCGGTCCCGGCAGCAACATCGAGGACATGGGAATCGTCATGGAGGTTGGCCTGTCGGATCATCGCCGCCCCGAAGGGAGCGAGCCAACCCAGGACCAGGCTATCCCACTTCTTCCAGCCAGCGGAAAAACGATCCCAGGTGTCGCGTTGCTGGTCGCGGATCTGATCAAGCTCCATGGACATGCACGTTTTCCTTCGGTGATGCTCCCGACCCGAAAACCACCATGGACCGGCTGCGGCAGGTTGCAATCCGTTTCGCCGTGCAACGGTGCTCGCGGGGGGAGACGCTGACCGCAGCCCCTCAGGCGGCCTGCTCTGCCATCCCCGTCCGAAGCTCCAGCACTGCAGTGACGAGCTGGTCCAGATCCTCCAGCTTCGTCCTGTGATTGCAGATCGCCACGCGCAGGCAGTGCCGTCCTCGGATCGTCGTGTCGGACAGGGCAGCAATGCCGGTCTCCTGGAGGCGAAGCATGATCTCGACATTGATCTGCTTAACGCGCTCCTCGTCACGGCCCTCCGGAGCGACACGGAAGCAGACGATATTGATCTCCGGCTGGGCAATCAGCTCCAGGGCCGACTGCGACCGGATCAGCTCGGCGAGATAGGCGGCCTGCGCGATGTTCTGGTCGATCAGGCGACCGAATTTCGCGACGCCGTGCTCCATCAGCGCCATCCAGACCTTGAGGGCGCTGAAGCCGCGCGTCGTCTGCAGCCCGTACTCGTAAAGCCAGTCACCCGACGCGATGCCACGCGCGCTGGTCTGCAGATATTCCGGCGAGACGGCGAAGCTGTTCCGGTGGCTTGCCCGGTCGCGGATGAGGGCGCAGCCCACCTCGAACGGCGCATGGAGCCATTTATGCGGATCGAGCGCCACGGAATCGGCGCGTTCGATGCCCCTCACCCGCCAGGCGTTTTTGGGGGCGATGGCCAGCAGGGCGCCGATGCAGCCGTCGACATGGAACCATATGTTCTCGTCCGCTGCGATGTCGGCGAGCGCCGCCAGATCGTCGACAGCACCGGAATTGACGGTTCCGGCCGTGCCGATGATGCAGGCGGGATGAAAGCCCTCGGCGCGGTCCTGTGCGATCGCGGCCTGCAGCGCATCCAGATTGATCCGGCCGTTGGCGCCGCTCGGAATCCGGCGCAAGGCCCTGTTGCCGAGCCCCAGCGTCTCGACCGCCTTGCGGTGGCAGGAATGGACCTGATCGGAGGCATAATAGCGCAATGGCAGATCCAGCGCGGCGACACCGTGCTCGCGCAGGTCGATCCCCGCCGCCGTGTTGCGCGCGACGGTCAGCCCAATCAGGTTCGCCATCGAGCCGCCGCTGACAAGAGTGCCGCTTGCCGAGGACGGCAGGCCAACCATGTCGCGCAGCCAGCCGACGACCTGCTGGTCGAGCCGCGCGGCGGCATGGCTTCCGCCGCCCAGGTTCGAGCCCTGAACGGCGGCGATGAAGTCGCCGAGCGCACCGGAGAAATTACCCGCCCCCATGAACCACGACCAGAAGCGAGGATGGATATTGCCCATCGGATAGGCCAGCACGCTGTCGCGCACCAGGCCGTAGACCTGCTCGATCGGCCTGGGTTGCTCGGGCACCGGTTCACGGAACAGCGCCTCGACCTCGCCCGGCATCGGCCGCCAGACCGGCCGCTCGCGCAGTTCCCGGAGATGGCGGACCGCGTCGTCGACGACGCGATGCGCCAGCGCGGCAACCGCGTCCCAATCCTGCGGATCGAGCGTTTCCTCACCGCCATATCCGTCGGGATCCGTCTGCATCAATGGTCCCACACGCGCGTCCATGGCTGTCTCCTCCGCGCTATTCGGCAGCGATCTGGAAACCGGGCGTCGATTGCGACAATGCCAGTTCGTCCGCGTCCATCCCGGGCTCGATCGCGTCGAACAGCGGCGTCGACAGGTAGCGTTCGCCGGTGTCGGGCAGCATGCACAGGACGACGGAGCCCGCCGGCGCTGTAGCAGCCGCCTCTCGGGCGACGCCAAAACTCGCTCCCCCCGAGATGCCGGTGAAGATGCCTTCCTTCTGCGCCAGCAGCCGGGCCCACTCGATAGCCTTCGCCCCGGCGATCGGGATCACATCGTCATAATAGCGCTCGTCGATCGCCTCCTGCAGCACATCGGGGATGAAATCCGGCGTCCACCCCTGGATCGGATGCGGCTCGAAGGCGGGATGGCTGGCCGATGGCGCGCCTGCCGCACCGCGCTGCTGGCTCTGGCCGCTGCCGATCAGTTGCGCGTTTGCCGGCTCGCTCAGGATGATCTTGGTCTCCGGACGCTCGCGCCGGAGCACCCGCGAGACGCCGACCACCGTGCCACCGGTGCCGTAGCCGGTGACGAAATAGTCGAGGCGCGAACCGGCGAAATCGCCGACGATCTCGCGGCCCGTCGTGGCCTCGTGGATCGCGGCATTGGCCTTGGTCTCGAACTGACGGGCGAGGAACCAGCCATTCTTCTCGGCCAGCTCGACGGCCTTCAGATACATGCCGAAACCCTTTTGCGCCCGGGGCGTCAGCACGACCTTCGCACCCAGCATCCGCATCAGCAGCCGGCGTTCGACCGAAAAACTATCCGCCATGGTGACGACGAGCGGATAGCCCTTCTGTGCACAGACCATGGCGAGCCCGATGCCGGTATTGCCGCTGGTCGCCTCGACGACCGTCTGCCCGGGCCGCAAGGCGCCGCTGCGCTCGGCCTCCTCGACGATGGCCACGGCCAGCCTGTCCTTGACCGAGGCGGCTGGATTGAAGAATTCGGCCTTCACATAGATCGTGGCGTGGTCCACGCCGAGATTGTTGATGCGGATGGCCGGGGTGTCGCCAATCGTGTCGAGCACCGTTTCGAACAGGCGGCCCCGACCTTGCGTCGTCCTGGAAATCTCCATCGAAGGCATGGTTTCCCTCCTTCTTGACTGCGCCGGCGCGGCGGCCGTTGCAGCCGCCGCAGGGTCCGGCTGTGCGGACAGGCAGGGGATGCTAGGATGGCGGGGGAGTTTTCCGCGTGGGAGCCACCGTTGGAGCGCCCATGGAATCACAGCGTTCCGATGCTGAATCTTCAAGGCCCGGGCTCGAGCTGCGGCTCCTCGGTCCGCTGAAGCTCCTGCGCGCCGGTGCGGCCGTGACGCTTCCGCCCTCGCGCAAGGTGCGGGCCCTGCTGGCCTATCTCGCGCTGGCGTCGCATCCGATCCCTCGCGAGCGGCTCTGCAGCCTGTTGTGGCAGGTGCCCGACGATCCGCGCGGCGAGCTGAGATGGAGCCTCAGCAAACTACGAGCGCTGGTCGACGACCCCGCTCATCGCCGCGTCTTGGCCTGCGATGACGGCATCGCGCTCGATCTCGCGGGCTGCGATGTCGATGTCCTGCGCCTGCTTGCGGCTGCCGAAGCTGGCTTCGGGCGGCTTGGCGACACGGAGCTGCAGTCGCTCACTGCCGCCGCGGAACACGAATTCCTGGAAGGCACCGAGCTCGCCCAGAGCATCGAGTTCGAACACTGGGTGGCGAGCCGCCGGAGCGAGTTCCGCTCGTTCGAGATCGCATTGGTGGCCGAGACGGCGCGCAGGGCAGCGAGGGGAACGGCAGCAGGCTGGGCCGCGGCCCGCAGGTGGATCGAGCTTTCGCCATTCGATATCGGCGCACACGCCCGGTTCCTGGCCGAACTCTACGATCGGCGCCTGATCGATGACTGCACCCGGCACCTCGAGAGGTCAGCCAGGAGTTTCGCGGCCGACGGCATCGATTTCGCGCCCATCGCGGCCGCCTGGAAGGAACTGAGGACGACGCCCGCGTCAGTCGCCGCGCAGGCCGCCGGCCATGAGACGACAGAGCCTTCGGCGCAGCGCCGGATTTCGGTCGCGATCATGCCGCTCCAGGAAGTGAGGTCGGACGGCATCGGCCCCGGTGATCTCGGCAACGCCCTGACCCATGACGTGATCAGCCGCCTGGCGCGCCTGCGGGGGCTCTTGGTCATTGCGCGCGGGTCGGTCTTCGCCATCGCACCGGAGCAGCTGGGATATCGCGAGATCGGCGAGCGGCTGGGCGTCCGCTATGTCGTCACCGGGCTGCTGGAGCGGCACGAGAGCGCCACCACCGCCGTCATCGAAGTCGTCGAGGCGGCGAGCGCGCATATCGTCTGGACGGACCGGTTCGAGGCCTCTTCGCTCGATCGGCTCGCCGTGCTCGACGAGATCGGCAACGGCATCGTTTCGGCGATCGCGTCGGAAATCGAGACCGCCGAGCGCAATCGCGCGATCCTGAGACCGCCGGAGTCGCTCGACGCGTGGGAAGCCTACCATCGCGGGCTCTGGCATATGTACCGCTTCACCGCCGCGGAAAATGAGCAGGCCGCGGAATTCTTCCGCCGCTCGGCGCAGCTCGACCCGACCTTTTCGCGCGCCCAGGCCGGCCTGTCGTTCACGCATTGGCAAAGGGCCTTCCAGCGCTGGGGCGAACGAAATGACGAAGTCCGACGGGCGATCGAAACCGCCGAGCAGAGCCTGTTGATCGACGAGCAGAATCCGGCCGCCCATTGGTCGATGGGTCGAGCCCTGTGGCTCGTCGACGATCAGGCCGAAGCCATCGGTGCGCTGGAACGGTCCGTGGTGCTCAGCCCGAATTTCGCGCTCGGGCATTACGCCCTCGCCTTCGTCCATTGCCAGGCGGGGGATCCGGAAACCGCGATCTCGGCGTCTGACCATTCCCGTCTGCTGAGCCCGCATGATCCCTTGCTGTTTGGCATTCTGGGCACGCGCGCGATGGCTCTGGTCAGGCTGGGCGCTTTCGCGGAGGCGGCGCAGTGGGGCGTGAAGGCCGCCGCGCGCCCCAATGCCCATGTCCATATCCTGGCCATCGCCGCACATTGCCTCGCGCTTGCCGGCCGCATCGAGGAGGCGCGCAACCACGTCGCACGCATCCATGCTCTCAGCCCGGGCTACCGCCTCGACGATTTCCTGAATACGTTCAGGTTCGAAGCGGACACCGAGATGCGCTACCGCAAGGCTGCGGCAGCGATCGGCCTGGCACCCTGAAGGCGCGAGCGGCAGAGAGAGTGGGACATGGCCGGCAACCTGACAGTCGCGGGCTGACTGCCGCAGCCGGCCTCGGAGGGGTGCGCTCAACCCAGGTATCCGGAGACACCGTCCCAGAGCAACTTTAGCGCGGTGACGACGAGCAAACCGTAGCAAGCACGATAGACCTGCCGCTGGTCGAGCGCACCGTGCAGCCGCCAACCCAGCCCGACGCCCAGGGGAATGGCAAGCAGGCACAACGCCATCAAGCTCCAGACATGGGCGCTCGGCTTCACCAGCAGCAGCCAGGGCACCAGTTTGGTCGCGTTGCCGACGGTGAAGAACAGGCTCGTCGTCCCCGCATAGACGTCCTTGCCGAGGCCGAGCGGCAGCAGATACATCGCCAGCGGCGGTCCGCCGGAATGGGCCACCATGGTGGTGACGCCTGAGGCGAGACCGGCCGTGATCGCCTTCGGCGTCGAACGTGGGCGGGTCCTGACCTCCGCGCCTCCAACAAGCCAGAGGCCGACGAAGATCAGGGTGGTCACCCCCATCGCGAGCGTGATGGTTCGGTGGTCGAGAAAGCGGAACAGCAGAAAGCCCGCCCCGATGCCGATCACGAGCCCCGGCAGGAGCAACACGAGATCCGGCTTCGACCAGGTCGAGGGCTTGAAGTAGCGCAGCGCGTACAGATCCATCGCGATGAACAGGGGAGCGAGCAGCCCGCCGGCGGTGACCGGGTCCATCACGAGCGACAACAGCGGAATGCCGATGATGGCGAAGCCGCCACCAAAAGCTCCCCGCATGAAGCCGATCAGGAAGACGCCGGCAAAGGCGACCAGGATCGTGGTAAGGGTCAGTTCCATGCGGCGGCCTCCGCAGGCAAGGCACGCCGATCTGCATCCGCGCAGGGGGTGATTGCGACCGGCGAGGCGATCATCGCCCCCTCTCCCGGCCGGACGGGGTGACGAGGCCGCGGACTGCGTCGTCGATCTCGCGCCGCGTCAGGCCGATATCCCGCAGCGCGGCGTCGTCGCAGTCACGAAGCCAGGCAATGGCGTCCCGACGGACGAAATAGCCGGCGATCCAATGGCAAGAAGCGCCGAGCAGTCGAAACACTGCGCCCGGCCGCTGCGCGACCGCAGGTCGGACAAGGGTCGAAGGAACAGCTGACATGTCCTGTCTCCAAGGGTTGCTCCGGGCCAATCCTCCGGGCCACACGATGCCGCCGCCGCAAGCGAGGGAGCTGCTTGCTCGTCGACCGCGAGAGCCCTCATGGCTCCGGTTCAATCGGGTTGATGCGGACAAAATGATCCGACATAATACTCCGAGCAATCGAAACATTGATCTCGGTGCAATAATGTCGAAATCCGACTATCTCAGGCTGGCCGACACGATCGCCGCGGAGATCGCTGCCGGCACGCTCAAGCCGGGCGACCGCCTGCCGCCGCAGCGCAGCTTCGCCTATGACCGCAAGATCGCCGTTTCGACCGCGAGCCGCGTCTATGCCGAGCTGCTGCGCCGCGGCCTCGTCGTCGGCGAAGTCGGCAGGGGCACCTTCATCTCGGGCGAGGCCAGGCGCGGCGTGGCAGCGCCTGGCGAGCCACATGGCAGCCGGATCGACCTCGAGTTCAATTACCCGATCCTTCCCGAGCAGACCGCGCTGATCGCCAGATGCCTGGAGGGCCTGGAAAATCCGGCCGCGCTCGATGCCGCCTTGAGGCAGGCAACCAGCACCGGGACGCCGGCGGCGAGAGGCGCCGCAGCCGCCTACCTGACGCAGGGCGCATGGTCCCCCTCGCCCGAACAGCTCGTATTCACCGGCAATGGTCGTCAGAGCATTGCCGCAGCGCTCGCGGCCGTCGTACCGACCGGCGGCCGTTGCGGCGTCGAGGCCCTGACCTACCCTTTCATCAAGGGCATCGCCGCCCGGCTCGGGATTTCGCTGGTGCCTCTGGCGATGGACGAAGGCGGCCTGCGGCCAGACGCGGTGCAAAAGGCGCATCGCGAGGCTCATCTCTCGGCCATCTATGTTCAGCCGGCGGTCCAGAATCCGCTGGGCATGACGATGAGCTCAGCACGCCGGACCGATCTGCTGCGCGTTGCCGAAACACTCGGCCTCCCCATCATCGAGGACAATGTCTACGGCTTCCTCGACGATGAGCCGCCGCTGGCCGCACGCGCGCCGGACACCTGCATCGTCATCGACAGCCTCTCCAAGAAGGTCGCGCCGGGCCTGACGCTGGGCTTCATCGTGCTGCCGCCGCGGTTGCGCGAAAGCGTGACGGCCTCGGTGCGTTCGGGCGGCTGGACCGCGACAGGTTTTGCGTTTGCAGCCGCACAGCGGATGCTGGGTGATGGCACTGTTGCCGAGCTTGCAAGATTGAAGCGCTTCGACGCGCGCGCGCGTCAGAGACTGGCGGCCGATCGTCTCTCGGGCTTCGACATCCAGACCAACGGAAAATGCTATCATCTCTGGCTGACGCTGCCGGCGCATTGGCGCTCGCAGGCTTTCGTCGCGGCGGCAGCCAGGCGCGACATTGCCCTGACGCCCTCGTCGACCTTTACCGTCAGCCCCGGCCACGCGCCGAACGCCGTCAGGCTGGCGCTGGCCTCTCCGACGATGGAACAGCTCGATACCGGTCTCAGCACATTGGCCGCGATGCTGACTGCCGGGGAGGACGATTTCGACTCGACGGAATGAGCCAAGTGCAGCCGCTCGTGCGCGTCCCGCATCCAGGAACCGGCAGGCAGGCGAGGCCCCTCTCCGCCAGATCTCGCCCCCTCAGATCTTGGCCCGTCAGATCCTGCAGCCGTTGTAGAACACCTCGGCGCATTGCCGGGCGCGAAGCGCGATCTCGTCACGATGCGGGGCGGCGCGCTGCCCCATCATGGCGGTTCGCTGCGGCTCCATGATCATCATGCCGCGCAGCATGCCCGATGCGATATGGACATCGTCGAGGCGAAGCGTGCCCTTGTCCTTCTGCCGCGTCAGCCAGGCCTCGATGACGCCGTTCACCGGCACGATCGCCAATTGGTAGAAAGCGCGCGCGACCTCCGGGAAACGCCCGCATTCGGCGATGACGAGCCGGTTGATGGCGATCGTCTCCGTGCTCAGCGTCAAGATGCCGAAGGCGAACAGGATGCGCTCCAGCGCCTCGCGCGGATCGAGCTCCTCGCCGACCTCGTCATCCAGATCGAGCAGGAAGCGGCTGATGCGAAGTCGGATCGTCGCCTCGAACAGCCCGGCCTTGGTCGGCACGAGCTTGTAGAGCGTCTTGGTCGAGACGCCGGCCTTGTCTGCCACTGCCTTGATATTCGTGCCGGCATAGCCGTTCGACTGGAACTCATGGTCCGCGGCCTCGACGATCAGGCGCATCGTCTCCTCGTCGGGCCTGGCCTGCGGCCGTCCGCGGCAGCGCTTCACCGTTTCGTGAATTTGTACCATGGCCGTTTTCCAAATTATCGTTGACACATCCAATCTAGGGATTATTTTAGAAAACATCAAGTTTCCAAATTGCAGGAACGGCCGACGGCCCAGACCTGCAGGAGATCAACAGATGAGCACGCATCAGGATCGGATTTCCGCCGAACGCGCCATTCCCGTCGCAGAGGCTGTGCCGGAGATCGTCGCAGAGAAGCTGGCCGAAGCGGCCGCCTCCCCCGCAGCACCCGTTCCGCCGAGGCGCAGGCTGCGTCAGGTGGTGCTTGCCGGTGTTGCCCTCGCGGCTCTCCTTGGCGCCGGTTCCTGGGGCCATGATTACTGGACGACCGGCCGTTTCGAGGTCTCGACCGACGACGCCTATGTCAAGGCGGACAGCACCACGATCGCCCCCAAGATCTCGGGCTATATCGGAGAGGTGCTGGTGCGCGACAACGAGCCGGTGAAGGCCGGCCAGGTCCTCGCCCGGATAGACGACCGCGACTTCCGCGTCGCGCTGGACCAGGCCAGGGCCGATGTCGCTGCTGCCCGCGCCGCCGTCGCCAGCAAGCAGGCCCAGCTCGACGCCCAGCAGTCGGTGATCGACACTGCCCGGGCGACCGTCGAGGTCGACAAGGCCAACCAGACCTTCGCCGAGCAGGACAATGACCGCTACACGAACCTGGCCAGGACCGGCTACGGCTCCGTGCAGAACGCCCAGGCCGCCGTCGCGAAGATTGCGGCTGCCCGTGCCGCAACCGACCGCGACACGGCCGCACTCGCCGCGGCGCAGAAGCAGGTCGACCTGATCAAGGCCGATCTCGCCCAGGCGCGCGCCACCGTCGCCCATGACGAGGCCGTGCAGCGCCAGGCCGAGCTCAACCTGTCCTATGCGGAGATCACGGCCCCGGTCGACGGCGTCGTCGGCAACCGCACGCTGCGCATCGGCCAGTACGTACAGGCCGGCACGCAGCTCATGGCGGTCGTGCCGCTGGCCGGCACCTATATCGTCGCGAATTTCAAGGAGACGCAGCTCACCGGGGTGAAGCCCGGCCAGGCGGTCGAGGTCGAGGTCGACATGTACCCAGGCGTCAAGGTCGAGGGCCATGTCGACAGCATCGCGCCGGCCAGCGGCCAGGAATTCGCCCTGCTGCCCCCGGACAACGCGACCGGCAACTTCACCAAGGTCGTTCAGCGCGTCCCGGTCAAGATCGTGCTCGACCCCGGCCATGGCCTGGCGGGTGATCTGCGCCCGGGCATGTCGGTCGTGCCGACGATCAACACCAAGATCTCGAACGGAAACATCGTGGCGGACGCGCGCTAACCCCTCCCGCGCGCCTGGCTTGCAAGGAGCTGGGCTATGTCGAACCCAACGCCGACTGCCGCCCTCCCCCCGCAGGCTCTCCCTGCGCAGGACAAGGCCAGCCTCTCCACCTGGATCGCGATCATCGCCGGCGCGATCGGCGCCTTCATGGCGATCCTCAATATCCAGATCACCAATGCCTCGCTGCTCGACATCGAGGGCGGCATCGGGACCGGCGTCGATAACGGCGCCTGGATATCGACCTCCTATCTGATCGGCGAGATCATCGTCATCCCACTGACGAGCTATCTGAGCCGGGTGTTCTCGTTCAAGCGCTACATGATCTGGAGCACGGTCGCCTTCGCGCTGTTCTCCATGGCCTGCGCCTTTGCCAGCACGCTTGGCCAGATGATCGCGCTACGCGGCCTGCAGGGTTTCGCCGGCGGCGTGCTCATCCCGATGGCCTTCACCATGGTGGTGACGCGCCTGCCGAAGTCGCAGCAGCCGATGGGCCTGGCGATGTTCGCGCTGGCCGTCACCTTCGCGCCCGCGATCGGCCCGACCATCGGCGGCTACCTGACCGAGAATTACGGCTGGCAGACCATCTTCTTCATCAACACCATCCCGAGCATCGCGATGGTGATCGCGCTCGCCTTCACGCTGGAAAACCAGCCCATGCAGCTCGGGCTGCTGCGCGAAGGCGACTGGGCGGGCATCGCCACGATGGCGATCGGCCTGTCGGCGCTGCAGACCCTGCTCGAGGAAGCCAACAAGGAAGACTGGTTCCAGTCGAGCTTCATCATCCGCCTCACCGCGATCGCGGTGGTGTTCCTGGCGGCCTTCATCTGGATCGAGCTCCGGGTCAAGAAGCCCCTCGTCGACCTCTCCTTGCTGAAGAACCGCAATTTCAGCGTCGGCACGATCGCCAATGTCCTCGTCGGCTTCGGCCTGTTCGGCTCGGTCTATGTGCTGCCGCAATATCTCGGCCAGGTGCAGGGCTATAATGCCGAGCAGATCGGCAAGGTGCTGGCCTGGACCGGGCTGCCGCAGCTTCTGCTGATCCCGCTCGTTCCGATGCTGATGAAGCGGTTCGACGTGCGCTACATCACCTTCGTCGGCATCTCGCTGTTCGCCGCCTCCTGTTTCATGAACACCCATATGTCGCTCGACTATTCCGGCGACCAGCTGTTCTGGCCCAATGTCGTGCGCGCCGTCGGCCAGTCCATGGTGATCACGCCGCTGACGGCGATCGCGATGATGAGCATCCAGCCGAAGGACGCCGCCAATGCGTCGGGCCTGTTCAACATGCTGCGCAATCTCGGCGGCGCGGTCGGCACCGCGGTGCTCGGCACGATCATCACCAAGCGCGAGCAGTTCCACTCCAACATCATTGGCCAGGCGGTCACGCCCTTCCGCGAGGAGGTCCGCACCCGCCTCGACCAGATGACGAACTACTTCATGGCGCATGGCATCTCCGACCATGCGGCCGCGCAGCAGCAGGCGGTCATCGCGCTCGGCAAGACGGTGAAGCGCCAGGCCCTGGTGCTCGGCTTCAGCGACACCTTCGCCGTCATCGGCATCATCCTGGTCCTCGCCGCCATCGTGGTCCTGTTCGCCAGGAAGGGCCAAAGCGGCGGTGCAGCGGCCGCGCACTGAAAGGCTGCGCGCTGCCGGCTGCAATTGCGGCTAGCGGGGGAAGCCTTCAGTCGGCCGCGTGGCCGGAGCCGGATTGCCGGATCGCCGCCTGCAGGGTTTCCGACGCGACGGGCTTGTGAAGCACGCGATACCCGGTCGCGTTCAGCTCCCGCAGCCGCTCCGGCATGGTGTCGCCGGTGACGATCAGCGCCCGGGCACGATATCCCAGTTCTCCCGTCAGACGTTCGACGGCCTCGCTGCCGGTCAGCCCCGCCTTGAGCCGATAATCGGCGATGATCAGGTCCACCCTGCCTGTGCCCGCCTCGGCATGGCGCCGGCAGAGTTCCTCGACATCCGTTCCGGCGATGGCCTCGTGGCCCCAGGCCGTCAACAGGCTGATAGTGGCGTCAAGCACCTGAGGATCATCGTCCAGCACCATGATGCGAAGACCGGGCGGGGAGCCCCGCTCCCGCGCCGGCGCGAGCCCCGAGGCCGGCGGATCGATTCTCGGAATCCGGACGGAGAAGGTCGAGCCCTTGCCGGGTGTGGACCGCAACCCGATGAGATGGTGGAGCAATGCCCCCAGCCGCCGAACGATGGCGAGACCGAGGCCCAGTCCCTGCTCGCGGTCGCGCTGCGGATTGTCGAGCTGGGTGAATTCCTCGAACACGGCCTGTTGCTGCTCCGATGGAATGCCCGGCCCGGTATCGACCACGAGGATCTCGATCTCCTCCCCGCGACGGCGGCTGCCGATCAGCACGCGGCTATCGGGTGCGTGACGCAGAGCGTTCGACAGGAGATTGTCGAGGATACGCCTGAGCAGCTCGGGATCGGTATCGCCCCAGGCATCGCCGGGCACCGCGCGCAGATCGATGCCGCGCTTGCGTGCCTGCGGCGCAAAGACCTCCTCCAGATCCGCCAGCATCCTGCCGAGATGAACCGGCTGCCGCCGCACCGGAACGAGGCCGGCATCGAGTTGCGACACGTCGATGAGGCCGTGCAGCAGCCCGCCGAGCGAACCGATGGCCGCCTCCAGCTTGTCGGCGATCCCACTGGCGTCATGGCTTCCGACAGCACCGCGCCGGGCAAGCGTTCCGAGCGTCGCGGCAAACAAGGCGAGCGCGTGGATCGGCTGTCGCAGGTCGTGGCTCGCCGCCGCGAGGAAACGCGTCTTGGCCTTGTCGGCAGCAGCGGCGCGGTCACGCTCGCGCTCGAGCCCGCGCACCAGCGCCAGATTCTCGAAACGCAGGGCGACCGTCTCCTTCAGGGTGCGGTAGGTGATCCGGCAGCAAAAGAGATAGGCTCCGATCAGGCAGAGCTGGAACAGGGCATAGACCGAATAGATCGCCCCCTCCTGCGTGAGACAGCGCAGGGCGAAAGGCAGGTGCATGGCGATCAGCAGGCCGATATAGGCCGGCGGATAGGCCGACAGGGACGGCACCGCTCCGCCGGACAAGCCGGTCAGCACGATGCAGACGAAGGCGATCAGATGCGGCTGCGTCGGTTCGAAGCCGAACCAGCCGAACGCTCCCCAGAGCAGGCTCGACAGGATCGACAGCACTGTGAAACGTCGGGCCCAGTTCGTCGCCCCGGCCTCGCCGTCAGTCCGCGCGAAATAACGCCGCGACAGCAGCAGGCGGGCTCCGGTGAGGAGATAGGTCGCGCCGATCCAGCCGATCAGCAGGCCGGCCGGCACCGCCTCGCGCATCACATAGGCGACGGGCCAGGGGATCACCAGGTTGGCGAGCAGGATCGAGCCGGACTGGCGATAGAGGAGTTCGACCAGAGCCGCGCGCAGATGCGGGCTCGTGTCGGGCGTCAGCGCCGGGGCCCGCATGGTTGCTCCTTCCTGCGCTGGCAAGCGCTCGCCGCGCAGGGGTGATGCCCCAGGGCCCGTAGCCAGCGACGCGCGCTCAAGGAATAGTCACGCATCATGATTCCTCGCCACACGTCCAGGACGCCGGCCGATCCAGCCGAAGAAACCGCCTGCCGCATCATTCTGGCCGACGACCACGCCCTGATCCGCGAAGGGCTGAAACTTCTGATCGCGGCTCAGCAGGATCGGGCCGTCGTGGGCGAGGCCGCGGATGGTGCAAGTCTTGCGGCAGTGCTGAAGGACAGGCCGGCCGAGCTTCTCGTGCTCGACCTGGGCATGCCCGGGCTGATGGGCCTGCGTTCCATCGCCGAGCTGCACCAGGCCTATCCGCACCTGAAGATCCTGATCCTGACCGCGAACACCGATCCGCAGATGGCCCAGGCGGCGCTGGCGGCGGGGGCCGACGGCTATGTCGTGAAGGGCAGCGATCTCGACGAGCTGTTCGACGCCCTCGACGCCCTGCAACAAGGCCGCCCCTATGTCAGCCTCCCGCCGCGTGACGCCGGGCTCCAGCAAGGGGCAAACGACGCGCGGGGCGGCGTCTCGTCCGTTGCGCTGACGCGACGGGAGAGTGAATTGCTGGCCCTGATCGCCGGTGGCGCCACGACCCGCGCTGTCGCCGTACGTCTTGGCATCAGTCCCCACACTGCCCGCAAGCACCGGGAGAACCTCATGCGCAAGCTCGATCTGCACAGCGCGACGGAACTTGCAGCCTATGCGGTGCGCGTCGGCCTGCCGGTCGGATGACGCGGCGCCGGACCGCCGCCAACGCAGCTGCGGTCCCCGAGCGCCCTGCCCGCCTGCCCTGTCGGGCATAGCCCGGCAGTCGCCGTGCGGGCCGTGACGGCTGCGTAGCCGGGGCTCCGTCAGCAGCAAGGCGGCAACAGAACGGCTTGAACGGACAATGGCGACCTCGGGCAGGACCAGAAAACCTCCTGGCGAAGGATCGGGCTCGGCAATGTCACGGTCCCGCACGCGGCGTTCAATACGACGAATGCCGTATTTCGTCTGCTTGCGCGCTGCCGCCGGGGCCTGCGAGGCGCCCCCCGATGCGCCGGCTCGGCCGGGCGGCCTGGGTGCACGACTGCGAGCGCGATGCCGACCTGAGCGCCAATCTCAGCGAACGCGTCACGCTCGGCCCCAACCTCGACGGCGAACTCTCAGCCAAGAGCAACCGCCTCGGCGGCTCCGCGCAGCTCAGGGTCAGCTTCTGAGGAAACGGGCGCACGGGATGATGGCGTCGGGGCTGCGATCCCGACACCCCATCCCTTCACAAGCCCGTAGATCGCCGGGATCACCATCAGCGTCAGCACGGTCGACGAGATCATGCCGCCGATCATCGGTACGGCGATGCGCTGCATCACCTCCGACCCCGTGCCGGTGTTCCAGAGGATCGGCAGCAGGCCGGCCGTGATCGCGACCACGGTCATGATCTTGGGGCGCACTCGCTCGACCGCGCCCTGCATGATCGCATCATGGAGATCGGCGCGCGTGAACGCCCTGCCCTCGGCCGCGCAGCGCGCTTTCACCGCCTGCAACGCGTGGTCGAGATAGATCAGCATGATCACGCCGGTCTCGGCCGCGACGCCGGCAAGGGCGATGAAGCCGACCGCGACGGCGACCGACATGTTGAAACCTTCCCACCAGAGCAGCCAGACCCCGCCGATCAGGGCGAAGGGCAGCGAGAGCATGACGATGAAGGTCTCGGTCAACCTGCGGAAATTCAGGTAGAGCAGCAGGACAATGATCGCGAGCGTCAGCGGTACGACCAATTTCAGGCGTGCCTCTGCCCGTTCGAGATACTCGAACTGCCCACTCCAGGCGATGCGGTAGCCGGACGGCAGTTTCACGGACTGATTGATCGCGTCCTGGGCCGCGCGGACATAGCCGCCGAGATCGCGCCCGGCGATATCGACGAAGATATAGGTCGCGAGCTGGCTGTTCTCGGTGCGGATCGTGGTTGCGCCGCGCTTGCGTTCGAGTTTGGCGATCTCTCCGAGTGGGACGGTGCCGCCCGAGGGCAGCGTGACCTGGACCTCGCGCGCGATGGCGTGGGGGTCGGAACGCAGGTCGCGGGGATAGCGGATGGTGACGCCATAGCGTTCTCGGCCCTCGACCATCGTCGTCACCGTCTCGCCGCCCATGGCCATCACGACCGCGTTCTGGACGTCGCCGACGGAGAGCCCATAGCGCCCAAGCGCGATCCGGTCCGGCACGATATCGAGGAAGTAGCCGCCGATGACGCGCTCGGCATAGGCGCTGGTGGTGCCCGGCACAGTGCGCAGCACCGTTTCGATCTGGCGGGCGATGCCCTCCATCTCAGCGAGGTCCGTCCCGAAGACCTTGATGCCGATCGGCGTGCGGATGCCCGTCGCCAGCATGTCGATGCGGGCCCGGATGGGCTGGGTCCAGGCGTTGGAGACGCCGGGAAACTGCAAGGCCTTGTCCATCTCGGCCTTGAGGCTGTCGAGCGTGACGCCGTCGCGCCATTCGGCTTGCGGCTTCAGGTTGATGATGGTCTCGAACATCTCGGTCGGGGCCGGGTCGGTCGCGGTCTGCGCGCGGCCCGCCTTGCCGTAGACCGAGGCGACCTCCGGGATGGACCGGATGATCCGGTTCTGAGTCTGCAGCAACTCCGCCGCCTTGGTCACGGAGATGCCGGGCAAGGTCGTCGGCATGTACATCAGCGCGCCCTCGTTCAGCGTCGGCATGAACTCGGAGCCGAGCTGGCGCGCCGGCCAGATGCTGACGCCGAGCGCCGCCAAGGCCAAGAGGATCGTCAGCGTCTTGGCCCTGAGCACGCCGCGGATGAGCGGGCGGTAGAGAGCGATCAGCACGCGGTTGATCGGGTTCTTGTGCTCGGGAATGATCCTGCCCCTGACGAAGACGACCATCAGCGCCGGCACAAGCGTCACCGACAGCAGGGCCGCGGCCGCCATCGCAAAGGTCTTGGTGTAGGCCAGCGGCCCGAACAGCCGGCCCTCCTCCGCTTCCAGCGAGAAGATCGGCAGGAACGAGACGGTGATGACGAGCAGGCTGAAGAACAGGGCCGGCCCGACCTCGCTTGCCGCCTCGATCAGGATCTCGATGCGTGGCTTGTCGGGCGGCGCCCGTTCGAGATGCTTGTGCGCGTTCTCGATCATGACGATCGCGGCGTCGATCATGGCGCCGACAGCGATCGCGATGCCGCCCAGGCTCATGATGTTGGAGCCTAAACCCAGCGCCTTCATCGCCACGAAGGCGATCAGGATGCCGACCGGCAACATCAGGATCGCGACCAGCGCGCTGCGCAGATGCAGCAGGAAGACGATGCAGACGAGCCCGACGATGAGGCTCTCCTCGATCAACGTCCCCTTCAGCGTCTCGATCGCCCGTTCGATCAGCGGGGACCGGTCATAGACCGGCACGATCTCCGCCCCGCCCGGCAGGCTCGCGGCGATCTCGGCCAGTTGCGCCTTGGCGCCCTCGATCACGCCGAGCGCATTCGCTCCGAAGCGCTGCAGCACGATGCCGCTCGCGACCTCGCCTTCGCCATTGAGTTCGGTGATGCCGCGCCTCTCGTCGGAGCCCAGCTCGACGCGGGCGACGTCGCCAAGGCGCAGCGGCACGCCGCGCTCGCTCCTGAGCACGATCGCCTCGATATCGCTGATCGATTTCAGATAGCCGCGCCCGCGCACCACGAACTCGAATTCGGCAAGCTCGACGGTGCGGCCGCCGACATCCATGTTGCTGCTGCGCACGGCTTCGCGCAGCGCCGCCAGCGAGACACCCTGCGCCCGCAGCCGCACCGGATCGACCACGATGGCGTATTGCTTGACGAAGCCGCCGACGCTGGCGACCTCCGCCACGCCCTCGGCTCGCGAGGCCGCGAAACGCACGAGCCAATCCTGCGTCGAGCGCAGCTCGGCCAGCGTCATCTCCCTGGCCATGACGGCGTATTGATAGACCCAGCCGACGCCGGTCGCGTCCGGGCCGAGCGTTGGCGCGACGCCGGCCGGCAAGCGGCGCGCCGCGGCATTGAGATATTCGAGCACGCGCGAGCGTGCCCAGTACGGATCTGTGCCGTCTTCGAAGATCACATAGACGAAGGAGACCCCGAAGAACGAGAAACCGCGCACGACGCGTGCCTTCGGGACGGTCAGCATCGCGGTCGTCAGCGGATAGGTGACCTGGTCCTCGATCACCTGCGGCGCCTGGCCGGGATACTCGGTGTAGACGATGACCTGGACATCGGAGAGATCGGGGATGGCGTCGAGCGGCAACGTCCTCACGGCATAGACCCCGGCCGCAACGGCAAAGGCCGTGGCGACGAAGACGAGGACGAGGTTGCGCGCCGACCAGGCAATCAGGCGAGCGATCATGGCTTGGTCTCGGAAGACTTGGCGTCGAAAGATTTGGTCTCGGAAGGCTTGGCTTCCGGCGGATTGAGCCCGCTCAAGGCGGCCTTGAGATTGCTCTCGGCATCGATCAGGAAATTGGCCGAAACCACGACGCGGTCGCCGTCAGCCACGCCGTCGCTGATCGCGACCCTGCCATCGCCATGCTGGCCAAGCGTGACCTCGCGCGGCTCGAAGCGGCCCTCCCCACGGTCGAGGATGACGATGCGGCGTGTGCCCGTGTCGATCACGGAACTGTCGGGAACGGTCAGCGCCGAGACCCCGTCGCCCGATCCAATCTCGACATCGGCATACATGTTGGGCAGCAGCATCCCGTTGGGATTGGCGAGTTCGACGCGGACCTTGGTGGTGCGCGTCGCCTCGGCCACCTGCGGATAGATCAGGCCGACCTTGCCCTGGAAGACCGTTTCGGGCCGTCCCCGCAGCCGGACCGTCACGGGCGCACCAATGCGAACGGCAGCAAGTTCACCCTCCGGAACGTCGGCATTGACCCAGATGGTCGAGATGTCGGCGAGCCGGAACAGAGTGTCGCCCGCCGCCACCTTCATGCCCTCGACGACGTTGCGCTCGAGCACGATGCCTTCGCGCGGGGCGGACCAGCCGATCGTGATCGGCACCTTCCGGCTGCGCTCGATCTCGGCCACGATCTCTGCGGGTATGCCGAGGTTTTCGAGGCGCTGACGCGCTCCGCCCTCCGGCGCCCCTCGCGCGGCTGCATTGAGCTCGGTCAGGAACTGCGCGCTCGCGGTGGCGATCTCTGGCGAATAGAGCCTGACGAGCCGATCTCCCTTGGCCACGCGATCGCCGGTGGTGACCGGCGCCACCTCCTGGATGAAGGCATCCGAACGGGTTGCGACCACGGCAACCCGCCGTTCGTCGAGCTGGACGGTCCCTGGCACCCGGATCGACCGCGTGATGGTCCGGCGGCTGACCGGCTCGGAGCGCACGCCGCTGCGTTGCACCCGGCCAGGCGAAAGCGTGATCAACTTCTCGTCAGCGTCCTCGCCCGCATAGACCGGCAGATAATCCATGCCCATCGCGTCCTTCCTGGGCACGGGGGACGTGTCGGGCAGCCCCATGGGATGGCGATAGTAGAGCGGCTTGCGCTCGCCCTTTGCGGCTGCTTCCGGACTGGAGGGAGGCGCCTCGTCATCGAAGCTGACATCCTGGCTCGCATGCAGGGCCAGGAAATCGCGGCCATCCTCGGTCTTGCGCGGCTCGAGCGCATAGAGCGCCGTCCCGTCAGGGTGGCGGTAGTAGACGATCGGCCCGGTCGGTGCCGGTTTCGGCTCAGGCACTGCGGGACGGGTGAACCGATCGAGCCCCGGCACCGGGACGCCGCGCGTGCCGGCGACATACCCGCCAGCCCCAGCTGCCGCGATCGCGGACAGCACAAGCCCGGTTGCGAAGAGGCGCGTCATGGCAGGACTCTCAGATTGAGACGGCTTTCGAGCGTGCCCTCCTCGCCCTGCACCTTCGCAGCCAGCGAGAGCCGCCACCCGCCTGCCATCGTGAGGTTGGTCTTGAAGCGATAGGTGCCAGGCTCGGTCGCGGGCACGGCCTCGATCGGGGACGTCATCGTCTCCATGCCGTCGGGCGCCATGTCGATGCGCCTGGCGAAGATCACGACGTCGGGCACCGGCTTGCCCGAGCGCTTGTCGATGAGCTGGACCGCGACGATGACGCCATGGCCCGGCTTGAGCTCGCCCTGGAGGAGGCGAAACTCATAATCCGTGATCTCTGCGTGGGCTGGTCCCGCAGCCATGGCCAGCGGAAGTGCGGCGGCGAGCGCGCGCAATGCGGTGATGACAGTCATGTTTGGGTTCCGAACCAATGAGGTGCCCGGCTTGCGCAGGGCTGGCGGCGCGGCGACGGGCCACGTCTCACCGACCGCGGCTTGCGCGATCGGGTCCGGCGCTGCCGCGCCGGCTATGCCTCAGGTTCGGGGTGGTCGCGCCGGTGGACCAAAAGGTCGTGTATCGCGCGCAGCATCATCACCGACGAGCCCAACCACGCGGACGATCGGGAGGGACAATGCGGTGAGCGAGGAGGCCGGCTCTGCGGCAAAGCATTTCGTCAGGCAGAAGCTGAGCGCCAAACAGCCCTTCGTGCAGTCCTGCGATCTCTCCTGCTCGGGAGGGCAGCACGGCATATCGGCGGCCATCGGCATCATGGCCTCGGCATCCATACGCGCATAGCCCGCCTTCGCCGGGCTGACGACGGCCGCCAGCATGGTCGCCGTGACGAACAGCGTCAGAACCAGACAATGCGCGAGGCGCCGGAGCTTCATGGGCGCATGAGTGCCACACACCGCTCGCGTTCGAAAGACGGGCCCGTTCAAGACATCGTCAACGCCCTGCGGTCGGGCGCAACCCATCGCGATGCCTCCTGCGCGAGCCTCCGGCTGCATGCTCGTCCTGGGTCAGGCCTCGCAGTATTCCCGGAACCTCAGCGCCGCAGCCTCGTTGGTTCAGGAAGCCCCCACTGTCAGGGAGACCAACAGATGATGAAGACATTTGCATTCGCCGCGGCGCTCGCCGTGCTGCCCGCCACCGTTTTCGCCCAGAACAGCGGGCCGGTCATTCCCGACCCTGCCGGCGGCACGACCCGCGATCCGGCGCTCGGCATCGGCACGGTCGAAGTTCCGCTGAAACGCGATCCGGCCGGCGGCACCATGATCGACGACTCGCCGCGCTTCCGGACCTATGTGATCGAGCAGCGCCTGCCTTCCTATAGCTATGGCCGCCCGGTCGCGGTCGGAACGATCCTGCCGGATGAGGGCATCGTCTATCGCGAGGTCCCCGCCGAATACGGCGCGCCGGGTTATCGCTATACCGTGGTGAACGAGCGCGCCGTCGTGATCGAGCCGCGCACCCGCCGTATCATCCAGATCATCGACTGACCCAGCCCAGGGTCGGGACATGCGCTAGGCCCAACCAAGGCCCGCTCCCGCAAGGGACGGGCCTCGGTCATGGCCCGGTCCGCGCCTATCCCGGTGGCGTCACAGGGGAGATTCCGGCCTCGCGCAGTCCGTTCACCAGCCGCTCGAGCAGATCAGGATCCCGGTAGGGCAAGGCCCGCCTGAGGTGATCGACGGAAAAGCCCGGATTGATCTCAAACACCTCGCGCCAATAGCGCCGGGCCTCGTCGTGACGCCCGATGCGCCCATAGAGGCAGGCGAGATAGAAGCGCGACATGTCGGATCGCGGCGCCAGCGTCAGCCGGCGCTTGAAGGCGATCTCGGCCTCGTCGAAGCGTCCGAGATTCAACAGAACCCTTCCCAGGAAATGCAGCGCCAGGTCGAATTGCGGGTCGAGCCGGTAGGCCCGGGCAAAGAGCGCGAGCGCGTCTTCGTGCCGGCCCTGGAAATCCCTGATACCGCCGAGCCCGGTATGGGCGTTGGCCGAATTGGGGTCGAGTTCGATCCCCCGCTCGGCAGCGCGCTCCGCCTCCTCCAGACGCCGCATGAAGGCCAGGGCAAGCGCGAGCGCGTGATGGCCTTGCGGCTCGGTCTCGTCCGTGTCGATGGCCTTCCGTGCCAGCGCGAACGCCCGCGCGAGATTGTCCTGCGTCGCGCCGTTCCAGAGGTTGACGAACTCGGTCAAGGCGATGATCGAGAGCGTGGCATGGGCCGCCGCCAGCCCCGGATCGATCGCGATGGCACGTTCCAGCATGCTGCGCGCCTCCGTGGCCGATACGGCGTTGAACTCCAGGATGGATCTGCGGGAGCGGACGAGCAGGTCGTAGGCGTCCGGATCGACCTTGCCGCGGCTCTCGCGCCGCTCCTCCTCGCCGGCTGTCAGTTTCACCCGGAGCGCGTTGACGATCGTGCGGGTCACCTCGTCCTGGACGGCAAAGATATCCTCGAGGTCGCGATCGTAGCGCTCGGCCCAGAGATGCCCGCCGGTCGTACCGTCGATCATCTGGGCGTTGATGCGGATCCGGTCTGTCGCCCGGCGCACGCTGCCTTCAAGGATGTAGCGGACGCCAAGCTCCCGGCTGACCTGGCGGATATCCGGCGCCTTGCCCTTGTAAGCGAAGGAGGAATTGCGGGCGATGACGAAGAGACCGGAGACCTTGGACAGATCGGTGATGATGTCCTCGGTGATGCCGTCGGCGAAATAGCCCTGCTCCGGGTCGCCGGACATGTTGTCGAACGGCAGGACGGCGATCGAGGGCTTGGCCGGAAGCCGCGGCTCGGCCTCCATGAGTGGCCTGAGCGCATCGCCGACACCGTGCGGCGCCCAGCTCCAGACATGCACCGGGCGCGCGATGTTCTTGACATCGTGCCGGCCGCTATCGGCGAAATCGATACTGACGCGGCCATGGACATGGTCGTGGACGCTGTCCGAGATCGCGACGCCGCCGGGGCTGGCGAGCGTCTGGAGACGGGCAGCCACATTGACCCCATCGCCGTAGAGGTCGCTGTCCTCGACCATGATGTCGCCGAGATTGACGCCGACGCGCAGGACGATGGCCCGGTCGCCCGACATGCCGTTATTGGCGGCCGCCATCGCCTGCTGCAGCGCCGCGGCACACTCGACGGCATTGACGGCGCTGCCGAATTCGACAAAGGCGCCGTCGCCGGTGCGCTTGAAAACGCGGCCCTGATGGTGCGCGACGAGCGGCTCCAGCACCTCTTTCCAACGCGCCATCAGCAGCATGTGGGTGTTGCTTTCGTCCCGCTCCATGAGCCGGCTGTAACCGACCACGTCAGCGGCCAGGATGGCAGCAAGCCGGCGTCTGATGGATTCGTTGGCCATGCGCCTTCCCTGCCCCCATCGCTCCTGCTTCCGGGCCTATACAGCCTGGCTCGCCATCCGCCCGGCCCTTCGCCGTCGTTCCCGCTCAAGCCGAGCGGTTGAGCGCGCGTCGCCTCCTGCGCACGAGAACCACGCCGAAACCTCGCCTGGAACAGGGCTCAGCCTTGATCGAGGAGCCCCTGCGCCAGTTCCTCCCATTCCTCATCGAGCGTCAGGCGTGACGCTATGGCGCCGCAGCGTCGATACCAATACTCCGCGTTCGATTGATCGCCCTCCTTGCGATGGAGATAGGCATGCACCTGCATGCCCGCCCTGTCCTCGTGCTCCTGCGCGCGCTCATGCGCCTTGTGCCAATCGCCCTTTGCATCCCACCATAGCGCCTGCAGAGCCGAGCCCAGGCCGGCAGGCGGCTGTGGTTGCGCAATCGAAGCCTTGAAGGTCCGCAGATCCATTTTTGGCCACCGTCGCGAAATCCAGGCGTGCGATCATACCCGCGCCAGCGGCCGAGCAGTAGCGTGGATCAGGCGATGCCGGGATGCCCCTCATCGGGTCGGGAGCGCCGCTTCGCAGGAGCCACCGCCGCTCTCCCAAGTCCTCTGGCGCGGTCGCTGCTACCGCCCCGCATCCGAATGATCGCGCCGAACAGATGGTCCACGCGCCACCGCCGGATCGTCGTCAGATCGGCTCGACCTGCAGGGTCTTGCACCAATGCGCCAGTCGATCCCTCAGAAAGCGGTCGAGGACATAGGGCAATGTCTCGAGATCCACCCGCTCGACGACCTCGAAGCTGAAGCTCTCGGCACCATGGTCGCGCCACGCGCTCTGGAGGGAGCGATGCGTGTTGGCGCCCTGGCGCAGCGTGAACGACAGGCGGTTCCAGATCGTGCCGAGATCGGGCGCGCTTCCCGCCCATTGCTGTCCGGTCGTCGCGCAGGCGACGACATAGATGCCGGGAACCGCCTTGCGCAGCTTGTAGGCCGCGACGGCCGCTTTCCTATCCTCGGATTTCACGATCCACCTTCCCGTTGCACCAGCCATCCGGCTATCGCCCGGCCATTGGCGTCATTTATACCCGGATGATATTTGCATCAAGATATTTACCCGGGTAATATACATTCATTATCAGAGAGCCCGTCATGAGTGATTTTCTGTCCAAGCCCTGCACCGCCTTCCAGGGAACGAGCCGCATCGCCGCTGGCCCGCTGATCGATGTCGCGCCGGCCGTGAAGGCGGCGATGGAAGCCGATCCCGCTTCGGCCTGTCTCACCTTCGACGATGCGACCGGCGCCGTGGTCGACCTCAATCTGCGCGGCGAGACCGCGGAGATCGTGGCGCGCCTGACTGAGCGTGCCGAGGCGGCGGATCGCGCGACGCCAGCGGTCCTCCGGCCCGAGGCGAGCGACGGGACGCCGGAGCGGGGCCGCGGCCGGCCGAAACTCGGCGTCGTCGCCCGGGAGGTGACATTGCTCCCCCGGCACTGGGACTGGCTGGCGATGCAGCCGGGAGGTGCGTCGCAGGCCTTGCGCAGGCTGGTGGAGGAGGCGCGACGCGGCGATGGCGGCCGCAGCCGGGCCCGCGCCGCGCAGACGGCGACCTACACTTTCATCGCGGCGATGGCCGGCGACCTTCCGGGTTTCGAGGAGGCGACTCGTGCCTTGTTCGCAGGCGATCACGCGCGCTTTGCCGAGCAGAACCGCACCTGGCCGCCGGATATCCGCTCCTACGCGGAAAGCCTGATGATGAGCGGAACCGCCAGGCCGCAAGAGGAAGATGCGGCCGATGCAACCCTATCTTGAACCCAGCCAGGAGGCGGGGCGCGCCCTGTTCCTGCGTGCCATTCCTGGCGAGGTCGTCATGCTCAACCTGCTGCGCCTGCGCGCGGTCGCCGACTATGCCGCCGCCCCCGAATTGGCGCCGGCGCAGCCGATCAGCGGCATTGAGGCCTATGAGCGCTATATCGCCCATACCCTGCCCTATCTGGCCGGGAGCGGTGGAGCGCTGCTGTTCCTTGGCGAGGGCGGCCCTTTCCTGATCGGCCCGGCAAACGAGCGCTGGGACCGCGCGCTCCTGGTGAAACAGAGCTCCGTGCAGGCCTTCATGGCCTTTGCCGGGGGTGAGGCCTATCTCGCCGGCCTCGGACACCGCACGGCCGCGGTCGAGGATTCGCGCCTGCTGCCGCTGGTTCAGACGCCGCTGCCACCCGTGCCGAACGGCGCGGTACACGCGTAACGCCATGTGAGCCGGCGGAGACCCAGGCATCCGCAACGAAGACGGCGAGATGGGCGGCCTTCGCCGCCAATGTCGCGACTGGCCGTCGCGGCATGGATATAGGGAGATGGCGCCGCGGCGCACGGCGCGTGGGGATGAGGCAGTGGCGGGCATGTCGCAGGAAATCGAAATGGAGAGCCCGGTTTGCGAGATCACGGCGCTATCGACCCGTGTCGTCTACCAGAACAGGTGGATGACCGTCAGGGAAGACAAGATCCAACGCAGCGACGGCTCCACGGGCCTCTATGGCGTCGTCGAGAAGAGCGACTTCGCACTGGTCATCCCGGTCAATGCCGACGGTTCGCTCTGCCTTGTCGAACAGTACCGATACCCGGTGAAGGGCCGATTCTGGGAGTTCCCGCAAGGCTCCTGGGAGGGCGTCGCCACGGCTGATCCTCTCGATCTGGCGCGCGGCGAACTCGCGGAGGAGACCGGCCTCCTGGCCAGGGAGATGCACTATGTCGGGCATCTCTTCGAGTGTTACGGCTACTCCACGCAAGGCTGCCATATCTTCATCGCGCGCGATCTGCAGGCGACGGAAACCAGGCTCGATCCGGAGGAGCAAGGGCTGATCAGCCAGTCCTTTGCCCTTGAAGCCGTCATCGCCATGGTAGGGGATGGCCGGATCAAGGACGCAATGAGCATCGCAGCCCTTGGCCTCTGCCGCCTGAAGGGGCTGCTCTGATGGCGGGCGCCAACACACCAATGGCCCGGAGCTGAAATCTCCCGGCTGGGCCCGCCCCCCCCAACCACCCTTAAAAGCTGACCTTGAGCTGTGCGGAACCGCCGAGGCGGTTGCTGCCCGCGGCGATCTCGCCGTCGAGATTGAGGCCGAGCGTGATGCGCTCGCTGAGCCTGGCGCTGAGGCCGGCGGCGACGAGCGCGCTGTTGCGGTCGGCCTCAGCGCCCGTCGCCGTGAAGGCGGCTCCGGGCAGGCCGGCCAGGCTCGCCGTCAGATCGGCATCGCGCTGGTAATAATGGGCCCAGGCCGCCCGGACATAGCCGGTGACGGGAACCCCGCTCACAAGAGTGTCGGCATCGAGCTGCAGGCCGAGCTCGCTGCGGCTCGTGACGTCGTTGCGCTTGGCCAGTGCCAGCGCGCCGGCATTGGCGCCGGCCCAGTTCGTCTCCAGCACGCCCGGACTCTGCGCCCGCGTCGCCTGAAGCGCGGCCAGCGGCGAGAGGCTGAGGCCGTTCCAGTTCAGCAGAGTGGCGCTCGCCTGCAGGCGACCGCTCCAGGCCGTGGTGTCGTAAGACGAGGACAGGCTGCTGCCGAGCGCCGGGATGCCGCGGCTGACCTCATTGTCGAGCCGGGCATAGCTGGCGGCCGCGCCGAGCCTGACCGGGCCGAGCTGACTGACGCCATAGAGACCGGCCTGGAAGACATCGGCATCGATCTTCCCGAGCAGGCCGGGCAGCGAGGCCCGCGCGCTGCCGACGGAGACCGCGAAGCCGGCAACGGTGCCGGGCCTCAGCCGCAGATCGACCCCCGTCGCGAGATGGGCATCGTCGATCTTGCGGCGGCCTGAGCCCACCGCCGCATTGCCGTCGGTGCGGCCATAGGAGCCAAAACCCGAGCCCCAGACCGAATAGGCGGGAGCATCGAGCCGCGCTTGCGCGGCGGGCTGATCCGCGCCCTTGCGCACCAGGCCGGAGAAACTTGCCGCTCCGGGGCCGGAGCCGCCGATGTCACCGAGCCGGCCGGCCGCCCAGGGGTCGAGCATCGCCCGCAGGAACTGGTCGGACGCGACCTCGGCCAGTGCCGGCGCGGCTGTATGGATTTCGCCCGACAAGCTGTTCACGGCGGCCGGGATCGCAGCCGAAGGCAGGTTGTAGATCCCGAACAGCGACGAGGGATCGCCGCCATTGGCCACGGCGCCGTCGATCGCCGAGGCGATGGCATAGGCGTTGGCCGGAGCCGTGACCCCGAGCTGCGGTGTCGGGTTCACGATCGGGGCCAGCGGTTTCGGCGCCAGGGTCAGCCGGACCTCGTTGGCGGTGTAGTTCACGCCCGTGGTGACGCCGTCGCCAAAGCTGCCGGTCATGTCGACCGGGCTGAAGCTGGAGCCTCCAAGCCCGCCCGCCGCCGAGAGCAGCGTATAGGGGCTGTTGAACGTGTAGGCGCCGCCGAGCGGCACGATCCGCAGAGTGCCGGCGAGCGAGGCCGTGCCGGTGACGGCGACCCGATCCGCTACTGCGCCCTGGACTTCCGCGACATAGGTCGAGCCGGGGTTCAGCGTCAGGTTGCCATTGACCGTCAGCGTCCCCGGCGAATTGCCGGGCGACAACGTGCCGCCATTGATCACCGTCGTCGGCACCGTGCCTGAGCCGCCGAGCGTGGCGCCGGCTGCGACCGTCACCACGGACGAGCTCGCGATCGAGCCGTTGACGATGAGCGTGCCTGAGATGACCGAGGTCGCGCCCGTATAGGTATTTGTGTCGGTCAAGGTCAGGGCGCCGGCTCCCCGTTTGATAACCGAGCCGGTGCCCGAGATCGTGTCGCCGAACGTCATCGCGCCGCTGCGGTTGAAGACCAGTAGCGCGTTGTTGACGACGTCGCCTGCGATCGACCCGCTCGCGCCGCCATCGCCGATCTGCAGAACGCCGCCGCTGATCGTCGTTCCGCCGGAATAACTGTGGGTGCCGGTCAGGAGCAACGTGCCAGCACCGGCCTTGGACAGCGCCCCGGTCCCCGAAAAGGACTCCGTCACGGTGAAGATATTGCCGGCGTCGACGATGTCGAAGCCGCCGCCATTGCTGCCGAAGGCGATGGTGCGTCCGAGCTGCGTCAGCGCCGTGCCGGTGACACGCAAGGCGCCGCCATCGAGCTGCAGATTGCCAGCGCTGCCGCCCAGATTGGCGTCAGCCGAGATCGAAAGGGCGCCCGCCGCGATCGTGGTGCCACCGGTATAGGTGTTGGTGCCAGTCAAGGTCAGGGTGCTGGTGCCTCGCTGCGCAACCGAGCCTGAGCCCGAGATCGTGCCGCCGAAGGTCACTGCATTGCTGCGGTTGAAGGCCAGCTGTCCATTGTTGTCGACGTCGCCGAGAATGGATCCGCTGTTGCTGCCGGCTCCGACCTGCAGGACGCCGGCATCGATCGTCGTTCCACCGGTATAGCTATTCGCCCCGGTCAGCGTCAGCGTAGCCACGCCCTGCTTGGTCAGGCCGCCACTCCCGGAGAAACCGGCGGAGATGCCGATATCGTGGCCATTGCTGTCGATGAAGGCCCCGCCAACCTGAATCTGAAGGTCGCCGGGATTGAAGCCCGACACGAAGGTCGGCTGGCTCGACGTGGCGCGGAGCCCGCCGCCATTGAAACTCATCCGCCCCGTGCCGTTACCCTTCAGGATCTGGCCTGTTTCCAGCATGCCGCGCCCGCCGACAGCGCCGTTCAGATTGAGCGTGCCGTCGCCGCTCAACGTGGAGCCAATCCGCGTGATTGTACTCGTCACGGTGCCGCCAGCATCGATGGTCAACGTGCCGCCGCTCTGAAATCCAAGCAAAAGCTCGCCGCTGAGCTCCAAGCGAGAATTTGCACCTGTTACCGTTGCGGCGCCGCCCGTGAAGGTCGAGTATCCGATGTAACCCGTAGTTGCCGTCGCCACGCCACCCGCCGCCACGGTGAGCGTGCCGCTGCCCTGAAATCCCACGACAATCTCTGCATCATTGCTCCAGCGGGAGTTCGTGCCGGTCACCGTGACCGTGCCGCTCGCCGCCGAGCCGGTCCCGATGATGCTGGTGCCGGTGCTCGTCACCGTGCCGCCGCCCGCGATCGTGAGGCTTCCGGTGCCGGAGTTGCCAACGCTAAGCGGTGCCCCGACTGTCCAGTTCGTACTGCCCCCTGGAATGGCTGGCGAAACATTGCCCGTTCCAGTCACCGATTGAGCGCAGGCGACAGAGGTACCGAGCAGGCAGGAGGCGAGGCCAATGCCCGCGGAAAGACCGGGCTTTCGGACAGGTCGCTTCCGCGTCAGCCCCTCGCAGACAATCGCACTCACCAGAGTATCCTCGGAATCCAGTTTTACACGCCGAATTGCCGAATATGCAGATTCTCGACACGCGGTCACTATGCCTCTGCGGCATGACCGAGGATGCCGACCGGGCCTGGAAAGGCGATGCCTCGTCTCTGCCCCGTTGTCTTATCCGGCACGCTGCCGCGGCGGCACATCGGGGTAATATTGCGGGGCCTCGCGCCGGTCGAACATGCCATAGTCGCGTACGACACGCACATGGCGCAACCTCTGTGCGGCGAGCGATGCCTTGTCCTGAAAGCCCTTCGCCGCCGTCTCGTCGCGCCAGGACAGCAGCAGGATAAGGTCGCCGGGCGTCAGCACCGCGTCGAACACATCCCATGACAGCAGGCCATCCGTTTCCGGGAGCAGGCCGAGAGACGCCGCGCACTCGGCCGCATCCGCGTGCTCTCCCAACTCTGCAGGCCTTGGCCCGGTCACCAGCGTGACCGTCGTCCCCTCGCCCGCTTGCGTCTCGTCGAGACGCTGCTGCTGAAGCGTCTGGCCTTCCGGGATCTGCGTGTCCCGCGTGATCTCGCCGACACGCAGGTGATAGTCGAGGAAGATGCCGGACCGGCCCTTCTCCTGAGCGAAGTGGTGGCGCATCGTCGTGCGCCAGCGCACCACCGCCTTCTCGTCACGCCAGCCCGAGAGCGAGAGCAGCCAGCCCTCGCGGGTCATGCTGCGATAGCGGATATTGTCGACGAAACCATCCACCGCCTCGAGTTCGGGCCGCAGCGACCTGGCCACACCGAGATAGGCATCCCATTGCTCCGGCGCCGGATGCACTTCGAAGATCACAGAGAACATCGGCTTCTCCTCGGACCGCGCTCCTCGCATCACACGGCGGCGATGCAATCCATCTCGATGTCGAAGCCGCCATTCCAGGCCGGGACGTTGATGAAGATCCGGGCTGGCGGATCCCCGGGGAAGAAGCGGCGATAGACCTCGTTGACCGCCGGGAACATCTCGACCGAGGTGACGTAGACATTGACCTTCAGGACGTCGTCGAGGGAGGAGCCAGCCGTCTCGACGCAGAGCTTCATCTGCTCCAGGACAAGCTCCGTCTGGCGCTCGATCCCGCCCGTATAGATCTCGCCTGTCTCCGGATCGAATGGCGGCGCGCCGGATACGTAGATCGTATCGCCGTGCCTGGTGACCGTCGATGTCGGCGCCTTGTACCTTTCAAGATAGCTCGCCAGCGGTTCGACACGAATGATCTGTCTTTTCACGGCGGCTACTCCCGTTGCGCATGCCTGATCGAGATCGCCGCGACGCGCTCTTGGCGCGACGAGAACCCGGCACTTGGTATGCCGCATCTCTACTCCCAGGCCGCTGCGGCAGTCATGCCGCAATGCTACGGTCGCGGCCGTAGGATTGCGGCTTCCTCGCGCGTCGCATCGGAGTGGCGCGGGACACGGAAGAAGGCGTGCCTCTATTCAGCGCCGCCGATAGCAGTCTTCTCGCCCGGTTTCGGATCCGGTTTGTCGGCCGACCCCGTATCCCTAACCGCTGGATTGATCGAGACCTTGTTCAAGGACTCCTTGTCCGGCGCCCCCTGGATCGACTTCACTTTCTGTTGTTCTTCCGGCGACAGCTTGTTTCCGCGTCCATCACGCATGACGACCTCCTCTTGCTTCTCGCCGGAGAACCGCCGGGAGAGCTGGAGGTTCCTCGTGAGCGGACTCATCGCGGCAAAGAGATTGGCCGGTCGAGCGCGCCATCCGGCCGGCGTCACCTCCCAATAGACCCAACCATCACCGGGGCTGGCGCGGGCCCGCCGCTCACGAGATCATCGCGAGCGCTCCATCGTCCCAGCACCGCAAGGCCCGCTTCAACACTGGATCATCGGCTTTCTCGACAACCGCGATCCACTTCTCCAGGCGATGCTCAGCGCGCCCAATAGGCCACGATCTTCTGGCGCTCCGCGCCTGATTGCTTCAGCTCTTCAGATTGCGCGCGCAATGTCCTGACGACGGACTTCTCGGCCGCGGCCCAGAGATAGGTCCGTCCGTCATCGAATTGCTCGGCGGGCAGGAGGTCGATGAGGCGGCTGCGATCCGGGTTGCCATCGGGGAGATGGAACCAGGTCGTCTTGAGCCCGGTATGATCCGGCAGGGGCTGCCGGTGGGTTTCGTCCGCGACCTCGATGAAGACCCGGCTGGCGACATGCTCCGGCGTCTGTTCGAGAATCCGGGCGACGGCCGGCAGGCCGGTGGCGTCCGCGATCAGGATCTGCCGGTCCAGGGCGTCCGGCCGGGCATAGAGCCCGCGCGGATTGTTGATCACGATCCGCTCGCCAAGCTCTGCATCGCGCGCCCAGTCGCTGGCCTTGCCGCCATCGTGTACCACGAGGTCGATCTCGAGTTCGCAGCGAGCACTATCGAAGCTCCGGACCGTGTAAGTGGAATAGCGGAGGCGCTGCCGTTCCTCGGGGAAGACCCAGCGGCCCTCGGCATCGATCGTCGGCAGGACGAGCTCGCCCGTGCCGGGATCGGGGAAGAACAGCCGGATATATTCATCCGGGATCCCGGTCGAGCGAAAGCGCGCCAGGCCTTCGCCGGAAAAAGTCAGCCTGATCATGCCAGGCGTCAGGTAGCGGCGCGCGACCAGCGTCGCCTCGTGGAACGGATTTTCCGTCATGGTCTCACTCACCCCGGCGCATCGGACAACCAGCACCGGCGCTTCTTCCACGGAGCCGCGCAGCCTGCAAGCGGCTTAGTCTTTGATTTATTTAGACTATATCTAATCGAGAGCAGCTATGCGCCAAGACCCGGCTACTCAGTCTCCTGCGGCTGGCGTTGACTGCGAGGCCTGCATTTCCAGGCATGGCGTTCCGACGGAGCCGCAGTTGCGCGCCCTCGCCTGCGCGGTTTCCGCGACGATGAGCGCTGCAATGTTCCATGCTTGCGCCTGTGCTAAGGCGCAGCGACGGGAGGCGGCCATGACACAGATCGCGAAAGACACGCGCTTTTGGGACCGGGCCGCGCGGAAATACGCCGCAGGCCCGATCGCCGACATGGCCGGCTATGAGCGCACGCTGGAGCGCACGCAGCATTACCTAAAGGGCAGCGATACGGTGCTCGAATTCGGCTGCGGCACCGGCACCACGGCGCTGCGACTCGCCCCGCATGTCGGGCGCATCGTGGCGACCGACATCTCCGGCGAGATGATCGGGATCGCCCGGGGCAAGGCGCAAGCGGCTGATTGCGGCAATGTCGCGTTCGAGGTCGCGACACCCGGTGCGATTTCGGAGCCCGACGCGACATTCGACGTCGCGCTGGGGTTCAATGTCCTGCATCTGATCGCGGCGCGGGAGGAGACCCTGGCCGGCCTCCATCGGCTGCTGAAGCCTGGTGGGATCTTCATCTCCAAGACGCCATGCCTCAAGGAGATGAACCCGCTCCTGCGCCTGGCCGTGCCGCTGATGCAGCGCATCGGCAAGGCGCCTTATGTCAGCTTCCTCAGCACGGAGGATCTCGAGCGCGAGATCGCGGCCGCGGGGTTCGAGATGATCGGGCGCGAGCGCCACGCCTCGCGCGGCCGGGATGCCCGGCCCTTCCTCGTGGCACGGAAGCGCTGAGAGCAGCCGGGGGAACCGCTGCGATCGGCGGTTGGAGAGCGCAGGCATGATCCCGCGCGAGTCTGCCGCCCTCCCGTAGGCCGCGCCGACAACAAAACTTCTGCCCGTCCTCATGATCGGAGAGGATCTCTGTCGATATCGCCGTGCATTTGAAGACCTTTTCCAGATAGCGCAGGCTAATTTGGCGCCAATCCCGATAATCTCGAAGGCAAAGGCGTCGTTTCCATGAGTCTGTTCGCTTTGATCCGCTGGCCGGTCCTGGCCATGTCGGCAGCGCTGATCTTTGCAGGCCCTCAAAAGATAGCGGCGGCCGAGACGCTGACCATCGCGCAAGGAAACGACATACTTTCGCTCGATCCGGCCAATCACGGCAATAACAGCACCGAGTCGGCGCTGGTGAACATCTACGATTACCTGGTCAACAAGGATTTCAGCCAGGGGCAATTGCGCTTCACCCCGCGCCTCGCCCTCTCCTGGAGCAGCGACGACAATATCCATTGGACGCTGAAGCTGCGCGACGACGTCTACTGGCACAATGGCGACAAATTCACCGCGCAGGACGTCAAGTTCACGATCGAGCGGTCGCAGCAGGACAAGAAGCTGATCAGCTCCGGCAAGTTCCGCCGGATCAAGGCGGTCGAAGCCCCCGACGACACGACCCTGCGGATCGAAACCGACGGGCCCGATACGCTGCTGCTGCACGCCTTCGTCGGCAACGGTGCCGGCATCCTGCCCAAGGCAGCGTTCGAGAAGGCAGGCAAGGACGAGTTCTTCAAGCAGCCGGTCGGCACCGGGCCCTATGTCTTCAGGCAATGGGTCAAATCCGACCGCGTCGTCCTGGCGAAGAACCCGCGCTGGTGGGGCGGCACGCCGAAATGGGATGGCGTCGTCATCCGCTCGATCCCCGAAACCACGACGCGGGTGGCCGAGCTCCTGACGGGCGGCGTCGACATCGCCGTGAACGTCCCGCCGGAGGACATCGCGCGCCTGAACGACAACAAGGGCACGCGCGCCATCACCTTCGACATCGCGCGCAACCTCGCCTTGCATGTCCGCACCGGCAAGGACCGCGTCACGGGCGATCCGCGTGTCCGCGAGGCGATCGACCTCGCCATCGACCGCAATGCCATCGTGCAGCAGGTACTCGAAGGGCATGGCGGGGCGACGCGAGGCTTCTTCCCGCCGGCGATCCCGGGCTTTGCCCCCGAGCTGAGCCGCGACATCCGCTTCGATCCGGAGCGCGCGAAGGCGCTGCTGCGCGAGGCGGGTTACAGCGACCGCAAGCGTCCCGCCATCAAGATCAGCACGCCGAGCGGCCGCTATGTGAAGGATCGCGAGATCGTCGAGGCGGTCGCCGGTTATCTCGAGGATGCCGGCTTTCGGGCGCAGGTCGAGGTGCTCGACTGGACCGTCTACAACAACAAGGTCGTCGGCGACGGCTTTGGCGAGCTCTATCTCTGGGGCATGGGCTCCTACACCGATGCCTCGACCCTCTTCGTCGATAATTTCAAGCGTCACTACGACTGGTCGGACGAGAGCTTCGAGAAGCTCGCCGCCTCGGTTCGCCAGGCAAAGAGCGAGGCCGATCGCATCGCGATCTCGCAGCAGGGCCAGCAGATCGTCGCCGAACAGCGCGTCCGCATCGGCCTGCTCTTCCCGCAATCGATCTACGGCGTGAGCGATCGCATCATCTATACCGGGCGCTTCGACGAAATGATCGCGGCCGAGGACGTCTCGCGCCCATGAGCGGACGCTCTCCCCTCAAGGCGCTGCTGCAATTCGTGCCGGTGCTCTACATCGTCTCGCTGATCGTCTTCGTGCTGGTCTATCTGACGGGCGATCCTTCGGCGCTGCTGATCCCGGAGGATGCGAGCGAGGAAGACCGCCTTGTGCTGGTCGCGGCATGGGGGCTCGATCGGCCCTGGTATGTCCAATATCTCCGCTACATGGGCAATATCCTGACCGGGGATTTCGGCGTTTCCTATCGCTACGGCACGGATGCCCTGCCGGTCGTGCTCGAACGCATCCCTGCAACCCTGACGCTGACGGCGGGCGGCCTTGTCGTCGCGATCCTCATCGCCTTGCCGACCGGCATCTTTGCTGCGCTCAAGCGCAACAGCATGCCGGATTTCGCGATCTCCGCCGTGACGATCCTCGGCAAGGCGATGCCCAATTTCTGGGTCGGCATCATGCTGATCCTCGTCTTCGGCGTGTGGCTCCGGCTGGTTCCGGTCTCCGGCAGCGGCAGCTTCGCGCATCTGATCCTGCCGGCGCTGACACTGGGCACCGGCTTTGCCGCCGAGCTGACCAAACTGATCCGGTCCAGCCTGCTGGAGGTCATGGGCCAGGACTATATCCGGACCGCCCGGGCCAAGGGTGTGCCGGAGATCCTCGTCATCCTCCGCCACGGCCTGCGCAATGCGCTGATCCCGGCCCTGACCATGACCTCGCTCCATGCCATCGCGCTGCTTGGCGGGGCTCTGGTCACGGAGACGGTGTTCTCCTGGCCGGGTCTCGGCCAGCTCGTCGTGCAGGCGGTCTACACCAAGGACATGGCGGTCATCCAGATCGCGGTGTTCGTCATCACCACCATGGCTCTGACGATCAACCTGACGACGGACGCCCTCTACCGGCTGATCGATCCCCGCCTGCGGCATTGATCGCCCTCACGTGAAAACCATGCAGATATCCCTCCCGCTCCCCCGTATCCCGCGCCTGCCACGCCTGCTGCGCTCGCTATTGTCGAACAAGGCGGGCCTCGCCGGTCTTGCCATCGTCGCGGTCATTGCCGTGACGGCGCTGATGGCCGACCAACTGGCGCCGCTCGATCCGCTGCGGCGCAACCTCTCGCTGAAGCTGCTCCCGCCGGCCTGGCTCGAGGGCGGCAATCCACGCCATCTGCTGGGGACTGACAGCCAGGGGCGCGATCTGCTCAGCCGCATCATCTTCGGCGCGCGCACCTCGTTGACGGTCGGCGTCGCCGCCGTCGCCCTCTCCAGCCTGATCGGCCTGTCGCTCGGCCTGCTCGCCGGCATGGCGGGCGGCAGAGTCGATGCGCTGATCATGCGCGTGATCGACGCGATGCTGGCGATCCCGACGATGCTGTTCATGCTTGTCGTCGCCCTCGTCGCGGGAACCGGACTCGTGCCGCTCGTCGTCGTCATCGCCGCGACCAACTGGGTCGGCTGTGCCCGGATCGTCAGGGCCGACGTCCTGAGCGTGAAGGAAATGGACTATATCGCAGCCGCGCGGTCGATCGGCGCGCGCCCGCTCAGGCTGATCCTGCGGCACGTCCTGCCCAATATCCTATCCTCCTTCGTGGTCGTCTCGACCATGAATGTCGGCACCGTCATCCTGGCGGAATCCTCCCTCAGCTTCCTCGGCTTCGGTATCCAGCCACCCGAGATCTCCTGGGGCCAAATGCTGAGCGAGGGACGCCAGTACCTGGCGACCAGCTGGTGGGTTGCGACCTTCCCCGGCATCGCGATCACGCTGACCGTGCTCGGCGTCATCCTGCTCGGCGACTGGCTGCGCGACCATCTCGACCCGCGCCTCGATTGAGCGCCGCCCCTCTCCATTCCCTTTGCTTGAGAAGTCCATGACGATCGCCGACCCAAACGCACGCAAGCCCCGCCGGCTCCATCTCGGCCTGTTCCACCAGCCGATCGGCCGGCATCCGGCGGCCTGGCGGCAAGACACCGCGCAAGGCCACCCCGAGGATATCGGCTGGGCGATCCGGATCGCCCGCAAGGCCGAGGACGGGCTGTTCGACATGTTCTTCGTCGCCGACAACCTGGCTGGCCCGGAGCCCGGCGCGCAGGGCAAGGCCGGAGGCCTCGAGCCCCTGACCCTTCTCTCGGCGCTCGCCGTCGCGACCTCGAAGATCGGTCTCGTCGGCACGATCTCGACCAGCTTCGCCGAGCCCTACAACGTAGCCCGGCAACTCGCATCGCTCGACCATATCAGCCATGGCCGCGCCGGCTGGAACGTCGTCACGACCCAATCGGACCGGGCCGCCGAGAATTTCAACCTCACCGCCCTGCCCGATCACGCCGCCCGGTATGAGCGCGCAGGGGAGTTCGTGCAGGTCGTCCGCGGCCTGTGGGACAGCTGGGCCAATGATGCCCTCGTCATGGACAGGCAATCCGGCGCGTTCCTCGATACGCAGCGGGTGCGCCTGCTGGAGCATAAGGGCGCGCATTTTTCGGTGCGCGGCCCGCTCAACATCTCGCGGCCGCCGCAGGGCCATCCGGTCATCGTGCAAGCCGGCTCCTCGCGCGACGGCATCGGGCTCGCGGCCGCCGAGGCGGATCTCGCCTTCACTGCGCAGGACACGATTGCCGACTCCCACGTCTACAGGGAGGCGCTGAGCGAGGCGGCGAAAGCCGCCGGACGCAAGGCGCCGGGCCTGCCGATCCTGCCTGGAATCATGCCGATCGTCGGGCGGACCGATGCCGAGGCACGCGAGAAATTCGCGGCGATGCAGGAGCATACCGACATCGCCGCAGGCATCCGCCAGCTGTCGGGGCGCTGGGGCTATGACCTGTCCAGCCATCCGCTGGATGGGCCGGTGCCGGAGCCGGGCGAACGCATCCATGGCGAGAGCCGGGTGCGCTTGCTGCTGAACAAGGCGCGCGCCGAGAACTACACGCTGCGCGAACTCGCTGCGCTCGCGATCGCCTCCCATGGCCATCGCATCATCATGGGCTCGCCCCAGACGATCGCCGACGACCTGCAATCATGGTTCGAGCAGGGCGCTGCCGACGGTTTCAACCTGATCCCGGCCTCGATGCCCGACGGGCTCGACGATTTCGTCGATCTGGTGATCCCGGTCCTGCAGGAGCGAGGGCTGTTCCGCCGACATTACGAGGAAACCAGCCTGCGCGAGCGCTTTGGCCTCGACATCCCCCGGCTCGCCGCATTCACGAACTGAGCGGCCGGCGCCGGGGCGCTGACCAGCGAGGCGGATAAATTCCTTCCGTCTCGCCCGCTCATTGGGGAACTATAGATTTCCAAATAACCCCTAATATAGCCAAATATACTTATTGTTCTGACAGTATTGATTGCACAAACGGTTCAGATACGAATGCCATGGGCGCTTATTTCCGCTCAACGCCAAATTCCGGAACCGTGCCATGACTGACTTGATCGTGCGATCGTCTCCCTTTGACGGGAAAGCGGAGGTTTTGATCGAAGGGCTTGTTGCCGAGTACGACGGCCGATACGGGGCCAATAGCAGGCCAGGCGGCGCGCGCACCGAGATCCTGCGCTACCCGGCCGAGGCCTTCTCCCCGCCTTTGGGAGATTTCCTGCTCCTGCGGCGCGGCGACGAGACCATCGCGGGCGGCGCCTTCATGAGCCATGACGACGAGACAGCCGAGCTCAAGCGCATCTGGACGCGGGACGATCTGCGTCGGCAGGGACTGGCACGGCAGATCGTGCTGGCACTCGAAGAGGCGGCGGCCGCGCTCGGCTACACCCGTGCCTATCTCACCACCGGGTTCCGGCAGCCGGAAGCGACGGGCCTGTATCTGTCGCTCGGCTATCGGCCGCTCTTCGACACGACAGTGGACCCGACGCTCTATCGCTCCCTGCCCTTTGAAAAACATATCGGAGCGAAGGCCGGCACCGCCGGCAGCACCGCGATCTATCCGCCGGCCGCATCGCTCGACGAAGCGACGGCCCGCGTGGCCATCGTCAAGGCCGAGCAGGAAGCGAAGATAGCGGCCCGGCTGGCGGCCCATCGCGCGGCGACGGCGCAGGTGGCGGCGGCTTGAGCGGCAAAGACGCAGTCTCGCCGGCAGCATGACGCTGCACCCCGCAGCGCCTGCCAATCAGGGGCAAGCGGCTGCCGAACATAGGCGACCGGCCATCGCGCCGGTCTTCGGTGGCGTGCGCCACCTCTCCTGGGAGTGAGAGCATCATGGGAACGCAGAACGACCACTTTGCAGCGCTGGTCGGCAACACGCCGCTGCTGGAGCTGCGCCGCCTTGCCGAAAGGCTGGAGATCGCCTCCCGCGTCTTCGCGAAGATCGAGTATCTGAACCCGGCCGGCAGCATCAAGGACCGCACGGCCTGGGGCATCATTCGCGAGGCAGAGGAGAAGGGGGCGCTGAAGCCCGGACAGCTCATCGTCGATCTCACCAGCGGCAATACCGGCATCGGCCTCGCCGCCTTGGCAGCGGCCCGCGGCTACCGCTCGAAATTCTACCTCCGCAACACGATCAGTGAGGATAAGATCAGGCTGCTTCACCAATACGGCGCCGAAACCGTCCTGATCGACAACAGCGTCTTCCTGGAAACCGGCGCCATCCACGCGATCATCGACCGCGTCCGCCGCGAGAATCCCGATGCGTACTACACCAATCAGCGGGGAAACCCGGCAAACCCCCGCGTTCACTTTGAGACGACCGGGCCGGAGATCTGGCGCGAGACCAAGGGCGAGGTCGACATCTTCGTGGCCGCGGTCGGTACCGGCGGCACGATCTCCGGTACCGGCCGCTTCCTGAAGGCGCAGAAGCCAGGCGTGAAGGTCGTGGTCGTCGAGCCCGGCGCGGCCTCGATCCCCTCGGCGGAGACGCCCTACCCCGACAGCATCGAGGGCGTCCACAAGGTGACCGATGTCGAAACCGCTTACCTGCCCGAGAATTTTGACGCTGCCGTCGTCGACGAGGTCATCGTGACCGACACGGCGCAGGCCCGCGAATTCGCCCGGGCGCTGGCACAGGAGGAAGGCATCCTGGCGGGCACGTCGTCGGGAGCGGTGTTGTTTGCCGCCGCCACACTCGGCCGGCGCCCCGAAAACGCGGGCAAGACGATCGTCGCCATCGTTGCCGATAGCGGCGAACGCTATCTCAGCCCGCCCAAGCTCGGCCCCACCGTCGCGCAGACGGAAACGGCGAGCCCGCCCTCGCTCCCGGTCGCCGCTGCAGCCTACTAGGATTCGGGGCGGCGGGATTTGAGAAACCTGATTTTCGTCACCACAACCCCGAACAGAAACAAATCATCGCCTTTCCGCAATCAAAACGCACAGTTTGTTTCATTGATACAAATAATCATCTGAGCAATAATCTTGAACGTGAAGAGTAACCCTAACGTCTTCACCGCGGGATTTGCTGGAGCAGCTTGCGCCGCGTCAACAACGCTAAAAGCACCACGATCGCTCGTGGGCTCCTCTCTTGCTTTGGAGACGCGAATGCCCTTCCCGCTTGAACTGACAACGATCGGCCGGCAGCCCCCTTGCCATCGAAGGCTATGATTTCGGAATTTTTGGCTGGTGCTCGTCGCTACCGCGGACAGAACCGCGACAGCGACCTCCCGATGCATCGGCGCCCTTGAAGCGGGACGCGGTCTTGCCGCTGCCCGGACGACCTCCCCCGGATTTCGTGATGTCTCCGATGCGCCGGCTTCCAGCGGTGCAGCGGCCGGGCGAACGCGCGAAATCGAGGCAAGCCCCTCTCCCCAGCCCTTTCCCATCCGCGAGCCGCCAACCATGTCCGATCTCACCGAATATCTCGTCCAGAAGCGCGACGCCCTGCTGCGCCGCAAGGCTCATGCCCGCACGCCGGAGGCCCGACCGCAGCGCCTGCAAGCCCAGGCCACGGCCGAAGGGCGCAGCGGCATCCGGCGCATCCGGATCCGCGACTTCCAGGTCGTCAGCGACAGCCCGCCGGATTTCGCCGGCTATGATCTCGGCCCGAGCTCGCCGGAACTCCTGCTCGGCGCGCTGTCCAGCTGCCTGACGCACACTTACCTGATCCAGGCGGCCGACCAGCAGATCGATCTGCGGGACGTCTCGGTCGAGGTGCAGGGTCAGCTCGATCCGCGGGCCGGCACGCCGGGTTTCGAGACGACGCCGGTCTATCCGCACGACCTCTCCTACACGGTGCGGCTGACCACCGATGCGACCGATCTGGACGCACTCAACGCCGCAGTCGAGCGCTTCTGCCCGATCCTGAACCTGCTCCGGCGCGGCACGGAGGTGCGTGGAACCGTCGAACGCATCCCGGCCAGCCGCGCCGCCGCCTGATTTTTCCAAAGCCCTGCATGAGGCCGCTCAGAGCAGCGGCAAAGGAGCGAAGATGACCCTTCTCACCAGCCAGCCCACCCGCCGCACGCTGTTGCGCGGAGCCGCCGCCCTCGCCGCCGCACCGCTCGTCGGTGTCGCCGGACATCACGCGTTCGCCCAGGCCGCGCCGCTGGCGCAGCGACAGACGATCAAGCTCGCCTGGGGCCAGACGGCCGTCTGCCAGTCGCCGATCTCGGTCGCGCTGAAGCAGGGGCTGTTCGAGAAATACAACATCGCCGTCGAGCCGGTGAACTTCAGCGGCCCGACCGATGCGCTGCTCCAGGCGATCGCGACCGGCCATGCCGATGGCGGCATCGGCATGGCACTGCGCTGGCTCAAGCCGCTCGAACAAGGCTTCGATGTCGGCCTGACCGTCGGCACCCATGGCGGCTGCATGCGGCTGCTCGTTGCCGAGAACGCCGGCATCGGCAGCCTGAAGGACCTGAAGGGCAAGTCCGTCGCGGTCACCGACCCGGCGAGCCCGGTGCGCAACTTCTTCGCCATCCGTCTCGCCGAGATCGGGCTCGATCCGGAGAAGGATGTCAGCTGGGTGCAGTATCCGCAGGACCTGTTCGGCGAAGCGCTCAAGAAGGGCGAGGTCCAGGCGCTGGCCGGCGACGACCCGCATCTTTATCTCATCCGCGAGCGCGACAAGCTCGTCGAGCTCGCCACCAATCTCGAGGGCCAGTACGCCAAGTCGACCTGCTGCGTGCTCGGCCTGCGCGGCGCCCTGATCCGCGACCAGCCCCAGGTCGCAGCCGCGGTCTCCCGCGCCATCGTCGAGGCCCAGGCCTGGACCGCAGCCAACCCCGACAAGACGGCCGAGATCTTCGCCCCCTTCGTTCCGGCGAAGGTGACGCCCGAGACGGTGGCGGCGATCCTGCGCAGCCATACGCATGACCACCACTCCACCGGAGCGGCGCTGCGCGACGACGTCGCCCTGTTCACCGAACAGCTGAAGCTCGTCAATGTGATCCGCAAGAACACCGACGCCAAGGCCTTCGCGCAGAAGATCGTGCCCAATGTCGCCGTTTGAACAGACAGGCTCCGCGGCAAGCTTCGACCGGCCGCCCCTGCAGGTCGATGGCGCGGTGCTGGCGCGGGGCGCGCTTGCGACGGTCGCCTGGACCGCGGTCGCGGCGTCCGTCACCCTGCTTGCGAACAGGAAGGTCGGCTTCGCCGAACCGCTCTATGTCGACCAGACCAATCTCGGCCTGGCCGCATGGGCGGTCCTGCTCGCGATTGCCACGACGATCGGCGCCGTCTGGCCGCCGCTCGGCGCGCGGCTCGGCCGGGCCGCGCCTTGGCTCGTCGTGCTGGCGCTCTTCGTCGGAATCTGGGACCTGCTGACGGCCAAGCTCGGCCTGCTTCCGGTGCCCTTCTTCGCGCCGCCCTCCTCTCTCGTCGAGGTCTATGCCGAGGACTGGCCGCGGCTCGGCGAAAGCGTGCTGCATTCCCTGCGGCTGCTCGCGCTCGGCTTCCTGTTCGGCACGATCTCCGGCTTCGTCACCGGCGTCGCGATCGGCTGGTCGCGCGGGCTCGGTTACTGGGTCCACCCGGTGCTGCGCTTCCTCGGGCCGATTCCGTCGACCGCGCTCCTGCCGATGTCCTTCTTCTTCTTTCCCTCGAGCTTTTCGGCGGCGATCTTCCTGATCGCACTCGCGACCTGGTTCCCGGTCACGGTGCTGACCTGGTCCGGCGTCGCCAGCGTCGACAAGGCCTATTACGACGTCGCCCGCACGCTCGGCGCCCGCCGCTCGTTCCTGATTTTCAAGGTCGCGATCCCGGCCGCCCTGCCGCATGTCTTCGTCGGCCTGTTCATGGGGCTCGGCGCCTCCTTCTCGGTGCTGGTGGCGGCCGAGATGATGGGCGTCAAATCCGGCCTCGGCTACTACCTGCAATGGGCCCAGGGCTGGGCGGCCTATGCCAACATGTATGGCGCTCTGATCGTCATGGCGCTGATCTTCTCGAGCCTGATCACGCTGCTCTTCGCTGCGCGCGACCGGTTGCTCGGCTGGCAGAAGGACGTGGTGAAATGGTAGCCGCCACGCTAATCGCCGCTGTGGACCGCAGCGCACCCGCCTCGCGCGGCGCCGATCTCGCGATCGCGGGTGTCTCGCATGCCTTCGATCTCGAGGGCCGGCCGCTGCCGGTTCTCGACGATATCGACCTTAACGTCCGGGCCGGCGAATTCGTCGCCCTGCTCGGTCCGAGCGGCTGCGGGAAGTCGACGCTGCTGCGGCTCGTCGCCGGGTTGGAGCCGCCCACTCAAGGCCGGATCGCGGCCGCGGGGGAGCTGATCACCGCTCCCGACCCGTCCCGCGTCGTCGTCTTCCAGGACCCGACGCTCTATCCCTGGCGCACCGTCTGGCGGAACGTCGCGCTCGGGCTGGAGGCGCGCGGCCTGCTCGCCACACAGAAAGGCCGTGTCGACGATGCGCTGCGGACGGTCGGTCTCGCCGGCTTCGAGCGGGCCTTTCCGCGCCAGCTTTCCGGCGGCATGGCGCAGCGCGCGGCGCTGGCACGCGCGCTCGTCAATGATCCCAGCGTGCTGATCCTCGACGAGCCGCTGGGGAAGCTCGACTCGCTGACGCGGATCGCGATGCAGACCGAGATCGCCGAACTCTGGCGCCAGCGCGGCTTCACCACGCTGCTCGTCACCCATGACGTGGAGGAGGCGCTGTTCCTGGCCCAGCGCGTCATCGTGCTGAGCGAGCGCCCGGCCCGGATCAAGGCCGAGATCGTCAATGACCTGCCCTACCCGCGCCATCGCGGGGATCCGCGCCTTGCGGAACTGCGCGGGCAGGCTCTCGCCCATCTCGGGCTCGACGCCAGCTGGTGATCGCCCAAGCGCAGCCCCCTCTCCATCACAGGACCATCTTCATGTCTCGCGTCACCGGGCTCACGCTCGCCCTCTCTCTTGCCGCTTCCCCCCTCGCCGCCTCGCCAGCCTTCGCCCATGCCCATCTCAGGACCGCTTCGCCGGCCGAGGGCGCGACGGTCAACGCTCCGGCCGAGATCGTGCTCGGCTTCACCGAGAATCTCGAGGTCAAGCTCAGCAGCATCACCGTGCGTGATGGGCAGGGCCAGCCGGTCCAGGCGGCGCCGGCAGAAGCCGTGCCGGGCGACAGCAAGGCGCTGAAGGTCCGCCTGAAGGCGACGGCGCCCGGCCCCTACACGGTTGAATGGGCGGCGACCTCCGTCGATACCCATCGCGTCACCGGGCAGTACCGGTTCACCGTCAGGCCCTGATGTGACTGCCTTCATCGAGGCGGCGCTGCCAGCGATCCGCTGGCTCCATCTGGCCGCTTTGCTGTCGAGCCTCGGCACCGAAGCCTTTCGCCTGCTGGCCTGGGGACGACTGGAGGCCTCGCCGGAGGCTCGGTCCTTGCTGCGGTGGCTGGCCCGGTTCAGCCGGGCCGGCGTGGCACTGGCCCTTGTCAGCGGCGTCCTCTGGTTCTGGTTCCAGGGCAGCGCCATGCTGGGGAATACCGTCGCGAGCCGGGAGGCGGCTCTGGCCATCCTCCAGACCCGCTTCGGCGGGACCTTGCTGCTGCGTCTCGCCCTGCTCATCGTCACGCTTTGGCTGCTGCAGAGCGAAGGACGCGGCCGATGGTTCGCCCTGCCTATCCTTGCAGCCTCCGCCTTCCTGCAAGGCGGGCTCGGCCATGGCGCGGCGACCGATGGCTGGGTCACGGTCGCCCTTGGCCTGCATGTCGTGGCGGCCGGGCTCTGGCTCGGTGCGCTTTTGCCGTTGCTCGCGACCTGCGTTCTGCTGCCCTTGCAAGCCGGCGCCATCGCACGCCGCTTCACGCCGCTCGGCCTCGCCTGCGTGCTGACGCTTGCCATCACCTCGCTGATGCAGGTGCAGGCGCTTCTCGGCACGCTGGCGGCGACGCTCGGCACGAGCTATGGCCGGCTCGCCCTGCTCAAGCTCGCCCTGTTCGCGGGTCTGCTGGTAATTGCGAGCGCCAACCGCTTCCGCTTCGTGCCGCAAGCAGAAGCCGGCGGTTCGATACGCGGCTTGCGCCGCTCGATCGCCCTTGAGACCGGCCTCGGGCTGGCCATGGTCGCGGCTGCCGCCGCTCTCGCAAGCCAGCCGCCGGGTATCCACGAACAGCCGGACTGGCCCTTCCGACTGCGGCCTGTTCCGGGCCTCTGGGACGATGCCTATCTGCGCGACGGGCTCCTGCGCCTGCTCGGCCCGATCGCCATCGCGGTCGCGCTCTTCGCCCTAGCCGTTATGCTGCGCAAACTGCGCTGGCCGGCGCTCGCGGCCGGCGCCGCAGCGCTGGTCTATGTCCAGGTGCCGCCATGGCGCCCCTATGTCGTCGCCGCGGTGCCGACAAGCTTTCAGCTGTCGCCGACCGGCTATTCCGCACGCTCGATCGCGGCCGGCCGCGCGCTGTTCCAGCGCGACTGCGCGAGCTGCCATGGCCTCGACGCGCGGGGCCGCGGGCCGGTCGCGGTCGCCCACGCGATCTGGCCTCCGGACCTCTCGGCGCCCTTGATCGCGGGCCGTCCAGGCGGGGAGCTGTTCTGGTCGATCCGCCACGGCACAGGACCGATGCCGCCGGCAACAAGGCTCGACGATGCCGAGATCTGGGCCCTGATCGATTTCATCCGGCTGCGTGCCGGTGCCCGCATCTATGCTCCCTCCGAGATGCGCTTTGCCGGAGCCGCCCGCATGCCGGGCTTCGTCGCCCGCTGCCAGGAGGGCGGCATCCTGACGCCGGGCAACGGTCGGGTCCTGCGCCTGTGGATCGAGGGCACGACCGCGCAGGTCCAGGCCGACGGCGCGGTCGCCCGCTGTCCGGTCGAGGACCCCGAGCCCCTGGCCGCCGCGCTCGCGGAACTGACCGGCGGCGGCCCCGCGCCCGCGCAGGTTCTGATCGACGCCAATGGCTGGCTGCGCCGCGCCTTCAAGACCGAGAGCAGCGCCTCACCGGATATCGTCGCGACCGAACTGAAGAGCATTCGGGAGGGGCCTTTGGACGTCACCTCTTCGCACCACTGACTTCGATCGCGAACCTGGTGACCGCTGGCCGCGGCAATGATCTCGTCGGACCCGAGCACACGATCCGGCCGCCGGTGTCGCCCGCTCGCGCTCGGTTCGACCTCGCGGTGCAGGCACCGCAAGATGGCCGATGAGAGGCCTCGCCGACGGCCCCCTCCATCCAAAAAATGCGCCGCGGAATGTGGTTCGGCACGCAAACTCTGGTATCCTATTTCAGAGGCAGTTGCTCATGCGTCGGCTGCGACATGAGCTTGGAGGCGCTCCGGGCATCGGCGATCGGAGATGCAGTCTCCTCCCAGGCCCTGTCGAAGCTAATCGGGTTGGCTTGCGACCGCGCGCTTGATCTCGGTCGGGGGGACAGGCGCTCGGCGAAACCACACACGCCTCAAGCGCAAGCAGGTCGCCTCGCAATCTGCGGCGGCGCAGAGCATCGCCTGTTCCGCCGCTCACACCATGGAGGAACCAACGATGACACCTGTCAAAACAGTGTTTCTCTCCGGGTTACTCTTGTCCTTGGCCCCCGGGGTCGTCCTCGGACAGCCGATCGAAAAGAAGGGGACCACGCCCTACGTGACGCACTTCATCTTTCGACCTTTGATGAACATCGACATCGCCGGCCTCGGCACGGCCACCTCGCTGGAAGCAGTCGGCACCACCCAAAACATGAAGGGCGAGAAGATGTTCGACAAGATGTCGGCACAGTGCACAGCGCTGAGCATCGCGTCAGGCGACAAGAAATACATCGACGGTGCCTGCGTTCTGGCCGATACCGACGGCGACAAAATCTTCTCGACCTTTGATACGCGGGATCTCGACAAATCGCAGCCGGAGATGGGTTGTGGCACCCATGTCATCACCGGCGGCTCCGGCAAGTACAAGGGCATCACCGGGCGTGAGCCCTTTGCTTGCCTCGCGATGCCTGTCCTGGCCGGTCCCGGCGGATATACCGCGATGGACATCCCGCATAACACGGTGTGGGAGATCAAATGACAGGAACCTCGTGTCCTGTCTCAAGCCAGGCGGCCGACAACCGGCCCCACTCCCGCTGAATGAGAGCCCGGCCCCGACCGCCGGGCCTTTTTTCGCTCATTGAAGACGGCCCTGCTGCACGCCGGGAAGCCGGGCGCCGGTCACGAGGGCCGTATGAGCATCGCCCGGCTCAGCGCCGCGTTGCCGCCGCTGGGAACTGGCCGGATCGCTTGACTCTCCAGTCCTGTAATGTTCCTATTTTGTTCCCATTGCAGGATTGAGTTATGCCAGACGATCAGGGGGCCATCACGGTCATCACCGATCAGGAGATCGACGCGGTGCTCTGCGAGGCGAAGGGAGACGCGCGCGAAGCGATCCGCATGCTTCTGCACGATCTCGCAGTCCTGGCCGCGGACGCCGAGCGGCTCGTCTCGAAGGGTTTTGTGCGCAATCGGGCGCCGTGGAAGAGGATCGGATGATGGTAACGCGCACGCAGAGGCATTTCTCGCCCTATGACGCGGAAAGGCTCCTGGCGCTGGTGGAGAGCGCGCGGGGCGAGATAGGACAGTATCAGGCGACGGTCCCGCTCAACTCAGCGATCGACACGGCCCTGAAGGCTTTCAGGGATGCCGCGACCCTGCTTGCCGACACTGCGCTCGGCGATGTCGGGACCGGTCGCGCCTTGCCGTCGCATGCGAGACCAGAGCAGTCGTGAGCGAAACCGGCGGGTAATGGACATCCCCCGGAACTTGCTCCTGCGCCGGTCATGCAGGTTGTGCGCGGCGCAAGATCATCGCCTTTGGGAAGATCGCGCGTCGGCGCTGGGCATTGTCGATCGCGCACTACCGGAGGTTTATATTAATGCATCACCGTTAACCGATGGCAACTCATAGTTGCGACGCTAAACTTCCTGTAATCAGCATCTCGTCATGCTTCACGTTTGGTCTCGACAACCTTTTCTTTTCGGTCAATTCTTTTTCCGCGGGTCGTCGGATCAAGCATCCGCCTCCCCGCAAGACGCAATCTTCAGAGGATTCGGCCATGGCGACGGGAAACGTGAAATGGTTCAATACTGAGAAGGGTTTCGGGTTCATTCAGCCGTCAGACGGTGGCAAGGATGTGTTTGTACACATCACAGCCGTGAAAGAGGCCGGCATGATGACTCTGACCGAAGGACAGAAGGTCGCTTTCGACTTGAAAACCGAACGCGGCAAGACAGCGGCAGGCTCCCTCCAACTTCTCTGATCACCACCTGACGTCTTTTGCGTCGAAGCGGCTTGCCACCTGACGGCAGGTCCTGACACGCATTTGCGCTGTCAGGCAGCGGTTGGAAGGCCAAGACATCCATCGATCAGGCATGCCGGGCGGATCGCACGCCCCGGGCAGGCCCGCGTGGGTGAGACGCTGTGGAACCGGGAACCCGGCCCGATGCACCTTCGGTCGTCATAGCGCGATCCCCGTCGATGAAATTGCGCTTGGCGACGGAGCCCGCAGGACGGCCCGGGATGCCGAATTCGAACCGCCGCTACCGCGGATTGCGCGGCGCGGTGCCATGGGATGCGCGCCCCAACTGATGGGCATCGACCAGCGCGAGGCCGCGGCGACGTGATCGGCCGAAGCAAGCGCCCCCGAAGTGCTCGAGATTCCGCCCGAAGCGCTCGATGTCATCGCGACCGCCTGCAACATCGACGTCATCGGCAACATCCTGCTGACTGCCTGGGGGCCGGCTCTCGCCGCACTTGTGGCGGTCTAAGCGAGCCTTACCGCGCTGCGATCGCCAACCCGAACGATATGGCGAAGCCTGGGGATTTGGCATCGGATCGATAAGGGCTCGCCGAAAGAGGAGATCATGATGTCGCCCCCCCTTCCCCGGAACCCGCTCCACCGATGCTCGTTCTCTTCGTCAAAGGAGAACAGCCATGTCCGGAGACAAGCAAACGATCATCGATCTCGAGACGCGCTTCTGGCAGTCCATGGTCGACAAGGATGCAAAGCTCGCGAAATCGATGATTGCCCAGGAATGTCTGATCACCGGCCCGATGGGAGCGATGAAGATCGACCCTGACCGGTATGAAGCCATGACGGAAGAAGGGCGGTGGACGCTTCAAAGCTTCAAGCTCAGCGATGTCGATGTGATCATGCCGACCGACGAAGTCGCCGTCATCGCCTACACGGTGCACCAGAAGGGCGACATGAAGGGCAAGCCCATGGACATGACATGCGCGGACAGCACGACCTGGGTCAGGGATGGCCAATCCTGGAAATGCGCCCTCCACACCGAGACGATGCTGCAGAATGCGTAGAGCGCTGGTTTGACTGCCTGGTGGCGAGTCGGCTTGTCCGATCACCGGATCGCCATTGGGCGAATGCCGCATTCTGGACGCTGCGGTCATCTGTGCTCCCGACGAAGCATGGCATCCGAGACGATCGCCGAGAAGCAGGACCCCGCCATACCTTGCGCGCAATTTCTCCCGCCTTCGACATCGCGTAAGAGCGAGCAGGACGGGTCTCGGTCGGCGTCGCCCCAGCGAAGGATAGGATATTGGCCTTTCTGACTGAACCGGAGCCGCCACGCGGCCGGCCGATGGAGGTTGTCCCCGGCATCTCCCGTATCGTCGCCAATAATCCGAGCTTGATGACCTATCGTGGCACCAATACCTATCTGATCGCGGATGACGACGGCTTCGTGGTTCTCGATCCCGGTCCCGACGATGCCGGGCATCTCGACGATATCTTGCGCGCCACGGGCGGTGCGGTTTCCGCGATCGTGCTGAGCCACACCCATTCCGACCATCTCGGCGCGACCGCCGGCCTGAAGGCCCGCACCGGCGCGAAGACATATGCCTACCATCTCAGCGCCGATGACGCCTTTATCCCCGATATCCTCCTGAAGGACGGCGACACCGCGCTGGGGATGACGGCGATCCACACGCCCGGGCATGCCTCCGACCATCTCTGCTTTGCATTCCGCGACGGGATCCTGTTCAGCGCCGACCACGTCATGTCCTGGTCGAGCAGCATCGTCGCGCCGCCGGGCGGTGACATGGCCGATTACGTCCGTAGCCTGCGGCTGATGCTGGCGCGCGACGACAGCCTGTATCTGCCCGGGCATGGGCCGCCGCTGCCAAATCCGCAGCCCTATGTCGGCGAGTTGCTCGAATTTCGCCTCAGGCGCGAGAACGCCATTGCCGATGCGCTGAAGGCCGGGCCGCTGGGAACCTGGGACCTCGTCGACCGGCTCTATTCGCAAACCGATCCGTGGCTGCGGCGCGCTGCGGAGCGGAATGTGGCGGCGCATCTGCTCAAGCTCAGGGATGAAGGGCGCGCAGCAGTGCGGGATGAGAAGTGGATCTCGGTCTGACGAGGTCGGGGCGTCCCGCGCCCCGTATCACCGCTCGATCAGGCGGCGCTCGGTACGGGCGGCCGCCCATTCCACGAAGGTTTTGGGGCAACTCGTGGCCGCATAGAAGATGAACGGGTCGGCTTCGGCCTTGGCGTTCTCCAGAAGGTGCCATTCGCCGAGATAGAAATTCGCCTCGCAGGTCTGTTCGCCATGCGTGATCGGGTCCCGGCTCTGCGTTGCGGCGCGCAAGACGTTGCGGTCGATCTCGCCGCGATAGAACTGGATGATCGGGGCTGGCCAGGCTTTCATGTCGACCCCCTTGGCGGCGGAAGCGAGCCTCCCCCCTCGCCCCGAACGTGCGGAGACGATGTGCAGCCACAAGGCGGCATAAGCGTCATCCGGCTTGAGCGTGAGAGCCCGTTCCAGGTCCTGAATGGCCTCCTTGGGCCGGCCGTCGAAGAAGGCAAGCCAGCCGCGATAGCGCAGTATGCCGGCATTGTCCGGCTCCAGGGTGAGCGCCTCATCGAGCCTGGCGATCGCGTCGCGCTGCCGGCCCATGGCGTCGAAGATGCCAGCCAGATCGACCAGCGCCTGGGTGCTGGATGGTTGCAGGCGAACCTGGACTTCTGCGTCTTCAAGCGCCGCGTCAAGCAAGCCGAGCGCGAGTTCAGTCTGTGCGCGCCAGCCATAGATCGCGGGTATAGGCGGCGCCGTTGTGGCGCTCGCGCGGGTGAAGAGGTCGCGCGCGGCTTCCCAGTCTCGCGCCTTGCGCCGCGCTTCGCCCACGACAAGGAAGGCGTTCTGCTCGACCTTGGGAAGACTGGCCGGGGACAGGGCCGCCTGGGTCCTGCTGACCAGCGTCAAAGCCCTCTCACGCGCGGGTTTGTCATTGCCGGCGGCGACGGCATGGGCGAGATGGCTGCGCGGATCGCGCGGATACTGGCGAACCAGCTCGGCGGAGCGTGCGAACCATTCAGCATCGGTCTTTGGCGCTTGCTCCGGCGGGATGGTCAACCGCGCCAGGGCTACGTCACCAAAGCCCGCGCGCGGGGTCGAGAGGAATGGCAGGGCTGTCAGGCCGAGTGCGACGGCAAGCGCGGGGCGGGCCCAGCGGGGGCGCCGCGTCCCGGCATCCCAGGACAGCAGGATCAGGACGCCGAGCATGGCCCCGGTGAGAGCCCCGCCGCCATGGCTGGCATGGTCGAGCTGTCCAGCCGCGAGCCTGCCGCCGGCGAGGAAGGTTGCGAGCAGGATCGCGACGCAGAATGCCTGCAGCCAGAGCCGGCGGGCATCGTCGGCAAGCCGGAGGCTCACCACGAGGCCCGCAGCGATCACGGCCATGATCGCGCCGGAAGCCCCTGCACCAATCAGGGTTGCCGGGTTCAGCAGGATCGAACCGAGAGCCCCCGCAAGCCCGCCGAGCAGGAAGATGGCGAGAAGCCAGCCCATCCCGAGGACCGGCTGCAGGAACCAGCCGGCGATCGCGAGGATGACGACATTGCCGATCAGATGCGCCAGGCTCCAGTGCAGGAACATGGCGAGGGCGAGGCGGTACCATTGCCCGGCCTGGATCGCGAGTTCGCTGGAGACACCGCCGAACAGCACGATGGTCACGCCGGTGACACCGAGGCTCTGCGACCGGAGGTAGGTTTCAACCAATTCGCCGATGAAGACGAGGATGAGGAGAGCCGCCAGCGCCAGCGTCGCCCAGGGGACGGGCCGGAGACCGGCGGACAGCGCGGCTTTCCGCGGGGCGGCGCCGGGAGGGCCAGGTTCTGCACCAGGAGGCTGCTCAGATGCGACCTCCCTGGCCCCGTTCACGAGACGCAGCACAGTGGTTCCCGCGGCTTCGTCGTAGAAGGCATCGCGCCCCCGCGCGATCGCGTACAAGGCGGCGATCACCGCCATGACGAGCGGCAGGTTGCCGAGGAAGCCCAGGATGGAGGCCAGATCGTTCGGAAGCGGCACCCCTGAGCGAAGGGCCGCAAACAGCAGGACCGCCATTGCCAGCGGCGCCACGCCGGGCAGCGCGAACAGACTATAGCGCCGGGCGAGCGCGGCGCGGATCTCTGCTGCTGCGACCGGCGCGTCCCATCGTGGCAGGACGCGCAGGGACAACAGATGGCGCCCGAGGGTCGGCACACCGCGGACCTCCAGCAGCCACCGCATCAGCGCCAGCAGCGGCCATTGCAGGACCGACAGGTCGAAGGCCAGCGTCATCTGGTCCTCAGCGCTCAGCGCATAGCTGAGCGAGGTCGTGACGCTTGAACCGTCCTCCTGCCGCGACAGCGTGTAGAACCGGGCGGTCGGCTGCCCCAACAGCGATTTCGTGCAGATGCTCTCTGATGTTGGCCGGAAGCCGGCCGGACTCTCGATCGTCGCGGGGCGGCCTTGCGCGGGCCGGCAGTCCGTCATGAAGCTGGAGCCGTCGATCAACGCCCCATTCGACAGCGGGAACAGGACGGCCGCCAATGCCTGGGTGACGATCATCACGACGACAAGATCGATCAGGAAGGCGAGGCCACGGCGCAGGACGCCGCCCTTCACCCAACCCTGTGTGTCACCCATGCCCCACCCCGATCGTGGCCGGCAGCCTCTTGCGCTGATTTGGCCGGCCGCAAGCTTAGGTTGTCATGAATAGGGCGCACCGTTCAACTTGTCACGGTCTCGCCACGTCTACGGGCAAAGGCAAGTCCACCGGCAAGGAATTGCCTCCATTGCCTTAACGTTGTCGCTCAACCTGACTTCTGCTTCGGAGAAAGTCCTTTGGAGGAACGGATTCCGGAACCGGTGATGAGGGGCCCGCAGATCAATCGGCCGCAGCATTGGAATTCAGCGCATGCGCAACGTGGGAGCACCACATTCACGCCATAACGAACATCGATCCTTCTGCCATTGCAGCTTTCTTCCTGGAATCGGTTGGGCGCGGTCGGCAGTAATCATCAGTGGAAGGACCATTGGGCCAGACATAATTTCTCAGCTGAACGGCAGCACACAAGAATAACCACATATCATCAAGCGCTTGGGGGCTCGTAAAAATTTCGTGCCAAATGTCATTTTGCTCAAAGTATATCCGACACATTCCAAATTGCCTGGGCGCAATGTAATCACAATTTGCATAAATATCTGAATCAAATTTCCCTCTAAAACCAATTTTCATATAATCCTTCGGATTATTGCTTAACTCTATAGCACTCCATTTTCCATTTTTAGATTTCAACGGACGAGTATCGAAGCATATTTCCCATTCATGCTTCGAGTCAGGCATTTCTGTGCATGTATCATTTATATTTTCTGGAGAACCAACCAGCATAGAGAACGGGTAAGACGAATTTTCAAACAATTTCTTTTCAGGATCCGGTAATTTTACCTTGATAAATTGCTGAATCGACTTGGCTGTAGTCCTGATATACAGATTTTCACTGCCATTCCGTTGTGTCTTGGAACCGGCCCAGAAATCACTGACAGTCGGTTTTCTTATTGGTGATCCATGGAATTTCTCATGAAAGAGTCTGGTTTCTTGAGCGTGAACTACACACGGCCAAACGGCAACAACGGTCCAAATGAAGCGACGAGCGTGGCGCATACGCGCTCCCTGCCTACGACACAACGAAAGGACCAGCTTATATCGCTCATCTGCACATGTCTCGACAGGAATGGCCGGAACGATGTTTAGTCAGACTTGGTTGAACGTTCCCGCTGGCCGGTTTCCGGAGAGTTGCGATTTGGGCCGAAGCGCCGCGCTGCCATTGCCAGAGGTTAGCGGATTCAGTCCAGCCCCTGGCGCCCGCTTACTGAGAGGACGACGTCATCACCGGCATCGCCGGTGCCCCGAGCGCGGAGCATTCTGGAACGCTGCAAAGGCGAGAGACTGTGGCTGATCAAGAAGATGCCAAGCCATCGGCGCGAGACTTCACTGTCTTCAGTTGGGGGACAAATCTGTGGCTGTATCTGCTTGCGTTAGTGATCGCCGGAATCATCGCCTATCCATTCGGCAAGCAAACAGCTGGCGAAATTTGGCCCTATCTCTTTATAATCATAATGAGCTCTGTAGCCATATTGATCTGGTTTCTGGTGATGCGTCGACGTAAAGGGTTTTGGGAGGAAGCCCGGAAAGCTCAATCGGCGTCCCCGTTCAGAATGAAAGGCATAGCGTTCCTTATATTTATCTTCCTAACGTGTCTTTCAAATATATATCAATTACTTGTTAATAATAAACAACCTCACGGAAGAATCTGGGAGACCATTCCAGAGAGAAGCTGGATTTTTGGATATTTACTCATCAATATAACTGGATTGGCGGTTGGCGGTATTTTGTCCGTGATCTTCCTTCATGACCTTTGGCGAAGACTCTTCAAACGATAGAGCCGCACCAAACCTGTGGCTTGGAGACGGCGGCGGACGCCCCATCAGACGGTACGCGGCACCGGAGCGGGATCAGGCGCCACCTTCGCGGCTTTGATCCACAGCTCCGCCCCGCCCCGTCCTGAACGGCCTTGGCCCTATTTCTCCGCCTTGCCCAGCAGCTGCGAGGCGGCGAGCAGCAGCGAGGTGATCACGATCATGATGGTCGAGATCGCCGCGATGGTCGGGTCGATCTGGTCGCGCAGCGCCATGAACATCGCGCGCGTCAGCGTCGAGTTGTCGCCGCCGGAGACGAAGAGCGAGACCACCACCTCGTCGAAGGAGGTCAGGAACGAGAGCAGGGCCGAGGTGACGATGGCGAAGCCGATCTGGGGCATCGTCACCTGGAGGAAGGCCTGCGCCCGCGTCGCGCCCAGGCTGCGGGCGACGCGCTCCTGGTCGAGATCGAAACTCTTCAGGGCCGAGCCGACGATCATCATCACGATCGGCACGGCAAGCATCGTATGCGCGAGCACGATGCCGATGAAGGAATTGACCATCTTGAGCTGCACGAAGGCATAGAACAGCGCGACGCCGACGAGGATGACCGGAACGATCGTCGGCGTCAGCAGCGCCAGGATCACGACCCCGCCGAAGCGCAGCCGGGAGACATGCAGCCCATAGGCCGCAAGCGTGCCGACCGGCGTCGCCACGAGCGCCGTGCAGATGCCGGCCTTGAGCGAGGTCCCCGTCGCCGCCATCCAGCTCTGCGAGGAGAAGAACGCCTCGTACCAGCGCAGCGACCATTGCCGCGGCGGAAACTCCAGGTACTGCGACTGGGAGAACGACATCGGGATCACGATCAGCGTCGGCAGGGCCAGGAAGGCGAGCACGAGCACGCCGAGCCCGTAGAGCCAGAGCCGCGACCGGTGCGTGATCTGCGTGTCGCTGGCGGGACGATCGAACCAGCTCATGTTCAATGCCCCGCGCCGAAGAGGCCGGCCCCGCGCGAGAGCCGGGCGGCCAGGACGAGCACGACGAGCGTGATCACCAGCAGCACGACACCGAGCGCGCTCGCCGCCCCCCAGTTGAAGAACAGCTCGATATCATTGGCGATGCGGTTCGAGACCATCGTCACCTTGCCGCCCCCGAGCATGGCCGGCGTCACGTAGAAGCCGAGGCAGAGCACGAAGACGAGCGCGGAGCCGGCGGCGAGGCCGGGCAGCGAGAGCGGAAAGAACACGGTCCAGAAGCCATGAGCCGGGGTCGAGCCGAGGCTGGAGGCCGCACGCAGCAGATCGCGGTCGATCGCCCGCATCGTGCCGTAGAGCGGCAGGACGAGGAAGGGCAGCATGATATGGACCATGCCGATCAGCGTCCCCGCGACATTGTGGACGAGCTGCAGCGGCTCGCTCCAGAGGCCGAGCTCCATGCCCCAGGTGTTGATCAGCCCGCGGCGCTGCAGCAGCACCAGCCAAGCATAGGTGCGCACCAGGAGCGAGGTCCAGAACGGCAGCAGCACCGCGATCATGCAGAGATTGGCGGCGCGCCGCGGCAGCTGCGACAGGAAATAGGCGAGCGGATAGCCGAGCAGGATGCAGATCGCCGTGGTCAGCAGGCTGATCTCGAAGGTCGTGCGGAAGGTCCGGCCATAGGAGGGCTCGGCCAGCATGCGCCGGTAATGCTCCAGGCTCGGTGCGCCGGCATCGTCGAGGAAGGACAGGCCGAAGAGCCAGCCGACCGGCAGCAGAACCGTGATCGTGACGAGCAGGAGCGCAGGCGCAGCCAGCGCCGCCAGCCCGAACCGCTCGCGCCAATGGTCGCGGCGCAGCGCCGCGGCATGGAAATCGTCTCCGGGCGCGCCGGCAATGCTGAGCCCCGGCGCGCTCATTTGCGCGCCCTCCCCTCGTCGGCCAGCAGCACGGTGTCGCTGACGGCGATGCCGACCGCGATCGGCGTGCCGCGTGCCGGCGGCGCGGCATCGTCGCCCCGCGTCGCCATGCGCAGGCTGACCAGGCTGCCATCGCCGAGCGCGAGCTGCAGCAGCAGCGTGTCGCCCTGGTAGATCGCGCTCTGCACCGTTCCCTCGAAGCGGTTCATCGCCTCGGCTTCGCTGCCGTCCAAGATGCGCAGCCGTTCCGGGCGCAGCATCATCACGCAGTGCCGCTGCCCGGCCGGGACCTTGGGCGCCTGGATGACTGCGCCCGCCGCCCGGCAGATGCCATCGGCTATGGCGACATCGAGGAACGAGGATTCGCCGATGAACTCGGCGACGAAGCGGCTGCCGGGCTGGTCATAGATCGCGCGCGGCGTGTCGATCCGCGCGATCCGACCGCGATCGAGCACCGCGATGCGGTCCGACATGGTCAGGGCTTCGCGCTGGTCATGCGTGACATAGACGGTGGTAGTGCCGAGCCGGTCATGGAGCTGGCGCAGCTCGATCTGCATGCGCTCGCGCAGTTGCTTGTCGAGCGCCGAGAGCGGCTCGTCCATCAGGATGATGCGCGGCTCGAAGACGATGGCCCGGGCAAGCGCGACGCGCTGGCGCTGGCCGCCGGAGAGCTGGTTGATGCTGCGCTCGCCATAGCCACCGAGCTGGAACATCTCGAGCGCGGCCTCGACGCGGCGGGCGATCTCGTTCGCAGGGACGCGCCTCAGCCTGAGCGGGAACCCGACATTGCGGGCAACATCCATATGCGGAAACAAGGCGTAGTTCTGGAAGACCATGCCGATCTCGCGCTTGTGCGGCGCCAGCCGGACGACCTCGCGTTCGCCGAAGCGGATGCTGCCCTTGTCGGGCCGCAGGAAGCCGGCAATCGCCATCAGCAGGGTCGTCTTGCCCGAGCCCGACGGGCCGAGCAGGGTCAGGAACTCGCCTGGCCTGACATCGAGATCGACATCGTCGAGCACGGAGACGGCGCCATAGGCCTTGCTCAGGCGCCGCACTGCGATCGGCAGAGCCTTCCCCGCCGGGGAGACGAGCGGGGCTGCCGCGATGGCAGCCTCCCGCTCGCCGGAATCAGCCGCCAGTCTCATTCGGTCAGCATGTTATGATAGGCTGCCGAGGCCTGGGTCTCGAACTTGATGTACCAGTCGAGATCGATCGGCACCTGCTTGGCGGCATTGTCGGGGTGGGACGGCAATGCCTTGGCGTAGGCCGGCTCGATCGTGCCGAGGTCGTAGGCTTTCTGGTTGGTCGGCCCATAGGTGATGTATTTGGTGAATTCGGCCTGGTATTGCGGCTTGCTGATCTCGGCCAGGAACTTCATCGCCAGGTCCTTGTTCGGGGCACCCTTGGCGACGGCGAAGCAGTCATAGTCGAGCAGCGCCTGGTTGAAGGTGTAGGCGACCTTGGCACCGTCCTTGGCGGCGACGTCGAAGCGCCCGTTCCAGCCGGTGATCATGTCGACCTCGCCATCCTTCATCAACTGGGCGTGCTGGGCGCCGGAGCTCCACCAGACCGCGATATGCGGCTTCAGCTCGCGGATCTTCTTGATCGCGCGCTCGATGCCACCGGGCTGCGACAGCACCTCGTAGACCTTTTCCGGCGGAACGCCGTCGGCCATCAGCGCCGGCTCGAGCGCACCCGCCACGCCCTTGCGATAGGAGCGCTTGCCCGGGAATGTCTTGACGTCCCAGAAATCGGCCCAGCTCTGCGGGCCCTTCTCGCCATAGGTCTTGGTGTTCCAGGCGAGCACCGTGGAGAAGACGTCGCCGCCGACGCAGTAATCCTGCGCGGTGCCGGGCACGAAGCTCGAGGTGTCGATGACCTTGTAGTCGAGCTTTTCGAGGATGCCCTCGGAGCCCGCCCGCGCCGCGCTGCCGGAGCCGCTGGCGACGACATCCCAGGTCACGGCGCCGGCCTTCACCTTGAGGCGCAGGTCGGCGATGCTGCTATAGGTCTCTTCCTTGAGCTTGATGCCGAGCGCCTTGGCAGCGGGCACGAACAGCGCCTTGCTCTGCGCCTCCTGATAGGAGCCGCCGAAGGAGACGACGGTGAGCTCCTGCGCGAGAGCGGGCAGCGCGCCGGCCAGGCTCAGGAGAAGGACGAGGGTCGATCGCGACGGCAGGATCGGCGGGCACTGCATGTCATATCTCCTGAGCTGAGGGGCACATGTCCAGCGGCAGTCGCGCAGTCGCCGTAGCGACCCAGCTTCCCACCACTGAGAGCGTGCAGAGTTTGTTGAAATTGGTCTGGCCAGAAGGTCCATTCTGAGAATTGGGGAAGGCCAATCCGCAGAGACGATCCTGCTGGCTCATCGGGCCAGGCGATCGCGCCAGCGGTAATAGAAGACCGATGGTGCGAGGAACCAGGGATTGCCGCTGTAGAAGGGCCGCGTCGGGAACGGCAGGTCGTCGAGCGCCGTCTTGCCTTCGGCCAGGCCGAGCACCTGTTGGCCGAGCCGCATGCCGAAATAGCTCGCCGTGCCGACGCCCGCCCCGCAATAGCCCATGGCGTAGTAGAGCCCGTCATGGCGGCCGACATGCATCAATTCGTCGAAGGTATAGGCGACGAAGCCGCACCAGGAATGGCTGATCCGCGTCTTGGCGAGCTCGGGAAAGATCGCGCTCATGTCGGCATGGAGCTTTGGCCCGCTGCGCCGCGGATCGGTCTCGCTGAGCGAGACGCGGCCGCCGAACAGGATGCGCCGCCGGTCGGGTGAGGCTCGGTAGTAATAGACGACCTTGCGGGTATCGCTGACGATGCGGTTGCGCGGGATCAGCTTGTCCATCAGCGCCGGCTCCAGCGGCTCGGTCGCGATGATGTAGCTGCCGATCGGAATGACGCGGCGGCGCAGCCAGCCGGTCGCCGGCCCGGTATAGCCGTTGGTGGCGACGATGACGTCGCGCGCCCGGATCGTGCCGCGCGGCGTCTCGACCAGGAAGTCCTTGCCCTGGCGGGTGATCGCGGTCGCCGGACAGAACGGCACCAGCTCGGCGCCGGCCGCGAGGACGCGTTCCAGCAGGCCCTGGTGATAGCGCGCCGGGTTGACCGAGGCATGGCCGGCATAGACCACGCCGCCATGATAGAGATCCGAGCCGATCTCGTCGCGCTGCTCGGTGCGCGGCACGACATGGCAGGGCACTTCGAGGCCCTTGGTCTGGTTGTCGACGCGCTGCGCCAGCATCTCGTACTGGCCCGGCGAATGGGCGGCATGAAAGCGCCCGACCACGCCGAAATCGCAGTCGATCGCCTCCTCGCGCACGAACTCGGCGATCCAGCGCAGCGAGCGATGGCCTTCCTGCAGAATGGCGAAGGCCCGCTTCTCGCCGTGACGGCGCGCCAGGGCCGCGAGGCCGGGCTTGATGCTGGTCGAGATCTGGCCGCCATTGCGGGTGCTGCAGCCGAAGCCGGCCGCCTCCGCATCGAGCACCACCGTGCTGCGCCCGCCCCTGGCGGTCTGGAGCGCGGCATGCAGGCCGGTATAGCCGGAGCCGACAATTACGACATCGGCCTGTTTCGGCGGCTCCGAGCGGGGCAATTCCGGACGCGGGACTCCGTCCCACCAATAGGGTGCCGCCTTGAAATCGGCGGTAAACAGCTCAGTCGACATTCCGTCGTTTCCCCCCGGGCTCGTTCAGAGCCGCGCCACAACACTCTTGAGCTTGCAGTAGCTGCGCAAGCCCGCCATGCCCTTGGCCCGGCCAAAGCCGGATTTACGGTTACCGCCGAAGGGCATGGCGATGCCGCCGGCGAAGAACTCGTTGATGTAGACCTGGCCGGCATCGACGGCGCGCGCGAAGCGCCAGGCCTTGGCATGGTCACGGGTGTAGATGCCGGCAACCAGCGCATAGGAGGTCGCGTTGGCGGCCGCGATGGCCCCGTCCAGATCCGCGACGATCTGCACGGTCAGGACCGGGCCAAAGATCTCCTCCTGCACCAGCGGGTCGTCCGGGCCGCGGGCGAGAATGATGGTCGGGCGATAGAACCAGCCGCCGCCGCACTCGCCTTCCGGGACGATGCCGCCGCCGATCAGGATGCGGTTGCCGGCCGCACGCGCGCGCTCGACATGGGCCTCGATGCGCGCGAGCTGCTGCAGCGAGTTGATCGGCCCGATGCCGGCCTCGCCCAGGCCATGGCCGAGCTGCATCGCTGAAACGCGTGCGACGAGCCTGTCGAGAACCTCGTCCGCGATCGGCGCCTCCAGGATCAGCCGCGAGCCGGCCGAGCAGATCTGGCCGGCATTCTCGTAGATCGCGCCGAGCACCCCTTCGACCGCCGGCCCCATTTCGCAATCGGCCATCAGCGCGACGGGGGATTTGCCGCCGAGTTCGAGCGCCAGCCGCGTGACATGCTCGGCGGCTGCCCGCATCACGCGCTGGCCGGTCGCGACCGAGCCGGTGAAGGTGATGTGGTCGATGCCGGGATGGGAGACGAGCGCTGCGCCTGCCTCCGCCCCCGTGCCGGCGACGACATTCAGCACGCCGTCGGGCAGGCCGGCCTCATGCAGCAATTCCGCCAGCATCAGCGTGGTGAAGGGCGTCTGCTCGGCCGGCTTGACGACGAGCGTGCAGCCGGCGGCGAGCGCCGGCGCGATGCCGCGCGCGGCCGTCGAGAGCGGATAGTTCCACGGCACGATCTGTGCGACGACGCCGACAGGCTCCTCGATCGTCACGCCGAGATAGTCCGGGCCGAGCGGCACGCTGTCGCCATGGAGCTTGTCGGCGGCCCCCGCATAATAGGCGAAGGCACGGATGACGCCGCCGACATCGCCCTCGGATTCGGCGAACAGCTTGCCGGAATCGAGCGTCTCGACCACGGCGAAACGCGCTGCCCGCTCGCGCAGCAGATGGCTCGCCCGCATCAGGATCTCACCGCGGGCCGCCGGCGTCATTTGCGACCAGGGGCCAGACAGCGCCGCTCGTGCCGCAGCGACCGCCGCCGCCACATCCTCGACTGCACCGGCTGCAACGCTGGCGAAGGGGACGCCGCGGCCGGGGTCGAAACTCTCCATCTCCCGCCCCGAAACGGAGGCAATGAGCCGGCCGCCGATGAAATGCCCGCGCGGCAGACCTGCCAGGGTACCAGTGCGTCGCGCTTCCTCGACCAGCTTCTCCCGGTCGAGCGTCATGCCGACACCTCGGTCACGCGATAGGCGGCCCGGTCCAGCCAGCTGGGCTCGATCTCGACGCCCCAGCCGGGCTCGGAGGGGATTGCGACCATGCCGTCGCGGGCTTTTGGCGGATTGCGCAGCAACCCCTGCTCCCAGGGGTAATAGTCCGGTCCCTCGATCGAGAACTCGACATAGGGCCCGGCATTAGCGAGCGCGCCCATGACATGCAGGGTGAACACCGTCACCAGCGACTGGTTGGCGGAATGGGGCGTTACCGGCAGGCCGGCCTCGGCGGCCCAGCGCGCCACCGTCAGCATGCGTCCGACGCCGCCGAGATAGCAGATATCCGGCTGCACCACGTCGACGACGCGCCCATCGATCATCGCGCGCCAGATCGCGAGGTCGCAATCCTGCTCGCCGCCGGTGACGTCGAGGTCGAGTGCCTCGCGGACCTCGCGCGTCCAGGCATGCTCCCAATAGGGACAGGGCTCCTCGAAATGGACGATGCCATGGTCCTGCAGCATGCGGCCAACCGCGATCGCGCTTGCCGGCGTATAGCCGCTATTGGCATCGACCAGCAGCGTCGCCTCGTCGCCGAGCGCGGCGCGGACCTGCGGCACGATTGCCTCGGTGCGGCCGGGCCATTCATCGAGGTCGCGGCCGCATTCGCGCCCGACCCGGAACTTGAAGGCGCTGTAGCCATGGGCGTCGCGCAACCGGGCGAGGCGCTCGGCCTCGGCCTCGGGGGTGATCTCGCCGCGCTTCATGCTGGAGGCGTAGACCGGGAACGGGCGCGGCGTGCCGCCGAGCAATTCGCAGACGCTCTTTCGCTCCTTCCTGCCGCGCAGGTCCCAGAGCGCCGTGTCGAGCCCGGTCAAGGCCCGGCAGAGATAGGAGCCCGGGAACTTGTGCTCGCGCTCGCCGATCGTCGCCACGAGGTCGTCGACCGCCAAAGCGTCCCAGCCGATCGCCCAGCGGGCGACCTGGCGGTGGAAGACGGTCGCGGTGATGTCGGCATTATAGGGTGAGAACTGGCCCCAGCCCTGGCTGCCATCCTCGCAGGTGGCACGGACGAAGCCGACATCCGGCGTCGTGAAGCTTTCGAGACGGGTGATCTTCATTATTGCCGCCGCCAATCCATCGCCGTGGCCCAGCGCGATTGCCGGGCGGCGTGGGCCCAGAAAGGGACTTGAATTGGACTGAACCCAAGGTCCATTCTGGCGAAAGCAGCAGTCCAATCCCGGAGATCGGGGCCAGCGCTGGTTCGGGCAAGATCACTGGGAGCGACATGGTCAAACGCGAAGAAGGCGTCCTGCTGCAGTCGATCGTGCTGGATCGGGAGGGGCCTTACGGGCTCAGCGTCCAGATCTGCGTCGGCTTGCGCGAGCTCATCCTGAGCGGCGCGCTCAAGGTCGGCGAGCGCCTCCCCGCGACGCGCACGCTGGCGCAGGAATTCGGCGTCGCGCGCACGACCATCGTCGAGAGTTTCGAGCGGCTCGCCTCGGAGGGGCTGGTCGAGACCCGTGTCGGCGCCGGCACCTATGTCAGCCAGGCATTGGCGAGCGAGCGGCCGGCGCCCGTGACGGCGGCGGTGGCCGTGCCGACCGCGAAGCTCAAGCTGGCGCAGGCGATGGACTCCGCATCAAAGCTGTTCGGCACGCGCCTGCCGCATCAACCGCGCGCCTTCACCACGGCGATGCCGGCTTTTGACGCCTTCCCGATGGCGCAATGGGCCAAGCTTTCCGGCCGGCACTGGCGCAAGGGCCGCCAGCAGGTTTTGGGCTATCCCGATCCCCATGGCGAGGCGGTGCTGCGCCAGGCGATCGCGGCCCATCTGCGGCTCAACCGCGGCATCGCCTGCGAATGGCAGCAGATCTTCATCGTCGCCGGCGCCCAGCAGGCCTTCCAGCTGCTCGGCGCGACGCTGATCAATCCCGGCGACAAGGTCTGGTTCGAGAACCCGGGCGCGATCGGCGCCCGCAACAGCCTGATCCTGTCGGGCGCCGATATCGTGCCGGTACCGGTCGACGAGGCCGGCCTGATCGTCGAGGCGGGCCTGCGCCGTGCGCCGGATTTCAAGCTCGCCTTCGTCACGCCCTCGCACCAGCAGCCGCTCGGCGCCAAGATGAGCCTGGAGCGGCGCCTTGCCCTGCTGGAGGCAGCGCAGGCGAGTTCCGCCTGGATCATCGAGGATGACTGGGACGGCGAGTTCTGTTTCCAGGGCGCGCCGATGGCGACGCTGACCAGCATCGACCTGACCGGCCGGGTGATCTATGTCGGCACCTTCTCGAAGACGCTGTTTCCCTCGCTGCGCCTCGGCTTCCTCGTCGCCCCGCCGCAGCTCGCCGAGCAGATCGGCATTTGTCTCGACGCCTATTCGCCGGGCGTGCCCACCGCGCTGCAGGGCATCGTCGCCGACTTCATCGTCGAGGGCCATTTCGCCACCCATGTCCGGCGTATGCGCAAGCTCTACCAGGAGCGTCACCAGGCGCTGATCGCAGCAGCGGGCGCGCATCTGGCGGGCGATCTCACCGTCGTGCCCACCCATACCGGCATGCACACGATCGGTTTCCTGCGCGAGCGGCTCGATGCCGTTGCGGTGACGCAGACCGCCGCCCGGCGCGGCATCACGGTGGCGCCGATCAGCCGCTTCAGCCTGGAGCCGGTCGAGCGCGACGGGCTCGTACTCGGCTTCAGCGGCTTCACGCCGGCGCAGATCCAGGCCGGCGTGCTTGGCCTGCGCCAGGCGATCGACGATCTCAGCTCGACCTGACCCTGGGCGAGATCGCCGGCCTGGTCCCCACCGATTGGACTGGCGCTTCGAACAGAATGGTCCTTAGCGACAAGCCCAATTCCACCTAAGACATCGGCCCGAAACGTGGATCGCGGTTTTCGGGGAAAGCCGATGCAAACACATCGAGAGCCTGACACTCAGGCAGCGCCGGAAGCGGCAGGGAGTCCGTCTTGGAGGAATGGGATGTCATCGTCATCGGCGCGGGCTCGGCCGGTTGTGCGCTGGCCGGGCGCCTTGCATTGGCCGGGCGCGGCCGCATCCTCGTTCTGGAAGCCGGGCCGCGCGACCTGAGCCCCTGGCTGCATCTGCCGATCGGCTACGGCAAAACCTTCTATCACCCGCGCCTGAACTGGATGTACCGGACGGAAAGGCAGCCAGAACTCGCCGGCCGCGAGATCTACCAGCCACGCGGCAAGGTCGTAGGCGGGTCGAGCGCCATCAACGCGATGGTTTATATGCGCGGCCAACGTGAGGATTTCGACGGCTGGGAGGCGATGGGCAATCCCGGGTGGGGCTGGCGCGAGGTGCTCGCCGCCTATCGCCGCATGGAGGACCATGCCCTCGGCGCGTCAGTGTGGCATGGCGCGGGCGGCCCGGTCCATGTCGAGGACATCGCCTCGGCGGTCCATCCCCTGACCCCTATCTTCGTCAAGGCGGCTGGTGAAGCCGGCCTGCCCTTCAACCCCGATCTCAACGGCGAAAGCTGCGAGGGCGCCGGCATCTACCAGATCACCACGCGCGGCGGCCTGCGTGAATCGGCAGCCCGCGCCTATCTGCATCCGGCCCGCAAGACCGGGCGCGTCAAGGTCGAGACGGGCGTTCTGGCCTCGCGCATCCTGTTCGAGGGGCGCCGCGCGGTCGGCGTCGAAGGCCGGCGCGAAGGCCAGCCCGTCAGCTTCCGCACCGCCGGCGAGATCGTCGTCGCAGCGGGCGCGATCAATTCTCCCCAGCTCCTCCAGCTCTCCGGCATCGGAGCGCCTGCGCTTCTCGCGCAGCACGGCATCACGCCCTTGCACGCCCTGCCGGCGGTCGGGGGCCATCTGCAGGACCATCTCTGCTATGACCACGTCTACCGGTCGAGGCAGCCCAGCCTGAACGAGGCGCTGCTGTCCTGGCCCGGCCGCATCGGCATGGCCCTGCAATACGCGCTTCAGCGCAGCGGCCCGCTCTCGCTCAGCGTCAACCAGGGCGGCGGCTTCTTCAAGACGCGGCCGGGGCTCGAGCGCCCGGACATGCAGCTCTATTTCTCGCCGCTGAGCTATGAGCGCGCCCTGCCCGGCGTGCGCGCCCTGATGAAGCCCGATCCGTTCTCCGGCTTCAGCACCAGCGTCTCGCCCTGCCGGCCACGCAGCCGCGGGCATGTCGCGATCCGCTCGCCCGATCCCCATGTCGCCCCGGTGATCGAGCCGAACTATCTCTCCGATCCCGAGGATATCCGCGACATCCTGGCCGGCTCACGCTTCCTGCGCCGCCTGGCAGCGGCGCCAAGCTTCGCCGCCCTGATCGAGAGCGAGATCCGTCCGGGGCCGGACTGCGCCGATGACGAGGCGCAGCTCGACGCCATCCGGCAGCAGGCCTACTCGGTCTTCCACCCCTGCGGCACCTGCCGGATGGGTCCCGATCCTGCGGATTCAGTGGTCGATCCCAGCCTCAGGGTGCATGGCCTCAGCGGCCTGCGGATCGCCGATGCCTCGATCTTCCCGACGATTCCCTCAGGCAATACCAACGCTCCGGCGATGATGGTCGGCGAGCGGGCCGCCGAACTCATGCTGGCAGAGTGACGTGCGCGCGGCCTTGAGCCGGGCTGGCGCTGACCGGAGCAGCCGTGCCAGGTTTGCGCCCGAACGGAGCGCGCAACGGTGACGACCACGACTTTCCGCAGGCCTGGCGTCCAGATCGGCCACCACCGCATCGCTCTCTTCTGCGGCTCCTTCATCGCGGCGATGTCGGGCGCCGGCATCTCGTCCGCTCAGGTGCCCGACATCTTTCGTGGGTCGACCCTGCGCGGCGCGACCAGCGCAGGCTTCGTCGTCGTCACCTTCAAGCGCCGCAATGATGAGATCCTCAAGATCCGGGCCAATTCTCAGACGGTGCAACCACTCATCGCGGCCAGGCTGCCGGCCGGCAATCCAGACAGGCCCTATGAATTCCTGCTCGAAATCGGCGCACCGCAGGGCGTCCGGCAAACCTGTTCGAAATTTCCAGACAGCGCGGCCGAATTCGAGACCTGTTTCAAGACCAGGCCGATGCAGGCCTGGCGGGGCTGGGATGTCCTCGAGCTTGCCCCCTTGGACGGCGAGATCAGGTCAGTGGGATTTCGCTCGAAATCGAAACCGGTGATCTACGCACGCTGTGTTCATGTTCCTTCGCTGGCGTCATGGCGCCACTGCGAATACATCTTCGAGCAAGGCAGTGATCGTCACGTCCTGAGCACGTCGGCGAGGGCCTTGACCGACATCAGGCTCTTTCGCTGCGCCGCGCTGCAACTTCGCAACGCCGTATGGCCGGACGCCCCTCCGATCGCCGATCTCTGCCCTTAGGCCTCACCTGAATAGCGTCGCACATCACCGCCATTGGCGACTCACCAGTGGCTCGGTTACGGCGCTCCTCACGCCGCTCCAGGCACTCAGTGTGCCGAACATCGCGTTGTTCCCCACCCCAGCTTGTTCGAGGGGCAGGTCAATAGATGAGTCGGCTGAATCCCTTACGCGCGGTCTCTCAACGTCCACCATAAGATGAAGGCGGCGCGGCGACCGAACTGCCCCCCTGCCCGGCCAAGGTTTCGCTCCATCGGCCAGCAATCGTCCTGGCGATCATCTGTCTCCGGAACGGGTCTCGGCCAAAACGATTGAGGAATGGCCGGCACTGTTCCACTCTCGTCGGCGGGGGGGATGGACGGCCATGCTTGATGCGAACGAGTTTGGGGATGCGGTCGCCATGCTCTATGAGGCCGCCGCGGTTCCGGAGGTCTGGCCGACTGCGATCGAACGGCTGGCGGAGATCGCGGGCTGTACCGGGGGACTTCTCTTCGTGCATTCAGGACAGGGCACGAACTGGGTCGCGTCCAGGGCGTTTTCACCGGTCTTCCAGCGCTTCCTGGATCAGGGCTGGATGGACAGGAATGCCCGCATGGCCGGCCTCTTGGCGCATGGCGGGACCGGTTTCGTGACCGATCACGACCTCTTCACGGACGACGAGCTGAGGGAGACCGCGCTCTATCGCGATTTCCTGCGGCCCGAGGGCTATGGCTGGGGCACGGCCACCCATGTGCGCTCGGCATCGGGCGAGACCATCGTCTTCACGCTGGAGCGCAAGTTCGAACTGGGTCCGGTCTCCCGTCGCGAGACCGAACTGCTCGACAGCGTCCGCCCCCACCTCGCCCGGGCCGCGGTCCTTGCCTCAAAGCTCCAGATGCAACGGGCCCAGGCCAGCCTCGATTCCTTCGAGAAGGCCGGATCTCCGGCTGCGCTGGTGGGCGCAGGCGGCGCCGTCTACGCCGCCAACCCGGGCTTCGAAGCCCTGCTCGGGCAGATCGTCCTTAAGGCCAGGGACAGGATCGCGCTCGATGATCCCCGTGCGAACACGCTTCTGCAAAGGGCGCTCGCCGATCTCGGGCATGATCGCATGGGCGATACGCGGTCGATCCCGGTGCCGGCCAAGGGCGATCTTCCCGCCTTCATCATCCATGTCATGCCGGTCCGCCGGCAAGCGCGGGATGTCTTTTCGCGCGCCCAGGCCCTGCTCGTCATCACCACCTCAGCCCGCAGCCTGCGGATCGAAGCCTCGCTGCTTTGTGAGCTCTATGATCTGACCCGGGCGGAGGCAGCTGTCGCCGGCGGGCTCCTGGACGGCCGCACGGTCGAGGAACTCGCTGGGACACGCGGGGTCGGCCGGGAGACGGTTCGCGGCCAGGTCAAAGCGGTGCTGGCGAAAACCGGCAGCCGCTCGCAGGCCGATTTCATCAGGCGGCTGGCTCCGCTGACGCTGTCGGCCTGAGCAGCGGCCCAAGGCGGGCATCGCCGAGCCGGAGCCGTGCCGGGATTTCGGTCGGGCCGCCCTGCCCCCGCCTCCGGAGTGGCGATGAGCGACAGCCTGCCGGTGGCGGGGTTGGAGACGGTGCAGAGGGCCGCGCGCGCGGCCCTCCTCTGTTCACCTTGGCCCTCAGGCCGAGGCTGGTATCCTCCGGGATCATTCTCGCGGGGTGTTGGCCAGGCGGCCGGTGTCCGGCCTGTCCAGATCGAGATACCTGGTTTCCGGGATCAGGAAGCCGGTCAGCAAGGTGATCGCGGACACGACCATGAGATAGACGAGGAACAGCGAATGCTGGCCCTGCTGGGCGAGATAGGTGTTCACATAGGGCGCGGTGCCCCCGAAGATCGCGGTCGCCAATGAGAGCGGCCCGCTCACCCCGGTCGCCCGAACCTCGGTGGGAAACACCTCGGCCCAGACCGCCGTGTTCACCCCGAATAGGCAGGCCAGGATCAGCAGCGCCGCGATCATCGCCGAGAGCAGCCCGCTGAACTGGTTGGTGATCATGCCGTCCAAGGTGAAGGTCAAGGCGATGAAGCCAAGCCCGAACAGGATGATGAAGGGCCTCCGTCCGAACCGGTCGGCGAGCCAGCCGACCAGCGGGATCGCGGCGAAGAAGACCGCTTGCGCGATCAGGCTTGCCGTCAATGCCGACTTGGCGTCGAGGCCACGGCTGATCTGGGCGAAGGTCGGGCTGTAGATCAGCCAAGTGTAGAACATGATCGAGCCGCCGGCGGAGAGCCCGAAGACCACGGCGACGCCACGCCAGTTCCGTGCAAGCGGCGCAAGTCCCGTCGCCTTGGCGGCCTGCGCCTGCTTCTTCTCGAAGCTGGCCGTTTCCGTCAGCTTACGCCTGAGGTACAGGCCGTAGAGCCCGAGCAGCCCCCCCATCGCGAAGGGGATGCGCCAGCCCCAGCTTTCCAGGGCCGCCCGTTCGAGATTGGCATTGAGCAGGAGACCGGTACAGGTCGCGATCATCGTGCCGAGCACGACGCTCATCCACGACGTGCTGCCGTAGAGCGCGCGCCTGTGCGACGGTGCGCGCTCGACCAGATAGGTCACCGATGTGCCCATCTCGCCGCCATGGGCGATGCCCTGGGCGAGGCGCGCGACCAGCAGGACGACGGAGGCAAACAGGCCGGCCGAGGCATAGGTCGGGGCGCAGGCGATGACGACGCTGCCGCCGGCCGTCACCAGCATGGCGAGCGTCAGGCTCTTCTTGCGGCCGACGCGGTCGGCGTAGAGCCCGAAGATCAGGCCACCCAGCGGCCTGGTCAGGAAACCGGCCGCGAATACGGCCAGGGCCGCCAGCAACGCGGCCGACTTATCGTTCGACGGAAAGAACTGAAGCGCGAAATAGGGAGCGAAGATCGTATAGATCGCCCAATCGAACCACTCCAGCGTATTTCCGAAATTGACCGCGATCAGATCCTTGATGCGACGCGAGGTCGGGGCGCGATCCGCCAGGGATAGCTCGGCCGTTGACATGGAATTCCCCTCTTATTGTTTGGTTCTTCGGCTAGAAAATCGGTGAAACCGTCAGCGCAAGGTGGACCGCCCTTCCAGCCCTTGCCGCGCGTCTCCGTCCGCGCCCGGAACCCGCATCTCGAAGACGTCCTTGACCACCGTGTAGTCAAAATAGCCCAGGCGGGCGATCGGCTTGATCTTCTCGATGTCGAGCTTTCCGCTCGGCAAGATCACACCGTCATCGATATGGATCTTCTCGACCTGGGCGAAGACGATATCGATGGAGCCGACGGGGGAATTGCCTTTGATCCGGTGAGTGCTGACATATCTGCACTCGAACTTGACCGGGCTTTCCCTGACCATGGGAATGCGCGCGTTATCGGCATAGTCGCGGGTGACATTCAGGCGATCGAACTCGCTCTCATGCGCGGGCAAGGCCATCGCGCTGATGTTCACGGCCTCGCGCAGGTCGAAGGTCGCCATGTTCCAGACGAACCAGCCCGTCTCCTCGGCATTGAGGACCGTGTCCTTGCGGCGACCGTCTGGATACTGGTTCGCCGAGAACATCACCATCGGCGGGTCGAAGGTGAGGTTTTGCCACTGGCTGTAGGGCGCGATGTTCTCGACGCCGGCTGCGCTGACGCTCGACAGCCAGCCGATCGGCCGCGGCACCGTGCAGCTCTTGAAGGGCGAAAACGGCAAGGGACTGGGCTCGAGATGAGGGGCGTATTTCAAGGATCATTCCTCCGGCGGCGACATTGAACATCGATAATATGCAACCGATATATCGGATGAATAATGGTTTGGAAAGCCGGCGCGGATGAAGTAGGCGGAATCGAACGCCGCTGCCGGCCTGCGCGGCGAGACAGCGCGGCGCGGAAGGGCGAGATGAACCAGTCGGAAGAAGCCGTCGTCGTGCTGCAGCGCCTCATCGTCCGGGGCGAATTGAAGCCTGGCTCGATGGTCTCGGAGCGTCATCTGATGGAGTTGACCGGGCTCGGCCGGACGCCGGTGCGGGAGGCGATCCAGCGCCTCGCGCTCAGCTACATGGTGAGGATCCACCCCAACAAGGGCATCGAAATCCCCGGCATCTCGATCGAGGATCAGCTCAGCGGCCTGGAGGTGCGGCGCGCCAACGAGTTGCTCGCGGTGGAGCTTGCCTGCGCGCGAGCAACGCAGAAGGACCTTGCGGCGATCGAAAAGCTGGCGGCCGCGCTCGATGGCGAATTCACGCTGCACGACTATTCAGAAACGGTCGGACAGACTCACGCGCTGATCATCGAGGCGGCGCATAATCCCTATCTCGCGGCCCTGATGACGCCGCTGCAGTCCTTGTCGCGGCGCTTCTGGGTGATGCATGTGCGGGACGAGCAGCAGGAGATCGCACGCGGCAAGCGGCTCCACCAGCAGATCCTCAAGGGCATCGCCAGCAGGGATGTGGCCGCGGCCAGCACGGCGTCGCTGACGCTCAACGCCTACCTCGTGGAATTCGCCCTGGCCGTCGTCGGCCGGATGGCAACGCCGCGATAGGCGCAGCGAACCAGGGCAAGGCTCCGCCGGCTGCACCACCACTTGCTATGACGGGCTCACTCTCCGCGCAGCGGCCCCGCCTTAACCTCGCCGGAAGCCTGCCAACCGCCCGGGCAATGACTGCGCGAAGCCGGCCGCGCTCACGCAGCCTTGTGCGAGACCCTGCCTTGCAGAGCCAGCGGCTGCGGTGATTGACCGATGGCCTCTTCGGTCAGCCTGCCGCATTCCTCCATGATCCCCTCGCCGAGATCAGCCAGTGCCTTGCTGTCGTCGATCAGCTTTTCGGACAAGCTCATCGCGGCCTCGATCTGGCCGGCCTGGAACGCCAGAAGGTCATCCGTGTCTTTGATCTCAGCGGCGGCTTTCAGACGCGCGAAGCCCAGGTCCATGCAACTCCGCAGCAGGCCCATCTGCAGCACGCCAAGCTTCTGAGCATTGTCGAGGGCGAGCCTGTTCGTCTCGACTGCGACAGTCAGAGAATTCTTCCACGGTTCCATCAAGTTGTTCGAGAGCTCAGGCATGGTCGCGTCTCCCTTGCTGTGATGGTGGGGCGACAGCGCCTTGCAAGTGGCCGCGCTCGGGCCGCTTTCGGGCGCCCTCGCCAGATCGGATCGCCCCCTCGCGGCGGCCGTCTACAGCGGCCGATATCCGCAAACGAACCAACCGCAGCCTGCCGCAGTCGAGGATGAGGCTCGCGCCGCATGCTGGGATGATGCCAGCGTTGTGCTCGCGGATGATGGCGGTTTCCTGACGGGAGAGCCCGTCGTCCCGGGGGCAAGCCTTGAGGCAGCGCTGCCCGTTGACGAAGTCGTGACCCCGGCCACGAGCCCGGCAGCATCAAGGCCGCTTGCGCCGCCCGCGGGCAGGTTCAAGATGAGATCGAGGCTTGGCTGGCTCCGTCACCGGAATCGAGGTCCGCGACGGGTTCGCTACGTGAGTTCCGTCGTTGCGTCTGGGGGAGCGTCGCATGCTTGTGAGACATCACGTCAGGGCTGTCTGGCTGCGCATCGGGGTCGTGTTGGCTCTCGCCGCACTCTTCGTCGCCCCGATGGCGTTCAAGTAAGGGCGACTGTGCCGGTTGCGCCCCTGGCAGCCACCGGCCCCAGGCTGGCGCTCGTGGGCCAGGCTAAAACCTGAGTCCGCCAAAGATCTTAGACGCAATGACTCAACGTCCACAATAAGATGAAGACGGCGCCTGCGACCGGACTGCGGACAGTCCTGGCCCGGCGTTCCGGTCGACCGTGGAGCCTTCCGCCGCGACTCATCAATTTACTGGCCGGGTGATCCGCCCACCAAGGATGTGCCGATTTTCTTCAGACAGGATACGATAGCCGCTGCGATGATCCAGCGAGGCGACGCGCGGAATGGAACATCTGTTTTCGGCCGTCGAGCCCTATATTCGCGAATATGGCGCTCTCGCCATCTTCGTGATCCTGTTTCTGGAGTCGCTCGGAGCACCTTTGCCGGGGGAATCCGCGCTGATCTTCGCCGGCGTGCTCGCTTCCCGTGGCGAGCTGTCCTTGTCCGCCGTCCTCTTCAATGCCTGGGTGGGAGCTGTGCTCGGCGACAATGTCGGTTACCTGATCGGCCGGACCTTCGGCCGAGCCGTCATACTCAAGCATGGATCCCGGATCGGATTGACACCGGAGCGCTTCAATCGCGTCGAAGCGGTCTTTGCACGTTATGGTCCAGCGACGGTCGCCGCGGCGCGGTTCGTCAACATCCTTCGGCAGCTCAATGGCATCGCCGCCGGCACGATCGGAATGGACTGGCGGCGCTTCCTGCTCTTCAACGCGCTCGGCGGCGCGCTATGGGTTGCCGTCTGGGGTGCCGGCGCCTTCTATTTCGGCACGCACATGTCCGGGATCGCGGCCTATATCCCGCGATGGGGTCATGTTGGGATAAGGGTGCTCCCGCTCGTCCTGGCTGCGATCGCCGCGGTCGTGCTCATCATCTGGCTTTGGCGTCACCGCGGCCGCAAGCAACACGGCTCGCCGCAATAAAGGTCCGAAAAGAAAGCCGAGGAGCTTTCGTGCTCCGGGATGACTGAGCCCTTCGTTGGTTTAGTCAGGGCCCCTCGTAATAGATCGCGTCGTCCTGCAGGATTTCGGGTCTTGGCGAAGTTCCGGTCTCCTTCTTCGTGCCCGGCAGGACTTCGAACCAATTGTCGAACTTGACCATTGTCGAACCGAGCTGCGCGAGCACGGCGGGATTTCCTTCCATCCTGGCCCTTCCGGCCGAGACCTTGTCGGCCAGCTTCGCAGTGCCGATCATCACGTCCTCCAGCTCGCGGCGGTCGATCGTGATCGTCAGATCTGCATCCGCGGCCTGATAGCCGGCGATCGTCGTCAGCGTCGCATTGCTCATCTCGACCACAAACCGCTCGCCATTATCCGGCGTCGAGATATTGATCTTGAACTTCATGCCGTCGGCCTTGCGGCTGTCCATCTGGACCCCGAGGTAATTCAGGAACAGCTCGGTGGTGGTGCCGCGTACGAAGTCGGGACTGCCCGCCTTTGCCGCTTTCACCGCGATGACGCCATCGCGCAGCTCCTTGGCGCCGGCCAGGAAGCTGTTACGCAGGCTCGGGCTCTCGAACTGGTAGCCCATCTGCTCGAACGTGTCGGCGAGGAGATTTTTTGCGTCCTGATTGCCCGGCTCCGCATAGACCAGCTTGTTGAGAATCTCGGTTGCGTGACGGTACATGCCCTGTTCGTAGAGCTCGCGCCCCTTCGCCATCACCTTCGCGGCGCCGCCCATCATCTCCACGTAAAGCGGTGCCGATTCCTCCGGCGACAGTGGGACCAGGGTTGCCGGGTTCAGATCCCAGAATCCAAGGTAACGCTGGATCACGGCCCGGCTGTTATGCAGGTAGGAGCCGTGATAGCCGCGGTCATACCATTGCTGAAGCAGGCTTTTGGGCGGCTCATAGACATTGTGGATCTGGTTGATCGTCACGCCAGAATTCGCCAGATGCAGGACCTGGTTGTTCAGGTTCGCGTACATGTCGCGTTGTCCGCGCATCACCTCGGCAATCCGCGCCTTTCCCCAGCGGGGCCAACTATGCGATGCGAACATCACCTCCGCCTGATCGCCGAACCGGTACAGCGCCTCGTTGATATACTGCGACCACGCCAGCGCATCGCGCACCGGCGCGCCCCGCAAGGTGAGCACATTGTGCTGGCTGGCGACGATGTTCTCCGCGGCCCAGAACGCCTTGAAATCGGGAAACCAGGTGTTCATCTCCGCCGGCGCTTCGGTGCCGGGCGTGTTCTGAAAAACCATCCGCACGCCGTCGATGGTCAATTCCTCGACCGGCTGCTCGATGCTCCGGGTCGGGGGCAGGATCCCGACATCGCCGCTGGCGACTCCCTTGCCGATCGATGAATCGACATGGCCATAAGGGCTCTGAGGCAGCAGGTCGCCATAGGTATAGCTCTTGCGGCGGGTCATCGCGTTGCCGGCATAGAGATTCTCGGAGATGGCCTCGTTGATGAAGCCCTTGGGGGCAATGATCTGCAGCTTTCCTACCGCCAGCGCAGCATCATCCACGACGCCGCGGATTCCGCCGAAATGGTCACCATGGGAATGGGAAATGATCACGGCCACGACGGGGCGTTCGCCGAGTCTCTCGTTGATGAACCTGAGCGCGGCGCGAGATGTTTCCTTGACGGTCAGGGGGTCGATCACGATCCAGCCGGTATTCCCTCGGATGAACGAGACGTTGGCGAGGTCGAAGCCACGGACCTGATAGATGCCAGGCACAACTTCAAACAGGCCATACTCCATGTTGAGCAAGGCCTGGCGCTGCAGTGACGGATGGATGCTGTCATAGTCCTTCCCGTTCAGGAGGAAGTTCCAGTTATCCATGTTCCAAGCCACGTCGCCCTTGTCATTCATGATCTTGCGGTAGGGCGGCGAAGCGATGAAGCCGCGCTTCGCTTCCTGGAAGTCCTGCTTGTCGGCAAGGGGCAATATCCGCCGCTGCTGTTCCTGCGCTTCGATCGTGAATCGCGAAGGCATGTTCCCCTTCGGATGGAAATGCTGCTGCTCCTGCGCGACCGAGGCATCACCAAATGCTCCAGCGACGACTGCGCCAAGCACAAGCGCCAGAATTCTCAATGAGCCGCTCATTTTCTAGCCCTCTGTATTGGCCGAATGAAGCATCAGACGCGGGGGAGGAGATCTCGACGAGGCGGGTCTACGGCCTGCCGGCAGGATGAGAGCTTGCTCCGCCGCGCGGCGGCCGGATGCGGCCCGCACCTGCCTTGCCGGCATCCCTTGTCACGCCGGGTCGATCCCAGGCCGAGGATCGTCTCGACGCGAAGGGAACGACCCTGAGCAGTTTGCGCTTGCCCCACCGGCCCGGCGCACCACGGGGGATCTAGTAGCAGGCCGGATAGGGATAGTACCCGCACTGACCATAGCCGTAGCCATATGGCCGCGTCGCAGCGAGTCCGGCAGCCGCACCCAGCGCCGCCCCACTGGCATACCAAGCGCCATTATAGACCGGCGCATGCCAGTAGGCGCCGCCAACCCGGGCTCGATCATAGGCGCCCCAGCGGTCATAGCCCACACGATCATCCCCCAATCGCGCGTCGCCCAGTCGCGCATCGCCGCCAAACCGATCGCCCGCAAGACCGCCACCAAATCGATCACCTCCGCCGAAGCCGCCCAAGTCGCGCCCGCCAAAATCGCCGCCTCCGAGGCGACCGCCGAACCCGCCGCCGCCGAAGCCTCCGAAGCGGTCGATGAACAACGCCGCCGGCCCGCTCGCCCCGGTGAGGCTCCCCTCGAGGATTGAGACCTCAAAGGTCAGGTTGCCCGCATCGAGTTTCGGCGATCGCAACGTCACCACGGCGTCGCTGACTTTCGAACCATCCCCGCCCAGGACCGATATGGTGGCATTCGGCGGATCCTTGGCGAAATTGTCCTTTCCTTCGTCCCACTGCATGATGAACTGCCTGGTGGCGACGTGGCCGGCGGCGCGCACGGGGCGATCAGCGAAAACGATCGAATTCGCCGAAACACCCGTCAAAGTCAGGGTGTTTCCCTCCAGCTTTGCGCCTGTCGAGTTGATGACGGCGAGCGAGGGAACTGGCCCCGTGGGTGTGGCTACACCGATCGTCTTTTGCAGAGGGATGTTCGGCCGAGGTTCGGTGCCTTGCGCCTGAGCCTCACCCCGCACCGATCCAAGCCCGGCAAGTAGCAAAATGACGCAAGTGAAGTGTTTCGTGAGCATTTGGAGCCTCCCCTGTGGGTGTGCACGCCTCCGCCGGCGCGTGCAAAGAGCCCAGATCGCTCGGCGCAATGCGCTTTCACGGCGTGTCAGAATGAATGAGATGTCCCCTTTCACATTGCGCGCAGCCAGACGGAAACCCTGCACTCGTTCGGCGCCTCGGGACATGCTCCCTGCGCCCTCCCTGCGCCGCGCGGCCGCCGAATGCCGTCCTCACTCCGCGAACGGAAAGATCTTCTTCCAGTCCCGCTTCATGTCGACCACCGTCCATTTATTCACGCCGGCGGCGTCGAGCGCCTTGTCGAGCTTTCCGAAATGCGAATTGCGGTCATACGCGTATTCGCGTTCCGCATCGGTGTGGTGGACGATCAGGCCGAAGCGCGGCCCACCCGACAGCGTGGTCCATTGCAGCATTTCGAGATCCCCGTCGGAGTTCCCGAACGCAGCAATCGGCCGGCGGCCGATATGCTGGTTGATACCCACGGGCTTGCCGACCGTGTCGTCAATGAAGTTGATCTGCGGCAGGCGAAAGATCTCCGGGCTGCCATCGCGCATCTCGAAGCGCGTCTTGATCGAGGAGCCGATGACCTGCTCGGGGGGAATGCCGTAGACCCTGTCGGTCCATGGGCGCATGAACTCGATACCGCCGCCGGAGGCGATATAGGTCTTGAAGCCATTGGCCCGGAGATAGGCGAGCAGTTCCAGCATCGGCTGGTAGACGAGTTCGGTATAGGGCCGCCTGAAGCGCGGGTGGCGCGCCGTCGCCAGCCAGTCCGTGGTGATCTTGGCAAACTCCTCCGAGGTCATGCCGGCATGGGTGACGCCAATCAGCTGCATCAGCCCCTGTTCGCCGGATGCCGCCAAGGCCCGCATGTCGCCCCCGAGGACCGCCTTGAACGGTTGTTTGGTCTTCCAGCCAGGGTTCTGCGGCGCGAGCGCCTTGACGCGATCGAGCACGAAGGCGAGCTGGACATACATCGGCTGCTCGACCCACAGCGTGCCATCATTGTCGAACACCGCGATACGCTCGGCGGGTGCGACGAAGTCGGGACCGCCCTGCGCCGTGACGCGCGAGACGAAATCGGTGATCGATGCCTTGGTCGGGCCCTCGTTCCAGGACGGCAGAGCGTCGGTCTGTGCGGAAGCCGACGAGACGATGAAACTCAAGGGGATGGCGAGGGCCGGCAGAGCCGCCAGGCCTTTGAGCAGCATGCGTCGGTCCAGGTCGACGAGAGAGCTGATCGACTTCATCCTTGCCTTCCTTCCAATGCCGGTGAGAAACAAAACTCAGTACATGAATGGTCCCGGTCCACCCCAGGGTCCGAAATCGAAGGCGTTCTGGTTCATGACCGCTGTCATCTGCTGCTCGTTGGCCAATTTCTGCGCGAAGACCATCTGGCGGAACTGAGCGTATGCCGTCTGGTTGCCGAAATAGACGCATTGGCAGACGATCGGATCCGCGTAGACGTAGATGATCTGCGAATTCTTCACCTGCTGAACGAATTTGTTGGGCGGCAGCTTCTTCATGGCTGCGAGGCGCTGCGGCGTGTTTGCGGGCTGCGGGGTGAAGCCGGCGGCGGAGAGCAGATCCTCCTTCTGCTGCACGGTTTGCGACGTGGACTGGCAACCCGCCAGGGCAAGCCCGAACGAGAGCGCAAGGGCAGTGAAGGCGTGGGATGGCATGACGTCCTCCAGAGATTTCGGGGGAATACAGGTCGATTTCACTCGGGTCCTTGCAACGAAGCCTCGCTTGCTCGCGTCGGGACCCTGGCATGACGAAGGGGGCCAGCCGGGAGGGCTTGGGCCGGATCCTGCGATTCGACCCAAGGCAAGCGTCAGTTTCCGGCAGCGGCGCCGAGCAGATAATCCTTCTGCAATTGCCGCGTGCTTGACGGATAGAGCGTCTGGCATTCACGCCAATAGCCGGACTTCGGCGCTCTGTTATTGGGGTCGGCGCAGATCGCGGCGAGTTGTTGCTGCCTGGATTGCGAACTCTGGCAGCCCGACAGGATCAGTCCGACCGATAACACAATGCCGGTCACGACATAGGTCTTCATGACGTCCTCCTTTGATTGGGGTCCGGGTGCTCGCGAGCCTGGGAGAAGGGAGCAGGCGCCCCCGCGCGGGGCGCCGGCCTGATTGCTTTCGCCAGCGCTCAGTCGGACCGGCCTTTCGAGTTCTTGATCTGGTCCATGACCTGGTCGAGGTTGTAGCTCGCCGGGTCCTGCATCGGCGGGAAGTCCTTGTAGGAGAGGAGTTCCTTCATCCACAGCGCCTGGCCGATCGGCAGCATGTTCCAATCGTAGATATAGGCCGTGGAGGGGGAGCCGATTGTGCCGCCCATGCCCATGAGCGTCTTGTATTGCGAACCGATCGATGTCTCGAAGGGATCACGCTTGATATTGACGACCTGGGCCCAATGGAAGGGGAGCACGCCCGAGATGAAGCCGGCTGGCGAATCGGACACCATCGCGAAATAGATCTTCCAGTTCTTGTAGCGCACCGCCGAAGGGTCCTTGCCGGAATAGTAGAAGAACGTGTCGCGTGCCGATTTGTCCGACCGTCCGAGAAGGTATTCGACCTGGTCGACGCCATCGAGCTTGGTCTTGACGATGCCGGGATAGCTGCCGGCCATGATGCGCTGGTTCAGCGCATCGCCCTTGTCTCCGCCCGCGAGGTTGACGAGGGTCGGCAGCCAGTCGAGCGACGCGAAGATGTCATTCTTGATTGTGCCTGGCCGGATGCCGCCGGCTGGCCAGCGGACGAGGAGCGGCGCGCGCATGCCGCCTTCCCAGGTGCTCAGCTTGCCGCCCTTGAAGGGCGTGGTGCCGCCGTCCGGGAAGGTGATCGTCTCGGCACCGTTGTCGGTGGTGAACACGACAATCGTGTTGTCGAGCTGGCCCATGTCTTGCAGTTTCTTGAGCACGACGCCGATATTGTCATCCAGCTGCTTCATGCCGGCCTCGTTGAGACCCCAGTCCTTGCCGCCGGGCTCGCCGATCATGGCCTCGTATTTCGGCGACAGCATCGTCGTGATGTGCATGCGGGCCGGGTTGTACCAGGCGAAGAACGGCTTGTTGGTCCGCCTTGGGTCGTTGCGCTCGAGGAAGTCGACGACCTTGGCCGAGATCTCCTCGTCCACCGTCTTCGAGCGTTCCAGGGTCAGCGGACCTTCGTCCCGGCAGGTCTGATTGGCTGCGGTGCCATTGGAGGAGGTGCAGGAAATCACGGGGCGTGGCGGCGTCAGGCAAACGGTTGTTCTTGGATCCACCGCGCCGGGAACCGCGGGAAGGCCCGGGATCGGCGTATTCAGGCATGGCGGAGCCACGGTCTGCTGGGTGGGGGTCCTGTTGATGTCGGGGAAGCTCACGCCCTGCATCGCATCGAGATGATACAGATAACCCCAGAACTCCTGGAAGCCGTGCGCGGTCGGCAACGCATCCGTGTGGTCGCCGAGATGGTTCTTGCCGAACTCCCCGGTGTTGTAGCCGAGATCGATCAGGAATTTCGCCAGCGCCGGCGTGCCTGGCCGCAGATAGGACGGGCTGCCCGGCAGCTGGGGCGGGATCATGCCGGTTCGCAGTGGGTGCATGCCGGTGAAGAAGGCATTGCGGCCGGCCGTGCAGCTCTGTTCGGCGTAATAATGCGTGAAGAGCGCGCCTTCCTGGCCGATCCGGTCGATATTGGGCGTTTCCCCGACCATCAGCCCGCGGTGATAGATGCTCGGCTGCATGATGCCGATGTCATCGCCCATGATGAACAAGATGTTCGGCCGGGACGGCGCCTGGGCCGGTGCTTGTGCCGGGGCCTGCGCGACGGCCGGAGTCAACGCTGCGGCACAAATGAGCGCGGTGGCGCCCAGGAGAGCCGTTCGCGTCGTTTCGCGAGCGCTGGCAAGCATGCGACGGAGCCCCCATCGGTTATCATCTGGGGCAGTGCTCGTTGTTCCGGCGAGAATGTCATGCTTCACGGCATATCCTCCTCTTTTAGATCTTCGAGACGCCGCGCCGGACGCAGCGGAAGCCAATATGGCTTGCCGAGGTGTCGACGAGTTGGGGGTGGCGTGCCGCCGGGCGGTAGCGGCGGCAGTAATTGGGCGCACACAAGTGTGAGCCGCCCTTCAGGACCCTGCGCGGGATCCTGAGTTCCGGATGGCATGGGTCGTAGCTCTGCTCCTCGCGGCCGCCGCGCGGGTTTTGCGGGATGCAGCACGCCTTTGGCGCGTCAGCGGTGTGCCTCGCCACGTAGAAATCGCTCGTCCATTCCCAGACATTGCCGATCATGTCGTAGAGGCCATAGCCATTGGGCGGGAAGGCGGTGACGGGCGAGGTGCGCGTAAACCCGTCCTGCGCGAGATTCTGTCGCGGGAAATCGCCCTGCCAGGTGTTGGCCATGTGCTGGCCGCCGGGCGTGAACTCGGCGCCCCACGCGAACTCCGCGCCGTCGAGGCCGCCGCGGGCCGCGAACTCCCACTCGGCCTCGGTCGGCAGGTCCATGCCGGCCCAGCGCGCATAAGCCAGCGCATCAGCAAAGGCGACGTGCGCCACGGGATGGTTGTCGAGCCCGTGGATGCTGCTCTTCGGGCCGTAGGGATCCCGCCAGTCAGCGCCCTTCAAGTAAGTCCACCACTCGCCCCAGAAGCGCAGGTCAGCGGGATGGTCGGGTGGCGAGAAGACGAGCGAACCCGCATAGAGCATCTCCGGCCGGGCCGCCGGGTAATCTTTCGGGTCCGGTCGCCTCTCCGCACATGTGATGTGGCCGGTAGCGCGAACGAAGTCGCGGAACTGGCGGTTCGTGACCGGCGTCCGGTCCATCCAGAAGCTGTTCACGGTCACCCGGTGGACCGGAGCCTCCTCAGGGTAATGTCGATCCGACCCCATGCTGAACGTGCCGCCCGGTATGACAAGCATATCTCGCGGAGGCGCAGTTCCCGCACTCAGCGAGCGTTTCAGAGGATCGCTGGAGGCCGCGAGCGGTCGTGCCGTGATTTCAAGATTTCGCATGAAACACTCTCTGAGTGCTCGGCTCTCAAGCAGGCTCTACCGATAAAGTGAGCGTCCCTCTACTGGACCATGGCCCAGTATCGGGGCTTTCCGGGCTCCAGGATATCCCGGGGCTCCGCGGTCAAGGTTCAACCGCTGACACCATGCTTGTGCCGAAAGGGACCGGGCGCCCAGGAGCCTCGGCTCGGCAAAAATGCATCTCGACAGGGTAGAGGTGAGGCTGAATAATGCCGCCCTCCAGAACTTCGAGACCTTCCACGTGTCCCTGCGGTAGGAAAGATGGAAGTTCGTTTACAACTTGTAGCAAAGACCACGCGAGGCATTGGAGCGTTGGGCTTGCTCCTTCTGGTGCTCGCCTTCCCTTGGCTGGCTCCGCCAGCGCGGTCGCAGCGGAAACCAGCGCGCATCCTTCTTCTTCATGCGTTCAACTATACATTCCCGGCCACGACGGCCATAAGCGAGGCCGCGCGGAAGCGACTGTTGGAGCGCGCTCCTCACAAGATCGAGATCGATGGGGAGTTCCTTGACCTCGCGCGCAGTTCCGACCCCGCGCACGAGGACCGGACGGCCGCTTTTCTGCGTGACAAATACGCGCATTCACCGCCGGACGTCATCGTCACCCTGGGGAGCCTGGCACTGCCGTTCATCATCAAGCACCGCGCCACGATCGCTCCCGCCGTACCCGTCGTGTTCACGAGCATCTCTCCGGCGACCTATTCGGCTTCACGGCCGCCACCCGATGTCACCGGGATCATCACCGAGTTTGATCTGGAAAGGACGCTCGCATTGGCGAAGCTGCTTCAACCCAACTCTCGGAAGGTCGTGGTGATTGCCGGGAGTGCTGAAGTCGATCGCCGATGGCAAACCCAAGCGCGGACGACGCTGCAAGCTCATGCCGAACTTGACGCCACGTACCTCTTTGGGTTGCCGTATGACACGCTCGTTGTAGAGTTGGGACGTGTTCCAGTCGATGCGATCGTTATCGTCCTGACGGTTTTCGCAGACGGCACGGGCAAGAGTTTTGTTCCGGCCGAGGTCGCGTCGGCGCTGGCCGCGCTTTCTCCCGCTCCCGTCTATTCACCCTACGATACCTATCTGGGCAATGGCACGGTTGGCGGCTTCATCGAGACGTTCGAGTCTGTCGGCATAGCCGCAGCCGACCTCGCACTTGAAATCATTGCAGGCGCTGACCCGGCCGGGCTCCCGCCACGAACCAATCCCGGACAGAGCTACCGTGTCGATGCCAGGGCGATGCAGCGTTGGAATCTGGGGGAAAGCAATCTCCCCGCCGACACTGTGGTCATGTTCAAGACGCCGACGCTCTGGGACCAGCATCACAATCTGGTGCTTGCGGCCCTCGGCATCTCTGCATTGCAGATGGCCGTTGCCGGTGCCCTGCTGCTCCAGAGGCGCAGAAGACAGCGTGCCGAAGCCCTGCTCAAGGAGAGCGAGGAACGGATGACCTTTACGGCGGCGTCCGTGAATCTGGCCCTCTGGCAATTCGATCGCGAGACCGATGCGCTCTGGGCGACCGAGCACGCGCGGGCTCTGTTCGGTCTTGGGGAACATACTCCCCTCACTCGCGATGCGCTCCTTGCTGCAATCCATCCCGAAGATCGTGCGGGAGCGATGAACTCGCTCACAAAGGCGGCCAACAGCGACCAGTCGGCCGTCGCAGACGTTCGCGTCATGCGGGACGACGAGCCGCGCTGGATACGGATTCGCGCGCGGTTTCATCCCGACCCCGGGGGCGATTCGAAGCAGCTCAGCGGAATCTTCATTGACGTTACCGACCAGAAGATGGCCGAGATCGAAACGGCCCTGCAACGCCAGGAGGTGGCACATCTGATGCGGGTTTCGGTGCTGGGCGAACTGTCGGGCGCGATCGCCCATGAGATCAATCAGCCGCTGACGGCAATCCAGTCGAATGCGGAAACGGGGCTCGATTTGCTTGCCGCGGCTTCGCCTGACCTGGCCGAGCTCCGCGATGTGTTGCAGGATATCGTCGACGATAATCGTCGGGCCAGCAATGTCATCCAGCGCTTGCGTAACCTGCTCAAGAAAGGGCAGACCACATCTGTTCCCGTCGATGTGAATGAGCTCGTCACGTCGACGCTTTCCTTGCTCCATAACGAACTCGTCAGTCGCAGGATCAGTGTAAGCCTTGAACTGGCGGGCGAACTGCCCACGACGGTTGCGGACCCCGTCCAGCTGCAGCAGGTCCTGCTCAACCTCCTGGTCAACGCCATGGACGCGATGGCTTCCACCCCGACGCCCGAACGAAACATCGCCGTTTCGACGTTGCGTACGCCTACGGAGATGATCGAAGTCCGCGTCAAGGATTGCGGACCCGGGATTCAGCCCGAGGCGGCAAGCCACGTGTTCGAGCCCTTTTACACGACCAAGCCAAACGGACTTGGGCTCGGACTGGCGATTTGCTCGACCGTCGTCGAGGCCTATGGTGGCGAGGTCGAACTCGCGAACGACGAGACGGGTGGAGCGGTCGCGAGCCTCTTGCTGCCAGCGCAATCGCTGAACCCGGCGGAGTGAGCGCCCGATGTTTACGGTCTTCCTCGTTGATGACGACGAAGCCATCATCAAGGCGTTATCGCGGCTTCTCGGGACAAGGCGATACGAGGTTGCGGCATACACGTCCTCGCAGGACTTTCTCGCCGATCATGACGCTTCGATTCCAGGCTGCGCGGTCGTTGACCTCTGCATGCCTGGACATGACGGCCTTGAACTTCAGCAGGCACTGACAGCCAAAGGGACCAGTCGGCCGGTCATCTTTCTCACCGGCAAGGGCGACATTCCAACGACGGTGCGTGCGATGAGGGCGGGCGCCGTCGATTTCCTGACCAAGCCGGTTAGCGCCCAGGATCTGGTGGCTGCAATAGAACGCGCGAGGGAAGCGGATTCCCGCGCCCGGCAAGCGCAAGCCGAACTCGACTCGGTTGAGAGCAGAATTGCGACCTTGACGCCCCGCGAGCGTGAGGTTCTGACATATGTGGTCGCGGGAAAGCTGAACAAGCAGATCGCATACCAGCTCGGCACCGTCGAAAAGACGATCAAGTTCCACCGCGGGGCGATCATGAAGAAGCTTGGCGTTCGCATGGTCGCCGACCTGGTGCGCCTGGCAGAAAAGGCCGGCATCTCCGCGTAGTCGCCACGCGCTGCGTACTGGCCCAACGGTCAGGTCGACAACCCGCAAAAAGCGCCTCACGTTCCGCCCCATGGGGCAGGATTCTTCCTGGATCGCTATCGTGGACGACGATCCGTCCGTACTGAAGTCCCTGAGTCGGACGCTGAGGATTCGCGGCTATGAGACGAAGATCTTCAACTCAGCTCAGGAGTTTCTGACGGCCTTGCCCGGAGGGACGCCTGCCTGCCTGATCCTCGACGTACAGATGCCGGGCGTGACCGGCCTCGAGCTTCACCATCACCTGATCAAGGCCGGCATCCATATTCCGACGATCGTCATTACGGCACATCGTGACGGGGTGCGCGAGCCCTCTCAACCCTCGGACATCGTCGCGGTTCTTTCGAAGCCATTGCGGAACGAGACCCTGTTCGACGCGCTTGGGGCTGCGCTCGGACCGGCCAGGGAAAAATGATCCTGTGAATGTGCCGAGCCGAGACGGACCCCGTGCAGGAGGTGGCGAATGACACGGCTGGTGCTGGACCTACTCCGCCCTTATCGTGGCTGGCTGATCATCGCCTTTGGCGCAATGCTGGTCGAAATTGCCGCGAGCCTCGCCGCGCCCTGGCCCCTGAAGCTGGTCCTGGACGATGCGCTCGGCAACCATCACTTGCCTGAATGGCTCGCATGGCTGCATCAGTACGGGTTCAGTCGGAATACGACCGGTGTCGCGATTTTCGCAGGACTCGCAACGCTGCTCATTGCCATCATCGGCGGGATCGCGACCTATCTGGACAATTACTACACCACCAGCATTGGCCAGTGGATTGCCAATGATCTGCGCATCCGCATCTATGAGCACCTGCACCGTCTGTCGCTGCGCTACTATCAGAATGCCAAGATCGGGGCGCTGATCTCGACGATCACCTCCGACGTCTCGACCCTTCAGAGCTTCGCCTCGTCCTCGACGTTGAGTATCGTCGTCGACCTTCTCACGATCGTCTTCATGGTCGGGCTGATGTTCTGGCTCGACTGGGACTTCACCTTGATCGCGATCGCCGTCATTCCCTTCCTTCTGGTTTTCATCATGCGCTTCAAGCGGGCGGTGAAAGAGGCTACGCGCCTGGTGCGCGTCCGGCAGAGCGAAGTCCTGGCAGTGGTGGAACAGGGCTTGGGCTCGGTCCGGGCGGTCAAGGCGTTCGGCCGGCAGGATCTCGAACTCGCGAATCTGCAGGATGTGAGCCAGGCGACGGTCGATGCGGCGCTGAAGGCGCGGCGGGTCAAGTCCCTGCTGTCACCCGTGGTCAGCATCGTGGTTGCATTCTGCACGGCCATCGTTCTCTGGAAGGGAACGGGGCTGATCATCGCAGGCGCGATGACGGCCGGGTCGCTGACGGTCTATCTCGCCTATCTCTCGAAGTTCTTCAAACCCGTTCAGGATCTTGCGAGCGCCACGACGGCAATCGCACAGACGACCGTCGCGCTGGAACGCATCCAGACGATCCTCGCCGCCGACGACATTATCCGCGAGCGCGCCGATGCCGTCGATCCGGGGCGCGTCAAGGGCGCGATCACCTTCGAGCATGTCGCGTTCGGCTACGAGGCCGATGTCCCTGTGCTGCAGGACGTTTCCTTCTCGATCGCGCCAGGGCAGGTCGTCGGCATCGTCGGGCCGACAGGTTCCGGCAAGTCCACCGTGCTGAGCCTGCTGCCACGCTTCTATGACGCGAAGAGTGGGCGCATTCTGATCGACGGCACCGATGTCGGCGCGTTCAAACTCGCCGCCCTGCGCGCCCAGATTGGTTTCGTGCTGCAGGAGACGGTGCTGTTTCGCGGGACGATCCGGGAGAACATCGCCTATGGGCGGCCCGGAGCGACAGACGAGGACGTGGTCGCAGCGGCCAGGATCGCCAATGCCGACGAGTTCATCGCCCGCATGCCGCATGGCTATGATTCCATGGTCGGGGAGCGCGGCGATACGTTGTCGGGCGGCCAGCGCCAGCGTATCGGCATCGCCCGGGCCGTCGTTCGTGACAGCCCGATCATGATCCTCGACGAGCCGACCGCGGCGCTCGATACTGAATCCGAGCACCTGGTGATCGAGGGGCTGCGGCGGCTGATGGAGGGCCGCACCGTCATCATGATCGCCCATCGCCTCAGCACGATCCGAAATGCAGACAAGATCATCGTGCTGAAAGACGGGATCGTCGCGGAAGAGGGCTCGAATGAGGAGCTGATTGCCCGCGGCGGGATTTATGCCGAACTCAACCGGGCTCAATTCGAAACGGTCGCGGCCAAGTGAGACCGCCCCACCCATGCCTGCGCATCTCAAGGAGTGCCGGCCATGTCGCACAGACTGATTGTCCTTCCCGACGATACCCCCGAGGCCATCCTGGCGCCGATCAACGCCGCCACGCGGGCGCTTAATATCAGGATGTTCCTATTCACGGACCCGACCCTGCTCGGCGCCGTGCTCGCGGCGAAGCAACGCGGTGTCCAGGTGCGCGTCATGCTCAACCCGGCGCGACGCGATGGCGCGAGCGAGAACGAGGAGACGCGCCAGGTGCTCGATGCCGCCGGCATCGAGGTGCGCGACAGCAGCCCGGCCTTTGCGCTCACCCACCAGAAGTCGATGGTGATCGACGATACGATCGGCTTCGTGGAGTCGCTGAACTGGGAGACGCGGGATCTCACCGAGACGCGCGACTATGCCGTCACCACCACCGACAAGCTGGAAGTCGCGGAGATGGTGCGCTGCTTCGAGGCGGACTGGGTACAGACGGAATTCGAGCCCGATCCTGCATCGAAGCTGATCTGGTGCCCCAATAACGGCCGCGAACGGATCGCTGCGTTCATTGACGACGCCAAGAAAACCTTATGGCTGCAGAATGAACGTTACCAGGACACGGTAATCATCGAGCGTCTCGTCCGGGCACTGAACCGCGGTGTTGAGGTCCACATCATGGCGCGACAGCCGCACAAGCTGAAGAGCGACAAGCTGGTGGAAGGTGTCGGAGGCCTGCGGATCATGGAAGATGTCGGAGCCAAGATCCATCGGCTGAAGAATCTGAAGCTGCATGGCAAGATGCTCCTGGCCGACGAGAAACGCGCGATCGTCGGCTCGATCAACCTGACCCCTGGCAGCTTCGATGCGCGGCGCGAACTCGCCATCGAAACCGACGCCCATCATCTCGTCGAGCGCCTGGTCGAAGTCTCGCATCATGACTGGAAGCATTCGCACCGGCTGGACCTGTCGGACGAAGGATTACTGGCCGACCTGCAGAAGCACGGTGTCGATGGCGCCAGCAAACTCGCGATAGCAAACAAGGATCCATAGGCTGGGATGGGCTCGTACAGGCCCACAAGCTCAGGCCTCCGATCGGAGCCGCCGACTGGCAGCTCAGGGCCCAGCTCCAGTTCCTGTTCCCGAAATGAAGCGAGCCACGTCGGACCCGCTCCAAGGTGGAGAGCCAAATCTGGTCAGGGGTCCGCCCCCCTGCTCTACCGTCCAGATGCGGCTGACGATGCCTTTGGCCCAGCATGGTCGCAGCAGGGGCCAGCGCCAATTCACTTATTGCAGTGGATATAGCCAGTTTGCCCAGGAGTAGGCGCGGATGGCCACCCTCCTCAGGGCAGCGAAGCCGCCGCCGCCCGTATAGATCGCGGCGATACCTTGGGCGCCGATTGGAAATTGTAGCTGATCGACTGCATCGAGATGGATCTTCACAGCGAAGAGCCCCTCGGCCATGCGCTCACCCTGCGCGGTAAAGACAGGCAGGTCGGCGGTCGGCAGCATCTGGCCCTGGCCCGTGCCCCACCAGATGCTGTCGACCCTGCCTTTGAAGATCTGCCCTGGATAGAGATCGATGGCGATCTCGACCGATTGGCCGCCCTTCACATATTTCAAGTTCTCTTGACGAAATAGTCCGAGAACGTAGCGGTCGTCGTCGACTACGAGGGCAGCAATCGCGCCAATCCGCACAATTCCCACGACCATGCCGGGGCGAGCCTGCAAATTGACGATCCGTCCGTCAGCCGGGGCAACGATCGTGGTGTGGGAAAGGTAGTAGCGTGCTTGGCCAAGCTGGGCCTGAATATCGGCGACCGCCGTATTGACCCCGTTGATTTGGGCCTCTGCGAGCTGGCGCGCTGCGTCCAGTTCACCGACTGCCGCGAGATGGGCAGCCTCCGCGCCGTTGACGCGGCTTTGCCACTTCTGGATGTCATCCTCGCGCGCAGCCTGCTCTCGCGCCAGTTTGTCGAAGATCCCCTTCTGAAAGAGTTCGTAGTCCAGTTCGGTCTTGAGCTTCGCCGCCCGTTGGACAGCAATCTCGACATTCGTCGTCAGAATGCGAGCGTTCTGACGCGCAGCTTCCAACTGCGCCTCGAGTTGCTGCACACGCAAGGCATAGAGCGTCGGATCAAACTTGAAGAGTGGCTGGCCCTTACGAACCGGAACGTTATCGGTCACGAGCACTTCGGTCAGAACAGTCGGATCTGTCAGCCGCGGGATGAGTTGGACAGTGTGCTGCACGACCACCGCCCGGTAGGAGCCAGGGGCGACGAAACGCATGCCGATCAGAAAGATCAGGATGACATGCAGGCCAACCATGGCTGAGACCACGCCCCAGCCGACCGAGAAGCGCAGCCATTTCAAGCGGAAGAAGACCAGCCAGATCAGCGCGACGTAAACGGTCGTAATCGCGAGCGCGATAAACATGGCTCGGCCCGTCAGGTTTGACGTGACGCGGGTGGGGAAGCATCCGGCGGAGCGCGTGGCGGGGCGGTCGGTTGGTCTTCCGACGCACTCGCACGGGACTTGCTTTTCATGTTTTGGATCATCTCGGCGACAGCGCGCCGCTCCTCAGCCGGCCAGCGTCTGAGATCGACGACGTCCGTCGGCTTGAACGCCCACATAAGGGCCTGCATCCACGGCACGACCGCAAGAAAGCCGAGCCATCCCATGAGATTGACGGCTTCCGCCTCGGGGTGATTTCGGGCAAGCGCCAAACGCCCCGGCAAACCCAAAATCAAGACCAGCGCGCCAAGAATGCCCATTCCACAGACTGCGAACGCGCCAAAGGTTACGACATCCCATCCATCGATCTGAACACCACCCAGTGTCACGTTCATGTCTCCCTTCAGTCCATCGAAAAGGGGGAAATATCAGCAGCAGAAGACGATGTGATGCCGTTCGTCGCGAGCAGCTGCCCGTCCGCGAGCCCCCGACGGGGAGAATGCAGATTTTGCTGCGACTCCTCATTCCTCCCGTTGTTAAATCCAGCGGTGCGCTGCGCGCGTGTGAGGTGTGAGGTTGAGCCAAGGCTCAACCTCACACGCGCCAATGCAGCAACGACATGGGCTCGCGATAATGCGTCAGCCCACGAGCGCACGATACCTAGCCCTTGGGGCAGGTACCCTTGCCCCCTTGCGACACCCGAGCTAGCCCTTTCGTCGCCGCGCCAAGGCCGCAAAACGCTCCCGACAAATATGACTGGCGGCACGTGAGGTACCCTCGGCACACGTCCCCTGCGTGAGCCGGCACGACCGAGATTTCCGGGCGCCTTCTCCGCCTGGAGCGTCAGGCACTCTGACACGGCCCAAGTGCCGATATGCCAGTCGGAGGACACGACATCGCCCCGCTGCTGCCGGTTTAGGACCCGCTCGACCCTCCGGCTTCCCTCAATGCCGCGGTCGACACGCTGCGCAAGCGGGGGCTGAGCAATACGCAAACCGCAACAGGTTCTCTGGCGGCATTTTCAAAGAACCGGTTCGAGGCAGCTATCCAACCTCTGCTTACGACGCGCTTCTTCCGGGTTCGTGAGCGAGAGGCCTAGCCACGCAGTGGGCAGCCACCGCTCCCGGCAGCGGCGCGACCACTCCTTCAGGGTCTGTGCGGCTCGCGTTAAACTGAAGCCTATTGCATATGGAAAGGCCGAATTGGCCGGCCATGTCCGTTCAATCGCGAGGGAGGTACCGAGGAAATCCCCATCGCGCCGATCCAACTCTAATGCTGAATCGATAAACCGGGACCTCGCTCCAGCAATTTTTAATCCTCACCGCGCCAGTCGGCACGATTCAAAAATAAAATTGGAACTTCTTTGTACCGAGTACATTTAAGTGCTAGGTGGTCAGCTTGTTGGATATTCCTTCCGGCCGGTTCACGCGAAGGATTACTTCCATGTTGAAGAGATTTATTCTTATCGCCGCGATTTCCGCCATTCCGATGACCGCTTTCGCCCAGAACGCACCGGCAGCCCAGGGCGGCGCGCTCGGCGGCGCGGCGACCGGAGCGGTCGGCGGTGCGATTGTCGGTGGCCCGGTCGGTGCCGTCGTCGGCGGGGTCGGGGGTGCCGTGGTCGGCGCGATCGTCGGCGATCAGACACCGCGCTTCCAGGCCTATGTCGTGGAGCAGCGCCGTCCGTCCTACAGCTATGCCGAGCCGCTGGCCGTCGGCGTGACACTCCCGAACGAGGGCGTCATCTACTACGACGTGCCGCCCGAATACGGCCAGACCAGCTACCGCTATACTGTCGTGAACGACCGCACCGTGCTGGTTGATCCAAGGACACGCAGAGTCGTGCAGGTCCTTCAGTAGAGTGCCTCGATTGCTTTGCGGGTGATGGCGCAAGACGCGCTGTCGCCTGCCGAACCAGGCCGGAAGCCCGCTCCAACCATGGAGCGGGCTTTGGCCATGACGATGCGCGCAAGCCGCGCAACGATGCCGCTCGCGATGGGGCCCGCCCCCTCAAGACCTGCGCCATTGATACTGTCGCCGACCATTGCCGCATCGATCGACAGCCGTCGCTCGATCACTGGCGATGTGAACCAGGAGACCGATATGGCGCTCGAACAGGCCTGCGTGCAGGCGATGCCCAAACCCTGGGGGTCGACCGATCTCCTGCCCTGGAGCGCGATCGAGCCTGACGGCGCCGCGATCGGCGAGCTCTGGTTTCAACGCCGCGACATGCACGCGACCGAGCCCGCCCTGCTGCTCAAATTGTTGTTCACGCAAGAAGCCTTGTCGATCCAGGTGCATCCGGACGACGCCTTCGCGCAAGCGCTGGGACTGGCTCGCGGCAAGACCGAAGCCTGGTACATCCTCGCCGCCACGCCGGATGCGATGGTCGGCGTCGGGCTGAAAGCGCCCTGTACGGCCGTAGAACTGCGCGCTGCCATCACCGATGGGTCGATCACCGAGCTCGTGCAATGGCGAAGGGCCTGCAAGGGCGACGTCATCTTCGTGCCGGCCGGAACGATCCACGCCATCGGGCCCGGGCTCGTCCTCGCGGAAATCCAGCAGCGGAGCGATACGACATTCCGCCTGTTCGACCATGGCCGCCAGCGCGAGCTTCACATCGAGCACGGCGTTGCCGCCGCCCATCCCGGCCCGGCCGAGCTGCAAGCGCCGGCGCGTCATCTCGGCAATGGCAGGACCCTGCTCGTCGCGAGCCCGCATTTCGTCCTCGAACGGTTCGATCTGGCTTCAGGATCGGCCTGGAACCTCAGTGCAACCCGAGAAACCTGGCTGGTCGTCATCGCTGGCGCCGCCAGCCTCGGATCGTTCCCGGTGGGTATCGGCCAGGGCTGCTTCATCGAGGCCGACAGCGTGCGCATCGAGGCGGGGCGCGACGGCCTGACCTGCCTGGTGGCCTATGACGCGGCAAGTCCCTGCCCCGACCTTCTGCATGACGTCTCTGCGCGCGATGCGCGTGCGCCAGGCGATGCCGTTTCCCAGCCGCCCCTGCCGCTCCCCGCACTGGCGGGTCCGTCCAACCCTTTCACGGAGGCCCGAGCATGAGCCCACTCCACCGCATTGCCTTCATCGGCAACTCGCTTCCGCGTCGCTGCGGAATCGCCACCTTCACCACGGACCTGCAACAGGCGGTCGCTTCATCGGGCACGGATCTCGAAACCTCGATCGTGGCCATGAACGACCATGGTCATGCCTACGACTACCCACGTTCCGTCCACTATCAGGTCAGCGATGACCGGATCGAGGAGTATGCAGGGGCCGCCGACTTCCTGAATGATGGCCGGTTCGACGTCGTCTCGCTCCAGCATGAGTTCGGCATTTTCGGCGGAGAGGCCGGCGGGCACATCATGGCGCTGCTGTCGCGCCTGAAAATGCCGGTCGTCACCACGCTCCACACCGTCCTGTCCGAGCCCACGCCTGTGCAGCGTGACGTCATGGAGCGGATCGTCGACGCCTCGGCGCGGGTCGTCGTCATGGCCGAGAAGGCGCGCGATCTGCTGCGGACAGTCTACCGGCTCCCTGCCGATAAGATCGAGGTGATCGCACACGGCATCCCCGACTTCGCCTTTCTCGCACCGGACGACGCCAAGGCCAGGCTCGGATTCAGCGGCCGCTCCGTCATCCTGACCTTCGGCCTGCTCTCGCCCAACAAGGGCATCGAGGTGATGATCGACGCGATGCCTGCGATCCTGCGGCGTCGCCCCGATGCGGTCTATGTGGTCCTGGGGGCAACGCATCCCAATCTGGTCCGCGAGCAAGGCGAGGCCTATCGTGCCAGCCTGATGAACCGCGTGCGCGAACTCGGCGTCGAGGATCATGTGATCTTTCTCGACCAGTTCGTCGACCAGGCGACCCTGCTCGGCTTCATCTCGATGTGCGATGTCTATGTCACGCCCTATCTCAACGAGGCGCAAATGACATCGGGCACGCTGGCCTACAGTTTCGGCCTCGGGAAGGCCGTCGTCTCGACGCCCTACTGGCACGCTCAGGAGCTGCTCGCTGACGGGCGCGGCATTCTGGTGCCGTTCGGCGACGCCGTTGCCATCGGCGACGAGATCGCGGGACTTCTGACCGATATCGACAGGCGCCAGGCGATGCGGCTGCGGGCCTATGCCAGCAGCCGTTCGATGACCTGGGAGCGAACCGCCAAGCGCTATCTCGCCGCGTTCGAGACGGCACGTCGGGGCCGGATTCTGAGCGTTGTCACCGGCACGGCCATGACAACGCCCCCGCCGCAGATGCCGGCTCCCCCGGAGATGCAGACAGGCCATTTCCTGTGCATGTGCGACGACACCGGATTGTTCCAGCACGCCGTTCATTCCGTGCCGGATCGCGCACATGGCTACTGCGTCGACGACAATGCCCGCGCGCTGCTCCTCGCCTGCACATTGAACAGCACCGGCGAACGGCACCTGGCGGAGGCCCTGACAGCCCGCTTCGCATCCTTCGTCCAGCACGCCTGGAATCCCGACATGCGGCGCTTTCGCAATTTCATGAGCTTCGACCGCCGCTGGCTGGAAGAGATCGGTTCGGAGGACAGCCATGGACGAACGCTCTGGGCGCTGGGCGAATGCGCACGCAGCGATGTCAGCCCCTCGCGCCGGCAATGGGCGGCCGCCCTGTTCGCACAAGCTCTGCCTGTCGTCGAGAGTTTCACCTCGCCGCGCGCCTGGGGCTTCACCCTGCTCGGCCTCGACGCCTATTGCGCCGTCGCCGGGGCGCCGCCAACCGCGATCTGGCTGCGCACGCTGCTTGCCGACCGCCTGCTCGGCTTGCTCTCGGCGGTCGAGACACCGAGCTGGGTGTGGTTCGAAGACGGACTTTCCTATGACAATGCGCGCCTGCCGCAAGCGCTGATCGCAACCGGAGCGTCCATGCAGGTTCCAGGCTATCTAGAGGCCGGATTGCGCTCCCTGCGCTGGCTCGCGGACCTGCAGACGACGCCGGCGGGCTTGTTCAGGCCTGTCGGCTCCGACAGCTTTGGCGACAAGCGCCGCGCGCCCAGGTCCTTCGACCAGCAGCCGCTGGAGGCCACGGCGACAATCTCGGCCTGCCTCGCGGCCTGGCGCGCCGATGGCGATCCGCATTGGCGGACCGAGGCCGCCCGCGCCTTCGCCTGGTTCCTGGGCCATAACGACCTCTCTGCGCCGCTGGTCGATCTGGACACCGGCGCCTGCCGTGACGGCCTGCACCGCGACCGGGCAAATGAGAACCGCGGCGGCGAATCCGTGGTATCCTATCTTCTCAGCCTCGCCGAGATTCGCCAGCAGGCCCGCATCAGCGGGGACCGCCCGAAACTGGCGCCGCTTCGGGCCTTGCATGCCTGAGCCTTCGGCGATCGCGCACAAACAGACCGGGGTCGACTTGTCCCAACCCGCCTTCCTGAATCGCCAGGCCCTGTATTTGCGCCCCGATCCCTCCAGAGTCGTCGTGCGCCGGTTCGGCCCCACGGCCGAGCCGAGGGACCTCAACCCCGTCGACAAGATCCGGGCGAACCATATCGTCGACCGGGTCCTGGCGCTGGATTGCGATACGGCCGAGAGCCTGCTCGCCGATGTGCTGGAGAATTTCAAAGGCCGGCACCGCAACCTGCTGGAAAAATTCGAGCAGCGCGCGGACGAGATGGAGGATGCCTTCGCAACGCATTGCGACTTCACCAGGATTCAGCGTCAGCTGGTCGGCGCCTATTTCCTGCATGAATATTCGTTCGAGGCAGCGGCTCTCTTCAACCCGAGCATCGTTTCCCACCCCGATCAGTCCGGCGCGCCTCCAGGCGGGCGCCGCTTCATCCTGAGCGTTCGCGCGGTTGGCGAGGGGCATATCTCGTCGCTGACCTTCCGCTCCGGCTCGATCGCCAGCGACGGCAGCGTCAGCGTCGATCCGACATCGCGCCTGGCCTCGATCGCCACCTTGCGCAACCGCATGGCCCGTCTCGACGGCAACGATGTCGAGGTCGTCTTTTCGCCCGATGGCGACATCAGCGAGCGGGTGATCTTTCCCATTACCGCATCCCAATCGAACGGCATCGAGGACGCGCGCTTCGTCGCGTTCGACGAAGCTGGGAGGACGGTGTTCCGGGCGACCTACACCGCCTATGACGGCCGGGCGATCCGTTCCGAACTGATCGAGACCAGCGATTTCCTGTCGTTTCGGATGTCGCCGCTACGGGGGACGGCCGCCACGAACAAAGGCATGGCGCTGTTCCCCCGCAAGATTGGTGGTCGCTACGCCATGATTGCGCGGCAGGACAACGAGAACCTCTATCTCATCTATTCCGATGACCTTTTCACCTGGGACGGCGGTGTCGTGATCCTGAAGCCGCAATTCCCCTGGGAGTTCGTCCAGATCGGCACCTGCGGATCCCCGATCGAGCTCGACGAGGGCTGGCTGCTATTGACCCATGGTGTCGGGCCAGTCCGGAAATATGCGATCGGAGCAGTTCTTCTCGACAAGCAGGATCCGTCGAAAGTCCTCGCGCGTTCCCGCGAGCCACTGGTGCGGCCGGAGCCGTCCGAACGCGAAGGCTATGTTCCCAACGTCGTCTACACCTGCGGCGCAATACGCCATAACGACCATATCGTCCTGCCCTATGCGGTCTCCGATACGTTCTGCAATTTCGCGACGATCAGGATCGCTGCGCTCATGCAAGCCATGGAACACTAGGATCTCGTTCAGGCACGGGCTCGCGCGGGAGCCTGCCAACGGGCGCGAGCAGGCTTGGAGAAGATCACGGGTTGGCTTTCTCAGAGTAAGCGTCACCCCCTTTCATGCACCACACCTTCGCTCAGCAAAACCAAACCGAGCAAAGAATGGTTCAGTGAAGAGATTTTAGCCCTACTCTGGTCGATGCGCTAAGATGACGCGGCCTTGACGCTTGCATATTTACTAAAAGAGGCGCGTAGTTAATTGTCGCCTCCCTTCAAAATGGACCGAGAGCGAGTCGCGGCGCCGATGTGGTGCCGGCCGACACTGGATTTTCGTCTTGCAAGGCAATGGCCAGATCATCTGGCGCGACGGCACGCGTCAGCCGGCATCGTACAGCTTCAGACCGTCACTCAATGCCACGGACATGTGTTCCGGGCATTTTGCCGCGAACCTGAGCCGGACAGACCCACTGCAGTTCGCCTTTCCGATCCATCTGATCCGGGATGACGGAGATTTCGTGGACCTTCTGATCATGGGCCATCGCGACGACGGGGCGGTGTTCATCGGTCATCTGGCTTCACCGGCGAATGAAGAGGCGCGCAATGGATCGGGCATCAAGGAAACACGTCATGACAACCGACTATAAGGCAGGCGATGTCATCAGCCTGGCCTTCGGCTTCCTCGACAGGACCGGGCTTGGACAATACGAGATCCTGCGGGTGCTTCCGGCGAGCGAAAACGGACAACGGCAATACCGGGTGCGGGGGGCCGATGGTCACGAGCGCGCCATCGAAGAGTTCCAGATCCGGGCCGGCGTCACGCAAGTGACCCCTTTCGGCAACCTGAAATAGCTGCGGCGCTCTGACAGTCGAGCGGGCGACCCTGATATCATCGGCAGGGATGACAGGTGCGGATCATGACGGACCGGACCACTGAAACGGAGATCACCTTCAGCCACCCCTTCAGGTTGAGTGCCCTGTCGCATCCTCAGCCGGCCGGCACCTATCGCGTTGTCACCGACGAGGAAGAGATCGTCGGGCTGTCGTTCCGTGCCTTCCGCCGCACCGCCACGATGCTGCAGATCCCGGCCATCGAATTCTCACGCGGCTCCTCGCAAATCATCCTCGTGGATCCGATCGAACTTACAGCCGCGCTGGAGAAGGATAAGCAGGCTTAGTCCCGCCTATGAACCGTGAAGTGAAACGATCATGCGTTATCTCGGTGGAATCTCGGGGCGCGGTGCCCTCCTGAGCCACGGCATCAAGATCGGCCGTGCGTCCTACGATTTTGAAGGCTTTTTCCAGGATCCCATCGGGGTCACCAGTTGTGGCGAGCTTCGGCTGGCCTTTCCCGCACTCAAGACCGTGTTCGGTCACACGGATGTGCAGTTGCTGACCGATGATGGTCATCTGCTCGATCTCCGTTTCACTTATCGGGAGTTTCCGCCGACACGCGGCGTCGCCCATGTCGATGTGACAGGGGATCTGCCTGCCGCGCCGCAGAATTGGCACCATTGACCGGTTCGGGCGGCCAGCGGCGCGGGCGTTTGCCAGAAGCTTCCTTATCAGCCACGCGGCTTCGAGATCGGGGGCTTTTTCCCGCGCCCTCCCCGCCAGCATGCGAGAAGAGACGATCCCGTCAGGTTTCCAGGAAGAACCGGATCATCTCGCGCGAAGCCTCCGGCCCCGACGCATCGGTGAAGCTTCCCGTCCCGTCCCCGCCGGACCAGGCGTGGCCGGCCCCCTGGACCAGCCAGTATTCCGTGGTGGCGGGGCCATGGGCGGGCCCGACCAGCGTGCGCGTGACATGCCGGCCGTTGACGACGGTATCGGTCATCAACTCCGCCATTTCACCACCGCGAGCCCGTGCCCGAGCAAACAGCGTCTCGCCGTTGGAGGGGTGAACCGTGGCATCGGCCGTGCCGTGGAAGATAATCTGCCGGCTGGCGTTTGCCCTCGCCCGGGATGGCGTCTTCGCGTTGCCCTTCATCGCCGCGAAGGCCGACATGACGTCGCTTGCGGCCCCGTGGGGAAGGCCGGAATGAATGCCGGCGGCCGCAAAGATGTCAGGATAGGTCGAGGACAGCACATCGGCCATCGCGCCGCCCGCAGACAGGCCGGCGACAAAGACCCGCGCGTGATCGATGCCGAACTCGGCGGCGAGTTCCTGGGCCAAGCCCGCGAGAACCGCCGGCTCTCCCGTTCCGCGCTGCTGATGGCGCGGATCGAACCAGTTCCAGCAGCCCTGGGCGTTGGCCGAACGTGGTTGGTGGGGATAGGCGACGATGATGCCAAACTCGTCGGCGAGCCGGTTCATCCGGGTTCCCCGCGCAAAATCATTGGGGTCCTGCGTGCAGCCATGCAGCATCACGACGAGAGCGGGTTCCCGGCCGGCATGATCCGCCGGCACGTAGAGCTTGTAGGCCAACGCTCCGGCGGCGTTGCGAAAGCTGCGCGAGCGAAAGCGCTCGTCCTCCTCTGCCGGGCCAGGCTGGCGACGCGCCGGGCCGGGCTGATCGGCGAAGCGCGCCCGCTCGCTTCGCAGCGATTGCAGGATGTCGCCGAGGCCGCGCCGGGCATGAGCCGTCGCCTCGCCCCCGCCCCCCTCGCTATCGTCAGGACGCTGCGGGGATTGAGCAGGCCGCCCGGAGAGCGCGCGCTGCAGGGCCGCGGCCGCCCCCGCAACATCGGCACTCCTGAGGCGTGTCATGGCTTCGCCAACGGCGGAGCGGAGGTGCATGGTCATGTGTGTCAGCCTTTTCATGCCAGCCTGTCGGACAGGGCAGCCTTGATTTCGGGAGAGGCATGCAGCGCGCCGAGCACCGTCAGGGAGGCGATCGTCTCCCTGGCGAGTTCGGGGGAGACGTCCGGTTCAATGACAGCGAGGCCGAGCACGCGAATTTCCAGGCGTTCTCCTGCGGCCTTGGCCGCTTCGAGATCGCGCCTTGTGAAGACGCGCAGGCCAAGTTCGAGTGACAGCCGCGTCGTCGCCTGCGCCGCGACATCGGCATGGGTCGAAAGCTGGTTTCTGACCGCGGTGCGAATGAAGTCCGAGCGGTTTGAATAGAAGCCGTCCCTGACGAGCAGGTCGATGCGCCCGAGATCGACGAAGCCGAGATTGAGCGTGAGTTTCTCGCTATCGGGCGTTTTCATTTCAGCATCCATATACCATCCATATGGCTGGTATATGGATGCTGAAATATGGAACACAAGAGGGACTGGGCATCACCGCCTCAGTCGCGGAAAGCAGCGAGGCGCCGTATCGCCATGAAAATCATGCGCGTCGTGCAGGGGGCAGACGGCGTGCACAAGCGTCCAGCCGCACGAGATCATGGCTGCCGCTTCATCGGATCTCACGCCATCGGCAACGGCCGGTCGATAGCGAGATCGTCGTACCAATCCTCGCGATCCCCGCTAATCATCTTCGCCAGGATGCGCGAAGCGAGAAAGCTGAAGGTGATGCCGTTGCCACCATAGCCGTAGGCGGCGAAGATCGCGGGATAGCCGGGCACCTGCCCTATCAACGGCAAGCCGTCCAAGGTTTCGCCGAACGCTCCCGACCAGACGAATTCCGCGGTCGCGTTTGCCGCCGGCCGCAGCAGCCTGAGCTTCATGAGGATCGCCTCGGCCTTGGCCGGCATCAATGCGTCCCGCTCCGAGGGCTCGGTAACATCTTCATCGTCCTCGCCCCCGACAATGATGCGATTGTCCCCGGTGGTGCGGGCATAGAGGTAGTCGTCCGACGCTTCCCAGATCAGGACGCCGTCGCGCCAGAGCGCCTCCGGCGCCTGAGGCGGCGTTGCGATCGCCCAGCTCGATGCTGTCTTGTGCAGCTCCGTCCGGACGAAATCGGGCATGACATAGCCAGTCGCCAGGACGACCTGCCGGGCCTGGATCTCGTGACCATTATCAAGCGCGACGACGACGCCATGGCCGAAACTGTTGTAGCCGACCGCCTCGGCGTCATAGAGCGCGGCGCCATGGCTCAGCGCATCCGCAATCAAGGCGTGGGCCAGAAGCAAAGGGTCGGCATCGGCGGAACCGGGCGAGATGATCGCGGCCTCGCGGTCGAAATCGAACTCTCGCTTCAAGGTGAAGTAGTCGAGATAGGCCCCGGGCAGGCCGGCGCGCTCGCGCAACCGGTGCTCGGCCAGGAGTTCGCCAGCGCCGGCGCCGCCGCCCGCGATATAGAGCGAGCTTCGGTGCCGGAAAGCGCAGCCGAGAGCGAGTTCGTCGACCAGCGACTTGAGGCCCGAGACAGCCTGCAGGCTGCGACGATAGATGTTGGCTGCGCGGTCGAAGCCGTAGAAAGCCGTCAGCTCCCCAAGTGGACAGTCGATCTCCCATTGCAACATCGCCGTGCTGGCGGCCGTGCTGCCGAAGCCGGCGCGCTCCCGGTCGATCATGGTGACCTTATGCCCGAGCCGCGTCAGGTGCTGCGCCACAAGTGCCCCTGTGATGCCGGCGCCGATGACGAGGACGTCGCATTGCAGGCTGCGGTCGAGCGTCACGCGCACCTTGCGCCTGAAACCCGCCATCCAGGGCGGGTGTCCGCCGCGAAGATCGTCCTGCTCAGTGGTGTCAGCTTCGAACATAGCTTGCCGATCAGTAAACGACGCATGAAAGCGGCCCCGACAGGCTTGCCGTCGGGGCCCGATGGGCGGTTCGCTCAGGCCGCCTTGGCAACAGCTGCAGTATTGGCGGGGCCGCCAAGCTGCGTCAGCGCCTTGTCCGTCCGGGTCTCCTCGGCAAGGGTCGCGTCGAGCAGCTTGACAGCATCCTTATGGCCGAGCTGCTGGGCCCACGCCTTCAGGGTGCCGTAGCGCGCCATCTCGTAATGCTCGACCGCCTGCGCGGAGGCGACGAGGCCCGCGTCCAGGGCCGGGCTGTCGGCATAGTCTTCCATCACGGCCTTGCCCTCCTCGAGAATCCCGAGGATGGCGTCGCAGGTCTTGGCGCGGGGCGCCTTGCCGATCAGGTCAAAGACCTCGCTCAGGCGTTCGACCTGGCCTTCGGTCTCGGTCCTGTGCGTCTCGAACGCCTTCTTCAGCTCGGGCGAAGTGGCAGCCTTGGCCATCTTCGGCAGCGCCTTCAGGATCTGCTTTTCGGCATAATAAACGTCCTTGAGCATGTCGTGGAACAGCTCGTCGAGTGGCTTCGGTGTCGGGGCCATGGTTGTTCTCCAGCGATTTCGGGATAGCGCTGGCCCAACGGACGACGGAGCCGTCTGTTCCGTCCGGACGAAGTATTTATTTACGGAACTCTCTGCCGGTCAGGCCAGTTGATCCGACATCAGGCCGTACACTCACGAACCTGCGGAGAATAACCATGAAAAAGCTTCTCATCGTTTCGATGATCGCATCAGTGACTGCTTTCGGCGCCGTCGCGCAGACTTCGACGACGTCACCAATGCCGGCACCAAAGGCCGACGCGGACAAGAACGCCCCGCTTCCCGGCGCCAATAGCTTCACCGAAGGGCAGGCCAAGAGCCGGCTTGAAGCCAATGGCTATTCGGACGTGACCGGTCTGAAGAAGGACAAGGACGGCGTCTGGAAGGGCATGGCCACGAACGCCGGCGCCAAGGTCACTGTCTCCGTCGATTATCGCGGCAACATCGTCCGCCACTGAGCAGGCCATGTCCTTCTCACACCGCGCATCCTGATCTCACAGCACAAGAGGCTACCATGACCCGCACCATCACCCGTTCCTACGATACCTATGAAACCGCACGCTCGGTCGTCACCCGACTGGAAGAGGCCGGCGTCGCCAGCAGCGATATCAGCGTCATCGGTCGCGACGAAACATCAACCGAGAGCAATGCGGCCGAGGGCGCCGGCATCGGCGCCGGCGTCGGCGGCGCGGCCGGCCTGCTCGCTGGCCTGGGCATTCTCGCGATTCCCGGCATCGGCCCGGTGGTGGCGGCCGGCTGGTTAGCCTCGACAGCGGCCGGAGCGGTCGCAGGCGCGGCTGCCGGCGGGATCGTCGGATCCTTCACCAGCGCCGGCGTCGACAAGGCCGAAGCGGAATATCATGCCGAGACGGTGCGCCGCGGCGGCTCGGTCGTCGCGGTCAGGGCCGAGCCCGAGCACGAAGCCACCGTCGAAGCCATCATGGATGGCGCCATGCCGATCGACCGCAGCACCCGCGAGGCGGAATATCGCGCCGACGGCTGGAGCCGTTTCGACGAGACCGCCACGCCCTACCGTCCGCCCGTCGTCTAAGGGCGGAACCGGAAACCCCGCGGCCTTGCCGCGGGGTTTTTGCGCTGGTTTGCCAGTGCCGATCAGCTGGACCATGGCCGTCGCCCGGCCATTCCAAGCACAGACATTCAAACGCGCAGAAGCAGGAGGAATGCCATGCCGACGCCAAGCGAACTGGAAGCGAAATTCTGGAAAGCCCTGAAGTCAGACATGACCGTGATGCTTGGCCTCGCCGGCTCCGAGCAGGGCCATACCCGCCCGATGACGGCGCAGCTCGAGGCCGATCACGGACCGATATGGTTCTTCGCCTCCCGCGACACCGAGCTGGTCAAGGCGCTCTCCGCCGGCAAGCCCGCAGCCTTCAGCCTGGTCTCAAAGGGCCATGACCTGTTCGTCTCGGTCGAGGGCGATCTCATGATCGATATGGACCGTCAGGTCATCGACCGGCTTTGGAACAGCTTCATTGCGGCCTGGTTCGAAGGCGGCAAGGAGGATCCCAATCTCGCCCTGCTGCGCTTCGACCCGAGCAGCGCCGAAATCTGGGAGAACGCCAACAACCTGGTGGCCGGGATCAAGATGCTGCTCGGCGTCGACCCCAAGGACGATTACCGTGACAAGGTCGCCAAGGTCCGGCTGGGCTAGCCGGTCCCCGACCTCTGCCTGGACTCCCGCAGCACACAGGACGCGGGTGATGCGCGCGCCGGAGCGCGGCTCTCACCGCGTGCCGATGCGCAGGCCGAAGAGTTTCGGGATCGCCGCCGCAGCGCTCATGCCCAAGCCGGGGCGCTCGCCCCTCTCCTCGGCCTCCTCGCATCCGATGATGCCCCAGCGCACCAGCCGGCCGCCGACGGCACGGAACGGCTCGGGCGGCAGCGAGGGAAGGCTGCGGGTGCACAAGGGCAGGCTCGCCCAGTCGTCCCTGGCATTCAGGACCAGCGAGGCCAGGCATTGCCCGCCGATATAGGTCGGGTTCACGCCGTGGCCGGAATAGCCGCAGCCATAATGGATGCGCGTACCCGGCACGGTGCGGAAGAATGGCAACCGATCGGAGGAGACGTCGATGCCACCGCCCCAGATCTTGGCGATGCCGACATTGGCGAAGCCCGGCAGCAGCCTGCGAAGCCCCTTCTCGGCCCTGGCGGCCGAGGCGAGGTCGATGGTAAGGCGCGGATCACGCGCATTGCCGCCGAAGCTGATCGGACCGGAGCCCGAGCCCATTAGGATGCGCCCGTCGACCGTCTTGCGGAAATAGTGGACGAACATCCTGAGATCCGCGAGCCCCTCATCGCGGGTCCAGCCCATCGCGGCGAGCTTCTCGGGGGCTGGATCGGTCATCAGTGCAAAGGAGGAGAAGACGCTGACATGCGGTTTCACCTCCGGACGCGTCGCCAGCTCGGTATTGGTGGCGAGCACGACTTCGCGGGCAATGATCTCGCCGTCCGGGGTGCGCAGGCGGCTGGGCGTGCCGGCATCGAGCGCGACCATCGGGGTGTTCTCGAAGACGGAAACGCCGGCATCGATCACGGCCCGCCGCAGTTCGCGCGCCAATCTGGCAGGCTGAACTGTTGCGCCCTCGGCCAGGTAGACGCCGCCGCGGAACACCGGCGAGCGGCAATAGGCAGCCACCTCGTCGGGCGAGAGCTCATGGGCCATATCCGGCACGCCAAGACGCCGGGCGGTCTCGACATACCCCTTGATCTTGGCATCCTGCGCCGGCGAGGCCGAGACGCGGATGCTGGCGCCGTCGCGCCACCAGACATCGCGACCGGGAGCCGTCGCGAAGGCGCGGATCGCGTCCTGGGCGCGGGCGCCGGCGCGGGCGACCGCCAGCGCACCATCGGCGCCTATATTGCCTTCCATCCCGGCGAGCGAGCCCCAATAGCCCGAAACCTTGCCGCCGTTCTTGCCGCTCGCGCCCGAGCCGCAGCGCGAGGCCTCGATCAGGGCGATCGAGAGCTGCGGTGCCCGCTCCTTCAGGGCCAGCGCGGTCCACAGCCCAGTGAAGCCGCCACCGACGATCGCCACATCGACCGTGATGCTCCCCGACAGGGGCGCTGAATCCGGCCGGCCTGCTTCAGCGCTGATGGCCTCGATGAACCACCAGGACGGGTCGCCGGGGACGACGCTCGGAAGGGCAGATGACTGAGGCATGGCGGGCCGCTTGCGCTGGAGGACGCGAGGATTTGGGGACACGCGGCTTTGGGGGACGCGCGAAAAGTCCGCCGCGATCGCTCGCGGCGGACTTCTGAGGCTCAGGCGAGGGCCTGGACCTGGATCTCGACGAGAATGTCGTCCGCAGCCAGGCGCGACTCGACGGTCGCCCGTGCCGGCGGCTGCTTCGGGTCGACCCAGGCTTCCCAGGCCGCGTTCATCTCGTTGAAGGTGCTGATGTCCTTCAGCCAGATATTGCCGACGACGATGCGGGTCTTGTCCGTACCGGCCATCGCCAGATAGGCGTCGATCTGGGCGAGGATATCGGCGGTCTGTTCCTTGACGCCGCCGCTGCGGTCCTTGGCGGTGAGGCCCGACAGGAAGGCAAATCCGTTGGCGACCAGCACCTTGCTGAGACGGCCGGTGACTTCGTGACGCGTGATCATGTTTCCTCTGGGTCTGCTGGAATGGCAGGCGAAGGCGGCCTTGCCGGCCCCGCCTGATACGATCGCCCTACAGGTGCGATTCCCGGATATTGATGATCCAGATCAGCTTCGCCTCGCTCGCGGAACGGTTGACGACCTGATGCGGAATGGTGCTGGGGAACTGGAAGCTGTCCCCTTCGCCGATTTCGAAGACCTCGTCGCCGATGCTGAGCTCAACCCGGCCGGAGAGGACATAGCCGCCCTTGTCGCCGGGCCCGCTCAGGAAACTGCCGCTCTCGGCGCCTGGCGGTACGGTGAGGATCATGAAGCGCAGCTCGTTATTGTCGCGCGGCGACAACAACTCCTTGGTCAGCTGATTGGTGCCGACGACGATGCGCGGGCGATTGGCCTGGCGCCGGACATATTGCGACTCGCGGGCTGGTTCGGCCGCGTCGCTTTCCAGGAACGACCAGAGCGTGACGCCAAGTGCGGCGCGCAGCTTCTGCAGCGTGCTGACCGAGGGGTTGGAGGCGCCGCGTTCGATCTGACTGATGCTGCCGGAGGAAACGCCCGCCTTCGCCGCCAGCTCCAGGATCGTCAGCCCACGCTCGGCCCGCAGGGCTCGCAGCCGCTGCCCGATCCTCATGGCCTCGAGCTGCTCGTCGCTGTCGACGTCGGCGTTCTCGGCGGGCAGCACTGTATCCGGCATGGGGTCCCAGGAAGCGATTGAAGACCCACAAACGATATGATGATGAAAATGCCCGCGCAACCATTTTGATGAAAATCGGATGATTTATAAAAATATCATTTGGATACAATGTGTTGCTGAAATTATCGGCTGTACTTACCGCATTTTCAGCCTCACAGCCCTTGACGCCCGATATCATATGATGAAGATTTTTAGCCGAATGAAGCCCATTTTGAAAATGGGTCACCGCTTGCGTTCATTATCATGATGATGCCTTTCAGCCCCCAGCTGGAAGCGGTTGCCTTGGGAGAGGGAAGCACGATGCGAGACATTCACGATCCACGGCTGGTTTCGAACTGGAGCCTGAACCGGCGCGCGCTCTTCGGCCTCGGCGCCGGCGCGCTTGCCGCGACCTCCGGCCTTGCCGCGCGGGCCCAGACGGCGGCCAAGCCCACGGCCCCGCCGCCGGCCAAGCCGACCGGCGTCGTCGTGGTCGGGCTCTCGCAGGAGCCGGTTTCATTCAATCCGCTGATGCCCGGCGTCGAGGTCGACGAAGTCGTCTGGACGAGCGTCTTCAACTCGCTCTGGGTCGCGGAACCCGATGGCACGCTTCGCCCGGACCTCGCGGTCGCGGTACCGAGCGAAGGCAATGGCGGCATCTCCGAGGGCGGCCTCGCCTGGACCGTGAAGCTCCGCGACGACGTGAAATGGCATGACGGCACGGCCTTCACCGCCGAGGACGTCAAATACTCCCTGGAACTGATCAATTCGGCGGGGTTCAAGGCACGCACGCGCGTCGGCCATGCCTTCGTCCGGGATATCGTGATCAAGGGCCCGCACGAGATCTCGTGGCGGATGGAAAAGGCCTACGCGCCTTATCTCGCGATGCTGGCGAACACGCATATCGTGCCCAAGCATATCCTGAGCAAGGCAGCCGACCCGAACACGGCGCCGTTCAACAATGCCCCCGTCGGCACCGGCCCGTTCCGCTGGGGCACGCGGCAGCCCGGCGACAACATCACGCTCGTCGCCTATGAGGGCTATCATGGCGACGGCCCCTATCTCGAGAAAGCCGTCCTCAAATACATCCCGGACCTGACGGCGCTCTATGCCCAATTCCGCACCGGCCAGGTCGACCTCGTCATCATCTCCGGTATCCCCGCGAATTTCTACCAGGAGGCGATCAAGCTTCCCGGCCGCAAGGTGGCGGTCGCGCCGAGCGGCAATCTCGAGATCATCATGCCGAATCTCGGCAACAAGGTTTTTGCCGAGAAAGCCGTGCGGCATGCGCTCTATGCGGCAATGGACAAGCAGGCGATCATCGACGCGATCTATTACGGCGTGCCGAAGCCGACGGAATCCTTCGCCCCACGCGAATCCTGGGCCTTCAATCCTGCCCTCCCCGTCCAGCAGCGCGATCTTGCCCGGGCCAACAAGCTGCTTGACGACGCGGGCTGGAAGCGCTCCAGCTCGGGCACGCGCATGAAGAACGGCGTGCCGCTGGAATTTGCGGTCTCGACGACGACGGGCAACCAGTTGCGCGAGCAATGCCAGCAGCTGATCCAGCAGGACTGGCAGCAGGTCGGCGCGAAGATGACGATCAACAACATGCCGGCGGCCGTGATCTGGGGCGAGTTCTACGTGCGCTCCAAATTCGAGTCGCTGCTGGTCGGCACGACCTTCCGCACCGGTGTCGACCCCGACCCGGCCTCGCGCTTCGCCTCCGACGCGATTCCGGTCAAGGGCGGCAGCGGCGGCAACTACATGCAGTGGGAGAACGCCGAGGCCGATGCGCTGATGAAGGAAGGCCAGGAAACCTTCGATCAGGAGAGGCGCAAGGCGATCTATTTCAGGCTGCAGGAGATCGTCCGCGAGGAGCTGCCGATCCTGCCGATTTTCCAATACGCGCCGATCGAGGGCGTGAAGGAAGGCCTGATCGGCTATCGCCCCAATATCAACCAGCGCCAGAACGCCTGGAACATGGGCAGCTGGTACTGGGCCAAATGATTGGGGCGAAGTGAGATGAAGCGCGGAGCGGCCGGGAGAACGGCGCCATGATCGGATTCCTCCTGCGCCGCCTCGGCCAGGCGCTCTTGCTGCTGCTCATCGTCTCGGTGATCGGCTTCGCCATCCTGCATCTCGCGCCGGGCGGGCCGCTCTCGCAATTCGCCGCGGGCGGTGACATGACCCAGGCCGATCTCGACCGCATCGCGGAACAGCTCGGCCTGAACCGGCCACTCCCCGTGCAATACGCGGAATGGCTCTGGCGCATGCTGAGCGGCGACTGGGGCCGGTCCTATCGCGACCAGCAGCCGGTGCTGCACGTCATCGGCTCACATATCGGCGCGACGCTGGAGCTGATGCTGACCTCGACGCTGCTCGCCATGCTGCTCGGCGCCTGGGTCGGCATCCTCGGCGCGATCAAGCGCTATTCGATCTTCGACTCGCTGGCGACCATCGGCGCGATGATCGCGCTCTCGATCCCGACCTTCTGGTTCGGCCTCGTCATCATCTATGTCTTCTCGGTCGGCCTCGGCTGGCTGCCCGCCGGCAACCGCTACACGGTCGGCGACGGCTCCTTCCTGAACCAGCTGCATCACCTGATCGGACCCTGCATCGTGCTGGCGCTGGTCTCGACCGCGGTCTGGAGTCGCTACATGCGCTCTTCGATGCTCGACGTGATCAACCAGGATTTCGTGCGCACCGCCCGCGCCAAGGGCGTGCCGGAACGGAGCATCCTGCTGCGGCACGTGCTGCGCAACGCGCTGCTCCCGATGATCACGATCACCGGCCTGCATGTGCCGACGCTGCTGTCGGGCGCGCTCGTCACCGAGACGGTGTTCACCTGGCCCGGCATGGGCCGGCTCTTCCTCGATTCGATCAGCTACCGCGACTATCCCGTGGTGATGGGCATCCTGATGTTCTCCGCCATCCTGGTGCTGCTCGGCAGCCTGATCGCCGACCTGCTCTACGGCGTCGCCGATCCGCGCATCGCCGGAAGCCACTGATGAGCCAGATGTCACCGATGAGCGAGAGGCGCCCTTCATGAGCATGGCCGAACCGATGCTTGCGCCCGCACCCGGCTTCTGGAACAGCCCGGGCATGCGGCGCTTCCGGCGCCACAGGCTCGCGGTCTTCGGGGCTGCGACCATCCTCCTGCTCACGCTGGCCTGCATCATCGGGCCAATGCTGCTGCCCTATACCGACACCTTCATCGACATCCGCTCGCGCTTCGCGCCGCCCTTCTCCGGCCCGCATATCCTCGGCACCGATCCGCTCGGGCGCGACATCCTCGCGCGGCTCCTGATGGCGGGGCGGATCTCGCTCGCCGTCGGCTTCTCGGCTATGGCGATCGCGATGGCGATCGGCATCGTGGTCGGCTTGGTCGCGGGCTTCTACGAGGGGGCCCTGGGCGCTGCCCTGATGCGGCTCGTCGACGCGATGCTGTGCTTCCCCTCGATCTTCCTGCTGCTGGCGATCTCGGCGCTGATCCAGCCCTCCGTGCCCTCGATCGTGCTGCTGATCGCGATGACCTCCTGGATGGAGGTCGCCCGTGTCGTCGAGGCGCAGATCCGCTCGCTCAAGACCAGGGAATTCGTGCAGGCCTCGATCTCCTTCGGGGCCAGCAGCAAGCGCACCATGTTCCGTGTCCTGCTGCCCAATGCGGTCGCGCCGATCGTGGTCGCCGCGACGCTCAACGTCGCGCATGCGATCCTTGCGGAAAGCTACATCTCGTTCCTGGGCTTCGGCATCCAGCCGCCGACGCCGAGCTGGGGCAACATGCTCGAAAGCGCCCAGAGCTACCTGACCAGCGCGCCCTGGCTGGCGATCATCCCCGGCGCCGCGATCACGCTTGCGGTCACATCCTTCAACTTCATCGGAGATGGACTTCGCGACGCGCTCGATGCGCGACAGGATTGAGCGGCAGGGTTTGTCGGCACCCCGCTGGCGCGCGAGGAGCGCCCGGCACTCAGGCTTGCGCGCTCAAGCCGGCGGGCGCGCATTGCTGATCAAAGAAGACCTCGCAGAAACGTTGCGAAAGCGCTGGTGTCGAGCCCCTTGGCGTCACGCGGCGCAATCGACACTGGAGATTCTCTCGCGACGCCCTCCTACAACCATCAAACAATCGTATGTATTTCCATATAATAGAATCGGTATAATCAGTCTTAATTCTGCAGATACCGATTAAATATGGCAACTCCTCTGAAAATATCTTTCCACACAAAGCTCTCAATCACCCATGTCGGCCGTCTCGTCCATAAATATCGGAGCGACATCCTCTCATAGGAATTCCGGTGAATTCATTCGAACGAGTGATGACGCACGGTTACCTTCACCCCTATCGTGCTTTCTACACGGCGTGTGGGCAGAGGGAGGCGTCGCGGTGTGCACCCCGCGTGATGGTGTTCGCGTAGTGCCCTCGGGTGCGCGCTTTGAAGACCAAACGGGCGGATCACCCGTCTCAGCGTAGGTGTCTCGCGATGGGAACTCCACCGCCCCCGAATGGTCCATCAGCGCGGGCCCGAGAAAACAGAGCCGAGCCTCCATGCCCGCCTCCCCTCTGATCAAGCTTCGCACCCTCGCAGGACAAGAGCCGCTTCGCCAGCGGCTACGGCAGGATTGCAGACGCCGTGCGGGGAGATATCCGGACTGGGGCTGGGAGGTGAAAGAAGCAACGTCGCACATGACGCTCCTTTTCACGGCCAACCGACATGGGTGCCGACATGAACACAGTGCGTGTCAGAAGATCGACACCTGATTATCGGGAACAACCGACAGAAACACATTCGGTTGCGACAGAGTTAGACTTCTACGGCACCTATACCTGGTGTCTCAACGCCTATCCCGACGTCAAAGACGCAATTCAATATCTCGGATCCGAGATCGAGAAACTCCGGCTCGATCTGAATGATTGGCAGACCCACGAAGTCGCGACCAACATATTCCTCCTGTCCTGCGGACTGCTGCATGCCGTCGAAGAGTATTTGCGCGGACCGTCGGTGAGGATACCGGGACGCCTGATGACGCGGCTTGGGCGTGGCGCCATGTGGGCCATGGATGGCGCCACGCGCGTCGTGGAAGGAGCGGCGAATATTCGCTTGAACCGGAGTCAGGCCAGCCTGCGCGGTTGGCAGGAGCGCTGGCAGGCCGGCCTCGGCGATTTCCTCTCAATCCTCGTCAAAGGGCAACCATTGGCACCTGCGTCGTTCGCCGAGTCGGCTGCCCGCTTGACCGAATTGCTGGTATCGCCCCCGCTGCCGTCCGACCTGCAGGCCAAGCACGTTGGCGCCTCCACCCTGTTTCGAAGGCTCGATACGACGCATTACGATATCATCGCACTCGGGCAGCGCTTCGCCGACCGCTTTCCGGATCGTTCCCAAGCCATCCTCATCGTGGGGTTGCGCACCTCGGGTTCCTATTTCGCTCCTCTGCTGCAGGCCTGTCTCAAGGCCGAAGGCTACCGGGTGGTGGTGTCGCTGACGATCCACCCGGGCAAGGGTCCCGGTCGCTGGGAGCGTCAACAACTGCAGCATTGTGCCCGGCACGGGTTCACGGCCCTGGTCGTGGACGACTCGCCCTACACCGCCGGCACGATCGTCCTGGCCCTTGATATCGTTCGCCGGGCTGGCTTTTCCCTCGACAAGCTGAAGGCTCTCGTCCCGTATCATCCGGCGAGAAGAGACTGCCTGAAAGTACTGTCCGACCAAATGGTCATCTCCCTCGAGCCCGAGCAATGGCACAAGTATCGTCTGCTGGAGCCGAAGCTGGTCGAACAACGGCTGGCTGAGTACTTCCAGGCCCCTGATATCCTCGGCGTGCGCCTGGTCGCCAGCAAGGCGGCCGATGACTTCAACGCACACTTGCAGAGTCTATCGTCAGGCGATCGTGGCGCGCGGCTCAAGCGGGTCTACGAAGTTCGCCTTGAGAGGCGACGGGGAAAGGAAACCCGGTACGTCCTCGCCAAGAGCGTCGGCTGGGGATGGCTCGGCTATCATGCCTTTCTCGCCGGCCACCGGCTCTCCGGGTTCGTCCCGCCCATCCTCGGATTACGCGATGGGATCGTTTACATGGAGTGGTATCCTCAGCCGTCACTCGTCCAGCAGGGGGATGGCGCGCGGCAGGAACTCATCGACATATCGGCTTCCTACGTAGCCGCGAGAGCCCGCGGCCTTGCCCTGAGCCGCCCCCCGGGATCGGGCAAGAGCATCAAGCGGCACGAAGAAGGCCTTCGGCTGCTGCGCAAGACGCTCGGCAGGGCTTATCCGTGGTTCCTGGGACACACGCTGATGCGCCGCCGCCTCGAGCGGCAACTCTCCCGGCAGCGCAGCCCGCTGCCCACGCTCATCGATGGGAAAATGGGACGTGCCGAGTGGATCATGGGGCCGCACGGGCCTCTCAAAACTGACTATGAACACCACGGCATGGGCAAGTCCGAGTTGAACACGACGGACCCGGCTTATGATCTGGCGGAGACGATCCTGACCTTGGCGCTCTCGCCGGAGGAGGAGCACAGGCTCATCCGGCGCTATGTCGAGATGACCGGAGACAAAGCACTGGAGCAGCGCCTCTTCATCAACAAGTTGCTCGCGGGTCTCTGGACAATGTCCTCGGCCCAGGAACATCTCTTCTGCAAGTCTCAGCCCGCCGACAGACAGCAGCAACTCCATCAGCAATTCCTGAGCGCCTGGAATTTTCTCACGGAGCAGACGGCGCTTTTCTGCGGCGCTCTTCGTCGGTCGTCGCCGGATGTGCAGTGGCGTTCGCCGCTTGTCTCCCTGGATATCGACGGTGTCCTGGATCACCGCCGTTTCGGGTTCCCGTCGACGACGGCTGACGGGATCGAGGCCGTCTCGCTATTGGGTGCCCACGGATTTTGCGTGGCGCTGAACACGGCCCGCTCCGTCGCAGAGGTCAAGGCCTATTGTCAGGCTTACGGCTTCGCCGGAGGTGTGGCCGAGTATGGCAGCTATATGTGGGATGCGGTGGCCCAGCGCGGGCACGTTCTCATAGGCGAGGAGGCCAGGCGTCAATTGGCCGAACTGCGCGCGCGCCTGCGCCACATTCCTGGCGTGTTCCTCGACGACCGACATCAGTACTCCATCCGGGCCTTCACCTATCAGGCCATGCCGCGCGCATTGCTCTCCGTCCTGGTGAATGCGCTTCGTGGGTTCGGCATCGGGCCCGGCACCCCCACCCCCCTGCACCCACTCGCCATCGATCAGCTGATGACCGAGCTGGGGCTGGACCGGCTTTCGGTCCACAAGACCATGAACGACACCACGATCGTGGCGAAGGAGACTGATAAGGGCGTCGGCCTGACGGCACTGCGAGATTGGGTCTTGAGTCCTGATGCTGAAACAATCGCAATTGGCGATTCGGACGCCGATCTCCCGATGTTTCGTGTCGCCAATCGCTGTTTCGCGCCGGCCCAGATCGACTGCGCGCTCCAGGCTCGGCTCCTCGGCTGCGAGATCGCCCCGCACTCCGACCAGAGAGGCCTTCTGGATATCGCTCGCCTGCTCGCCCACCCGGATGGCCGCCAATGTAGCCACTGCTCGAATCTCCGGAACCACTGGCCCAGGGACAATCTGTTTCTGGAGATCCTGGAGGCCGCGGACAGGCGCCCTTGGACAACTCTGAGGAGGGCCCTTTGGTGAGGGCTCTGTTTGAGAGTGCGGCCTTGGAAGCAAAGGTCACCAATCCACGCATTGCAGCACTGTCGGGCGTCCGCTTGCCGGCAGCGCGTCCAGTTGACGCGATTAGCGGCTGGGCGCAGCTTTACAAGGGATGGGCGACGCTCACGGCCGTAGCCGGCGCTCATTCATCGGGGAGTGCCGCGCATGGAGGATTGCGAGGCCCATCGCCATGACCTTCGCCTGAAGGCCGGGATGCTGCGCCTTGCGGCCGTCCTTCTGGTCTTCGGCGGGATGCTGCTTGCCGGCGCACCGATCAGCGCGATTGCGCAACCGGCAGCGCCGCCGACGGAGGCCAGGATGATCGGCGTCCTGCTCGTCCGGGAGATCCAGGACCGCCCTCTCCCGCTGTCGCTGCTCGACATCCCGCCCCCCGACGACGGCATCGCCGGCGCGCGGCTCGCCATCGCCGACAACAACAATACCGGGCGCTTTCTCGGCCAGGAGTTCCGCCTCGACGTCATCGAGAGCGCCAAACCCGATGAGCTGCTTGCCGAAGCCGAAAGCCGCGTCGCCACTGGGCAGCATTTTCTCGTGCTCGACGTGCGACCTCAGACCGTTCTCAGGCTCGCCGATGCTCTGAAGGGCAAGGATGTGCTGCTGTTCAACGCTGGCGCGCCGGACGAGAACCTGCGCGAGGAGGATTGCCGCGCCAATGTCCTGCATACAAGCCCGTCGCGCGCGATGCTCGCCGATGCGCTGGCGCAGTATCTCGTCTGGAAACAGTGGCGGCGCTGGTTCCTGGTTCTCGGAACGCGGCCGGAAGACCAGGCCTTCGCCGAGGCGGTGCGGCGCGCGGCAAAGCGCTTCGGCGGCCGCATTGTCGAGGAGCGGGTTTTCTCCGACGAAGGCGGCTCGCGGCGCGCTGACGGCGGTCACGAGCAGATTCAGCTGCAGATCCCGGTCTTCACGCAGAATGCGGCGGCCCATGACGTCGTGGTCGTGGCTGACGAGGCCGGGCTGTTCGGCGAGTACTTTCCGTTTCGGACCTGGGAGGCGCGACCGGTGGTGGGGACACAGGGACTGACGGCGACAAGCTGGCATCCCGCGCTCGAACAATGGGGAGCGACCCAATTCCAAAACCGTTTCAGGCGCTCCGCGAACCGGACGATGCGTCCGCTCGACTATGATGTCTGGCTCGCGGTCCGCGGCATCGGCGAGGCGGCGGCCCGCCGCCGCTCGACGACCTTCGCCGAGATCGCGGCCTATCTGCGCTCCGCCGAGTTCGACGTGGCCGGCTTCAAGGGCCAGAAGCTGACATTCAGGGACTGGAACGGCCAGCTTCGCCAGCCGATCCTGATTGCGACGCCGAAGCTTCCGGTCTCGGTTTCGCCGCAGCCCGGCTTTTTGCACCAGTTCTCGACGCTGGATACGCTCGGGCTCGACCGACCGGAAACGAAATGCCGATTATAGGAGCGTAAGTCAGAACCTGAAGCCAATCGCGTCCTGGTTTTTCGACATCATCATCGGAAACGGAACACCATGCGGCTCACATCATGTCTTTCGGCGGGTGCGCTTCTACTGCTCGCATCCACCGCCAACGGCTACACGGTGTTCGTCTCCAATGAAAAGGACAACACCGTCAGCGTCATCGACAGCACGACGCTGGAAGTGACCAAGACCATCAAGGTCGGTCAACGTCCGCGCGGGATCGTGCTCGCCCGGAACGGCGAGTGGCTGCTGATCTGCGCGAGCGACGACAATGTCGTGCAGGTCTTCGACACCAGGACCCTGGAATTCGTCAAGAATCTGCCTTCGGGCCCCGACCCGGAGCTCTTCACCCTGCATCCGAAGGGCAACCCGCTCTATATCGCCAACGAGGACGACAATATCGTCACCGTCGTCGATATCGAGAAGGGCTCGGTCCTGTCGGAAATCCCTGTCGGCGTCGAGCCCGAGGGCATGGGCATCAGCCCCGACGGGAGCATTCTCGTCAACACCTCCGAAACGACGAACATGGCGCATTTCATCGACACGCAGAGCAACAAGACGGTCGATCATGTGCTGGTCGACGCCCGCCCGCGCTATGCGCAGTTCACGCCGGACGGATCGCAGGTCTGGGTCAGTTCCGAGATCGGCGGCACGGTCAGCGTCATCGACGTCAAGACACGCAAGCCCGTCGGCAAGGTGTCGTTCCAGATCAATGGCGTCAACGCCGACGCCATTCAGCCCGTCGGCATCCGGATCACCAGGGATGGCAAGACGGCCTTCGTCGCGCTCGGGCCGGCCAACCGCGTCGCCGTCGTCGATACCGCCAGCCTGAAGGTGGAGCGCTATCTCCTGGTTGGGCAGCGCGTCTGGCAGCTCGCCTTCACGCCCGACGAGAAACTGCTCTTCACGACGAACGGCACATCGAACGATGTCTCGATCATCGATGTCGAGAAACTGCGCGTCACCAAGTCGGTGAAGGTCGGGCGCTATCCCTGGGGCGTCGCCATCGCCCCATTCTGATCACCTCGCGTATCGGCACGCAGAAGACGAGCAGCTTCATCCGGAGGAGAGCCATGAGGGCCCGCATCGTTGCTCCATCACTGGCGAACCCGGCGCGGTTCATCGTCAGATGAACGCGGAATTCGACGATCGGCGGATCGGCATGGCGCTCTCGGTCGCCGGGGTGAGCCATGCCTTCGGCGACAGGCGCGCGCTCGTCGATGTGTCGCTCGAGGTTCCGGCCGGCTCGTTCACCGTGCTGCTCGGTCTCAACGGAGCGGGCAAGTCGACGCTGTTTGCGCTGATCACCCGGCTCTATGACAATGTGAGCGGCGAGATCCGCGTCTTCGGCAATGACGTGCGCCGCGCCCCCTCGGCGGCGTTGCGGCAGATCGGCGTGGTGTTCCAGAGCCGCACGCTCGACGCCGATCTGAGCCTGCTGCAGAACCTCGCCTATCATGCGGCGCTGCACGGGTTCGGCCGTGCAGCGGCGCGGGCACGCGCCATGGAACTGCTCGAGATCATCGGGCTCGCCGACAAGGCACGCGACAAGGTGCGCGCCCTGTCGGGCGGTCAGGCGCGCCGCGTCGAGATCGCACGCGCCCTGCTGCACGACCCGCGCTGCCTTCTGCTCGACGAGGCCACGGTTGGCCTCGATATCGGCGCGCGCGACGGCATCATCGCCCTGGTGCGCGGGCTGGTTGCACGCCAGGGGCTCGGTGTCCTGTGGGCGACGCATCTGATCGACGAGGTCGCGCCGAGCGACCGCATCGTCATTCTGCACAAGGGCCGGGTTCTGTTCACCGGTGATCACGACGCCCTGCTCGCCATGACGGGCACGGCAACGATACGCGAGGCATTCACGACGATGACTGGCTCAGCCGATGCCCAGTCCACCGGCGCGGTGGCGGCATGAAGACCATTCCGCTGGATCGCGCTCCACCGACACTGGCGGATGCCCCGCAACGCGCGGGCTTCCCCGGTTATCTCGCCTGCTTCAACGGCATCGTCTGGCGCGAGATGCTGCGCTTCATCCATCAGCGCGAACGCTTCCTCTCCGCGCTGGTGCGGCCGCTCGTCTGGCTCTTCATCTTCGCCGCCGGCTTTCGCCAGGTTCTCGGCGTTTCGATCATCCCGCCCTATGAAACCTATGTGCTCTACGAGGTCTTCGTGACGCCGGGCCTGATCGGCATGATCCTGCTCTTCAACGCCATGCAGTCCTCGCTCTCGATGGTCTATGACCGCGAAACCGGCACGATGCGAACCTTGCTCGTCAGCCCGTTTCCGCGCTGGTTCCTGCTGACATCGAAGCTGATCGGCGGCGGCGCGGTGGCGCTGTTGCAGGTCTATGTCTTTCTGCTGATCGCCTATGCCTGGGAGATCGAGCCGCCTTTGCTCGGCTACCTCACGGTGCTGCCGGCCTTGTTCCTGGCGAGCCTGATGCTCGGCGCGCTCGCCCTGTTCATGTCGTCGATCATCAAGCAGCTGGAGAACTTCGCCGGGGTCATGAACTTCGTGATCTTCCCGATGTTCTTTGCCTCATCCGCGCTCTATCCGCTGTGGCGCATCCGGGAATCGAGCCCGCTGCTCTATGAGATCTGCCGCTTCAATCCCTTCACCCACGCGGTCGAACTGATCCGCTTCGCGCTGTATGCGCAGATTGATCCTGCCTCGCTTGCGGCGGTGCTGGGTTTTACCGCCGTCTTTCTCGCGGCCGCCATTTACGCCTATAATCCATCAAAAGGTTTGCTGGGTCGGCGTGGTGCTCCCGGAGGCACGGCATGACGTTCCCGAGAGGTCTTGTCCGGAGCCGACGCCTGATCCGCACGAGGCTCGGAATCGCCTGCAGCGTGGCCCTGTTCGCAGGAATGCTCGCAGCCTTGTTCGCAGGCTTGCCGGCGCGGGCGGACGAACCGGAATGGCCCTGCGTGCAGCGCAGGGTCGCGACACTCACTGCGGCGCAGATGTGGGATGGCCCCGATGTCGAGGCGCTCACCGGCTGGCAGGACGACGCGGAGATGGACCGCCTGATCAAGGCACTCGTCAGCCGCGCCAACCCGATGGAGCAAGCAAGCGAGAGCCTGGCGCAATGGGCCAAGGCCCAGCCGGACTCAAGCCGGGACGAGAAGCTGAAAATGCTGTTTGCCGGCGTGCTGAAGACCATCAATGACGACCGCGCCGTCGTGCTCGCAGGAATCGGCCGATTTCAGCATCGGCAAAGGCAGCTCGCCGAGCGGATCCAGGAGCAGGGAGCGGTGCTGGGTGCGCTGCGCGCCAAGGCGGCCCTGGACGAGAAGGCCAAGGCGGAGCTCACAGTGGCGGAGGACAGGTACAAGTGGGATACGCGGTTCTTCGCCGAGAGGCAGGACTCTCTGCCCCTCGCCTGCGAGATCCCGGTGCAGATCGAACAGCGCGCCTTCGATCTCGCCCGCGAAATCCGGGCGCTAATGAAGGATTGACGCCGCGGCCGCGGTCCTTCCGAGGCGAATCTCACAGCCCCGGCGCAATCTCGACGAGCGGAAGCAGCGCCTCGCCCCAGCCATCGGTGCCGTCGGGAAACCAAATGACATTGCTATAGCCCCATGAGACGGCGCGTTTGGCTGCGTTCCAGGACATCCAGCAATCCTTCAGGCAGAAGAAGACCAGCGTTTTCGCCTTGTCGTCGCCGCTGAGCGTCGCGAGTTGCGCCTGGAAGGCCTGGAGCAACGGTTCGGGGATGACGCCATAGCCGGTATTGGCCAGCCAGACCGCACCCGGAATGCTGAGATGCGAGGCCTCGCGCCAGACCATGTTCGCCGGCAGGTTGTCGGGTTTCACGGGGCGGGGCAGGACATCGATGAAAACAGCCGATTTCGCGCGCCAGAGAAGCTCCGCGGCCCGTGTGTCGATGACGCGGGCGCCCTGCAGCGTCGCGGGAACCGGCGCGCGATAATTCTCGGTGCGATAACCCGCGGGTTCGTCCGGAATGTCCCGCGCCAGGCCGTCGACTACCGACCCCGCCGCCAGCCAGAGTGCCAACAGGACAGCGCCGCGCCACATGGTCAGCGTCGCGGCGCTGTAATCGGCACCGTGTCCTCGTCCAGCAGCGGCACGCCGAAATCCAGCAGGATCGCATCGATATCGCCCTGCCTCCTGGCGATGATCTCGTTTAACTTGCGCTTCCAGTCATCTTCCTGATGACGCACGCCGAAGGTGATCCGATAGGCCATGCGCGGTCCCATGGTTTCCCCGAGAAGCGGCGTCACGGTCAGTTTTTCGCCGCCGCGACTGGCGAAGTAACCGCCGATCGGCCCCCACAGAATCCCGGCATCGATCTCCCCGGAACGGATATCGGCGATCATCCGCTCCGCGGGAGAATCGTAGCGCCGGTCGACCGTCAGAGGATAGGGCCTTGCCCTCTGCATCAGCCCAAGCATTGCCATGATGTTCCCCGGCGGCGTGCCGGCGACGATGCCGATGCGCTTGTCCTTCAAGCGCTCATCGGCGAGCGTAGCGACGCCGTCGAGCCCCTGGCCCGGCCGATGAACCAGGACATAGCTCGAGCGGTAGTAATGGTTGCTGTTGAGGACGAGGTCGTCGCCCTGCGCATAACCGATGATCAGGTCGCAGCGCTTGGCGAACAGCGTCTGGCGCACAAACCCCGTCGCCTGCGGAAACCAAGTATATTCGAGCGGAAGCTTCAAGTCGTCGGCGACGAGTTCGGCGATCTTGTTCTCAAAGCCCTGCCCGGCTTCGTCGGAGAAGGGCAGATTGGCCGGATCGCTGCAGACGCGGAGGACTTCGTGATTGACCAGATCGGCACGGCCGGTCTCGGCGGCCTCGCCGATGCCCCCCGCAGCGAAGAGCAGCATCGCGCAGCAGATCAGCCGGCGAAGGGCATCGGCGGGTCGCCATGCCCGCACCGGTGGTCGGGTGGTGGCAAGGCCGGACACGGAGCTTCCACGCGGCTGTCCGGGCCTTGCTCTAGGAGCCCATGCAGGTCTTTTCATTTTGGACCGCCGTCTCCGGCTTTTCGACGGCGCGTTCCGGACGCGTACCACGCGGCAGCGCGCCATCGGCGCGCGCCTTGAGATAGACGTAGATGTCGTCGAGATAGCACATGACGTTGGCGTTATCGCCGAGCGCCGGCATGACGCTCGTCTTGTCGGGACGCGTGATCGTGCGCCCACCAGCCACCACTTCCATGAAGTCGGCATATTTCAGGGTCTTCAGGGACTCGACCAAGGCCGGCGCATAGCTCGATCCTTCGCCTTCCGGCCCATGACAGACATGACATTCCGAATGGTAACGCCGGAAGCCGGAATAGGTATACCAGTCGACCTTGCCGCCAGGCGTGATGTTGTAAGTCGGCGTCCCGTCCGCCAGCATCCATTTTCCGTCCTGTTCGCTCTTTGCCGGCTTGTCCTGCGACGACCCGCCGGTCGCCGGCAACAGCACGGCCAAGAGAGCGAAACCTGCAAGTGCGAAGCCGATGCCGAAATGTTTCACCTTCAGCCTCTCCGGTAGCCGCCGCATCGTCGATTGCTGGCCATGACAGCCGGGCGGACATCAAAAGGGCCGGCGCAACCTGTTCAGCCGCGCCGGCCCTCCGCCACGCGTCGATCATGGCAGGGTGAAGACCGTCAGAACGCCACCAAGCGCAGTGTAGTCGCGCAGCGCGGCATAACCGCCAACCGCACCGAGACCGTCGGTCGGATTGGTCAAACCGGCAGCGAGACCGATGCCGGCCCAGCCGCCGATGCCGGACAGCACCGCGACCTGCTGCTTGCCATTATGGGTATAGGTCATGACGTTGCCGATGATGCCCGACGGCGTCTTGAACTTGAACAGTTCCTTGCCGTCCTTCTCGTCAACCGCCTTCAGGTAACCTTCCAGCGTGCCGTAGAAGACCACCCCGCCAGCCGTCGCGAGCGCACCCGACCAGACCGAGAACTGCTCCGGAACCGACCAGACGATCTTGCCCTGGCCTGCGTCCCAGGCCACGAAATTGCCCATGCCGCCATGGCTGCCCGGCGCGGGATACATCGAGAGGGTTGCGCCGACATAGGGTTGGCCGGCCGTATAGGATACGCGGAACGGCTCGTAGTCCATGCAGACATGGTTCGTCGGCACGTAGAACAGACCGGTGCGCGGCGAATAGGCTGCCGGCTGCTGATCCTTGGAGCCCAGCGCCGCCGGGCAGACGCCCTTCGTGTTCTTGTCCTGGCCGTTCTGGAAGGTCGACATGGCCGACACGACCTGCGGACGGCCATATTGCGGACTGTTCTTGTCCATCACGACTCCGGTGGTCCAGTTGACCTTCGGATCGAATTTCTGGGCGACGAGCAATTCGCCGGTCACGCGATCGAGCGTGTAGCCAAGCCCATTGCGGTCGAAATGAACGAGCGCCTTGCGGGGCTGGCCGCCGACTGGAATATCCGCGAGGATCATCTCGTTGACGCCGTCATAGTCCCACTCATCGAATGGCGTCATCTGGTAAGCCCATTTCGCAATGCCGGTGTCGGCATCACGGGCAAAGATCGACATCGTCCATTTCTGGTCGATCGGCTTGCCGTCGGCGCCGGCCCGCTGCGTAGGGTTCCAGGTCGAGGGATTGGCTGTTCCGTAGAAGAACAGGTTGGTTTCCGGATCATAGGAATACCAGCCCCAGCTCGAGCCGCCGCCGATCTTCCACTGGTCGCCCGTCCAGGTCTTCAGCGAGGAATCCTTGCCGACCGGCTTGCCGAGCGACGTGGTCTTCTCCGGATCGATCATCATCTCGCTGTCGGGACCGGTCGAATAGGCCCGCCAGAGCTGCTTGCCCGTCTTCATGTCGTAGGCGGTGACATGCCCCCGCACGCCGAATTCCGCACCGGAAATGCCAACGATGAGCTTGTCCTTCACCGGCAGGACGGTGGCCGTATTGGTCTCGCCCTTTTTCGGATCGCCGTTGACGACCTTCCAGATTTCCTTGCCGGTCTTGGCGTCGAGCGCGACGACCGTGGTGTCGGCCTGATGCAGGAAGATCATACCGTCCGCATAGGCGACGCCGCGGTAGACCGTATCGCAGCACATCACTGGAATGACCGACGGGTCCTGCTTGGGCTCGTATTTCCAGAGGATCTTGCCATCCTGATTCAGGTCGAGCGCATAGACGATGTTTGGAAACGGCGTGTGGACATACATCGTGTTGCCAATCACCAGCGGCGCGCCTTCATGGCCGCGCAGCACGCCGGTCGAGAAGGTCCAGGACACCTTCAGGTTCTTGACGTTGTCACGATTGATCTGGTCCAGCTTTGAATAGCGGGTATTCGCATAGTCGCCAGTCTGGATCGCCCATTGATTTGGGTCCGATGTCTGCTTGATCACGTCAGAATTCGCCAGCGAAAGCACTGGAAAGGCCACGGTCGTCAACAAAGCTGCAGATTGTATAAGCTTGCGCATGACGTTCCTCCTGGCGTTTTTTGTCTGCTGCGATAGCGCTCCATAGCGTGTCACGGCTGAACCGCCGAAGCGTCCGAGCGCTTGGGCATGTGTTCAGGCTACGACTGTCTCGCCGCCAACCGGGCGTCAGTCGTAGAAGCCGATTTCTACCGGAGCATGTGTAGGCCCTTTTTTGATTTCGGACAAGATCGCAACAAGACTCCATGCCCTGATTTCCCAATGAATTCAGCCGAAACCCGACCATGACGCGGCCGACACGTCACGATTACTGACCTACACAAATGCAATCGCAATGAATGCTGCGCCGCACAATTCAATGGAGAGACCAGTCAACTTGCGATACGGCAAGACCTGAGCGCGAAATGGAACCGATTGCTTCCGCATGCTACAAAAGCGGATGACCGCCACTCTCCTGCCCTCGCGCGCATCGCTGCGGCGATATCTCAGGGTCGTGTTCGGCATGCTCTGTCTGACGCTGGCGCTGCCTGGCGGTGAAAGCGGACCCGTTTCCCCGGCGGCGGCCCAGACAACCCCGGTAGTCCTGCCCCTGAGCGTCACGGAGATCGCGCCTGGCGTTTTCGTGCATCAGGGCGCTTATGCGCTCTTTGCACCGTCAAATCGGGGCGATATCGCCAATCTGTCCTTCGTGATCGGTCGCGATGCCGTCGCCGTGATCGACACCGGCGGCAGCCTGGCGATCGGACAGGCGCTGCGCGCCGCGATCCGGACGGTGACGGACAAGCCCATTCGCTACGTGATCAACACGCATATGCATCCCGACCATCTGTTCGGGAACGCCGCCTTTGTCGATGACCGGCCGGAATTCATCGGCCATCACAAACTGGCGCGCGCCCTGGCCGCGCGGGCCGAGCGCTACCTCGCCCTCAACGCGCAATGGCTCGGTCCGGACGCGTTTGCCGGCACCCGCCTGATCGTGCCGACGCGTTCCGTCGAGAACCGGTCGGTCATCGATCTCGGCGAACGCGAGCTCATTCTCGAAGCGCAACCGACGGCGCATACCGACAACGACCTGACCATTCAGGATACCGCCTCGGGAACGCTCTTTCTCGGCGACCTGCTGTTCATGCGGCATGTCCCCGTCCTCGACGGATCGATCCGCGGCTGGTTGGCGCTGATCAGCCGCCTCGAACAGGTCGCGGCGGCGCGTGTCGTGCCCGGCCACGGACCGCCGGTAGCGGCCTGGCCCGAGGCGGTGCAACCGCAGAAGCAGTACCTGCAAAGAATTTCCTCGGACGTGCGGCGCATGATAAAAGAAGGGCGATCGATCACTGAGGCCGCGGCTACCGTCGGGCTCTCCGAGAAGGAGGCTTGGCTCCTGTTCGACGAATTCAACGCCCGCAATGTCACGGCCGCGTTTGCCGAGCTTGAATGGGAGTGATCGCGGCGCCCGGCGACCTGATCCGGAGGATGCCATGACTGAGCTCATCGCACGCCGCAGCGTCCTTTATCTTGTTGGCGCCGTGATCACGGGCCTGCCGGTTACGCTGGCGCGGGCCGAGGACGATCCCTGGCCCGGCCTCCATCAGGACGTGTTCAGGAACCGGCCGATCAGCGAGGAGGATGGGCTGGTGACGCTGGAAGCGCCGGTCCGCGCCGAAGATGCGGCCCTGGTTCCGCTGACCGTGAAAATCGACCGCGACAAGGCATCGGCCCCACTCACCCTGACCTTGCTGATCGACAAGAACCCCGCCCCGGTCGCCGCCACTTTCTTCTTTGGGGAGGGCTCCGGTGAGATCGTGCTGTCGACGCGCGTGCGCATCGACGCCTATTCGAATGTCCGCGCCGTGGTCGAAACCAGTGCGGGAACGCTGCACATGACCACCCGATATGTGAAGGCGTCCGGCGGCTGCTCGGCCCCGGCGCAGAAAGATGCCGAGCTTGCCGATGCCGAGCTCGGCCAGATGCAGCTGCGGCAGTTCGACGGAGGCCTCCCGGCCTCGACCTCGCGCGAGGCGCAACTGATGATCCGCCACCCGAATTATTCCGGGATGCAGATGAATCAGCTGACCGGCTACTATATCCCGGCGAAATTCATCACCGATGTCGAAGTGAAGCGCGGCGATGCGCTCGTCTTCCGTATGGAGGGCGGCATCTCGCTGAGTGCGGACCCCAATATCCGCTTCACCTTCCGCACGACGGGTCCGGGCGATGTTCTGACCGTCGCCGCAAAAGATACGGATGGCCGCGTGTTGCGCGGCAGCTGGCCGGTCAAGAGCGGGAAGGAAAGCTGATCACACAGTCCGATAACCCAGCCAGACGCGCCTGCAGGACGGCCGCGCTTGTCGCGCTCGGCCTGCTCTGCACGCCGATGCCGGCGGTCGCCGAGGCCAAGCTCACCGTTCGCGAGGTTGCGCAGAGATTGTTCCAGCTTGCGCCTGGCACGCGTGCCGATCTCGGCGGGCAGGATTTGCGCGGCCTCGACCTGAGCGGCCTCGATTTCCGGCGGGCGCGGCTCGCCGGCAGCGATCTCTTTGGCGCCGATCTGGTTCGCGCCGATCTTTCCGGGACCGATCTGCACGGCGCCCGGCTCGACCGGGCAGTGATCATCGGCACCGATTTCAGCGGTGCCGACCTCTCCGACGCGACCCTGCTGCTGCCGAGCGCCGTTTCGAGCCTGTCCTATGATGCAAGCGAAGCGCCTCGCTTCCGGAACGCCAATCTTGCACGCGCCGTCATCGTCGCCCATCTGAGCGGCGCCGATATGCGCGGAGCCGACCTGACCGCCGCCGTCTTCAACTATGCGGATATGCGGGGAACGTTGATGACCACGCTGCGCACCGAGCTCTTCGGCTGCGACCTGACGGACGCGATCCTGCGCCACACCGACCTGACAGGTATCGTCCTGCGCTTTGCCAAGCTGCGCCATGCCGACCTGACCGGGGCCATGCTGGTCAATGTCGATCTGTCCAAGGCCGACCTCACCGGCGCGGACCTGAGGGACGCCGATCTGACCGGTGTCGATTTCGACGGCGCGATCCTGACCGGGGTGAAGGGCCTGGAGAGCGCCAGAGGCCTTGCCCTGGCGCATAATCTCGACAAGGCGGTAAGGTAGCTCAGTCGAATGCGTTGCGGAGCACATGCCGGTGCTGTTGCTCGATCGATCTGTTCGCCCTTTGCTGATCCCCCTCGCAGCCGCGCTGCTGATACAGCCCGGCACCCGGGACGGCAGCGCTGAATCACGGGGAAGCGTCGATACCGCCCTGGTCCTGGCGATCGACGTGTCGAACTCCGTCGATGCGCGGCGCTATCGGCTGCAGATCGACGGCATCGCGGACGCACTCGATGACCCCTCCGTGCAGGAGGCCATTCTCGGTGGCCCGCGCCAGGCGATTGCGATCAGCGTCATCCTCTGGGCCGACAAGCCGAGCTTCTCGATTCCGTGGGTCAGGATCGCCAGCGCCGCCGATGCGCAGGCGCTGGCAGGCAAACTGCGCCGGCTCGCGCGGCAAGGCGGCGAATTCACCTGCGTGGCGCAGATGATGCGCTTCGTCGCCGACAAGATCACGCCGCAAATCCCGATGCGGGCGGCACGCGTCGTGCTGGATGTGTCCGGTGACGGACAAGAGAACTGCAATCCCGCGGCTGCCCCGGCATCGGTTCGCGATGAACTGGTCGCGATCGGCCTGACCATCAACGGGTTGCCGATCCTGGAAGGGAGCGAGGCTGCGACGCTCGCGGGCTGGTATGGCGAGAACGTCGTTGGCGGGCCGGGCGCCTTCGTCCTTCCGGCGCAGGGGTTCGAGGATTTCGGCCGGGCCTTCCGGCAGAAATTCATGACGGAGATCAGCGCATGGCCCGCCGCTCCGGCTCGCCTGCCCTCTCGCCTTGCCGCGCGTGAACAGCCGTAATCCGCCCTCGCCAGTGAGTTTCTGGACGGCGGCAGGCGGCGGGCTCTGTTTGCAACAGACTGCCGGCGGGTGTAGGCTCCCGACGCCTACTCTTGAGAAGGCTGGCGACGATCTGGAGAAACCGATCATGCGCAAGTGGAAAAAACCCGCGATCATCGAAGTGACAGTCGGCTGCGAAGTGACGTCGTACGCGCCCGCGCAGTTCTGAAGCGTTCGTTCTGAGAGACTGGCTATCGACCCGGAAGCGGGTGCGGGCGTAGGCGCGCAACTCCGCCGAGGACGGTGATCATTGGTGTCCCGCTCGTTGGTGTCCCGCTCGCATGTCAGGCGGGAAGCCGTCGGGAGCGACGCTCGTTTGCGGGCATCGCTGACGACAGTGCGCTCGACTGGATGCGGCGGGTTGAGGCGCCACCCGAAGCGTTGAGGCATGCCTCGCACCGATTCCGCCATCGTCCTTCTGGCACCGATACGCTTGACCGAGCTGAGCGAGGCGCTAGCCCATGTCCGCTGGCATTACGACGACCGATGTCGCAAACATCATCCCGGTGCTGCCCCGTGGCGTTCGCCTGCGCTTTGACGAGAGCCGCCGGCAATGGTTCCTTCTCGGTCCCGAGCGCGTGTTCGAACCCGATGAGATGGCGCTCGAGATCCTGCAGCGCATCGATGGGGTGAGTTGCGTCGAAACCATCGTCCAGGATCTGGCGACAACGTTCGACGCGGACCGGGACGAGATCGCCACAGACGTCATGACGTTCCTGCGCGGCCTTGCCGATCAGAGGATGGTCGACCTGTGAGCGACGTCGAAACGCTTCCGCAAACCACTCCTGCGCGACCCGAATTGCAGCCCCCCATGGGTTTGCTCGCCGAGTTGACGCATCGCTGCTCCCTGCGTTGCCCCTATTGCTCCAATCCGCTCGAGCTCGACAGGCGCTCGGGCGAACTCTCGACCGCCGAGTGGAAGCGGTTGATCGATGAGGCCGCCGCGCTCGGCGTGCTGCATATCTATTTCTCCGGCGGCGAGCCGATGCTGCGGCGTGATATCGCCGAACTGGTCGCGCATGCACACCATGCCGGGCTCTATACCAACATGATCACCTCCGGTGTCGGCTTTCAGCCGGCCGTGCTGGACGCGGTCACTGACGCCGGCCTCGACCATATCCAGCTTTCCATTCAGGCTGTCGACGCCGAGACCTGCGATCGCGTTGCCGGATATGCGGGTGCGTGGGATCGCAAGCATGCAGTCGCTGCGTCCATCGCCCGGCTTGGGTTGCGGCTCACCGTCAATGCCGTCGTGCATCGGGAAAACGTCCAGCAGATTCCCGCCTTCGTGGAGCTTGCCGAGGATTGGGGCGCGGCGCGCATCGAGATCGCGCATGTGCAGTATTACGGCTGGGGTCTGGTCAACCGCGCCAGGCTGATGCCGACGCGCAAGCAGGTCGAAGCCGCGATGGTGGATGTCGAAGAGGCCAGGAACCGCACGGCCGGACGCCTTGTCATCGATTGCGTGCTGCCCGATTACTATGCCCGGTACCCAAAGGCTTGCATGGGCGGCTGGGGCGCGCGGCTGATGAACATCACGCCGACGGGGCGCGCCCTGCCCTGCCATGCGGCCGAGACGATCGCGGGATTGGTCTTCGACAATGTCCGCGACGCCAGCCTGTCGGAGATCTGGTATCGCGGCAGGGCGTTCAATGCCTTCCGCGGCACGGACTGGATGCAGGAGCCTTGCCGCAGTTGCGCGCGCAAAGAGCTGGATTTCGGCGGCTGCCGTTGCCAGGCGATGGCGCTGGCCGGCGACGCGGCGGCGACCGACCCTGCCTGCTCATTGTCGCCGCTGCACCGCGAGGTCGTCGCACTTGCGGAAGCGGAGGCCGCATCCGAGCGCACCGATTTCATCTACCGGACCTATCAGGGCGTCTGACGCAAACGACACTCACCCGGTGTCAGATGTCCTTCTCATCCGCGCCCGCGCAGCGCCAGCGGACGACCCGCCAGTCCGGATGTTCGCCATTCCATTGCGCGACATAGGGCGCTGCACTCTTCGCGCACTGGTTCGGCGAGACATTGATCGCCAGCGGAATCCGCTCGTTCCGGCAGATCGAGGGGTCCGTGACCAAGCAAACGGAAATGACGATCGCAAGCATCGACTGCTCCCCACGTTGCGTGGCCCAGCCCGTCCCGCGATGACGCGGAATGCGCGCCAACACCGTCGGAGGCCCATCTTACAGGCCCTTTCCGGCCGATGCACTAAGGGCCGCTCGCGGCCTTGCCTGTGTCAGCAGACAGGCCCGCAGGATCGCCGGCATGCCTTTGGATGGCCGAAGGCGGTATGCCGTAGCGCTTCTTGAACAGATGGGTGAAATGCGATGAGCTGCTGAAGCCCCAGGAGAAGGCGATATCGGTCAGGGTCTTTCCCGGCCTTGGGCCAAATTCGAGCTCCTCCAGGCATTTCTCCAGACGCTTTTGCCAGATGTAGCTGGTGATCGTCGTCCCTTCATCGGCAAAGGACATGTGGAGATAGCGCTTGGTACAATCCAAGGCCGACGAGAGCTGTTCGATGCCGAGGTCCGGATCGCTCAGGTTCTCGCGAATGAGAGCCTTGATCCGGGATGAAAGCGCCGCGCGGCCCGAGGCCCTGAAGGACGATTGCGAAAAGAAGGGCATCAGCACGAGATCGAGCAAGCTGTCGGCGACCTGGACTTCGCAGCCCGCCGCCAGTGCAGGGGCCTCGTTGAAGGCGGACAGGACGAAATCATGAGCCAGACGGCCCGCGCCCTCGCGAGCCGAAGCCTGTTGCGCCAGAAGCGGATCGAGCGGTACGCCACGTAGCTCCAGCAATTGCCGGGGTATGATGACGACATGATGCTTCGTCAGTGCTGCGCTCGTGATCACATGAGGCCTGGAGACGTCGTAGATCAGGCAGTCGCCGGGCGTGATGACGCAATGCCGGCCGTCCTGCTCGAACAGCGAGGTGCCGTCTGTCTGAAACAGCACCTTTATGGGACGACCGCCCAGCTCAGTGCAGGAAGCGGGGTGGGCAATCCGATGTTGACTGACCTCGATCTGGCAAAGCCGCAGCCGCCGGATCGTCGCATAATCGATATGCCCGTCGATCGTGCCGGCACCGAATGCATCGACGCGAAGCGGCCCGCATAGCGTGCCCAGCGCCTGAGCCCAGTACTCGGACCGCAGCGGAGCCGGTGTCGTGGCGGTGCTCAGGGATATGATCGCATGGGTCATTGTCGCGCATTCCGCTTCGACGATGCCACTCTACATCGCCGCCCTCTTGCAAGGAATGGCCCTTGGCGCGGCGGGCCGGGGCGTGTCTTCGCGGGCAGACAAGGGATGCTTCCCTTCAGGGCAAGCGTCGAGGCGAGAAAGATACCACATTGCACGCCGGACATGCGCCATCAGACGCATGGAGACGAGCACCGGATTTCCATGCGCGGGATCGAGCTTGTTCCGGGCGCGTGCTCATACCGGCGACAGGGAGGACGAGATCATGACGCAGACAGTTGCCATCCATCCCTCGATCGATCGCGGCCTCCCGCCGGCTTCAGCCGATTTCAAGGGCGGAACGCTTGTCTGCCAATGCACGGACCGCCCGGTCAAGGTCCGCGTCGACTCGCAATCGGCCCATAACCACGCCTGCGGCTGCACGAAGTGCTGGAAGCCCAAGGGTGCGTTGTTTGCGATGGTCGCGGTGGCGCCGCGCAACAAGGTGACCGTGCTCGAGAATGGCGACAAGCTCGAGATCGTCGATGCGTCCGCCACGATCCAGCGCCATGCCTGCAAGGGCTGCGGCGTCCATATGTACGGGCGGATCGAGAAGGCAGCCCACCCGTTCTACGGCCTTGATTTCGTTCACACCGAATTGTCGCCGGAAACCGGCTGGTCCCCCCCGGAATTTGCCGCCTTCGTCTCCTCGATCATCGAGTCGGGCGCCGATCCGGCCAATCAGGGCGCGGTCCGCGCACGCCTGCGCGAGATCCGCCTCGAGCCTTATGACTGCCTCTCCCCGCCGCTGATGGATTTCATCTCCACCCATATCGCCAAGGCGTCCGGGGTTCTGAAGTCCTGATCGGGATCGCTTGGGAGGGCCCGGGTCATGAAGACACGCGCAGCCGTCGCCTGGGAGGCCCGGAAGCCGCTGACCATCGAAACGGTCGAGATCGGCGGCCCGAAGGCGGGCGAGGTCCTGGTCGAGGTGATGGCGACCGGCATCTGCCATACCGACGCTTACACGCTGTCGGGCATGGATTCAGAGGGCAAGTTCCCGGCGATTCTCGGCCATGAGGGCGCCGGCATCGTGCGCGAGATCGGCGCGGGCGTGACCACGCTCAGGGTCGGTGACCATGTCATTCCGCTTTACACGCCGGAATGCCGGAATTGCAAAAGCTGCCTGTCACGCCGCACCAATCTCTGCACGGCGATCCGCGCGACGCAGGGCCAGGGCGTGATGCCGGACGGCACCTCGCGCTTCTCCTGTAACGGTGGCGAGGTCTTTCACTATATGGGCTGTTCGACCTTCGCGAATTTCACGGTGCTGCCCGAGATCGCCGTGGCCAAGGTCCGCGAGGACGCGCCCTTCGACACAATCTGCTATATCGGCTGCGGCGTGACGACGGGGATCGGCGCGGTGATCTACACCGCCAAGGTCTGGCCCGGCGCCAATGTCGTGGTCTTCGGACTCGGTGGTATCGGCCTCAACGTCATTCAGGGCGCCCGCATGGTCGGCGCCGACAAGATCATCGGTGTCGACATCAATCCGGGAAAGCGCGCCATGGCCGAGAAGTTCGGCATGACCGACTTCATCAACCCGGCCGAGATCGGCACCGACAAGGTGGTGCAGGCGATCGTCGATCTGACCGGCGGCGGCGCCGATTTCTCCTTCGACGCGACCGGCAACACCAATGTCATGCGCCAGGCGCTGGAATGCTGCCACCGCGGCTGGGGTGAATCGATCATCATCGGGGTCGCCGAAGCCGGCAAGGAAATCGCGACGCGGCCGTTCCAGCTCGTCACCGGGCGGGTCTGGAAGGGCACCGCCTTCGGCGGCGCGCGCGGGCGCACCGACGTTCCGAAGATCGTCGACTGGTACATGGAGGGCAAGATCAACATCGACGACCTGATCACCCACAAGCTCAGCCTGGATGAGATCAACCACGGCTTCGACCTGATGCATGAGGGCAAGTCGATCCGCAGCGTCGTGGTCTACTGAGCGGAGCCCCTCGCCTCGGGCGGCATCTCGTCAGAAGCAGCGCAGCTCGCCTTCGATCTGCGCCCGTTTCAGGCGCGCGACCTTCTCTCGCAACAAGGGCATGGAGATGAACATCGAGGCGTTCTGACCGCCGCGCTGGCGCACGGACATGATCGTCTCGGCCTCTTCATAGGCCTTGTAGGGCAGGACAGAGGCGATCACGTCGATCGAACAGGAGCATTTTTCCAGCGCCGTGCGCGTCTGGCCATTCGCGGCCATGCACCCGAAGATGTAATCGGCGCGTGCGACCGTCGGATAGTCGTTGACCGGCGTCTCAGCTGCGCCGCCATTGCCCGCAGCCGGGATCGTCGCCAGCAGCGCCCCGGCCAGAGCCGCCAGGAACCTGTGCTGCTGCCGCCCCCCTCTCGTCCCGACCGTGCTCATCGCTGGGCCCCAGCGGATTTCAGGATGATGCGCTCCTCGAGTTTCGGCGCATCCGGCAATGTGCTGACGAACCTTGCGGTCATGTCGAGCAGCATGCCGGGCGCGGCCCCAGCCACCAGAATCTCGAACTGGGAATCCTCATAGCCGAGCATCCGCCCGATATTGGTGTCGTCGACGAAGGGCCTGACGGTGATCCGCGTCGCATCCAGCGTCTTGCCCTCGAATTCCACCTTGGTGGCCTCGCTTGTCGCCTTGTCGCGCAGGCCGGCGCGCAGACGGTCCTTGAAATAGGGCGTCGTTCCACCGGTGAGCTGCGCCATGTTGCTCACTGCCCGATCGAGGAAGATGACGAGCACCGGATTGCCGGTCAGATCGGTAATCGACATGGGCTCGCGCGCCCGCTCGCCCGTGAACATGCGAAGGTCGACATTGCGGCTGCCGCTGGCTGCAACGGATCTGACCACGAGCGTGATGTCGTCGCCGAAGGGCTCGCCCAGCCGTTTCGTATCGGAGGGCAAGCGTTCAAGGCGATAGGTCAGCTCCGTGCCCGAAGACAGGCCGGAGAGATGAGGACGCTCGAACAGGATATCGACCGGGGTTTCCTGCGCCTGCGCCGGCCATGGCGCGATCGCCAGCACCACCGCGGCGATCCGGCAGAGCAGGACGGCGAAAGCTCTTCCGCTCACGATCGCATCTCCCTGACATGAAAGCAGGTCGAGCAGGCTACGCGGGAAGCAGGATAAGGCGTGGCGCCGCGCGCAGCAATCAGCTTTGCAGGCTCAGCCGCTCGTGAGCGCGATCATCAGCGCACCGGCACGAAGGCGCCGGGCGGAATATGTCCAGGCTCGACATAGGCGTGATGCAGCGCATCCAGCATGGCCCAGAGCACGTCGCATTTGAATTCGAGCGCCGCGATCACCGCCTCCTGCTCGGCCGGCGTACGGGCATGGGCCGTGACATAGGCAAGGGCGGTCTCGACGTCGCGCCGCGCCTGTTCCGGACGGGCGGTGAAATAGCTCAAGCTCTCCGGGCTGACGAAGTCGTAATGCGCCAGCATGCCTTCGACGCGGTGGCGGATGACCTTTGGCGAAAACAGCTCGGTCAGGGAGGACGCGACCGCTTCGAGCAGCGGGCGCTCGCGCACGAAATTGACATAGGCCTCGACCGCAAAGCGGGTCGCCGGCAGCACGCCGCGATGGGCCTGCACATCGCTGCGTGCCAGGCCCAGGCTCTCGCACAGCCTGAGCCAACGTTCGATGCCGCCTTCGCCGTCCCCCTCGCCATCATGGTCGACGAGCCGCTGGCGCCAGGCCCGGCGGAGCGCAGGGTCGCTGGTCCGGGCGATCAGGAAGGCGTCCTTCACCGGGATATGCGCCTGGTAAGTGAAGCGGTTGAGAGCCCAAGCCTGGACCTCGCCCTTCGTGCACTGGCCGGAATGCAGCCGGGTATGGAAGGGGTGCTTGTCGTGGTAGCGTGCCTCTCCGACCTCGCGCAGGCGCTGTTCCAGTTCCTCGGGCGATAGCAAAGCAGTCACAGCCGCACCTCCATGCCGTCATAGGCCACCGCGATACCCGCGGCTTCGATGATGAGACGCTCCGGCGAACCTTCGATCAGCGCCGGGTTGGTGTTGTTGAGATGGATATAGATTTTTTGCGCCGCAGGCAGCTTCGCAAGCCAGGACAGCGAGCCGCCATCGCCCGTGATCGGCATATGTCCCATCCGCCGGCCGGTCTTCTCGCCGACGCCGCTGCGGATCATCTCGTCATCGGTGAACAGGGTGCCGTCGAAGAACAGCATGTCCGCGCTTTCAGCCGTGGCGCGAACGCTGTCGGACAAGGCCGCACAGCCCGGGATATAGACGAGCGCGCGTCCATGGCCGCTGATCCGGATGCCGGCCGCTTCGCCCGCCTCGGACGCGAGCCGGGGCGCGCTCTCCTCGAGGTAGAGTGGTGCCTTGCCGGGAACGGGAAACAGCTCCGCCGTCAGTCCGCCGGCCAGTGCAATGGGGTTCGCGGGGGTCGCGATCATGCGACGCGCCGGCACCGCCGCGAAGATCGGGTTGGCCTCGATGGCGTCAAGGACAGGTGCGAGCGCGACCAGATCGAAGGAATGCCGCTCGCGCAGGTTGAGCAGCCCGGCGACATGGTCGATTTCGGCACTGCTGAGAATGACCGTGCCGATCGGCGAATGGCGCTCTGCGCGCGGCCAGAGGGCCGGCGTCGTCCGGATCTGGCTGCCGAGATCGGGAGACGCGTTCAGAACGGTCCAGTTCTCGCCATCGCCTGTCACTGCGAGGCTCGATTGCGTCCGCCAGGGCGCGCGGGGATCCCTGCTCCAGGCAAGCGCACAAACCCGGCACCGGCAATTCCATTGCGGAAAGCCGCCGCCAGCAGCCGCACCGAGAACGATGGCTTTCATCGGGACGCCTCAGGCAGCCGGCTTCCCGCAAGTGCAGGGCGCGAATCCTCGCCTCTCCGGCGCCGCGTCCCGCCCGCTTTCGACCCAGGACATGTCCGGCTCCTTCGATTGCGGTGAAAACGGGACGTCTCTTCTTCACGGTCTCGCCGTGTTACTGTCGGATTTGGCTGTCGCTGGCTATCATTGCAGAGGGCAAGGCTTCGGGCCAGCCCCGGACGGAGGCGAAGCGACCCGAGATCGACTGTTCGACGCCTAGAGCAAGGTGCCCACGAAAATCGAGTGATCCTGCACTATTCCAAAGCAACACGAACGGGGAGGATGACATGCATCTGCTGTGGTTCTTGCTGGCGGGCCTGCTCGGGTTGAGCCAGGCGACGGCCGCCGACCTCGTGAAAGGCCGGACAAATCTGCCCGAACTGGTGCTCGGGAATGACGAAGGCCGCGACTACGTCGTCTCCCAGAAGCAGATCGAGATGGAATCCGGCAAATCCTACCGCCTCTCCATCACGGCGAAGGGCGGCAAGGAGTACAAGTTCTTCGCACCCGAATTCTTCCGGAACAGCTGGATCAACCAGATCGTCATCAACCATCTCGAGGTGCACATGCAGGGGGCGCCTCATCATCTCGAGTTCGACGATCAGGGCACGATCCATGTCGAGTTCGTGGCGATCCGGCCGGGCGAGTACCCCTGGTATATCCAGGGCCTCGAGGCTCAGGGCATGACCGGCACCTTCATCGTGAAGTGACGGAAACAAGCCATGCGCATGCTCACCGTCACCTCCGTCCTGATCCTGGTGCCGATTCCCGCAATGGCCGATGACAGGTCGGAATGCACGAATGGCATCGTCATGATCCAGGCCGAGATCGCCAGGAAGCCGCCACCGGCCACCCTGCGCAAGCTGGAGACGGCGCTCCGCGTCGCGCGGCGCGAAGAACAGGAGGGCGAATTCGACGAGTGTCTCGACGCGGTCAACGACGCCCGTAAGGCACTGGGACGATGAGCGCCTGCTCGAGCGCGGTCCTGCCTAGAACTCATAGGAGATCTTCAGCTTGGCCTGATGGCGGGCGAAGTTGTCGAGATCGAGCCGTCGGCCTGGTGTGGCTTCCGATTTCCCGGCAATCTGGGTGGAATAGGCCGCGGAGATCGACACGGTCTCGCTGAGCTTGGCGTAGAGAGTCGGGCCGACGAAGACGGCGTGGCCCTCAAAACTGTTCAACCCAAGCCCGGCATAGGAGCGCAAATAGCGGACCTCGCCGCCGATAAACACATTGGGGTTGATCTGGAACGCGAGCGCGCCCGAGAGCCCCAGGAGGGAGGACCGCTCCGCCGACTTGCGGCGCGCGGACGCGACGCATGTCTCCAGGGCGTCGTCCTCGGCATAGGGCTGGCACGGCCCGGATGACACGCCTTCCAGGGGCTCGGCTTCGCCATTGAACAGATTCAGGCCGCGCGGGCGGAATTTCTCCAATTCGTAGATCAGGTTAAGACCGCCGAACAACCTCCTGGGAATAAGCTCGGCATCTAGCGCGATCCGCCCTTCCACTCCCAAGCCCCGGCCGCGCCCGCCAGCATCCGCATCGCGAAAGCTCACGCCCGGCTCGACGATGAAGGTCAGGCCGACGGGCGAGGCGTCTCCCCGCTTGATAGCCTGCCATTTCAACTCGGCGGAAAAGCCACCGAAGCCGCCGCCGTGGCGATTGTCCAGGCCCGGCACGTCGCGGATCGAGACGCTGTTGCCGACCGCCCCCAACTCGATGCTGAGCCCGTCGACCGGCGCGAACGCAAAGCTGCCGCCTAGCCCTCCCGTCCGATACCGGCCAAGGCGCTTGCCGAATGCCCCCTCGCCCGCGCCGGAGATTTCGAACTTGCCCTTTTCGAGGATGCTGGTGCCCTCCGTAAAGCCGAACATGTCCTCGGTTTCGGCGCCCTCCTCCGCGTCATCGTCATCCTTGCCGCTCTTGCCGCCCCCGCTCGCGCTGGCCTTGAGGATCCCGGCGCATTCGTCGAACTGGCGCTCGGCGGCCTCGCGCTCCGCCCGGCGCAGCGTGCCGAGAAGCGCGTCCTTGTTGGCAGGAACAGGTCTTGCGGCGGCAGCACTGCGCAGGCGCCCAATGCCGGCGAGGCATTCGCTGCGCTCATCGGCCAGGGTTGGGACTGTGGAGATCAGGAGAGCGGCAATCGCGGTCAGGCCAAGGCGCATGGGACCTCGCGGGAACGATAGGCTGCACCGCTCGCAATGATGAGGCTGATTCGGCTATATGCCGAGCCCAAACTTCACGCCTCGGATGTCCCGTCTCGCATTGCCCGGCCGTGAACGGTTCAGGCCGCCCTTGGCCTCGGCGATCGCAAGCGCGGCATCTCCGCCACGGCTGCTCCCGACCAAACCGCCAGCCTCACATCGCCGCGGAAGACGCGGGAGCCGTCCACACAGGACATTGCAACAAACGGCCGCTTCGCCCTTCAGAGAAGCGGCCTGCAATTTTCGCAGAGCTGGCCGGACGTCTTACGCAGCTTCTCCATTCAGGGCGGTTGCGACCACGAAGGGCGCGCCGGTCTTGGCCTTGACCTCGTCGAGGGTCACACCGGGCGCCAGTTCGAGCAAGGTCAGCCCGCCCTTCGCCTTGTCGCAGGCCATGACGCACAAATCGGTCACAACAAGGTCGACGACGCCAGCGCCGGTCAGGGGCAAGGTGCAGCGTTCGAGGATTTTTGGATCGCCATGCTTGTTGGCATGTTC
>NZ_JBFRHE010000009.1:0-266275 GCF_052115715.1 Allobosea sp. 2KB_26
TTGATGTCTTGATGTCGCCGAGGCCGAACTCGCGCTCGCCATTCACCGTCAGGGCCGGTTGCGCGATCACCGGCGTGATCCAGCGCGTGATCAGGTTCCAGTCCTTGTTCAGCGTGATCGGGATCACGGGCTGGATGTTGAGGACGTTCTGCAGCTGTTTATGCGGCCCGACATTGAAGTTGAAATTGTTCTGGAAGGGCAGGCTGATCATGTCGGCAACGGGGTTCTGCGCCGCCTTGGCCAGATCGGCCGTGCTTTTCCCGGGCTCTTCTTGCGCGATCGCGAACGAGCTTCCACAACCCGCAAGGATGGCGGCCGCGAGCCTCATTCCCAACCGCCCGTAGCCAGTACGTCGCCCAGCCATGAGGTGCTCCGTCTGTAATCCAGACCGTTCACCCTCCAGTGGAACAGAGTTCCCTTCGGCGCGCCAGATTACGTACTGCTCGCCGTGCGCAAACCTGTGCCTGTGTTGCTTGCGTGATACATGTCACGAAGCTTGTGGCGAGGATTATCTGTGCCTGCGTCAGTCTTCGATGCGTTAAGGTTGCGAGCCTGTTCGGAGTAAATCCGAACAACGGCGAACCTGACGTGATCTTATTCACGAAATTCCGCACGAATTCGTCGAGCCACTCATGAAGCGGGTCGTGTAAAGCAGCGCCGCCAGGTCCATGCCGGCATGCTGGCGATCTTGGATTGGAATTTGGCCGGTCAGATTAAGTAAATATGTCACACTCATCGCTGCTGAGCAATTGGTGGCAAGTTGCAGATTGAACGGGAGCAGTCTTCGACGGATGCTGAGCATGGAATTCTAGAGCATGAGTCGCAAAGAAGGGGATTGCGATGACACTCAACCACGCGAAGATCTGCGGCGTCACCTTGTCGATGATGCTCGGACTCGGCAGCGTCGTGGCGCAGGCCGCCGATCTGCCACCCCCGGCTGCACCCGTAGCGCCCATCATGACCTCGGCATGGGCCTTCCGGTTCACGCCCTATGGCTGGCTCACATCGCTCAACGGAAACCAGACGGTGAAGGGGCGAACCGCGAAGGTCGATGCCAGTTTCATCGATGTCGTCGATGCGACACTCGGAGATGGGGGAACATTGTTTGCCCTGATGGCGGATATCGAGGCCCGCAACGGCCGGTTTTCTCTTCTCGGCAATTTCGTCGGGCTCAAGGTCAGCGTTGATCGCAGTGGTGTCAGGACACGCAGTGCGACGCCGGATATCTCGGGTGCGGTCGGCGCGTCCGGCGATGCCAAGACCTCGATGGCTATCCTCGAAGCAGGGGCTGCTTACGAACTGGCGCGCTACGGATCGGTCAGTTTCGACGTGCTGGCGGGCGCGCGCTACTGGTATCAACGCGCCGATCTCTCCTTCGATCTGGGCGCGACCGTCGACGTCGGAGATCTCAGATTCGGGCGCAATGTGGCGATCGCCCGCTCTGGCTCGGTGGATTGGGTCGACGGTTTTGCGGGCGCGCGCATGCGGATCGGCGTCGCGCCCGGCCAGGAAATCGTCCTGCGCGGCGACCTTGGCGGCGGCGGCAGCAAATTCTCGTGGCAGGGCATCGCTGCTTACAGCTTCGATTTCGCCGAGAAGAACGGTGTCACCTATTCAGGCGTCCTCGGTTACCGGGCGCTCTACGCCGACTATGCGCAGGGCGAGGGACGTCGGCGTTACGCGTTCGACATGTTGATGCATGGCCCGGTCGTCGGGCTCAGCCTGCGGTTCTGAAGCACGGCCAGAATGCCGGATCCTGACGGCGGACGGACGTTGTCGAGGTGACAACGCGCGGCAGGGACGCCGATCGGGGGCAACCTCCTGACAAGACAGACCTGCGCGCTCATGCAACCGAAAGGGCAGATGCGGATGAGAACCGAGCTTTCTCTCTTCGTCGGAACCTTCACGACCTTGCTTGCCATCATCAATCCGTTCGAGGTTCTGCCGGTCTACCTCAAGCTCTTGTCGGGCAAGGATAACGCAACGCACCGCACGGTGGCCCTGAAAGCCTCTGTCTATGCGCTGTTGCTTTGCTTCTTCTTCTTCATTTTCGGAACCCTCCTGCTTCGGATTTTCGGTGTCCCGCTCAGCATGGTGCGGGTCGTCGGCGGCATCATCCTGATGAAGATCGGCTTCGAGCTGTTCATGCCGAAGAAATCGGGCGACGATCTGGGCCTCTCGGGCGCCGACACCGGCGGGTCGAACATCGCTTTCGTGCCGCTGGCGATGCCGATCATGTTCGGTCCCGGCGGCATCGCCACGATCATCGGGATGACTGCGACGATCAAGGATTCATCCAAGGAAATCCTCTCGTTCATCGCCATTTCGACGGCAATCGTCGCGACGATGTTCACGACCTATATCTGCCTGATCTATGCCGAGAAGCTCACGCAAAGAATCGGCCCCATGGGAATCGACGCGATCACGCGCATTGTCGGGTTCTTCGTCTCAGCGATCGGGGGTGGCCTGATTTTCGACGGCGTGATCGAAGCCCTGCAAACGCATGGGGTGACCGCTTTGCATTGAGCATGGTCTCCGTCTGCGAAGCGTGCCTTGCTCACCCTGCCTTGCGATGCCGCTCGGTGTTTCATGGCCGCACACCGACGTGCAGGCGGCCGCGGCCTATTCCGGCACGGCGTAAGCCGCGCGGTCGATGCCGTGACGGGCGAGTTTGTCGTAGAAGGTCTTGCGCGGGATGCCCAGCATCTCGAGGGTTGCGCGGACATCGCCGCGATTGGCTTCCAATGCCTCGCGGATCAGGTTGGCTTCGATCGCGGTGAGGCGCTCGGGCAGGCTAGATGGTGCTATATCCTCGCGCGCCTGCGCCGCCGGCACGTCGCCGGAGAGCCCGAGCGCTACGCGTTCGGCGAAATGGACCAGTTCGCGGACATTGCCTGTCCACGCATTCTCGACCAGGTGGCGCTCGACGCTGCGGTCCAGCACAGGCACCTCGCGCCCGTATTTTCGCGCCGCCCGGGCGAGGAACTGGGCAAAGAGCAGCGGCACGTCGCGGCGCCGTTCGCGAAGGGGTGGGATGCGCAGCGTGACGACGTTGAGCCGGAAGTAGAGATCCTCGCGGAAATCGCCGCGTTGGGCAGGGTCGCCGAGATCGAGCTTCGTCGCCGCGACGACACGCAGGTCGACCCGGCGCAGGTCGTTGGAGCCGAGCGGCGAGATCTCGCGCATCTCCAGCACGCGCAGCAGCTTGACCTGCGCCGCGGGCGGCATGCTCTCCAACTCGTCGAGGAAGAGCGTGCCGCCGCTGGAATGCTCGATACGGCCGATCCGCCTCTTCTGCGCACCCGTGAAGGCGCCGGCTTCGTAGCCGAAGAGCTCGCTCTCGATGACGCTCTCGGGCAGCGCGCCGCAATTCAGGGCGACGAAGGGCTTGTCGCGGCGGCGACCCAGCCGGTGCAGCAGGTTGGCGACAACCTCCTTGCCCGTGCCGGTTTCGCCCAGAACCAGGACGTCGACATCGACATCTGCGAGATCGCGAATGGTCTGGCGCAGGCGCAGGATCGCAGGCGCCTCGCCGAGCAGCGCGGTCTCCTCGTCGGAACTGGCGGCAAGTGCGCGCAGGCGCCGGTTCTCGATGATGAGCGCGCGCTTCTCCACCGCACGGCGCAAGGTTTCGACCAGGCGCTCGGTCGAATAGGGCTTGGCGATGAAATCATAGGCGCCTTCGCTCATCGCCTCGACCGCCATGGCAATATCCGCATGACCGGAAATCACGATCACCGGAATGTCCGGATCGAGTGCGCGCAGTTGCCTGGACAAGGCGATGCCGTCCATGCCTGGCATACGCACATCGGTGACGACGACGCCGGCATAGTCCGGGCCGATACGGTCAAGCGCAGCCCGGGCCGAACCCAGCGGCACCGCACGGAAGCCCGCGAGGCGCAGAGCCTGGGCATTGGCGTCACGCAGATCGGGATCGTCATCGACGAAGGCGACCTCGATGACATCCTGGGTGCTGTCGGGACCGGTCATGAGGCTCTCTTCAGGCTGATCGTGAAGGTGCTGCCCTCGCCGGGGCGGCTGGCGGCATTCAGCGTGCCGCCGAAGGCCGCGACGATATCATGCGAGATCACCAGCCCGAGGCCGAGTCCGCGCGACTTCGTGGTGCGGAACGGGGTGAAGAGCGCCGCCAGGGCCTCCGCGTCGAGCCCCGGTCCGTTATCGACGATGGCGATCTCCACGTACTCGGCTTCAGTCGCGATGCTGATGGCGAGCCGCGGTGCCTGCCCGTTCCGCCGCTGGGCCATGGCCTCGATGGCGTTGCGCATCAGGTTGACGAGGACCTGTTCGAGTTCGACCGGGCGGGCAAGCACCGAGACCGGCGGGGTCAGCGCCGGGACCACCGGCGTGACGCCGGCCTGGCGTAGCGCGGCATCGAGGATCATCAGCGCGCCGTCGATCGCCTCTCGAAGATCGACCGGCCCAAGCGGCCCCCCGCCGCGCCGCGCGAAGCCGCGCAGCGTGTCCGTGATGGTGCCGATCCGCTCGGTCAGCCTGACGATCTTGCCGAGCGCGCCGTCGACGCTGGCCGCATCCGTACGCTCGAGGAAGGCGCGGGCATTCTCGGCATAGGTCCGCATTGCCGCGAGAGGCTGGTTGATCTCGTGGGCGACGCCGGCCGTGACCTGGCCGAGCGTCGCGAGCCGGTTGGCCTTCGCCAATTCCTCGCGCGCATCGGAGAGGCGCTCCTGCGCCCGCGTGCGCTCCGCCATCTCTTCGACGAGCCGCTCATTCGCTCCGGCGAGCGCGGCGGTGCGCTCGGCGACGCGCCGTTCGAGCTCGTCCTTGATCCGCGCCTCGGCGCTGCGCCGGGCGAGATTGACCTGGCGGCGGCGCAGCGCCAGCGCGCCGAGCGCGGCGCCCGGCATGAGCAGGAGCGCGATGAGCGTCTGCAACTCCGCCCGCTGGTCGCGGATCGCCTGGTCGACCGGGAGGAGCACTTCGAGCCTCCAGTCGGTGGTCGGGATCGGGATACGGGAGGCGATATGCGCGCCGGCAACAGCGCCGGTGCCGCGGACGATTTCGCCCTCGCGCTGCAAGGGCAACAGCGTCAGCGGCGCGGCGCCGAATTGCAGCGACTGCCTGATGTCCGCTGCTGTCTGCGAGGCGAGGGCCTCTTCGATCCGGAAGCGCCAGTCCGCAAATGTGGAGAGCAGCACGACGCCGCGCTTGTCGACGACGAAGGTCTGCCCGCCCAGCGCCCGCCAATCGGCCTCGACCTGGTCGAACTCGACCTTGACCACGATCACGCCGAGAGCGGTCTCGCCGTCGTCCACGCGGCTGGTGATGTAGAGCCCGGGACGCTTGCTGACCGTCCCGAGCGCAAACTGCTCAGCTGCGCCGCCGGAGACGGCAGCGCTGAAATAGTCGCGGAAGGCGTAGTCGTTGCCGACGAAACTCGTCGGCTCGCGCCAGTTGCTCGCGGCGATCGTGATCCCGTCCTTGCCGAGCACATAGATCACGGCGGCGCGGGTTTCGCGCGCGATCGCCTCCAGCTTGCTGTCGAGGGCCTGTCTGTCGCCATCGACCAAGGCTGCACGCACGTCGGGATCGCGCGCCAGGATGACCGGCAATGCGCGCTGCTTCTCCAGTTCGCCGCGCAGGATCGCGAGCGCCAGCGTGCCGGCATCCTCGGCGCGGGCGCGCGTCGTCGCGATGGCGCGGTTACGGCCGATGTCGCCGGCGATCACGAAGGCGACGACGGCGATGGCCGCGACCAGGAGCGCGAAGGTAATCCAGAGGCGCCTGGCGGCCCGGCGATCACGCTCTTCCGGCAGGGGCATGGTCATGTCCCATCATGTGCGGAAATCCGCACAAATCAACCCTTCGCTGTGCGGGGCGCCGCCAGGGTATCTCCGGAACGGGGAGGTCAAGGCCGATCAAGTCTTTGAAATAGAGCGATTAAATTCATCGCAAGGGCTTGGCATGGCGATTGCCAACAGGGCGGTCAAGCGGCGTCCAGAACAGCAAGAACACCGCGAGACCGACCCAAGGAGGAAGCCATGGCGATCACGCTCGACCAGGCGCCGGCACAGCCGGCCCCTGCCAGGAAATTCTATCAGCATCTCTATGTGCAGGTGCTCGCGGCCATCGCGGCCGGCATCCTGCTCGGTCATTTTTGGCCGGAGCAGGGCGCTGCCCTCAAGCCGCTCGGAGACGCCTTCATCAAGCTGGTGAAGATGATCATTGCGCCCGTCATCTTCCTGACGGTCTCGACCGGCATAGCCGGGATGAGCGACATGCAGAAAGTCGGGCGCGTCGCCGGCAAGGCGATGATCTACTTCCTGACCTTCTCGACCCTGGCACTGGTCGTCGGCCTGGTGGTCGGCAATCTGCTGCAGCCAGGAGCCGGCCTGCACATCAATCCCGCCAGCCTCGACGCGAAATCGGTGCAGGGCTACGCGACCCAGGCGCATGATTCCAGCGTGGTCGGCTTCCTCCAGAACATCATCCCGAACACGATCGTCGGCGCCTTCGCCTCCGGCGACATTCTGCAGGTGCTGTTCTTCTCGGTCCTGTTTGGCCTGTCGCTCTCGATGGTGGGCGAGCGCGGTAAGCCGGTGCTCGACTTCCTGCAGGCGCTGTCGGCGCCGATCTTCAAGCTTGTCGCCATCCTGATGAAGGCGGCCCCGCTCGGCGCCTTCGGCGCCATGGCCTTCACCATCGGCCGCTACGGCATTGGCTCCGTCGCCAATCTGGCGATGCTGATCGGCACCTTCTACCTGACCTCGGCGATCTTCGTGCTCGTCGTGCTCGGTGCGGTCGCGCGCTATAACGGGTTCTCGATCCTGGCGCTGATCCGCTACATCAAGGACGAGATCCTGCTGGTGATCGGCACCTCCTCCTCTGAAGCCGCGCTGCCGAGCCTGATGGAAAAGATGGAACTGGCCGGCTGCAAGCGCTCCGTCGTCGGCCTTGTCGTGCCGACCGGCTACTCGTTCAACCTCGACGGCACCAATATCTATATGACGCTGGCGGCGCTCTTCATCGCCCAGGCCATGGACATCCACCTGCCGCTTGGCGACCAGATCCTGCTGCTGCTGGTGGCGATGCTCAGCTCGAAGGGCGCAGCCGGCATCACTGGCGCTGGCTTCATCACACTTGCCGCTACCTTGTCCGTGGTGCCGGCGGTCCCGGTCGCCGGCATGGCGCTGATCCTCGGCATCGACCGGTTCATGTCGGAATGCCGTGCCGTGACCAACTTCATCGGCAATGCCGTCGCCACGATCGTCGTGGCACGCTGGGAGGGCGAACTCGATCAGGACCAACTCAGGGCCGCGCTGAGCGGCAGCCTGCCGGACCCGCTCGACGAGCCCTTGATGGCCCCGGCGGAGTGAGCCCTGCCGGCGCGGGCTGATCAGTCCGCAGCGCAGGGCCATGCCTGATCGGCCTCGCGCCGGTCGGGCATGGCCCTCGCCACCTGCCTGGGGGGGCGCTGCACTCTAGAAGCCGCGATCGGCCGCGCCTCCCTTGAAGGCAGCAAGCGCAATGGCGACGAACGCGCCGACGCTTCCCAGGGTGCGGGTCTCCCGGCGTGTGACCAGATACTCTCCGGCCACCACATTGAAGTCGCTGACAGTCAGCGCGCGCAGCCGGGGGTCGAAGCCGCGCTCGCGGTCGAGCACGATTCCGATGCCGATCCCGGTCGCTACGGCCTCCTTGACTGCCTCCCGGCTGCCGAGGACCAGATGCGGCGCGATCTCGACGCCGTGGTCGGCCAGCGCCGTCTCGAAGAGATGGCGGGTCATCGAGCCGGCCTCGCGCGTGACGAGGCGCTGACCCAAAAGTTCGCCCGCCTCGATCTGCACGCGCTCCCACCAGGGATGACCGGCATGCACCAAAATCTCCAGACGCTGATCGAGCAGGAAGTCGCAGGCAAAATCGGGATGCGGCTCGCGCAGCGTCGCGATGCCGATATCGACACGGTGCTGCGCGACGAGGTCCAGCAGGTTGCTGGAGTTTTCGAGCCGCAGGTCGAGCTGTACGCCCGGATGCTCGGCGGTAAAGCGTTTCAGGATCGGCATGGCCACATAGGGCGCGCACAGACCGATGGCGAGGTGTCCGGTGGCAAGGCTACGGCCGTCGCTCATCCGGGCTGAGATGTCGTCGAGCATCAGGATCGCCTGCCTGACTTTCGGCAGCAGGTCCAGCGCGTCCGGCGTCAGTTCGACGCCGCCCGCCATGCGCAGGAACAAGCGCGTCCCGACAGCATCCTCGAGGGATTTCACATGCTGCGTGATCGCGGGCTGGCTGACGCCCAGCGCCTGGGCGGCGGCTGAGAACGTGCGATGGCTCGCGACCGCGTGGAAGGCACGGAGTTGGGACAGGTTCATGGGGCGGGCCGGCGTTAGAATAAGTAGAGCTTCATTCCAGTGTCATACAATTTAGCAACACTTATATCACGACAGCTCCTAAAGGCACGGAGACATTCATGCCAAGCCCCAGCATCAAAGGCCTCACACGGATCGCCGCCATCGCGGCGGCGGCGTTCACCCTGGCAGGCGGCGCCGCGCTCGCCAGGGAGGTCGTGATCTACAACGCCTCCGACAGCGTCAACACCGCCCTCGTCGGCGCCTTCAAGAAGAAACATCCCGATATCGACGTGAAGTTCGTATCGGGTTCGACCGGTCCGATCGCCGAGCGCGCCATCGCCGAAAAGGGCAAGCCGCAGGCCGACGTCGTCTATCTCGTCAACAACGCTGCTCTGGAGCAGCTCAAGCAGGCCGGCGTGTTCGAGCCCTACGAGCCGAGGGGCTCGAAGATCCTGCCCGCCTTCCGCGACGATGACGGCTTCTACAGCAAGTACTTCGCGACGACGATGTGCATGGTCGTGAACAAGGAGCGGCTGGCGCAAAAGGGCCTGCCGATGCCTGTGACCTGGGAAGATCTGATCAGGCCGGCTTATCGCAAGGAGATTTCGCTGCCGTCGCCGCTCAAATCCGGCACTGGCGGCGCCATCCTCACCACTTTCGTCGACGCTTTCGGCTGGCCGTTCGTCGAGAACCTGCACGAGAACGTCTACCAGTACTCCGATGGCGGCTCCGGCGGCGCCCAACTGGCCGGCGCAGGCGAGGTCGCGATCGGCCTGACCTTCGATACGACCTGCTTCGAGACCAAGGCCTCGGGCAAGCCGGTCGAGATCGTCTATGGCCGGATCACGCCCAACGTGACGGAGGGCGGTGGCCTCGTCGCCGGCGGGCCCAACCCGACAGAAGCCAAGGTCTTCCTCGATTTCATGGCGAGCGACGATGCCGCCGCTGTGCTCGGCAAGGTGGTTGGCGCGACCGCGGTGCCCGGGCACGGCCTGGTCGATCTGAAGCAGATCACGCTCTGGCAGATGCGCCGCCCGGTCGACATGACCGCGTTCCGGCGCGAATTCGCCAGCCGCATCCTCAAGCAGTGACGGATCCGGAACTGTGATCGAACTGGCGACCCCGCCTGTTGCCGCAGAGCGGCCGGCCCTCGCGAGGGGCCGGCCGCATCTGGCTGTGCGCGATATCGTCAAATCCTATGGCGGCTCCGCCCGGGCGGTCGATGCCGTCACACTCGATCTCGCCAGGGGCGAGTTCGTGACCCTGCTCGGCGATTCCGGCTGTGGCAAGACGAGCCTGCTCCGGATCATAGCCGGCTTCGTGCGGCCAGATGGCGGGCGCGTCCTGCGCGCGGAGGAGGATGTCACCGACATGGCTCCCGCGCGCCGGCGCATGGGCTTCGTCTTCCAGTCCTACGCGCTGTTCCCGACGAAGACCGTCGCGGAAAATATCGGTTTCGCGCTCACGATCGCCTCGCGCGGCCGCGAGGAACGGGAGCGTCGCGTCGCGGAGCTGGCGCGACTTGTCGAGATGGAGCGGCTGCTCGAACGCTATCCGCACGAATTGTCCGGCGGCCAGCAGCAACGCGTCGCGCTGGCACGTGCGCTCGCGTCCGATCCCGAGGTGTTGCTGCTCGACGAGCCGATGTCGGCACTCGATGCGCGCATCCGCGTCAAGCTCCGCAATGAGCTGCGGTCGATCATCGACAGGCTCGGCATCACGACCCTCTATGTGACGCATGACCAGGAAGAAGCCCTGGCCCTGTCCGACAGGGTCGCGGTGATGTGCAACGGACGCTTCGAGCAGATCGGCACGCCCGCGGAAATCTATCACCGCCCCGGTTCCATCTTCGTCGCGCAGTTCATCGGCGTCTCGAACCTGATCGAAGGGCATGCTGTGGCCGGCGGCGTGGACGCCTATGGCGAGCTCTGGCCCATGGCGCTCCCACCCGAGATCAGATCCGGCGAACGCGTCACCGCGGTCTATCGGCCCGAGCATATTGCGGTCGACTCAGCTGCCCACTCCGGGGTAATCGGGCTCCCTGGGCGGATCGCGGGCTCGGCCTTCCTTGGTGCCGTCGTGCGCCTCACCGTGACGCTCGACTCCGGGCGGACTGTCATCGCCGATTGCCCGTCGCACGAGGCGGAGCGGATCGGCATACGCGGCGCGCCGGTCATCGTCATGCCGGATGCACGCCGCGCGGCGCTGATTCCGGCGCGGGGGCGGTCATGACGCGCCTGCTGCGCCAATTGCCGCGCGCACTCGCGAGCGGCATCGTCACGCTGCTGCTGCTTGTCTTCATCGGCGTGCCGATCGGCGCGGTATTGGTCAACAGCTTCGTCATCTCCGGCCCGATGCCACCGGCACGGCTCAGGGCTGTCACGGTCGATGCGCTTGATCGGCTCCCGACGGAAGACAGGGCGGCCCTGATGCGCCGCTGGAGCGAGTCGGCGACCGAGCAGGAACGCGTCGAAGCGAGCGCGACCGCATTCCGGCTCGCGGGGCTGACACCGCCATGGGACCGCACTGCCCCCTATTCCGAACAGGCCGGGGCAATGCAGGCCGCGCTCGCCGCGCTGGGGCCGCTGGACAGGGCCGAGGTGGCCGACAATCAGGCGATCGCGCATGTGATGTTGCACAAGCGGACTGCGCTCGCCTTCAGGGTGAAGGGCTTGATCGGCCAGCAGGCGTTCGACACGCTGCGCAACGGCTCCGAGGAGCGCTGGGGGATCGACCACTACCTCAAGGTTTTTCAGGATTCCTATCTGCGAAACGCTGCATTCAACAGCCTGATGCTCGCCGGCCTGTCGGTGGTCTTCACGGTGTCCCTGGCCTTCGCGCTGGCTTACGGCATCAATTGCGGCGGCGTGCCCTGGCCTTCCGTGATGCGGGGCGTCTTCCTGATGCCGCTGGTCGCACCGCCGGTGCTGATCGCGACCGCGACCGTGATGCTGTTCGGCCGGCGCGGGTTGGTGACGCATTCGCTGCTCGACCAGGGCCTCGGGCTCATCGACGCTGACGAGACCAATCTCTACGGTCTTCTCGGCGTCGTGCTGGCACAGACATTGTCGTTCATGCCGGCGACGCTGATCATTCTCGACAACGTCCTGCGCCGGCAGGACGGGCGCATCGACGAGGCTGCCGCCGGGCTTGGCGCCGGTCACTTCACCACCTTCCGCCATGTCACGCTGCCGCTGGCCTTGCCCGCGATCAAACGCGCGATCGTGCTCGTCTTCATCATGAGCCTCACGGATTTCGGCAATCCGCTGATTCTCGGCCGCGATACCCCCGTTCTCGCCGGGATCGTCTATGACGAGATCACCGCCTACAGGAATACGCCGCTTGCAGCCGCGCTCTGTGTCTGGCTGATCATCCCCTCCCTTCTGCTCTATCTCGGCCTCGAGTTGTTCGGGCGCCGCAAGGGCTATTCGAGCGCGAGCATCGCGGGGCGCTCCGAGCTGCCGATGCCGCGCTCCTGGCGCATCGGCCTGGCCGCGCTGGCCGGGACGGTCGGTGCGCTCATCTTCGCGGTCTATGGCACCATGGCGCTGGGTGCGGTGACAAAGGTCTGGGGCACCGACTGGAGCCTGACGCTCGGCCATTTCACGGGAGAAGCCGCACAGGTCGGCCTTGCCGGCACGGGCTATGGCAGCTCCGAGCGCGGCCTGGATCTCGTCTGGGAAAGCCTGCGCATCGGTGTGATCGCGGGCCCGGTGGGCGGGTTGTTCGCCGTGGTGATCGCCTATGTCGTCGAACGCCTGCGGCCGCCGGGCGCCAACCTCATCGTCTTTCTCGTGTTGGTGCCGGCGATCCTGCCGGGCATCATCTTCGGCATCGGTTATATCGTTGCCTTCAACATTCCCTTCGGCATTCCGGCTCTGTCGCTGACCGGCACCTCGGCGATCCTGGTCGTCAACATCCTATTCTCGAACATCTTTGTCGGCGTGCTGGCCGCCCGCGCAGCCCTCCAGCGTGTGGACCGTTCCATCGACGAAGCGGCGGAAAGTCTCGGCGCGGGCCTCATCCTGCGCTTCCTGAACGTTACGCTGCCGATCTTGCTGCCTGCCCTGCTGCTCGGCATGCTCTATGTCTTCATCGACGCGCTGACGACGCTGTCTTCGATCATCTTCCTGGTCTCCGGCAACCATAAGCTCGCGTCGGTGGCGATCTTCAATCACGCCAGCTCCGGAGAATTTGGCTACGCCGCCGCCAAGAGCCTCGTCCTGCTGGCCTTCGCTCTCGCCGCGATTGGCCTCGCAAGACTGATCGAAAGGCGCAGGGAGCCTGGTCGGCGCCGGCTCTCGCCACTGCGTCGGCCGACGTTGCCGCGCTTCTCAGGATTCTCGAAATGACGATGGCCATGGAAGACGATCTCGTATCGCGCGACGCAACTGCCTTCTTCCACCAGAAGGGATCGAGCCCCTGCCTGTCGACGCTGCGCGCAGCGGAGGGCATCTGGCTCGAGGACAGCGAGGGGCGCCGCTTCATCGACCTGCACGGCAACACCGTGCACCATATCGGGCATGGTCACCCCGAGGTGATCGCGGCGTTGAAGCGTCAGCTCGACACGTTGCCCTTCGCGCCGCGCCGCTTCACCAACGAACCCGCAGTTGGGCTGGCCGAGAAGCTGCTGGCGTACTGGCCCGGTGCGCGCGCCAAAGTTCTCTTCGCGACCGGTGGTTCGGACGCGATCGAGATCGCCCTGAAGCTGGCGCGCGTGACGACGGGCTGCCACGAGACGATCTCGCTGGAAGGCTCCTATCACGGGCACGGCTTCGGCGCTTTTGGCCTGTCGAAAGCCGCAGCGGACCCGCGTCTCGGCCCCTTTCTGCCGGGGCGTCGGCACGTGACGCCCTATTGGGCGCCGGACGGAGCGCGGCGCATGCTCGCGGAGATGCGCGAAGCCTTTGGGAGGTCTGAGACCGGCATTGCGGCCGTTGTCGCTGAACCGATCCGCTCCAACTGCCATGTCCCACCGGACGGGCTCTGGGCCGAAGTGCGCGATCTCTGCAACCGGCACGGCGCACTGCTGATCTTCGACGAGATTCCCTCGGGCCTCGGCAAGACCGGCCGCTTCTTCGCCTTCGAACATGTCGGCGCCATACCCGACGCGGTGGTGCTCGGTAAGGCGCTCGGTGGTGGGCTCCTGCCGATCGCCGCCGTCATTGCCGACGCGCGGCTGGACATCGCCCCCGAGCTCGATCTCGGCCACTACACGCACGAGAAGAACCCGCTCACCACGCGAGCCGCCCTGACTATGATCGATATCGTCGAGCGTGACGGGCTGGTGCGGCGCGCCGCCGAGCTTGAGCGACGCATCAGGTCGCGCATCGCCGCTCTTGCAAGCGAGGCCCCCGCCATCCTCGGCGTCCGAGGGTGCGGACTGCTGCTCGCCATCGAGTTCGACCCCGCCGCTTTCGGCATGACCCCCGGCCCGGCATTCGCGGCCAGGCTCGTGTCGCGCTGTTTCGAGGTCGGCCTTTCGACGACGTCCAAAGGGCCGGCCAGCATCGGCTTTTCTCTGCCCATGACCGTGACCGATGCCGAACTCGAACTGTGTTTCGAACGGCTCGAAAGGATAGCCGCGGCGCCGGCTTGCTGAAAACGCGCCGCTGTCGCGGCGTACCTGCAAGATGCCGCGTCCGGTCTGCGGGAGGGTCCGCACCATGGTCGGGGGGCATCCCTGAGGGCAAGTGCCCCGCTGGCTCTCCGCTACGGGAGAGCGCGAGGAAAAGTGCTTGATAGAACCTCTTAAAGGGGTATAGGCGGTTACATGGACGCCAGCGACCCGCCACCCCCCAGCCGCGCTGTGAGCTTGCCGCTTATCGCCAGCGAGCTCGCCTTCGATTTTGTCAATTCTGTCGCGGATCGGGGGGGGACGCAGCATGCGGAGTATCTGCACAACGGGTCCGATATCGTCCTCTGGGCGCATCTCGCAAAGCTGCTCAGTGACACGGACAGGGATGCGGCCCTGGCAATGGTCGGGGCCGACGAGGTTCTCGCTTCCCGGCTGCTGAGCGAGGCCCATGCGCTCCGGGAAACCATCTACGAGATCGGCGCGGCATTGGCCCGGCGTGATACGCCGCGGGAGGAGGATCGCGCGGCGTTGACGGCGGTTCATGCCCATTGCCTGAGCCGCGCGCGGCTCTCGACCTCAGGCGGCGGCTTTGCCTGGACATGGGACCCGTACACGGCCCTCGTCGAGGCGGTGCTCGGGCCGATCGCGCTCTCGGCTCTCACCGTGATGACCCAGCAAGATCTCGCGCGGGTCAAGCGCTGCGAGGGAGATCACTGCGGCTGGCTCATGTTCGACACGACCAAGAATCGGCGGCGACGCTGGTGCGAGATGGAGGTTTGCGGCAACCGCGCGAAAATGCGCGCGTTTCGAGCCCGGAAGTTCGAAGCCAGCTGAAGCAGTAGTCGAACCTCGTTCTTCCGGAGACCTCATCGCGTGATGTCATGATCTGGGATGACAGATCTCCAGCACGATGATGCCGGGTCGATAGTGAAGGTGCTTGCGCGCGATTGTGGATTGACGCAAAGGGACTTTGGGGGAGGCTAGAGCGAATATGGCTGAAGACTGGGTCAGGGAGCGGGCCGAGAAGTCGCTTTCGCAGATGATCGACTGGATTGGGCGGCATGATAGCCGCAGCGCCGGGCTGATGGGCATCACAGTTGCTATGATGGGCGCACTCTCGGCTGCAACGCCTGCCGTCAAACAATGGAACGGCATTTTTATGTTTGCCCTGGCCATTGCCGCAGGCGGGTTCGCGACGGTTCTGTATCAGTTGATGCGCGGCCAGATCCCTCGCCTGCGGGCAGGTAAACCATCACTCTCCTTTTTCGGTACTGTCGCAGGGCTCCCGCAGGACGAATTTCGTTCTCGGTTCGTCAAGATGACGGAAGAGGAATACCTCGATGACGTGTTGAACCAGTGCTACGTCAACGCCCGGATACTGCGTTCGAAGTTTCGCTGCCTCAAGCGCGGGCTGATTGCACTCTTGTTGACTGCCGTCCCGTGGACATGGGCCATATCCCTGGCCAAGTCACTTTAATCGGAGCTTGGAAATCTTCTCCGGTATGTTGCCTAAAAGACACAGCCGGACGGTAGGTCGTCCCCTAATACCTGTAACCAGCGAAAGCTAGTTAGACGGTTTTGGATTGCTCCGGGGGCTTCACCATGTTCCGCCGCGTCGTTTGCCGGGGATTCGCCGGCCTCATGGTTGTGGCCGCGACGTCAACGGCGGGATCAGCTCAGGAGCCTTTGCCGCGATCGACTCCTCGCGCTGGCGCCATCGTCTCCGCAAAGGGGGGCGAGGAATTGCAGCTGCAGCGAGAGCCGCGCTGGCACCCGGCCGTCGTGCGCCAGGACGTGGTTGGTGGCGATACGTTGCGCACCGGTGAGATCGGGACGCTCGGCATCACCTTTCAGGACCAGACGACCATTCGCGTCGGGCGCCAGTCGACGCTCGTCGTCAACCAGGTCGCAGCGGCGACGGGCACCACCGAACTGACAGTGCCGAATGGCAATGTCTGGGCCCGCGCCTCGCGCGGCGGTACCGGCGTGACCGTGAAGACACCGGCCGCCTCGGCCGCGATCCGCGGCACCGACTGGTCGCTGTCGGTCCAGGGCGACCGCACGTCGCTGGTTGTGCTGGAAGGTGTCATCGAGTTCAGCAACCCGCAGGGCTCGGTCACGGTCCGCCAAGGAGAGGGCGCAACGGCACGGATCGGAGAACGCCCGACCAAGACCGTTCTCGTGAAGTCCGACGATCGCGAGCAGATGCTGTTTTACATGGAGCTGCGCGGCCTGTTTCGTGGGTTGCCGGCGACGCGTCTCGACGGCGCTGCCCGGCGCAGCGAGCGCGCGCGGCTCGCCGCCATCCCGATCTCGGCGCGCACGACCGAGGATTGGGTCGCCATCGCGGAAAATGGCATGGGCCAGGATCCACGCGAGATCGTGCTGCACGCGGTGGCGGAGGCGCGCCGGCGCCTTGGCCAGCGCCCGGCCTTCATCCCGGGCCCGGACGAGGACTGGACTGCGGCGCGGCGCGGTCCGGCCCGGACGCAGGCGAACCGTTCCAGCCAGAGCGCCCGCCTCGATCTCGTCGAGGCGATGCTCGCTGGTTCGGCCAAACGCTACAAGGAGGCGGCGGCTCTGTTCGCGCGGGCGGCGCGGGGCACGACCGGCCGCCAGCACCTGACGGCGAAATGCGGCTATTACGCCGCCGCCACGATGGCCGAACCCAAGCGCGTCCTGCCGATGCCTCCTGTTGGTGGAGCGGACCAGAATGTCTGTGCCGCTTATGTCCTGGGCTTCGGCAAGGGCCTGGAAGACGCGGCGAAGGTGCTGCGCCAGACGGAGAAGGCGGCGCCCCGCCACCTGCTCTCCTCGATGGTGTCGGCGCAGGTCTCGTTGCTCCTGAACAGGCGCGACGAGATGCGTGCCACCGTCGAGCGCATGCGCGCCATCGATCCCGACAGCCCCGAGACGCTGCTGGCTTCCGGATACCTCAAGAGCAGCATCGACAGCGATCTCGATGGGGCCGTCGCCGATTTCGCGCGGGGCACGGAGGTCGCTCCCGGCGATGCCACGCTTTGGAACGGGCTTGGCCTCGCCGAGAGCGCCCGCGATGCGCCGCTTGAGGCCGAGCGTGCCTTCCGGCGGGCTATCGCGGTCGATCCCGATGATCCCGTCGCCTACGCGAATCTCGCCACTCTCTTGCTCGACCAGAGCCGCGTCGACGAAGCCGGAAGACTGATCGAGAAGGCCTTGGCGCTCGATCCCTCGCTCGATGCCGCCTACACCGCCAAGGGGCGCTACTACCTGCAGAAGGGCGACATGGCGAAGGCGCTGGAGTTCACGCTCGCCGGAAGCGCCGCCAATCCTGCTGACGCGCAGAGCCTGCTCGCGGTCGCCATTGCCCAGTACCAGAGTGGCGATCTGGAAGTGGCCGGCCAGGCGCTCGACAATGCCGACCGGCTCGACAAGAACGACCCTGTCATCTCCATCGCCCGCACCGCCATCGCCGTCGACCAGCTCGAGGCCGATGCCGCCATCATCAATGCGCGCGAGGCTGTGAGACGCTATCGCAATCGCGGGGGCTATTTCGCGGCGCTGGCGACGACGAAGACCGGTGGTTCCTATCTCGGGCAGGCCTATCGCCTGCTGAGCCTCGAGGACTGGGGGCGCTATTACACCGACCGCGTCGCCGATCCGTTCAGCGCCACGAGCTATTTCGACCAATCGGCAGCGCGCCGCGCCCGGCCGCTCTTCGCCCGCCCGACGCTCGACCAGATCGAAGGCGGTACCGCCGATGTCGCCGGTAACCTCATCCTGCAGGGCTTGTTCTTCGATCCGCTGGCGGTCTCCGGCCGTATCGGTCGCATCGATCTGCTGCGCCGGCCCTTCATCGACATCGAGTTCGGCGGCTCTCTCATACGCCGCAATGGCCGCAACGGCTGGCAAAGCGAGGCCACGGTCCAGGCCTTCAGCAACGAGCCGGTGCCGACATCGGTTTCCTTGTCCTATAACCGGATCGACACGGGCAATCGCCGCGGCCGCGCCGGCGGCGAAGACGGCCAGTCGGCGGCGGCATTCGTCGGTATCGCGCCCAGTGCGGCCGATCGCTTCCTGCTCTGGGGCACGGTAAACTCAGCCAAGCCGGATCTGATCGCTCCGGCGATCAACCTCTTCGACGCTGATACGAATTCGGTGAAGACCTATCAGGCCGGCGCCGGCTGGAGCCACACGTTCGGCTACCGTAACGTGCTGACCGGTGCGGTGGTCGCGACCAGGGCCGATCAGTCGCAGCGTCGGACTGCGACGAATGCGGGAGTCGTCGTCGATCCGATGTTCGGGCCGTTCTTCCTGTCGCTCGATACGCGTGAGCGGAAGGACACGAAGGTCGATTCGGCCACGGCGGCGCTCAGCCATACCTTCGGCTTCGGTAACTTCACCTTGCGCAGCGGCCTCGAGGGCCAGAACGGACGCATCCGCAGCTTCATCGCGCAAGGCGCGACACTGTCGATTCCCCTCATCGCTTTCTCGGAAAGCAACGACACATTTGACGGCACCCGCAGCAATTTCACGGCGGGTCGCGCCTATACCAATCTGCAATGGCAGCCCTCGGACAAGATCCAGATCGAGGGGGGCATCCAGCTGCTCGGCACCGATATGGGGCCGGCGCGGTCCAAGACCTATGCCGATCCGCGCGTCGGCATAGGTTTCTCCCCGATCGATAACCACTGGCTGCGCGCGGCCTGGCGGCGCGACACCGAATTGCCGAACGGGTTTACGTTGTCACCAGTGACCACGGTGGGGCTGGTTCCGAACGCCCTGCCGGTCCAGCTCGGCGGCAACAAGGAAACGGTGGCGCTGCGCTGGGACGCCGAATGGACCCAGAACATTTTCACCGCAGTCGAGTACCAGAACCAGCGAGCCCGAAACCTGCGGCTCGATTTCCCCGACACGCTCGACAGTTTCGATCTGAACAAGGCCAGGATCGACTATGTCACGGCGACTGCGAATGTCTGGCTGACGCATGGCATCGGCGTCTTCGGCACGATCGGCATGGCCAATTCCAGTACGATCGACGCAAACGGCCTGGAGGTCGACGTGCCGTTCGTGCCGCCTCGCTTCGCGCGTGCCGGTCTGACCTTCGTCCATCCCAGCCGCATCAAGTTCTCGGTGATCGAGAACTATATCGGCCCGCGCTACGACAGTCCCGGAGGCGTGAAGCTCGATCCTTTCTGGACCACCGACCTCGCGGCGAGCTACGAAACGCCGGATCGGCGCTTTCTGCTGGGGCTCTCCCTGCTCAACGTCTTCGACAGGCGCTACGAGCAGGTCGCCGCGCGCGTCGGCACCAGCGAAGCGATCCTCGGCGCGGGCCGCACGATTGCCGGCTCACTCAAGGTCCGGTTCTGATGGCGCGCGCAGCGCCTGCCCAAGGCCGGGTCGCCGCGGCGCTGCTTCACCGCTACAGGGCCCTTCAAATCGAATTGCGCGGGCGCCCCCGCCTGCGCAACATTTTACTGGCAGCGCTGGTTTCACTTCTCATCGTGCCGCTGCATGGCCGCGCCGGCATCAGGATCGTCGAGGCCAGGGTCTTCGATATCCTGACCATGATCGCCCCGCCCCAGCCGGATCAGCCCGGGGCCGTGATTGTCGCAATCGATGAGCCGTCCTTCGCCGAACTGTCCGAGCGCTGGCCCTGGTCGCGCGCAACTCACGCCCGCCTGGTCCAGAGCCTGAAGCAGGCAGGCGCGAAGGTCATTGGCCTCGATATCATCTTCTCGGAACCGTCGGGTGAAGCTGCCGATGCCGCTCTTGCCGCTGCGCTCGCACCCGGCATGGTGCTGGCGGCAGATCGCGAAGTCATCGCCATGGACCATGGCACGCAGGTCTCGCTGGTCGAGCCCCTGCCGGCGTTCACGAAAAATGGCGCGGAAACCGGTGTGACCTCCGTCGATCTCGACAGCGACGGCGTCCTGCGGCGAATGCCACGCATCGAAGGCAGCTTTGCCGCCGCGCTCCTTGGCCAGATTGGCGACCCCGTGCCTGCGGCCCCCGAGCGTGCGCTGATCCAGTATCTCGGCGGACCACGTACCTATCCGACGGTCTCCTATTATCAGGCGCTCGATCCGGGCGCCTTTCTTCCGCCCGGCCTCCTCAAGGACAAGGTCGTGTTGGTCGGATTCAACCTGAAGGCGGCACCGACTGCCGCGTCCGGTGCGAACGATGCGTTCTCCACGCCCTACACCATGAAAACCGGGACACTGACCTCGGGCGTCGAGATCCACGCCACTCTGCTCGATAATCTCAGACATGGGCTCTGGATCAGACCCGCACCGCTCAGCGCGATCGCAACCGTGGTCCTGCTGTGCTCCCTGATCGGCTGCGGCACGGGCTCGGCGGCCATCACGTGGCGCACGGGCGTGATCGCGGCGGCAAGCATCATTGCCATCGCCGCGGGCAGCTGGCTCCTGCTGCGCTATGGTCGGATCTGGCTGCCGCCGGTGACGCCGACGCTTGCAGCCTTCATGGGCTTCGGCGCCCGCTTTGGAATCGACTATGCCCGCGAGCGCCGGCTCCGCGCCGCCGTTTCGCAGGCTTTCTCCCGCTATGTCACGCCCGATCTGGTCGAGGAACTCGCGCGCAACCCCGATTCGTTGAAACTGGGCGGCGAGCGGCGCGAGATCAGCGTCCTGTTCTGCGACGTGCGCGGCTTCACCAGCCTGTCGGAGCGCCTGAAGGACGACCCGATCCGGCTGACCAGCATCATCAACCGCCTTCTCGATGCGCTGTCGGAACAGGTGCTGGAGGCCCGTGGCACGATCGACAAATATATGGGCGATTGCGTCATGGCATTCTGGAACGCGCCGCTGCCCGATCCGAACCATGCGAGTGCCGCCATCACCGCTGCGCTCAGAATGTCCCAGGCAGTCGAGCGCTTGAATGCCGAACTCCAGATGGAGGAGCCCGGTCTGCCGCCGCTTGCTGTCGGAGTGGGGGTCAACACCGGCATGTGCGTCGTCGGGAATATCGGGTCGCGCTGGCGTTACGACTACTCCGTTCTGGGCGACGCCGTGAATCTGGCGTCGCGATTGGAGGGGGTGACCAAGGATTACGCGGTGCCGGTCGTCATCGGAGACGGGACCGCGCGCGCGATCGAGGACGCCTTCTTTGTCTTTGAGCTCGACCGCATCGCCGTTCGCGGGCGCACCGAAGCGACGCCGATCTTCACGGTGCTGGGCGAGGCAAGCCTGCGCAACACGCCAGAGGGGCAGGCGCTCCTGTCAGCCCAGGCACGACTGCGTCCTGCATTGGCCCAGGGCGATACGATGTCGTCCCTGGCCGAACTCGACGTCGTCGCCTCGGCCTGGCCAAGCTTGACGGAGTACACTGCGAAGATGCGCGGGGCCGTGACGGCGCGAGTAGAGCCTATCTGACGATAGGAGCGGTCTCGAGCGCGATCCGAGGACGGAGCGATCAGTCCGCGGGTTTCGGTTTCAGAGCTGTGTGACCATAGGTATGTGCGCCAGGCACGTGGATCACCAAGCGGGCGAAACCCCATACTCTCGTAGATTTGCGTGCCTTCAGCCACGTGGGGCTGGTGCTGCGAGAGAGGATTGAAATCAAAATAGATATGTATATTCAATCGCTTACAGAGATGTTTGGGGCGTTGGGGTGGGGCGGTTTTTGTGGTGGATGCCGCCGTCCTGATCGGCCTAGATAAACGCCGATGCAGCAGTGAACGCGACCGCGCCGATTTTCAAAGTGTGATTCGAGCCGGGGTATGCTCTCTTAGGAGCAGCCTCGGGATACTCTTGAATGCGCCTCGCGAAGTTCTTCATCGTAATTGCCATGCTGCATCTGCCCGCTGCGCAATTCGCATCAGCCAGCACACTGGAGCTCCAGCGAGCGGTAAGCGCGTGGATCTGGGATGATGGCAAGTTACGGCAGACCTATTCCGTGGACGAACGCAAGCGACTTGCGACTGCGCTTCGAGACTATTGGAAATCGTTCGCCGATCGCATACCGCGCCTTTTGCCGTCTGAAGATCGATGGCTGAAAGGAGAGCTTGAATCGGAATCGATCGAGCGAGTCGCGGCTGCGATGAACCGCCGCGAATACGCCCTTCACGACACGTTCGCCAACGCCGACGCCTGTAAGGTGGCCTATGGCGATATTATCAGCGACATCGGAGGAAACCCCCAGCGCGAGGCGCTCAAATGGGCTCGTTCCCTGAACTGCTACAAGAATGACGTGCGAATCGAGTTGGAGAACGCTGGACTTAAAAAGCGCGATTCATACGACGACGATCCATTTCACATGCACTTTTTCTCGCTCTGGACGCAGCGCATCATCGGACCTGTGCTCGGTTCAGTGCTGGATGAGCCGAACTTTCGATGACGATTGGTCGTAGATCCTCGAACGCGTAGGGGCCGCCCAAGCGCGCGGCGATGGTGGACCGGCCATGCTGTGCCAGCGGCGTATTCGACGCGTGACCAATGGTGACGCATTCCCCAGGTTCGGCTACGCTTCGGGACGAGAATTGGCCTTGGTTGATCCGATTGATGCTGGAATATGTGTTCAAGCTTGGAAGTCTGGCCGGGCTCGTGTCGGCCGGCTTCCTGATCTTCGATCGGTTCTTCGCGCACAGGCCCACGCTCTCTTTGCACCGTGTCGTCGAGCACTACGCGCCGGAGGTCTATCTGCGGATCGTGAATAATCACGACTCTGATCTCATTATTCACTCGATCGAGTGCAGTCCTGATCGGTGGACGATCGCGGAAGACGACGAGACGAAGGCAATCGCAACGGCTGTCCTTCGGCGCAAATTGACTGACCATGTTATTCCGCCGAAGGGAACACACCTGCTCCTAATCATCCGTATCTCAGATGGAACGACGCCGAAGGCGAGCGAGGCGCTGACGTTCATTGTCTCGTGGAACTTGTCCGGCGAGGCATGGCGCTGGAGTAGGAAGTCCAAGCTCAAGACACACACTGATCGGATTGATCAGATGATCCGATCTGGTCCGATCAAACATCCATAACGCTGCTCAAAGACACTTGGATCGACGCAGGCGGATAGCCAGTGCGGCAATGTTCTGCCGGGTCGTGCTTTGCCGGGGTGGCAATCGACGCCAGGCAATCTGACGCGGAACTTTCAACACGAAACTCTTCGCGAGGAACAATTGCGCTTTGCGTCTGCGGCCAATTGGAGGATGGTAGAAGCGAGGGACGTAAACGTCCCTCGCTTCCTCCGGGAGCCATCCAACTGGACGGAAGTGATGGCCGGGGTGTCCTGCAATGACAGCCCGGCCGTTCCGTCTCGTTAGCACCTGCACGATGGGGTGTTTCTGGATCTCATAGCAAGGTCGTTCTTGCTTTGTCCGAGCGACTTATCGTGGTTTGTCCCCTACGTTCTTCCATTCAGAGCCGTAATCTCGTGTCGCGGTCGCTCGTCAGATGGATTTGCCCGAACGGAGCGGGCGCCCTCAGGGCCGGCGCGCGGTTCGGGGCTTACATCGCAGCGTGAAATCGAGTTCGAGCGGGCGAATTGAGGTGGGAACGGCTTCCCCACGCACCCTGTTACCCACGGGGTAAAGTAGCGGGCGACCGCGAAGAGATGCCGGACGTTAGCACCCTGTCGGTTCGTTCCTTAGCTGCCGAAAGGCCGCAGTATGCAAGAGGGGCTGTCTCTGTTGAGGCGGCCCCTTTGCTGTTTCAGCGCTCGGCTTTGCGATCCTGCGCCGGGTAGTGCGCGACGTAAGATTCAAACGAGCGCACGAACAATTCGCGCATAGTCATGTGACGCTGCGCGGCCTCAAGCTTGAAGCGGCAGTGCAGATCTGCGCGACTTTGAAGCCGATATCGACGAGCTTCTCAGCAGGTTCGACGGCGCCAGGTGGTTGGGCCTTGGTCATTCAGCCCGCTCCCGACGAATGCGGCTGCCATCATCAGGCGCGACGAGTGCGCTCTGATCGGGGTTCGGGCTGTGCGCGTCAGCACGCCGTTGCGGCCTGACAAGCATTTGTGACAAAGTAGGCGAAGTCTCATCGAATCCTCGCGATCATCTGCACAACGGGGCTATCAATCCAGCTGCTCAACGCAGAGAACGATGGCAGGTAGTTTGATCGTTGCCATGGGGAGGATGGTATTGAGTGACGCCTATGGCGAAGCCAGCGCCGTGTTCTTTATCGTAATGTGCTGCACGCTATCGCGTGATTTCCAAAGTTCCTTATCGGGGTGATCAAGTATTTCGCAATATTTCTCAAAAGCATTTAGTAGTGCAAGCTTCTTGGGGTCGTCTTCGCCAACTCTCAATAGAAAATCTCTTAATTTTTGAGGAGACGGATGATTCTTAAAATCTCGTAATTCATTCCATTCTTTCCTAACGGAATTATATTCATTCCCCATGGGGTGCGGAATTATATTCCCTCCTAAAATTGATAGTATATAGTCGTACTTAACAAAATAATCCCAATTATCTCTTCTGATTTTCTTTATCCGATCATCGGAGATTTCGGCGTCCCTCATTATTCCCAGTATTCTTTCAAGAAAATAATCTTTCTTGATCATATTTGAATTCAGGATTCTGCCGTTGGCTTGGATGGTGAAAAGTTGGGCTTCAGCCATCACTTCAATGAGTTTATTTAGATCATTTATTTTTCCTTTAGCTTCCCGGAGCGTCGCAGAAACTCCGCTAGTCGTCGCGGATACTTCGCTAAATTTGTCGATATTCGCGAGAAATATGCAAACAATGGCGGCAACTGATAGCGGCCATGCCCCTGACGGGCTAGCAAATGCTGCTATCGCCATCAGAATGAGCAAGGCACTGGCCGCGCTGTAGAGCCACGTCCGGCTATTCTTCAGCGCTGCCGGTATACGATCAAGGTTCATAGCCACGCCCCTGCGATTCTCTTTCCCTAGAGCGTCAGCAGAGGCCGGACCTAGCGTCAAGCGTCCAAGCAAAAGCCCGCCAATCTGCACCGGCGGGCCCTTTGTCGTAAATAGCCCTAAGCTGCAGGCGAGGCCGTCACTCCCTGATCACGCCAGCCTTCAGGTGATAGCGGACAGCCAGATACAGCCTCCCGTATAATCCCGCCAGTAGTGCCCTTCGATGTAGGGCCGCAAAGCTCGCCTCAATTCCGGACCTTCCAAGCCATGGAGGTCCACCTGATTTGTTACGGCGTTTGTAACATCGGAATGGACGAAAGCCCTATGGGGCCGAGGATTTGTTTGTTTTCAAGGAGATGGGCTGGTGCTGCGAGAGAGGATTGAACTCTCGACCTCTCCATTACCAATGGAGTGCTCTACCACTGAGCTACCGCAGCAGGATCGTAAGCCTTGAAGCGCCTGTTCAATCGCGATTCGGCGATGGCAGGCGCGGCGTCGTTCCGAAGCGGCGTCCTGATGCCACAAGCCCCCGCCGGACGCAACCCGTAGCGGGCGAACAGCATGTGAAAAAGTCGGGACCAGTCCTTCTCTGCGATCCTGCTGCTGTAGAGTACTCCATTGGTAATGGAGAAATTGCTTCAGCTCAGAGCCGGGTGCGCTGGCGCTCTCCGGGAACGATGGTCCCGCCTCAATCCGCCAGCAGCAACTGTCGATCGATCCGGAAGAGCCTGCCGTCGCCGAGCATATGTGCCGTCAGTCCGTCGTGAAAAAGTGGACGGAAGGCGGGGTCGCGAAGGTTCAGCCCGCCGGCATAGGCGCCCATGGCCGGCAGGATGCAGCGCCGCCCGGAGAGCGCGAAGCTGCGGCGACGCAGGGCCCGCCCGCGCATCCTGATCTTGGCCGCCGGGTGGAGATGCCCGGCGATCTCGAAGCCGGCCTCAGCCGCGTCGGGTTCGTGGCGCAGCACGACGTCTGCAATCGCGAGACAGTCCGCGGTTTCGCCGCCCATCGCCCGGCTGATCGCGGGGTCGTGGTTGCCGGTCACCCAGAGCCAGTCGCGGCCCTTCTGCAGCAGGTGCAGGGAGCGCAGATCGTCGCCGCTGATCCGCTCCTCTGCGCCGCGGTCGTGAAAGCTGTCGCCAAGCGCGATGACGCGGGCTGGAGCATGGCGCAGGATCGCCGCCGTCAGCGTTGCCAGCGTGGTCGCGGAATCATAGGGCGGCAGGAAGATGCCGCGCGCCGCATAGGCCGAGCCCTTTTCCAGATGCAGATCGGCAACGACGAGCGTGCGCTCTTCGGGCAGCCAGAGCGCGCCCGAGAGATCGGGGACGATTGCGAGCCGCCCGAGCATGAGTGCTCCGGCCTCGCGCGCTGAAAATTCGTTCGTTGCGGGCAGCGTCACGCCATCGCCTCTTCGAGCATCATCGCTTCCGCCTCTGCCAGGATCTCGTCGGCTGCCTCGCCATGAACCGCCTCGCGCCCGATTTCGAGCATCACCGAAACACTGAGCGGCGAAACATGGTCCAGCGGCTGATGCACGATCCGGCCGCTGATTCGTGTCAGCATTTGAGCGAGCCGCTGGATATCGAGCAAGCCTGTTGCGGCGTCGGCCCATGCGGCTTTCAGCAGCACGTGGTCAGGCTCGTGCTGGCGCAGCACATCATAGACGAGGTCGCTCGACATCGTGACCTGCCGGCCGCTCTTCTCCTGGCCGGGGAAGCGGCGTTCGATCAGCCCGCCAATGATGGCACAGGCGCGAAAGGTGCGCTTCATCAGAGCCGATTCGGCGAGCCATGCCTCGAGGTCGTCGCCGAGCATGTCCTGGGCGAACAGCTCGTCGAGCGAGAGCGCTCCCCGGGCGACCGCCGCCGACATGTCGCCCAACGTCCAGACCGCAATACCGTAATCGTTGCAGACGAAGCCGAGCGGTCTCATGCGCGCCCGCTCCAGCCGCCGCGTCAGCAGCATGCCGAGCGTCTGATGGGCGAGGCGGCCCTCGAACGGGTAAGCGACAAGATAGAACCGCCCACCACGCGGAAAGGTCTCGACCAGCAACTCGCCGGGTTTGGGCAGGCGCGACTTCAGCCTTTGCGCATGCAGCCAGGAGGACACCTCGTCCGGCAGCCTGGCCCATTCCTTCGGCGAGGCGAGCATGGCGCGCACGCGGGCCGCGAGGAAGGTCGAGAGGGGGAATTTGCCACCGGCATAGGACGGGATTTTCGGATCGGTGCCCGGATTGGTGCGCGAGCAGACGACCTCGTTCTCGGTGATGCCCTCGAAGCGCAACACCTCGCCGGCGAAGACAAACGTGTCGCCGCTCGTCATGGTCTCGGCGAAATACTCCTCGATCTCACCCAGGATACGGCCGCCGCGGCTCAGCATGCCGGGCTGGCCGGGCCTTGCGCTGCGCAACCGGCCAAGCCGGACCTTGAGCATGGTCGATTCGACGATGGTGCCGACATTCATGCGATATTGCTGGATCACGCGGGGGTTGCTCGCGCGGAAGAGCCCGTCCTTGCCCCTCCGGAGCTTGGCGAAGCGCTCATAGCTGCGCAGGGCATAGCCGCCGGTTGCGACGAAATTGACCACGGCATCGAAATCGGCCCGCGCAAGGCCGGCATAGGGCGAGGCGGTGCGCACCTCCTCGTAGAGGGCATCCGGAGCAAAACCGTCGGAACAGGCGATGCCAAGCACGTGCTGGGCCAGCACATCGAGCGCGCCGATACGGGGCTCAGGCGTGTCCTGGGCGGCTTCCGCGACAGCGTCGAGGGCGGCGCGGCATTCCAGCAGTTCGAAGCGGTTGGATGGAACGAGCAGGGCCTGCGACGGCTCGTCCATGCGGTGGTTCGAGCGGCCGATGCGCTGCATCAGCCGGCTCGCGCCCTTGGGCGCGCCGATGTTGATGACGAGGTCGACATCGCCCCAGTCGATTCCGAGATCGAGCGTCGAGGTGCAGACCACGGCCTTCAGCTTGCCCGCGGCCATCGCCGCCTCGACCTTGCGGCGCTGCTGGGCGTCGAGCGAGCCGTGATGCAGCGCGATCGGCAGATTGTCGTCGTTGATGTTCCACAGGCCCTGGAACATGAACTCGGCCTGCATGCGCGTATTGACGAAGACCAGGGTCAGGCGGTGATCGCTGATCGCCTTGTAGACGTCGCGAATGGCATGGCCAGTGGTGTGTCCGGCCATCGGCAGGCGGTTGGCGGATTGCAGGATGCCGATCCGCGCGCTTGCCCCGCCCTTGACGGTGACCAGCCCGGCCGATGTCCCGACACCGCCGAGATAGCGCTGCAGGTCGGCCGGCTCGCGCACGGTCGCGGAGAGGCCGACAGCCGAGAGTTTTGGCGCGAGGCTGCGCAACCGTGCCAGATCGAGCGAAAGCAGGTCTCCTCGTTTCGAGGTCACGAGCGCGTGCAATTCGTCGAGCACGACGCGCCTGAGGTTGGCGAAGAATGGTTTCGCGTCCCGGTGCGAGACCAGGAGGGCCAGCTGTTCCGGCGTGGTCAGCAGGATGTCCGGCGGTCGCGCGATCTGCCGGGTGCGCTTGGCGGCGGAGGTGTCGCCCGTACGGGTCTCGACCGTGACCGGGAGTGCCATCTCGCGGATTGGCGTCTCCAAATTGCGGGCGATATCGACCGCAAGAGCTTTGAGCGGCGAGATATAGAGGGTGTGTAGCCCGTCATAGTGGCCATTGGCCTCGCTGAGCTCGACCAGCGACGGCAGGAAGCCCGCAAGCGTCTTGCCGGCACCGGTCGGCGCCACGAGCAGGGTCGAGCGCCCGGCGCGCGCCTCTTCCAGCAATGCAAGCTGATGCGGGCGCGCAGTCCAGCCGCGATAAGCGAACCAGTCGGCGAAACCTGGCGGGAGGGAGGCGGCGGGGGCATCCATGCGGGATAGAGATAGGCGGTGCGGGGCGAGAGTGAAATCCCGCCCCCTGGGCCATGGGCCCTGAGACGTTGCGTTCGCCTAAGCGCGCCCCGCCACGACAACCAGTCCCGGCACCGGCTTCCCGCGGTCCTTTCGCGTGCTTGCCGCCTCCAGCAGGAGCGGCGTCAGCCGAGCTTCGGACAACTGCCGCCGGAGCCAGCGTTCGCCATGGGCGAAACGACGATCCTCACCGACGATCACGTCCTCGCCGTCATGATCCTGCACGGTGAAGGCAACGAGGCCCGTGGCTGTCAGAACCCGCGCAGTTTGAGCGAAGGCCGGCGCAAGCTCGCCGAGATAGACGAAGACATCGGCCGCGATGACCAGATCGGCCGACGCATCGCGGCGGCTTGCGAGGAATTCGACGAGGCCGGCTACGGCGAGCTTGTCATAGAGCGGGCCTCCGGCATCGCGTGTCTTGGAGCGCGCCTTCTCGATCATCCGCGCGGAGAGATCGCAGCCGGCGAGAAACTCGGTTTCTGCTCTGATCGCTTCGCCCATCAGGCCGGTGCCGCAACCGAGATCGAGTGTCATGGCGAAGGACAGGGCGCGGCTTTGCGCTGCACAGGCCCGCGCAAGCGCGTCCTTCAGCAGGGCTGGACCATGATAGGACAGGGATTCTACGAGGTGACTGTCGAAACGTTCGGCGTAGTCGTCGAAGAGACGGCCGGAGAATGCATCGGAGGCGGCCAGTTCCGCCGGAATCGCGCCGATGCGCGCGAGATCGAGCCTGGCGCCGAGATGATCCGCATCATCGAGAACCAGGCATTGCCGCCATGCTTCCGCGGCCTCCTCCTTGCTGCCAAGTTTCGCCTTGGCCTTGCCGTAGAGATGCCAGGCCGCGACGAAACCCGGCGCCTCCCCGAGCGTTTGATCGAGGAGATCGACGGCTGTTGCGGCGTCTCCTTCGGAGAGCGCGGCGGCCGCCCATTCATAGCGGCGGTCGAGTCGGGGATCGCCGGACGACGTCGAGAAACGAGGCTGGATTTTTTCCATGAGCGATCGACTTTATCTCACGCCCATGCACCAGACTAGATAATGCGCCCTTCGGAGCTGTTGATCCCGACGCCGGCCGGCCTCTATTGCCCGCTGGCTGATATTCATATCGATCCGGTTCGCCCGGTCGGGCGGGCGCTGATCACCCACGGCCATTCCGACCATGCGCGGGCGGGACACGGCGCCGTCCTGGCGACGCGCGAAACCCTGGCGATCATGGCCTTGCGCTATGGCGAGGGTTTTACGCAGAGCCGGCAGGAGGCGGTGCCGGGCGCGATGACGTCGATCGGCCCGGTCGATATCCGCTTCGTCCCGGCGGGGCATGTCCTCGGCTCGGCTCAGATCGTGGTCGAGAGCAAGGGACTGCGCATCGTCGTCTCCGGTGATTACAAGCGCGAACGCGACCCGACCTGCGCCGGTTTCGAACCGGTATCCTGTGATGTCTTCATCACCGAGGCGACATTCGGCCTGCCGGTGTTTCGCCATCCGCCGGCCGACGCCGAAATCGCCAAGCTGCTGGAATCGGTCAGGCTCTTTCCGGAGCGGACGCATATCGTCGGCGCCTATTCGCTCGGCAAGGCGCAGCGCGTCATGGCTCTGATCCGCGAGGCCGGCTACGAGCGGCCGATCTATATCCATGGTGCGCTCGAGACCCTGACGGAGTTCTACGCTTCGGAAGGTGCTCCGGTCGGGGAGACGCGCCTGGTTTCGGCAAGCGATCGGAAGGCGCTGGCGGGAGAGATCGTCATCTGCCCGCCAAGCTCGATTCAGGATCTCTGGGCGCGGAAATTTCCGGACCCCGTGACCGCCTTCGCGTCTGGCTGGATGCGGATCCGGGCGAGAGCGCGGCAGAGGGGCGTGGAATTGCCGCTGATCGTTTCAGATCATGCCGACTGGGGCGATCTCCAGGCAACGATCAGGGAAACCGGCGCCGGCGAGATCTGGGTCACCCATGGCGAGGCCGATGCATTGGTGCATTGGTGCGGGACGGTCGGCCTGAGCGCGAAGCCGCTGCATCTTGTCGGCTATGGCGACGAGGGCGAGGCAGAATCGACAGGCGAAGCCGCCGATGCCACGCAACTCTAGCGACGGGGCGCAGACTCTACTGCGCGGCCAGCGCGGTATGGGAGCGGGCGGGCAGTGTCATGCCGAGCAGCGAGACGGCCATATCCCGCGCCAGGCAATCGTAACCGGCGTCGCTCATATGGAAGCCGTCACTGGCGAGCACGGCGGCGAACGCATTGGCGTCGCGCCGATGCCAGTCGAGCATCGTGTTGTAGCGCGAGAGAACGGGGATCGAGCGGCTGCGTGCCGTGTCGGCGATGGCCTCGACGAAGCTGCGATAGCGTTCGGGATCTTTCACCGTCGGAAAGTACTGCGGGTCGAGGATCACGAGGCCGGAGCCGGCCTGGCGGACTGCCGCAATCCCGTCGGAGACCATGGCCTCGAAGGCGGCGAGATCACCACCCTGCACCGCATCATTGGTGCCGACCTGCCAGATGACGAGATCATAGCGCCGCTCGCTCAGGGCCTTTTTCAGGCGAGCGAGCGTCTGTGGAGCGGTTTCGCCCCCGATCCCGGCATTGGTGACGCTGATGGCGGCATTGGGCCAACTCTGGCCAAGCAGCTTCTGCAGGCGGGCAGGGTAGCTCTTGTCCTTGGAGGACGCGCCGATCCCTTCTGTGGAGGACGAGCCGATGGCCAGGATGTCGAGCTTATGCTCGCGGCTGATCTTGGCTGCGATGGCAGGGAGCGGTATCGCCGCCTGCATCATCGGCGTTTCCCGGCATTCGAAGGACGCGGCTTCAGCGCTGCCGATCTGCAACGTTGCGAATGCCGAGGCCACAATGAGATTCACGGCAAAGAACCGCATCGCGGCGCGCATCCCGACATCCTCATGACTGCTCCCTTGGCTGGTAAGGTTTCGTTCATGAATGGAGACTGAACGCCGGTGAATGACCTGATGAGGGAATTTCGGGACAGGCAGGGCCCGGCGCCAGCCTTGACGCTTGCCTGAAACTGCAGCGGGGGAGGGCAGGATGAACCGTTTCGCCTGGTTGCTCGACAGGCTTGCCTATGAACCGCGCCGCAACGCGAAGCTCGCGCTGATCGCGGATTATCTGCGCACGACGCCGGATCCGGACCGGGGGCTGGCGCTGGCTGCGATGACGGGCGGCTTGGTGTTCCAGAATGCCAAGCCGGGCCTGATCCGGGCGCTGATTGCCGAGCGTACGGACCCGGTGCTGTTTGCATTGTCCTACGATTATGTGGGTGATCTCTCGGAGACCGTAGCCTTGATGTGGCCGGCCCGGCATGGTGCGAATGCAGCGCCACACCTGCCCGATGTCGTCTCGGGCCTGCGAAACTCCGGCAAGACGGACTTGCCCCGCCTGATCGCGTCCTGGCTCGATGCGCTCGACGAGACCGGACGCTGGGCATTGCTCAAGCTCATCACCGGCGCATTGCGCATCGGCGTCTCCTCCCGGCTCGCCAAGACGGCCGCGGCGAGCCTCGGCGATGTCGAGCCCGACGAGATCGAGCAGGTCTGGCACGGGCTGGAGCCGCCCTATGAGCCGCTCTTCGCCTGGCTCGAAGGCCGGGGACCGCGGCCGGCCGCGACGGACCCGGCGCCCTTCCGCCCCGCCATGCTCTCACACCCCATCGAGGAGGGCGATTTCGACAAGCTCGTTCCGGCGGAATTCCAGGCCGAGTGGAAATGGGATGGAATCCGCGTTCAGGCCGTCAGCGGCACGCGCGCCGATGGGGCGCGCATCACCCGGCTCTATTCACGGACCGGCGAGGATATCGGCGCCTCCTTCCCGGATGTCACGGAGGCGCTCGTTCTCGACGGGGCACTCGACGGCGAATTGCTGGTGCGCCGCGAGAATGCCGTCCAGAGCTTCAACACGCTTCAACAGCGGCTGAACCGCAAGAGCGTCACCGGAAAGATGCTGGCGGAGTATCCGGCTCATATCCGGGCTTATGACCTGCTCGTCGATGGCGAGGAGGACATTCGCGACTTGCCGCTCGTCGAACGCCGCAAGCGGCTCGTGGCCTTCGTCGCGCGGCTGTCCTCCGCAGTGGTGGATCTGTCACCGCCGATCGCCTTCAGCGATTGGGAGGAACTGGCGGCCGCGCGCGCAGACCCGGAAGCCTCTGGAGCTGGTGTCGATGCCGAAGCGGTCGAGGGCTGCATGATCAAGCGCCTCGATTCTCCCTATCTGCCCGGCCGGCCGAAAGGATACTGGTACAAGTGGAAGCGGGATGCGCGGCTCGTCGATTGCGTGCTGATGTATGCCCAGCGTGGTCACGGCAAGCGCTCGTCCTTCTATTCGGATTTCACCTTCGGTGTCTGGCGAACGACGGAGGAAGGCGAGGAACTCGTGCCGGTCGGCAAGGCCTATTTCGGTTTCACCGACGAGGAGTTGCTGGAGCTCGACCGCTTCGTGCGCCGCAACACGCTGAACCGCTTCGGCCCGGTGCGAGAGGTCACGCATGAGGCCGACAAGGGGCTGGTGCTGGAAGTCGCCTTCGAGGGGCTGCAGCGTTCGACCCGGCATAAGTCCGGGCTCGCCATGCGCTTTCCCCGGATCAGCCGCATTCGCTGGGACAAGCCGCCGCGTGAGGCGGACCGTATCGAGGCGCTGGAGACGCTCCTGCCGGGGCCGGGCTGAAGCGTCGGTCCGGAGTCTAAAGGCGAATATTCTGTTGCGTTGCCGCAAGCGCCATTCTGGTTCACAGGCTTCCGTGCCGGTTTGCAGCGCTCATACCGTCTTATCGGCTTGAAATGCTTGAGCCTGCGCCCGCCTATGGGGCAGAATAACCAGGCCTGTGGAGGGGATGACAGCATGAACCGGCAAACACCGACGCATATCGTCATCGCAGATGACCACCCGCTCTTTCGCGGCGCCTTGCGTCAGGCCGTATCGCATGCGCTGGAAGGGGCGGAAGTGAGCGAGGTTGGTTCGCTCGAGGCTTTGACGAAGGCGCTGGCAGAGGACGGGGACGCAGATCTCGTCATGCTTGATCTGACGATGCCCGGCGTCCAGGGATTTTCCGGCCTGCTGTTCCTACGGGCCGACCATCCGGAGATCCCGGTCATCGTCGTCTCGGCTAATGACGACCCGGCTGTGATCCGCCGTTGCATCGAGTTCGGAGCGCTTGGCTTCCTGCCGAAGACGGCCGAGGTCGAGCAGATGGGCGAGGCCATTCGTGCGGTGCTCGAGGGCAGCGTCTGGACTCCGCCGGGAGTCGATCTTTCAGCGCCGGTCGATGCCGAGATCGCCGACATGGTGCGTCGGCTGTCGACGCTGACGCCACAGCAGGTCCGGGTCCTGATGATGCTGTCGGAAGGGCTCTTGAACAAGCAGATCGCCTATGAGCTGGGTGTCTCCGAGGCGACGGTGAAGGCCCATGTTTCGGCCATCTTGACCAAGCTCAATGTCGACAGCCGCACGCAGGCCGTGATAGCCGCCTCGAAGATCGCGGGAACGGCATGGGCGACGGCGGGTGCTTCGGCGACGATCTGAGCGTTCCGATGACGCGGCTCTTCGCCATTCAGGCGCGATTCAACCGATCTATGGCCCGTCTCGTCTATCGATAGGAATTACGGCAATGGCCAATGGCAATCTCGATCACTTCCTGGGCGGCTCGTTTCTCAGCGTTCTGGTCCGGCTGGTCTTCATTTCACTGCTGGTCGGCGCTGCCATGGCCTTTCTCGGGCTGACGCCACGCGGCCTTTTCGACGCCGTGGCGCGCTTCCTGCGGTCGCTTGGGGATCTGGGCTTTGGCGCCGTGCGCGAGGTCGGCCAATGGGTGCTCGCGGGCGCGCTGGTCGTGGTCCCGATCTGGCTGCTGTCCCGCCTGTTCGCCTCGCGGCGCTAAAGCATCTGCCCGAAAAGTGGATTGCGGTTTTCGGGAAAGCCGATGCAATCACAGATGGTCTAGACGTCCGATGCGGCGCAAGCTGGCCATGGCATGAGCGCCAAGTCTGAGGCGCCGGCTGCGCCTTACAGGCCCTCTCCCCGCGCGATCGCCTCGGTATCGCGGCCGACGAGGTCCGCAATCCGGCTCGCCCCGGCACGGCGGGCCTCACGCACCAGCCCCGTCTTGACCTCGCTCACGAGGGCGGGGCCCTTGAAGACCATCGCCGAATAGAACTGCACCAGGCTGGCGCCGGCCCTGATCTTGGCGAAGGCGGTGGAGGCGGAGTCGACACCGCCGACACCGACCAGCGGGAATTGCGCCTCGACGCGCCGATAGGTCTCGGCCAGGATGCGGGTCGAAGACGTAAAGAGCGGTCGGCCTGAGAGGCCGCCGGTTTCGCCGCGAGAAGCTCCCCGCAAGCTGTCCGGCCGTGCCACAGTGGTGTTGGAGACGATCATGCCGTCGATCGCGCGCCTGCGGGCCACGGCCACGATACCGTCGAGCTCGGGCAGCGTCAGGTCAGGAGCGATCTTGAGCAGAACCGGCGTGCGGTGGCCGGTGGCCTGTCCGGCCTCGTCGCGGGCGGCGAGCGCTCGCGCGATCAGGTCGTCCAGCGCCGATTCCGCCTGCAGATCCCGCAGGCCCGGCGTGTTGGGCGAGGAGACGTTGACCGTCAGGAAATCGGCAAGCGGCGCCAGCCGCCTGGCCAGGATGGCGTAGTCGGCGGCGCGGTCGGCGGAGTCCTTGTTGGCGCCGAGATTGACCCCAACGATGCCGCCGCGCTTGCGGCGAGCCGCGAGCCTGGCCGCGACGGCTTCCATGCCCTCGCTGTTCAACCCATATCGATTGATGACGGCTTCGTCTTCGGGCAACCGGAAGACGCGAGGGCGCGGATTGCCGGGTTGCGGCAGCGGCGTCACGCCGCCGACCTCGACAAAGCCGAAGCCGAGGCCCAACGCGCCGTCGATCGCTTCCGCATGTTTATCGAAACCGGCGGCCAGGCCGACCGGGTTCGGGAAGGAGAGCCCAAAGGCCTCGGTCGCCAGGATCGGATCGTCGGCAGCCGGCTTCAACGCTGGTGCGGCCGCCAGTGCGGCAACCGTCAGGCGATGCGCCATCTCGGCATCCAGCCTGTGGATCAGGGGCCGGGCGAGGGAGAAGAGGCTACCGATCACGAAATGTCCTCCGGAATGACGGGGCTGCCATTCGTCCCCGTGGCGAGCGGCGCAATCCAGCGCGCGGTCTTGGGGTCGAGGGCCGAATAGAGATGCGGGAAGAGCGCGCCGCCGCGCGAAGGCTCGTAGCGCAGCGCCGAGCCGAGTGCCGTATCATCCACCGCGATCAGCACGAGGCCGCTCTGACCGGCGAAATGCTTCGCTGCCGTCTCGCGAAGCTGTCCGCCTGTGGAGAAATGGATGTAGCCGTCGGCGAGATCGATGGCAGCGCCGTTGAATGACCCGGCGAGCTCGGCGTCACGCCACAGCTGTTCGGGGCAGATCTTGTAGATGAGGGGCACGGGACGTCTCATTGGTTCGGCGTTGTACACGCCATAGCGGGTGCAGTCGGTTCCGGGCAAATCATCTCGGGCCCACCCACGGAAATCAGATTGAGGTCTCATCGAGTAGGGGATATTTCCTATCCTCGTCCTGTTCTCCCGGCACATCAGGATCCGAGGCCCGTCCGATGCTGTCCCACCACCAGATCTGGAGCGCGATCGATGCGCTGGCCCAGCGCTACGGTTTTACGCCGTCGGGTCTGGCGCGCAGGGCAGGGCTCGACGCCACGACCTTCAACCGGTCCAAGCGCATCGGCCCGGATGGCCGCGAGCGCTGGCCTTCGACCGAGTCGATCGCCAAGATCCTGGGGGCTACCGGCGCTTCGCTCGACGAGTTCATGAGCGTGGTGACGCACCGCGGCGCCGCGCCGGCGCCCACCATTCCCCTGCTCGGCTTCGCACAGGCGGGGTTGGGCGGTTTCTTCGACGGCAGCGGCCTGCCTGCTGGCTCCGGCTGGGAAGAGGTGGCTTCTCCCGGTCTGTCCGACGAGAAGGCCTATGCGCTTGAGATCGCCGGCGATTCTATGCTGCCGATCTATCGCGATGGCGACATCATCATCGTTTCTCCTGCGGCTGCCGTGAGGCGGGGCGACCGGGTCGTGGTCATGACCACGGAAGGCGAGGTCCTGGCGAGGCAGCTCAAGCGCGAGACCGCCAGGACCGTCGAACTCGCCTCGCTCAATCCCGAGCAGCCCGATCGGGTTCTCGCATTATCCGAGATCGCCTTCATGGCGCGGGTGATCTGGGCGAGCCAGTAGAGCCCTCAGTTCACCCCTCTGATCGGCAGCGCCACCTTGAAGACGGCCCCGATCCTCGAGGGTTCGAGCGCGATCGAGCCGCCGTGCAGGCGGACGAGTTCCGCCGCGATGGCGAGGCCCAGCCCTGTGCCGCCGGGATTGACCGAACCTCGAAAGGCCTGGAACAGATTGGCCTTCGCCCGTTCCGGAACGCCGGGGCCGTTGTCGCAGACGCGCAGAACGACCTCATGAAGCTCGCGCGCCGCACTGATCGTCAGGGTCGGCTGGCGGCCGGGTTCGGCGCCTGCACGGGTCAGGGCCTCGACGGCGTTGCGCATCAGATTGAGCAGCACGCGCGCCATCTGGTCGGGGTCGCAGGGCAGGATGAGTTCCGCCGGAACTTCGTTGGCGAAGCTCACGGTCGGGCTTTCCGCAAGGCCGAGCAGTTCGCCCGCATCGGCTACAAGCTGCCGAAGCGCGACTTCGCGCAGAGTAGGCGTCGCCTCGGCGGCGCGGCCATAGGCGAGTGTCGCCTGGCAGAAGGCGATGGCGCGGTCGAGCGTGGCAATCAGGCGCGGCGCGAAGCGCCGGATCTTCGGGTCACGCGTTTCGGTCAGCCGGTCCGACATCAACTGGGCTGCAGCCAGCATGTTGCGCAGGTCGTGGTTGACCTTGCTGACCGCCAGACCGAGCTCGGCGAGGTGCTTCTTTGTGCGCAGCTCGTCTGCCAGCGTCATTTGCATGCGTGCGAGCGCCCGTTCGGCCTCGCCGATCTCGTCCGCGCGCTGGCTCGGCGTGATGATCCGGTGCGGGTTCTCCGGGTCGGCCTCGAATTCCATCACATTGGCCGCGACCTGACGGATCGGGCCGACGATGAGCCAGTTCAGGGCAAGATAGACCAGCCCCGCCGTCAGCCCCGAGATCAGCAGCGACAGCAGCAGAATATTGCCTGAGAACACCAGCATGGCGCGGCGCAGCGGCGCCTCGTCGATGATCAGTTCGACGAAATCGGCGCCGCCCACCGCCTCACCGATGACCCGGATCGGCGTGTCATGGGCGGGCATAATCAGAGTGTCGAGAGACTCGATGATGGAGGTGAACCAGCCCATCTGGCGCAGATCCACGGTTCGCGCCACCTCGGGCGGCATGGAATCGAGGCTGAGAAGGCGCCGCGCACCGCCGACGCGGGCGGCGATGGCGCGTGCGCCGACGCCCATCAACAGGCGGCTCTCGCTGCCTTCGGGCAGGCCCTCCGGCGGAGCGCCCTCGAGAACCAGCACGGCGATCTGCGCGGCTGCGAGGCGGTCATTCAGCCAGTTGCGCCGAAAGTTCGCGACAGACGGCAAGTAGATCAGCACTTCCGCCAGCATCACGAAAAGCACGGTCAGCAGCAGCAGCTTTGCGGAAAGGCCGAGCCGCGTCAGGCTGCGTGGTACGCTGACGGATAGCGACTGCTTGTCGAGGCGTGGCGACTCCATGCGGCGAGCTTATCCGAAGCGGCGCAGGAAGCCGATAAGCCGGCGAATGCCCGGCCGGGACGCAAGCGGAGAGTAGACGGAGAGGGCAGTCCGCTTCGAGAGCTCCGAGAGGCTCGAGGAGGGGAGGACCAGTCCGGCGACATCCCTGACGTTCAGCCCCTTCTCGATCGCCAGGCACCAGAGCGCGATCAGCTCGCCGGCCTTGGCACCAATGATGGTGGTGCCAAGAATACGGCCTCTGCCGTCGGTGATAAGTTTGACGAAGCCCTCCGTCTGCCGTTCGGCCTGAGCCCTGTCGTTGTCGGCGTAGGGCCAGCGCAGGATCCGGATGTCACGCGCTGCCTTGCGGGCCTGTTCCTCCGACAGGCCGATGCTGGCAAGCTCGGGTTCGCAGGAGGTCACTCTTGGCAGCGCCGTCGCGCTCGCCTTCACCGGCAGGCGGAACAGGATATTGCGGAGAACCAGGCTCGCCTGGTGGCTGGCCGCATGCCCAAGGTGAGAGCGATGCGGAATGGCGCTGGCGCAGCCGCCGATGGCGAAGACTCGCCGGTTGGCCGTCCGCAGGCCGTTGTTGACGACAATACCGCCGGTATCGCCGGCAATGCCTGCAAGCTCGAGATCGAGCGCCGCGATCGCCGGCTGCCCTTCGCTCGCCACCAGAAGGTGCGTGCCATCCAGGGCCAGCTCCGCTTCGCTCTTTGTCCCCGCCAGAACGAGGCGCACGCGATTGCGCGGGGTTTCGACACGCAGGATCTCGGCCCGTTCGTGCAGCGCGATCCCGTCCCGCAGCAGCGCGCGACGGATCAGCGCCACCGCCTCCGGGTCCTCGTCGGCAAGCAGGTCCTCGGCTCCAACGATCGTGACGCTGCTGCCGAGGCGGCGCATTGCCTGCGCGACTTCGACCCCTTCCGAACCGCATCCGAGCACGATCAGACGCTCCGGGCGGCGGCTCAGGGTGAGAACGGATGCCATCGTCAGGACAGAGGCCTTGTCGATGCCAGGAATTGGCGGAGGTGCCGGGCGCGAACCCGTTGCGATGACGAAACGTCGTGCCCTGATCTCCCGATCGCCGACCTGCACGGTGTTGCGGTCGCGAAACCGAGCCTCGCCCGTGATCACGTTGACGCCCAACGCCGCCAGGCGCTCGGCCGTTTCGTTCGGAGCCAGCGCCGCGACAACGCCGGCGATATGCGCCTGGATCTTGGCGAAATCCACGTCCAGCTCACCGGCGGCGATGCCGAAATGGCCGGCGTCGTGGAGCAGTCTCGCCCGTATGCTGGCGGCGATCAGTGCGCTTGAGATGACAGCGTTCTTGCCGCCTCCGAGGCGGTCGCGCTCCACCAGCACGACCGAAACACCAAACAGCGCCGCTGCTGTCGCAAGGGAAAGTCCGGCGCCACCGCCTCCGATAACGCAGATGTCGGGGGTCAGCGGCGTCATACTGGATGCCGTTGCCGGACTGCCGGTCACATCGCCTCTCCCTGATCTGCGTTCCGATCCCTGCTGATGCGTTGTCAGAGTGCAGGAATCAAGGCCGGCACTCCGGAAGTACTGGAGCGGCACGTCGTTGGACAGGAATTATCACGATGGGATTGGTACCGCGCGTGCGAAGTCTCAGCGATATCGCCTCAGGCGACGTGACGTCCCCTGTCAGGGGAGAAGGCGGATATCGGCTCGGGCCTGCCGAAGAGATAGCCCTGTGCCCGGTGGGCGCCCAGCAACTGCACAGCGATACGCTGCTGCTCGGTTTCGATGCCTTCGACGACGACATTCATCGAAAGGCGTCGAGCAAGCTGGCAGACGGCCTCGATGATGGCTTTCGACGCCTCATTGGCATGCACGTCGCGGCTGAAGCTCTGATCGATCTTCACCTGGGCGAAGGGGTAGGTCGAGAGATAGGCAAGCGAGGAGTAGCCGGTGCCGAAATCATCGAGTGCGAACTTCACGCCGAGCGCGCGCAACTCGTGAATGGCGGCGAGCGTGCCCTTGTTATCCTCGATCAGCAGGGATTCCGTCACCTCGAGCGTCAGGCGGTGGGAGCTGAGCCCGGAGGTGATGAGCGCCTCCTTGACCGTCTCGACGATCCGGCGTGGTTCGCGGAACTGTAGCGGGGAGATGTTGACGGAAACGCCGATCTCTTTCGGCCAGGCCGCCGCGTCCATGCAAGCCTGCCTGATCGCCCAGTCGCCCATGGCGGCGATCAGGCCGGAGCTTTCGGCAATCGGGATGAAGATGCCGGGCGGGATCATTCCGCGGGTTGGGTGGCGCCAGCGCATCAACGCCTCGCGGTTGACCACATCCTGCGTCTTCAGGTCGATGATGGCCTGATAGTACAGTTCGAGCGACTTGTTCTCGCAGGCCCTGCGCAGATCCACTTCGATCTCGTGCCGATCGAGCATCTCCTCGGCCATTGCCGGGTTGAAGAAGGTCAGCGTGTTGCGACCCGCGGCCTTGGCCTTGTAGAGGGCGGTGTCAGCGTGGCGCAGCAGGTCGGCCGGCGTCGCGGCATCAAGCGGCGCCATCGCGATCCCGACGCTGGCGGTCACGTAGACGGTCTTGGTTTCGAGCAGGAACGCCTTGGCCATCGCGTCGATCATGCGTTGGGCGATCGTGGTGACGATGGTGAGACTGGCTGACGGCAGGATCAGAACGAACTCGTCGCCGCCGAAGCGGGCCAACAGGTCGCCCCCGCGAATGACGCCGCGAAGGCGCATAGCCGTTTCGGAGAGGACGCGATCGCCGATGTCGTGGCCAAGGCTGTCATTGACCTGCTTGAACCCGTCGAGATCGACATAGAGCAGCGCGAAGGCTTCGCCCGTTCGCTCCAGCTTGCGAAAGGACTCGGACAGTTCGTTGTTGAATTCGAAGCGGTTGGCGAGGCCGGTCAGCTCGTCGAAGCGGGCCATCCGCTCGATCCTCGCCTCCGTGGCCTTCCTCTCGGTCGCATCTTCGGTCAGCATCAGCACGCCGCCTTCGGCCGCAGGCGCGATGGTGACGACCAGCAGTCGGCCGCCGCGGGTTTGCAACTCGCGGGTGACTGCCTGTTGCGACTGCTGAACCTCACTGAGTGCGCTTCTGATGTCGCGAACCTGGTCAGCGCTGATGACCTGGCGCTCGATCAGGAAGCGGGCGATCGCCGTCAAAGGCGTGCCGGGGAGGGCGAGCGTCTCGGGTATGCCGAAGAGCGTGCGATGCGGTGCGTTGCAGATCGCGAGCTTCAGGCTGCGATCATACATGGCGAGCCCATGGATCATCGTGTTGAGGGCGGCGTCGAGCGTCAGGTTCTGCGAGTGCAGGGCTGATGCCAACCCGCGTGACTGCTTGGTCGCCTCGCTGAGCGCGAGGAGGTTCCGGTGCAGGGAATTGGTGATGGCAATGTTGGCCGCTACGTACAGGAACGCGAAATAGCCGATATAGTGATAGTAATCGTTGGAGGCCTGGACGAGGCCGATGGCCATCGGCACGCAGAAGGTCAGGAGCTGCACGGCGACGAATTTCGGCCGGCCGGCGTTGCGCGAGACGTAACCGGAGGCCAGCGCGATGGTCGAGGCGACCGATGTGATATGGGCGGCTGCGTCTTCGGTCTGAGTCAGGGCGATGTAGCAGCTGTAGCCAAGGACTGCGCTGAAAACCGTTGCGCCGAGGAAGTACTCGCGATCCCAGCGCCGTGTCTCGGCAAAACTGTCATCGGAATGATCGCGCCTGCGATAGCTGATGACGGTCATGATCCGGAGCGCGACGACCAGAGTCACCAGCGCAGTCAGGGTCATGAAAATGCTGGCGCCCGTCGAGAGCCAGCACAGATAGGGAGTCAGGATACCAGCGATGCCGCCCGGAATGATCGAGCCGGGCGAGGAAAATAGCGAGCTGACCAGCAGACGATAGTCCGGCAGGTCGAAATCCTCGCGGACGTCGCCCGGTCTGTCGCTGAGAAGCCCTTTGAATCCACCCGCCATCCAGTCCCGCCTTGCAAGGCCTCAGGCGCGCGACACGAGCTTTTCACGAGCCCGAGTTCGCGCCGGATAAACCCTTTAAGCGGAACAGGTAAATGTTTCGTGAGGGGGGCTGCAACCGTCTTGCGCCTTCGCGAAGGCGCTTTGCAGGATCAGAGTGCCGCCGCGCTGGACAGGACCGGGCTCGCCGGTCGCTGGTAGACGCGGGTCAGCATACGGTCCTGCGTCTGCGCGATGCGCTGCAGCTTCGAGATGGCGCTCGGGTTGAGGCGAAGCATGCAATCCGTCCAGATATCGCCAAGATGTTCCAGTTCCTCGCGCAGGTCGCCGGCCCGGCGATTGAACGCAGAGAACAGCGCGGTCTTGGCTGCGTGCACGGGCAGGGAGTCGCTGGCATATTTGCGGATCCAGTCTTCGCCGGTGCCGGTCGGCACCACCGCTTCCAGTGCACCGGCCGCCATGAATTCGGCGGCGCTCATCTCTTCGCCGGAGAGCAGCAGGCGCTCCGCTGCACGCGAGCCCATGCGGCGTGACAACACCGCGACCGCCGTGATCGGGAAGTGGTTGAACTTGATTTCGGGGTAGACGAACGAGGCCTGCTCCTCGGCGATCATGACATTGCAGGAGCGCGGGGCGTCGATCCCGCCGCCGATCGCCTTGGCGTGAATGGTCGAGAGCGTGATCACCAGGCCGTTGAGACCGCTGGCGTTCCAGACCGCGCCCTCGATCGAGAGGCGCGCATATTCCGCCAGGGCGGCGCGGTCATTCTTGGCGAGGCAGTCGAGATAGAAATCGAGATCGCCGCCGAGGGTGAAGAAGGGGCCGGTCCCGCGGAAGGCGAGGAAGCGCACTGGTGCTCCGTGATACTGATCCGGCGCTCCCCAGAGAGCATAGATCGCCTTCTGGATCTTGCCGAGGCTGTCAAGCAGCTGGAGCGTGAAGACCGGCTTCAGCTCCGGCTTGATCGTCACCCACAGCGTCTTGATTTCGGCCTCATAGGCCAGCTGCACCTCGGGCAGGAAGCCCGCCTTGTGCCGCAACGCGTCGATGACCTCGCAACATTCCAGAGCGACGGCGGGCACCGAATGGGTCTGTGAAGCGAAGGCCTGGAACATGCCGCAAATCCCGTCAGGTCAGACAATTTGGAACGCCTCCGCAGGGTAGAAGAAGTTAATGAACTGTAAACGATAACCGGCAGAAATGGTTAATTTCATTAAACTTTGTCGTCTAAGTTGTGCTGCTGGAGCGCCTGTCTCAATGCGATGTTGCGGGCTTTTGCGGTGGCGCGCCGAGCCGGCAAGGCAAGCCGTGTGCCGCTAGGGAAGAGTGCTCGAAACACGGGGCGCACGCCAATGCCAGCCGACCGCAAGAGACGGAAAATGCAGGCGGTTTCAGCGTGCAGCCGAGCGGCGGCCGCGGCGGCTGGAGGCCCGGAGGGCAAGCTGCAAACGCGAGCCCCGGAGGGGCGGCGCCTCGCTGCGGCACAGTTTCGTCTCAGCTTGGTGAGCGAGGGACCGCTGATTGACGTGCCGCCGCGTTGGAAACTTGTCCAACGGGCGTTGCAGAGCTAACCATGCGCCGCGATTTCGCCGCGATCCCAGCGTTGAACCGCGTAAGCCGAGTTTGAACCCTTGAGTCGCCAACCAACCGCAGATGACGAAAAGAGGGCGCGCCTTGCCGCAGCCCTGCGCGAGAACCTGAAGCGCCGCAAGGCGCAGGCGCGCGCTCGTCGGGCGGATGAAGCGGAACGGGAAGACGAAGCCTTGCCTGCCCAGGCCGAGACTCCCCGGTCCTGATCCCGCCCTCAATCGCGCCGCGCGGCCGATAGCCGCGATCTCCAGCAGGACATCCAGATGGACCGTATCCGCATTACCGGTGGCCAGCGCCTCAATGGCACGATCCCGATCTCGGGCGCGAAGAATGCCGCGTTGCCGCTGATGATCGCGAGCCTCCTCACGGACGAGACGCTGACTCTGGTCAATGTTCCCAGACTGTCGGACGTGACAGCGCTGTCGCGTATTCTCTCGAACCACGGCGTCGACCGTTCCATCGCTGGCAAGCGCATCGGTCAGTCGGCGGAGACGGGCCAGACCATCGCGCTCACCGCACGCCAGATCGTCGACACCTGCGCGCCGTATGAACTGGTCTCGACCATGCGCGCGAGCTTCTGGGTCATTGCTCCGATCCTGGCCCGGATGGGCGAAGCGAAGGTCTCCCTGCCCGGCGGCTGTGCGATCGGTACGCGGCCGGTCGACCTCCTGCTGATGGCGCTGGAACGGCTCGGCGCGGACATCAGCATCGAGAATGGTTATGCGCTGGCGCGCGCGCCGAAGGGCCTGAAGGGTGCCGAGATCGTCTTCCCGAAGGTGACGGTCGGCGGCACCCATACCGCCCTGATGGCTGCGGTTCTTGCAGACGGCACGACAGTGATCGAGAACGCGGCGCGTGAGCCCGAGGTCACGGACCTCGCCGCGTGCCTTATCAAGATGGGCGCCAAGATCGAGGGCGCCGGCACCTCGCAGATCGTGGTCAAGGGGGTCTCGCGGCTCGGGGGCGCGCACCATGCTGTCCTGCCGGACCGGATCGAGACCGGCACATATGCGATGGCCGTCGCAATGACCGGAGGCGACGTGCTGCTCGAAGGAGCGCGGGCCGATCTGCTGCAATCGGCGCTCGATATCCTGGTCAAGGCCGGCGTCGATATCAGCGAGACCAATGAAGGCATCCGCGTGCGCCGCAACGGCGCGGCACTGGAGGCCGTCGATGTGGACACCGATCCGTTCCCGGGCTTCCCGACCGATCTGCAGGCGCAGTTCATGGCGCTGATGACGCGGGCCAAGGGCACCTCGCGCATTCGCGAGACGATCTTCGAGAACCGCTTCATGCACGTCCAGGAACTCGTCCGCCTCGGCGCGAAGATCCGGCTGGACGGTGACGTCGCCTATGTCGAGGGGGTCGGCAAGCTCACCGGTGCGCCGGTCATGGCAACGGATCTGCGTGCATCGGTCTCGCTCGTCATTGGTGGCCTCGCGGCCGAGGGCGACACCATGATCAACCGGGTCTACCATCTCGATCGCGGTTTCGAGGCGCTGGAAGCGAAGCTGACGCGCTGTGGCGCACAGGTCGAGCGGATCAGCGGTTGACGCCGAACCGTCCGCTCGCCAGAACAGGTCGATGTCGGACGATACCGCAGACCCACTGAAGCTGATCGCGCTCGACGCGGAGGATCTCGCGATCATCTCCGCACATTTGCAGGATGCTGTCCTGCGCGTCGGCGATGTCGCCTATCTGCCAGCGCAGAAGCGTTTCGCGCTGGCCGCGCGGCGCTTCGACTGGGAAGGCGTGCCGCATGGCCAGAAGCGCAGGCGCCTTGCCGCCCTGCATTTCGAACGCGTCGTTCACGCCAAGAGCACGAAGGTTGACCCGACGGCGACAGGGGCCGTTCTCAATCTCCTCGCCATCACCTTCACCGAGTCCGAGGCGCCGGCGGGAGAGGTCACGCTGCATTTCTCGGATGGCGCCGCTATCCGCCTGGGCGTCGAGTGCATCGAGGCCCAGATGAAGGACCTTGGCCCGGTCTGGGAGGCAGTCGCCAAGCCCGATCATCCGAACGGCGCCTGACCTCTTCTTTCAGCTTCAGGATTTGCGATGCCGATCAGGCTCGATCAACGAGACGCAGGCTTCGAGCAGGCCTTTGCCGCGCTGCTGACGACCAAGCGCGAGGTGTCCGAGGACGTCGACCGCGTTGCCGCCGACATCATTGCCGATGTTCGCGCCAAGGGGGACGAGGCCGTCATCGCCTGCACCTCCCGTTTCGACAAGCTCGATCTGACCCCTTCGACCCTTCGGGTCAGTGAAGCCGAGATCGATGCGGCCGTCGCGGCCTGCTCCGCCGATCTGCTGGCCGCGCTGGAAACCGCGCGGGCGCGCATCGAGGCCTATCACCTCCGGCTGAAGCCACAGGATTCCTGGACGCGCGATGCACTCGGCGTCGAGAGCGGGTGGCGCTGGAGCGCGATCGAGACGGTCGGGCTCTACGTTCCCGGCGGAACCGCGAGCTATCCCTCGTCCGTGCTGATGAACGCGGTGCCGGCCAGGGTTGCCGGCGTGGAGCGCATTGTCATGGTGGCGCCGACCCCGCGCGGGGAGACGAACCCGCTGGTCCTGGCGGCAGCGCGGCTTGCCGGCGTCCACGAGGTCTACCGGATTGGCGGTGCCCAGGCGGTAGCCGCATTGGCCTATGGAACGCAGTCGATCGCGCCGGTGGCCAAGATCGTCGGACCGGGCAACGCCTATGTGGCAGCCGCCAAGCGCCGCGTCTTCGGACAGGTCGGTATCGACATGATCGCCGGTCCCTCGGAGGTTCTGGTGATCGCGGATTCAAGTGCAAATCCAGATTGGGTCGCAGCCGATCTGCTGGCGCAGGCCGAGCATGACGAGTCCGCCCAGTCGATCCTGCTCACCGATGACGCGAGGCTTGCAGCCGAGGTCGAGAAGGCGGTGATCGCCCAACTGGCATCGCTCCCGCGCGCTGCGATCGCCGGCAAGAGCTGGCAGGATTTCGGCGCCATCCTGCTGGTCGAGGACCTGGAGCGCGCGCTCCCGTTGGTCGACCGGCTGGCGCCCGAGCATCTCGAGATCGTCACCACGGATCCCGATAGCCTGGCGCGCAAGGTTCGCAATGCCGGCGCGATCTTCCTGGGCGGCCATACACCGGAGGCGATCGGGGATTATGTCGGCGGGCCCAACCATGTTCTGCCGACCGCCCGCTCCGCCCGTTTCTCCTCGGGGCTCGGTGTCGCCGATTTCATGAAGCGAACCTCGTTGCTGAAATGCGGCGTCGACGGGCTTCGCGCCTTGGCGCCGGCCGCGACGCAACTGGCCGAAGCCGAGGGCTTGCAGGCCCATGGCCGATCCGTGACGATCAGGCTCAATCTCTGAGTCCCGCGCGCCCTGTGTCCGGAGGCTGCATGTCGGAAAGCCAATGCCTGGTCGGTGTGACTTTTGACGAAGCCTCGCTGGGGCGTGGCAGTCCGGACCAGGAACATGAGCGAGCGGTTGCGGTCTATGACCTCGTCGAGCGCAACCATTTCGCGCTGCCTGGGCATGATGGCGGACCCTATCTCGCCCATCTCGCGCTGGTCGAGCGACGCCTCGTATTCGAGATCAAGGGAGCCGATGGGGCGCCGGTCGTCACGCATCACCTCTCGCTGACGCCGCTGCGACGTATCATCAAGGACTATGGGCTGGTCTGCGAGAGCTATTATGCCGCCATCCGGGCGGCGACGCCTGCGCAGATCGAGGCGATCGACATGGGCCGGCGCGGCCTGCATGACGAGGCGGCCCACATGCTGGTCGAGCGCCTGGCGAGCAAGGTCGAGATCGACCACGACACGGCGCGTCGCCTGTTCACCCTGATCTATGCCCTGCATTGGAAGGGCTAGGCTCGGTGGAGGGAGCGCCGCCGCGCAAGATCCACAGCGTGCTCTTCATGTGCGCGTATAACGCGGTGCGCTCCCCGATGGCGGAAGCCATGGCGAAGCACTTTTTCGGCAAATCGATCTATGTCCAGTCGGCCGGAGCGAGGAAGGGCGACGTCGATAAGTTCGCGCTTGCCGTGCTCGACGAGATCGGCATCGACGCTCATCGCCACAAGCCAAAATCGATTGAGGAACTCGAGGAGTGGGAAGGGCTGAACTTCGACCTCATCATCTCCCTCTCGCCGGAGGCCCATCACAAGGCCCTTGAGCTGACCAGAACGCTCGCCGCCGATGTCGAGTACTGGCCGACCCCGGATCCGACCATCGTCCAGGGTTCGCGCGAGCAGGTGCTCGACGCCTATCGCGACGTACGGGACGGCCTGATGCGGCGGATCAAGCAGCGCCTGCGGGCCTGACGCTGCGCCTGGATACGCACGTCCCCATCTGCACCACCCGCACTCTTAAGTGAAACTTTACCGGTGGTGAGCGAGTTCGTCCGGCCCGATATGGCCTGCCGGATAGCGCGGAGAAACCGAGTTCCCATGACGTCCGGATTCCCCAATGAGATTCCGGTTGATCAGGGCCGGGGCGTGATGCTGCGGGACGCGCTCATCGTTGCCATTGCGCTCGTGGCCGTCAGCGTTGCGGCAGCGCTCAGCCTGCCCCGGGGCGCGGATGATGCGGCGCCGTCGCGCGCGATTGTCTTTTCGCCATGGACCTCTGAGCGGGACGCGCTTGCGATGACCCTGGCGGCGGGACATCGCGTGCTGCGCAGCGGGATTGCGCGCTTCATCGTCATTACGGCGCCTTCCGCAGATCCGGGCATCGAGCAGGTGAAGCCGGAGGGGGCGTTGCTGATGCTGGCGCTCTCGGGCCTGGCTGGATGTCTTGACGCCCGTTCGCCGGCGGATGCGTCGTCATGATCTGGACCCTGACCGGCGTTCGCATCGTCGTGGCCCGCTTCCTGCTCGGGCTCGCCTTCCTTCATGTTCCGCTGTTGGCGCTGAGCGTCTGGTTTCATGGTGGCGAGGTGGTGCTCGCTGCCTCCTTCGCCTTCGTTCTCGCCGCCGGTGCCCTGCTGCTCTATGCCCGTTTCGGCGTGGCCATCGTCACGCAGCTGGTGATTGCGATTGTGCTGATCGGCCAGGTTTCGATGCTGGTCTACAGCTTCGCCGGCCATCCTTGGCAGCCTGACACGCACATGTACTATTTCGCGGTCCTCGCACTGTTGGCGGGGTTTTGCGATTGGCGCCCGATCGTGATGGGGGCCGGTCTGACCGCGCTTCACCATCTGGCGTTGCAGTACCTGCTTCCTTCAGCCGTGTTCTACCAGGGCGGCAATATCTGGCGCGTGCTCCTGCATGCCGTGATCGTGCTGATCGAGACTGCGTTCCTGGCGGCGCTTGCCATGATCCTTGGGCGGATGTTCGCGATGAACCGCGACAGCCTGCGTCATGCCAATGAGATCGCCGAGCGCGAGCGCGCGGCTGGAGAGCGGGAGAGGCGCCTCGCCGACGAGCTCGGCCGCCGCAGCGAGACCCTGCGCGAAACCGTCCTGAATTTCCGCCAGCAGATGGAGCAGGCCATGGCGGTTCTCGACCGTTCGGCCGAGGCCATGCAGGGCGAGTCACGGGCCTTGACCGGCACCTCCGATCAGGCGCGTCACCAGATGGGGCATGTCTCCGAGGCTGCCGAGGCCACGACGCGCAGCATCGACCAGCTGGCGGTTGCCAGTGGGCAACTCGCAGCATCGATCGGCGAAATCGGCCAGAACGTGTCGCACTCGGCCGATGGCTCCAAGAGCGCTGCCGAGCTTGCCCGGCGCGCCAGCGCGGAAATCGAGGATCTCGCCCGCAGCAGCGAGAATGTCGGTGCCGTCGTCGAGATCATTCGAGGTATCGCAGCCCAAACTAGCATGCTGGCGCTCAATGCCACCATCGAGGCTGCCCGCGCCGGGGAGATGGGGCGTGGCTTCGCCGTCGTCGCGAGCGAGGTGAAGACGCTCTCGGCGCAGACGGCGCGTGCAACGGACGAGGTCTCCGGTCAGATCAATGCGATGCAGGTCGCGTCGCAGCGCTCGTTGAAGGCGATCCGCGATATCGTGACGGCGATGTCCGAGGTCGAACGTGTGGCAGAGGCGATCGCCGTCTCCGTCCACGAGCAGGATCGGGCGACCATGGAGATCGCCCGGCAGGTCCAGCTCTCCTTCGAGGGAGCAAGGCGCAGCGCCGGCGCGGTCGGCAATTTCGAGACGATGACCGTTCGCACCCATGATGCCGCCGCGCAGTTGCAGGATGCTGCCGATGCGTTGGCGAAGCAGGCGCACAGCATCCGTCAGGAGGTCGCGGCGTTCTGCGGTCGCGTCGCGGCGGCCTGATCGGCGAGGCTCCGTTACCAGGCCCGGCCGGGGCCGACCGCGCCGATCTCGAGCCATTGGCCGAGCGTCGCAGCAATATCCGAAAAACTCCGACGCCCCCCGATCGCCTGCGCCGCTACACCTGGCCCGAAGGCGAGGATCGGCACATGCTCGCGCGTGTGGTCCGTGCCCTTCCAGGTCGGATCGTTGCCATGGTCAGCCGTGATGATGGCAATATCGCCAGGACGTAGCTTCGCCTCTAGCTGCGGCAGCATCGCATCGAAGGCTTCCAATGCGGCCGCATAGCCCGGCACGTCGCGGCGATGGCCGTATTCGGTATCGAAATCGACGAGATTGGTGAAACAGAAGCCGCCATCCGGCAGCCGGTCGAGCGCGGCGAGGGCTGCCTCGAACATCGCCGCATTGCCGAACGGCTTGATCTCTTCTCCGGTGGCGCGATGGGCAAAGATGTCGCCGATCTTGCCAACGGTAACGACGCTCCGGCCGAGGGCCGCGAGCCGGTCGAGGATCGTGGCGTTGGGCGGTGGAATGGCGAAGTCCTTCCGGTTCGCCGTCCGGGTGAAGCCGGTCGTTGCTGTGCCGACAAAGGGGCGGGCGATGACGCGCCCGATCCTGAGCGGATCGACCAGGACGCGTACGGTGCGGCAGAGCTCGTAGAGCCGCTCCAACCCGAAATGCTCCTCATGCGCCGCAATCTGCAGCACGGAATCGACAGAGGTGTAGCAGATCGGCTTGCCCGTCCGGATATGCTCCCCGGCGAGCTCGTCGATGATGGCGGTCCCGGAGGCGTGCTTGTTGCCGAGAATGCCCGGCAGCCTGCCGTCGCGAATGATCGCCGCGATCAGGTCCGGCGGAAAGGAGTTCTCCAGCTCGGTGAAATAACCCCATTTGAACGGAACGGGACAGCCCGCGATCTCCCAATGACCGGAGGGAGTGTCCTTGCCCTGGCTCGTCTCGATGCCGTAGCCGTACTGCCCCTGTGGCGCGATCGGCTTGCTGACGCCCGCGAGCGGCCTTCCGGTGGAGGCCTCGCAGGCATGGGCCAGGCCCAGCCGGGCGAGGTTCGGCAACTGCAATGCGCCGTGCCGCAGGCCTTCGCGGTCGCCCTTGCCTGCCGCGCAGCTCTCCGCGATATGGCCCAGCGTGTCGGCACCGGCGTCGCCATAGAGATGTGCGTCCTCCGCGCCGCCGCAGCCGACGGAGTCGAGCACGATAAGGATGGCGCGGGTCATCTCAATCCTTCACCGCAGCGCTGCCGACGGGCTCGAGGTTAAGCGCGGCGGCGAGCAGTGCCTGGGTATAGGCCTCGCGCGGATGCGCAAAAATCTCCTCGGCCGGTCCTTCCTCGACGACCTTGCCGTTCTGCATCACCACAACCCGGTGCGACAGCGCCCGCACAACCTTGAGGTCATGGCTGATGAAGAGATAGCCGAGCTTACGGCGGCTCTGCAGTTCCCGCAGGAGCTCGACGATCTGCGCCTGCACCGACATGTCGAGCGCCGAGGTCGGCTCGTCCAGCACCACGAATTTCGGGTCGAGCGCCATGGCGCGCGCGATTGCGATACGCTGCCGCTGCCCGCCGGAGAATTCATGCGGATAGCGATCCATGGCCGCCGGGTCGAGGCCGACATCGCTGAGCGCCCTGGCGACGATCTCGCGACGGGCTTCGTAGCTCAGTCCCTTGTCCTGGACGGTCAGCCCTTCCTCGACGATGCCGGCGACCGAGAGGCGCGGCGACAGCGAGCCATAGGGATCCTGGAAGACGACCTGGAGATCCTTGCGCTTCGGGCGGACGGCGGCGCTGGTCAGCCCGTCGATCCGATCGCCGAGGAAGACGACAGGCCCCTCCGAGGAGATCAGCCGCAGGATCGCGAGGCCGAGCGTCGTCTTGCCTGAGCCGGACTCGCCGACGACCCCGAGCGTCTCGCCTTCCCGCACCTTGATCGAGATGCCATCGACGGCCTTCACATGGCCGGTGGTCCGCCGCAGGAAGCCGGACTTGATCGGAAACCAGATCTTCATCGGCCCGGCCTCGAGCAACGTCGCTGCGCCCTCGGCGACCGGGGCAGGGCGCCCCTTGGGCTCGGCTGCGAGCAGGCGCTGGGTATAGCTGTGCTGTGGCTTGTCGAAAATCTCGGCGACAGGCCCCTGCTCGACGATCCGGCCCTTGAGCATCACGCAGACCCGGTCGGCGATGCGGCGCACGATGCCCAGATCATGGGTGATGAACAGGATCGCCATGCCGAGGCGATTCTGCAGATCCTTCAGCAGGGACAGGATCTGCGCCTGCACGGTGACGTCGAGCGCCGTCGTCGGCTCATCGGCAATCAGCAGGTCCGGCTCGTTGGCGAGCGCCATGGCGATCATCACGCGCTGGCGCTGACCGCCGGAAAGCTGGTGAGGATACGCGTCGAGCCGGCTCTCGGCATCGCGGATGCCGACCAGGGCCAGGAGCTCCAACGTGCGGGCGCGAGCCGCCGCGCCGCGCAAGCCCTTGTGCAGCTCGAGAATCTCGCCGATCTGCCGCGCAATGGTGTGCAGCGGGTTCAGCGAGGTCATCGGCTCCTGGAACACCATGGTGATGTCGTTGCCGCGCACCTTGCGCATCGCGTTCTCATCGGCCGCGATCAGGTCCTGTCCGTTGAACAGCACCTTGCCGGACGGGTGATGCGCGGCCGGATAGTTCAGCAGCTTCAGGATCGAGAGCGCGGAGACCGATTTGCCCGAGCCGGATTCACCGACGATCGCCAGGGTTTCGCCCTTGGCGACATGAAAGGAAATGTGGTCGACGGCGAGCGTCTCCCTGCCGCCCTGGCGGAAGGCGACGGAAAGATCCTCGACAGAGAGAAGGGGAGCGCTCACGCGAAGGTCTTCCTTGGATCGAAGGCGTCGCGCACCGCCTCGCCGATGAAGATCAGCAGCGACAGCATCAGGGCGATCACGAAGAAGCCGGACAGCCCAAGCCAGGGCGCCTGCAGATTGGCCTTGCCCTGCGCCAGCAACTCACCGAGCGAGGGCGAGCCGGGCGGCAGGCCGAAGCCGAGGAAATCGAGCGAGGTGAGCGTCGTGATCGAGCCGTTCATGATGAAGGGCAGGAAGGTCAGCGTCGCGACCATGGCGTTCGGCAGCAAGTGCTTGACCATGATCTTGGCGTTGGACAGGCCGAGCGCACGCGCCGCCCGGACATATTCGAAATTGCGGGCCCGCAGGAACTCGGCCCGGACCACGCCGACCAGCGCCACCCAGGAGAATAGCAGCAGGATGCCGAGCAGCACGAAGAAGCCCGGCGTGATCACGGCAGCGACGATGATCAGGAGATAGAGCGCCGGGATCGAGGTCCAGATCTCGATGAAGCGTTGGAAGATCAGGTCGGTCCAACCGCCGAAATAGCCCTGCACAGCGCCCGCGGCGATGCCGATCACCGACGAGATCGTGGAGAGGATCAGGCCGAACAGGATCGAGATGCGGAACCCGTAGATCAGGCGCGCAACGACGTCGCGGCCCTGGTCGTCCGTGCCGAGCCAGTTCCATTCGAGCTCGCGGCAGGTCATGCCGCCGGTTCGCTCTGCGATCGGCCGGCACTGCTCGTCCTTCAGCATCCAGGTCGGTGGGGCAGGAGCGGGAACCGGCAGGTCGAGATTATGCGTGCGGTAGGAGTAGCGGATCGGCGGCCAAATGGCATAGCCATTGGCATCGATCTCCTTGGCGATGACCGGATCGCGATAGTCGGTGGTGGCGAGGAACCCGCCGAATTTCTCCTCGGGATAGTTCACCACGATCGGGAACAGGAACTCGCCCTTATAGCGCACGACGAGCGGCCGATCATTGGCGATGAACTCCGCGAAAAGCGAGAGCACGAACAGCGCCAGGAAGATCCAGAGCGACCACCAGCCCCGGCGATTCGCCTTGAAGTTGTTGAGCCGCCGCCGGTTGATCGGCGAGAGCTTGAGCCAGCCCTGGCCCGCCTCGGGCGATGCCAGCGCCGCGCTGCGGGTGCTCGGCGGCAGGTCGATCAGCGTCTCGCTCACCTCAGGCCTCCCGCGTTTCGAAATCGATCCGGGGGTCGACCCATGTGTAGGTCAGGTCGGTGATGAGATGCACGACAAGGCCGATCAGCGAGAAGATGTAGAGATTGGCGAAGACAACCGGATAGTCGCGGTTGACGATGGCCTCGAAGGAGAGGAGCCCGAGGCCGTCGAGCGAGAAAATCGTCTCGATCAGCAGCGATCCGGCGAAGAGCGCATGCACGAATGCGCCGGGAAAGCCGGCGATCACGATCAGCATGGCGTTGCGGAAGACGTGGCCGTAGAGCACGCCGCGTTCGCTGAGCCCCTTCATCCGCGCCGTCAGGACATATTGCTTGCGGATCTCGTCGAGGAAGGAATTCTTAGTCAGCAGCGTCGAGGTCGCGAAGGCGCCCAGCGCCATCGCCGTGACCGGCAGGGCAATGTGCCAGAGATAGTCGGTGGCCTTGCCGATCAGGCTGAGTTCTTCCCAATTCTCGGAATGGAGGCCGCGCAGCGGAAAGATCTGCCAGAACGAGCCTCCGGCGAAGAGCACGATCAGGAGGATCGCGAACAGGAAGCCCGGAATGGCGTAGCCGACAATGACCACGGCGCTGGTCCAGGTGTCGAAGCGCGAGCCGTCTTTCACCGCCTTGCGGATCCCAAGCGGGATCGAGATCGCATAGGAGAGCAGCGTCATCCACAGGCCGAGCGAGATCGAGACCGGCAGCTTCTCCTTGATCAGCTGCAGCACCGGCGCGTCGCGGAAATAGGACCGGCCGAAATCGAAGCGGATATAGTCCCAGAGCATCTTGCCGAAGCGCTCATGTGCCGGCTTGTCGAAGCCGAATTGCTTCTCCAGCTCCTTGATGAAGGCCGGATCGAGCCCCTGCGCGCCACGATAGGATGAGCTTGCATCGCCGTGCTGTGCTCCGGCATCGCCGCCGGCACTGCCGCCGACACGGTCGGAGGCGTTGCCGCCCTGGCCCTGCAATTGTGCGATCACGCGCTCCACCGGGCCGCCCGGCGCGAACTGCACGAGCACGAAGGAGATCAGCAGGATGCCGAACAATGTCGGCACCATCAGCGCGAGGCGGCGGGCGATATAGGAGAGCATCCGTTCACCCGGCCTTTCGGGAAGGACCAAGCACACCGAGATGGGTGTCGGCAAAGAGCGAGGGGTATTTCAGGCCATAGCCCAGCGCCCGGTCGAACTCGATATGCCCGGCCCAGATCAGCGCAATCGCAAGGGCCGTCGGCAGGGCCAGCGAAAGGCTCGCAATGGCCAGCACGGCCGGACCGATCAGCGAGTGAGCGGCGTTGTAGATCGTGGCGCCCAGTCTCGGATTGGCGAGATAGCCGAGCATGCCGAGATCCGGGGCCAGGATCAGTGCAGCAAAGAGCCACCACGACGCGCCGGTGCCGGCAAAGAGCCAGATGCACAGCACGCCGAGCACAAGTCCTTCGAGGCGCAGGAGAACCCTGGGAGTTCCGCTGACCTGTCCTCGGGCTGCCGCTACCATCCTCACGCCTTCCCGATCCGCTTGGCTTTCTCGGCATCGAACCACCAGATGGCGGGAGCGCCGGAGGTGTATTTCGGCTTGGTCGCCGGCCGATCGAACATGTCCCAATAGGCCAGCCATTCATTGGGATTCCACCACATCGGCACCCAATAGCGGCCGGCGCGCAGCAGCCGGTCCAGCGCCTTGGCCGCCACGACGACGTCCTTGTAGCTATCGGCCTGGCCGATCCGATCGATCATCGCGTCGATGGCCGGATCGCTGATGCCGGCAACGTTGCGCGAGCCGCGCGTCTTCGCGGCTTCGGAACCGTAGACGATGCGCATGGAATCGCTGGGAATCGCGCTGCCCGTCAACGCACGGCTGACGACGTCGAAATCGAATTCGTCGAGCCGTCGCTGATATTGCGCTGCATCCACGATGCGCGAGGTCGCGTTGATGCCAAGGCGCTTGAGATTGGCCTGGAACGGTTGGGTATGCGGCTGCAGCGAGGCCTGGAAATCGAGGAACTCGATCTCGAACGGCTTGCCGTCGGGCAGTTTCAGCACATTGCCGTCCCGCTTGCAGCCGGCAGCGCGGAACATATCGTCCGCCTTGCGCAGCAGGGCGCGATCGCTGCCTGAGCCGTCGCTGGCCGGCGGGAGATAGGCCTCGCCGAAGACCTCGTCCGGCACCTTGCCCCGGAAGGGTTCGAGCAGAGCCAGCTCTTCGGGCGAGGGCGTGCCGACGGCCTTAGAATCAGAATTTTCGAAGAACGAGGTCATGCGGGCAAAGGAGCCGAACATGATGTTCTTGTTGGTCCATTCGAAATCGAAGCAGAGCCCGATCGCCTCGCGGATGCGCGGGTCCTTGAAGGCATCGCGGCGCAGGTTGAAATACCAGCCCTGTGAGCCGGTCGGCTCGGTATTGGGCAGGGATTCCTTCTTGACCTTGCCGTCCTTGATCGCCGGGAAGTCATAGCCGGTCGCCCAGATCCGGGAGGTGAATTCCTCCTGGAAGGTAACGATGCCGCTCTTGAAGGCCTCGAAGGCGACCTGCCGGTCGCGGAAATACTCCCAGCGCGTGCGGTCGAAATTATTGACGCCGACATTCACCGGCAGATCCTTGCCCCAGTAGTCGGGAACCCGCTCGAATTCGATGAAGCGGCCTTGCTCGAACCGCCCCACCTTGTAGGGGCCGGACCCAAGCGGTGGTTCCAGCGTCGAGGCTTCGAAATTCCGCGTCGACCAGAATTTCGCGGAGAAGACCGGCAGGCCCGCGACGACGAGGTGCAGGTCGCGGCCACGCTTCGGCGAAAGCGTGACGACCACGATATCGTCGCCTTCGGCGACCGACGAGACGAGCTCGTTCAGGATCAGGCGGTAGGACGGATGTCCCTTGCTCTTCAGGATATCCATGGAGAAGGCGACATCGGAAGCTGTCACCCGGCTTCCGTCATGGAAACGCGCCTCGGGCCTGAGCCGAAAACGGTAGGTCAGCCTGTCCCCGGAGATTGCGACGCTCTTCGCCAGCAAGCCGTAGAGAGCGCCGGGCTCGTCGCCGGAGCCGGACATCAGGCTGTCGAAGCAGGCATCCATACCTGCAGCGCCATCGCCCTGGAGAACGAAGGTGTTCAGCGTGTTGAAAGTGTCGAAGTTCTGGTTGCCGCCGGCCCGCTTGATCTGCAGCGTGATCGTGCCGCCCTTTGGAGCCTTCGGGTTCACATAGGCGAAATGCGGAAAATCGATGGGTAGCGCCAGCTCGCCGAAGGTCGAGAGGCCATGAACCTCGCCGGTCTCGGCCAGGGCCCGGCCGGGCAGGGCAGGCAGGCTCGCACTTGCCAGCGCGGCTCCGCCGGTTTCGAGCAGCCTGCGGCGTGTGATGCGCATCGCCATGGTGCCTCCTCCTCCTGCAACTGATTCGCTGGCCGATTATGTCGACCCGTGAGGTCGATACCAGCGTGGAGAGGAGATTCCTCGCCATCGTGAGGGCAAGAGCATGGCGGGAGCAAGCAAAAGCCGGGCTCGAGGGCCCGGCTTGCAGTCATTCAGGCGCGCCGAAACGACGCAAGGCTCATTTCGGCAGGGGCTTCGGCGCATCCGCGAGCGTGTTGAGATAGGCGATCACGTCGGCACGGGTGTCGGGCTTGGTCAGGCCGGCGAAAGCCATCGTGGTGCCGGGCATATAGGCCTTCGGACCCTTCAGGAAGCCGTCGAGCTGCTCGGCCTCCCACTTCTCGGAGGACTTGCCCTTCATGGCGGCCGAGTAGCCGAAGCCGTCGATCGAACCCTTGTTACGACCATAGACGTCGAAGAGATGCGGGCCGACCTTGTTGGCGCCGCCCTTCTCGAAGGTGTGGCAGGCCTTGCAGGCACCGACAGCCTTTTCGCCGCGGGCCGGGTCGGCCTTGGCGAGACGTTCCACGATCGGCGCGTCCGCAACGGGAGCAGCAGCGGTTGCTCCACCGGCGGCGGCCGGCTCCGGACTCGGCAGATCGAAGCCGGGCACGGCCGGCTTGTGCGGCGCGAAGACAATGCCGGCGGCCATGTTCAGGGCCATCACCACGAGCAGCGTGGACAGGCCCGCGCCGGCAATCTTGTTCAGTTCGATATTCATTGCATCGAAACCCTTGGGCCTCGCCACAGGACAGGCAAGGCATAGCAGCGCTCCGGCCGGAGCCTGGGAGCGCCGACACACGGGCGTTGCTTAACCGCTTTGCGCGCTTCATTGCAACTCGTATAAGCACGCACCTCTTTGAGACCTTTTGACGCCTCCCGTCGCAGCCCCGCGACATTCCCCCCAGAGCTGTTGCCGATGTCGGACCCGCTGATTCTGATTCCCGCCCGCATGCAGGCGACCCGCCTGCCCGACAAGCCTCTCGCAGACATCCTCGGCGAACCGATGATCGTGCATGTCTGGCGCCGCGCGATGGAATCGGGCGTCGGTGCCGTGGTCGTCGCCACTGACGAGCCGCGCATCGTGGCGGCGGTCGAGAAGGCCGGGGGGAGGGCGGTGATGACCAGCATCCATCACCAGACCGGCTCGGATCGAATCAAGGAAGCAGCCGACATCGTCGACCCGCAGGGGCGCCACGACATCATCGTCAACGTGCAGGGAGATTTTCCCACGCTCGAGCCGAGCGCGATCGCTGCCGCGGTGAAGCCGCTCGAGGACGCTGCCGTCGACATCGCGACCCTGGCCGGCGTCATCACCGATGAGGACGAGAAGACCGCGCCGAGCGTCGTCAAGCTGATCGGCAGCGAGATCAGTCCTGGCCGGATGCGCGCCCTCTACTTTACCCGTGCCACCGCGCCGAGCGGCGAGGGGCCGCTCTATCACCATGTCGGCCTCTATGCGTATCGCCGCCGTGCGCTCGATCGTTTCGTCAGCCTGCCGCAATCGCCGCTCGAACTCCGCGAGAAGCTCGAGCAGTTGCGTGCACTGGAAGACGGCATGCGGATCGACGTGATGGTCATCGATCACGTCCCGCGCGGCGTCGACACTCCTCCTGACCTGGATCGCGCCCGCGCGCTCCTGAAATCCCGCCTCGGAGCCTGAATCATGTCTGTCGTCGTGTCCTACCAGGGCGAGCCCGGAGCCTTCTCCTCGCAGGCCGCCCTGCAGGTCTTTCCGGATTGCGAGTTGCTGCCCTGCGCAACCTTCGAGGACGCCCTGTCCGCGGTCAGCGACGGAACGGCCCGCTACGGCATGATCCCGATCGACAATTCGATCGCCGGTCGCGTTGCCGATATCCATCATCTGCTGCCGCGCTCCGGCCTGCACATTATCGGCGAGCATTTCCTGCCGATCCGCTTTCACCTGATGGCGGTGCAGGGAGCCACGCTCGCCACCCTGAAGACCGTGCAAAGCCATATCCATGCGCTCGGCCAGTGCCGCAAGATCATCAAGAAGCTTGGCCTCAAGGCCGAGGTCGCTGCTGATACCGCCGGCTCTGCCCGGCAGGTCGCGGAAGCCGCGGACGTCACCCGCGCGGCGATCGCGCCGCATATCGCGGCTGAGGTCTACGGGCTGAACATCCTGATGGAGGACATCGAGGACGAGAAGCACAACACCACGCGCTTCGTCGTGCTTTCGAAATATCCGGAATTCACCCGCCAGGGCGCGAAGAAGACCGTGACGACGCTGATGTTCCGCGTGCGCAACATCCCGGCGGCGCTGTACAAGGCGCTGGGCGGCTTTGCCACCAACGGCATCAACATGACCAAGCTCGAGAGCTACATGGTCGACGGCCATTTCTCAGCGACGATGTTCTACTGCGATGTCGAAGGGCATCCTGATGACGCGGACCTGAAGCGCGCCCTGACGGAGCTCGATTATTTCTCCAAGGAGATGAAGATTCTCGGCGTCTACCCGGCGCACGAATTCCGCGCGAGCCTCGCCGAGCCGGGAGAATAGGCCGATCGCAGCCGAGCGGAAACCGCGTCGGCTGCAGACGCCCTCGCGTGCTAGGGCGTGACGCCGTCCTCGGCCCACGCCTTCAGGATCGTGTTCGCGATCGCCATATGGGGCGGGCAGGACAGGCCGTCGCGATGCCTTCCCTCCAGCATCTGCAGCGCCTCTTCCCGCGAGAACCAGCGCCCTGCTTCGAGCTCGTTCCCATCCAGCGTGATGTCGTCGTTCAGCGCTTCGCTGATGCAGCCGATCATCAGGGAGGACGGGAAGGGCCAGGGCTGCGAGGCGACATAGCGCACGGCGCCGGTGCGCAGCCCTGCTTCCTCGAGGGTTTCGCGGCGCACCGCATCCTCAAAGGTTTCGCCGGGCTCGAGAAAGCCGGCAATGCAGGAATACATGCCGGGCGCGAACCGGGCCTGACGGGCCAGGAAGCACTGATCGCCACGCACCGCGAGCATGATCACGACCGGGTCGGTGCGCGGGAAGTGCAGCGCGCCGCATTGTGAGCATTCGCGCCGCCAGCCGCCGCTCACCGTTGGCGAGAGCCCGCCGCAGCGGGCGCAGAAGCGATGCCGCGCATGCCAGTCGAGCAGGGCCTTGGCCTCGCCCAGCGGCCCGACCTCTTCGGCCGGAACGAGCCGCTTCAGGGCGATCGAGCGCAGGTCGCTGACCAGGAGGTCGTCGCGCTCGCGCAGCGGCTCGGCGAGCTCCCGGTCGACCAGTCGGCCGAAGCAGGCGGTCCCTTGCGGGTCGAGCCCGAGGAAGACTTCCTCATGCGCCTTGCCGATAGCGTCGGCCTCGCTCTCGGCGAACCAGATCGTGAATGTCTCGGCGTCGATCCGCTTCAGGATCGGCGTCTCGCCGGAGACGATCGCATGGCGCGTACCGGGCGAAGCCCGAAAGCCCTCGACCGCGTCGGGACGGTCACGCAGGTCGCCGCGGCGGTCGAGCGGGTTCGTGGCAAAGCCGGTCAGGGCCGAGCGTTCGCGTCGAAAGGAGACATCGTTCATGCGCACACCCGTCTGGCAGGCGGCTTAAGAACAACCGCCATATAGGCGGATGTGCTAGCGGCAAAGTGCCGCCTGCGCCAGAGGCGGAAGGCGCGAGGCGGGTCTGCTCCCTGCGGTTTGGTCGTGCCTCAAAGCATCGGCCTGAAAGGTGGATTGCGGCTTTCGGGAAAGCCGATGCAAACATCGGCGATCTAGCGCTCGCCGCGCCCGCGCAGCAGATGGATGATCGCGGAGAAATCGGAGCTGCCTTCACCCCAGGCATTGTGCAGGCTGAAAAGCTGGGCTGCGGCCGCGCCGAGAGGGGTCGCGGCGCCGGCCGCCTGGGCCGCTTCCTGCGCGAGCTTCAAATCCTTCAGCATCAGCGCGGATGCGAAGCCCGGCTTGTAGTCGTTATTGGCCGGCGAAGTCGGCACCGGGCCTGGAACGGGGCAGTAGGTGGTCAGCGACCAGCATTGGCCGGAGGAGGTCGATGCGACATCGAACAGGGCCTGATGCGACAAGCCGAGCTTCTCGGCGAGCACGAAGGCCTCGGAGACGCCGATCATCGAGATGCCCAGGATCATGTTGTTGCAGATCTTGGCCGCCTGGCCGTTGCCGGCCGGTCCGCAATGGACGACGCGCCGGCCCATGGCGGAGAGGATCGGGTCGCCCTTCTCGAAAGCATCCTTCGAGCCGCCGACCATGAAGGTCAGGGTCGCGCCCTTTGCGCCACCGACACCGCCGGAAACCGGCGCATCGAGCGAGAGGCAGCCGCGTTCGGTCGCCAGCGCATGCGCCTTGCGGGCGCTTTCGACATCGATGGTCGAGGAATCGATGATCAGCGCGCCCGGCTTCACGGCGTGCAGAATGTCGGCCCAGACCGCGAGCACATGCTTGCCGGCCGGCAGCATGGTGACGATGACCTCGGCATTGGCGACCGCCTCCCTGGCTGAGCCCGCAATGTGCACGCCAAGTTCAGCTGCCGCATCCTTCGAGGCCTGCACCAGGTCGAAGGCGCTGACCTCATGCCCGGCCTTGACGAGATTGGCGGCCATCGGCCCGCCCATATTGCCGAGCCCGATGAAGGCGATGCTGGTCATGGTCTAACCTCGTCGTTTGAGAAGCTCTTCCGTGGGGCAGGGATATCCCGGCTCTGAGGCTAGTTCCCCTTTGCCCGCCCTACCAGCGAGCGCGCCACAATCATGCGCATGACCTCGTTCGTGCCTTCCAGGATCTGATGAACGCGCAGGTCCCGCACGACCTTCTCGATGCCGTAATCGGCGAGATAGCCGTAGCCGCCATGAATCTGCAGCGCCTCGTTCGCGACTTCGAAGCCGGTATCGGTGGCAACCCGCTTGGCCATAGCGCAGAGCTTGGTCGCATCGGGTGCCTTCGCGTCGAGTGCCGAGGCTGCCCGCCACAGGAAGGTCCGTGCCGCCTCGAGCTCGGTCGCCATGTCGGCAAGCTTGAACTGCAATGCCTGGAAATCGGCGATGCGTGCACCAAAGGCCTTGCGCTCCTGTGCGTAGGCCAGCGCCTTGTCGAGCGCGGCCTGTGCCCCGCCGAGCGAGCAGGCCCCGATATTGAGCCGCCCGCCATCGAGGCCTGCCATCGCGATCTTGAAGCCGATCCCCTCGGGGCCGAGGCGGTTCGCCACGGGGACGCGGCAATTCTCGAAGATCACGGCGCGCGTCGGCTGCGCATTCCAGCCCATCTTCTTCTCGTTGGCCCCAAAGGACAGGCCGGGCGTGCCGTTCTCGACGACGACCGTCGAGATGCCCGAGGGGCCGGCCTCGCCGGTGCGCGCCATCACGACATAGATGTCGGAGACGCCGGCGCCGGAGATGAACTGCTTCTGGCCATCGAGCACGTAATGATCGCCGTCGCGGACCGCCCGGGTCTTCAGCGCGGCAGCGTCCGACCCTGCTCCGGGCTCCGTCAGGCAGTAGCTCGCCAGATGCTCCATCGAACAGAGCTTCGGCAACCAGGCATGGCGCTGCTCCTCGGAGCCGTAGCGGTCGATCATCCAGGCGCACATGTTGTGGATCGAGATATAGGCTGCGACTGTCGGGCAGCCGGTCGCGAGTGCCTCGAAGATCAGCGTCGCGTCGAGCCGTGACAGTCCGGAGCCGCCGACATCCTCGCCGATATAGATGCCGCCCATGCCGAGCGCGGCGGCCTGACGCATCTCTTCGACCGGGAAGTGCTTCTCTTCATCCCAGCGCAGGGCATGAGGGGCGAGGGTTTCTGAAGCGAAACCCTGCGCCATGTCGCGGATCGCGATCTGGTCTTCGGTGAGGGAGAACATGTCGCGATCCTTGCCGTCCGGGGGCTTCAGCCCATCGTCGGGATGACGAAGCTTGCTCCATCCTTGACGCCTGACGGCCAACGCGAGGTCACCGTCTTGGTCTTGGTGTAGAAACGGATCGAGTCCGGGCCGTGCTGGTTGAGATCGCCGAAGGACGAACGCTTCCAGCCACCGAAGGTATAATAGGCCAGCGGCACCGGGATCGGCACGTTGACGCCGACCATGCCGACCTGGACGCGCGAGGCGAAGTCGCGCGCCGCATCGCCGTCGCGGGTGTAGATCGCGACGCCGTTGCCGTATTCGTGGTCGTTGGCGAGCTTGAGGCCTTCCTCATAGTCCTTGGCGCGTACGACAGAGAGCACGGGGCCGAAGATCTCTTCCTTGTAGATGCGCATGTCGGGCGTGACATGGTCGAACAGGCAGCCACCCATGTAGAAGCCGTTCTCGTAACCCTGCATCTTGAAGCCGCGGCCATCGACGACGAGCTTGGCGCCCTCGTTGATGCCGGTTTCGACATAGCCCTTGATCTTGTCGAGTGCCTGCCTGGTGACGACCGGGCCGTAATCGGCGGAGGAATCGGTGGAGGGGCCGATCTTCAGGCTCTCGACGCGGGGGATGAGGCGCTTCACCAGCTCATCGGCGGTGGCCTTGCCGACCGGAACCGCGACCGAGATCGCCATGCAGCGCTCGCCGGCCGAGCCGTAGCCGGCGCCGATCAGCGCGTCGACGGCCTGGTCCATGTCGGCATCCGGCATGATGATCATGTGGTTCTTGGCGCCGCCGAAGCACTGCACGCGCTTCCCGTTGGCGCAGCCACGGGCATAGATATACTCGGCGATCGGGGTCGAGCCGACGAAGCCGACGGCCTTGATGTCGTGATCGTCGAGGATGGCGTCGACCGCTTCCTTGTCGCCGTTGACGACATTGAGGATGCCGGGAGGACCGCCGGCTTCGATGAACAGCTCGGCCAGACGCATCGGCACGCCAGGATCGCGCTCGGACGGCTTCAGAATGAAAGCGTTGCCGCAGGCGATGGCGGGGCCGAGCTTCCAGAGCGGGATCATTGCGGGGAAATTGAACGGCGTGATGCCGGCGCAGACGCCGAGCGGCTGGCGCATCGAATAGATGTCGATGCCGGGGCCGGCGCCGTCGGTGAATTCACCCTTCATCAGGTTCGGGATGCCGAGTGAGAATTCGACGACCTCGACGCCGCGCTGAATGTCGCCCTTGGCGTCGGCGATGGTCTTGCCGTGCTCGCGGGCGAGCAGCTCGGCCAGCTCGTCATTGTTCTGCGCGATGAGGTCGAGGAACTTCATCAGCACGCGGGCGCGGCGCTGCGGGTTGACCGCCGCCCATTTCGGCTGTGCCGCCAGTGCGTTTTCGACAGCGGCGCGCATCTCCGCGGGAGAGGCGAGCGCGACCTTGCCGATCACGGTTCCGTCCATCGGCTGGTAGATGTCGGCGGTGCGACCCGAGGTTCCGGCGACGTGCTTGCCACCAATGAAATGACCGACCTGACGCATGGCGCCCTCCCTACGAATGGTGTGGTGTCTTGATTGGCCTCACCCCTACCATTCTCGTTTGTGCACGGCTATAGCAACTATCAAGCGGTCGCCGTGCGCAAACGCAAATATCAGGGAGAGCGTCTTGGAGAGGTTCGACTGGGATGATCTGCGCTTCTTTCTCGCTGTTGCCCGCTCCGGCCGGCTGACGGCCGCGGCCCGGCGTCTGGGCGCCGATCATGCCACGGTCTCGCGTCGTGTCACCTCTCTGGAGGAATCGCTCAAGGCCAAGCTCTTCGAGCGCCGGCCGCAGGGCTACACCCTCACGGCCCATGGCGAGCGATTGCTTGCCAAGGCCGAGAGCATGGAGACCGAGGCGCTCGCGATCCAGAGCGATATCGGCGGTGCCGACATGGCGCTGGCCGGCACTGTGCGGATCGGCGCGCCGGACGGTTTCGGTACCTGTTTCCTGGCGCCGCGCCTGGCCGGCCTTGCCAAGGCCTATCCCGGGCTCGAGCTGCAGCTCATCGCCATGCCGCGGCTGCTGTCGCTGTCCAAGCGGGAGGCCGATGTCGCGATCACGCTGGCGCCGCCCAAGGAGGGCAAGGTCGTTGCGCGCAAGCTCTGCGATTACCGGCTCGGCCTCTATGCGACGCGCGAGTATCTCGACAGCATGCCGGTGGTCGCGAAGCCCGACGACCTCTTCGAACATCGGATCGTCGGCTATATCGACGACCTGATCTTCACGCCGGAACTCGACTATCTCGACGAGGTCGCCAAGGGCTTACGGGCGCAGGTGCAGAGCTCGAATGTGCTGGCTCAGATGAATGCGGTGGTTGCCGGCGCCGGTATCGGCGTCATCCATCATTTCATGGCGGCGACAGAGGGGCGCCTGGTGCCCGTCCTGCCGCATACGGTGTCGATCACGCGCTCGTTCTGGTTGCTGGTCCATGCCGATCTCAAGGATGTCGCCCGCGTGCGCGCCATCGTCGATTTCATCGTTCGCGAGGCAAAGGCGGCGCGCTCGCTGATGATGGGCGAGCTCAGGATCGAGACGTAGGCGGCAGAGTGACGCTCAGATCCGCCAGGGCAGGACATTCTCTGGCAGGCGCTTGGCGCAAAGGTCGAGCAGCAGCATCACGCAGAGGATCACGGCCGAGGCGCTGATCGCGACCGCTGCCGCCTCGCCGGCGAGCCCGGCTTCCTTCAGGCTGAAGAGCACGACGCCCAGCGTCTCGGTTCCCGAAGACCAGAGCAGCGCCGAGACGGTGAGTTCGTTGAAGGCCACGAGGAACACCATCAACGCACTGACCGTCGCAGCCGGGGCGAGGATCGGCGCCACGATGAAGCGCAGCATCTGCCAAAGCGTGACACCGTCCAGTTTCGCCGCCTCTTCGTGATGCGCCTCGATCTGCGCCATTGCCGCCATCGGGGCTTTCAGCGCCAGTGGCAGGAAGCGCGCGAGATAGGCGAAGAGGATGATGAACGGCGTCGCGTAGATGCTGACGCCGATCAGCGGCAGCGGCTTCAGGAACATCAGGATGCAGGCGATGGCGAGGACCACGCCGGGCAAGGCATAGGGCAGCTCGATAACAAGCTCGACCACACGTCTCGCCTTGCCCATTCGCCGCTCCAGCGCGTAGGCGAAGGCGATCGAGGCCAGCGCAAGGATCACCGCCGCGGTGCCGGCGAACAGGAAGGAATTGCGGAAGGCGCGCGCTGTTACGTCCTGGCGCAACAGCACCTCGGTGAACTTGTCGAAGGTCAGGCTTTGCCAGGATAGTGCGACACCGAGCGCCGGCGTCAGGGCTTCGCCGAGCAAGGCGAGGAAGGGCAGGCCGAGCTTCAGGGCGATCAGCAGCCAGAGTCCGGCCGTGACGAAGGGGCGGGCGCTGCCGAGAGACCAGAAGGGCTGCAAGGGGCGCTCGATCTCGACCTTGCCACCGCGCCGCGTCGCAAGCATGCTCGCGAGAATCCCGAGGCCGGCAACCAGCGCGACAAGCAGCGACAAGGCGGCGGCATCCGGCAGGCCCGCCGGTCCAAAGCTCGAAAGCCGCCGGTAGATCAGGGTTGGCAGGGTGAGATAGTTCACCGGCAATCCGAGCAGCGCCGGGATGCCGAAATTACCGATGCCGGCGACGAAGGCGATCAATCCCGCTGCGACGATCTGCGGGCGCAGGACCGGCAGCAGGATGCGCGCGATGATCGTCGGTGGGGCCGCCCCTTCGAGCTCCGCCGCCTCGATCAGCGAGTGCGGAACGCTGCGCAAGCCGCTCCAGAGCGTGATCGCGACCAGCGGCGCATGATGCAGCGCCATAACCAGGATGATCCCGCCTCGGCCCAGCAGCGGATTGGGCGTCCCCGGCGCCGGTGTCAGGCCAAGCGCGCCAAGAATGGGAGAGTGGGGTGCAGTCAGGCTGAGGAAGGCGAGCGCCGCCACCTGCGGCGCGATCATCATCGAGAAGACGAAGGCGAAGGCCAGCGGACGCTGGCCGCGTATATCCGTCACCGCGAGCAGGATCGCGACGGCGCCGCCAATCGCGAAGGCGCCGAGCGCGGAGAGACCGGCGGTCTCGATGCTGTGCAAGGTCGCGGTCAGAGCGGCCCGGCTGCCGATTTCGGCGAGAGCTGCATCCGGCATGAACCGGCCGCCGGGTGCGAAGGCGGCGAGCAGGAGGCGCAGGAAGGGAAGGCCACCGAAGACCAGGACGCAAAGCGCCACCAGCACGGGCAGCCCGATCCCCGAAGGCAGGTGCAACCCTGGCAGGAGCCGAGATTGCCCGATATGCGGCCGGTCGGAGCGGGCGACGAGGGTCATGCTGCGTCCGGCCTGGCTTGGGCTTACTCGAAGATTGCGCTGAAGCGCTTGCGCGCTGCGGTCTCGTCGGCCAGCGCCTTGGCCGCATCAAACGGCATCAGCTTGATGGCGGCACGCTCCGGATAGCCTGCGGGCAGCGCAACGTCGGGGTGTGCCGCGACATAGCCCTGCTTCAGGGCGAGTTCCTGGCCCTCCTTCGAGATCAGGAAATCGACGAACGCCTTGGCGGCTTCCGGATTTCTGGTGCTCTTGAGGATGGCGACCGGTTCGCTGACGGCGGAGACGCCCTCGCTCGGGAACACGAACTCGACCGGCGCGCCCTTGGCCTTCTCGCGGATCGGCATGAAGTCGACGATCATGCCGTAGAGCTTCTCGCCGGTGGCGACCTGCCTGAGGATATCGCCATTGCCACCTGCTGCCAGCGCACCGTTGTTCCTGAGGGTTTCATAATAGCCCCAGCCACCGGGCAGGCTGCCTGCGAGCGTCATGGTGTGGATCAAAGCTGCGCCGGAGTTCAGTGGGCTCGGCATGGCCAGCAGGTTCTTGACCTCCGGCTTGCCGAGGTCCAGCCAGCTGGTCGGCTTCAGTCCCGCCTTGGTGTTGTAGACGATGCCGGTGGTGATCAGCTTGGTCGCGAACCACATCTTCTGGGGGTCGTGAATGCCGGCGGGATAGGCCGATGTCGCGGCGGCCTCATGCGCCAGCAGCCGGTTCTCCTGCTTCAACCCCTCCATCGTCACCGAATCGGCGATCAGAAGAACATCGGCCTGAGGCGCGCCGGCCTCGATCTCGGCCCTGAGCTTGGCCATAATGCGCGGCGTGCCGTCGCGCACGAAGCTGATCTCGACCTTGGGGTATTTCGCCTTGAAGGCGTCGATGGTCTGCTGGGCGTCGGTATTGGGTTGGCTGGTGTAGAGAACCAGCTTGCCCTCGGCAGCCTGGACAGGAAGAGGGGCCAGGCAAAGGGCAAGGCCCGTCGCAGCCAGAGCGATCATCGCCTTCGAATGCATTATCTTTCTCTCCTGTCCGTCGGCCGGCCGGCCTCAGGCACTCGCGGTAGACCGCGTATATGACACATCCGTGACCTGTCATCACCGGGGCCGCATGCGGCGGCGTAACTGCTCCACAACGTGCTGGTGCAGCGCCGGGCCGGCTGCCCGGTCTGCCCGAATTTCCCGCATCTCTCCGGCTTGTTTGTCGAACGGGTTTTCGACTAGTCTCCTCAATGAAGGCGTACCAAAACGTCGAATTTAAACGTTTGAAATGGGAGGTTCTCAATGAAATCCATGCGTTATCTCGTGACCGGCGCAGCCTTCGCGGCGATCGCCGCCGGCTGGTCCGGCGCCGCCGTTGCGCAGGAAACGGTGACGGTCTGGTTCACCAAGGGATTCTACAAGGGCGAGGACGATGCCCTGCTCGCGGTGGTCGACAAGTTCCAGAAGGCGACGGGCGTCAAGGTCGACCTCTCACTCTATGCGACTGAGGATTGCGTGACCAAGTCGGTCGGCGCCGTCGAGGCCGGAACGCCTCCCGATGTCGGCTTCTGCACCACCTACGATTTCCGCACGACCGGCAAATGGGCCTTCGACGGCAAGCTTGAGGACGTCACTGACGTGATCGAGCCGATGAAGGCCGAGTTCCAGCCGCAGGCGCTGGCGACGACCTTCCTGATGAACAACAAGGCCGGCAAGAAATCCTATTACGCCTTCCCCGTCGAACAGCAGATGATGCACATCACCTACTGGAAGGACATGCTGGAGGAGGCGGGCTTCAAGGAAGCGGACATTCCCAAGGGTTGGGACGGCTATTGGGATTTCTGGTGCGACAAGGTCCAGGGCGCGCTACGGGCCAAGGGCAAGCGCATCTACGGCATCGGCCATCCCATGGGCGTCGCCGCCTCCGACACCTTCTACAGCTTCCTGACCTTCGCCAACGCCTTCAACGCGCAGGTCGTCGACGAGAACGGCAAGATCGTCCTCGATCAGCCCAAGAACCGGGCCGGGATGATCGAGGCGGTCAAGGCCTATGCGAACATCTTCCAGCGCGGCTGCACTCCCCCCTCGTCCGTGAACTGGCTCGACCCCGACAACAACGTCGCGTTCCACAACCGCACGACCGTCGCCACGCACAACGCCACGATCTCGATCGCCGGCAAGCACATGGACGACATGAACAATCCGGCGCTGACCGCCGAGCAGCGGGCGACAGCGAAGAAGAACTACGAGGAGAACATCCGTACGGCCGAGTTCCCGAGGAAGCCGGATGGCAGCCCGATGACGAACCTGGCGGCGGTCAAGACGGCCGTGATCTTCGCCGATGCGAAGAACAAGAAGCGCGGCAAGGAGTTCATGGCCTTCCTGATGAAGGACGAGAACCTGCGTCCCTTCGTCGAGGGCTCGGTCGGCCGCTGGGTGCCGACGACGCTCAAGGGCATCGAGGCTCCGTTCTGGTCCGATGGCAAGGACCCGCACCGTGCGGTGGTCTACAAGCAGTACAAGGACGGCACTGTTCCGTTCCAGTTCGTCTACAACTACAATTTCACGACCGTGAATGCCGAGAACGTCTGGGCCAAGGCGGTGAACCGCGTTGTCCAGGACAAGATCTCGCCCGAACAGGCCGTGGACGAGATGATCGCTCGCATCAAGCAGATCGCCGGCTGATCCCGACGACCTGAACGACCGCGAAAACGGCATCCCGCGGCGAAATGCGCCGCGGGATGCCGACCCGTCGAAAGAATGCGGGGCCTCGGAGGACGACTGATGACCGCCACCACCATGTCAGCGCCGGCAACGACATCGGCCGAAATGACCTCAGGCCACACGCGAGACAGGGCGCTCTGGGGCGCGCTGATGCTGATGCCCTATATCCTCGTCTTCGCCGTGATGGTGGTCTACCCGGTCGGTTACGGCCTCTGGCTGGGGCTCAACTGGCAGTCCTATCGCGCGCTCTTCGCCGACCCGATCTTCCTTCGCACGGTGGTGAACACCATCATCTTCCTGTTCGTGGCAGTGAACCTCAAGTTCCTGCTCGCGCTCTGGCTCTCGGGCTTCTTCGTGCAGCAGCGCGCCTGGGTGCGCATCGTGCTGGTGCTGTTCATCCTGCCCTGGGCCGTGCCCTCGATCCCGACCATCCTGTCCTTCCGGGTGATGCTGAACCCGGAGAACGGTATGCTGAACCAGCAGCTCTTCCACTGGTTCGGCATCGTCGAGGGGCCGGGCTGGCTCACCGACCCGACACTCGCCTTCGCGAGCTCGATCATGGTCCATATCTGGAAGTCTCTGCCGTTCTGGACGCTGATCCTGGTCACAGGCCGGCTGGCGATCTCGCAGGATCTCTATGAGGCCGCGAGCGTCGACGGCGCCAACGGATGGCAGCAGTTCCGCTTCATCACCTGGCCTTCGCTGGCAACGCTCTATGTCACTTCGACCATGCTCTCGATGATCTGGACGCTGGGCGACTTCAACAGCGTCTACCTGCTCACCGGCGGTGGGCCGGGCGACTTGAACCATGTGCTCGCGACGCTCGGCATCCGCTACATGCGCAACAACAACCTGGATCTCGGTATCGCCTCGATCATCGTCGCGATGCCGCTGATCCTGCCGATGGTCTTCGTGATGGTGAAGCGCCTGTCGAAGGGAGCCGAGTGATGAAAAAGGTTCTCGACGAAGGCAAGCTGATCCTGATCGCCATCCCGGTCCTGCTCTGGACCCTGCTGCCGATCTACCACCTCTTCGTGCTCTCGATCTCCAATCAGGAGTCGATGCTGGCCGGCAAGCTCTGGCCTGATCAGCCGACGCTCCAGAACTTCCAGATCGTCTTCAAGCAGCAGCATTATTACCTGACCAATTTCTGGCTGCAGATGTTCAACAGCTTCTTCATCGCCGTGGCCACGGGGCTGCTGACGCTCTTCGTTGCGACCTGTGCCGCCTTCGCCATCGCCCGGCTGCGGGTCAGGGGCGGGCGCACCATTATGAACCTGGCATTGGCGACCTATCTCATCCCCGCCGCCTTCCTCGCCATCCCGATGTACAAGGCGATGGGCTCCTACGGTTTGCTCAACACGCAGACCGCGCTGATCCTGGCCATGGTCGCGCTGGCTTCGCCCTATGCGATCTGGGTCCTGAAACAGGCCTCCGACAAGCTGCCGAAGGAACTCGACGAGGCGGCGATCATGGATGGCGCGACGTCGCTGCAGCTCTTCCGCATGGTCTATCTGCCGCTGATGAAGCCTTCGATGGTGGTCATTGGCATCTACGCGCTGCTGCTCGCCTGGAACGAGTATCTCTACGCCTTCCTGCTGCTCTCGAGCGAAAAGGCGGTGCCTCTGGCGGTCGGCCTCGGGCTCTTCCTCTCCGCGGATGACGCACCCTGGAATCTGCTGATGGCTGCCGGCCTGCTCTACGCCATCCCTCCGGCCGTGATCTATTACGGCTTCCGCAAGAATATGGTCGGGGGCCTGACATCGGGGGCTGTCAAGAGCTGACCCATCTGCGCCGCGCGCGCAGCTGTCCTTCCGGCCTACTCGCTTGACCGGGCCGGAAGAGCGCCGCAGGTTTGACCATTGTTCAAGACACCGATTTCGGCAGGATCGCCATGACCGCTTCCAAGCTCGACCAGCTCCGCAAGATGACCACCGTCGTCGCCGATACCGGCGACATCGAAGCAGTGCGCCGTCTGAAGCCTGTCGATTGCACCACGAATCCGACCTTGCTGCTCAAGGCCGTCGAAACCCCGGCCTATGCCCATCTCGTCGACGAGGCGATTGTCTGGGGCCGGAAGGCTGCCGGTTCGAGCGAGGCCCGCGTGCATGCGGTTTGCGACCGGCTCGCCGTGACCTTCGGCGCCGAACTCGCCGGGATCGTCCCCGGGCGGGTCTCGACCGAGGTCGATGCCGATCTCTCCTTCGACACGCAGGCGAGCATCGACAAGGCCCGCGCCATCATCGCCGCCTACAAGGAGCGCGGCGTCGGGCGGGAGCGCATCCTGATCAAGATCGCCTCGACCTGGGAGGGTATCCAGGCGGCCAGGGTGCTGCAGGGCGAGGGCATCGACTGCAACCTGACCCTGCTCTTCTCGCTTCCGCAGGCCATCGCCTGTGCGGATGCGAAGGCCTTCCTGATTTCGCCGTTCGTCGGTCGAATCCTCGACTGGCACGTCAAGGCCGGTGGCGGCCCCTACACGGCGGAAACCGATCCCGGCGTGGTCTCGGTCCGCACCATCTATGCCTATTACAAGGCCTACGGCATCGACACGGTGGTGATGGGCGCCTCCTTCCGCAACACGGGCGAGATCGAGGCGCTGGCGGGTTGCGACCGGCTCACCATCGGCCCCGGCCTGCTCGACGAGCTCGCTGCGGCGCAGGGCGATCTGCCGCGCAGGCTCTCGCCGGACAATTCCGGGAAGGCGCCCGCGAAGCTGCAGCTCGATGAGAAGGCGTTCCGCTTCGCGCTGAACGAGGATGCGATGGCGACGGAGAAGCTCGCCGAAGGCATTCGCGGCTTCGTCAAGGACCTGCGCGGCCTGCGCAAGCTGGTCGATGCCCGTCTCGAGGGCGCCAAGGCTGCTTGATGACGGCACTTGTCATCATCGACGTCCAGCGCGACATCCTGGCCGTGCCGGGAGCTGCGCGCGCAGTCGTCGGGGAGCGCTTTGCGAAAGTGCGCGAGCGCCTGGCCGAGTTGATCGGTCGCGCGCATGCTGCCCACCGCCCGGTGATCTTCATCCAGCATGACGGCCCGGCCGGGCACCGCCTGGAAACCGGGACTCCCGGCTGGGAACTTCATCCCGGCCTGCCGCGACACCCGGGTGACATCGTCGTTCACAAGACGGCCTGCGATTCCTTTCACGACACCGCCCTGCAGGTCGTGCTCGCGGAGCGGAGGATCGGCCATCTCGTGATCGCCGGGTTGATGACGCAGTATTGTGTCGATACCACCTGCCGGCGCGCCGTCGGCCTGGGCTTCGATGTCACGCTCGTCGCCGATGCGCACACGACGGCCGACAGTGAGGCGCTGCAAGTCGAGCAGATCGTGGCGCATCACAATGCCCTGCTTGACGGCTTCGATGCCGGTTCCGCGACGATCCGCGTCAGGCCGCTGGCTCAGGTCACGTTCGCCTGATTGGCGGTCGGGCGCGGTCGCCAAGAGCCCGCTCGGACGGCTGGGAACGGTCGATGAACTGGCCGAGCTCGTCGCCTGGCTGGCGAGTGAGCGCTGCAGTTTCTCTACCGGCGCCGTTTTCGATCTTTCGGGCGGTCAGGCAACCTATTGAGAATATTCGCAGTTCGCTCCTAGGGGCGACCGGAGTTGACGGCGAGCCCCGGTGGTGGGAGCCTTCGTGAAGTTCCACTGGGGGCTTGGTCATGTCGGACGTACCCGCGCATCAACCACCTTCTCTCGGTACGCATCTCCTGCCTTTGCGACGTAACTGGGGCTGGCTGCTCGCAGCCGGTATTGTACTGGTCATCCTCGGCGTGCTCGGGCTTGGCGCTTCCGCCTTGCTCAGCGTCGCCAGCGCCATCTGGTTCGGCGCGATGATGTTCGCAGGCGGCGTGGTCATGCTGATCGATGCCTTCCGGCACAGCGGCTGGAAAAGCCTGCTGATGCATGTGCTGATCGGTCTGCTCTATCTTGGCGTCGGCATCATGACCTTCATCAACCCGGTCGTGGCGACGGCGTCGCTGACGCTTCTGGCGGGGTGTGCCCTGGTCGCAGCCGGCGTCTTCCGCATCATCGTCGCCTTCCAGACGCGGCCGACGCCGGTCTGGATCTGGGTGCTGATCTCCGGGCTGCTTTCACTCGCCTTGGGCGGGATGATCCTGGCGCAATGGCCGGCCTCGAGCTTCTGGGTGCTCGGCACCTTCCTCGCGATCGAGCTGATCTTCCAGGGCTGGGCCTGTATCGCATTGGCCACGGCGATCCGTTCGACCTTCAATGGCGCCGCCGCAAGGCGAGCGACGGCACAGGCAGGCTAGGGCGGCATCACCTTTGCGTGTGCCGGGCCAGATGCCGCGGCCCGGCCATCATGGGCGCGACAATGGCGGCATGCTGCGTTATGTCGCCCTCGTGATCCCCGCCTTGGTCGTCGCCGAGCCTTCGGCGGCGCAAACGACTTGGCGCATCGAGCGCGGGGCCACCGATATCAGCTTCGTGACCCGCCGCTTCGGGGCGGTCGTCGCGACCGGCCATTTCACGCATTATGACGGGACATTGGCGCTCGATTTCGATCGGCCCGAACGGAGCCGCATCCGGGTCACGATCGAGACGGGTTCGCTCCAGGCCGGCTCTGCCCTCATGGATGGCTTCATCAAGGGCGAGAGCATGCTCGATACCGGGCGCTATCCGACCGCGAGCTTTACCTCCGTTGCGGTGACCCGCACCGGCGACCGCAGCCTCGAGATACGCGGGCAGCTCACCATCCGTTCGATCACCCGGCCGATTACGGTGATGGCTGTCGTCGATGGCGACATCGACAGGGCCAGGCGCGGCGACAAGCTGCCCTTCCACGCCAATGGCACCTTTCTGCGCCCTGCGTTCGAGCTCGGCCGGGAGGTCAATGTTGTCGATGACGCGGTCGAGCTTGAGATCAAGGGGCAGCTTGCGCGATGAGCGGGGTGGAGGGGAGGCCGACGCGCTGGCATCCCGCCCTCGTCGCGCTGCATTGGCTGACATTGCTGCTGGTCGTTGCCCAGTTCCTGATCGCTTCGCCGATGCGCGATGAAAGTCGTAACCTCGTCGAGCGTTTCGAACTCTTCCAACTGCACAAATCAGTGGGATTGACGGTCGCAGGCATGATCGTGCTGCGGCTTGTCCTGCGCCTGGTCGCCCCTGAGCCGCCGCCGGCGAATGCCGGGCGATGGCTGCGGCGCGCCAGCGACGCGGTCCATGCGGGCCTGTATAGCTGCCTGATCGCGCTGCCTGCCACGGGACTGCTCATGGTGTCGGCAGCGCCACTGCAGATCCCGACGCTCTATTTCGGCTGGTTTGCCGTCCCGCATCTCATGGGGCCCGACAAGGCGACCTATCAGCTGATGCAGGTTCTGCATGCCTGGGCGGGCAATCTTCTCCTCGCGCTCGCCGCGATTCATGTCGCGGCGGCGCTGGTTCACGTCCTGATCTGGCGTGATGGTCTGCTGCGCCGCATGTGGTTCGGGCGCAGATGGGTCGCGCTCCGCGGCGATCAGCGCTGAGCGGCGAAGGCTTCCTCGCGGATCGTGGAGAGCGACTTCGCCGGCGTGATCGCTTCGGGATCGAGCAGGCAGTGGATGATCGCCGGCTTGCCGCTGGCCACCGCACGCTCGAAGGCCGGAGCGAACGCGGCCGTGGTCTCGACGCGTTCGCCATGGCCGCCGAAAGCCTTGGCATAGGCCGCGAAGTCCGGGTTCTTCAGCGTCGTTGCCGAGACGCGGCCAGGATAGTGCTTCTCCTGGTGCATGCGGATCGTGCCGTACATGCCGTTGTCGACGACGACGACGATCACCGGCAGCTCGTACTGCACGGCCGTCGCGAAATCCTGCCCGTTCATCAGGAAACAGCCATCGCCGGCGAAGGCGACCACCGTTCTCTCGGGAAACAGCCGCTTGGCGCCGATTGCCGCCGGCACGCCATAGCCCATCGAGCCGGAGGTCGGCGCGAGCTGCGTCGCAAACTTGGTGAAGCGATGGAAGCGATGCACCCAGGTGGCGTAATTGCCGGCGCCATTGCAGAGGATCGCGTCGTCGGGCAGGTAGCGACGCAGCCAGGTCACCGCCTCGCCCGGATGGAAGGCGCCGGGTACCGGCGCGGGCTGCTCGCTCCAGGCGAGATAGGCATCATGCGCTTCGGCGGCCGCACCCGCCCAGTTGATCGTTTGCGGCGGATGGACCGTCTCCAACGCTGCGCAGAAGGCGGTCGGCGAGGCATTGATCGCGAGGCTCGGCCGGTAGACGCGGCCGAGTTCTTCGGGATCGGGATGGACGTGCACCAGCGGCCGGCCGGGATTGGGGATGCCGAACAGCGTGTAGGACTGGCTCGGCATCTCCGACAGGCGCCCGCCGACGAGCAGCACGAGATCGCTGTCCTGGATGCGCTTCAGGAGCTTCGGATTGGGGCCGATGCCGAGATCGCCGGCAAAGTTCGGATGGTTGGCCGGGAACAGCATCTGCCGGCGGAAGGAGACCGCGACCGGCAGATCGAAGCGCTCGGCAAAGCGCTGGAAGCGCTCGATCGCCTGCGGGTTCCAGCGCGAGCCGCCAAGGATGGCAATCGGGGATTTCGCGGCCCAGAGGCGCTTCTGCAGGTCAATCGTCTGCAGCAGCGAGGGATGGGTTTCGGTGACCTGGTAGGGTTCTGCGTCCGCGACGTCGGCGAGGTCGGTCAGCACGTCCTCGGGCAGCGCGATCACCACCGGGCCGGGGCGGCCGGCGGTCGCGACATGGAACGCACGGCTGATGATCTCGGGAATGCGGGCGGCGTCGTCGATCTCGGTTGCCCATTTCGTCATGGTGCCGAAGACGGCGCGGTAGTCGAGTTCCTGGAAGGCCTCGCGCTCGCGCATGCCGCGCTCGATCTGGCCGACGAACAGGATCATCGGGGTCGAGTCCTGGTCGGCGATATGGATGCCCGGCGAGGCATTGGTCGCGCCGGGGCCGCGGGTGACGAAGCAGATGCCGGGCTTGCCGGTGAGCTTCCCGGCAGCCTCGGCCATCATCGCGGCGCCGCCTTCGGCGCGGCAGATGGTGACCTTCAGCTTCGCGTCATGCAGCGCGTCGAGCACGGCGAGATAGCTCTCGCCGGGCACGCAGAACGCGTCGGTCGCGCCATGAATCAGCAATTGGTCGACGAGGATCTGCCCGCCAGTCCGTTCAGCCATGTGTATGTCCTCCCCAGGCGGGGTCGTTCAGGATGTCGTCTTGATGTTCGCCGAGGCGAGGGCTTGGCCGCGAGGCGACCTGCCGTTCGCCGTCGATGACAATGGGCGAGGCGACGGTCGGGATCGCGCCCTTGGCCGCAGCCTCTGCAGGCAGGTCGACCTTGATGCCGCGCGCCACCACCTGCGGATCGGCAAAGACCTCGTCGATCGTGTTGATCGGTCCGGCCGGCACGCCAGCCTCTTCCAGAGCAGCCAGAAGCTCTGCCTTGTGGCGGCGGGCGGTCAGCGAGGCCAGCATCGGGATCAGGATCGCGCGGTTGGCGACGCGGCCCTTGTTGTCGGCATAATCGGCATGGCTGCCGAGATCGGAACGGCCGAGCACGTCGCAGAGCCTGCGATACTGTCCATCATTGCCGGTTGCGATGATGATGTGCCCGTCTGCGACGGGAAAGACCTCATAGGGCACGATATTGGGATGGGCGTTGCCGAGCCGGGCCGGAGCTTTTCCCGAGACCAGGTAGTTCAGCGCCTGGTTACCGAGAACGGCGACCTGCGTGTCCATCAAGGCAAGGTCGAGCGTCGCGCCCTCGCCGGTGGCATCGCGGCGCCGCAACGCCGCCAGGATGCCGACGGTCGCATAGAGCCCGGTGAAGATATCCGTCTTGGCATAACCGGCCTTGGTCGGCTGGCTGTCGGGCTGGCCGGTGATCGACATCGAGCCTGCCATGCCCTGGATCAGGAAGTCGTACCCGGCGCGCTCGGCATAGGGCCCGTCCTGGCCGAAGCCGGTGATCGAGCAATAGATCAGGTTCGGATGGAGCTTGCGCAGCGAGGCGGCGTCGAGCCCGTATTTGGCGAGCCCGCCGACCTTGAAGTTCTCGATCACCACATCCGCATGACCGGCGAGCTTGCGCACCAGGGCGCGGCCCTCTTCCGTGCGGAAATCGGCCATGATCGAGCGCTTGCCGCGGTTGGCGCTGTGGAAATAGGCCGCCGAGAGCGTGCCGCCATCGACGCCTTCGACGAAGGGCGGACCCCAGTTGCGCGTGTCGTCGCCCTCGGGGCTTTCGACCTTGACGACATCGGCGCCGAGATCGGCCAGCAACTGGCCGATCCAGGGGCCGGCAAGGATGCGCGCGAGTTCGAGGACGCGCAGGCCGGCGAGGGGAGGAGTCGTCATCAGGTCATTCCGGCTTCGAGGCTGCCGTCATGGCCGGGTTTGGCCCAGCCATCCCTTGAAGGGTGCGCGGCAAAAGACATGCCTGGGGCAAGCCCCAGGCATGAGGTCGCGGCTCAGAAGAACGCCTGCAGCCCGGTGACGGCGCGCCCGAGGATCAGCGCGTGGACGTCATGCGTGCCCTCATAGGTGTTGACCGTTTCCAGGTTCGCGGCATGGCGCATGACGTGGAACTCGATCGAGATGCCATTGCCGCCATGCATGTCGCGGGCCTGGCGGGCGATGTCGAGCGCCTTGCCGCAATTGTTGCGCTTCACCAGCGAGATCATCTCGGGGGCCATCCTGCCGTCGTCGAGCAGGCGGCCGACGCGAAGCGAGCCCTGCAGGCCGAGCGTGATCTCGGTCAGCATGTCGGCGAGCTTCTTCTGGTAGAGCTGGGTCTGGGCCAGCGGCTTGTTGAACTGCTTGCGGTCGAGCCCGTACTGGCGGGCGCGGTGGAAGCAGTCCTCGGCGGCGCCCATCACGCCCCAGGAGATGCCGTAGCGGGCGCGGTTGAGGCAGCCGAACGGCCCCTTCAATCCAGAGACGTTCGGCAGCAGGTTCTCTTCCGGCACGATGACGCCGTCCATGACGACCTCGCCGGTGATCGAAGCGCGCAGGCTGAGCTTTCCGCCGATCTTCGGCGCGCTCAGGCCCTTCATGCCCTTTTCGAGGATGAAGCCGCGGATCTGGTTGTCATGCGCGGCTGACTTCGCCCAGATCACGAACACATCCGCGATCGGCGAGTTCGAGATCCACATCTTCGAGCCGGTCAGCTTGTAGCCGTCGGCCACCTTCTCGGCGCGGGTCTTCATGCCGGCAGGGTCGGAGCCAGCGTCAGGCTCGGTCAGCCCGAAGCAGCCGATCCACTCGCCGGAGCCGAGCTTGGGCAGGTACTTCTTGCGCTGGTTCTCGTCGCCATAGGCGTAGATCGGGTACATCACGAGCGAGGACTGCACGCTCATCATCGAGCGATAGCCGGAGTCGACGCGCTCGACCTCGCGGGCCACCAGCCCATAGGAGACGTAGTTGGCGCCGGCGCAGCCATATTCCTCCGGCACCGTCACGCCGAGCAGGCCGAGCTCGCCCATCTCGTTGAAGATGGAGCGGTCGGTCTTCTCCTCGAGATAGGCCTCCGAGACGCGCGGGAGCAGCTTCTCCTGCGCGTATTGGCGGGCCGTGTCGCGGATCAGGCGCTCGTCCTCATTGAGTTGGTCGTCGAGCAGGAAGGCATCGTCCCACTGGAATTCCGCGAGCTTATGGCTGGCGGAGTGGCTGCGTGCGGCTTCGGCCATGGTTTCTCTCCCGTTCGCTCAGGCGTCGACGTCGAAGCTGACGCCCTGCGCCAGCGGCAACGTCGTGCCGTAGTTCAGCGTATTGGTAGCGCGGCGCATATAGGCCTTCCACGCGTCCGAACCGGCCTCGCGGCCGCCGCCGGTCTCCTTCTCGCCGCCGAAGGCTCCGCCAATCTCGGCACCCGAAGGGCCGATATTGACGTTGGCGATGCCGCAATCCGAACCTTCGCCGGAAACGAAGGTCTCGGCCTCGCGCATGTCGAGGGTGAAGATCGAGGAGGAGAGGCCGGCACCGACCGCGTTCTGCAGCGCGATCGCCTGGTCCAGCGTCTTGTACTTCATGACATAGAGGATCGGCGCAAAGGTCTCGCGCTCGACTGGGCCGGTCTGCTCGGGCATCTCGACCAGCGCCGGGCGGACATAGAAGCCACCGCTGCCGACATCGACCTTCTCGCCGCCCTGGACCTTGCCGCCGGCAGCCTTGGCTTCGCCAAGCGCCTTCTGCATGCCCTCATAAGCAGCCTCGTCGATCAGCGGCCCGACCAGCACGCCGGCCTCGCGGGGGTCGCCGATCTTCACCGAGCCATAGACCTTGATCAGGCGCGGGATCAGCGCGTCATAGACGCTTTCATGGACGATCAGACGGCGCAGCGTGGTGCAGCGCTGGCCGGCCGTGCCCATCGCAGCGAAGGCGATGCCGCGCAGCGCGATATCGAGATCGGCCGAGGGCGCCACGATCGCGGCATTGTTGCCGCCGAGCTCGAGAATGGCGCGGGCGAAGCGCGCGGCGAGCTTCTGGCCGACTTCCTTGCCCATCCGGGTCGAGCCGGTGGCGGAGAGAACCGGCACGCGATGATCCTGGACCAGCGCGTCGCCGATTTCGCGACCGCCGATCAGGACTTCCGACAGGCCGACCGGAGCCTCGGGGCCGAAACGCTTCATGGTGCGCTCGACGATGGCCTGGACGGCGAGAGCCGTCAGCGGGGTCTTCTCGGAGGGCTTCCAGACGACGCTGTCGCCGCAGACGAATGCAAGCGCCGCATTCCAGGACCAGACGGCGACCGGGAAGTTGAAGGCCGAGATCACGCCGCAGACGCCGAGCGGATGCCAGGTCTCCATCATGCGGTGGCTCGGCCGCTCGGTGGCGATGGTCAAGCCGTAGAGCTGGCGCGAAAGACCGACCGCGAAATCGCAGATGTCGATCATCTCCTGGACTTCACCGAGCCCCTCGGAAGTGACCTTGCCGGCTTCGAGCGTCACCAGCAGGCCGAGATCGGTCTTGGCGCTGCGCAGTTCCTCACCGAGCAGGCGGACGAACTCACCACGGCGCGGGGCCGGGACCTTGCGCCAGGCCAGAAAGGCAGACTGTGCGCGGCCAATCGCCGCCTCGGTTTCGGCAACGCTCGTCTCGCGCAGGGTCGCCACCGTCTCGCCGGTGATGGGGGAGCGTGCGGCAAGACCCGCGGAGGCGAAGGCGGTGTCCGGCACGCCAAGACGCTTGAGCAGCGCGAGCGCATCCTGCGGCAAAGATGAAGCCATGTCCTGGTTCCGACCTGTCGATTGCTAGTATGTCAAATGGCGCGGGACAGAGCCGCCGCGCCGGAAGGGCGCAGAATGCCCTCTTCCGGCGGCGCTCGGCAACAGATATGTTCTCACGAGTTGATGAGAATAGCTCATGATCTTTGATCTCGTTCCCGGCCGCCTTTCAGTGCCCTCCCTGTCGGCGCTCGCCGCCTTCGAGGCGGCTGCGCGCCATGGCAGCTTCACGCGCGCGGCCGAGGAGCTGAACCTGACGCAAGGGGCGGTCAGCCGCCAGGTCGCGCATCTCGAGCAGGTACTCGGCGTCAGCCTGTTCCAGCGCGTCAAGAAGCGCGTCAGCCTGACGCCGGCCGGAAGCGCCTATGCGACGGAGATCCGCGATGGGCTCTCGCGCCTTGCGGCCGCAACCGTCTCGGCCATGGCCTTTCGTGGCGCGGCCGGCGTGCTGCATCTCGGTATCCTGCCGACCTTCGGCACACGCTGGCTAATCCCGCGTCTGCCGCGCTTCATCGAGGCCCATCCCGGCGTCACCATCAACTTCACGACCAAGCTGGTGCCCTTCGATTTCGGGCGCGAGCCGATCGATGCAGCCGTGCATTTCGGCGATCCGGTCTGGCCCGGCGCGGTGCTGCACCGCTTGATGGGGGAGGAGGTCGTTCCCGTGGCGGCGCCCGCGCTGGTCGAGCGCCTGGGCTTGAAGGAGCCGGCGGACATGCTGCGTGCGCCGCTGCTGCAGCAGGCGACGCGACCCAGGGCCTGGGCGAACTGGCTGGAAAAACAGGGGCTGCCGCCGGAGCGGGCGCTGATGGGGCCGCGCTTCGAGCAATTTGCCATGGTCTCACAGGCGGCCGTGGCTGGGTTGGGCCTTGCGATCGTGCCGCGTTTCCTGATCGAGGAGGAGTTGCGGTCCGGAGCCCTCGTCGTCCCGGTCGACCGACCGGTCAGCGGTACGGAAGGCTATTACCTGGTCTATCCCGAGACCCGCGCCGCGCTGCCGGCGGTGATCGCCTTTCGCGACTGGCTGCTCGGCGAATTCGGGCTCACGGCCTGAGTACTCGACAAGCCGGCGCAGTCGCGTCATTCATGCGTGGAATTCACCAACCTCGGCCGCGGAGCGTCGCGGCCCGAACTGCGCAGGGCTGACATGCCGTCCTTTCCCGAGACCGCCGATGTCGTGATCTGTGGAGGCGCCGCCATCGGTTCCTCCGTCGCCTATCATCTCGCTGCCGACCCTGGCTTCAAGGGCAAGGTGGTGGTTCTGGAAAAGGATCCGACCTACCGCTACTCCGCCTCGGCGCTCTCGGCGGCATCGATCCGGCAGCAGTTCTCGAGTTCCGTGAACATCCGCATTTCCCTCCACGGCATCGATTTCTTGCGCAATATCGGGACGCATCTCGCCGTCGATGGCGAGGTTCCGGCCATCGATCTGCATGAGGGCGGTTACCTCTATGTCGCGAGCGGCGAGGGAGCCCCGGTCCTCGCCTCGAACCAGAAATTGCAGCAGGACGAGGGCGCCGATATTGCGCTCTATGCTGCGGAAATGTTGCGCAGCAAATTTAGCTGGCTCAATGTCGAGGATCTCGCCTGCGGCACCTATGGAATCAGCGGGGAGGGCTGGTTCGATGGCTGGGCCCTGCTCCAGGCTTTTCGCAGGAAGGCCCGGGCGCTCGGTGTCGAGTACCGCCAGGGCGAGGCGGCACACTATATCGTGGAAGGCGGGCGCGTCGTCGGTGTCGAGCTTCGCGATGGCAGTCGCATCGGCTGCGGCGCGGTCGTCAACGCCTCGGGCACGCATGGTGCGCGGCTGGCGGCAACGGCCGGCATCGCGATTCCCGTCCGGTCGATGAAGCGCTACGTCTTCAGCTTCACCTGCAAGGGCGAGGTCGATAATTGCCCGCTCCTGATCGACACCTCCGGTGCCTATTGCCGGCCTGAGGGCAAGCGCGGCAGTGAGGGGCAGATGTTCATTTGCGGCGCCTCCCCGCCGGCTGAACTCGATCGCGAGTGGATCGAGACCGATGCCGATGTCGAGGATGTTGACTGGTCCTTCTTCGAGGAGCATGTCTGGGCGCCGCTCGCCCATCGTGTGCCCGCCTTCGAGGCGATCAAGCCCGGTCGTGCCTGGGCCGGGCCCTATGACATGAACGAACTCGACGGCAACGCCATCCTCGGCCCGGCTGTCGGCCTGCCGAACCTCTATCTTGCCAACGGTTTCTCGGGGCATGGCCTGCAGCAGTCCCCGGCTGTGGGACGGGGGCTTGCCGAGCAGATTGTGCATGGCGGCTATCGCACGCTCGATCTTGCCGATCTTGGCCATGAGCGCATCGTCGCGGGGCGGCCGCTGACGGAGGCCAATATCATCTGAGGAGGCACGCATGGTCGATCCGGCCTATGTCCAGACCATGGCGCGCTACAACGCCTGGCAGAACCGGAGCCTGTGCGATGCGGCCGATACGCTTGACGAGGAAGGCCGCCGTCGCGATCGCGGCGCCTTCTTCAAGTCGATCCATGGAACGCTGAACCATGTCCTCTGGGCCGACGAAATCTGGCTGCATCGGCTGATCGGAACGCCAAAGCCGCCGATCAGCGGCCGCGATGCGCCGATCTATGTCGATGACTGGGTCGAGTTCCGCCGCCGGCGTGCCGAGCGCGACGAGGCGATCCTGGCCTGGACCGCCACAGTTGACGCCAACTGGCTGCGCGGGACCCTGATCTGGTATTCTGGGGCCGCCGGCCGCGAACTCGGCAAGCCGCGCGCCTTTGCGCTCATGCACATGTTCAACCACCAGACGCATCATCGCGGGCAGGTCCATGCCATGCTGACCGCTGCCGGCGCCAGGCCCGAGGATACCGATCTCCTCCTCGTCGACGAGCTGCGCTGAACGACCTCCCAGCTCAGGCCTGCTTGGTCCGTTTCGACCGGGGCGCTGTCTTCACGGGCGCGGGCCCTTCGCCGTCTTCTTTGGCTTCCGGCACGGTCGCGGTCGTATTCTGGCTCAGCTTCTGAAACAGCCCGAGCCCGACCATCGCCAGCACGGCGAGCAGGACCAGCAGGCCGGGATAGACGACATCGCTCATCGCGGTCCGCGACGCCTTGGTGATCAGCACCAGCGATTCCAGACTGAGCGCAATGATGATGATCGTCATGAACTTGGTCAGCGAGCCGCGCGCCTCGGCCGGGCGCCGCAATTCGCGATCGCTGATCACCTCTTCCTCGAACAGGAATTTGCCGACATCGGCGACAGCGACCGCAATGATCACGAGGCCGATCCCGTCGAGCATGGTCTCGAGCGCGCCGTCGCCGGTCCGGAAGCCGGTGAAAGTTCGCCAGACCGCAACCACCATCAGCATCACCGAGGCGGCAAGCAGCGAACCCGCAATGGCGGTGTAGAGGACGCGGCTGAAGAGCAACATGGCGCTGTCTGTCCGGGGCAATTCGGGCGGTTGGCGTGAGAAACGGGCATGGCGGCCCGCTGTTCCATGCCGCTTGTCGATTGTGCCGGTTCGATGCAGGTTGCCGGCGCCGTTTCGGAGACCCGCCATGCCTGAGCTCTCGAGCCTGCTTGCCTTCGCCCTAATCGCGTTCGGCATGGTGCTGACGCCCGGCCCGAACATGATCTACCTGATCTCGCGCTCGATCTCGCAGGGGCATGCTGCCGGGCTGATCTCGCTCATCGGCGTCGTGCTCGGCTTCGTCATCTACATGCTCTGCGCCACTTTCGGCATCACGGCGCTGCTCTTCGCAGTGCCTTATGCCTATGACGCGCTACGCTTCGGCGGTGCGGCTTATCTCCTGTACCTCGCCTGGCAGGCCCTGCGGCCGGGTGGCCGCTCGCCTTTCCAGGTTCGCGAACTGGTGCCTGATGGACCGCGCAAGCTCTTTGCCATGGGCTTCCTGACCAGCCTGCTCAATCCCAAGATCGCGATGTTCTATCTCGCGCTGCTGCCGCAATTCATCGATCCCGCGGCGGGCAATGTCCTGACGCAGTCACTGGTGCTCGGCGCGATCCAGATCGTGATCAGCGGCAGCGTCAATACCCTGATCATCTTCACCGCCGGCAGCATTGCCCTCTTCCTTCGCACGCGGCCGTTCTGGTCGGTTGTGCAGCGCTGGCTGATGGGCACCGTGCTTGCCGGCCTCGCTGTGAAGATGGCGACGGAAGCACAGCGCTAGCTCACAGCCGCGTCAGGGACCGTTCCACACATCGTGCAAGCGCCCGGGCTCAAGCCGGCCATGGGCGACGCAGCAAGGCCAGCAGGAGTTTTTCATGAGTGTCGCCAATGGCCGGGCTTTGCTCGCAATGCCCGGTCCGACCAATATTCCCGATCGCGTTCTGCAAGCGATGATGCGGCCAGCCGAGGAACTCAGCTCCCAGCCGATCCTCGATTTGACGGGGTCGCTTCTGAATGATCTCCGGCTGGTCTTCCGTACCAAGGGGGAAACCTTTCTCTATGCTGCCAACGGCCATGGCGGGTGGGAGGCGGCGCTGACCAATGTGCTCTCCCGCGGTGACAAGGTTCTCGTGCTGGCGAGCGGGCGCTTTGCCATCGGCTGGGGCGAAATGGCCCGTTTCCTGGGGGCAGATGTCGAGGTCCTTGCCGGGTCATGGCGCGCGGCCGTCGATCCGGTGGCCGTCGAGGAACGCCTGCGGCGCGACACCAACCATGAGATCAAGGCCGTGCTCATGGTACAGATCGATACGGCATCCGGTGTCGTCAACGACGTGCAGGCAGTGCGCAAGGCAATCGATGCTGCAGGCCACCCAGCCCTGTACATGATCGATGGCGTCGCCTCGCTGGGTTGCATGCCCTTCGAGATGGATGAATGGGGCGTCGATGTCGCGATGTCGGCCTCGCAGAAGGGCTTGATGACGCCGCCCGGCCTTGCTTTCGCCGCGGCGAGCGAGAAGGCTCTGCAGGCGCATCCCCACGCGACGATGCGGACGCCCTACTGGGACTGGACGTCCCGGATGAGCCCGCCTCTCTACATGAAGCATTGCGGCACGCCGCCCGAGCATCTGATGTTCGGCCTGCGCGCGGCACTCGACATGGTCCTCGAGGAGGGGCTGGAGGCCGTCTGGCGCCGCCATGCCCTGCTGGCCGGCGCGACCCATGCTGCGATGACGCGATGGGCCGAGGGCCAGGTCCTGACCTGCAATATCGAGGAACCATCGCAGCGGGCGCCTTCGGTCACGACCATTCTCGTCCAGGGCGATCCGAGTTCGATCACTGATTATGCGCGCACGGTATGCGGCGTGACGCTGGGGCTCGCGATCGGCGATCTCGCCGGCAAGGCCTTTCGCATTGCCCATATGGGCCATGTCAATGCACCGATGGTGCTTGGCAGCCTGAGCGCCGTCGAAATGGCCTTGCAGGCCCAGAATATCCCGCACGGTGCCGGCGGCGTTGCTGCAGCCATCACCCATCTCAGCCAGAGCGCGTAAGGCAGTGGCGAAGGCCTGGCCGGCAATGTGATCAGCCCCGGCCGGGCCGCTTGTGCCCGCGTAGGACCAGACGGGACACGAGGAGCTTCTCTGGTGCCCGAGATGGGCTCGGCAAAAGCAGGGCAGTCCGGCGCAAATGCCCGTTCCCAGACTTTACCGTCCTGCTCTAGCTTCGCGGTCCCATTCGGAACCAAGAGAGCGCAGGCCATGAGTGAGTTGACCCCGGACGAAGCCAAGGTGACGGCATGGCTTGCCAGCCGCAAGGACGCGATGGTCGCGCTCCTGCGCGAGATGGTCGACACCGATTCCGGCTCTTATGACAAGCCGGGCGTCGACAGGGCAGGGCAGGTGCTCGCCCGGTTCCACGAAGCGAACGGGCTGAGCGTCGAAATCATTCCGGATGCTCGCTATGGCGATGCCGTCAAGGCGCGGCTGCCGAACCCGGCCGCCAACGACCAGCGCCCGGTGCTGTTGCTGGGGCATCGCGATACTGTCTTCCCGGAGGGGGAGCCGACGCGCCGGCCTTTCACGATCAAGGCGGGCCGGGCCTATGGTCCGGGTGTCGCCGACATGAAGGCCGGTCTCGTCATCGAAGCCTTCGTCGCTGCCGCCTTTGCCGAATGCGGTGGCCTGTCCGCCCCGCTCACCATGCTGACGACGAGCGACGAGGAAATCGCCTCGCCCTCTTCGCGTCCGATCATCGAGGCGGCGGCGCGTGAATCGCGCTGTGTCTTCAATGCCGAGCCGAGCCGGCTGCCGCCCGGCACCGAGTTCCTGCGCGATCACAAGCAGTCGATCACCAGCGGCCGCAAGGGCGGCGTCTTCATGCGTGCCGAATTCGTCGGCAAGGCCGCCCATTCCGGCGCAAATTACGAGAAGGGCGTCTCGGCCATTGTCGACCTCGGCCACAAAATTCCGAAGTTGCAGGGGCTGACCGATCTCGAGCGCGGTGTCACCGTCAATGTCGGGCTGATCGGCGGCGGCCAGACCGTCAATACGGTCGCTCCCCATGCCTGGTGCGAAATCGATCTGCGCTATGTCACGGCCGCGCAGCGCGATGAACTGGTCAGCGCGATCCGCGGCATCATCGAGACCCCCATCGTCGAAGGCTCGAGCGCGAAACTGACCATCAAGGGCGAGTTCGTGCCGCTGGAACGAACCCCTGGAGCCGCCGCCCTCTACGATACCTATCGTGATGCGGCTGCGAGTTTCGGGATCAGCGTCAGCGCCGAGTTCACCGGCGGTTGTGCGGATTCCGGTTTCACTGCGGCGCAGGGTTGCCCGACGCTATGCTCTGTCGGCCCGATCGGCGGAATGGCGCACACTCCGGACGAATTCCTCGAGGTCGAGAGCATCGTGCCGGCTGCGCAGGTGCTGGCGCTCGCCGTGATGCGCACGGCTGCGCGCATGGAGTGAGGTCAGGGCGGATTGCCACTGCGCGGATGCGCGGCCGCGTGCCGATCATCCGTCGGTTGAACCGCCGCTGACAGGGCAGCGACGCAACGCCATCGATGCTCGCTCCTGGGGCGAGCATCGATGGCGGGAATGGTCCTCGGTTTCAGTGCGCGCTCAGAACGCCTCTTCCCAATTTCGGCTGAGCCGCATCGCCGAATTGATGAGCCCGACCATGGAATAGGTCTGCGGAAAATTGCCCCAGAGCTCGCCGGTTTCGAGGTCGGCATCCTCCGAGAGCAGGCCAAAGCTGTTGCGCCGCTTCAGGATGCGGCAGAACAGGTCCTTGGCTTCGTCGCGCCGGCCGATCGCATGCAGCGCGTCGACATACCAGAAGGCGCAGATCAGGAAGCCGGTATGCATGAAGCCGAAATCGTCCTGCGTGCCGTAACGCAGCAGGAGGTCACCGCGGCCGAGCTCGCGGCCGATGGTTTCGACGGTTGCAATATAGCGCGGATCCTCCGCCGTGACGAAGCCGAGTTCCGCGATCAGCAACAGGGTCGCGTCGAGATCGCTGCCGCCAAAGGTCGAAACGAAGGTGCCCTTCTCCTGGTTCCAGATCTGGTCGGTAATGACGCCCTTCAGACGTTTGGCCTCTCCACGCCAATAGTCCTTGCGGTCGGTGCGACCGAGCGTGCCGGCGATGCGTGCGAGCCGGTCGCAGGCCGCCCAGCACATCACGCTGGAGAAGGAATGCACGACCTGCTTCTCGCGCAGCTCCCACGGGCCGGCATCGGGCTTGTCGAAGACTGCGATGGCGAGCTCGCCCATGCGTTCGAGCTGCCCGAAGAGCGCGTCCTTGCCGGGCTGGATCAGGCGGCGGTCGAAGAAGGAATGCGTCGCCGCAAGCACCACCGCACCGTAGCCGTCATTCTGGATTTGCGTCGCAGCGCCGTTGCCAACGCGCACCGGCTGGTGTCCGCGATAGCCTGACAGGTTCGGCACCTCGAATTCGGTCAGCGTGCCACCGCGCGTGATCGGATAGAGCGGCGGCAGATGCTCCGCACCGCTCTCGGAGAAGGTGTCGACGATATTGGTGATGAAGCCGAGATAGTCCTCCATCGTCCGCGTCGTGCCCAGCCGATTAAGCGCATGCACGACGAAATAGGCGTCGCGCAGCCAGCAGAAGCGGTAGTCCCAGTTGCGCTGGGTGCCGGGAGCCTCAGGAATCGAGGTGGTCAGCGCGGCGACGATGGCGCCACTCTCTTCAAAGCTGCAGAGTTTCAGCGTGATCGAGGCACGAATGACCTCCTGCTGCCACTCAAAGGGGATCGAGAGGGAGCGCACCCAGTCGCGCCAGTAATCCGTCGTCTTGTCCAGGAACTCGCGCGCGGTCGTCTCGATCTCGGCGCGTAGCGCCTCATCCGAGCCGATGAAGAAGGAGAAGGTCCGGTCGACCGCGAAAGGGACGCTGTCCATCACATAGGAGATCGGCGCATCCGTCGTCAGCCGGATCGTCTGGTCGGCGCCGACATAGCGGACATGGTTCGAGCCGCGCGTGATCTCGTCCGGTGGCTCGCCGAGGCCGAGGCATGGCTTCAGCACGACCCGGATACGCGGCCGGCCCGAAAGCCGGCGCACGCGCCGCACCAGCAGCGGCGGCCGGAAGGAACGCTCGTAGCGCACGAAACGAGGCGCGAAATCGAGAATCTCGATGGCATTGCCCTGGTCGTCGGACAGCACCGAGGAAAGGATCGCGGTGTTGTCGAGATAGCTTTGTTCGCATCGCGTCATGCCGACGAGTTCGATCGCGAACACGCCCTTCTCGGGCATGGCGTCGCCGTCATCGGGCTTGTTGTCGATCAGCGAACAGAAAACCGGGTCGCGGTCGAAGCGGGGAAAGCAGCCCCAGACGATATGGGCACGCCGATCGATGAGTGCGGCGATCGAGCAATTGCCGATCACGCCGAGATCGAGCGAGGCGGAATGCCGCGCCGTGGTGGAGGTTTCTACGGTCATGATCAGCCTTGGCAGAAAGCGTCAATCGTCAGGCTGCCGCTTTCTGCGGCGGCGAGCAGGATGGTCCGGAGCGCTGTGGGGGAAGCAAGGCGCCGGCCGGCACAGGTCTCGCCTGCACCGATGCGGATCGACAGGCCGCCCAGCGCGTTCACCGTGGCAAAACCGGCTTCGTCGGTGATGTCGTCGCCGATGAACACCGGTGTCCGGCCGCTATAGGGCGCTTCCTGCATCAGCCATGAAATGGCGCTGCCCTTGCTGGCCCCGGCCGGAACCAGTTCGGCGACCGATTTGCCTTCCTGCAAGCGGACGGAGGGGCCCATCCCCGCGGCAAGCTTCCTCGCCAGCGCGAGGGCTTCATCCTGGAGCTGCGGCGCCAGACGCCAGTGCAAGGCGGCCGAAATCCGTTTGTCCTCGACGAGGATACCGACATGGCTGTTGGCGAAACGGATGAGTTCCCGCAGCGCCTCGCGCAGGGCCTCGGGAGCGTCCGCCTGGCTGCGGATGGTTCCGCCGAGGCGGATCTGTGCGCCATGAAGGCCGGCGATGTCGAAGTGATAGGGGGCGAGAAACCCGTCGAGGTCGGGGATAGGGCGCCCGGAGACGAGCGCCAACGCTCCGCCCAGCGCCGAGCGTAGCGTATCGAGCGCCGGAGCGAGTTGCCTGTCGAGTTTGACCTCGTCGGGCACCGGCGCGATTTCGACCAGCGTTCCGTCAAAATCGAGAAACAGAGCGACCTGCTTCGCCAACTTGGTGAAGTCGCGGGATTCGTTGGTAGATTCCGATTCGATCAATTCCATCATTTCGTTCTGTTTGCGTGACGAAACGGGCGAAAGAACGACAGGTGAGCTGTCAGAAGCCTGGCCGGGGGTTCTTGCATCATCCGCGCTATGGGCGGATGTTAGTGAACTTGCCACATTCTGCTTTCAGTTTGCCACAGTCATCATGATTTCAACGCGAGCCTGACGCGGCTTCGCCATCTGACATCCGAAGCCCCTTGGAAACATTACGTGCGCCGGCGCGTTCTGTTCCCGCTTCCGGTGTCGAAATTCGGGCAGCCGGCTGATCGGAGTTTTCCCGGACATGCGTCTCGTCATCGTTTCCAATCGCGTCACCATTCCCGATCGCAGCGAGAAGGTCGCCGCCGGCGGTCTTGCCGTCGCGTTACGTGAGGCGTTGGAGAAACATGGCGGGCTCTGGTTCGGCTGGAGCGGGCATGTCAGCGAAGAGAAGACCCATGCGGTGCGGACGCTCCAGCGCGGCAAGGTGACTTACGCGGTGACCGATCTGAGCGAGGAGGAGCGGCAGACCTATTATCTCGGCTTCTCGAACCGTGCCCTTTGGCCGAACATGCATTACCGGCTCGGTCTGACCGAGTTTTCGCGGGCCGACTATGCGGGCTATCTCGCCGTCAATCGCCGCTTTGCCAAGGCGCTCGTTGCGATGTTGCGGCCGGACGACCTGATCTGGGTTCACGATTACCATCTGATCCCTTTGGCTGCGGAGCTTCGGCGGCTCGGGGTGAAGAACCGGATCGGCTATTTCCACCACATCCCCTGGCCGCCCTCCGAGGTTTTTGGCGCTCTGCCTTCGAGCATCACCCTGATGAAGACGGTCGGCGCCTATGATCTCGTTGGTCTGCAGACCGAGATCGATGCGCGCAATGTGGTGAGCGGACTGGTCAATCTCTGCGGCGCGAAGGCCGATGGCGACGGGGTCCGGCTCGGTCGGCGTTCGATCCAGGTCAAATCCTTCCCGATCGGCATCGATGTCGAGGGCTTTCGCAAGCTTGCGACGAGTTCTGCGCGCACGACCGCGGTGTCGATCCGGCGCGCGACAGAGGCCTTTGGCGACCGCAAGCTGGTCATCGGCGTCGATCGCCTCGATTATTCCAAGGGAATCGTCCAACGGCTGGAGGCCTTCGAGCGCTTCCTGCTGGAAAATCCCGAGCAGCGCGGCCGTGTCGGTATGCTGCAGATCGCGCCACCCTCCCGCTCGGATGTTCCCGAATATGCTGAACTCGATCGCCAGTCGGACGAGACGGCCGGGCGGATCAACGCAGCGTTGGGCGAATTCGACTGGACGCCGATCCGCGTGGTCAAGAAGGCTTATTCCCGCAATGTCCTGGCCGGCTTCTATCGCCGAGCCCAAGTCGGGCTGGTCACGCCGATGCGCGACGGCATGAATCTGGTCGCCAAGGAATACATTGCGGCGCAGGATCCCGCCGATCCCGGCGTGCTGGTCCTTTCGCGCTTCGCAGGGGCGGCGCGCCAGATGAAGGACGCGCTGATCGTCAATCCCTACGATCTCTCGGAAATGTCGGAGGCGATCCAGCAGGCGCTGGTCATGCCGAAGCCGGAACGAATCCGGCGTTTCGAGAAGCTCTATGCCACCATCGCCGCAACCGATATCGGCTGGTGGACCGAAACCTATCTTGCCGCGCTCTCCGAGGGCGAAGCCGGGTTTCCGGTGACGCGCCCAGCGACCAAGAGAGCGGTTCGCGCCAAGCCGGCGACCGGAACCAAGCCGCGACCGGCGACTTCGCGCGCTCCGGCCAAATCCGCAAGCGGCGCCGCAACGACCGTTCCGACAATGTCGGATCTGTCACAAATCGCGGCTGGAAACGGGCGCTTGCCACATTAATGAGAAGCCCTGCCGCCGATTTCGCCTCGGGGTTGTAACGGCGGCCCTTGCCGAACACTCCTTTCGCTCGCTAGAAGGCGACAAGAACCGGGGCATGCTGCCGACTCATCCGGAGCCAGGTATCAGGTCTGCGAGCGGCATCGGCAACGATGTCTGAGGAGCCGGGCGGAGGGCCGATTTGATGCGAGGCGCTCTCGGAGGTCCGGGCGTTCTGCTGCGCCGTCTCCGCGAGGTCATGGCAGCGCCCGTCAGCCCGCAGGAGCGGCTGGATCGGCTTGTCGTCCTGATCGCCGGCAATCTGGTCGCGGAAGTGTGTTCCGTCTATGTCCTGCTCGAGGACGGTTCGCTTGAACTCTACGCGACAGAGGGCCTGAATCGCGAAGCGGTGCATCTTACCCGGATGCGCGCCGACGAGGGTCTCGTTGGCTTGATCGCGAGCGAGGCAGAGCCCGTCGCCCTGTCCGACGCGCAATCGCACCCGGCCTTCTCCTATCGTCCGGAGACGGGCGAAGAGATCTACCATTCCTTCCTCGGCGTCCCGATTCTGCGGGGCGGTGCGGTCATGGGCGTCCTCGTCATTCAGAACCGCGCGTCGCGGCTCTACAACGAGGAAGAGATCGAGACCCTGCAGACCACCGCCATGATCATGGCGGAGATGATCGCGGCGGGCGGGCTGAAGTCGCTGGCGCCGCCCGGCAGCATGATTGGCCTCGATCGGCCGATTCACGGCGTCGGCGTCAAGCTGGCGGACGGTGTCGGGCTCGGCCACGCCGTTCTCCACGAACCTCGGGTCGCGATCACCAATCTGATCGCCGAGAATCCCGCCCGCGAGGTCAAGCGGCTCGAGGCCGCCATCGCCGAGATGCGAACCGCTATCGACGAACTGATCGAGCGTGGCGACGTGGCTCATACCGGCGAGCATCGTGACGTTCTCGAAACCTTCCGCATGTTCGCCCATGACCAGGGTTGGCTCAGGCGGATGCGCGAAGTGGTGATGACCGGTCTCACCGCCGAAGCGGCGGTTGAGCGTGTGCAATCCGACACCCGCGCCAAGATGCTGCGCCAGACCGATCCCTATCTCAGGGAGCGCCTGCACGATCTCGACGATCTCGCCAATCGGCTGCTGCGGACCCTGATGGGCAAGGCGAATGGCGTTGCTCACGAGAAGCTGCCCGAGAATGCCATCCTGATCGCCCGCTCAATGGGGCCGGCGGCACTGCTCGATTATGATCGCGTCCGTTTGCGTGGGCTTATCCTCGAGGAAGGCGGCCCGACCAGCCACATCGCCATCGTGGCGCGGGCGCTTGGCATTCCGGCCGTCGGCGAGATCGTCAACGCAACCGCCCTGATCCAGGCCGGCGACGCCGTCATCGTCGACGGCCAAGCCGGCGAGGTGCAGATCCGTCCGCAGCCGGACGTCGAGAACGCTTACAAGGACAAGGCCCGCCTGCGCGCCCGCAAGCAGGAACAGTACCGCAAGCTCAAGGATCTGCCGGCCGTCACCAAGGACGGGGTCGAGATCAACCTCCAGATCAATGCCGGCCTTCTGGTCGACATGCACAGTCTCGACGAGACGGCCGCCGCAGGGATCGGGCTGTTCCGCACCGAACTGCAATTCATGGTCGCTCAACACATGCCGACGACGACCGAGCAGCAAGCGCTCTACGGGGCCGTGCTCAAGGCGGCGCAGGGCCGGCCGGTCGTCTTCCGGACGCTCGATATCGGCGGCGACAAGGTGCTGCCCTATATGGAACGCGTCGAGGAAGAGAATCCGGCGCTCGGGTGGCGCGCGATCCGGATCGGCCTCGACAAGCCTCGTCTGCTGCGCGGCCAGATCAGGGCGATGCTGCGGGCCGGAGCCGGCCAGGACATGCGCATCATGCTGCCCATGGTCGCGACCGTGGACGAATTCCTGCGCGCGCGCTTCATCGTGCGCCGCGAGCTCGCCATGATGGAGAAGCAGGAGCGTCCGGCGCCCACCAATCTCGAGCTCGGCGTCATGGTCGAGGTGCCGTCGCTGCTGTTCGAACTGGCAGAGATCTCGCGCGAGGCCGACTTCCTGTCGATCGGCACGAATGACCTGATGCAGTTCCTGTTCGCGGCCGATCGTGAGAATCGTCGGGTGTCCGAGCGCTTCGATCCGCTTTGCGTCGCCGCACTCCGGGCGCTGCGGACGATCGTCGAGGCCGCGGGCGAGGCAGGTTGCCCCGTCTCGGTCTGCGGTGAGATGGGTGGCAAGCCGCTGGAGACGATGGCGCTGATCGGCATGGGCTATCGCTCGTTCTCGATGTCCGCGGCGTCGTTCGGCCCGGTCAAGGCGATGCTGCGCGCGCTTGACGTCAGGAAGCTGCGCGAGCGTATGGATTGGATGCTCGCCTCTTCCGATGGTGCATCGAGCCTGCGTTCGCAGCTTTCGGCATTGGCGACCGAATTGAAAGTGCCGGTCTAGCGTCGCTGAAGCGCGCTTCGCCGGTCCCCAAACAGTGTTTCCGAGTTCCTGATGTCCCTTCAGCTTCCTCAAGACCGTCTCGACAGCATCGTCGCTCGCCACGCCGTTGCCACCGACGAGATCAATCGCTCGACCGATGCCGTGCGTACGGTAGAGCTTGCCAAGGAGCTGGCGGAGCTCGAACCCGTCGTTGCAGCGATTGCCTCCTGGCGGAATGCGCAGGCCTCCCTCGACGAGGCGCAGGGGCTGATCGACGATCCGGCGACCGACAGCGAATTTCGCGATCTCGCCTATGAGGAGCGGGACACCGCGCGAGCCGAGATCGACACGCGTGCCCATCAGATCCTGATCGCTCTCCTGCCCAAGGACGCTGCCGACGAACGCGGCGTCATTCTGGAAATCCGGGCCGGCACCGGCGGCGATGAGGCCTCGCTCTTCGCCGGAGATCTGCTGCGGATGTATCAGCGCTACGCCTCGCAGAAGGGCTGGAGCGTCGACATCATCTCGGAGAGCGAAGGCACGGTTGGTGGCTACAAGGAAGTCATCGCGGAGATCTCGGGCCGGGGCGTCTATGCCAAGCTCAAGTTTGAATCCGGGGTTCATCGCGTCCAGCGCGTGCCGGATACCGAGGCGAGCGGCCGCATTCATACCTCGGCCGCGACGGTGGCGATGTTGCCTTTGGCGACCGAGGTCGATGTCGCGCTCAATGACAACGATCTGCGCATCGACACGATGCGTGCCGGGGGCGCCGGCGGCCAGCACGTCAACAAGACCGAATCGGCCGTCCGCCTGACCCATATCCCGAGCGGGATCGTGGTCGTGGTCCAGGACGAGCGCTCGCAGCACAAGAACAAGGCGCGTGCCTTCGAGTTGATGCGCGCCCGGCTCTACGACATGGAGCGCATGAAAGCCGACGCCGAACGCGCTGCGGACCGACGTTCGCAGATCGGTTCCGGCGACCGCTCCGAACGGATCCGTACCTATAATTTTCCGCAAGGCCGCGTGACGGACCATCGCATCAACCTGACGCTCTACAAGCTCGACGAGATGATGCAGGGGCTGGCGCTTGACGAGATCATCGATGCCCTTACGGCGGAGCATCAGGCGACATTGCTTGCAGCGCAAAGCGGGGCGTGAAACCTTTTTCCTGGACTGGCGTTGTTTCCATATCGACATGAAAACAGGCTGGAGGAACCCATGACGAAGCTTACATCAGTAATTGCCATGATCGGTCTGATGGCGCTGGCTACGGCAGGGACTGCCGAGGCGCAGGACAAGACGTTTGGCCGCGTCGTGCAGGGACAGGCCGCACCCCTGCAGAACGCGATGACCCAGTCGCAAGCGCGCAGGGCATGTTCGCAGGAAATGCGCGGAGCGCGCGAGAGCAAATCCTCCATCAATCAGAAGATGAAGATTTGCATAGACCATAAGATGCAGGGCAATTGATTTCGATGCGAGCACCAGCCCTGTGACGTCGCCACTGCAAACCGGTGGCGACGTCGTGACGACTTCGCCGCAAGCAGCCGGCGCGCTGACGATTCGGGAAGCGCGGCGGTTGCTTGCGGCGCGTCTACGTGTTTCGGGGTGCGATACGCCGGTGCTTGATGCGCGCCTTCTCGTTGAGGCTGTGGCTGGAGGCGGGGTCGCAGAGGATGACGCCACGCTCGGTGAGCAGGCCGCGTCGGAGTTGGATAGTTACGCTTCGCGGCGGCTGTCTGGGGAGCCCGTCTGGCGGATTCTCGGCGAGCGGGAATTCTGGGGACTGACCTTCAAGCTCTCGCCAGCGACGCTTGAGCCGCGCCCCGATACCGAGACGCTGGTCGAGGCCGCGCTCGATGCCCTTCGCCAGAGGCGGGGAGATGCATTGTCGATCCTGGACCTCGGGACTGGTACAGGCTGCCTGCTCATCGCGATCCTGAGTGAGTTCAGGCAGGCCAAGGGGCTGGGCATCGACCTGTCGGGAGAGGCCTGCCAGGTCGCAGCCGCAAATGCCCTTGCAAATGGCGTCGGCGATCGCGCGGCGTTTCGGGAGGGCGACTGGGTGAAAGGCCTTGATGGCCGCTTCGACCTGATCGTCTCCAATCCGCCCTATATTCCGGGCGATGAGATTCCCGGGTTGGAGGTGGGTGTGCGCGCCTATGATCCGCTCCTGGCGCTGGATGGCGGGATCGACGGGCTCGATCCGTATCGACACTTCGCGCGCCAGCTGACGCCGTTTCTGGCGCCGGGCGGCATCGTTATTTTCGAGATCGGTGCCGGGCAGGAGCCGGATGTCTCTGCCTTGATGCGGGCCGAAGGCTTCCGGTATCACGGAGCGCGCAAGGACCTTGGCGGACACGAGCGCGCGCTGATCTTCTCCCGCTGAACCGGATACGCACAGAGATTGTGCGAATTTGCTTGGAACCGGACGCAAAAGCCGCTATGCAGATAACAGCCGAAGCTGGTGTCGTCAGCGCCGAGCCTAGGGCAGCCTCCTCCTGATTGACGAGGGTTTGCCTCCGGACACGTCCGAAGTTTGACGGAACTGACAAAGCAAGATCGGAATTCCGAAGGCATGGATGTGCCGTTCGGCTCATGGGGCGAGTACCGCCCCTTTTGGAAACGAGCGCGTGAAGACCAAGAACGGCGCATTGCTCCTTCAGGTCGACTCCCTCCGGCACGGCGCCGCAACCCGCCGCGTGCCGGTACGCGCATGACAGTGACCCGGTTGCTTTGAACAGACAGAGCGCGAGATAGACGCGAATGAGACCAGGTCAGAACCGGCGTATGCGCGGCCGTAACAACAACAATAACAATAACAACAACGGCAATCGAAAGTCGCCCAACCCGTTGCAGCGCAGCTACGAGTCGAACGGTCCGGACGTCAAAGTTCGTGGCACCGCTCAGCATGTTGCGGAAAAGTACTTGCAACTGGCGCGGGATGCTCAGTCGTCGGGTGATCCGGTCGCGGCGGAGAACTATTTCCAGCACGCGGAGCACTATTACCGCATCCTTCTCGCTGCGCAGGAGCAGATGGCCCAGCAATTCGGCCATAGTTTCCCGCCGAACCGTGCCTTTGGTGAGGAAGGCGACGACGGCGAAGATGAGGGCGAGGGCGATGAGAACGGTGCCTTCCCGCAGGGCTCGCCTCAGCCTGAGCTGCGGCATCAGGCTCAGGGTGGCGTGAACGGCAACGGCTATGGCCAGAATGCTGCTCCCCGCCAGGAGGGCGAGGGGCAGGATAGCCAGCAGAACAACGGCCAGCGCTTCGACCGCCCGGCGCGCAACGATCGCTTCAACGATCGCAACAACCGCCGATTCGATCGCAATGATCGCCAGGACCGTGGTCCCGATCGTGGTGAACGCCGGTTTGACCGTCCCGAGGGCGGGCAGAACGGCCAGCCCGGCGGTTTCGCGCCGCGTTCCGAGCAGCCGGCTTCCACTGAGCAGGGCGACAATGTCCCTGTTGTGCAGAGCCAGGCCGAGCGCCGCTTCGAGCGCGGCGATCGGCCGGAGCGTGGCCCGCGCCCCGAGCGCGCCGAGCGTCGTCCGCGTCGGGAGGTCGAGCCTGAAGGTGACGCGAACGATGTCGCTGCTTCGCTTCCGTCCTTCCTGACCAATCCGGTCAGGGTTCCGATCGCGGTCGCCGAGGAGCCCGTTGCCGCTGCGCCGGTCGAGGCCGCTCCCGTCGAAGCACCGGCCAGCGAAGAAGCTGCCGCGCCGAAGCGCACGCGCCGCCGCCGCTCGCCACGTGAAGTGATGGACGCGCTGGGTTCGGAAACCGATAACGCTGCCGAATAGGACACTCCGGTTTGACCGGACATGACAGGGGCCCACGGGCCCCTGTTTTTTTGGGCTCAGGCGACGCCGAGGTCGAGTGTAGCCGGCGGCGCCTGGATCTCGAGATGCGCACCGGCGGTCAGCGTGCCGCTGCTCAGAATCTCGCAGTAGATTCCGCAGTCGACATGGCCATAGGTCTTCATCAACGCCTTCGGAATCTGGAGGTCGCGGGCTCCGGTCTGCGGGTCGACATTGGTCGCCGCGCACCGTTCGATTCGCTTGATCACACGCAGACGCAGCCCCGATGCCGTCGACAGCTCCCGCCCGACGAGGTCGTTCTCCGCCCAGGCGGCCAGCCCCTCGACCATGACATTGCCGCGGAAGCGCAGCGGATCGAGCGTCGTGCCGAGATGGTTACCGAGATCCGCGACACTGGCGAGGTTGATGATCGACATGAATCCCGATCGCGAATCCATGAAGCGATAGCTTTGCGGGGCGGTGAGCAATTGAGGCTTGCCGCGGAGCTCATCCGGCATGAAGCCCTCAAAGAAGGCCGTCAGGGCCGCCCGGCCGTCCTCCGTCGCCGTACTCGCGCGCAAGGTCTCCCGGCCGCCCTGTCTGATGACAAGCGCGCGGCTTTCGTCGTCAAAGCTCGTCTGGAGCCGAGCCAGCGATTCATTGCGCATCAGCATCAGATACTTGATCTTCGGCTGATGGACGGGCGCGGCCGGGTCGAAGCCGGAAGGGCCGTTCTCGATGGCGAAAAGCCGGTCTCCAGGGAAAAAGCCCCCGGTGCTCAGCGAAGCCGATTGCACGGGTTCGGGCGAGAGCCCCTTGACGGGGTAGCGATAGAGCGAGGCGACGCGCATGGAGGTCTTCGGTCCGCAGGCTGATCGGGCAGGGCTGATATAGCGGGTTCCGAGAGGCCGGACCGATCAAATCCTTGCATCGGTTCGATCAGGTTGACTTCAGGCCTCCTCGGCCTCGGCCTCCTCGTTCTCGTCCACGGAGCGCTGGCAGCCCCAGGCGGAGAGCACCGCATCGGTCTCCTCGACGACGAAGAAGCGCGCCGCGTCGCGGTCGTATCCTTCCGCCAGAAGCCGCTCATAATCGGTATGGACATGGCGGACATGGCTGCCGAGAGCAAGCCAGAGCGCCGTCGAGGGCGGCAGATCCTTCATGTGGCGGCGCTCGGCGAGCGCCAGGACCGCTTCGGCGTCGGCAAGTGGGATACCGGGCGCCAGCGCTCTCAACGCTTTGCGAATCGTCTGCTGTCGCCTTGTTCCCGCCATAGCCAAGGCTGAGCCTGTCCGAAGGGCGCCGTCAATCATTCGCAAGGGGGGCCCCTTCCGTTGCGCTGATGTCACACTATCTTTGGTTGCGAAGGGTGTCCCTCGGGAGCCCTATCCTGATGAAAGGCAGCCGGATGCGTCGCCACGGGGCGTGCCGGCGGGCGGAGCGACGATATGAACATTGAGAAATACACCGACAGGGCGAAGGGTTTCCTGCAGGCGGCGCAGACGATTGCGCTGCGCGACGGGCACCAGCAGTTTACGCCCGAACATCTTTTGAAGGCCCTGCTTGATGACAACGAGGGCATGGCGGCCGGCCTGATCGATCGATCGGGCGGCCAGTCGAAACTTGCCTTGCAACTGACCGATGCGGTGCTGGCAAAGCTGCCCAAGGTCAGCGGCGGCGGCGCCAGCGGCCTGCATCTGACGCCGGGCCTCGCCCGTGTCTTCGACACCGCGGAGAAGGCTGCGGACAAGGCTGGCGATTCCTTCGTCACGGTCGAGCGCCTTCTTCTGGCCCTCGCGGTCGAGAAGGAAACCGAGGCCGGCAAGGTGCTGGCCAAGGCCGGCGTGACGCCGCAGGCGCTGAATGCTGCGATCGAGGCGATCCGCAAGGGCCGCACCGCGGACTCGGCCTCTGCCGAGCAGGCTTATGATGCGCTGAAGAAATATGCGCGGGATCTCACCGCTGCTGCCCGCGAGGGCAAGCTCGACCCGGTCATCGGCCGCGACGAGGAGATCCGCCGTACCATCCAGGTGCTGAGCCGCCGCACCAAAAACAATCCCGTCCTGATTGGCGAACCCGGCGTCGGCAAGACCGCCATCGCCGAGGGCCTCGCGTTGCGCATCGTCAATGGCGACGTGCCGGAGAGCCTGAAGGACAAGGAACTGCTCGCACTCGACATGGGTTCGCTCATCGCCGGTGCGAAATATCGTGGCGAGTTCGAGGAGCGCCTGAAAGCCGTGCTCAACGAGGTCTCCAGCTCCGATGGCGGCGTCATCCTGTTCATCGACGAGATGCATACCCTGGTCGGTGCCGGCAAGACCGACGGCGCCATGGATGCCTCGAACCTGCTGAAGCCGGCGCTCGCGCGCGGCGAGCTGCACTGTGTCGGCGCGACCACGCTCGACGAATACCGCAAATATGTCGAGAAGGACGCTGCGCTCGCACGCCGCTTCCAACCCGTCTTTGTCGACGAGCCGACGGTCGAGGATACGGTCTCGATCCTGCGCGGTCTCAAGGAGAAATACGAGCAGCATCACCGGGTTCGCATCACGGACTCGGCGCTTGTCTCGGCCGCGACCCTGTCGAACCGCTACATCACCGACCGCTTCCTGCCCGACAAGGCGATCGACCTTGTCGACGAGGCTTCGGCGCGCCTGCGCATGCAGGTCGATTCGAAGCCCGAGGAGCTGGATTCGATCGACCGCGAGATCGTGCGCCTGCGCATCGAGCAGGAGGCCCTCAAGAAGGAGAGCGACAGCGGCTCGAAGGAGCGGTTGAAGCGGCTGGAATCCGAACTCGCCGATCTTGAAACGCGTTCGGCCACGATCACGGCCCGCTGGAAGGCGGAGAAGGACAAGCTCGGCCAGGCGGCGGAGATCAAGACCAAGCTCGACAATGCCCGCAACGAACTGGCCCAGGCGCAGCGCAAGGGCGAGTATCAGCGTGCAGGCGAGCTCGCCTATGGCGAGATCCCGCAATTGGAGAAGCAGCTCGCCGAGGTTGAGGCGATTGGCGATACCTCCGGCATGGTGGAAGAGGCGGTGACGCCTGACCATGTTGCGCAGGTCGTCAGCCGCTGGACCGGTGTGCCGGTCGATCGCATGCTCGAAGGCGAGAAGGACAAGCTGCTCCGGATGGAGGAGGTGCTGGCAGCGCGCGTCGTCGGCCAGCGCGAGGCGGTGGAGGCAGTCTCGACAGCGGTGCGGCGTGCCCGTGCCGGCTTGCAGGACCCGAACCGGCCGATCGGCTCCTTCATGTTCCTCGGGCCCACGGGTGTCGGCAAGACCGAGCTCACCAAGGCGCTGGCGTCGTTCCTGTTCGACGACGATACGGCGATGGTGCGCCTCGACATGTCGGAATACATGGAGAAGCACTCGGTTTCGCGTCTCATCGGCGCGCCTCCCGGCTATGTCGGCTATGAGGAAGGTGGAGCCCTGACGGAGGCCGTGCGGCGCCGGCCCTACCAGGTCGTGCTCTTCGACGAGGTCGAGAAGGCGCATCCGGACGTCTTCAACGTGCTCCTGCAGGTGCTCGACGATGGTCGTCTGACGGACGGCCAGGGCCGCACGGTCGATTTCCGCAACGTGTTGATCATCATGACCTCGAATCTCGGTTCGGAGTTCCTGGTGAACCAGCCCGAAGGGCAGGACAGCGACGCCGTGCGCGACGAAGTCATGGGTGTGGTCAGGCAGGCCTTCCGGCCTGAGTTCCTCAACCGCATCGACGACATCATCCTGTTCCATCGCCTGAAGCGCGCGGATATGGGGGCGATCGTCGATATCCAGCTGGCACGGCTCGCAAGGTTGCTGACCGACCGCAAGATCGTGCTCGATCTGTCCGAGGACGCGCGCGCCTGGCTGGCGGACAAGGGGTACGATCCCGCCTATGGCGCACGTCCGCTGAAGCGCGTGATCCAGAAAACGGTGCAGGACCCGCTGGCGGAATTGCTGCTCGCCGGCAAGGTCACCGATGGCGAGACCGTGAAGGTCACCGTCGGACCGACCGGGCTGATGCTGGGCGATGTCAGCGTCACCCGCGAAAGGCGGCCTGAGGGCGTGCCGCTGAACTAATGGGATCGGTACGATTTCGTTCCCTATTGGGAAGAAGGTAACGAATGCCGCGAGATGGATGAGGGAAGGGCCGCGCAAGCGGCCCTTTTCCTGTTTCAGGGCTGCGATAAGCCGATCTGCGGGCGCTCCGTATTGCCACCCCGACGCAAGGAGAAAGGGCTCAGCCCCGCTTCAGCAGGAACACCGCCTGCGCGCCAAACAGGTTCCAGAACCACCAGGGCGCGCTGACGCCGACCTTGCCTCCGGCGGCATCGAGCGCGACCGCGCGCTCCTTTTGCGCTCCGACCACCTCGCACAGCGTAACGAAGTCGCGGATCGTGCAGAAATGGATGTTCGGGGTGTCCCACCAGGAATAGGGCAGGGCGTCGGTCACCGGCATCTGGCCGCGGAAGAAGATCTGGCTGCGCATGCGCCAATGCCCGAAATTCGGGAAGGAGATGATGGCGCGACGACCGATGCGCAGCATGTGCTCCAGAACCAGGCGCGGGTTGCGGGTCGCCTGGATCGTCTGGGAGAGGATGACATAGTCGAAGGAATCGTCGGGATAGTCGGCGAGGTCGGTGTCGGCGTCACCCTGGATCACCGACAGCCCGCGCGCGACGCAGCCGGCGACACCTTCGCGGGACAATTCGATGCCACGTGCGTCTACCTGGCGCGTCTCGGCCAGCAGGGCCAACAATGCGCCGTCGCCGCAGCCGACATCGAGCACGCGCGTGCCCGGCGTCACCATCTCGGCGACGAGCTTGAGATCGATGCGATTGGTATAGATCTCGCTCAGCGCCATGGCCTCACAACCCTCTTGCCCGAGCTGCCGCATTGATGAAGCCGCGCGTGGTCGCAAACAGGTTCGGTTCCTCCAGCAGGAAGGCGTCGTGGCCCTTGTCGCTTTCGAGCTCGACGAAGGAGACCGAAGCGCCGGCAGCATTGAGCGCATGAACGACGGCGCGTGAATCCGCGGTCGGGAACAACCAGTCCGAGGTGAACGAGGCGACGCAGAAGCGCGTCTTCGTACCCGTGAAAGCCTTGGCGAGCACGCCGTCATGATCGGCGGCGATGTCGAAATAATCCATCGCACGCGTCACATAGAGATAGGAATTGGCGTCGAAGCGCTCGACGAAGCTCAGGCCTTGGTGTCGCAGATAGCTTTCGACCTGGAAATCGGCATCGAAGGAGAAGGTCGGCGCCTCGCGATCCTGCAGCTTGCGGCCGAATTTCCGGTGCAGCGCCGGCTCCGACAGGTAGGTGATATGCGCGCCCATGCGCGCCACCGAAAGGCCCTTGGACGGGCGTGTGCCTTCTTCGAGATAGCGCCCGCCACGCCAGTCCGGATCGGCCATCACCGCTTGGCGGCCGACTTCGTGGAAAGCGATGTTCTGGGCCGAGTGCTTGGCGGAGGTCGCAAGCGGCAGCGACGAGAAGACGCGTGCGGGATAGCTCGCGGCCCATTCCAGCACCTGCATGCCGCCCATCGAGCCGCCGGCGACGCAAAACAGCGACTCGATGCCGAGCGCATCGACCAGATGCGCCTGGGCTCGCACCATGTCGCGGATCGTCACCATCGGGAAGCCGAGGCCCCAGGGCTTGCCGGTTTCCGGGTTGGTCGAGGCCGGCCCCGTCGTGCCGGTGCAGCCGCCGACGACATTGGCGCAGATCACGAAGAAGCGGTCGGTATCGATCGGTTTGCCGGGGCCGATCATCGCCGTCCACCAGCCGCCCTTGCCGGTGATCGGGTTGCGGCTGGCGACATGCTGGTCACCTGTCAGGGCATGACAGACGAGGACCGCATTCGACTTGGCCGCATTGAGTTCGCCATAGGTCTGATAGGCGATCTGCCAGCTGTCGAGCACTACGCCGCAATCCATCACCAGTGGCGTGGCAGCGTCGAACCGGACAACAGGGCTGGAGGGCTCGTTCGCTTCCTTCAGCGGGTCTGCAAGGCTCTGGATTTCGTCGTGCATCGTCGTCCGCTTTGACAGGCTGATTTGTCTTGCCGGTCGGCTCGTTCGAAAGATCGAACTTACCGATGGCGTGCCGCAGGCGCGCTGTCAACGCGGCCTCGCGCGAAGCTGGCTTTGCTAAGCGCCGGCTTGAGGTCTAAGAGACGCGCGTCCGTCGCCTCACGCGCCAAGATCAAGCCATGACCGAAATTGCTCCGACCACCCTTGCCGATCTGCGCGGTGAGATCGACCGCATCGACAGCGAGATGCACGCGCTCTTGATGGAGCGCTCGCAGATCATCGAAACGCTGATCGCCGTGAAGAAGACGCAGGTGTCGGGTTCCGCGTTCCGGCCGGGCCGCGAGGCCGACATGATGAAGCGGCTGGCGCTGCGTCATAAGGGCCTGCTCCCGCTCGACACCGTCGAGGGCATCTGGCGCATCATCATCGCGACCTTCACCTATGTTCAGGCGAATTACGCCGTCCATGCCGATGTCTCGGGCGGCGATGCGGCGATGCGCGATTCAGCGCGGTTCCATTTCGGCTTCACCGTGCCCTTCATCACGCATGAACACGCGCGCGCGGTGATCGCCGCCGTCGCCGAGTCGGCTGGCGATCTCGGCATCTTCCGCATGGACCTTGGTGCCAGCGCCGGCGTCTGGTGGCGCGATCTGATCGGCCCGGAGCGACCGAAGATCATCGCGCGCCTGCCCTTCATCGAGCGGCCGGACCATCCCGCCGGCACGCCGGTCTACTGCATCGCCAAGCCGCTCGCGGATGCGGCCGTGCGCGAGATCGTGCTCTATGCCGCCAGGGTGGAGCGCTGGTCGGAGGCTCTGCGCGCCGGCCTTGCCCAGCATCTCGCGGAGGTCTCGGCCAGCGCTGCCGACGGCTCGCATCTTTCGCTGCTGGTCGCGGCGTCCGGAGAAGTCGAGCAGAGCGCGATCCGTGCCGCACTCGAACCTGCGGGCTTGAGCGAATTTGCCGAAATCGGCAGCCACGCCGCCCGCTTCGCCGTCAAATCAGCCCGCTGATCTCCTTCTCATTCCCCTGACAAGGTCCACAAGCCATGGCCACGCCTGCTTCCCGCCCTGTTCCGCGTCCCGGTGTCCTCGATATCGAGGCCTATGTGCCCGGCAAGTCCACTGCTCCGGCGGGGGTGAAGCTGCATAAGCTCTCCTCGAACGAGACCCCGCTCGGCCCGAGCCCGAAGGCGATTGCCGCCTTTGACAGCCTCAAGGGCAAGCTCGAGTTCTATCCCGACGGCTCGGCCACCAAGCTGCGCGAGGCGATCGCGGCGCGCTACGGTCTCGACCCGGCGCGCCTGGTGTGCGGCTCGGGGTCCGACGAGTTGCTGCAGCTCGTCACCAAGACCTATCTCGGCGACGACGACGAGGGCATCTTCACCGAGCACGGATTCCTCGTCTACCGCATCGCCATCCTGGCGGCCGGAGGCAAGCCGGTGGTCGTGCCCGAGAGCAATCTCACCGCCGATGTCGACGCCATCCTGAAGGCGGTGACGCCGAAGACGAAGATCGTCTTCCTCGCCAATCCCAACAACCCGACCGGCACCTATCTGCCCTTCGAGGAGGTCAAGCGCCTGCATGCCGGCCTGCCGTCCGATGTGCTGCTGGTGCTCGATGCCGCCTATGCCGAATATGTCCGCCGCAACGATTATGCGTCGGGACTCGAACTGGTGGCGACCAACGAGAATGTCGTGATGGCGCGCACCTTCTCGAAGATCTACGGCCTCGCCAATCTGCGGCTCGGCTGGCTCTACGGGCCCGCCCACGTCATCGATGCGCTCAACCGCGTCCGCGGCCCGTTCAACGTCAACGGCGCGGCGATCGAGGCCGGCACCGCCGCGATTGCCGACGAGGCCCATGTCGCGGCCGCGCTCCAGCACAACGAGACCTGGCTCGCCTGGACGACGGCCGAGGTGGAAAAGCTCGGCCTGACCGTCACACCATCGGTCGGCAACTTCATCCTGATCCATTTCCCAAAAACCTCCGGCAAGACGGCGAAGGAGGCTGACGCCTTCCTGAGCCAGCGCGGACTGATCCTGCGCAGCGTCGCGGCCTATGGCCTGCCGGACGCGCTGCGCATGACGATCGGCTCCGAGGAAGCGAACCGCCTCGTCGTTACGGCGCTCGGCGACTTCCTGGCCGGCAAGTGATGACGGCGCCGACCGAGAGTTTCGCCCCGCGGCGCGAGGAGCCGATCTTCGGCCGCCTCGCGATCATCGGCATCGGGCTGATCGGCTCGTCGATCGCCCATGCGGCCAAGGATCTCAATCTCGCCGGGCGCATCGTCCTGAGCGACCGGGACGAGGGCGTGCGCGCCCGCGCCCGCGAGCTCGATCTCGGCCATGAGGTGGCGGAGACCGTGCAGGCCGCCGTGGCCGGCGCCGACCTGGTCATTCTCTGCGTGCCCGTCGGCGCCTGCGGAGCGGTCGCAGGCGAGATCGCTTCGGCCTTGAAGCCGGGCGCGATCGTCTCCGATGTCGGCTCGGTCAAGAGCGCGGTGGTCGAGGCTGTCGCGCCGCATCTGCCAGCGGGCGTGCATTTCGTCCCGGCCCATCCGGTCGCCGGCACAGAGAATTCCGGCCCGGATGCCGGCTTTGCCAGCCTCTTCCTGAATCGCTGGTGCATCCTCACCCCGCCGGACGGCAGCGATGACGGCGCGGTTTCGCGCACCCGCCATTTCTGGGAGGGCATGGGCGCTCTCGTCGAGGTGATGAGCGCGCAGCATCATGATCTCGTGCTTGCCGTCACCAGCCATCTACCGCACCTGATCGCCTATAATATCGTCGGCACGGCCGAAGATCTCGAGGCGGTGACCCAGTCCGAGGTGATCAAGTTCTCGGCCGGCGGATTTCGCGATTTCACCCGCATCGCGGCATCCGACCCGACGATGTGGCGCGACGTCTTCCTGCACAACAAGGAAGCGGTTCTGGAGATGCTGGGGCGCTTTAGCGAGGATCTTTCGGTGCTGACCCGCGCCATCCGCTTCGGCGACGGCGAGACCTTGCACAGGCACTTCACCCGCACCCGCGCCATCCGCCGCGGCATCGTCGCGCTCGGCCAGGAAAAGCCCGAAACGGAAAAGCTGCGCAAATCGTGAGATGGCGGGGCATGTTCTGCTCCGTCCGTCTTGCCAAGATTGGGTAGGGCTGTTAGAGCCCCTCCCGTCGCCGCAATAGCTCAGCTGGTAGAGCACCTCATTCGTAATGAGGGGGTCGGGGGTTCGAATCCCTCTTGCGGCACCACCCAACCCCTTGAGGTTGTTGATTTTCCGAGCTGTTTTCGAGCTGAAGTCGCTCCTTGGTACAAAGGGGCGTGGGTGGATGCCCCCGGTTTTGCAAGGGGATTCTTCTGACAGATCTTGCAGCCAGGCACTTCTGTCGGTCGTGTGTTAGGCGTTTGATCGTGGCCATCCGCCACGTGGCCGGTATGCGGTTCGAGGGGTGGGGGCCACATCGGCGCGCGACACCCTGCGGTTGAATAGAACCGCCCCGCCTTGAGCCGTCGCGCAGACCTGGAAGCTACGCTTGGCGAGATCGATCGCCAAAACATGGACGTCGGACATCGGCTCCTCCTTCGAACGCGCCTTGATGGCGCTCGCTGGCACCCGACGGTGCTGGCTGGAGGGGGCATCCACCCCATCAGTTCACAGTGCAGGTATCCGGCGCGCGAGACCAAGAGTTCACGGCTCTTAGGCTCGAACCAATTCTAGGCGGCCAATAAGTCAAGTAGTCATTTCTGGGGCACAACGGTTAGCGGTCGGCCATACGGATTTCCTGCCCCGTAGGGGTTGTTGATGCTGTCAGATGAATACGGGCTGCCGTATCGTCCGTAAGGATTGCTCGTGCTGTCTGGATCATATGGATTCGAGCTGAGGCGACCTCGATAGTTACCGTTGTCGTCGTAGAGCTTCGGCGCGTTTGTTGCGTAAGGGTTCTTGGCTGACTCGTTGCTGTAGGGCGAGCCATAGCGGCCATAGGGGTTGTTCAAGCTGTCCGGATTGTATGGGTTGCCGGCTCCATACGGATTGTTGATGCACCGGGAATCATAGGGGCAATTTTGGGCGGTGGCTGTACCACTGATGCCAATGACGGCAACTGCCGCTAACAATGCCTGCTTCATCGTGACCACCTGCCATCGAGTCTCTTGCGTCATCCCGGCGCGAAGATAGCATTCGCGCCCATTTTTGCTAGACGTTGGGGAAGTGCCGTGAGGGGCGTATCGCCAGCATCGCTTCAAAACGCTTCCGCATGTGGAAAGCTCACTTGGAGTGCCGCAGCGTTTTCGATTGTTGGCCTTGTCGTTGGCCTCATGGATATTTGAATTAGAAAAATTTTTTAAATTTGAATACCATATAGGTTTTTTACGGTTCCCTCCTGCGCACCATTGTTTAGCTTGGTTTCACAAGCATTCCGGATTAGCCGTAGGGCCAATCTGGGGCAAAGAGCCGAGCGTTTCCTCGGTCTTATGCTGCCGATCACGAATCGCGAAGCATCACTTCCGAGTGGCGGCCTGCCCTGCATATGTCCGGTAGCAGGCGAGAGTTCGGGCGCCGACGCCGCTGCCAAACGCGCCGCTTTTCCCAATTTTCGAGATTACCGGGCGGAACTTGCCTCGCGTTGGAGGTGCAAGGGTGCGCCCCAAGACGTTAGTGAAAACGATTCCGGTCGATCAAAAGATTACAGATGACCTATTTGCGCGCGTCTATAAAGCGTTGTCAAAACGTGTATGCGCTGAAAAAAATCGCAATTTTTCAGTTAGAGGCTGTTCTTCCTGCGCTGTACGGAGATTATTGCGCACTAGCGATCGCAATGTATCAAGAAATACTGGCGATGCGGCCAATCGATGCTGCCAACCTCCTTCATCGCATTGAAGCCCAATAAGGCGGAGTATCCGACCGACGAAGGTCGATCAGCTTGACTGCCTGGCGCCTCCCTGAGAGTTGCGCGAAATGCGGGCAAGTCGGCTTCCCGCTCGCAAATGCCATGCTGTCAGACCCTAAGCGCTGAACGGTATGGGTGTGCGGCAGACAAAAGGTACCTACTCGCGAGCCGCCTGAATGGCTCACACACGACCCGATCAGCAGCGAGTGCTCGCTGCGCCTGCAGGAGGAGATTTCATGTCTTATGTCGACGAACTCGAGCCGCTCATTCGGCTGGAGCAGGAATTGCGGCAGACGATCGCGCTAAGACTCGCGGAAGAGAGGGGCGAGCGTCCCGTCGATGTCCCGACCGAGCAGCAAGTGCTTGCGGCCGATGAGGCGATCGCGGCCTGGGCCGAGGAGATCGATTTTGAGCAGGACATGCGGGCTTTCCGGCCGCTGACGCCTCTGCAAGCGCTGCTGGCCGAACATCTCGGGATATGCGAGCGCATTGTCGACATCCGCGACAGGCGGCTGTCCTGACCAAGATGAGGTCAACCGAGGCAACGCCGGGACGCTCCCGCGCGAACCGCAACGGCCCGAGTGACCCGGCTGCCCCCAATGTTTCGCAGTTCTAGCTGCCAGCCGTGTCCTCGGCCGTCGCCTTGTCGAGAATTTCGACCACCTCCTCCAGGCTTTCCCTCACGCCGAGCATGAAATCCTTGCGGAAGCCGATGATGGTGTCCGGCGGGTTGCCCTTGAACGTGTAGACCACGCTGACCTGCGCGGGATTGACGTAGACGGGCTTTCCATCGGAGGGCGAAGTGAACTTGCAGAGCTTAGGCATGATCTCTTCCGTCAATGGCGATTCGATGAGCAGAGCTATACGGCAAGGCGGCTCCTCGACGAAAACGTCGGGCAGTGTTGCCAGCCGCATGGGCTCGGCAGACCGTCCGCTGCCAGCCAACCGATGAAGATCAGCGTCGCAATTTGGCATGGAGAGAACCGTGTCCGAGGACGGCGGAGCGTCCCTTGGCATGCCGTCCCGGACCCAGAATTCCCGCTCGTGCATCCCCGCGTCACGCTAAGTGAGGTGCCTCACATATTCGACCGGCCCGAATGCGTAGTCTTTCACGCACTGACGAATGTCGGAGCGCACCATGAACCCCACCTGTGACGAGAAGCTTGAGCAGTTCCGGCGCAGGGAGGTCGAACGTGCGCAAAAGGCAGGCCTGTCAGCCTACATCCTGAATGAGGACGGCAGCGTGATCCGCATCGCTCCCGACGGCAGGCTGGATCTGATTGTCGTTCAACTCGGCGGCCAACACGCACAGGCTCCCGGAGCTCGATCTCGATAGCTCACGGCTCGACCTCAGGCAGCCGTGCCTCTTCCCCCCGGGGCGGAGGGCCCGAGCCCTGACGTTGGCGCATATCGCCTGTGACGCTTGACGGCGTCATGAAGCGTCAGTCCGCTCGCCCGCCGCGTTTACTGATCGCCCTCAGCCTCAGTCAATGGCGAACGGCAGCCAATGCTGGAGCCGTATTCGCGACTCGACAAGGGCCTGCAACAGGTGTGATCTCGACAAGAGCGCCGAGGGCTGTGGAGAAACTGACCTTCCAAGCCGCGCAAATGCTGGTTGTTCCGGGAGGCCTCACCATGACGCGCAGGTTCACCGCAGCTTTGTCGTTCATGTTCTCCCTTGTTCTCGCAGTGCCGGCCGGGGCGCAGATCGGCACGCCCGGGAACGCGCCGCTCACACCCGGTGGCCCCAGACAAGGTCTTGGGCCGCCCTCACTCAGCGACAGTGTGCCGGATATCCGATTGCATTCGAGTGGCGGGGGGATCCCTGGCGCGGGTCCACCGATCGGCTATGGAGGCACACAGCCGCTGGGCAATGCCGGCATCGGCGCCGGATATGGTGTAGTCGATCGCCGCGCGGTCAGAGCAACAGGCCGGCACTGCCAGACGTCGAGCCGCATCTGCGTGCTGAAGAGCGCAGCGTATGTCCGGTCCGGGTGTTCGTGCCGGTTGCCCAATGGCAAACGCGCGCGGGGCCATGTCGTACCGTGATGCTGCCGAACGGAGGCCGTACGGGAGCGCGGACCAGCCGGCTAGCCGCTGGTGCCCGAGCTGAAGACTTCGCGCGCCGCGCCCGCCGGAAGGCGCGACCTATCGCGACGCCGCCAACAGCCCTGCTGCGACGGCGAGGGCGCTGACGCTGCCGACCCGCAGGCCAAGCGCCATGCCGCCCGTCGATGCGGCGAGTCCGGCCTTGACCAGCGTGTTGACGCCTGTCGCGAGCAGGATCGCGCGGCCTGCGAGCGTCGGGTCAATGACGCCGAGCGCCATGCGCGACATCGAGATGACGACGGCGTCGACATCCGCAATACCGGACAGAGCGGCCGTGGCGAGCACGCCCGCATCGCCGAAATGCTGCTGCAGCAAGCGCGCCTCTTCAGAGCGGAGCCGAGTTCCAGCGGATTCGAGATTTTCAGCTCCGGCCGCTCGGAGGAGCCGCCCGTGTTGATCAGCATGAGGCCGGCGCCTGCTGCGAGGACGCCGCCGGCGCAGGCGAGCGGCAGTGCAAGGAGCGGGATCAGGACCGGGTTCAGCGCCATGGCGACGATGGCGACGCGCAGGACCATCACCACCCCGGCGATCAGGATGCCGGCGCTGAGCAGACGGCCGGAATCCGAATGCTGGCGCGCGAGCCCAGCCAGGGTGAGCGTCGTCGCGGTGGAGGAGGCGAGGCCGCCGGCGACCGCTGCCATGATCACGCCGAGTCGGTCCCCGAAGACGCGGACGGCGACATAGCCGCCGAAGGACACTGCCGCGATCAGGATGGCGAGCAGCCAGATCGAATAGGGATTGATCGATCCCCATGGGTCGATCGGGCGGTTCGGCAGAACTGGCAGCAGCAGGAAGGACATGGCGAGCAGGGTCAGGATCGAGCGGATTTCCTGCCAGCTCAGTGAGGCGACCCAGCGGTGCAGTTGTTCGCGCAACGCCAGCAGCACCGTCATCGCGACTGCGCCTGCAATTGCGGCATTGAGATCGCCGACCATGGCGAGCGTGCCCAGCATGAAGGTCAGCATCCCGGCGATGACCGAGGTCGCACTGACATTCTGCTCGGCACGGGCCTCCAGCCAGTGGAAGGCGCCGAAGGCCGCACTGTATCCGAGAAAGACCAGGCCGATTGCGATGCCGCCGAGCTGCTGGCCGATGGCCCCGGTCACGCCGCCGAGCAGCCCGGACAGCGCGAAGGTGCGCAGGCCCGCAGCACGCTGGTGGTCATCCTCGCCGCGCGTGCGCCAGCCACGTTCGAGACCGACCAGGAGTCCGATGGCGAGAGAGACGGCAAGGCGGCTCAGAAGGGCGTGTTCGTCCATATCGGTCTGCGGCTTCACTCGGGCGTGGCGATCGTTCGCAGAGCATATCGGAAGCGGCCGGTTCGGATAGCGCCAGGACGCATCCCGGTCAGCGCCGGCGGCCGTCATCTGCAGGTCATGCAGGCGGTCTTTAGACCAACCCATGTCGTCATCGCGGGCGGCTTGGCCCGTCTTATGCTTGGTGAGTTGGTCATGAAGCGGTTGGTTCTTATCTACTCGGAAGAAGATTACGCTTGCGCCCTCGAGCGCCTGGAGGATTTGCGCGCCAGGCCGGATTGCCGGGCCAAGGAAGAAGAACTCGACGCAATCCATGATGCCATGCTTGCCTGGGAGCTGAGGCAGGACGACTGACTCCGGCCAGAACAACTCTGGGGCCTGTCTCCTTCGAGCCAGCGAACTCTTGAGTTCATGTTGCGACGCACTGAGCCCACATTCTCGCGCTAGCCAGCCCCGACCGCCCAAGAAATTCTCCGGGGCGAGTGTCGCGATCCTGCGGGTGCGCGACCATCTGGCCGGCATCTCTCGGCCGCTAGCGAAAGGGCTCTGGCCGATGCTCGTGCAGATCGGAACTCTCATCGCCGCGACGAGCCTGGTTCAGCTCGCGAACGGTTTCTTCAACACCTTCCTGTCACTGCGGCTGACGCTCGAGGATTTCGGCTCGACGCTGAATGGCATCGTGCTCAGCGCCTATTTCATCGGCTTCACCATCGGGGCGGTCGGGTCCGGGCAGGTGATCCAGCGCATCGGCCATATCCGCGCCTATGCCGCATTTGCAGGCATGGTGGTGGTCGCGACGGCTGCGATGCCGCTCCTTGTCTCGCCATGGGCCTGGATTGCCTGCCGCGCCGCCATCGGCATGGGCTGCGTCGGCCTGTTCATCACCACGGAAAGCTGGCTGAACGCCAAGGCGCAGGCCGATCAGCGCGGGCGGGTGTTCTCGATCTACATGGTCGGCACCTTCCTGGCGCTGGCGCTCGGCCAGTTGCTGATCGGCAAACTCGCCATTCACTCCATGACGCCCTTCAACATCATCATCGTGCTCTTCGCGCTTGCCCTGGTCATGGTCAGCACGACACGCGCCGAGGCGCCTGGGATCGCACCGGAGGCGACCCTGCGCTACGGCGAACTGACCCGGCAGGCGCCGGTGGCCGTCGTCGGCTGCGTCATCAGTGGCATGATCAGCAGCGCCTTCTACGCGCTGGTCCCGGCCTGGATGCTGAGCAATGGCGTGCCGCAGCAGACGATCGCGCTGTTCATGCTGGTCGCAGTGCTGGGCGGCTTGGCACTTCAGGTTCCGGTTGGGCGCCTGTCGGATCGCGGCGACCGCCGGCTGGTCCTGGCCGGTCTTGCGCTCGGCTTTGCCGCCGCGGCCCTGCTGCTGGTCATGCTGCCCCCGAAGCTTGCCGCGGTATTGCCCGTGGCGGCGGTGCTCGGCGGCTTCATGTCGACGCTCTATCCGGTCTGCGTCGCCCATGCGCTCGATCGCATGCCCTCAGATCGCGTCGTTGCCGTCAGTGGCAGGCTGATTCTGGTCAGTGGCTTCGGCTCGGCGCTGGGGCCGATGCTCGGCGCCGCCGTCATGTCGCGCTTCGATATTGGCGGGCTGCTCTATTTCATGGCGGCCGCGACCATCCTGCTCGCCGCGGTCTCCGGCCTGCGCGTGCTCGTCAAGGCGCCGGCTGTCCGGGTTGAACGTCCCTTCGAGATCATCGATCCGCTGACTGCGCCGATCTCGCAGGAACCCGAAGCGACGGATCCGGACGGAACGCCGCGCGCCGTCCCCGCCTAACCCATGATGTGATAGCCGGCATCGACATAGATCGTGTTGCCGGTCATGCCGGTGGCGGCATCGCTGATCAGGAAGGCGGCGACCTGCCCGACCTCGTCGATGGTGACGACGCGCCCTTGCGGCGCCCGCGCTGCGGCCTGGGACAGAAGCTGGTCGAATCCGGTGATGCCGCCGGCGGCGCGTGTCTTCAGCGGGCCGGGCGAGAGCGCATGCAGGCGGATGCCTTTCTGGCCGAGTTCATGGGCGAGATAGCGCGTCGTGCTCTCGAGCGCAGCCTTCACCGGTCCCATGATGTTGTAATTGTCGAGCACCTTCTCGGCACCGTAATAGCTCATGGTCAGGATTGTGCCGCCCGCGCTCATCAGCGGCTCGGCTTTGCGGGCCATCTCGATCAGCGAATAGCAGGAGACGCGCATCGCCTGCTCGAAGCCCTCCCGCGTCACGTCGATAACCCGGCCATGCAGGTCGTCGCGCGGCGCAAACGCGATCGAGTGGATGACGAAGTCGAGCTTGCCCCAGCGCCTGGTGATTTCCTCGAACACGGCGTCGAGCTGCCCGGGCATCTCGACGTCGAGCGGCATGATGATCGGGCTGCCGAGTTCCTCCGCGAGCGGGCGCACCCATTTCTCGGCCTTGGCGTTCAGATAGGTCACGGCGAGTTCCGCGCCGAGCCGGTGCAAAACCCGGCCGCAGCCGAAGGCGATGCTGTCCTCGTTGGCGATGCCGACGATCAGGCCCTTCTTGCCGCGGACGATGTCGTCGATCGGGCCCATGCCGCTCAGTCTCCGAAGATCACGCGGCGGAAGCGGCTGAGCGCATAGGTGAAATACACGCTGCCGATGATGACGAGCGCGACGAGCTGCAGCCAGACCACGGAGAGACCCGCGCCGCGATAGAGCACCGCCTGCGAGAAGGCCACGAAATGCGGCGTCGGACTGATGATCTGCATCACGTATTGCAGCCAGACGGGCATGCTCTCCATCGGTGTACTCGAACCTGACAGGAGCTGCATGATCACCAGGATCGGAATGGCGAGCAGACCGAATTGGCCCATCGAGGTGGCGAGTGTCCCGAGCATGATGCCGAGGGCCGCAACCGTGAAGGCATAGAGCGCAGCGCCTGCGAGGAAGAGCGTCAGCGAGCCGGCGATCGGCACCTGCAGCCACCATTGCACGACGACCGCGAGCGACAGTCCGGCTGCGACCAGGATGACGAGGCCATTGGCGATGATCTTCGCCAGCATGATCTCGGCCGGCACGACCGGCATCACCAGCAGATGCTCCACCGTGCCCTGTTCGCGCTCGCGAATCAGCGCCGCGCCGGTCAGGATCACCGTCAGCAGCGTGACATTGTTGATCACCTGCATCACCGAGGTGAACCAGGCCGAGTTCAGGTTCGGATTGAACTTGGATCGGATGACGACATTGATGGGAGCGCTGGTCACGGTTTCCCGGCCGGCCAGGAAATTCGTCACCTCCTGCGCGATGATCGACTGGATATAGACCGAGCCGTTTCCGGCCTGGGTCATCGCGGTGGCATCGACATTGAGCTGCACGGATGCCCGCCGGCCCGAGAGAAGATCGGCCTGGAACGAGGGCGGGATCTCGAGCACGAAGACCAGCCGCCCGTGATCCATCTCCTCGTCGATGTCGCGGGCGCTGATCGTCACCGCACTCTTGAACAGCGGCGGGTTCAGCGCGTTCTGGATCTGGCGCGAGAGATCGGAGCGGTCCTCGTCGACGATGCCGACGGTCAGGTTCTTCGCCTCGGTCGAGGCGCCGGTCGCCACCGTGTAGACGGCGATGCTGAAGGCATAGACCACGAGGATGAGCATCACCGGGTCGGCCCGGATGCTGCGCAGCTCCTTGATGACGAGCTGGTAGATATTGGCCAGATGCAGCCGAAGACCGGTCGGTCCTGGCTGCGCCGGTTCCGTCGTGGCGCTGGTTCTCTCCGGCGACATTTCAGAGCTCCTGTTTGCGCAGGAGCAGCTGCGAGACGACGAGGAAGAGAACCGCGAAGCCCGCGAGCATGACGAGGTTGAACGACAGGTCGTCGAAACCCAGCCCCTTGGTGAAGGCGCCGACGCTGACCGGTTGATACCAGGCCGTCGGGAAGCCAAGCCCGATCATCCGCGCTCCGCCGGAGAGCGAAGCGACCGGAACGAGCAGGCCCGAGAAGTTCACCGCCGGAATGATCGACAGGATCGCGGTGGCGAAGACGGCCGAGACCTGTGTCCTGGTGAAGGTCGAGATCAACTGGCCGAAGCCCGTCGTCGCGATCACATAGAGCAGGGTGCCGAGGACCAGCATCGCGATCGAGCCCTTGATCGGCACGCCGAAGAGCAGGATCGCAAGCAGCACCAGAAGCACGAAGCTGATCATTGCGATCGCGATATAGGGCAGCTGCTTGCCGAACAGGAATTCGAACTTGGTGATTGGCGTCGACTGGAAATTGGCGATCGAGCCGGTCTCCTTTTCCCGCACCACCGCAATGGCCGACATGATGGCCGGGATCAGGATCAGCATCAGCATGATCACGCTCGGCACCATCGCGTTGACGCTCTTGAAGGCCTGATTGTAGCGGAAACGGGTCTCGACATTGATGAGGCTGGCGGCGCTCGTGCCGGTGCTGTTCTGGGCGAGCCATTCCTTGGCGTATTGCGCGGCAAGCCCGGTGACGTAGCCCTTCGTCGTCTCGGCGCGGAACGGCATGGCGCCATCGAGCCAGACCGCGACCTCGGGCTTCCGGCCGGATTGCAGGTCGCGCCCGAAGCCCGGCGGAATCTCGATGGCGAGCTGCAATTCGCCGTTCCTCAGTCGCTGGTCGAGCTCGTCGGCCGATCTGATCGGCGCGCGTTCGTCGAAATAGCGCGAGCCGGAAAAGGCCTCGATCAACTGGCGGCTTTCGGGGGTGTTGTCCTGGTCGAGCGCCGAGAAGCGCAGGTTCTCGACATCGAAGGAAATGCCGAAGCCGAAGGCGATCATCAGGACGAGCGGGCCAAGGAAGGCGAAGGCGAGCCGGATCGGATCGCGCAGCAGTTCCATCGTCTCCCGTCGCGAATAGGCCCAGAGCCGCATCGGGTCGAAGCGGCGTGGCGGCCGGATCGGTTCGGGCGCCGGCATGGCGGTGTTCGGGTCCGGGGTCTCGGGCTTCGCCTCACGGTCGATCCCTGCCGCCTCGGCGAGATAGTCGATGAACGTGTCTTCCAGCGAGGGGCTGCCGCGTTCCCTGACCAGTTCCTCCGGCGTGCCGACGGCGAGCACCTTGCCGGCATGCATCAGGGAGATGCGGTCGCAGCGCTCCGCCTCGTTCATGAAATGCGTCGAGAGGAAAATCGTCACGCCGTCATCGCGCGAGAGATCGATCAGCGTACGCCAGAAGGCGTCGCGCGCGATCGGGTCGACGCCTGAAGTCGGCTCATCGAGAATGAGCATGGCCGGCCGATGGAGCACGGCGACCGCCAGCTGCAGGCGCTGCTTGATGCCGAGAGGCAGGCTGTCGGGACGCGAGTCCACCACATCCCTGAGGTCGAAGCGCTCCAGCAGCTCCGCGATGCGACCCTCGATCTCGTCGCTCGGCAGATGATAGAGTTTTGCGTGGAGTTCGAGATTCTGCCGGACCGTGAGCTCGGTATAGAGCGAGAAGGCCTGCGACATGTAGCCGACATTCCGGCGCGTCTCCATGTCGTTGGAGCCCATCGGCTTGCCGAACAGCTTGGCCCAGCCTTCGGTCGCCGGCAGCAGGCCGGTGAGCATCTTCATCGTCGTCGATTTGCCGCAGCCATTCGAGCCGAGGAAGCCGAAGATCTCCCCGCGCTGGATCCGGAAGCTGACATGGTCGACGGCCGTGAAATCGCCGAAGCGACGGGTCAGCCCTTCGGCCTCGATCGCCGGCACGGCGCTGTCGCTGGCCGGACGCGGGCGCACGATGACCTCCTGATGCTGCGCGCGCTTCGCCTCCGGCAGCAGCGCAATGAAGGCGGCTTCGAGCGATCTCTGACCCGTCTTGCCAAGGATCTCGGAGATTGGGCCGGAGGCGATCACCTTGCCGTCATCCATGGCGGCCAGCCAGTCGAAGCGTTCGGCCTCGTCCATATAGGCGGTGGCGACGATCACGCTCATTTGCGGCCGCCGGCCGCGGATCGTGTTGATCAGGTCCCAGAACTGGCCGCGCGACAGCGGGTCGACGCCGGTGGTCGGCTCATCGAGGATGAGGAGGTCCGGGTCGTGGATCAGCGCGCAACACAGGCTGAGCTTCTGCTTCATGCCGCCCGATAGCTTGCCGGCCGGGCGGCCTTCGAACGGGTCGAGACCCGTTGCCTTCAGCAATTCGTCGATCCGCCGCCTGCGCTCGGCTTCGCCCTGGCCGAAGAGCCGGCCGTGGAAGTCGATATTCTCGAAGACGCTCAGCGTCGGGTAGAGATTGCGGCCGAGGCCCTGCGGCATATAGGCGATGCGGGCGCCATGCTTCTCGCGATGGGCCTTGTCGGCCATGTCGCCGCCGAAGACCGTGACATGCCCGGTCTGGATTTCCCTGACGCCGGCAATCAGGGCGAGCAACGCGGATTTCCCGACGCCATCCGGACCGATTACGCCCACCATGCGGCGGGCGGGGAAGTCGATCGAGACATCGTCGAGCGCAACCGTTTTGCCGTAACGGTGCGAGACATGCTCGACCTTGGCAATGCTTCCGTCGCTCATCAGGGGAGCTTCACGGTCAGATCTTCGGGCCACTGGATCGTCGGGCTGGTGCGAACGAAGCCCATGCCGCGCACGCCGGTCTTCGCCTGGCGGTGATATTTTTTCAGGACGCGCGGATCGATCTGCAGCTTGACGCGGAACATCAGCTTCTCCCGCTCGTCAGCCGTCTCGACGCTCTTCGGCGTGAACTGGGCGTCCGCCGCGACGAAGCTGACATTGGCCGGGATGACGTACTGGGGCAGCGGATCGACGGTGATCCGGGCCTCGTCGCCTAAGGCGAGCAGCCCCGCCTGCGCGGCCGGGAGATAGATCGTCATGTAGACATCGCTGAGATCGAGCAGCGTCAGGATGCGGGCGCCGGCGCCGACGACCTCGCCCGCACGTGCGAGCTGGTACTGGACCCGGCCGCTGCGGGGCGCTACCAGCGTCATGTCGACGAGAATGGCCTCGATCCGGTCGACCTCGGCTTCGGCGCTCTTGATCGCGAACTGCGCCTGGTCGCGCTGGGCCTCGGCTGCGACGAGTGCGGCCTTGGCGGTGTCCGCCTTCGCGACGCGTTGGTCGAAGGTCTGCCTGGTCAGATAGCCCTTGTCGACGAGTTGCTGCCCGCGCTCCAGCTCGGCCTGGGTGAGAGTGATCTCGCTCTTGCGCTGGACGATCAGCGCATTGGCTTCCGCCAGTCCCTGCTTGGCCTTGAGAACCTGCGACTGGGCGCCACGAAGCTGGGCTTCATATTCCGGCGACGAGATGCGCGCGACCACCTGCCCGGCCGTGACGTCATCGCCTTCGTTGACGAGCACCTGCGACAGGCGGCCGGCATATTTGGCGGCGATGTCGACCTGCGTCGCCTCGATCCGGCCGTTCGATTTGGCGATCCCGCTGGGCAGCGATCCGCTGCGCAAGCGCTGGAGGAAGGCCTGGATCTTCGACTGGGCCTGGGCGGGCGCCGTGATCGAGAGATCGCTCGAGACCGGGACGAACACGCTGCCGAAGGTCAGGAGCGCCACCGCGAGTGCCGTCGCTGCGGGTAAACGGGGCAATGTCATTTTCATTCTCCGAGCTCGGCGGTTGCGCTGGCGCGAGAACCGACTGCTTGCTTATCCCACTCTATGACCGGGTGTGCTCTGGTCCAGCCACCCCGGACGTCCGGAGCAGCCGCAACGTATGCTGCGCGATCATGCGTTCTTCGTCTGTCGCGACGACGAAAATCTGTGCCCGGCTGCCTTCGGCGTCGATGCGCCTGTCATTCTGCCGGTTGGCATCTGCCTTGAGTGACAGCCCCCCCCAGTACAGGCGGTCCACCACGTTCTGCCTGACCTGCGAGGCGTTCTCGCCAACGCCGGCCGTGAAGACGAGGCCGTCGAGCCCACCGAGCGTGACGGACAGGCTGGCGATGGCTTGTGCGACACGCAGGCTGAAGAAGTCGATCGCCATTGCGGCCTCCGGCCTCTGGCTCTCGAGCAATTCGCGCACATCGTTGCTGATGCCGGACAGGCCGAGCAGCCCACTTTCGTGATAGAGCATCTGGCCGACTGCGGCCGGGCTCATGCCCTTCTGCTCGATCAGGTGCAGGACGATGCCAGGATCGAGCGAACCCGAGCGCGTCCCCATCGGCAGCCCGTCCAATGCGGTAAAGCCCATCGTCGTCTCGATGCTGCGGCCGCCCTGCAGGGCGCAGACCGAGGCCCCGGAGCCGAGATGGGCGATGATCACCCGCTTGTCCGCAATCTCGGGTGCGATGCCGTAGAGCGCCTGCGAGACATATTCGTAGGACAGGCCATGGAAGCCGTAGCGCCGCACGCCCTCGTCATAGAGCGCACGCGGGAGGGCGAAGCGGTCCGAGAGCTCGGGATGTCCGCGATGGAAGGCCGTGTCGAAACAGGCAACCTGCGGCAGGTCCGGCCGACGCTGGCGCAGCACGCGGATCGGGTCGAGGTTGCTGAGCTGGTGCAGTGGCGCAAGCGGGATGAAGGTCTCGAGCGTCTTCATCACCGCGTCGTCGACCAGCACCGGCGCCGAATAGACCGGGCCGCCATGGACGACGCGGTGGCCGATGCCGATGATGACCATCTCCCGGATTTCACCGACCACCCAATCGGCAACGACCTGCTGCGCCTGCGCCGAGTTCGCAACCTCCGCGGCCGCGAAGCTGCGCTCGATCAGCGACGTGCCGTCACCGCTCTTGGCCTTGAGCCGCGGGCGGGTTCCGATCCCGTCTACGGCGCCGCCGAACATCAGCTCGATATCATCGCCGGCGACGCGGTAGAGCTTGAACTTGATGCTCGAGCTGCCGGCATTGACGACGAACAGGACCTCGTTCACCGGCTAGGCTCCGATTGGCTTGGCCTGCAGCAACGCATGGGCATAGAGCCCGGCAACGGCGCAGGAGGCGAGACGGGTCCGGACATTGTCGGCGCGGCTGGTCAGGATGATCGGCACACGCGCGCCGAGCACGATGCCGGCGGCATCGGCCCCGGACAGGAAGGTCAGGTTCTTCGCCAGCATGTTGCCGGCTTCGAGATCGGGCACCACCAGGATCTGCGCTCGGCCTGCGACCGGCGAGACGATGCCCTTGATGCTGGCCGCCTCCGGACTGATCGCGTTGTCCAGCGCCAGCGGGCCATCGAGCAGGCCTCCGGTGATCTGGCCGCGATCGGCCATCTTGCAGAGCGCCGCCGCCTCGATCGTACTAGGGATCTTGGTGGTCACCGTCTCCACGGCTGAGAGGATCGCGACCCGTGGAGCCCCCAGGCCGAGCCCGACATGAAGATCGATGGCGTTCTGGATGATGTCGCGCTTGGCGTCGAGATCGGGAAAGATGTTCACGGCCGCGTCGGAGATGAAGAGCGGTTCGGCATAGGACGGCACGTCCATGATGAAGACATGGCTGACGCGTCGCCCGGTGCGCAGGCCGGTCTCCTTGTTCGTGACCTCAGCCAGCAATTCATCGGAGTGGAGGCTACCCTTCATCAGCAGAGCGGCCTTGCCGGCATGCACGAGTTCAACCGCCTTGGCGGCGGAAGCATGACTATGCGGCGTATCGACGATCTCGAAACCCGCGATGTCGAGCCCGTTCTCCTTGGCCGTCGCGATGATCCGTGCGGTGGGGCCGACCAGGATCGGCTTGATCAGACCCAACGCGGACGCATCGAGGGCGCCCCTTAGCGAAGATTCGTCGCAGGGATGGGCGACTGCGGTCGCAACCGGCGGAAGCGCGCGCGCCGCCGCGATCAGGCGCTCGTATTTGCCGTGCGCATCGCCGGCCCTGGGCGAGGCGGCGGTTTGGGAAGGTCGAACCATTCTGCGCTTCACTTCCTGGGCGATGAGCTATGGCGGGGCGCTGCCTTCGACGGGGTATCGGGAGCCGTTTCCTTCGGCACGGTCGCCCGGTTCGGAAGGCGGTGCAGATTGTTCGCGGTCGTGGGCTTCAGGCCAGCCGGCGACGGGGCGGGAAACATCCTGCTGATCCGCTCGAAACGGGCAAGCGCTTCACCCTCGAGCGGCCCCGCCGCTGTCAGCGCGCTGCGAAAGTCCTCGAAGGAGATACGCGGCGGCTCAGCTTGCAGGGCGGCTCCGATCGCATCCACCGCCGCTTCGCTGTCGAAGCGCAGCATGAAGAACTGCTCGCGGACATGCAGCTTGAACTGGTGCAACGTCATGCCGTCGAGCCTGTGGTGTTCGCCATGCATGCGTCGGAGCGCAGTAAAGATACGCTCGTCGATGCTCTTGCGCGCCGCCAGCACGAACATCGCGGCTCGCAGCACGGCGATGTCGGAGCCGATGTCCCCGACGCGCCGGCGCAGGTCCTCCAGGCAGCCCTCGAATGCCGCGACGCCGCGCTCCCGGTCTGCGGGAATCGGCCGCGCGGTCTCGTCGTCGATTCCCAGAGCGGCCTGCAGCGCGGGCGAGCCGTAGATCTGCTTGAAGGCCAGCTCGGTCGCGGAATCCCGGATGTCGCGGAAAAGGTCCAACGACGCCTCGATGTTCTGCGAGACCATCTGCTGCCAGGCGAGAAACGGATTGTCCGCCGCGACGGGCCGACGAGACTCGCGGATCTGTTCGGCCCAGCCTGCGACGCCGCGCATGTAGGGGTTGTTGTGCGAGAAAATCTCGAACTGCGAGCGCAACGGGTTGAGCCGGCGCTCCAGTTCCGCTGCCGGTTCGCTGGCGAAAGCGCGGACGACCGGGCGCAGCCAGGTCTTGTAGAGCCCGGCGTTGATTTCGGAGAGCCTGGCGACGGTGGCAAAGCGCCGGTCATCCTCCGTCGTATTCAAGCCGAGCGCGCGGATTTCGTCGAGGCTGCGTGCCTCGAAGCGCAGCACATAGTTGCCGGTCGCAAGGTCGGCGTACTCCTGCCCGGGCTCGCGCGGCGTAATCACCGCCTCCCACAGCCCGGGTGGCAGGATGTCGATCAGGTCCATGTTCTCGGCGAGCTCGGTATGCTCCTTCTTCGCCACGGCGCTCGACACGAACACGCCGAGATGCCCGGTCTGAGGATGGATGGTGTAGACGATGGTCTGCTCGGCTGCGATCAAAGCGAGGTCGCTGGCGTAAAGATCGGTGATCCAGCCCAGTGCCTGCTGCGGCGGCGTGATGTTGTCGCCCCAGGAGCAGAACACGACGATGGGCGAGGTGACCTCGCGCAGATCGAGCGTCCTTCCCGATGAGAGCTTCACCTCGCCCTTGGTGAGCTTGTTGCCGACGAAGAGCTGTTCGACGATGAACTCGATCTCCTCGCGGTTGAGCAGCACATGGCCGCCCCACCATTTCTCGAAGGAGAGAAAGCGCTCCGCCTCGGTATCGACCTTCGACCAGACATTGTAGAGCTTGGTCCACCAGGTATTGGCGGGGTTCAGGTTCTCGAAATTCTGGACGAGATAGGCGCCGTCGAAGATGCCGGCTCCAAGATCGCCGGTCAGTGAGGCCAGCCACGAGCCGCCCAGCATGCCGCCGGAGTAACGCATCGGATTGAGCCCGTCCTTGCCGCTCCAATAGGCCAGGGGCGCGCCCGCCGCCATGATTGGCCCCATCAGCTCGGGCCGGGCCGCGGCGAGCCCGAGGACGGCCCAGCCTGCCTGGCAGTTGCCGATGACGCAGGGCTTGCCGGAATAGCCGGGATGGCGCCTGGTCACAGCTTCGATGAAGGCGGCCTCGGCGCAGCCGACATCCTCGATCGTCTGACCTTTGACCGGAACCGGCAGGAAGCCGATGAAATAGCAGGGATGCCCGGCTGCGAGCGCTGCGCCGATCTCGCTATCCGGCTTCATGCCGCCGATACCCGGCCCGTGGCCGGCGCGTGGGTCGACGATGATGAAGGGGCGCGTGGCCTCGTCCGTGACGACGCCCTCGGGAGCGATGATGCGAACAAGGCCGTAATTCACCGGCCGCGGCAGATTGCGGCCGTCCATGACGACTTCGAAGGCGAAGCCGAGAACGTTCGGAGCCGCCATGGCCATGTGTTCGAGATAATTGTCGCCCCTCTGCCGGAGCACATCCAGCATCAGCACATTGCGCTGGGCGGCATCGACCAGATAGTCGGTAAGCTCGATGAGAAGAGAGGCAGCCGCAGCTGAAGGGCCGGGCAACGTCGCGGAAGACGCGTTCGCCATATCGCTTTCCTCACATAATCGAACGCCAGAGGGTCCGAAACATCGCGATGTTGCGCTGCGATATCGTCAGACTGAGACATGCACGCGACGCATGCAACCCGGCAATCGTCAAAATGCAATGTTCGGAAATGCGCGTAATTGACTCCAATCAATTCCACCTGGTCCGCACCGCGTGTGACAATCCCCGGCATTTCAGGGCATTGACCGGAGTTCTCTGGCCGCCCCAGCGATCATGGCCGCCGATGCGAAGGCGAAATGTAGGTGAAGAATGAGTGACAGTCATGCGTCCGGACCTCCGCACAGCGGCAGGATCGAGCTAAGTCTGACTGACGGCGCGCAGCTGTTCAACACGCTCGATCCGTTCCCTTTCCGCCAGCGCGACCTGTCGGCGGATGCCGAGCAGTACATCGTCGAATGGGCCGAGGAACTGCCCAAGGATCGCGCCATTGAAATCGTCATCGATATCGAGGCGGACGGCGAAGCCGGCGGCGCGGCGCCGGATCTCGCGGCGGCCATCGGCAATTGGTTCGACGGGCGCGCGCGATCCGAGACAAAAGCGATGCGACAGCTGTTCCGGGACGGTCGCCTGGCCTTCCTGATCGGTCTCATCGTCCTGAGCGCCTGTCTCTTCATCGGCTGGTGGCTATCGGAGCGCATCGAAGGGCCGTTCGCGCGTGTGCTTCAGGAGAGCTTCGTGATCATCGGCTGGGTCGTGATCTGGAGGCCAGCCGAGATGTTCCTCTATGACTGGTTGCCCATGCTTCGCCGCCGGACGCTCTATCGGCGCCTCGCCTCGGCGCGGGTCACGGTGAGAAAGACGCCCGCGCCAACGTAGGCGGCGGGCAGCAAAGCATCGTCCCGAAACGTGGATTGCGGCTTTCGGGAAAGCCGATGCAAACACAGAATGTTAGATTATCGGACCGGATACGAAATCGGGTCCGATGATCGGAGCGATCGAGATCGCGTCCATTCAGGCCGGCTCGATCGCGGCCAGAATGTCGCCGGCGGCGACCGTCGATCCAGCCCGCGGACCGATTCGTTGAACCGTTCCGGCGACGGGGCTCTTCAATTCCATGAAGAGCTTCATCGATTCCAGCACGGCGACGACCTGCCCGGCCTCGACGGTGTCGCCCGCACAGACATGCAGCGTCGCAAGCGTTCCCGGCATCGGTGCCCGCACGGTGTTGCCGGAATCGCCGCCCCCGTCGCGCCGCGCTGCTGCTGCCTCGATCGCAAGCGCGATCTCGATCCGGCCTTCGAAGCCGCCAAGGCGCAGGAGCAGACCCTGGGCGTCGCAGATGGCGTACGCTATCTGGCTCGCCCCGCTCAGGGTCACCACCCACTCGGCGTCCGAGCCACCGCGACGGAGCGCAATATCATGCTGGCCGCCTGCTGACGCGACACGCAGGAAGTCATCATGGCTTTCCACAGCGAGCCGCACCGCATCTGCCCCGGCTCCGATGGCCAGATGCGTCATGGCGGGCCTTCCGGCCGGCGCGAGCAGGCGAAACCCCTTGAGCGCATGCCATGGCGTGCCGCGGGGCTCGGTCCCGCGCGCCGTGAGCCAGAGGGCCGCCGCCACTGCATTGAGCAGGTCTTGCGGTACGGCTTGCGGCTTCCAGCCTCCCGGAAAATTCTCACTCAGGAACAGGGTTGTGGCCTCGCCCTTCGTGAAGCTCGGAGTTCTCAGGGCATCCGCCAGGAACGCGCGGGTGGTCGCCGGCCCGAGCACCACCATCCCATCCAGCCCTCTGGCGAGCCGCTGGGCCGCACTCGTGCGATCGGGCGCATGGGCGATGACCTTGGCGAGCAGGGAATCGTAATGCGGTGTGACCTCGCTGCCGGTCGTGACGCCGCTGTCGACACGCATCCCCTCCGGTTCACGCCACAATCTGATCGCGCCGGTATCGGGCCGGAAGCCCTGGTCCGCCCGCTCGGCCGTCAGGCGGGCTTCAATGGCATGGCCTGAGCATCGGATCTGGTCCTGGGCGAGCGGCAGGTGATCGCCCGCGGCGATGCGGATCTGCCATTCCACCAGGTCGAGCCCGGTGATCGCTTCGGTGACCGGGTGCTCGACCTGCAGGCGCGTGTTCATCTCGAGGAAGAACACCTCCTGCGTCACGGCATCGACAAGGAATTCGACGGTCCCGAGATTGTCGTAGGAAATCGCGCGCGAGAGTCTCAGGGCGTAGTCATGCAAGGCTGCGCGTGTCTCATTCCGCAGGTTCGGGGCTGGCGCTTCCTCGATCAGTTTCTGGTTGGAGCGCTGCACCGAGCAATCGCGCTCGAAGAGATGGACGATGCCGCCATGCCTGTCGCCCGCGACCTGGACCTCGACATGGCGCGGGCTCGTCACGAATTTCTCGATCAGCAGGCGCCCGTCTCCGAATGCGGCTTGCGCCTCACTGCCCGCCGCGGAGATGGCGGCATCGAGATCCGCCTCCTGGTCGACCTTGCGGATGCCCTTGCCGCCACCACCGGCAGAGGCCTTGACCATGACAGGCAGGCCGACGCGCAATGCTTCCCGCTTGAGCATGTCGCGGGACTGGTCGGCCCCGTCATAACCGGGCACGCCCGGCACGCCGGCCTCGCGCGCGATCTGCTTGGAACGGATCTTGTCGCCCATGGCATCGATGGCCGCGGCCGAGGGGCCGATGAAGGTGATGCCTGCCTTTTCGCAGGCCGCGATCAGGTCGAGCCGTTCCGAGAGAAAGCCATAGCCGGGATGGATCGCCTGCGCGCCTGTCGCCAGTGCAGCCTCGATGATCCGGTCGGCTCTCAGATAGCTGTCGCGCGCGGGGGCCGGGCCGATGGCGATGGCCTCGTCTGCGAGGCGCACATGCAACGCGTCGCGGTCCGCGTCCGAATGGACTGCAATGGCGCGGATGCCGAGACGGCGGCAGGTCTTGATGATGCGGCAGGCGATCTCGCCGCGATTGGCAATCAGGATGCTCTCGAACATGGCGGCGGTCACATCCGGTAGACGGGGCGTGGGGAGGTGTCGCGCGCTTCGCCTGCGGCAAGCGAGAGGCACAAGCCGAGCACGTTGCGCGTCTGCGCCGGCTCGATGATCCCGTCGTCCCAGAGTCGTGCAGTCGCATAATACGGGTCGCTCTGCTCCTCGAACTGGGCCCGCGTCCTGCGGTCGAGCTCGGCGATCGCTGCCTCGTCGGCAGCGCCCTTCAGGCTCTGGCGGCGCAGTTCCGTGACGACTGTGGCCGCAACCTCGGGGCTCATCGTGGCGATCCGGGCATTCGGCCAGGAGAACAGGAACCGTGGCCGGAAGCCGCGCCCACACATGCCGTAATTGCCGGCACCATAGGAGCCGCCGATCAGCACGGTGTATTTGGGAACGCGCGCATTCGAGACGGCATAGACCAGCTTGGCGGAATGCTTGGCGATGCCTCCGCGTTCGGCCGCGGTGCCGACCATGAAACCGGTGATGTTCTGGAGGAAGATCAGGGGGATCTGGCGCTGGTCGCAGAGCTCGATGAAATGGGCCCCCTTCAGCGCCGATTCCGAGAAGAGAACGCCATTATTGGCGATGATCCCGACGGGGTAACCGTGGATGCGGGCGAAGCCGGTGACGAGCGTTGCGCCATAGTCGGGCTTGAAGGCATTGAAGCTGCTGTCGTCGACAATGCGGGCGATCACCTCGCGCACATCGTAGGGTCGGCGGAGATCGGTCGGGACGAACTGCTCCAGCTCGGCTGCATCGAGCTTTGGCGGCACGGACGGGTAGGGCGCTGCGCCGAGCCTGCCGATTTCGCCGAGTGAGCCGACGATCTCGCGGAGCTTGGCGAGGCCCTCCATTTCCGTCTCGACCAGATGGTCGCTGACGCCCGAGACCTGGGTGTGCATCTCGGCCCCGCCCAGGGTCTCGCCATCGACGATCTCGTGGATGGCTGCCTTCACGATGGGTGGGCCGCCAAGATGGATGCGCCCGGTGCCCTTGACCATGATCACTTCGTCGGACAGCGCCGGAATATAGGCGCCACCGGCGGTGCAGCCGCCGAAGACGAGCGAAATCTGGGGAATGCCGGCCGCCGACATCCGGCATTGATTGTAGAAGGAACCGCCGAAATGGTCGCGGTCCGGAAAGACCCGGTCCTGTTCCGGCAGGAACGCACCGCCGCAATCGACCAGGTAGAGGCAGGGCAGGCGATGTTCCTCGGCGATCTCCTGCGCCCTGAGATGCTTGCGCACTGTCTCGGCGAAGAACGAGCCGCCCTTCACCGTCGCGTCATTGGCGATCAGCATGCAGGCGCGGCCGGAGACGGTGCCGATGCCGGTGACGATGCCGGCGCCGGGCACCTCGTTGCCGTAGAGCCCCCAGGCCGCCAGCGGCGAGAGTTCGAGGAAGGGTGACTGGGCGTCGAGCAGCAGGTCGATGCGCTCGCGCACCATGATCTTGCCGCGCGTTTCGTGCCGCTCGCGCATTCTGGGACCGCCGCCATTGGCGACGAGGGCATGGCGCTCGCGCAGGGTGGCGAGCATCTCGGTGAGAGGCGGGGGCACGTTTGCGCGCGCCTCGCTCGTGGAGCCTGCAGACATGGTTCCTCCCGCCTCGGCGCTCGCCCTTGATCTCGTCGATCAAGTCACCTACCGTCCGTTAGGTAGGCGAATACGCGCCGAAAGGTCAAGCAACGGGAGAGTGCGATGACGGCGGTGGACAGACTGGGGGCGGGAACCGGTGACGAGCTGCGCCGCTCACCTTACTTCACCGAGGAGCATGAGGCGTTGCGCGATCAATTGCGCCGCTTTGTCGAGACCGAGATCAAGCCGCATGCACTGGCCTGGGAGGATGCTGGTTTCGTGCCGCGGGAGGTGCTGCGCCGCATGGGCGAGCTCGGCTTCTTCGGCATCCGCTACCCCGCCGAATATGGCGGTTCGGAGATGGATACGCTGGCGACCGTGATCCTAGCCGAGGAGCTCGGCCGCTCCACTTTCTCCGGCGTCGCCATCACCGCGCTCGTTCATACCGACATGGCCTCCGTCCATGTCTTCAATGCCGGCAGCAAGGCGCAGCATGCCCGCTATATGCCGGACATCATCGCCGGCAGGACGATCTGCGCGGTGGCGGTGACAGAGCCTGACGCGGGTTCGGATGTGAAGGGGATCCGCACCACGGCGCGGCGCGAGGGCGAAACCTACGTCCTGAACGGCGCCAAGATGTTCATCACCAACGGCGTCCATGCTGATCTCTACTGCGTCGCCGCCAAGACCGATCTCTCGGCCAGGCCGTCGCAATCGGTCTCGATCTTCCTGGTCGAGAAGGGAACGCCCGGTTTCCGGGTCTCGCGCGCACTCGACAAGCACGGCTGGCGCTCTTCCGACACCGCCGAACTCGTCTTCGAGGACTGCCGCATCCCGGCCGCGAACCTGCTCGGCCAGGAGGGGCGCGGCTTCTACGCGATCATGCGCAACTTCCAGAACGAGCGCACGGTCATCGGCGCGATGGCGATGGGCGAGGCGCAGGCTGCGCTCGACCTCACGCTGGATTACGTCCGCACCCGAAAGGCCTTCGGGGCGCCGCTCTGGGAGAAGCAGGCCATCCGCCAGAAGCTCGCCATGCTCTCGGCCAAGGTCGAGGCCGGGCGCCAGCTCGTCTATCACGCCGCCTGGCTCGACGCTCAGGGTGCTGAGGCCACGCGCGAGGTCTCGATGGCCAAGGCCTATTGCGGCGAACTGGTCAACGAGGTGATGTATGCCTGCCTGCAGTTCCACGGCGGCATGGGGTTCATGCGCGAAAGTGCCATTGAACGCCTGACGCGAGACGCGCGGGTGCAGTCGATTGGCGGCGGTGCCACCGAAGTCATGCTCGAAGAGGTGGCGAAGCGGTTGTGAGCATTCAGACGACCAAAGCGGAGCGCGATGCCGTCGAAGGCGGTTCGCGCCGGCTGATCCTCGACACGGCCGCGCGCCTGCTGCGCCAGGGTGGCTATCACCAGACCACCCTGCGCGAGATCGCCGAGGCGGTGGGGATCCGCAAGGCCAGCCTCTATTATCATTTCGCTTCGAAGGAGGAGATCGTCGAGGCCGTCGTCAATGACGGCGTTCGCTTCGTTCAGGAGGCGGTGGTTGCCGCCTTGCAGGCATCCGAGGGGGCTGAGCCGCGTGTCCGGCTGGAATCCGCGATTCACGCGCATCTGACGGCGCTGCATGGACATGGCGACTACACCTCGGCGAGCATCAAGGCCTTTGCCTTCGGCGCGATGCCGGTGCCTGACAGCGTGCGCCGGGTGCGCCGCGCCTATGAGGATGTCTGGCGCCTCCTGATCGCCGAGCTTCAGGCCGCAGACGTCATTGCAATAGAGCGTTCACCGGAGGCACTGCGCCTCTTCCTGCTGGGCGCCCTCAACGGCTCGACCGACTGGTACCGCCCCGGGCGCTTCGACATCCCGGCACTGGCGCGCGAATTTGCCGCCCTGATCGCGCCGAGGGCGGGGCGTGCCACGTCCGATTGACGCATTGCGCTGCAACAAGCTCTGGTTGCCTTAACGCGGTTTTGACCTTCGCATCGTAACGATGCGCCATGCAACGCGACAGTTTGTTCCGATTTGGTGGAGAATTCCGCGATTCCGAGCGGGAGGCGATCTTCCAGGCGGCCCGGCTGCCGGAGACCCTCCGGCAGTGCCGGCTGATCTTCCTGATCTCGGCGCTGCTCAACACGTTCTTCCTCGTCAGCGACTGGCGCTTCTTCGGAACCCCGCATTTCATTATCGCGGTGCCTGCGCGTCTTTCCGTCGTGGCGGTGTCGATTCTCTGCGCGGTCCTGATCCGCAGGGCCACCCGCTTCAAACAGGCCGAAGCCGTGACCGTCCTGTGGGAGGTCGGTTGCGCCGTGGCGGTCGCCTTCCTGGTCAGCTCGCGCAGCGATCTGGCGCTGTTCGTCGTGCTGCTGCTGCCCTCCATCTTCTATCTGGTGGCGCCGATATCCTTCCGCTGGACCTTCATCCTCGGGTTCTGCACCAGCGCGCTCATGCTGGTCGGCTATCTCGGGGCGGGCCCTTTTCCGAGCACCTTCGTCGGGCTGGTGCTCGTGCTGGCGATGTTGAACTTCGCGCTCGGCCTGGTCGTGATCCACGCCAACCGCCTGAGGCGGCTGGAATGGACTGCGACCCAATCCGAGCGGGCTGCAAAGGAGGAGCTCGACGAGAGCCGCGCCATGATCGAACGGCTCTTCATGGCCGTGCCGATTCCTCTTGTCGTCACATCGGTGGCCGATGGGCGCTTCGTCCGGGCCAATGATGCGGCGCTGCGTTTCTTCGGCAAGGGAGCCGGAGACGATCTCCGCGAGGTGGCGGTGCCTGACGTCTTCGTCGATGCTGAAAGCCGGCGCAGCCTGACCAGGCTATTGCTCCGCGGCGAGCATGTCGGCGAGTTCGAGGCCGCGATCCGCGACGGGGCCGGCACGAGCCGCGACGCATTGATCACCGCGACCTCCTTGTCGATGGGCCAGTCTTCGACGATCGTCGCCGGCATTGTCGACATCACCGAGCGCAAGGCTGCCGAAGCGCATGTCCGCTGGCAGGCGACGCATGACGCTCTGACGGGCCTGCCGAACCGCCTGCTCTTTCAGGAGCGGCTGCAAGAGGCTCTTGCCGGCCTCGGCGATGGCGAGACCGTGAGCCTGTTCCTGGTCGATCTCGACGACTTCAAGTCGGTCAACGACACGCTTGGGCACGATGCCGGCGATGCCCTGCTGAACGAAGCCGCCGCACGCCTCCTGCGCCATGCTGCGGCTGGAGATCTTGTCGCCCGACTGGGGGGAGATGAATTCGTGGTGCTCTCGACCGAGGCGATTGACGTGCCCGGGGCCGAGGCCAAGGCGGAACGGCTGCTGGCGGCACTACGTGGTCCGCTCAGCCATCTCGGGCACGCGATTTCCTCGCGCGCCAGTCTCGGCATCGCGCTGGCGCCACAGCATGATCGTGCTCCTATCGAGCTGATGAAGGATGCCGATCTCGCGCTCTATCGTGCCAAGGCCTTGGGCCGGAACATGGCGGTCGTCTATGACAGCGGCATGCGTGACGCGATGAACGCGCGCGTCGCCATTTGCCGCGAGCTGGCCGAGGCGCTGGCTCAGGATCGCCTCCTGCCCTTCTATCAGCCGCAGGTCTCACTGGTCACAGGCGCCATCGACGGCCTTGAGGCGCTGGCACGTTGGCGCCATCCCGAACGCGGCATCGTACCGGCAGCGGCGTTCGTCCATGGGTTGGAAGATCCGGAAACCGCTTCTGCGATCGGCGATGTCATCTTGCGTAAGGCGATTGCCGATCTGAGCAACTGGCTCGCTACGGGGATCACAGTCCCGCGGGTCTGGGTCAATATCGCACCGGCAGTGTTCCGTGATCCGCTGTTTTCGGAGAAGCTGCTCGCCCAGCTGGCAGCGGCGGGCGTGCCGACATCCTGCTTCGGCGTCGAAGTCACCGAGACGGTACTCTTGGCCCGCACCGCCGGCGATGCCGAGCGCGCGCTGAAGACGCTTCGCGAAAATGGTGTTTGCGTGGCGCTGGACGATTTCGGCACCGGCTATGCGTCGCTCACCCATCTCAGGCGCTTTCCCGTCGATGTGATCAAGATCGACCGCGGTTTTGTCCGCCATCTCGACGAGGGTGGGGAGGATGCTGCGATCGTCCGCGCGATCATCAACCTCGCGGCCGACCTGAAGCTGGATCTCATCGCGGAAGGCGTCGAAACGCGGAAGCAGGAAGCCTTCCTGCGCCAGTGCGGCTGCAACTTCGCGCAGGGCTATCGCTATTCCCGCCCGGTCCCGGCGAACCGGGTGCCATGGCTGAGCCAGCAGTCTTGCCTGCGGCCGGTCGAACCCGCCATGGATGCAGACCGGGGCGGCGTGGCTGCGGCCTGACCACGCGCCCGGCGCTTGCTAAGCATGTCATTGCAAGCTCGCGCACCGTCGAGGGGATGGTGCAGATCAACACGCCGAGGACCGTTTCCGCATGCGCGCCTTCTATCATCCCGATCAGTCGCTCCACGATCCGCAGCAATACATGCGCTTCGGCCGCGTCGTCGCGCCGAAGGATCTGCCGGAACGCACGGAGCAATTGCTGGGCGCGCTCGCCCGTCATGGCATCACGCCGGAGCGCCCCGCCGCTCACGGCATCGACCCGATCCTGGCCGTACACAGCGCGGAATTCGTCCGCTTCCTGGAGACTCTGTGGGAGCGCTGGGTCCAGCTGCCCGAGCGTGGTCCCGAGGCCTGGCCCAACACGTTCCCCTATTGGAGCGGCAGGGTCGATGAGGACATGCGTCCGCCGTGCCGGCCGACGGGCCTGATGGGCCAGCTCGGCTGGTTCCTCGGCGATCTGTCCGTGCCGGTCGGCGAGCATTGCTGGACCTCGACGCTGCGCTCGGCCGAGACGGCGGTGTCAGGTGCCGAGGCCATCCTCGCTGGCGAGGGCGCGGTCTACGCGCTTTGCCGCCCGTCCGGCCACCATGCCCGCGCCGACCGCGCCACCGGCTTCTGCTACATCAACAATACGGCGGTTGCGGCCCAGCGCCTGCGCTCCAAGTTCGGCAAGGTCGCGATCCTCGATGTCGATGCGCATCATGGCGACGGCACGCAGCAGATCTTCTACCGTCGCTCGGATGTGCTGACGATCTCGGTCCATGCCGACCCGGTGAACTACTATCCCTTCTTCACCGGCTATGCGGACGAGCGCGGCAACGGCGCGGGTGACGGCTTCAATATCAACCTGCCGCTCGCCCATGGCGCGGGCGGCGCCGAGATGGAAGCCGCCGTCGATCGTGCTGGCAAGGCCATCCGTGACTTCGGCGCCGAGGCGCTGGTCATTGCGCTCGGCTATGACGCGCACAAGGACGACCCGATCGGTGTGCTCAAGCTCGAGGCTTCCGATTTTGGCACGATCGGCCGGCAGGTGAAGGCCATGGGATTGCCGACCCTGGTGGTGCAGGAAGGGGGCTATGCGATCGAGGCGATCGGCGGTTGCCTCGACGGCTTCCTGACCGGCTTTGGCGCCTGAAGACGGCGCCCTCGTGATGTCCGGCCCTGGGCCGGGCATCACGCCTTGAAGTTACAATCGATCAACGAGGGCGCGGATGGCCGGGGCGATCTCGGCCCTCCGCGCCAGGCGAAGTTCAGATCACTGCCTCGATCAGGAACGGCCCCTTCCGGGACAACGCGCCCTGGAACAGCTTGGTGAACTCCTCGGTGGTGGTCGCGCGGCCTGCTTCGACGCCCATGCCGCGCGCCATCGAGACCCAGTCGAGCGCCGGCTCGTCGAGATTGAGCATCAGCTTGGCGTTGCGGCCGAAATCATTGACGCCGACGGCGCGCATCTCGCCATGCAGGATCTGGTAGGTCCGGTTGGCGAAGACCACCGTGACGACGTCGAGATTCTCGCGCGCCTGCGTCCACAGGCCCTGAACCGTGTACATGCCAGAGCCATCAGCCTGCATGCCGATGACCTTGCGGTCCGGGCAGGCCACCGCTGCGCCGATCGCGAGCGGAATGCCCTCGCCAATCGCTCCGCCGGTGAGTTGGATATAGTCGTGCTGCGGGGCGTTGTGGCACTGCTGGTAGAAGACCCGGCCCGATGACACCGACTCGTCGCAGATGATGCTGTTCTCGGGCAGCAACGTCGCCACGATCGTGCAGACCTTGTCGGCGTCGAGTGCGCCGGTCGGCTGGGCAGCAGCCTCCTTGCGAGGCTCCGCGACATAGAGCGGTTGGCTCTGGCGCGCGCCGAGTTCATCGGCCAGCGCCTCGATCGCGAGCGGCAGGTCGTCACCGATCTCGGCCAGCGTCACCACCGCGCAGCTGTCCTGGATCAGGCGGCCCGGCTTGCCCGGATAGGCAAAGAAGCCGACCGGCACCTTGGCGCCGACCAGAACCAGCAGGTCGATATCCTTGAGCGCTTCAAGCGCGATATCGACCGGGTAGGGCACTTTCGGCAGGGCAACACGGCCGACGCCGCGCTCGATGCGGCCATTCGACATCTGGCCGAAGACGCGCGCGCCGGTGACGGCGCAGATCCGCGCTGCCATCGCCATCGGGCCTTCGCGCAAAGCCATGTTGGTCATCATCAGGGCGGCGCGCTTGCCGTGCTTGCGCAGGGCGGCTGCAGCCTCCTTCACGGCCGTCATATCGACCGATTTCAGCTTCGGCACGGCGACCGGCGCAAGCTTGGCCGGCTCGACGCTGCCCCAGGCGCAATCGGCCGGAAGGATCACGGTGGTTACGCCGGGCAGCGACATGGCAGCGGCATAGGATTCGCCGATCGCCGGGCCGACATCCTCGGGCGTCGTGATCCGACGGACGAAATGCGACATCGGCTGGGCCAGGCTTTCGATATCGCTGGTCAGTGGGGCGTCATGGACGAGGTGATAGGTCGCGTGATCGCCGACCACGTTGATCATCGGCGTCCAGGCCCGCCTTGCATTGTGCATGTTGGCAAGGGCGTTCGCCATGCCGGGGCCGCAATGCAGCAGCGTCGCCGCCGGCTTGTCGGCCATGCGGGCATAGCCGTCGGCCGCGCCCGTCACCACGCCCTCGAACAGGCCCAGCACGCAGCGCATCTCCGGCTTGCGGTCGAGCGCCGCGACGAAATGCATTTCGGAGGTGCCGGGATTGGCAAAGCAGACATCCACGTCATTGACGAGAAGCGTGTCGCAAAGGCGGTCGGCGCCGTTCATTCTGGAAGACCTCATGGGAGAAGCGCGGCGCGCAGGACCGTGCGAAGGGAACGGAACCCTCGCCCGGTGTCAAACAAGAGAAATTTATCAGCTTCGTTCAGGAAACTGATCGCCGCCTTGACGGTTTTGCATATGCATTTAACCTGCTTTGGAACGAAGGTTGCATCCCGCGTCGGATGAGGCGATGGGCTAGGGCCTCGCGGGCGCGAAAGATATCAACCAGGGGAAGGGTTTCGTCATGACAGGTTTGAAGCGTATCGGAGCTGCGGCCGGACTTGGCCTCGCGGTGCTGCTGGCGGCAACGGGCGCGCAGGCGCAGACCAAGGTTTCGATTGGCATTTCCGGCTGGACCGGCTTCGCGCCGCTGGTGCTGGCCAAGGAGGCAGGCATCTTCGCCAAGAACGGCCTCGACGTGACGATCAAGAAGATCCCGCAGAAGGACCGTCATCTCGCCATTGCCTCGGGTGACATCCAGTGCGCCGCCACGACCGTCGAGACCTGGATCGTCTGGGATGCCGCTGGGATCAAGACCAAGCAGCTCTTCCAGCTCGACAAGAGCTACGGCGCAGACGGCATGGCGGTGCGCAGCGCGACCGGCTCGATCAAGGATCTGAAGGGCAAGACGGTTGCGGCCTCCGCACCCGGCACATCGCCCTATTTCGCGCTTGCCTGGTTCCTCAAGGAGAACGGCATGTCGGTGAAGGACGTGACCGTGGTCAATATGGAGCCCGGTCCGGCGGCCCAGGCCTTCATCGCCGGCCAGAATGATGCGGCTATGACCTATGAGCCCTATCTCTCTGCCGTGCGCGACAAGCCGGATGCCGGCAAGATCATCGCGACCACGCTCGATTATCCGATGGTGATGGACACCTTCGGCTGCACGCCGGCCTTCATCGCGGGCAACGAGGCTGCCGTGAAGGGGCTGACCAAGAGCTATTTCGAGGCGCTCGAACTGATCAAGGCCGACCAGGCCAAGGCCTATGGCATCATGGGCGCCGACGTGAAGCAGTCCGGCGAGCAGTTCGGCAAGTCGGCCGGCTTCCTGCGCTGGTCGGATGCCGAGGGCAACAAGAAGTTCTTCTCCGGGGAGTGGCAGGCTTTCACCACCAAGGCGGCCGACCTGTTGCTCGAGATTGGCCTGATCAAGTCGAAGCCCGACATCACCACACTGGTCGATACGCGCTTCGTCGCGGGCGGTGCGATGTGACGATCCTGCCCGACGTGCTTGCGCCACGTCTGGGAATCGTCTTCTGCGGCACTCAGGCCGGGCGCGCCTCAGCCTTGCGGCGCGCCTATTATGCCGGCCCGGGAAACAAGTTCTGGCGGGTGCTACACGCCGTCGGACTTCTTCCCCGGCAATTCCGGCCTGAGGAGTTTCCGCATTTGCTCGACTATGGATTTGGTCTCACCGATGTCGCGAAAGCGACCTCCGGGCCGGATGCTGCGCTCGTTCGTGCTCATTTCGATGTTGAAGGGTTTCTGATGAAGATGCGTGCGACGGCTCCGGCCTTCATCGCCTTCAACGGCAAGCGGGCGGCCGAGGCCGTGCTGGGGCAATCGAGCGCTGCCATCGGCTATGGCCGCCAGCCGGTTGACGTCGCGGGTTGCGCGGCTTTCGTGCTGCCCTCGACCTCGGGCGCGGCCTCGGGCTTCTGGTCGCTCGAACCCTGGCAGGAACTGGCCACGGCCTGGCGTTCGCGGGCGATTTGACGATGAAGCCGCTTCAGCCCGTTTCCGTCCCGTCCCGCGTCGCGCTGGGGCTCGGCTTCTTCGTACTCTTCGTTGCGCTCTGGTCGGTCGCGACCTTCGGCGGCTATGTCCAGCGCCTCTTCCTGGCCGATCCGCTGACCATGGTCGGCGAGGGCTACAAGCTGCTCGTCGAATACGGCTTCGCGTTCGATATTGGCATGACGATCTGGCGTGTCCTCGGTGGCTTCATCCTGGCGGTCATCGTCGCGCTGCCGCTCGGCATCCTGATGGGCGCCTACAAGCCGATCGAGGCTTTCTTCGAGCCCTTCGTCTCCTTCGCGCGCTACCTGCCGGCCTCGGCCTTCATCCCGCTGCTCATCCTCTGGGCCGGCATCGGTGAGACGCAGAAGCTGCTCGTCATCTTCATCGGCTCGGTCTTCCAGATCATTCTGATGATCGCCGTCGCGGTGGGCTCGATCCGGCGTGATCTCGTCGATGCCGCCTACACGCTGGGCGCCAGCGACCAGTCCGTGGTGATGCGCGTGCTGCTGCCCAATGCAGCGCCCGAGATTGCCGAGATCCTGCGCATGGTGCTGGGCTGGGCCTGGACCTATGTGATCGTCGCCGAGCTGATCGGCTCTTCCTCCGGCATCGGCCACATGATCACCGACAGCCAGGCTCTGCTGAACACCGGGCAGATCATCTTCGGCATCATCGTCATCGGCCTGATCGGGCTGATCTCGGATTTCCTGTTCAAGGCGGTCAATCAGCGCCTGTTCCCCTGGGCCGCGAAATGAGCAAGCTCATCGTCGACAATGTCGGAAAGACCTTCCCTGCGCGTCTTGGCGGGCAGGCGACCCGGGCGCTGATGCCCACCTCCCTCAGCGTCTCCGACAACGACTTCATCACCATTCTCGGCCCGTCCGGCTGCGGCAAGTCGACCTTGCTGCGCATGATCGGCGGGCTGGAGACGCCGACGGAAGGGCGCATCCTGCTCGATGGCGAGCCGGTGACCGGGCCCGGGGCGGACCGTGGCTTCGTCTTTCAGAGCTACACGCTCTTCCCCTGGCTGACCGTGGCGCAGAACATCGCCTTTGGCCTGCGCGAGAAGGGCGTGCCGGAGGCCGAGCGGCTGCGGATCGCCGCCGACTGGGCCGGACGCATTGGTCTCAAGGGCTTCGAGAACCACTTCCCCAAGCAGCTTTCGGGCGGCATGCAGCAGCGCACCGCGATCGCGCGCGCCCTCGCCAATGATCCAAAGATCCTCTTGCTGGACGAGCCCTTCGGCGCGCTCGACAACCAGACCCGCGCCCTGATGCAGGAGATGCTGCTCGGCATCTGGGAGCGCGAGCAGAAGACCGTGCTCTTCGTCACTCATGACGTCGAGGAGGCGATCTTCATGGCCTCGCGCGTCGTGGTGATCAGCGCCCGCCCGGGACGGGTCAAGGCCGATATCCCGGTCGACCTCCCGCATCCGCGTCCCTACACGATCAAGACGAGCCCGGAATTCGTCGTGCTCAAGGAGCGGCTGGTCGAGGAGATCCGGGCAGAGGTGATGGCGAGCGCGGCTTAGCCCGCGCCATGACGTCGCGAACCCCCGTTGTGGGGCGCCCTCGCACCGTCAGGAGCGTGCAGAGCCTGCAACTTTGAGCTTCCGTGGATCCCCTTCAGGCAGGATTTCGGGCTGCTTGAAGGTCACGCCGTTCGGCGTCGGGATCGGCGTCTGTGTCACCACATATTGCGGCTGGCCTTTGAAGCCCGGATCTCCGGGGGGAGGCGTCAGGAGCTGGAGTCGCAGCAGCATCGCAGCGTCCTCATGGGTGGCGTTATGGCAATGGGTCACATAGGCCCCGCCGAATTCCCCGAACCGCACCTGGAACCTGACTTTCCCGGAGGGCCGCAGGCGCCACACATCCTTGCGAACAAGGCGCTCCGTCGCGGGAATGGCGGATCCGCCACGGTCGATGGTGACGCCTTCCTCGAAATGGAGGTGGATCGGGTGATCCCAGCCGCCGCCGCCGTTCGCGATAGTCCAGTGCTCCACCTCTCCCGGCTTGGGGACCAGAAGGGAGATGCGGTTGGCGTTGAGCGAGTGCGCCGCCTGGCCGTTGACTTTGATGGTCCAGGGAAAGGAATCGGCATTGGCACAATCGGGGATGCATTGCCCGTCTGATGCATTGCGAGAATCCCCACCCCCTGACCGGCCGAACTCAAGGGTCCGCTCGCGGACGGGCGCCACGATCGGGATTTGGCTGGTCAAGGTCTTGGCTCCGGACCGCCACTCGGGATCGGTGAAATTGGCGCTGCGATCCTTATCGAGCGGATTGCTGGCATTGTAGATCTTGCCGGGATTGTCGACGCTTTGCAGCGAATTAACGACCCGGAACTCAAGGAGGGGGCCGACACAAGGATCGTCACTGCCGCCCTTGAACGCCCTGTCGATCGAGACCGCGCCGTCGGGTCGACGCCCGTCGGTCTGCTGCAACAGGTTCACCAGATCAATGCTGTCGCCTGGCGCAAAGGCGGCAAAATCGACAACGATGTCATAGCGCTCCGCGACGCCCTGCTCATCCAGCTCGGTCAGGGCGATCGGACTGACGACGAGGTTCCCATCATTGGCGATGAAGTAGATCGGAACTTTGGTGGCTTGCGAAAAGCGAGCACTCTTGTTGACGCCGAGGGCCAGTTTGACGAAGCGCGCAACGGAGACGTTCAGGAGACGGAAACGGTAGCGTCGCGGCAGCACCTCGAAATACGGATAATAGGTGCCGTTGACCAACAGGATGTCACCCAGGAAACCATCCGTGTCGAAGATGTCGAACCGCAGCTGCCCATTGGCGTCGAAGGCCGGGTTCGTGATCGCGAGGTTGATGTCGAAATCGACATTGCCCCAGGTGAGCTGCGAGCCGCTTGGCAGCCGCAGGTTGATGCCGTCATCGAGATCCTCGCGGCCTCGATCCGGCCCGCTATAGATGTTGAAGACCGCGAACATGCCCTTGTAGATATTCGCAGCCGTGAAGAAAAAGCGGTGATCGTGGAACCAGAGGCTGCCCTGGATTTCCCGGAAGTCCCCGGGGACCTGGACAAGTCCGTCACCGTCATCGGGGCCTGAGCTCTTGCGCGCGTAATCGCGGTCGCCCGTCGGCCAGACGCTCGGCAAATCGCGCCGCGCCATGGCCATGGCCCAGTGGTAATCGTAGAACGTCCCGGGAAAATTGAAGGCGTTGCACGCGCCGTCGCTCTCGGCGCCGTTATGGGCGTTGTGGAGATGGACCGAACTCTCGTTCCGTCCGAAGCCGCCGTTGGCCGCCCGGTCCACCGGCAGATCATTGTAGATCCGGGTCAGGATCGGCTCGCCATAGCGCGCCTTGATCAGAACGGGTCTCCCGATCCCCGTAGGCAGGCCCGAAACACGGCCCGGCTGTCCGGGCTGCCGTGGACCAAAGGACCATACGGAGTTCGCGCCCTGCTCCGGCAGCCCCTGGCCGAACGTGGCGCCCGGACGGACCTGCCCAAGCGACAGGAGATAGCCCTGCTTCGGGTAGAGTTCATCCCAGCGCTGATGCGCGAAGAACTCGCCGGGCGGCCGCCCTTCCATAGGCCCGACCCCGGTCACCGGATTGCGGAAGGTCACGCCCCCGGAGTTGCTGAAGTCGGTATGGTAGGAAAGGTTCCTGGCGGCCAGTTCCGTGCCGCCCCCACCCGTCTGCCAGGCCGCATCCCCGTTCGGCAGGCGAAGAAGCGGGATGGGCCTCTGGAGTTCGGCCCGCGGCATCGGCGTCTGGAATTTGATTGCACCGAAAGTTGGGCTGCGCGGCAGGCTGTCGGCATAGGCGCTGCCGACGAAGCGGCCGAGCCCGTGCCTTGTGATCAGAAGCCCGCCGGTCGTGAAATATCCCCAGCGCAGCAGGTCGCGTTTGGTGATTTGCCCGGAGGCGAGAGCTTTGTCGAACTCGAGCCGGTCTTCCAGAGCGCGCTCGGCTTCCTTCAATCGGATGCCAGTGGTCTCGCGCCGAAGATACATGCCTGCCTCCCCGCATTCGAAGGGCTGAACAGCGGAACACGCTCCACCACAATTATACCGATCGATCCGAACCCCGTGGAGAGACGAAGGTCGGACAAATCGGCAAACCAAGGTCTGCGACCTTGGTCGCACTCAGCCATGTCGAGCCATCACACTCGGATGTCCTTCAAGACCGCGCTGCTGGTACGGCTGTGGCGGCGGGCAGGACGCTCACTGGGCGGAAGGCAACTGCATGCGACTGCGCATTGACATCTCCGTGCGTAAGGTGGTTCCCTCTCCATAATTGGCCTGACCACATGGCCAAATTGACCTCGGTACAGCCGGGGCAGGGGATGGACCGGGGAGTGACACGTGCCGCTCGAAGCCGTCGAGTCGCCGCGCCTTTATCGTCAGATCGCCGATCAGCTGCGTCATCTCATTGACCGGCAGGAGTTCCCCGTCGGCGCACGCCTGCCACCTGAGCGGGAACTCGCCGAAAAGCTCGGCGTCTCCCGTCCTTCAGTGCGCGAGGCCTTGATCGCGCTCGAGGTCGAGGGGCGGGTGCGTATCCGGATGGGCTCCGGCGTCTACGTGATCGATCCGCCACGTCCGGTTCCCAGCGCCATCCTTGTCTCCGATGATGCGCCCGAGGGGCCTTTCGAGGTTCTGAAGGCGCGCGAGCTGGTGGAGAGCGCGATCTGCGCCGAGGCGGGAGGGCAGGCAACGGGCGAGGATCTCGCGCGCCTCGATGAAATCCTGCGCGGAATGGGGGCTCCCGGATTGCCGAGCGACGAACTCGTCGCGCTCGATCGCGCCTTCCATGTCGCTATCGCGGGGATCCTGGGGAACTCCGTTCTGGCCCGCTTTGTCGGCACGTTGTTCGACCAGCGCATCAATCCATATTTCCAGCAACTCGCGAGCTATTTCGAGAGCGAAACGTCCTGGCGCGCCGCCGTCGCCGAGCATCGGGTCATCCGTGATGCGCTGGCCGCTGGATCGGGAGAGGCGGCCAGCACGGCGATGCGCCGGCACCTGCGCTGCTCGCAGGAGCGTTTCTCGCAGAGTTTCGGCGAAGGGGGTTCAAGCGGGCAGGAGAGCGTCAACTCCTGCCAGGCCAGCAAGAACTGACGCCAGGCAACGATCTTCAAGTCCAAACGATCTTCGAGTCCATGGGAGGACACCTGATGAAGAGCTATCTGACACTGGCTGCAGCCTTTGCCGCGGGCCTCGTTCTTGCCGGGGCGCCGGCCCAGGCCCAGACCAAGCTGAAATGGGCGCATGTCTACGAGACGTCCGAGCCGTTCCACACCGAGTCGGTCTGGGCTGCGGACGAGATCAAAAAGCGCACCAACGGCAAATATGAGATCACGGTCTACCCGGCCTCGCAGCTCGGCAAGGAAACCGACATCAACCAGGGCCTGACGCTGGGCACTGTCGACATGATCATCTCGGGCTCGAGCTTCGCGGCCCGCGCCTATCCGCCGATCGGCGTGACCTATTATCCCTTCATCTTCCGCGGCCCGGACCACCTCCTCGCCTATGTGAAGAGCGACGTCTTCAAGGAGATGGCGAAGGGCTATCAGGAGAAGAGCGGGCACCAGATCCTGGCCGTCACCTATTACGGCACGCGCCACACCACCGCGAACAAGCCGATCAAGACCTGCGCGGATATGAAGGGGCTGAAGATCCGCGTGCCGGACGTGCCGGCCTATCTCGCCATGCCACGCGCCTGCGGCGCCAACACGACGCCGATCGCCTTCGCCGAGGTCTATCTCGCGCTCCAGAACGGTACGGTCGAGGCGCAGGAGAATCCGCTCAACACGATCGAGGCGAAGAAATTCTACGAGGTGCAGAAGCATATCGTCCTGACCGGACATATCGTCGACCACCTCAACACGGTCGTCTCCAAGCAGCTCTGGGACAAGCTCTCGCCCGAAGACCGCAAGATCTTCACCGACGTCGCGCAGGAGGCTGCCGAGCGTGCGACCAAGAAGATCCAGTCCGACGAGGTCAAGCTCGTGCAGGTCTTCAAGGACAAGGGCCTGTCGGTCAGCGAGATCGACAAGGCCGACTTCCTCGCCGCCGTCCAGAAGAATGTCAGCTTCGAGCAGTTCGGCTACCGCAAGGCCGACTGGGAGCGCATCCAAGCGATCAAGTGATCTGATCCGTCGCATCGGGCCGGTCTTTGACCGGCCCTTTCTTGTCCTCACGCCGAGCCGAGGCCGTCGATGTCGAGCGAGACCCCGCAGGAGATCCATACCCCCGTCACCAGCGAGGAAATCGCGCATGTCTTCGACGAGGCGCCACCGCCTGCGGATCTGAGCGGCTATGGCGTCGAGGACTGGGTGACGCTCGCCGCCTTCTGGCTGATGGTCGGCTGCGTCGTGCTGCAGTTCTTCACGCGCTACGTCCTGAACGATTCCTACGCCTGGACCGAAGAGATCGCCATCTATGCGCTCATCGTCGTGGTCTTCCTCGGCGCCTCGATGTGCGTGCGGGCCTCGCGCCATATCCAGGTCGATTTCATCTACCGCTACCTGTCACCCGGCGCGGGGCGGATCCTGTCGACGGGCGTCGATATGCTGCGGATCGCCTTCTTCGGCTACGCCACCTGGCTCATGTACAAATATGCATCGCTCATCCCCGATGAGATGATGACGACGATCCAGTTCCCGAAGTCGATCGTCTTCAATGCTGTCGTCATTGCCTTCGCGCTGATGACGCTGCGCGCGATCCAGGTCGCCTGGCAGAACGCACGCCGCGGCTATTCGGTGCTGGAACGCCCTTCGGCTTTCGACGGCTCGGAGGCCTGAGGCATGCTGATCCTGCTCGGAACCTTCCTCGGCCTGATGATCCTTGGCGTGCCGGTGGCCATCGCGATGGCCGTCGCCTCGCTCGCCTTCATCGTCATTTCCGGCACTGTGCCCGACGTCATCATGGCGCAGCGGATGATCGCCGGCGTCGAGAGTTTCCCGCTGCTGGCAGTGCCGTTCTTCATCCTTGCCGGCAATCTGATGAACATCGCCGGCGTCACCGGCCGCATCTATGCCTTCGCGGTCGCGCTTGTCGGCTGGATGCGCGGCGGCCTCGCCCAGGTCAACATCATCGGCTCGGTGATCTTTTCGGGCATGTCGGGCACAGCGATCGCGGATGCCGCGGGCATCGGCACGATCGAGATCAAGGCCATGAAGGACCATGGCTATCCCATGGATGTTGCCGTGGGCGTGACGGCGGCCTCGGCGACGCTCGGGCCGATCATTCCGCCTTCCTTGCCCTTCGTCATCTACGGCATGATGTCGAACACCTCGATCGGTGCGCTCTTCCTGGGCGGCGTGATTCCCGGCGTGGTGATGACGCTGTTCATGATGGGTACGGTCGCGGTTTTTGCCCGCATGCGGGGCTGGGGTGCCGACGCCAAATTCTCGCTGCGCCAGATCGGCTCGGCCGGGGTCGAGGTTCTGGTCGTGCTTGGCTTCCCCGTCCTGGCCTATCTGCTCGTCTGGGCAGGCCTGTCGGAGAATGTCGCGATCGGGCTCGCGCTCGTCGCCCTGCTGGCGCTCGATTATTACTTCGATTTCTCGGCAGTGATGGCGCTGATGACGCCGGTCATCCTGATCGGTGGCATGACGCTGGGCTGGTTCACGCCGACGGAGGCTGCGGCTGCGGCGGTGATCTGGTCGCTCTTCCTCGGCCTCGTCCGCTATCGCTCGATGACGCTGCGCACGCTGACCAAGGCGACCTTCGACACGATCGAGACCACCGCCTCCGTCCTCTTCATCGTCACGGCCGCCTCGATCTTCGCCTGGCTGCTGACGGTCTCGAACACGGCGCAGATCCTGTCCGACCTGATCCTCGGGCTGACGCAGAACAAATGGGTCTTCCTGATCCTGGTGAATCTGCTGCTGCTTTTCATCGGCTGCTTCCTCGACACCATTGCGGCAATCACCATCGTGGTACCGATCCTGCTGCCGATCGCCCTCAAGCTCGGCGTCGACCCGATCCATTTCGGGTTGATCATGACGCTGAACCTGATGATCGGTTTGTTGCATCCGCCGCTCGGCATGGTGCTCTTCGTGCTCTCTCGCGTGGCGAAGCTCTCAGTCGAGCAGACCACCATGGCGATCCTGCCCTGGCTGGTGCCGCTCTTCCTCGCACTCTTCGCCATCACCTTCATTCCCGAGTTGACGCTATGGCTGCCGCGGACGATGGGGATGTTGCGGTAATCTTCAGCGGTGGAGCCAAGGCTCCGCCGCCATGCACCAAAGTCGGGCCCCGGTTGCACTCCCAGGTTGAGGGTGTTGCACTGTAGGGGCTCAATTGCCATTTTTTCGGCGAAGGGGAGTTCACTGACGGAGTGACGTCCTTGCGCGCGCTCATTGAATCGATGTTGTCCCGGCTGGTGGGAAAATCCCGGCTCGATATCGTCTTCGCCGATGGGTCCCAACGCTCTGTCGGCGCCGGAAGTCATCCAGGGCTGACGATGCGGATTCTCGACAGGCCGACCGAGGTGAAACTCGCGCTCAATCCCGAACTTGCCCTTGGCGAGGCGGTGATGGACGGGCGTGTCGTCGTCGAGCGTGGCAGCCTCTATGACCTTCTAGACATGCTGATCGCCGGAGCGTCACGGCAGGAGTTGACTGCCTGGACGCGGCCGCTCACGCGCTTTCGCACAGCGATCAGGCGCGTTACCCAGAACAACAATCCGGCCTGGGCGAGACGCAACGTCGCACATCACTATGACTTGAGGACCGAGTTCTTCCGGCTCTTCCTCGATGAGGACCTGCAGTATTCGTGTGCCTACTTCCCGAGCCCCGATATCTCGCTCGCGGAGGCGCAGGCGGCCAAGAAGCACCATATCATTGCCAAGCTCGCGATCGAGCCGGGCCATCGCGTCCTCGATATCGGATCGGGCTGGGGGGGGCTGGGCCTGAGCATTGCACGCGAGACCGGTGCCTCGGTGAAGGGCATCACCCTCTCGAGGGAGCAGCTCGCGGTCGCGCAGGAGCGTGCGGCTGCCGAGGAACTGCCAGTCGATTTCCAGTTCCAGGATTACCGGACGCTCGCGGAACCCTTCGACCGCATCGTCTCGGTCGGCATGTTCGAGCATGTCGGCGTGGGCTATTACCGCACCTATTTTCGCAAGGTGGCGGAACTGCTCACAGCGAACGGCGCCGCACTCATCCATACGATCGGCCGCACCACGCCGCCGGGGGCGACGAATCCCTTCATCGCCAAATACATCTTCCCCGGGGGCTACATTCCGGCCTTGTCGGAAATCACCGCGGCAGTTGAGCGCGAGGGCCTGATCATCACCGATGTCGAGGTGCTGCGTCTGCACTATGCCGAGACGCTGAAGGCCTGGCGCGAGCGCTTCCTTGCCCGGCGCAAGGAGGCGGTCGCCATGTATGACGAGCGCTTCGCACGGATGTGGGAGTTCTATCTTGCCGCATCCGAAGCGAGTTTCCGCCATGACGATCTCGTCGTCTTCCAGCTCCAGCTTGCCAAGCGGCTTGACACCTTGCCGATGACGCGCGGCTACATGGAGGCATGAACGCAGCGTCGGCCGCGCGTCAGATTTGCGGAGCGGCCGACAGCGTGATCGCGAAGATCTCGCCGCCTTCGTGAGGGTTCGTCAGGACGACGCCCTCGACCGATTCCAGCAGGGCACTGTCGCCGGTGGCGAGCGTTTCCCGGTGATCCTGCGACGCAATCATCCAGCCATCTGAGCGGGCAACGAGCACCAGGAGCGTTCCGGCCATCTCGAGCCGGATCGGGCCGGTGCCGCTGAAGCGCGTCACCTCGTGCAGCCAGCGACCGCGCCGGGTCATCACGTTGAGGTCGTCGATCGGCCCGTCCACCAATCGCCCCTCGACGGGTCTGTCGGCGGCGAACGGATAGGGCTCGGTGGACAGCTCGAGGCGCACGCTCTCACCGTCGCCGAAGGCCAGGACGATTCCCCGGCCCGTCAGCACCGACAAGGTCCTGTCGATGCCGGGAAAGACGGAGAAGGGGCCGTCCGTCCCGACATGGGCCATGGAAATCCGCCAGTCGAAGCCGTCCAATGAGGCGCCGGGCGGATGCGCTGCGATCTCCGTCGTGGTGCCCCCGCCGTTCTTCCACGGCATGGTGCGGCACGCGCTGGCGCGGATAATGCGCATGATCAACCGAGAATGCCCGGCAGCTTCAGGCCCTTCGCCTTGGCGCAGTCGATCGCGATCTCATAGCCGGCATCGGCATGACGCATCACGCCGGTCGCCGGGTCGTTCCACAGCACGCGCTCCAACCGCTTGGCCGCCTCCGGAGTACCGTCGGCGACGATGACGACGCCGGAATGCTGGGAATAGCCCATGCCGACGCCGCCACCATGGTGGAGCGAGACCCAGGTCGCGCCGCCTGCGGTGTTGAGCAGGGCATTCAGGAGGGGCCAGTCGGAGACGGCGTCCGAACCGTCCTTCATCGCTTCGGTCTCGCGGTTCGGCGAAGCGACCGAGCCGGAATCGAGATGGTCGCGGCCGATCACCACCGGGGCCTTCAATTCGCCCTTGGCCACCATCTCGTTGAAGGCGAGGCCGAGCCGGTGCCGGTCGCCGAGGCCGACCCAGCAGATCCGTGCCGGCAGGCCCTGGAACTTGATGCGCTCGCGCGCCATGTCGAGCCAGTTATGCAGGTGGTGATCGTCCGGCATCAACTCCTTCACGCGCTGGTCCGTGCGATAGATATCCTCCGGATCGCCCGAGAGCGCAGCCCAGCGGAACGGCCCGACGCCACGGCAGAACAGGGGGCGGATATAGGCCGGGACGAAGCCGGGGAAATCGAAGGCGTTGTCGACGCCCATGTCCTTCGCCATCTGGCGAATATTATTGCCGTAATCCAGCGTCGGCACGCCCATCTGCTGGAAATCCAGCATGGCGCGGACATGCACGGCCATGGATTTCTTGGCCGCCTCGATCGTGCCGGCAGGATCGCGCTCCTTGCGCTCCTCCCACTGCTCGAGCGTCCAACCGGCCGGCAGATAGCCGTTCAGGGGGTCATGGGCCGAGGTCTGGTCGGTGACGACATCCGGGCGGATGCCGCGCCTGACCATATCGGGGAAGACCTCCGCCGCATTGCCGAGCACGCCGACCGACACGGCCTTGCCTGCAGCATGGGCGCGCTTGATGATCTCCAACGCCTCGTCGACGCTGTCGGCCTTCTCGTCGAGATAGCCGGTACGCAGCCGGAACTCGATGCTGGAGGGCTTGCACTCGATGGCGATCATCGAGGCCCCGGCCATCGTCGCGGCGAGCGGCTGGGCTCCGCCCATGCCGCCGAGGCCGCCGGTCAGGATCCACTTGCCCTTGAGGCTGCCGCCATAATGCTGGCGGCCGACCTCGACAAAGGTCTCGTATGTGCCCTGAACGATGCCCTGCGTGCCGATATAGATCCAGGAACCGGCGGTCATCTGGCCGTACATCATCAGCCCGGCCTTATCGAGCTCGTGGAAATGCTCCCAGTTCGCGTAGGCCGGCACGAGGTTCGAATTGGCGATCAGCACACGCGGTGCATCCGCATGGGTGCGGAACACTCCGACTGGCTTGCCGGACTGTACCAACAGCGTCTCGTCGGCTTCGAGCGAGCGCAGTGCGCCGACGATCCGGTCGAAATCCTCCCAGGTCCGGGCGGCGCGGCCGATGCCGCCATAGACCACGAGCTCGCCCGGCTTCTCGGCGACATCGGGGTCGAGATTGTTCATCAGCATGCGCAGCGGCGCTTCGGTCAGCCAGCTCTTGGCGGTGAGCTGGCTGCCCCTGGGGCTGCGGATGACGCGGCTGTTGTCGATGCGGGTCATGAATGGCTCCGTTCAAACCGTGATCGGGAAATGCGGAATGCGCCTTTCCGTCGGTTCAGGGTCAGGGTTTCAGCTTTCCCGCCGCATCGAGCGCGGCTTCGATGATGGCGGAGAGGGCGGTTTGCAGCCTGGCAGCCTTGGGCGTGTCGAAGCTCCAGGGTGGCGTCTCCTCGGTGAGATAGCCGCTCAGCGAGATTTCCATCTGGATCGCGTGCACATTCCGCTCCGGCCGGCCGTAATGCCGGGTGATCCAGCCGCCCTTGAAGCGGCCATTGCTGACATGGCTGAAGCCCGAGCCGGCAAGCGCGGCATCGGCCGCGTGCTGGACTGCCGGCGCGCAGCTCGCACCGGAATTGGTGCCGAGATTGAGCATCGGCAATGTGCCCGGAAACAGGCGCGGAATGACGGATTTGATGGAGTGGCAGTCCCAGAGCAGGCAGAAGCCATGTGCGGCCTTGGCCCGTTCGATCTCGGCTGCGAGTGCGTCGTGATAGGGCTGGAAATAGCCGGCGCGACGGCGCGTGATCTCAGTCGCGTCGGGGGCCTTTGCCCAGATCGGCTCGCCATCGAAGGTCGTGGTCGGCACAAGTTCCGTCGTCGCCTGTCCGGGGTAGAGCGACGCCCCGGACGGATCGCGGTTGAGGTCGATGACATAGCGCGACAGCCCGGCCTCGACGATCGTCGGTGCGAAGCGCCCGGCGAACGCATAGAGCTGGCGCATATGCCAGTCGGTGTCCGGCACGGAACGACCCGTCTCATTCAACGCCGCCTTCACCTCCTCCGGCAAGCCGGTGCCGGGATGCGGCATCGACAGGACCAGCGGACCGGCGCCCCGCGTGATGCTGACGATCTCAGAAGGGTTCACGCTGGTCACGCCGAGAACTCCGCGAAGCTGTCGAGCCCGGCGGCATCGCTGATCGCGCCGCTGAGCACCAGCTCGGTCGCCGCCGCGAGGTCGGGAGCAAGGTAGCGGTCCGCATCGAGCGGCGCGATACGCTCTCGGACCAGGGCCAGCACCGGCTCCAGCCGCGGGCTCGTCTTCATCGGGCGATGATGCTCGATCGCTTCCGCCGCCGCCATCAACTCGACGCCGATGATGCTGGCTGCGTTCCGGGCCATGTCGAGCAGGCGATAGGCGCCATGCGTCGCCATCGAGACATGGTCTTCCTGGTTGGCCGAGGTCGGGATGGTGTCGACCGAGGCGGGATAGGCCTTCTGCTTGTTCTCCGATGCCAGCGCAGCCGCCGTGACCTGCGCAATCATGAAGCCGGAGTTCAGTCCGGCATCGCGGGCCAGGAAGGGAGGCAGGCCGCTCATCACGGGGTCGACCAGCAGGGCCATGCGCCGCTCGGACAGGTTGCCGATCTCGCACAGCCCCATGGCGAGGATGTCGGCGGCGAAGGCGACCGGTTCGGCATGGAAGTTGCCGCCCGAGACGATTTCGCCCGGGCCCAGCACCAGCGGGTTGTCGGTGACCGCATTGGCCTCGATGGCAAGCGTCGCGGCCGCATTGGCGAGGAGGTCGCGCACGGCCCCCATCACCTGCGGCTGGCAGCGCAGCGAGTAAGGGTCCTGGACCTTGGAATCGCCGAAGCGATGGCTGTCTCGGATTTCGCTCTTTGCGATCAGCGCGAGCAATGTTTGCGCGACCCGGATCTGGCCGGGCTGGCCGCGCAGCGCCTGGATGCGCGGGTCGAACGGCGTGTCGGAGCCCTTCAGCGCATCAACGGAGAGCGCGCCAGTGACCAGCGCGGCATCGAACACGCGAGCGATGTCGCTGAGCGCCGTCAGCGCGATCGCGGTCGAGACCTGCGTCCCATTGATCAGCGCAAGACCTTCCTTGGCCCCAAGTTCGAGGGGCTTCTGGCCGATCCGGGCCAAGGCATCCGCTGCGGGAAGCGTCTCGCCCTTCAGCCTGATCTCGCCGACACCCATGAGCGCCGCGGTGAGATGGGCAAGCGGCGCAAGATCGCCGGACGCACCGACCGAGCCCTTGGCGGGGACGACCGGGAGCGCGTCGGCTGCGAGCGCGCCGACCAGGGCCTCGACAACGACGGGGCGTACACCGGAGGCCCCGCGTGCCAGGCTCGCGGCCTTCATGGCGAGGATCAGGCGCACGATCCGGTCCGGCAGGGCAGGGCCGGTGCCGACGGCATGGGAGAGGATCAGGTTGCGCTGGAGGGTTGCCAGGTCGGCATCGGCGATGCGCACGCTGGCAAGCTTGCCGAAGCCGGTATTGACGCCATAGGTCACGGTTCCGGCGGCGACGATGTCGTCGACGATTGCTTGCGCAGCGGCGATCGATGCGGCGCTTGCGCCATCGAGCTTGGCTGCGGCGCCGTCAATCACGGCGCGCCATTGCTTCAGGGCGGCGTCGCCCGGCCTCAGGGAGAATGTTGCGGTCATTGGCCGTTCCAGATGCGGGTGTGAAGCGGGTTGAAGCCGATGCGGTAGGCGAGCTCGGCGGGGCGCTCGATCTCCCAGATGGCGAGGTCGCAGCGCTTGCCGGCCTCGAGCGTGCCGATCTCGTCCTGCAGGCCCAGCGCCTTGGCGGCATGGCGCGTCAGCCCGGTCAGTGCTTCTTCGGGGGTCAGCCGGAAGAGCGTGCAGGCCATGTTGAGGACCAGCAAGGGCGAGGTCAGCGGCGAGGAGCCGGGATTGGCGTCAGTCGCGAGCGCGATCGCGACGCCATGCTTGCGCAGCAGGTCGATCGGCGGCTTCTGTGTCTCTCGCAGGAAGTAGAAGGCGCCCGGCAGGATGACGGCGACCGTTCCGGATTTGGCCATGGCGATCACGCCCGCTTCGTCGAGATATTCGAGGTGGTCGGCCGACAATGCGCCATGCTCGGCCGCCAGTGCCGCACCGCCGAGGTTGGAAAGCTGTTCGGCGTGGATCTTGACCGGCAGCCCCTTGGCCTTGGCTGCGGCAAAGACCCGCGCCGTTTCGTCGGGCGAGAAGGCAATGCCCTCGCAGAACACGTCGACGGCGTCGGCAAGATCCTGCGCGGCCACCGCATCAAGCATCGGCCCGGTGATCTGGTCGACATAGTCGCCCGAGCGGCCGGTGAATTCCGGCGGAACGGCATGGGCGGCGAGGAAGGTGGTGCGGACGGTGACCGGCCGCTCGCGACCGAGCTGCCGCGCGACGACAAGCTGCTTCAGCTCGGACTGCTGTTCGAGCCCGTAGCCCGACTTGATCTCGACGGTCGTGACGCCTTCCGCGACCAGGGCGCTCAGGCGCCGGTCGGCGCTGGCGAAGAGCTCGGCCTCGCTGGCTGCGCGCGTCGCCTTGACGGTGGAGAGGATGCCGCCGCCGGCGCGCGCGATCTCCTCATAGCTTGCGCCCTGCAGCCTGAGTTCGAACTCATGCGCCCGGTCTCCGCCATAGACGAGATGGGTATGGCAATCGATCAAGCCTGGTGTGATCCAGCGTCCGCCGCAGTCGAGCGTTTCCCGCGCGTCCAGGGGTGGTGCCTCGCTGCGCGGGCCGGCAAAGACGATGCGGCCATCGCGGGCCGCAATGACCCCGTCCTCGATTGCGCCGTAAGGCTGGCCGGCGCCAGGCACCATGGTTGCGAGGCGGGCATTCACCCAGACCCTGTCGCAGTGGGAAGGTTCCGCCGCCATGCGCATCCTCTCGACTTCGTTTGCGATCCGACTATGCTAGACAATTGCATATGCAATTAGCAAGTGTCATTTGCATATGCAAATCGAGCGAGGAGCCAGCGTGACACAAAACCCGACCCTGCATCTCGCCCAGGCACTCCTGCCGGAGGGCTTTGCCGACAACGTGACGCTCACCATCGCGGAGGGTGCAATCGCCTCCGTGAGCGTGGGTAAAGCCGCTCCGGCCGGTGCCCTGCACTTGGCCGGGCTGACGCTCCCGGGCATGCCGAACCTCCACAGCCATCTGTTCCAGCGCGGCATGGCGGGCCTGTCCGAGCGGCGCGGCGCCACGGCGGATTCGTTCTGGACCTGGCGCGAGGTGATGTATCGCTTCCTCGACCGGCTTGATCCCGACGACGTCCAGGCGATCGCGGCTCAGGCGATGGTCGAAATGCTGGAAGGCGGCTTCACCGCGCTCGCCGAGTTCCATTATCTGCATCACGACAAGGACGGCCAACCCCATTCCGATATCGCGGCCATGGCGCAGGCCGTTGCGGCGGCCGCCCACGAAACCGGCATGGGCCTGACCCTGCTGCCGGTGCTCTATCGTTTCGGTAATTTCGGCGGTGCGGCACCGAGCCACGGCCAGCGTCGCTTCATCAATAGCCGCGACAGCTTTGCCCGGCTCATGGAGGCGAGCGCAGGGGCGATCGGCGCTCTGCCGGATTCGCGGCTCGGCGTCGCGCCTCATTCGTTGCGCGCCGTCTCGCCTGAGGATCTGGAGTGGCTGCTTGACCTGAGACCTGATGGACCGATCCACATCCATGTTGCCGAGCAGATGCGCGAGATCGAGGACAGCCTGACCATCACCGGGCGTCGCCCGGTCGAATTCCTGACGGACAGCATCGCGTTGGACCGGCGCTGGTGCTTGATCCACGCCACCCATCTGACAGATGCGGAGCGTGATACCATCGCGCGAAGCGGGGCGGTCGCGGGACTATGCCCGATCACCGAGTCGAGCCTTGGCGACGGCATCTTCGATGGCGTGCGTTACCACGCTGCTGGCGGGGCCTTCGGTGTCGGCAGCGATTCCAACATCCAGATCGATGCCGGCGCCGAGCTGCGCCAACTCGAATACTCCCAGCGTCTGCGCGATCGCGGGCGCGCCTTGCTGGCGGAGGCTGAAGCCTCCACGGGTCATGCACTCTGGGCAAAGGCCTGTGCCGGCGGAGCGCAGGCCTGCGGCCGTGCGATAGGAAGCCTCAGCGTCGGGCAGCGTGCCGATTTCGTCTCGCTCGATCTCGATCATCCCGCCTTGGTCGGAAAGCGCGGCGAGGCGGCGCTCGACAGTGCGATTTTCGCTGCCAATGCCTTCCCGCTGCGTGATGTGCTGGTTGGCGGGCGGCAGGTTGTCAGCGAAGGTCGCCATGTCGCGCGCGCAGCCGTGGCGAACCGATTCGCGGCGACGATGCGTCGGCTGCTTGCCTGAGTCCTTGAAGGATCGTCATGTCGGATAACGGGATCGAGGCTGTAAAGCTGGATGGCACGGGCCCGGTCTATGACCAGATCCGCCGCGCCATCCGGGATCTCGTCCTGAACGGGGCCTGGCCTCCGGGAACGGCGGTGCCGCCGGAGCACGCTCTGATGGAGCGGCTCGGCGCTTCGCGCATGACGGTGCATCGCGCCTTGGTGCAGCTGGCGCGCGAAGGGCTTATCACGCGGCGCCGGCGGTCCGGAACCATCGTGGCAAACCCGCCGGCGAGCCACGCCATGCTCGACATCCTGTCGATACCCGATGAGGTGCGGCAGCTCGGGCAGGACTATTCCTTCGAGATTCTATCGCGGCGGGACGGACGGCCATCACCTGAAGTCGCTGCGGGCTTCGAACTGAAGCGCTCGGAGCAGGTGGCCCATCTCGTGACCCTGCATCGGAGCGGCGGGCAACCGCATGTGCTGGAGGAGCGGGTGATCCACCTCGCGACCGTGCCCGCAACTGCGGCCGAACGATTCGAGACGACGCCCCCCGGCGACTGGTTGCTGCAGCACAGTCTCTGGTCGCAGGCCGAGCACGCGATCAGTGCGGTGGCTGCGGGAGAACGGGAGGCGAGTTTGCTGGAAATCGAGCAGGGCGAGCCGTGCCTGCTCGTTGAGCGCCGCACCTGGAATCAGAACCAGCCGGTGACGGCGGTCCGCTTGCTCTATCCTGGCGGGCGCCACCGCTTCGTTGGTCGCTTCGGCCCTTACGGCGCGGTCTAAGCCTTACATGAAAAAGGCCCGCGAGTGCGGGCCTTTCCCATTTTTTCAGCCGCTGGACGGTTCAGCAGGCATAGCGAACGCGGCGACCCCATTCGTCGCGACCGTAGCAGACACGGTCAGGCGTCGTGGCGCTGCCGATGATCGCGCCGCCGGCGCCGCCGATCGCGGCACCTGCAAGCGCGCCACCCGCGCGGCCAGTGGCGAGGCCGCCAACCAGTGCACCCGCACCCGCACCGAGCAGGGCGCCGGTTCCGGTGTTCTGCTCGCGCTGCGTGCAGGCGCCGAGCGAGGCCGCGACCGCGACGAGGATGAGAAGCTTCTTCATTGTCTTGACTCCCAGGATGCAATCGACAGGCCTAATGCACAGTCCGAACCGCTCCGTTCGATATGGAAACGCGCCCGGAAGGATCGAGACACGATCCGTAACGGGCGACGCAACCAACATCGCGCGACATAGCAACCATGACAAAGGATTAATGTTCCATTTATGGCTTCACCATGTGGCGCGGAGACACCCTGGGTTGTCTTCCACAGGGAGTGGAGCGGTTCGGCTTTTGCCTGGAACCTTCCGGATTCCGCGGCGTTGATCCGGCAGACTGCGGTGCGAGCCACCGCGACGCCCTTCAATGGAGGCTCCAATGACCGCAACTGCTACCACGGGAAATCCGCTCATTGCCGGCGCGCGTGTCGCCGGGACCAGCGTCTACAATGCGTCGGGCGACCATCTCGGCGAAATCTATGACGTGATGCTCGACAAGCAGACCGGCAAGGTAGCCTACGCCATCATGTCCTTCGGCGGCTTTCTCGGGCTAGGCGAGAAATATCACCCCATTCCCTGGAGCGTGCTCGACTACGACACCAATCGTGGCGGCTATGTCGTGCCTCTCACCAAGGAGAAGCTCGAGGCCGCGCCGATGTATGACAGCGAAGGCGAGCCCGACTGGGACGACAGGAATTACGGCAAGCGCGTGCATGATTACTACGGCACGATGCCCTACTGGATGATGTAGGCACCGCCGGCTGCAGGTCGCGGCGGTTGCTATCCCCCCAGCCGAACCGTCGTGACGGCGGGATGCGGGCCGAAAGGCCCGCATCTTCCGTTTGGAGGTCCGGCTCCTTCCCTTTTTCGGGAACCAATCCGCTCATTGCGCGTCATCCTGACAGCGCCCTTCCACCATCGCCGGCACGTGCGGGACTGCCCCCGGATGGTTGCGCGGTTCAGTTGCTGCCAGGAGCCCCTCATGCAGATCCGTTACGGCTATCGCATCGAACTCGTCGCTCAGCAGGAATTGCCGCTGTTGACGATGCTCGATGTGCATCCTTCCCGTCAGCACGATGTCATCCGCCAAGACGATATGACAGCGGTCTCCCTGGTCGATCCGCGTCTCCATGTTCCGGTCGAGCGATATCGCGACCCGTTCGGCAATATCTGTCGCCGGCTTGTCGCCCCAGCGGGAGGGATCCGGCTGAGTTCAGCAGGACTTCTCCATGATTCCGGCGAGCTCGATCCCTTCAATCCGGCCGCCCGCCAAGTGCAGCCGTCCGAGCTGCCCGACGAGGTGCTGATCTATCTGCTCGGCAGCCGGTACTGCGAAACCGACAAGCTCGGGGACCGCGCCTGGCAGCTCTTCGGCCAGATCCCTCCGGGCTGGCAGCGTGTCCAGGCCGTCGTCGATTTCGTCCATAATCACCTGACCTTCGGCTATGCCTATGCGCGCAACACGCGCACTGCGGCGGAGGCCTTCGAGGAACGGATCGGCGTCTGCCGCGACTTCGCCCACCTTGCCGTGACCCTCTGCCGCTGCCTCAACATCCCGGCGCGTTATTGCAACGGCTATCTCGGCGATATCGGCGTGCCGAAGGACCCGGCCCCAATGGATTTCAACGCTTGGTTCGAAGTCTTCCTCAGTGGCCGCTGGTACACGTTCGACGCCCGTCACAATGCCCGCCGCATCGGCCGGATCGTGATCGCCCGCGGGCGCGACGCGACCGACGTCGCGATGCTCAATTCCTTCGGAGCCCATTCGCTGCAGCATTTCGAGGTCACGACCGAAGAGGTCGAAGACGCGGCCACTGCCATGATTGTGACCAAAGACCGTGTTGAGTGGCGCGCGGAGCGGGCCGCTGCAGTGTGAAATGCCGATTGGCCTGGGCTCCGGCATGGATGGGATGATATCAGGGCGTCATGCGCCATATCGTGATCGTCAATGCGCGGGCGGGAACCGTGCTGGCCGCAGGGCCCGAGGCCTTCGCGGCCAGGATCGAGGCCGCGTTCCATGCCCATGATTGCAAGGCGGAGGTCCGGCTCGTGCCGCCGCGCGAGTTGCATCATGCGCTTTCGACGGCGATCGCCGATGATGCGGCAACCCCCGTCATTGCTGGTGGCGACGGCACGATCAACGGCGTGCTGCCGGTCCTGCTGGAGGCCGGACGGCCAGTAGGGATTCTCCCGCTCGGGACGGTGAATATCCTTGGGCGGGATCTCGGCCTCATCGGGACGCTGGAGGGCCAGATCGAGGCGCTCTGCACCGGGGCGCCGGTGACGATGGACATCGGCCGCGTCAACGACCGGCTGTTCCACTCGATCTCGGGAATGGGCTTCTTCAGCCTGATGGCGCGCGAACGTGAATATGCGCGCAGGCGCTTTCCCTTCAGCCGCGCGGTCGCCTTTGCGGTCGCTGCGACGCGCTCCATCCTGTTCACCCGGGCGATCACCGTCGACATCCGGATCGGCCAGGAGCGCCGCCAGGTCGAGGCCGATGCCGTGCTTGTCACCATCAATAGTTTCGATGGGCCCGAATGGCGCCGCAGCCGGCTCGATGGCGGCGTCTTCGAGGTTCATATCCTCAATGCGGGCGGCCTTCTCTCCCGCACCAAGGCAGCGCTGTCGGTCGCATCGGGGCACTGGCGCTCGTCCCAGAATCTGACCTCCTATACCGGTGACGAAGTCACGCTGACGCGTCGCGACAAGAAGCGCGGTCACATCACCTTCGACGGCGAGGTCGAGCGCAAGGCCGGCGAGCTCCGTTATCGCCTTCTGCCAAAGGCGGTGAGCATCATCGCCTGCCGGGTGCCCCCGGGCCGGGCACACGGCTAGAGACACGTTCCTCCGGTCGGTTGCCATCATTCAGGATTTCGATGTCGTTTCATCCCCGCATTCTTGTCCCGGTCGCAGCGGCCTTCGCCTTTCTCGGCCTGACGCTGTTCATCCTGTCCGGCCGGACCTTCGCCTTCGATACCGGCCTCATCCTGCTGTTCCGGCAAGCTGGGGACCCGGCCGCGCCGATCGGGCCGCATTGGCTGCCCGAGATGATGCGGGACATCAGCGGCCTCGGCAGCTTCGTCGGGCTTGGCTTCATGACCCTCGCCGCGACGCTTGCCCTCTGGCTTGCCGGCTATCGGCGCCTCGCCAACGCACTCATCGTCAATGTCGTGCTGGCAACGCTGGTCAGCACGATGCTGAAGATCGGGATTGGCCGGGCGCGCCCCGACATCGTCGAGCCGACCGCGATCGTCTTCACTGCGAGCTTCCCGAGCGGGCATGCTTTTCTGTCCGCAGTAGTCCTGCTCGGTATTGCCGGTTTCATCGGCCTGGCGTCCCAACATCGGGATATCACACGGCTCAGCGTCGGACTGGCCTGGGTCCTCTTGCTGCTGATTGGCGTGAGCCGGATCTATCTGGGCGTCCACTGGCCAAGCGACGTGCTCGCCGGCTGGTGCCTCGGCATTGCGTGGTCGAGCCTTTCGCTCGCCCTTGCCGGACAGGGCACGACAAAGTCGGAGCCCGCCAGCGGCGGCGCCCCTTCCGCCGGCTGAGCCGCCGCCTCAGCGCATATCGATCGTGGTGTTGACGCCGAGATCCGGCGCCCGCCCGAGGATTTTGGCCGTGGCAAGCTTGAAGGCGATCACGACGGCGCTCGATGGGCCGTCCCAGATCTCGGCTGAAAGCGGCGACAGGGCCAGCAAGGTCACATCCGGATCGTCAGGGCCGTTTGGGAACCAGGCTCCCACTAACGGGCTCCAGATTCTCTTGAGCAATTGGGGGTCATCAAGCCGCTCCGCACGGCACTCGATCGTCGCATAGAAATTGTGGTTCTCGTCGCTCAGGGCGATCGAGGCGGTCTGCGAGGCATCGAGCTCTTCGACCGGTCCGGTATGGCTGTGCGTGACGAACAGGATGCGGTGCTCTTCACGATCGACATGCCCCGACATCGGCCGGGTCCTGATCCGGCCGCGGACGATGGTCGACACCATGCAGATCGTGTGATCGGTGAGGGCGGTCCAAATTCGTTGCTGGAGCGGTGTCTCGACCATTGTCGCCTGCCTTTCCATGCCGCCGGCTTTGTCATCGGGGAGCGCGCCTTGGGACGTCCGTTCCCCAGTGACGGGACTCTGGGAACTCTTCACGCCTTTCCACTGCGAGGCAATGCCGATCACGGAATGATGAGGCGGAACCGCCGGCACTCGCGAAACGTTGACCGGGTGTCGCCCCGTTGCGGCTTCCGCACCATAGGATCACTGATGCTCACCTCCCGAAATACGCTTCTGCTGCTCGTCGCTGTTCTGATCGCTGGCCTCGCGGTCACCGGCTATGCCCTCTACGAAGAAAAGAAGCAGCCGGATGGTGTGCAGATCTCGGTCGGAAAGAACGGGCTGTCGATCAAGGAGAAGTGAGCCTTACTCCCTCCACGCCGGCCCTCTCGAACCGGCCTTGGGCGAATCGATCGTCTCGACAGAAACTCTCTGCATACTGTATGCGGATTGAGGCGCCGGTGAGCCATGAGCGGGACGAATGGCGCTCGCCTGACAAAGGCGTTAACACCGGCACCGAGAATTGTCCCGACGGGTCGAGAGGCAGCGATGACTGAGATTTTCAAGAACCTGATCGCCGGTGAGCTGGTGGGCGGCTCGAACGCCTCGCGCAACATCAACCCCTCCAACACCAATGACGTAGTCGGCGAATATGCTCAGGGGTCGATCGAGGACCTGAACAATGCCGTCGCGGCTGCCAAGGCTGCGTTTCCGGCCTGGAGCCGCACCACCCCGCAAGAGCGCTACGAGATCCTGAAGAAGGCGTCGGACGAGATCCTTGCTCGCAAGGAGGAGCTCGGCCGCCTGCTTTCGCGGGAAGAGGGCAAGACGCTGCCGGAGGGCATTGGCGAGGCGACCCGCGCCGGCCAGATCTTCGCTTTCTTCGCCGGCGAGTGCCTGCGCCTTGCCGGTGAGGCGATCCCCTCCATTCGCCCGGGCGTCGGTGTCGAGGTCACGCGCGAGCCGGTCGGCATCATCGGCATGATCACGCCCTGGAACTTCCCGATCGCAATCCCGGGCTGGAAGGTCGCCCCTGCGCTCGCCTACGGAAACTGCGTCGTGATCAAGCCGGCCGATCTCGTGCCGGGCTCGGCCTGGGCGCTGGTCGACATCATCCAGCGCGCCGGCCTGCCCAAGGGCGTGCTGAACCTCGTCATGGGCCGCGGTTCGGTGGTCGGGCAGGCGCTGCTCGAGCACAAGGACGTGCATGCGATCAGCTTCACCGGCTCGGTCTCGACCGGCCGCAAGGTTGCTGCGGCCTGCATCGCCTCCAACCCGATGAAGAAGGTTCAGCTCGAGATGGGTGGCAAGAACCCGCTCGTCGTGCTGGACGATGCCGATCTCAAGCTCGCGGTCGAGACCGCGGTCAACGGCGCCTTCTTCTCGACCGGCCAGCGTTGCACGGCTTCCTCGCGCCTGATCGTCACCGAAGGCATTCATGATCGCTTCGTCGAGGCTGCGATCGAGCGCATGAAGGGCCTCGTCGTCGACGATGCCCTGAAGGCCGGCACCCATATCGGCCCGGTCGTCGATCAGAGCCAGCTCGACCAGGACCTGAAATACGTCGCCATTGCCAAGGACGAGGGGGCAAAGCTCGCCTGGGGCGGCGAAGTGCTCAAGCGCGAGAGCCCCGGCTTCTACATGCAGCCGGCTCTCTTCACCGAGGCGAGCAATGCCATGCGCATCTCGCGCGAAGAGGTTTTCGGCCCGGTTGCGAGCGTGATCCGCGCCAAGAACTATGAAGAGGCGCTGGCAATCGCCAATGACACCGAATTCGGCCTTGCCGCCGGCATCTGCACGACCTCGCTGAAGCACGCGACGCATTTCAAGCGCAACAGCGAGGCCGGCATGGTGATGGTCAACCTGCCGACGGCTGGCGTCGACTATCACGTGCCGTTCGGCGGGCGTAAGGGCTCGAGCTACGGCCCGCGCGAGCAGGGCGCCTATGCCCGGGAATTCTACACCACGGTGAAGACGGCCTACACGCTCGCCTGATCGTCCTTGATGTCCGACAGAAGGGCCGCGCCGGCAAGGCGCGGCCCTTCTTCGTTTCAGAAGCCTTCCAGCACGATCTTGCCCTTGGCGCGATGGCTCTCGATCAGGGCATGCGCCCGCTTCAGATTGGTGGCGTTGATCGTCCCGAAAGTCTCGCTCAGCGTGGTCCGGACCTTGCCGGCATCGACAAGCCGCGAGACTTCCGCCAGCAGGTCGCCCTGCGCCTGCATGTCCGCCGTTTGGTACAGCGAGCGCGCAAACATCATCTCCCAGTGCAGCGACAGGCTCTTGCTCTTCAGCGGCATGGCATCGAGTGTCTTTGGATCATCGATCAGTGCGATCCGCCCCTGCGGTGCGATCAGTTCGAGGATCGCCGGCATATGCGTGTCGGTATGGGTCGTCGAGAACACCAGCCCTGGCGCGCCGATTCCCAGTGCCGCGACCTGCGCGGCGAGCGGTTGCGTATGGTCGACGATGTGGTGGGCCCCGAGTTCCAGCGACCAGGCCTTCGTCTCGGGCCGCGAGGCGGTGGCGACCACCGTCAGATCGGTCAGTTGACGCGCGAGCTGGATCGCAATCGAACCGACACCGCCGGCTCCGCCGATAATCAGGATCGCCTTGGCCGCACCGGATACCGGATCCTTGACCTTGAGCCGGTCGAACAGCGTCTCCCAGGCGGTGATCGCGGTCAGCGGCAGCGCGGCGGCCTCGGCGAAGCCGAGCGTGGCGGGCTTGCGCCCGACGATGCGCTCATCGACGAGATGGAACTCGGCATTGCTGCCAGGGCGATCGATCGCGCCGGCATAGAACACCGCATCGCCCGGTTTGAAGTCCGTCACCTCGGGCCCCACCGCCTTGACGATGCCCGCCGCGTCCCAGCCGAGAACCTTGGTATCACCGGGCTTCGGCTCGCTGCGCATGCGCACCTTGGTGTCGACCGGGTTCACCGAGACGGCTTTCACCGCAACGAGAAGGTCTCGTCCGGTTGCCACAGGTTCGGGCAGATCAAAGTCGAGCAAGGCCTCGTCCGATGAAATGGCGAGGGATTTACGATAGCCGATGGCGCGCATGGCGGGCTCCTTGATTGCGGGAGCTCTGAGATGAGAGATACACTCCCTCATCGCAAGAACGCACAATTTTCGCCTATAGTATCGAAAAGGATACCGTCATGCGCCGGGCGCGCCACAAGACCCCGAACTGCCTGCCGGGCTGTCCGGTCGAGAGCACGCTCGCCCTGATCGACGGCAAGTGGAAGGGCATCATCCTCTATTTCCTGATGGACGGGACGATGCGCTTCAACGCGATCCGCAAGCGCATGCCGCAGGTGACCCAGCGCATGCTCACCAATCAGCTGCGCGAACTGGAGGCCGACGGCCTGATCATTCGCGTCGTCTATCCCGAAGTGCCGCCTCGGGTGGAATACAGCCTCTCCGCGCGTGGGCGGAGCCTTGAGCCGATCATCCTGGCGCTCAAGGCCTGGGGCGAAGCCAATCTGCGGAATGCGCCGCCGGTCGAAGCGGCCGCCTGAGCTTCAATAGGGCAGTCCGACATAATTCTCAGCCAGTGCGGCCATAGCGTGGTCCGACGAGACGAGATAATCGAGCTCGGCCCGCTGCATCCGCCGTGCGAAGGCGCCATTCTCCGGGAAATGGTGCAGCAGCGAAGTCATCCACCAGGAGAAGCGTTCGGCTTTCCAGACACGCGCCAGGGCCCTGGCCGAATACGCGTCGATCCCGGCCGATGAGTGCTCCGTGAAATGCTCGATCAGCGCTTGCGACAGGTAATGCACGTCGCTGGCTGCGAGATTGAGCCCCTTCGCGCCGGTCGGCGGCACGATATGGGCGGCATCGCCGGCGAGGAAGAGGCGCCCGAACCGCATCGGCTCGGCGACGAAGGAGCGCAGCGGCGCGATCGATTTCTCGATCGACGGGCCGGTGACGAGCGCCCCGGCGGTCGCCGGATCAAGGCGCCGGCGCAATTCGTCCCAGAAGCGCTGATCCGACCAGTTCCCGACATCGTCGTCGAGCGAGCACTGCACGTAGTAGCGGCTGCGGTGGGGCGAACGCATCGAGCAGAGCGCGAAGCCGCGCTCATCGCCGGCGTAGATCAGCTCGTGCGAGACGGGCGGGACTTCGGCAAGGATGCCCAGCCAGCCGAAGGGATAGACCCGCTCGAAGCTCTGGAGTGCAGCCTCGGGAATACTGGCCCGCGAAATGCCGTGATATCCGTCGCAGCCGGCAATGAACTCGCAATCGAGGCGCTGTGCCTGACCATCCCTGACGAAGGTGACGGAGGGCTTGTCGCGGTCGAAATCATGCAGGGCGACGTTCTCAGCCTCGAAGACGGTCGCGGCACCGGACGCCTCGCGCAGGTCCATCAGGTCGCGCGTGGCTTCGGTCTGGCCATAGATGGTGACGTGCTGGCCGCCGGTCAGTCGGGCGAGGTCGACATGGTGGCGCGCCCCACCGAAGAGCAGGTCGAAGCCATCATGCCTGAGGCCCTCGGCATGCAGCCGGCCCGCGGCGCCGACCTCCTCGAGCAGCCGCACCATGCCTTGCTCGAGCACGCCGGCGCGAATGCGTGAAAGCACATAGTCACGGGCTTTGCGCTCAATGATGACGGTGTCGATGCCGGCTTTATGCAGCAACTGGCCGAGCAGAAGCCCGGCTGGCCCCGAGCCGACGATGGCGACCTGCGTGCGCACGAGCGTTCCCTGCAACCCTCGCTCTCAGCCGGCGAGCCGCAATTAAGTTGCCATAGCAACGATCACGGGAAAAGCGCGATCTCCAGTTCCGCGATGCTGCCGAGGCAGAGATCGCTGATCGGCTCCAGCGTCGTGCGCGTTCCAGTTCCCGTCAGCACGCCGATACGCAGGCCGGCAGCGGCCGCACGGCCCATCTCCATGTCATGGGCGTTGTCGCCGATCACCGCGACTTCGCCAGGAGAAAGCCCGCAGGCGGCGCAAAAGGCCTGCACCATGCCGGGGCCGGGTTTGGCGCCATGGCCGGAATCATAGCCCGCAATGAAGGAGAGATGCGGCGCGATCCCGAAATGCGTGGCCGTGGCCGAGACAGCTGTGGCACTGTCGCTCGAAGCGATCCCGAGCGCGAGGTCGCGGGCACGCAGGCGATCGAACAGCGCGGATAGCTCGCAGACCGGAACCATCCGCGCGACCGAAGCCTGAAAGAGAGCATCGAGACGCCCGACCAGGGCGGCAATCCCGAGCGGGCTTCCGGCTTCACGCCAGGCATGCGCCAGTTCTTCCGTATTCCCGGCCGCAAGCAGGCTATCGGCCAGCGCCTGGCCCGTCTCCGGATCCGCTCCCGCGCGTCGAAGCAGGTCCGCGGCCAGTTCAGCGTCGCCATCGGCCGCGAGCAGCCCGGCCTCGAGGTTGATCGGCGGCCAGCTCGCGCCATAGTCGAGCAGAGTGCCGTCCTTGTCGAAGAGCAGTCCGCGCAGCGGCAGCATCCTCAGGCTTCCTGCACCGGAATGACATCGACGGCGACGCCGACCTTTTGCGTGCCGGGACCGACGATCACGCCATCGAGCGGCGAGACATCGGCATAGTCGCGGCCGATCGCGGTGACGATATGATCGTCGGCAACGACGAGGTCGTTTGTCGGGTCGAGGCCGATCCAGCCCGTCTCCGGCCCGCACCAGAGATGCACCCAGGCATGGCTGGCATCGGCCCCTTCGAGACGCTTTTCTCCCGGCGGCGGAATGGTGCGGATATAGCCACTGACATAAGCAGCCGGCAGGCCGAGCCCACGCAGACCGGCGATCATGATATGCGCGAAATCCTGGCAGACGCCGTGGCGCTGGCGGAAGGCCTCCGCGAGCGGGGTCGACACTTCGGTTGCCTCGGGATCATAGACGAAATCCGTGCGGATGCGGCGCATCAGCTCGCTCGCCGCTTCCAGCACGGGGCGCTGCGGCGCAAAACTGGAACGCGCATAGTCGACTACCTCGGCGACCGGTGGCACCAGCCGACTGGGAAAGAGCTGGTGCGCCGGGGAGTTTGGCGCGAGGCTGCTGGACGCGAGAGCCAGCGCACCGACCTCTTCCCAATTGCGCGTCAGGCCGGGAAAAGGCGCCGCCGGCCGGTTCACCTCGACCCGCGCCCGCATGTCGAGCTTCAGCTCGCGATGCGGCTTGGTAATGGTCAGGGTTGTCATGTGATTGCCGAAGAAGCAGATCCCGTCATTGCGCTCGCTGGTCCGCGGCGTCACGCTCAGGCTGCTCTTGCGTACGCTCTGACCGACGCCGTCACGCGGCAGCAGCCGCAGGATGCAGCGTGCAAAGGGCACAGGCCGACCATAAGCATAGGTCGTGACGTGACGGACGTCGTAGATCACGCGATGCCTGTCATCCGCGAGCCTTCGGGTTCGCTGTTCTGCAGGAAGTAGCGGTCCGCCACAGCGCTCGCCAGCCCCATCAGCAACTGTTCGAACAACAGGATGCTGGTGCGGTCGAGGCGGCTTGCCTCGGCGGTCCGGCATTCGGCTGCGAGCTTGAGCGCGAGCCGGCGCGGCGCTTCCAGCATGCCGTCTTCGCTCAGCGTCGGCAGCACGGCGATCTCGACATCGAGGCGGTCGATCTGGAAGGCGACCGAGCGCGGATTATACGGGTCGAGCATCACGAGATCGAGTACGGGCGCGAGTGCCGGGCCGAGCAGATAGCGGGAGCGGTATGTGATCTGCGAATCGGTCAGGTCGAGGAGGGCGTCGAGACAGTCGCCCGGCGCAGACGAGTCGGCAAAATGGCGGGCAAAACGGCAGGTCGCGATGCCGCGCTCCAGCCGCCGCCCGATATCGAGGAAGCGCCAGCCCGCACCCCGCACCATGTTCTCCTGGCTCAGGCCCGAGAAGGCGGCGAGCGTCTTCAGGGCGGTGTCGGCCGTTTCATAGGCATCGCCCTCGCTCGGCTTGTCGCCGTTGAGCGTCAGTTGTCGCTGCAGGTCGCCGAAGAGGCGCCAGGCGTCGATCGACAGGCGTTCGCGAATGACCGAGGCCGTGCGCCGTGCTTCGCGGACCGAGGAAAGGGCGGAGCCATATTGGTCGAGGCTGTGCAGCGCGTCGGAGGCCTGGGAGGCGGTGGAATGCTCCTTGCCCGTCGGGGCGGCGCCCCAGGCGATCAGCAGGTTGGCGAGGCGGCGCAGGGTCTCCGCCCGCTCGGGCGTGGCGTCGTCGGCATCGATCAGCCGGCCGAGCAATGCGCGCACCAGCCGCAAGGTTGCCTCGGTCCGCTCGAGATAGCGTCCGAGCCAGAACAGGTTGTCGGCTGCGCGGCTCGGCATGGTGCCGATGATGCGGCGGATGCTGATGCGGTCGGCGCTTGGTAGCAGGGTCACCTGCTCGACAGGCTTGTCGGAGGTGATCCAGACATCGCTGGAGCGCACGCCATTGCCGAGCGTGACGGCGCGTGCGTCCGCGTCCTCGGAGATACGGCAGAAGCCGCCCGGCATCACCGTCCAGCCATCGGGAGTCGCGGCTGCAAACACGCGTAGCGTCATCGGGTGAGGCTGCAGCCGGCCGCCCTGGAAGACCGGCATGGTCGAGAGGCGCACGATCTCCTGCCCGACATAGTCGAGCCCGCGTGCCTCGATCCGTGCCTGCAGCGCCGAGCGCGCTTCAGGCGAAAACTCGCCGGGCAGGATCGTGTTGCCATTGAGGCCGTCGACCGAGGCGCGGAAGGCCGACGAGATGCTCATCTCGCCAAGCCGGTCGATCACCTCGGATCGTGCGCGCTGCTGCCCGCACCACCATGTCGCGATATGCGGCAGGATCAGCTCGTCACCGAGGATGTGCTCAGCGAGGGCCGGGAGGAAGCCCATGAGCGCTCGCGCTTCGACAACCCCCGAGCCGAGCCCGTTGGCGATCTGGACATTGCCTTGCCGCACCGCCTGGACGAGACCCGCGACGCCGAGCGCCGAAGCGGAGTTGAGCTCGAGTGGGTCGGAGAAATCGCCGTCGATCCGGCGCCAGATCACATCGGCGCGCTTCAAGCCGGCGATGGTGCGGACATGGACGCGCCCGTCGCGCATCAGCAGATCGCCGCCCTCGACCAGCAGGAAGCCAAGATAGCGCGCGAGATAGGCGTGTTCGAAATAGCTTTCGTTGAGCGCGCCCGGTGTCAGCAGGCAAATCCGCGGCTCGACCCGGCGTGAACTTGCAGCAAGCCCGGCGCGGAACCCCTGGAAGAACGAGGCCAGCCGCTCGACATTCATGGTCCGGAACAGGTCCGGGAAGGCGCGGCCCAGGGCCAGCCGGTTCTCCAGCGCATAGCCCGCGCCGGAGGGCGCCTGCGTACGGTCGCCGAGCACCCACCAGCGCCCGTCCGGCCCGCGTCCGAGATCGGCGGCATAGAGTTGGAGCGTGCCGCCATTGGCCGTGCCCTGCAGCGGGCGCAGATAGTCCGGGCTGCCGGTTACGACCGCCGCAGGGAGCAGGCCCTTGGCGATCATCTCGCCGGGTCCATAGATGTCGCCAAGCAGGGAGGAGAGCAGCGTCGCACGCTGCGCCACGCCGGCAGCAATGGTCTGCCATTCCGCGCCGGGGATGATCAGCGGGACATGATTCAGCGGCCAGGAGCGCTCCCCGGCCAGCGGGTCGCTTGCATCGAGATCGCCATGCACGCGATAGGACACGCCGGTGTCGCGGACATGCCGATCAGCGAGCCCGAAGCGATGGCCGAGTTCATCCTGGGAGAGCCCGCTCCACTCGGCGAGGAACGGTTCCCAATGCGGGCGTACACTGCCATCGGGCGCCATGAGCTCGTCATAGGCTCCAGGCAAGGGGCGATAATCGGCCAGCAGCGCATTGCGCCGCTCCGCTCGGAGACGTGTCGACGGCGATCGGCCCTGCAAAGCCATGGCCTTGGTTAGAGTCCTGCTGGACGGCGCAGATCGAGGGTCATCGGAAATTCCGGGCTGCGCTCTTCCACCGGAATCACCAGCGGGCCGGGACTATGACCGATGGATTCGAAACGGGCGAGGCGGCGTGCCTCGGCCTCGTAGGAATTCACCGGCGGTGTCTCATAATTGCGCCCACCGGGATGGGCGACATGGTAGACGCAGCCACCGAGCGACCGGGCGACCCAACTGTCGACGATGTCGAAAGTCAGCGGCGCATGCACGGGAATTGTCGGGTGCAGCCCTGAGGCCGGCTGCCAGGCCTTGAAGCGCAGGCCTGCGATCGCCTCGCTGGAACCCGCGACCGGGGTCATCGGCAGGCGCCGTCCGTTGCAGGTGATGATATGGCGACCGGGAACGAGCCCGCTTGCCTTGACCTGCAGCCGCTCCACCGAGGAATCGACATAGCGTACGGTGCCGCCGATCGCTCCCTGCTCGCCCATGACGTGCCAGGGTTCTAGGGCCTGGCGCAGCTCGAGCTCGACCCCGCCATGGTTGACCTTGCCGTAGAACGGGAAGCGGAACTCCTGCTGCGCTTCGAACCAGACCGGGTCGAACGGATAGCCGGCATGCGTGAGATCGGCGAGCACCTCGCCGAAATCCTGCCAGATCATCTCCGGCAGCATGAAGCGGTCATGCAGGCTCGTGCCCCAGCGCACCAGCTTGCCCTGCTGCGGCTCGCGCCAGAACCAGGCGATCAGCGCGCGCACCAGAAGCTGTTGCGCCAGCGACATGCGCGCATCCGGCGGCATCTCGAAGGAGCGGAACTCGATCAGGCCCAGCCGGCCGGTCGGCCCGTCCGGCGAATAGAGCTTGTCGATGCAGATCTCGGTGCGGTGGGTGTTTCCGGATACATCGACCAGCAGGTTGCGGAACAGGCGGTCGACGAGCCAGAGCGGAATCGGCTTCTCACTCGGCTTCGGAACCGCCGCAAGGGCGATTTCGAGCTCGTAGAGCTGGTCGTGCCGGGCTTCGTCGATGCGTGGCGCCTGGCTGGTCGGCCCGATGAACAGGCCGGAGAACAGAAAGGAGAGGGAGGGGTGGCGCTGCCAGTAGAGGATGATGCTCTTCAGCAGATCGGGGCGGCGCAGGAAGGGGCTGTCGGACGGCGTGACACCACCGAGCACGACATGGTTGCCACCGCCCGTTCCGGTATGGCGGCCGTCCACCATGAATTTCTCGGCGCAGAGCCGGGCCTGACGAGCCTCCTCGTAGACGCCGCGCGTGATCTCGACCGCGTCGCGCCAGCTCTTTGCAGGATGAATATTGACCTCGATCACGCCGGGGTCGGGCGTCACCTTGATGACGTTGAGGCGCGGGTCGGAGGGGGGAGCATAGCCCTCGATATGGACGGCGATCCCGGTCTGCTCGGCCACGGCCTCGACGCTGGCGATGAGGTCGAGATAATCCTCCAGCCGCTCGACGGGAGGCAGGAACACGCAGAGCACATTGTCCCTGACCTCGAGACTGAGCGCGGTGCGCACATGCTCGCGCCCGATCTCCTGTTCGACGCGATCCTGGGCCGCGGCACCTGCGGGGACCTCGCCGGGGATCGAGAATTGGGCATGCCGGTGCACCGTAGGCGCGGGCTCTGCCGCTAGCGCCGCAGGCGCGCTGCCGGACGCGGGCAGGGGGCCGCGCGCCTCCATCGGATCCTGCGGATGGATATGCGGATACTCCGCCTCCGGCACGGCTGGCAGAGAGCCGAGCGGCAGGCGATAGCCGACCGGTGAATCGCCCGGCACCAGGAAGAGCTTGCCGCGTCTCAGCGTCCATTTTTCCGAGCGCCAGCGCCGGTCGCCTGCCTGGCTCTGCCAGCGCTGCACCGGGATGACATAGCCGCGCGGATTGCCGAGGCCGAGCTGGAAGACACGGGCCATGCGGGCGCGTTCCTCCGGGTCGGCGAGGCGTGGGTCGAGCGGGTCGACATTATCCGGAAGCTGGGCCTCCTTGAGCAGCCAATGGCCGGTATCCTCATAGGCGGGCAGCACATGGTCGGCCCCGACGCCCAGTTTCTCCGCAAGGCCCGATGCGAGTGCCTCGGCATCGCGTGTCGAGGTCGCCGCTTCCAGTTCACGGTCGCCGCCGGTTACGGCGCCGGGTTCGCGCGCGATCAAGGCGGCATTGCGCCAGATCGGCTCGCCGTCCTCGCGCCAATAGAGCGCGAAGGCCCAGCGCGGCAGGCTTTCGCCCGGATACCATTTGCCCTGGCCGTAATGCAGCATGCCGCCCGGCGCAAAGCGGCTGCGCAGCCGACGGATCAGTTCATCGGCGCGCCGGCGCTTGGTCGGGCCGACTGCGGCGGTGTTCCACTCCGCACCCTCCTGATCATCGGTCGCGACGAAGGTCGGCTCGCCGCCCATCGTCAGGCGCACATCCTGCGCTGCGAGATCGGCATCGACCCTTTCGCCCAGCGCATCGAGGCGCTGCCACGACTGGTCGGAGAAGGGCAGGGTGATGCGCGGCACTTCATGCACGCGCTCGACGCTCATCGCGAAGTCGAAGGTCGTCTCGGCATAGCTGGCAACGCCGCTCACGGGCGCGGCCGAGCGGAAATGCGGTGTCGCTGCGAGGGGCAGGTGGCCTTCTCCGGTCAGCAGCCCCGAGGTCGGATCGAGCCCGATCCAGCCCGCGCCGGGAATATAGACCTCGGCCCAGGCGTGGAGATCGGTAAAATCCTTGTCGGTGCCGCGCGGCCCCTCGAGCGGATCGATATCCGCCTTCATCTGGATCAGGTAGCCGGAGACAAAGCGGGCGGCGAGCCCGAGCTGACGCAGGATCTGGACCAGCAGCCAGCTCGTGTCGCGGCACGAGCCTGACTTGATCTGGAGCGTGTGCTCCGGCTCCTGCACGCCGGGCTCCATGCGGATGCCATAGGCGATCATGCCCTGCAGCCGGGCGTTGAGATCGACGACGAAGTTCACGGTGTTGACCGGCTCGCGCGGAATCCTGGCGAGGAGATCGATCAGCAGCGGCCCGGCCGGCTCCGTGACGAGATAGGGAGCGAGCTCGGCCTGGAGCTCCTCGGGATAGACGAAGGGGAAGGTCTCCGCATTGGTCTCGACGAAGAAGTCGAAGGGGTTGATCACCGAAAGCTCGGTGACGAGATCGACTTCGATGCGGAATTCGTTCACCGGTTCGGGAAAGACATAGCGGGCGAGCCAGTTGCCGCTCGGATCCTGCTGCCAGTTCACGAAATGCTGCGCTGGCGAGACCTTGAGCGCATAGCTCTTGATTGCTGCGCGGCAATGCGGCGCGGGCCTCAGCCGGATGATCTGGGGGCCGAGCACGACGGGGCGATCGTAGCGGTAATGGGTGACGTGGTTCAGCGCGGCGATGATGGCCAAGGGCGACACCTGCTCGGTCGGGCGTGCCCACGGCACGGCTCTGCCTGAGGATAGCCCTAGCTTCGATTGCTCGCAAAGCTGTCGCTGCGCAAGAATGCGTCGGTCTATCAATCCGTTGCGCAAGAAGAGTGCAGGCCTGTGAGCAGTGCGCTGCGCAACTTGCTAGCCGCTGGACATCGAACCCGATCTGGCCACACATAGCGCCCAAGCGGCGGCGAAACGGCCGCCCTTAGAACCAATGGGGATAGTCCATGCGTCACGTTGCGAAATTGATGGTTGCCTCCGCCTTTACGGCGTTGATGGCGACGACAGCCATGGCTCAGACGCCGAAGGATACGGTGGTCATGGCCAAGCAGATCGACGACATCATTACGCTCGATCCGGCCGAAGCCTTCGAGTTCTCGGGCGTCGAAGTCGGTGCCAATGTCTATGACAAGCTGATCGGCGTCGATCTTGCCAAGAACAACGAACTCGTTGGCGAGCTTGCCGAGAAATGGACTGTCAGCGAGGACAATCTCACCTACACCTTCAAGCTGCGCCCGGGCGTCAAGTTCCATTCGGGCAATGCGCTGACCGCGGCCGACGTGGTCTATTCTTTCCAGCGCGCCGTCACGCTCAACAAGTCGCCGGGATTCATCCTCACCCAGTTCGGCCTCACCAAGGAGAATGTCCTCGAGAAGGTGAAGGCCACCGATGACAACACCGTCGTCGTCACCGTTTCCAAGCCCTTCGCTCCGACCTTCTTCCTGAACTGCCTGACCTCCGGCGTGGCTTCGGTCGTCGATTCCAAGCTGGTCAAGGCGAACGAGAAGGACGGCGATTTCGGCAATGCCTGGCTCAAGCTGAACTCGGCCGGCTCCGGTGCCTACAAGGTCCGCGCCTATCGTCCCAACGAGCAATATGCGCTCGATGCCAACGAGACCTGGTACAAGGGCGCGCCGAAGAACAAGCGCGTGATCGTACGCCATGTCGCCGAGCCGGCCTCGCAGCGCCTGCTGCTTGAGAAGGGCGACATCGACATGGCCCGCAACCTCTCCAAGGACCAGCTCGCCGCTGTGAAGGAGAAATCCGACATCCAGATCGTCCAGGGCGACAAGGGCTATATTCTCTATCTCGGCCTGAATCAGAAGAACGCAAACCTGAACAAGCCTGAGGTACGCGAAGCGCTGAAGTGGCTGGTCGACTACCAGTCGATCGAGCGCAACATCGTCGAGGGCACCTACAAGCACCACGAATCCTTCCTGCCGAAGGGCTTCCTGGGAGCCATTGACGAGAAGCCCTACAAGTTCGATCCCGCCAAGGCCAAGGAGCTGCTCGCCAAAGCCGGGCTGCCGAACGGCTTCACCGTCACCATGGACGTTCGCTCGGTCGCTCCGATCACCGATATCGCGCAGGCGATCCAGTCGAGCTGGGGCCAGGCCGGCATCAAGCTCGAGCTGATCCCGGGCGACGGCAAGCAGACGCTGACCAAGTATCGCGCCCGCACCCACGACATCTATATCGGCCAGTGGGGTCCGGATTATCTCGATCCGCACACCAATGCCGAAACCTTCGCCATCAACGAGAACAACGGCGAAGATGCGAAGTCGAAGACGCTGGCCTGGCGCAATGCCTGGGATATCCCGGACATGACGAAGGTCGCCCAGGCCGCCGTGCTCGAGACAGATGCGGCCAAGCGCAAGGCGACCTATGAGGGCCTGCAGCGCGAGCACCAGAAGGTTTCGCCTTTCGTGATCATGTACCAGCAGGTCGAGGTCACGGCCGAGCGCAAGAACGTCAAGGGTTGGGTGATCGGACCGAGCTCCGACACCAACTTCTACTGGCCGATCTCCAAGAACTGAGACACGTCTTCTGACGGAACCCGCCGCGGCTTATGGCTGCGGCGGGCTTATTTCTATTCTTTTCTGTTGAGCACCACGGGCGAGGGGATTGCATTCCCGCGCGCCGTGGCTTCCGGAAGCGCCCTTCTTCGGGCTTTTGCACAGTGGTTGGTTGCATGGCGTCATCGCGAGAGACATGGGCGGGTAAATCGGGCCGCTGGGGCAAGATTGCCGGGCGCGAGCTCAGCACGGTCGCCATCACGATGTTCGGGCTTCTGCTCGTCACCTTCCTGATCGCGCGCGTGATGCCGATCGACCCGGTGCTTGCCGTGGTCGGTGATCGCGCTCCCGCCGATGTCTACGACAAGGCGCGGCTCGACCTCGGCCTCGACAAGCCGCTCTGGCAGCAATTCGCCATTTACATCGGCAAGGTCTTCACCGGCGATCTCGGGCGCTCCGTACTGACCTCGAACACCGTGGTCGACGACATCAAGACCGTCTTCCCGGCCACGCTTGAACTGGCGACGCTGGGCACGCTGATCGGCATCATGCTCGGCGTGCCGCTTGGCATCGTCGCTGCCGTCCACCAGGGGCGCTGGCCCGACCAGATCGCCCGCGTCATCGGCTTGATCGGCTATTCGATCCCGGTCTTCTGGCTTGGCCTCATGGGTCTTCTGTTGTTCTACGCCAAGCTCGGATGGGTCAGCGGACCCGGGCGCATTTCGGTGGCGTATCAGGATTTCGTGACGCCGATCACCGGCGTGATCATGCTCGATGCGGCCATGCAAGGTGAGTGGGATGCGTTCTGGGATGCCTTCTCCCACCTTATCCTGCCGGCCTCCGTCCTGGGCCTGCTCAGCGTCGCCTATATCAGCCGCATGACGCGCAGCTTCATGATCAACGAGCTGCAGCAGCAATATGTCATTGCCGCCCGGGTCAAGGGCGTGTCGGAGTGGCAGGTCATCTGGGGCCATGCTCTGCGCAACGCCGTCGTGCCGCTCGTGACGGTGATCGCGCTCTCCTACATGCATCTGCTCGAAGGTTCGGTGCTGACCGAGACCATCTTCGCCTGGCCCGGCCTTGGCCGTTACATCACCAATTCGCTTCTCAATGCCGACATGAACGCCGTGCTCGGCGGCACGCTGGTGGTTGGTGCGGTCTTCATCGGGGTCAATCTGTTCTCCGACATCATTGGCCGCCTGGCCGATCCGCGGGCGCGCTGAGGACATGGCCATGACCGAACAGACCTCGTCCGGCTGGGCCGCCTGGCTCATCACCGATTCCCCCGCGTCGCGCCGTCAGGCACGGCTCGGCCAGTATTACCGGCAATGGCTCGCTTTCCGGCGCAACCCCGCAGCCGTCATCGGGCTCACCATCGTCGTGCTGCTGCTGCTCGCCGCTGCCTTTGCGCCGATGCTCGCGCCCTATGATCCGCTGGCGCAGGCCCTCGACAAGCGCCTGCTGCCGCCATCGGCAACGAACTGGTTTGGCACGGATTCGCTCGGCCGGGATATCTTCAGCCGGGTCGTCTACGGCTCGCGCGTCACGCTTGTCATCGTGCTGCTCGTCGTCATCACCGTGGGGCCGATCGGCCTCCTGATCGGCGCCGCCGCGGGCTATCTCGGCGGCTGGGTCGATCGAGTCCTGATGCGCATCACCGACGTCTTCCTGGCTTTCCCGCGCCTGGTGCTCGCGCTCGCTTTCGTCGCTGCCCTCGGCCCCGGACTTGAAAATGCGGTCATCGCCATCGCGTTCACGGCCTGGCCGCCCTATGCGCGAGTCGCCCGGGCCGAGACACTGATCATCCGCAACCAGGACTACATCTCCGCGGTCCGGCTGCAGGGGGCTTCGCAATGGCGGATCGTGCTCAGGCATGTCGTGCCGATGTGCCTGCCGTCCCTGATCGTGCGGTCCACTCTCGACATGGCCGGCATCATCCTGACGGCTGCCGGGCTCGGCTTCCTGGGCCTCGGCGCGCAGCCGCCGATCCCGGAATGGGGCGCGATGATCTCGGCTGGCCGCGAGCAGATCTTTGACCAGTGGTGGGTCGCCACCTTCCCCGGCCTTGCCATCTGCGTTGTGGCGCTCGGCTTTAATCTGCTGGGCGACGGCCTGCGCGACGTCATGGATGCGAGGTGAGATGATGCGCGCACCCGATAGCCCGATCGAACAGCCGCTGCTCGAACTCGACAATCTGCGGGTCAATTTCCATACCGCGACCGGCATTGTCCGCGCCGTGCGCGGGCTGTCCTTCACGCTCGGTCGCGAACGGCTCGGCATCGTCGGCGAGTCCGGCTCCGGCAAGTCGATGACCGGCCGCGCCATTCTCGACCTCATCCCCCATCCCGGCGAGGTTCAGGCCGACAAGCTCGTCTATCGCGGGCAGAACCTGCTGACGATGGACAAGGGTTCGCGCCGCAAGCTGCGCGGCCGCCATATCTCGATGGTGATGCAGGATCCGAAATTCTCGCTCAATCCGGTGAAGACCGTGGGCGAACAGATCGCCGAAGCCTATCGCGTCCATCACAAGGCGAGTTCGCGTGAGGCCAAGGAGCGCAGCCTCACCATGCTGGAAGCGGTGCAGATCCGTGAGCCGGCACGCGTCTACGATCTCTACCCGCACGAAGTCTCGGGCGGAATGGGACAGCGCGTGATGATTGCGATGATGCTGATCGCCGAGCCCGACATCCTGATCGCCGACGAGCCCACTTCGGCCCTCGACGTCACCGTGCAATTGCAGGTGCTGAAGATCCTCGACGACCTCGTCACCAGCCGCGGCATGGGGCTGATCTTCATCAGCCACGACCTGCATCTCGTGCAGTCCTTCTGCGACCGCGTCATCGTCATGTATGGCGGCAAGGCGATGGAGACGCTGCCGGCCGCCGAACTCGCCGACGAGAGCGCACGCGCTCATCGCCACCCCTATACGCTCGGCCTGCTCGACTGCCTGCCGGATCTCGACCATCGCAAAGACAAGCTCGCCACCCTGAAACGTGACCCGGCATGGCTGGCATGAACACGAACCCCGCCATCATTGTCGAGAAGCTGAACGTCTCCTTCGGCGACTCTCATGTCGTGAAGGACCTCTCCTTCTCGGTTGCATCCGGCGAGAGCTACGGCATCGTCGGTGAATCCGGCTCGGGCAAGTCGACCGTGCTGCGCGTCCTCGCCGGTCTGAACCGCGAATGGAGCGGCGATGTCACGATTCTGGGCAGCAAGCAGCCCAAGGTCCGCGACAAGGCCTTCTATCGCGCCGTGCAGATGGTCTTCCAGGACCCTTATGGCAGCCTCCACCCGAAGAAGACGGTCGACGATACGCTGGCCGAGCCCCTGGCCATTCACGGCATCGAGGACGCCGAGGCGCGCATCGAACGCGCCATGAAGGATGTGGGGCTGCCGAATTCGTTCCGCTTCCGCTTCCCGCACCAGCTCTCTGGTGGCCAGCGCCAGCGCGTGGCGATCGCGCGGGCGCTTGTGCTCGAACCGAGGATCCTGCTGCTCGACGAGCCGACGTCGGCGCTCGACGTCTCGATTCAGGCCGAAGTGCTGAACCTGCTCCAGGCGCTGCGCAAGGAGCGCAATCTGACCTATATCCTAGTCAGTCACGATCTCGCGGTCGTTGCCCATATGTGCGAGCGGCTGCTCGTCATGCAGTTCGGCCGTGGAGTCGAGGAGATGACGGCCGAGACGCTGGCCGCGCGTTCGCCGCAAACGACCTATGCCCAGCAATTGCTGATCGCGAGCGAAGGCTTCCGCCGCCAGACCGCCTGAGCGGCAGGTCGGTTGCGCGTCCTGCCTGCTTGGGCGGCGCGCCAAAACCGTCTAACTCTCGTCGCAGCGATCGGCTAGCTTGGCCGTATTCGCTGCTGCGGAGTGTGTATGCCCATGGATGCCGTCGCCGATCATGTCGTGAAGCTCGAAGCTGCGCCGGAGCGCACTCCGGTCCCGCCCTTCGATCTCGTGATCTTCGGCGCCAGCGGCGATCTGGCCCTGCGCAAGCTCTTTCCGGCGCTGGCCCAGCGCAATCAGGAGGGCGTGCTGCCGGAGGAAAGCCGCATCCTGGCGATGGTGCGCAAGAGCGAGGATGTCGCCGGACTGCCCGGCGAGATCAGCCGCAAGCTCGCCGAGGAGGGGCTTTCCCCGGCCAGGATCGAGGCATTCCTGCGCAGGCTCTCCGTGGTGCAGGTCGATGCACTGAAACCGGAAACCTATGCCGGTCTGCGGCAGGAACTCGGCGATTCGGAGCGCGTCCGCTCCTTCTACCTCTCGACACCGCCCGATCTTTTCATCCCGATCTGCGAGAACCTCGCCAGCGCCGGCATCCTGACGCCGACCTCGCGCGTCATCCTTGAAAAGCCGCTGGGGCGGGATCTCGCCTCCGCCCGCGAGATCAACGACGCAGTGGCAAGGATCCTTCCGGAAAGCCGCACCTACCGGATCGATCATTATCTCGGCAAGGAGACGGTCCAGAACCTTCTGGTACTGCGTTTTGCCAACACTCTGTTCGAGCGCTCCTGGTCGAGTCGCGACATCGACAATGTCCAGATCACGGTTGCCGAGACGGTCGGCCTCGAGTCGCGCGCCGGCTATTACGACAAGGCCGGGCACCTGCGTGACATGGTGCAGAACCACGTGCTGCAGCTGCTCTGCTTGTTTGCGATCGAGCCGCCGAACCTACTGGAAGCCGATGCCGTCCGCGACGAGAAGGTGAGGGTGCTGAAGGCTCTCAAGCCGATCGTCGGTCCCGACGTCCTGCGGGCGACCGTGCGCGGGCAGTATGGTCAGGGCGTCAGCGGCGGCGCACGCGTCCATGGCTATGCCGAGGAACTCGGCCATGCCAGCAACACCGAAACCTTCGTCGCGATCCGCTGCGAGCTCGAAACCTGGCGCTGGGCCGGCGTCCCGATCTATCTGCGCACGGGCAAGCGCATGGCGCAGCGTTATTCCGAGATCGCCGTCACCTTCAAGCCGGTGCCGCACTCGATCTTCGGAAGCGCTGCCGATTGTGGGCGGCTCGACGCCAATCGCCTGATCATCCGCCTGCAGCCCAATGACGGCGTGCAGATGCAGCTGATGATGAAGGTGCCAGGGTCCGGCAAGCTCAAGATCGTCCCGCGCCAGCTCGATCTGCGCTACGATACCGCTTTCGGCGTCCGCTCACCCGACGCCTATGAGCGGCTGCTGACGGATGTGATCCGCGGCGACCAGACCCTGTTCATGCGCCGTGACGAGGTTGAGCAGGCCTGGGCCTGGATCGATCCGATCATTGCCGGCTGGCAGGAGTACTATCCGCAGCCGCATCGCTATGCCGCCGGCTCCTGGGGACCGTCTCAGGCGATCGGTCTGATTGAGCGCGAAGGGCGGTCCTGGGCCGACCCGGAGTTGATGGAATGAGCGCGGCGGGACCGCTCGCCTGGCACCGTTTCGAGACGCTGGCCGGCGCTTCGGAAGCGCTCGCCGAATCTGTCGCGGTGCGGCTGCGCGCCGCGATAGCCGCTCGCGGAGAGGCATTGCTCGCGGTCCCCGGCGGCACGACGCCGGCGCGTTTTCTCGCGGCACTCGGCGCGCACGACCTCGCCTGGGACAGGGTTACCCTGATGCCGACCGACGAGCGCTTCGTTGCGCCCGACGATGCCGCCTCGAACGAGCGCATGATCCGGGACGCCTTCTCCCCCTTGCGCGACGAACGGGCCCGCTTCGTGTCCTTCCACAATGCCGGCGACGATCTCGCTGCGGCAGCGCGCAGCCTTGATGCCGTGCTCTCGCGGCTGCCTGCGATCGATATCCTGGTCAGTGGCATGGGCGCCGATGGGCACATCGCCTCGCTCTTTCCCGGCGACGAAGGGGCTACGCGGAGCGACGATGCGATCCACGCTGTCGCGGCCCGTCCGCCCGGCCTGCCGCCTCGCATCTCACTGTCGGCCGCGCGGATCGCGAAGGCTGGCTGGGCAACCCTGCTCATTGCCGGAAAGGAGAAGGAAACGACGCTGGCGACGGCGCAGGCCCTTCCGGCCGCCTATCCGGTCGGCATCCTGCTGCGACGGCCGCAGGGGCTCGACGTTTACTGGGCCAGGGCTTAAGCGAAGGCGCTCAGCGAGGAGATCGAGCCGATGTCAGGCGAACCCGAAATTGCACGCCTCAAGTCCTGTGGCGTAGTCCCGGTCGTCGTGATCGACGAGGCCGAGGTCGCGGTGCCGCTGGCCCGCGCGCTGCTTGCGGGTGGCATCGACGTGATCGAAGTCACGCTGCGTCGCCCTGCTGCACTGGCCGCGCTCGAGAGGATCGCCCGCGAGGTGCCGGAAATCCTCTCGGTTGCCGGCACGGTCGTGACACCTTTGCAGGTCGCAGAGGTCAAGAGGGTGGGCGCGCAGGCCGTGGTCAGTCCCGGTTTCAGTGAGGCGGTGGACGAGGCGATGCGCGCGTCCGGCCTGCCCTGGTTGCCTGGCGTGGCGACGGCGTCGGACTGCATGCGCGCAGTCTTGGCCGGGCGGCTCACCTGCAAGTTCTTCCCGGCCGAGCAGGCGGGCGGCACGCCGGCGCTGAAAGCGTTGTCCGGGCCGTTCCCGCAGCTGAAATTCTGCCCGACCGGCGGCGTCAGCCTCGCCAATCTCGCCGACTACCTTGCCCTGCCGCAGGTGATCTGCGTCGGGGGATCCTGGCTCGTGCCGGCCGATGCGGTTGCGAAACGCGACTGGGCGCGTGTGACTGAGCTTGCCAGGCAAGCGAGGGACGCGGTGAAGGCGATCCGCGGTTAGATGGAATGCTTCACAGCGGGCGGTTCTCGCTGCCGCCAACCTGAGCTTTCCGGCATGTAACGCTGTGGAACAGACCGGGCTATGCCGGCTTCCGAGTTCAGCCAGTTGCCATGATCTGCCTGACGGAGCGCGAAGCGTCCGCCGTCAGGCCTGCAGCCTTTCCACCACGAGTTCAGCGATCGCGAGCGAGGAGGTCAGCCCGGGGCTTTCGATCCCGAGCAGGTTGACCAGCTTCGGCACGCCATGGACGGCCGGTCCGTCGACGCGGAAATCCGGCATCGGCTCCGTCGGTCCATGCAGCTTCGGCCGGATACCGGCATAATCCGCGACCAGCGCGCCGTCCTGCAGACCGGGCCAGTATGTCCTGATCGCTGCGTAAAACTTTTCGGCCCGGGTCGCGTCGACGACCAGATTCTGGTCGTCATCCACCCATTCGACATCCGGGCCGAACTTGACTCGCCCGGCCATGTCGATCGTGGCATGGATGCCGAGCCCGGCTGCTTCCGGGATTGGGTAGACCAGATGCGAGAAGGGCTGCTTCCCCAGCAGCGCAAAGTAATTGCCCTTGGCGAAAGATTGCTTTGGCACATAGGCGGCAGGAAAGCCGTCGAGCCTGCCGAGCAGGCGCGGCGCGCCGTGGCCGGCCGAATTGACGATGCTGCGGACCGAATAGGTCGCGGGATCGTCGCCGCCGAAATCGACGCTGAACGCCTCGCCCTCGCGGCGCCAGCCGCTGATGGGCGTGTTCAAAGCCAGCGAGCCGCCAGCGGCCTCACATTCTCCAAGCAGCGAGAGCATGAAGGCGTGGCTGTCGACCACGCCGGTCTCGGGCGAGAACAGCGCGATCTCGCAGGCGACCTCGGGCTCGTGTGCCCGCGCCTCGGCTGTGTCGAGATAGCGCAGCGAGTCGACCCCTGAGGCCTTCGCCCGCGCCGCGATCGTTTCCAGTGCCGGGCGCTGGCTCGCCGATGTCGCGACGATCAGCTTGCCGCAGGCTTTGTGCGGCAAGCCGCGCTCGCCGAGATAGCGATAGAGCTGCTTGCGGCCCGCGACACAGACCTGCGCCTTGAGCGAGCCAGGTGGGTAGTAGATCCCGGCATGGATGACCTCGCTATTGCGGGCGGAGGTCTGAGTGCCGATGCCGTCGGCGGCTTCGGCGATCACGACCTCGCGTCCGGCGAGCGCAAGTGCGCGCGCCGTTGCGAGGCCGACAACGCCGGCCCCGATGACGAGGCAATCGATATCGGCCATCGGGATCCTGCGATCAGGCTGCGCGCTGCGGCATGGCGATCTCGACGAGGCTTGCCCAATAGGTCACGCCGACCGGGATCGCCGCATCGTTGAACTCATAGGCCGGGTGGTGCAGGCCAGCCGAGTCACCATTGCCCATGAAGATATAGGCGCCAGGGCGCTCTTCGAGCATGAAGGAGAAATCCTCCGACCCCATGACAGGCGGGATCTCGGTATCGATCGCGTCCTTCCCGAAAACGTTCCGGGTGGCGCTGGTCACGAAATCCGTCTGCCCGGCGTGATTGAAGGTCACCGGATAGCCGCGGTCGTAGTCGACTTCGCACTTGAGATCGAACGCCTTCGCCAGCCCGTCGGCGATCTCGAGGATGCGCTTCTGGGCGAGGTCGCGCATGGCAGGTGTCAGCGTCCGGACCGAGCCCTTGATCTCGACGGTCTGCGGAATGACGTTGAACGCTTCGCCGGCATTGATCGCTGTCGCCGAGACGACGACCGAATCGAGCGGGTCGGCATTGCGCGAGGCGACGGTCTGCAGTGCGGTCACGAGCTGGCAGGCGGCAACCACCGGATCCTTGGTGTCGTGCGGCGCGGCGGCATGGCCGCCCTTGCCCTCGATCTTGATCAGGAAGCGATCGGCTGCGGCCATCAGCGGGCCCTTGCGGATGCAGAATTGACCGATCGCCATGCCAGGCTTGTTGTGCAGCCCATAGACCTCCTGCACGCCGAAGCGCTCCATCAGGCCTTCATCGCACATCACCTTCGCACCGCCGCCGCCTTCTTCTGCCGGCTGGAAGATCACGACCGCTGTGCCGTCGAAATCCCGGGTCTCGGCGAGATATTTCGCGGCACCGAGCAGCATGGTGGTGTGGCCGTCATGACCGCAGGCATGCATCTTCCCGGGCACGGTCGAGCGATGCTCGAGATTGGTTTCCTCGTGGATCGGCAAGGCATCCATGTCGGCACGCAGGCCGATGACCTTGCCGGAACCCTGGCGCTTGCCCTTGATCACGCCGACGACGCCGGTCTGGCCAATGCCGGTTACCACCTCGTCGACGCCCCAGGCCTTGAGCTTGTCGGCAACGATGCCCGCTGTGCGATGCACGTCGAAGAGCAGTTCGGGATGGCGGTGAAAATCGCGACGGATCGCGGTGAGCTCGGGCGTCAGCGCCGCGATGAGTTCGGACTTCGGCATCATGTCCTCGGGCAGAGAGGGAAGGTTGGCAGAAATCGGGTTGCCAAGTCATGCAAGCTAGCGCGGTCCGACCGGGTCTGTCCAAGCCGATTGCGGCATGAGGGGGCAGAAGCGGAGGAATGGCGTCGCGACCGCCTACAGTTGCAATCCTCGCGTCATTCTGGATCGATGGCTGCATGTCGACGCCAGATCGTTCTCGCGGTCGCGACGGCTGCAGGGTTCTGTGCCCGGGGCTTCAGCAAGAGCAGGTTCTGTCATGGTGCAGTGGCTTTCAGCCTTCATGTTCTGCGGCCTGCTCAGCGCGGCGGCCGTATTCGGCCTCCAGCTGAGGAACTGGTTGCCCGAAGAGCATCTGACCGAGCGGAACATGGACGCGCTGCGGCTGGTCACGAGTCTCCTCGTCACCTTCGCGGCGCTCATCCTCAGCCTGCAGTTGTCGAGCGTGAAGAGCGCGTTCGATATGGCGTACCGCGACCGGAACGCGGATGCCGGGCAACTGGCTCAGCTCGATCCGTGCCTCCGCAATTACGGCCCAGGGGCCGAGAAGGCCCGCGCGGATCTCCGCAGCTACACCGCTGCGGTGATCGCGAGCACCTGGCCCGACGAGGAAAGGCCGACAGGCATTGCCTATCCCGATCCCAGTACCATGGGACGCCACGGGGAAAGCCCGGCACTCAGTGTGCTGGTCAATCAGATCGGGCTCGAGATCAACGCCCTCGCCCCGGCCGGGGGGCTGCATGCGAATCTGGCCGCGGAATGCCGCGCAAATTTCATGAACCTGCAACAGCGTCGCTGGGCAGTGATCGAAGATGCGCGCGACCCGGCGTCGCGGCTGTTCACGAACATCGTGACGTTCTGGCTGATGCTGGTCTTCGTGAGCTTTGGCCTGCAGGTCCCCCGCAAGCTGCTGGCCGCCATCGTCCTGGCGATCGGGGTGGTTTCGATATCGAGCGTGATGTTCGTGATCGTTGACCTGAACTCGCCCTATGGCGGCCTGTTCGGCATCCCAAGCATATCGATGCGCAATGTGTTCGAGGCCATGAGCCGGTAGGCAGCTCGCCTCCATTGCGTGCGAGTGGTCGATCTCGCGCTTTGTCGTCGTCGCTTCCGTCGATGTCTTCGCTCGAGGGGCGAGGCGACGAATGAGATGGGACCGGATTGCTTTCCTTCTGCCAGTAACGTCGGTGCCTCATGCGGGTGGCCGCGTGGCAAGGAGGTATCTTCGATGACCCATGCTCGCGGCCGATGTTACAGGCTTTACTCATCCCTCACTGACGCCGCCTGCGCCGCTCGGCGCCGAACCCGTGACAACCCTCTGATTCCATTGCCGTCACGCGGTGCGGGCGCTGCTGGCGTGTTTCTTGATCAGCATCGAGCGCTGGGCGGACTTGCCTCCGACAGCAGGGAAGAAACGCTTATCGGGAGACGACAAGATGAAAAGACTCGCGGGCCTGACACTCGGACTGACGCTTCTTGCGATTGGCTCAGCCGGCGCGGACGTCCAGAGCAGCAAATACTACGTGTCGCCGGAGCAGCTCGACACGACCCGGTTCATGGCGCCGCCGCCATCCGCGGATACGACCCGGCGGGAGCTCGAGATCATGCTGAGCCTGCAGGAGAAGCGGACGGCCGAACAGGCCGAGAGGTCGGTCGCGGATCTCGAGCAGAGCGTCTTTCGCTTCGCCGACGTGATGGGACCCGAATTCACGGCCGAGAAACTGCCGAAAGCGGCGGTATTCTTCAAGAAAGTCTACAAGACGGAGAGCGCCTTCAACAAACAGGGCAAGGAAAAATGGGAGCGCCAGCGTCCCCCGGTGGTGGATGCTCGTCTCAAGCCGGTCGCCAAATATTCGAACAGCGGCTCCTATCCGAGCGGTCACGCCGCCTTCTCCTACCTCACCGCGATCGTGCTGGCCGATATCGTGCCGGAGAAGGGTGAGGCGATCTTCGCGCGCGCCGTCGAATTCGGCGAGAACCGGGTGATCGGCGGGGTGCATTACCCAAGCGACATCCAGGCGGGCCGGGAGATGGCCGCGATGATCGCGGTTCTCGCCTACCGGAATCCCGATTTCCAGAGGGACCTCGAAGGGGCGAAGTCCGAAATCCGCGGCGCCTTGCGACTGGCGCGTTGATTCAGCTCTCATGGCAGGTCGGTCCCGTCGCGGGGGCGACGGGGTCGTGCAATGCCGAGGGCGGCTCGCTTGCAAGGAGGCCGCCCCTGGCGTTGCCATCGCCCTCGGAGGTGGCCGCGGCCGGAACGCCCCCCACAGATCTCTTCCGGCTTGCCTCCCGTTTGCCATTCCGAAACGACCGCCGCTGCACCTTTGTGCAGCGGTCAGCGCTACGGATTCGTCGGAACGGTCCGGCATCGGAATGCACCGGAGATTTCGCGTGGAAACATCCCTCTATCTGCCGGTCAAACACTTCCTCGAAGGACTGGGCTATTCCGTGAAGGGTGAGGTCGGGCGCTGCGACCTTGTTGGTATCAAGGGCGATGATCCGGCCGTCGTCGTGGTCGGAGAACTGAAGCTGACCTTCAATCTCGAGCTCATCCTGCAGGGCGTGGATCGGATGAAGCTCGGTGACGAGATCTGGCTTGCAGCCCGGCTGTCGGCACGGGGGAAGGGACGCGAGAGCGATTCCCGCTATCGTAACCTATGCCGGCATCTCGGTTTCGGGCTTCTCGGGGTCGCCGTGTCCGGTCGCGTCGATATTCTCGTTTCGCCGGCCGCGCCGACGCCACGCAAGGATGCCAAACGGCGTTCGAAGCTCGTGGAGGAGCACAAACGGCGTCAGGGAGACCCTGTCGCTGGTGGCGGTTCGCGCGCGCCGATCATGACGGCCTATCGACAGCAGGCGCTCGCCTGCGCTGCAGCCATGACGGCAGGCCCGCAGCGGCCGCGCGATCTCAAGCCATCATGCCCGGACGCACAGAAGATTCTGCACCGCAACGTCTATGGTTGGTTCGAACGAGCCGATCGCGGCGTCTACGCCTTGACCGAAGCCGGCCGCACGGCTCTGGCGAGATGGGTGGCGCCGGCTCCGGTCCTACTCACGCCCGGGCAGCACGAAGCCGCGCCTCCGGTGGCGGACGGCAACGAGAATCTCTCCGCCGCTGCCTGCTGATCAGTCGTTCTTGCAGCCGGCCCTGCAAGGCAGTCGGGGTGGCTCAACCTAGCTGGCGCTCGCAGCGAGATAGATTTCGGCGATCCGCTCGATGCCGGCCTGGTCGGCGCTGTCGAAGCGGGAGGGGGATGGGCTGTCGAGATCGATCACGCCGATTACCTCACCGTCGCGGATCAGCGGCACGACCAGCTCCGAGCGCGAGGCTGCATCGCAGGCGATATGGCCGGGAAACGCATGAACATCGTCCACCAGCATGGATTGCCGGCGGGCGACGGCCGCGCCGCAGACGCCGCGCCCGACGGGAATGCGGACACAGGCCGGCTTGCCTTGAAAGGGCCCAAGGACGAGCTCGCCGTCCCGCATGATGTAGAAGCCGGCCCAGTTCAGATCCGGCATCATCTGGAACAGCAGTGCCGAGGTATTGGCGGCGTTGGCGACCGGGTCGCTTTCTCCTGCCAGCAGGCCCTCAAGCTGCGAGGTCAGTTCGCAGTAGAACCCGCACTTGTCGCTGCTCGCGATTGCTTGTGCCTGAAACATGGCTGCTCACCTCCGGCGCTCGCCCTTCGTCATGGGGCTCCCTAGCATCGCACAGGGGCGACAGCGAGAGCGCAATGGTGCGTGTCGGTCCACTTGGCTACAAAGGAACGCAGCGCCGGGGGGCTCTCCCTGCGTGATTCCGCACCTTGATGAAGTGATGTCCACCATGTCCGAGATCCAGCCCATTCGCGAAGCGGTCATCCCGGAGCTGCCGAACTATTATCGGGGCAAGGTCCGCGAGAATTACGATCTGCCGGACGGGCGCCGCATTCTCATCGCCACGGACCGGCTCAGCGCCTTCGATCGCGCCATCGCCTGCATTCCGTTCAAGGGGCAGGTGCTGACCCAGACAGCCCGGTTCTGGTTCGAGAGGACTGCGGATATCTGCCCGAACCACGTGCTGGAATATCCAGACCCCAACGTCGTCGTCGGCCAGAAACTCGATATCCTTCCCGTCGAGATCGTGGTGCGCGGCTATCTCGCGGGCACGACCAGCACGTCGGTGCTGACCATGTACAAGCAGGGCAGGCGGGATCTCTACGGCATCCGCTTCCCGGATGGCCTGCGCGACAACGAGGCGCTTCCTCATGCCGTCATCACGCCGACCAGCAAGGCCTTCGACGGCGGCCATGACGAGCCGCTTTCCCCGGACGAGATCGTCGGCAGCAAGCTCCTGACCCAGGAACAGTGGGATACGGTATCCGGCTATGCGCTGGCCCTGTTCGCCCGGGGGCAGGATATCGCGCGCGGACGTGGGCTCATCCTTGCCGATACCAAATACGAGTTCGGTACCGATCGGCAGGGCCGGATCATGCTGGCCGATGAGATCCATACCCCCGACAGCAGCCGCTACTGGTTCGCCGAGAGCTACCCGGCGCGCTTTGCGGCGGGAGAGCGGCCGGAGAGCTTTGACAAGGATTTCGTGCGCAACTGGGTCGCCGCACGCTGCGACCCCTACAAGGAGCCGATCCCCGAGATCCCGGACGAGCTCATCGCGCAGACCTCGCAGGTCTATATCCGCGCCTTCGAGACCATCACCGGCCAGGCCTTCGAGGCCCCTGCGGGCGACGAGCCCCCGGTCGACAGGATCCGCCGGAACCTGGCGCGCTATTTCTGAGGTCAGTTTGGGGCGCGCATTTCTCCAAGCATCGTCGGGATGAGCTCCGATACGGTCGGATGAATGGGAACAGCGCGCAGCAGCCTGTCATAGGGCGCGCCCGCATTCATCATGTCGAGGATCCCATGGATCGCCTCGTCGCCGCTCGTCCCGAGGATCGCGGCGCCGAGGATGCGGCGCGTCTCGGCATCGGCAACGACGCTCATGAAGCCGAGCGTCTCACCCCTCTCGACGGCGCGGCCGACGCGCGTCATCGGCCGGCGGCCAACCAGCAACGGCCGGCCGCTGGCGCGGGCCTGGGCAAGCGTCATGCCGACACGTCCGAGAGGCGGGTCAATGAAGAGCGCGTAGGCGGGGATGCGGTCACTGACCTTGCGCGCTTCTCCGTCGAGCAGGTTGGCGGCGACGATTTCGAAGTCGTTATAGGAGGTGTGCGTGAAGGCGCCGCGGCCATTGCAGTCGCCGATCGCCCAGATACCGGGGACATTGGTCGCCAGGCTGTCATCGACCTCGATATAGCCTCGCGCATCCGTTGCGACCCCGGCCTTGTCGAGACCGAGATCGTCCGTGTTCGGGCGGCGCCCGACGGCAAGCAGGACATGCGACCCGATGATCTCGGGTGCGCCTGCAGTGCAGTCCACGCCGACCGCGATGCCCTCGGGGTGGGGTGCGAAGCGAATGCACTCCGCGCCTGTCCGGATCTCGATCCCTTCAGCAACAAGGATATCGCGGATCGCCTCCGAGACCTCCTCGTCCTCCCGGGATACGAGATGTGGCCCCTTCTCGACGACCGTGACGGCTGCGCCGAAGCGGCGGTGCATCTGAGCGAATTCGAGGCCGATATAGCTGCCGCCGATGATGACAAGATGCTTTGGCACTGTGTCGAGCCCAAGGATCGAGGTGTTGGTCAAGTATGAAATGTCGCCGATGCCCGGCATATCCGGCACGACGGCGCGCCCGCCGACATTCAGGAAAATGCGGGGCGCGCTGATCACGTCGTCGCCTATCCGCATCCGGTCGGCACTCCCGAAGCGCGCATGCCCGGTGAGGACCGTGCAGCCCTTCATCCCGCGCAGCCAGCTCTCGATATTGCGGCGTGAAGTGGCGGAGACGAGGGCGGCTCGCTCCTTGACCTTCGGCATGTCGATGCGTGGCGGCTCGTCCAGCATGACGCCATATTCGGCACCGCGGCGCGCCAGATGCGCGGCATAGGCGCTGGCGACCAGCGTCTTGGTCGGCATGCAACCGGTGTTGACGCAGGTGCCGCCAAAGAGGTGGCGTTCGACGATCGCCACAGACATGCCGGCATCGGTCATTCGGCCTGCCAGTGAAGGTCCGGCCTGGCCGGCCCCGACGATGATGGCGTCGAAATTCCGGTTCATCGTGCGGCCACCACGATCAGCAAGGCGGCGACGATCGCCACCACGTCTTCGACCAGCGCGGCGGGCCTGTCGCGACCAAACGCTTCCGCGAGGCTGGCCCGGGCCGCGGCCCCGCCAAGCGTACCGGCGACGGCGCCGACCGCACCCGCGATCGCGCCAAGCGCCAGCGATCCGGCAGCCGCGCCGATGGCCGCGCCCGACAGGGCTCCTGTCACGATGCGGCCGCCGAACTGCGTCGGGACTTTGCGGCTTGCCGTCGAAGGCAATTTGTCGGTGATCAGCTCGCCGATGGCCAGCGCGGTCAGGATCCAGGGCGTCCAGGCATAGCCGAGGAAGGCCAGAGGGCTGGCGTCGAGGTTGATCCAGCCGAGATGGGCGGCCCAACTGACGGCGGCCGGCGCCATCATGGTGCGCAGCCCGGCCACGATCCCGATGAGCGTTGCGAGCAAGACGGCCATGGTCTTCCCTCGAACGGCAGGATCGCCGCCCAAGACAACGCTAGCTCATCGCGCAGGTCAACTCATCGCTAACCGGTCGGCTCCTTCGGGTAAGGTCAAGCATCAAACCCGGCCGCAGCGAGGTTGCCTTAAACCCCGTACTCCTTGCGCCACGTCGCGAAATCGTCGAGCGAGACGTTGGAGCCGCAGAGGATCAGGCCGACGCGCTCCCCGGGCTTGAACATCTCCTTGCGCGCCACGGCTGCGGCAACCACGCAGCCTGCCGCTGGCTCGATCAGCACTCTCCCGTTCTGCAGCACCCAGGCCATTTCGCGCACGGCCTCGGCATCGGGCACGGTGACGATCTCCTCCAGATACTGGCGCGCGGCCGCCATGGTGCGTTCGGTCGCAAAGGGGGCGCCGAGCGCGCGGGCGATCGAGGTCGGCCGGATCGGCACCGGCTTGCCGGCCTCCAGCGCCTGGGTCATCGTCGTTGCGCCCTCCGTCTCGACGCCATGAATGCGCACCGCCGGGTCGAGCCCCTTGAGAGCCGTGCCGACGCCGGCCACGAAGCCGCCGCCGCCGATCGAGATGAAGACATGGTCGAGACGCCCGCTGGCGTCATTCGCCAGTTCCAGGCCGAGCGAGCCATGGCCGGCGATGATCGCCGGATCGTCATAAGAGTGGACATTGGTCATGCCCTTCGCCGCGTACTCGTCGGCCTTGGCAAAGGCCTCGATGGCGTCCTCGCAAAGTTCGACCTCGCCGCCGGCCTGCCGGGTGAGCTCGACATTGAAGGGCGCGACATTCTTCGCCATCAGCACGAGCGCGCGGGCGCCCATCGACTTGGCGACCATCGAAACCGCGATCGCGTGGTTGCCGCCGGAAACGGTGACGATGCCGCGCTTGAGCTCGTCCTCGCTGAGCGACATCAGCTTGTTGAAGCAGCCACGCACCTTGAACGAACCGCCGAGCTGCAGGCTCTCGACCTTCACCACGGTCTCGACGCCCAGTCGCGCCGAGAGACCGGCGCTTTGGAAGGTCGGGGTGCGGCGCACCTTGCCGGAGATGCGGGTGGCGGCAGCCTGGATATCGGCGAGCGTGACGTCGAAATTCATCGGACTGGACTTCTCTCATGGTCCGGCGGCGCCGGCGTCTCGGCGCGCACATCAACGCGTCCGGCGCAGGCCGGTCAAGCCACGGCTGACGATTGACCTGGCTGTCAGGCTGCCTAGCGTGTCGGCACGAAACCTGCCTTCCCGTCTGCCTTTGGAGATTCGACCCTGTGAAATACACCCCCAAGGAAATGCTGGCGAAGCTGGTTTCGTTCAATACGGAATCGCAGCGCAGCAATCTCGAGCTCATCCATTTCTGTCGAGATTACCTCGCCAGTCTCGGCGTCGAGAGCACGATCGTTCCGAGCCCTGACGGCCAGAAGGCCAATCTCTATGCGACGGTCGGGCCGGCGGTTGCCGGCGGCGTCGTGCTCTCCGGGCATACCGACGTCGTTCCCGTCGCGGGGCAGGACTGGACCTCCGATCCCTGGACGCTGACCGAGCGCGACGGCAAGCTTTACGGCCGCGGAGCCTGCGATATGAAGGGCTTCGACGCGACCGCGCTGGCGCTTGTGCCCGAGATGATCGCGGCCGGGTTGAAGCGCCCGATCCATATCGCGCTCTCCTATGACGAGGAGGTCGGCTGTCTCGGCGCGCGGATCATGATCGATGCCATGGTCGCCGCAGGCCTCACCCCGTCGGCGGTGATCGTCGGCGAGCCGTCGATGATGCAGGTCGTCACCGGCCACAAGGGTGGCACGCGGATGAGGACGACGGTGCGCGGCCACGCGGTGCATTCGAGCCGCGTCGACATCGGCGTGCCGGCCGTCATGATCGCCGGCAAGCTGATTGCCTGGCACGACGAGGTCATGGCGGAGAACAAGACCCGGACCCCGAATGATAACGGCTTCGAACCGCCCTACACGACTTTGCATGTCGGCGTGGTCCAGGGCGGTACGGCCGTCAACATCACGGCCGAACATTGCAGCTTCACCCATGAGGTGCGCGTCATTCCCGGCGAGCGCGACCAGAATTACGTCGAGCGCTACCGCGCCTGCATCGCCGAACTCGAGGCCGGGATGAAGGCGATCGCGCCCGAGACGGGCATCGAGATGGAAGTCACCTCCTTCACGCCTGCGCTCGGACCGGAGCAGCATGGCGAGGCGGAGGCCCTGTCGCGCCGGCTGACCGGCGACAATGGCAGCCATGTCGTCGCCTATGGGACCGAGGGCGGACTGTTCCAGGCGGCCGGCTGGTCGACGGTGGTCTGCGGCCCTGGCGATATCGCCCAGGCTCACCAGCCCGACGAGTTCATCACGGTAGCCCAGCTCGATGCCGGTGCGCGGTTCATCCGTGGCGTGATCGCCGAATTGGCGCGCTGAGAGATGTTCGGCGCTATGAATTTTGGTTCATGGTGCCGATTTCTCTGATTGCGTGCAAAATTTTGGCGAAACGCGCAAGAAAGTGCAATCTGGAGTGTTTCTCATCGGCCGTACTGGACGCCGCTCAAGAAGCGTCATTAAGCTGACATCTTCTTTCGCCGGGCGCTTGGGAGGCGCCGGGCGAGAGCCGCTCCCGGGAGGAGTGGGTAGCAAAACCGATTGGGAGCGATCGAATTATGTCATTCAAGACGAACTGCCTCGCCGCGGTTGCGGCTCTGGCGCTGATGTGCGGCGCCGCGCAGGCACAGACGCTGCGCTATGCCAACCAAGGCGAGCTCAAGTCGCTTGATCCCTATACCGTCAACGAGACCACCACCAACGCCCATCTCGGCCACCCCTATGAGGGCCTGACGGCGCGCGGCAAGGACCTCAAGATCGAGCCGGCCCTCGCCGAGAAGTGGGAAGTCTCCGATGATGGCCTGAAATGGCGCTTTTTCCTGCGCAAGGGCGTGAAGTTCCACAATGGCGAGGACTTCACCGCCGATGACGTGATCTTCTCGGCCGAGCGCGTCCGCGCGCCCGGCTCGAATTTCACCACGCGTATTCCGACCGACGCCAAGTTCACCAAGGTCGATGATTACACCATCGACGTGACGCTGAGCTCGCCGAACCCGATCCTGAATGCCCAGTGGGACACCTGGTACATCATGTCGAAGAAGTGGGCGGAGGCGAATAACGCCGTCGCTCCGACCCCGGCGGCGGCGACAACACCGAGCCACGCCTCGCTCAATGCCAATGGCACCGGCCCGTTCAAGATCGAGAGCCATCAGCCCGGCGTGAAGACCGTGTTCAAGGTCAACGAGAACTGGTGGAACAAGAAGGTCGAGCACAATCTCAAGGAGATCGTGTTCACGCCGATCGCATCGGATGCGACCCGGGTCGCGGCCCTGCTCTCGGGCGAGGTCGACGTGATCGAGCCGGTTCCGATCCAGGACATCCAGCGCGTCAACAGTGCCGGCAATGTCCAGGTCATGACCGGTCCGGAACTGCGCACGATCTTCCTCGGCATGGACCAGACCCGCGACGAACTGCTCGAATCCAACGTCAAGGGCAAGAACCCCTTCAAGGACCCGAAGGTTCGTCAGGCTTTCTACCAGGCGATCGACATCGAAACGATCAAGAGCCGCGTCATGCGCGGCCTGTCGACTCCGTCGCCGCTGATGATCGCGCCGGAACTCTTCCCGCATGCCGGGTTCACGCGCGCCAAGTTCGACACCGAGGCCTCCAAGAAGCTCTTGGCCGAGGCTGGCTATCCCAACGGCTTCGAGGTCGGCATGGATTGCCCGAACGACCGCTATGTCAATGACGGCCAGATCTGCCAGGCCGTGGTCGGCATGCTGGCTCGCGCCGGCATCAAGGTGAACCTGAACGCCCAGCCGAAGGGCCAGTACTTCGCCAAGGTGCTGAAGTCGGGCGGCTACAAGACCTCGTTCTATCTGCTCGGCTGGACCCCTGGGACCTTCGACAGCCACAACGTGCTCAACGACATCCTGGGTTGCCGCGATGTCGCCGGCTCGTCGCGCGGGGAGTCGAATCTCGGCGGTTACTGCAACAAGAAGGTCGACGCGCTGACCGACAAGATCCTGGTCGAGCCCGATACCGCCAAGCGCGACGCCATGATCAAGGAAGCCTTCAAGATCACGGTGGACGAGTTCTCCTATATCCCTCTGCACCAGCAGGCTCTCGCCTGGGGCGTTTCGAAGAAGGTCAAGCTGACCCAGCGCGCCGACAACTCGGTCCTGCTCTACTACGCCACCAAGGAGTGACATGAGAGGCGCGCGGAGCGATCCGCGCGCCTTCTTTCATTCTCATCGTCATCCCGGACAGACGGTGCAGCCGCGCTGAACCAGGATCCGTTGCAGCGCATGGCGCTCCTGCCGGATTCCGGATCCCCGCGTCCTCGCGTCCGGGATGGCCGCGCGTTTTCCGACCTCGGCAGACCGGGGATTCAAGGCGGCCATGTTAGCTTTCATTCTGCGTCGGCTGTTTCAGTCGCTTCTCGTCATGCTGAGCGTGGCGCTGATCGCCTTCGCGATGTTCCGTTTCGTCGGTGATCCGGTGAACCAGCTCGTCAGCCTCGACACGCCGCAGGCGCAGGTCGAGCAGATCCGGCGCTCGCTCGGGCTCGACGACCCCGTCATTGTCCAGTTCTTCCGCTACATCTACAACGCCGCCCGGCTCGAATTCGGCGTGTCCTACCAGTTCCGGCTTCCGGTGATTTCGCTGCTGGGTGACCGGGCGCCGGCGACGCTTGAACTCGCCTTCATGTCGGCCCTGTTCTCGCTCCTCGTCGGCATTCCGATGGGCGTCTACACCGCGCTGAAGCGCGACAGCTGGCTCGCCAAGATCTTCCAGGCGGTGTCGCTGATCGGTATCAGCCTGCCGACCTTCCTGATCGGCATCCTGCTGATCTACCTGTTCTCGGTCACGCTCGGCCTGCTGCCCTCCTTCGGGCGCGGCGAGGTCGTGAAGATCGGCAACTGGTGGACGACCGGCCTGCTGACCGTGTCCGGCCTCAAGGCGTTGATCCTGCCCTCGATCACGCTCGGCCTGTTCCAGATGACGCTGATCATGCGCCTCGTCCGGGCCGAGATGCTCGAAGTGCTGCGTGCCGATTACATCAAGTTCGCCCGGGCGCGCGGGTTGCGCACCCGGACGGTCAATTTCGGCCATGCGCTCAAGAACACGCTGGTTCCGGTCATCACCATCGCCGGACTGCAGCTCGGCTCGATCATCGCCTTCGCCATCATCACCGAGACGGTGTTCCAGTGGCCGGGCATGGGCCTGCTCTTCCTGCGGGCCGTCCAGAACGTCGATATCCCGATCATGGCTGCCTATCTGATGCTGATCTCCTTCCTGTTCGTCAGCATCAACCTGGTCGTCGACCTGCTTTATGCCGCCGTCGATCCGCGCCTGCGCGCGACGATCGGTGCGCACTGAGCTGGCGGAGAGTTGAAACCATGAGCATGAACACTCAGCCGCCCGCTTCGCCCGAGAAGATCCCGACCCGCTGGGAACGCTTCCTCGACAGCGACATTCTCGCCAGCTTCCTGCGTTCCAAGGTGACGATGGTCGCTGCCTTCGTCGTGCTGCTGCTGTTCATCGGTGCGGCCTTCTCGCCCTGGATCGCACCGACCAATCCCTTCGACCCGGCTTCGGTCTTCCTCGCCGATGCCAACATCCCGCCGGCCTGGCAGCAGGGCGGGGAGGCCCGCTTCATCTTCGGCACCGACGACCAGGGCCGGGATCTCTATTCGGCCATTCTCTATGGCCTGCGTGTGTCGCTGGTGGTTGGCGGCCTCGGCGTGATCCTGGCCGCCTCGATCGGCATCACGCTCGGCCTGCTTGCAGGCTATCTCGGCGGGCGTGTCGATTCGCTGATCATGCGGATCGCCGATGTCCAGCTCACCTTCCCGGCGATCCTGATCGCGCTCCTGATCGATGGCGTCGTCCGCGGCATCTTCAAGAGCGCCTCGCGCGAGGACACGGCGATCTATGTTCTCGTGATCTCGATCGGCCTGTCCTTCTGGGTGCAATATGCCCGCACCGTGCGTGGCTCGACGCTGGTCGAGCGCAACAAGGACTATGTCCAGGCGGCACGCCTCGTCGGCTTGCCGGCGCCGCTGATCATGCTGCGCCATGTTCTGCCCAACGTCATCGGCCCGGTTCTCGTCATCCTGACGATCAATCTGGCGCTCGCCGTCATCACCGAGGCGACGCTATCCTTCCTGGGCGTCGGCCTGCCGCCGACGCAGCCCTCGCTCGGCACTCTGATCAGCATCGGCAATCGCTATCTGTTCTCCGGCGACTGGTGGATCGTCGCCTTTCCCGGTGTGACCCTGGCGATCCTGGTGCTGGCGGTGAACCTGCTCGGCGACTGGCTGCGCGATGCGCTCAATCCGCGGCTGAGGTGACCCGATGACCGTCCCCGTTCTTTCCGTCCGTGACCTGACCGTCGAATTCGTGACGCGGCGCGGCACCTTGCGCGCGCTCGACAAGATCTCCTTCGATATCGCACGCGGCGAAGTGCTCGGTGTCGTCGGCGAATCCGGCGCCGGCAAGTCCGTCACCGGGTCCGCCATCATCGGTCTGATCGACCCGCCGGGGCGCATCGCCGGCGGCGAGGTCGTGCTGTCGGGTGAACGCGTCGACAACCTGCCGCCCGAGGCCATGCGCAGGATCCGCGGCAAGCGGATCGGCATGATCTTCCAGGATCCGCTGACCAGCCTGAACCCGCTCTACCGGGTCGGCGAGCAGTTGATCGAGACGATCCGGACTCATACCAGCCTCAATGCGGCGGAGGCTCGCAAGCGCGCCATCGCCCTGCTCGACGAGGTCGGGATCCCGGCGCCGGATCGCCGGATCGACGGCTATCCGCACGAGTTCTCCGGTGGCATGCGCCAGCGTGTCGTGATCGCGCTCGCGCTCTGCGCCGAGCCGGAGTTCATCATTGCCGACGAACCGACGACCGCGCTCGATGTCTCGGTCCAGGCCCAGATCATCGCGCTGATCAAACGCCTCTGCAGCGAGCGCGGCACCTCGGTGATGCTGGTGACCCATGATATGGGCGTCATCGCCGAAACGGCCGACCGGGTTGCGGTGATGTATGCCGGGCGGATCGCCGAGATCGGGCCGGTGCGCGATGTGGTCAAGGACCCGCTCCACCCCTATGCGAAGGGGCTGATGGGCGCCATCCCCTCGATCGAGGGGGATGCCGACCGCCTCGTGCAGATTCCCGGCTCGATGCCGCGTCTCTCGGCCATTCCGCGCGGCTGCGCCTTCAATCCGCGCTGCGCCCATGCCTTCGCCCGCTGCCATGTCGAGCGGCCAGAGCTGACCAGGGTCGGCGACCGGCAGGTCGCCTGCCATCTCTACGACCAGCCCAAAGCGGAGATCGCAGCGTGAGCCAGTTCCCTCCGCCTGTGTCCCCGTTCGTCCAGGTCCGCGACCTGAAGCGCGTCTTCGACGTGTCGAAACCCTGGCTCAACCGCGTGCTCGAACACGCGCCGAAGCAGTATCTCAAGGCCGTCGACGGGGTCTCATTCGATATCCGCAAGGGCGAGACCTTCGCGCTCGTCGGTGAATCCGGTTCGGGCAAGTCCACCGTCGCGCGCATGGTGGTCGGCCTGCTGCCGCCCTCGGGCGGTACGGTCAGCATCGCCGGCATCTCGATGAACGACGTCGCGGTCGCGCAGGAGCGTCAGCGGATGCGCCGGCGCATCCAGATGATCTTCCAGGATCCCTATGCCAGCCTGAACCCGCGCTGGCGTGTCGGCCGGATCATCGCCGAGCCGATCCGCGCCTTCGACATCATCGAGGGCGAGAGCGACATCACTGCCCGCATCGGCGAATTGCTGACGCTGGTCGGCCTGCATCCCGATGACGCCAAGAAGTTCCCGCACGAGTTCTCCGGCGGCCAGCGCCAGCGCATCGCGATCGCGCGCGCGCTCGCCTCGAATGCCGAGTTCATCGTCTGCGACGAGCCGACATCGGCGCTCGATGTCTCAGTGCAGGCGCAGATCCTCAACCTGATGCGCGATCTGCAGCAGAAATTCGGGCTGACCTATCTCTTCATCTCGCACAACCTCGCCGTGGTCCGGCATATGGCCACGCGCATCGGCGTGATGTATCTCGGCCGGCTTGTGGAGGTGTCCGAGGGCAAGCAGCTCTTCTCGGCCCCGCGCCATCCCTATACCCGGATGCTGCTCGATGCGGTTCCGGATCTCGCCATGGTCGGCAAGGCGCGCGAGGGCGTGAAGGGCGAAATCCCGAACCCGATCAACCCGCCCTCCGGCTGCACCTTCCATCCGCGCTGCCCGCTGGCGTTCGGCCGCTGCAAGGTCGAAAACCCCGCGGTGATCGACGGTGTCGCCTGTCATGCCGTGAATGGCGAGCGGGCGGCAGCGGCCTGAGCCGCGCCGCTCAGAGGTCGATCAGGAGGAAGCCGGCCCGCCGGCCTTTGGCCTGCTGTTCGCGGCAGGCTGCGGCATCAATGGTGCGAGCGGTCGCTCGGTCCGGTATTGCCCGCGGGCAATCGCCGTGAACATCAGGGCGACGGAGGCGAGCGTCATCAGCCACCAGGTCTGGAAGGTGGCAAAGCCCAGCACGGCAAGCGCGAAGGCCGTGACATAGGCGGCAGTGACGCCGGCGGCGAGCGCTCCCGCCATCTGGCCCGCGGCCCTGATCGCAAAGTACAGGCAGATCGCGGCCGAAGCGGCTCCGACAAGGCCGAGCTCGTACCAGAATTCGAACAGAATGGTCGTCGGCGTGTCTTGAGGCAGGCCACCCGTCAGGCGGCCGCGCAGCACGGTGTCGAGGCCGTGCCCGGTGATCAGCTGAACCGGTTCGCGGCTGACGATGTCGGCCCAGATGCCGAGGGTGAGGGCGAGATCGTCGGGCAAGCGCGAGGCGATCGGCATCAGCAGGAAGGGCAGGAGCGGCGCCAGCAACATCAGCCCGGCAACGATCATGGCAATGGCGCGAGCGGCGACGACACGATTGGCGCTGATCGCTCCGAAGGCCACCGTGCCGCAGATCATCGCCACCGCCTCGCCATCCTCGAAGCGGGTCATGGCAAGCAGGCCGACGGCGAGTGCGAGGCCCAGCGCGCTCAGGCCGCGCGCACGCGAGAGGAGCCAGGCGAAGGCGGGCCACGACATGATCAGCACGACGCTGACGCCGCGCTCGACGCCCGGGGAGACGCCGGCAGTGCTCATATTCCCGGCGACCAGCAGCGCGAGCGCAAACAGCGCGGCGATACCGGTGCCGAGCGGAACGAGGTTGAGGTTCGAGGCACGCATCCGCTCCGGCAGCGCCGCCGCACCGCAGAAACCGAGCGCCACGGCAAGGAGCAGATTGGTGGCTTTCTCGGTCGCCGAAAGCGTGTAGGGGCTCCAGACCAGCGAGAGCACAGCCCATGCCACGAGGCCCATCAGGATCATGCCCGGCCGGCTCAGCAGAGAAGCCTTCAGGTTCCTGCCGAACTGCCCCCGCTCCTCGATCAGCGAGGCAATGATGAGCAACGCGACCCCTATCGGCGTAAGCACGACGGCAGCGCGGCGCGATACCAGCGACGCAATCGGCAGTGCCAGCGCAAGCGTGGCGAAGCCGATGCGACGCAGCAGCAAGGCCGCGTCTGCGGCAGGGTCAATCGGGGCACTGGCGTTGTGGCGGATCATGGACGGCAACCGAACAAACGGCTTTGACCGGAGAACACGCCGGACGTCAGCCCCGCAGCACCCTAGCCCGTGGCAGCCCGCGCGACTGTAGGTGCGCTGCAACACTGAGCCGGCATCTGACGCAGGGCCATGACGGCATGATAGCACCTTGCGATCAGGGTTCTGGCTGGGGATGATGTTTCGTGGGATGGAGGAATGATGAATACGCTTGCCGCAATCGTCTACGCCTCCGGCTTCCAGATCGATGCGTTCTTGGGGGGCGTTGCCGGCCAGATGAAGCAGCAGGGGCTGAAGCTCGGCGGTGTCATCCAGCACAATAGCGATGATTGCGGGGATGACTGTCACTCCATGGCGTTGGAGGACCTCGCGAATGGCAGGCGTTTTCCGATCAGCGAGGACCGCGGCGCAGGCGCATCGGGCTGCCGGCTTGACGTTGCCGGCCTTGCAGCAGCGGGAGGAGCGGTCGCGGCCGCCCTGACGGACAGCATCGATCTCGTGATCGTCAATAAATTCGGGCGGCAGGAGCTGCTTGGTCAAGGCCTGCGCCAGGAGATCGCGGCCGCGGCGCTGTCGGGCCTGCCGGTGCTGATCGCCGTCCGCGAGGATTTCGTTGCGGCCTGGCGCGAATTTGCCGGCGATGACTGGACTCCATTGCCGCCTGAGATCCGAGCCGTGGAGATCTGGGCTGCGGCTCGGCTCGGAGTTCCGGCGTGAGGCAGGAGGCCGCCGGCCGTGAGCGTGAGATGCGGCATTTGCAGGCCATGTTATGAACAGCCCCTCCACAATTGGTCTCCTCCTCGCCGGGGGGCACGCCCGTCGCATGGGCGGCGGCGACAAGCCGCTTCGGTTGATCGCCGGGCGCAGCCTCCTCGCCCATGTCGTCGATCGGCTGGGGCCGCAATGCGACGGACTTCTGATCAGCGCCAATGGCGACCCGGAGCGCTTTGCTGATTTCGGCTTGCCGGTGGTCGCCGACAGCGTGCCCGGTTTCGCAGGGCCGCTCGCCGGCATCCTGGCCGGGCTCGACTGGATGGCCGTGAACCACCCTGGCCATGTCTGGATGGTCAGCGTTGCGGCGGACACGCCCTTCATCCCGCGAAATCTCGTGCAACGGCTCCATGCGGCGCGCGCAGCGGCCAATGTTCCGCTGGCCTGTGCTGCATCGGGCGGCTGGGACCATCCGGTGATCGGGCTGTGGCCGGTCGCGCTGCGTGACGACTTGCGGCAGGCACTCATCGTCGAGGATGAGCGCAAGATCGGCCGCTGGACGGCGCGCCATGGTGTTGCAGCGGTGGAGTGGCCGGTCGAGCCGGTTGACCCCTTCTTCAATGCCAATCGTCCTGACGACCTGGTCGAGGCCGAACAGCTTCATGCCCGGCTGAGCGATGCGTGATGGTGGTTGGGGCGCTTACTGTCCCAGCGAGCAGCAGAATCCGGCGCTGAAGGCGCGTGCTGGCTTCTCGACGGAAGCGCCGAGGGGCTTCGGAAACCATCGGGCAGTGTCAATCTGGCGTGCTCAGGCTTCGATCTCGGGTTTTCTTCCTCGCGCTTGCGATGGCGTCGACATCGACCAATCGATGCCGTCAGCCTTCCAGTAGCGCTTTGAGACGCCTCAGATCGCTCGCGACCCAGTCGGAATCGCGAGCGAAATCATCGTCGCTCATCTCAGGTCGCTTGTAGAGAGTGAAGATCACCTCGCTGCCATTGCCATTGGCGACGACGCGCATTGGGTTGTGCATCGGCTCCCCGTGATCGGGGATCACGGCATGGTCGAGCACACCGTAAGGATTGGGTTCGCTGAACAGGATGCGCATCAGGCCCATCGGGGTCTCGGCCGCCCAGGTCATGCCTTCGATATGCCTGAAACTATGGCCCAGCCCTTCGGCCCATTTCGGGAAGTTCCTGGGCTCCGCCAGAAAGCCATAGACCTGCTCGATCGGCCTGCCGATCGAGATGCTGATATGGCGTGCGGGCTGAACGGGCATGGAATGACCTCCTCTCGACCAAACTAGAACAAAAGAAGAACGTTGGCAAATGCCTGAAGCTGTTCCGGTATCCGCCCCGGGCGTCTGGGCGTCTGGGCGCCGGTGCGGAAGGTCGATTGATTACGCCAGCCGGGGTGGGCATGCGACCCGGGCCCGCACCTCGGGTGAGGCCAGGCAGGTGGCGACGGCCTCGTAGCCGGGAGCGCCGGGATAGGGGGCGACACGGACCGGCGGGCTGTGATTGGCAGGGCAGAGAATGATAGCCTCGTCGGACCCCACGGCTGCCAGATCCAGAATCGCGCAGGAGCGCGTGAGCATGAAGAGCGGTCGTCCATGTGGCCCGCGGCGGCGCAGATGGGCGATCAGGGCTTGCTGGGTGGCCTGATCCAACCCGTCCTCGATCATGTCGACGACCAGAGCCGCGGGGTGCTCCGCTTCCAGTTCTGCGAGCAGGGCGACCAGCGCACCCGACATCCGGGCGCCGTCGTCGATGAGCCGGGCCAGGGTCTGGGCGACCCGAGACTTCAAGACCGGGTCGGGATCCGTTCCTGCCCGGCCGATTGCGCCCTCGGCCGCGACCCGATCGAGTCCGAGGAAAGCCGCATCGGGCAAGGCATCCGCCAGGCGCCGGGCCAGCCGCGTCTTGCCGCTGCCGAGCGGGCCGACAATGTAGTTCAGCGGCAGGATTTCGCGCAGCTCAAACCGCTCGCCGCCCCAGGGCCAGGGCAATTCGAAGGCGACACCGCGTTCGACTGCGGGCTCCAGCAGGCGCACCAGTTCTCCGGCCGCCGGTGCCTGACCTCTGGCAAGGTCAGCCCGCAGGCTGCGGACCTTCTCCAACGTTCCTACGAGCTGGCGGGCACGCTCTTCGAGCGAAGCCTGGTGAGCAGCCAAGGCTGGTTCCAGCGACTGGGCATCGCCTCCAAGCACGCGCGCGACCTGGACGAGGCTTAGCCCGAGCGCGCGCAGCGCAGCAATTTCGGCGGCACGAGCCATCTCGGCCGGACCATAGGCGCGCCATCCGGCCATGGTGCGGACCGGGGCGACGAGCCCGCGCTGCTCGTAGAGGCGTAGCGCCTTGGCGGACACACCGAGCCGCCTGGCCGCCTCGGCAGCGTTCAGGAATGGGGTGGAAGAGCTCACGAATCACCTCGTTTCCGGCTGACCGCTGCCCTTATCGGGGCGGTCCCAGGGGCCGGGTCAACCGGGCGCTCGGGATGTCCATCGCTTCGATGCGCGCGACACGAGGCCGGAGGTGCGAATCCGCTCGCTGTCGACGTCTGATTTCGGGCCGAGGGCGGCGTCTCTATTCGATGACGATGCGCGGTGCGACCCGGGTCTTTCCGCTCAGGCCCGCCTGAACCTGCCGCGCGATGGCCAGATAGGCCTTGGCATGGGGGCTGTCGGGGTCGCTCGCGACGATCGGCCGGCCGGCATCCGAGGTTTCGCGGATCGGCATGGCAAGCGGGATCTCGCCAAGGAAGGGTACACCCAGCCGCTCTGCCTCGTGCCGAGCGCCGCCATGGGCGAAGATGTCCGAGCGGTGGCCGCATTCCGGGCAGACGAAATAGCTCATGTTCTCGACGATGCCGAGGATCGGCACCTCGACGCGCTTGAACATGGCGACGCCGCGACGGGCATCGAGCAGAGCCAGATCCTGAGGGGTCGAGACGATCACTGCACCCGCGAGTGGGGTCTGCTGCGCCATGGTGAGCTGCGCGTCACCCGTGCCGGGCGGCATGTCGACGACGAGCACGTCGAGTTCGCCCCAGGCGACCTCGCGCAACATCTGGGTGATGGCCGAGATCACCATCGGCCCACGCCAGATCATCGGCGTCTCCTCGTCGATCAGGAAGCCGATCGACATGATCTTCAGCCCATAGGCCTCCATCGGTGCCAGCGTCCGGCCGGAGACCAGTCGGGGCTTACCGGTGATGCCGAAGATCTTGGGCACGGAGGGGCCGTAGATATCGGCATCGAGTACGCCGACCTTGAGGCCGAGCATCGCAAGCGCGACCGCGAGATTGGCCGTGGTCGTCGATTTGCCGACACCGCCCTTACCGCTTGCCACCGCGATGATCTGCTTGACGCCGGGCACGCCCGCGGCCTTCGGCACCGGTCCGCCGGGACCTGGCCGGCCATGCGCCTGCTGGCGTGCCTGCGCGGCCGCAGATGGCGCCGGTCGCGACGGCGCCTTGTCGGCTGTGAGCCCGACCAGAACCTGGGTGACGCCCGGAATGCCGCCGACCGCGCTTTCCGCGGCCCTTCGCACGGGCTCCATCGCCTCAGCCTCGGTCGGGTCGATGCCGATCGCAAAGATCACCTTCCCGCCGTCGATCAGGATTTCCGTGATACGGCCGGAAGCCCGCAGCGATTGGCCGCTCGCGGGCAGTTTCACCAGCTCGAGCGCGCGCAGGATGTCGGATTCGGTCAGGGCCACGAAGGCATACTCCGGCTGGCGCGGCGTCAGGCCGCAGCTTTGCGAATATGGAAGACGAGAAGTTCACCCTCGGAATGGCTGACCTCGATTGCGTCGCCCGTCTCGCGCATCAGGTTGGGAATGTCGATCGCCGCCATGGGATCGGTGCATTCGACCACGAACAAGGCTCCCGCGTCGGCGCCTCTCAGCGCCTTGCGCACGCGCAGTGTCGGCAAGGGGCACTTCAGGCCACGCAGGTTGAGGGGGATCGAGGTCATGGGCCGCACCTGTCGAATATGCAGTGCTTCATATGATGGCTTCTTGCGAAGGAGCAACCACCGGCCCTTCGCAGCGGAGCGCGGGGGCCTTGCTGCTCTGCCGGTGCTGCGAAATGGGAGATGATCGCGGACATGAGCGGTGGCGGTCCAATCCGCTTGGCTTGACCGGGAAGGGGGCATGCCAGATGACAACTGGGTGCCCTTGGTACCCGGTCGTGTTTTGGGGGGATTCTGCTTTGATGCGTGTGATCGGCCTGGCAGGGTGGAGCGGTGCCGGAAAAACGACCTTGCTGACGCGTTTGATCCCGGAGCTTGCACGCCGCGGAGTCTCGGTCTCCACGGTCAAGCACGCGCATCACGGCTTTGACCTCGATCGGCCAGGCAAGGATTCCTTCGAACATCGCCAGGCGGGCGCTCATGAGGTGCTGATCTCGTCCGAGCGCCGCTGGGCGCTGATGCATGAACTTCGTGGCGCGCCGGAAGCGCATTTGCCGGACCTGCTCCTGCGATTGTCCCCGGTCGATCTGGTGATTATCGAGGGGTTCAAGCGCGAGCCGCATCTCAAGATCGAGGTGCATCGCGCAGCCAACGCCAAGCCGCCGCTGCATCCGGGCGACCCCATGATCGTCGCGATTGCCTCCGACAGCGCATTTCCGCAAGCGGGCCGCCCTGTTGTCGATCTCGACGACATCGCCGCAATCGCGGAGATTGTGCTTGCCGGCGCTGAGCCGCTCACCGCCATTCTGGCTCGCGTGCAGCAACAGGGTTGAGGGCAGGATGGCGCAACTCAGCGAGGATCGTTTCGCCTTCGGTGGCCCCTTGATGAGCATCGAGCAGGCAGCCGAACTTGTGGGCCAGCGGATTCGGCCGGTGGATGGCACGGAGCAGATCGCCTTGGCTGACGCCGATGGTCGGGTTCTCGCCAGCGATGTCGTGGCCGGTCTCGATCTCCCGCCTTTCGCCAATTCTGCCGTGGATGGCTATGCGGTGCGCTACGTCGATCTGGCCCCTGCAGGAGAGACCCGCCTCGCGCTCTCAGGCCGTCTCGCCGCCGGCACTGACGCGGCGGGCGTCGCGACGGCGGGCGTGGCCGTCCGGGTCTTTACGGGCGCGCCGATACCGGAAGGAGCCGATACCGTCTTCATGCAGGAGGATGTGACGGTGGAGGAAGGCATCGTCCGTCTGCCCGCGGGCCTCAAACGCGGTGCCAATGCCCGACCGGCTGGCGAGGATATCGCGCGCGGAGAGACCGCCCTGTCGGCAGGCCGGCGCCTGCGGCCGCAGGATCTCGCGCTGCTGGCTGCGCTCGGCCAGGCCTCGGTCGACGTTCGTCGCCGGCCCCGCGTCGCGATCTTTTCGACGGGCGATGAGCTGTCGGAGCCGGGCTCACCCTTGTCGCCGGCGGCGATCTACGACGCCAACCGCGCTGCGTTGCGTGCCTTGGTGGCGCGGGCGGGGGCGGATGTGGTCGATCTCGGCATCCTGCGTGACGAGCCGCGCAGCCTGGCTGCGCAGCTGAGCGCCGCGGCTCGGAGTTGCGACCTGATCCTGACTTCCGGCGGCGTCTCGAGCGGTGAGGAGGATCACGTCAAGACGGCGGTCGAACAGGTTGGCGCGCTGGTCTTCTGGCGCATCGGCATCAAGCCCGGCCGGCCGGTGGCCATGGGCGTCATCGAAGGCGTGCCGTTCATTGGCCTGCCGGGAAATCCGGTTGCCGTGTTCGTCACTTTCGCCTTTGTCGCACGCCCGGTCGTGGCACGGCTTGCTGGCTCGGCCCATGTTGCTCCGGTGCCGCTGCCCGTAAGGCTCGGCTTCCCCTATCGGAAGAAGCCCGGGCGGCGTGAATATGTCGGTGTTTCACTCGCTTCCGGACCGGACGGTGTCATGATCGCGTCCAAGCATCCTCTGGACGGAGCCGGGGGCGTGACCTCGCTGACGCGCACGCACGGGCTGGTGGAGCTCGCGGAGGAACTGACATATCTCGAGTTCGGCACCCTCGTGCCGTTCCTCGCCTATGATCTCCTGATCGCCTAAGGCGTCGGCCCGAAAAGTGGATTGCCGTTTTCGGGAAGGCCGATGCGAACACAGAAGGCTAGACCATCGGACCGGATACGATATCCGGTCCGATGGTCTAGCGAAGTGCTCAGTCGCGCCGGAAGATGACGCTGGAAAGCCAGCCGAGGAGCAGCGCCATGGCCGCCGTGGCCAGCCCGTAAAGAAACGGATGGTCATGTGCGCCGGTCGCCAGCCGCTGCTCGATGCCTGTCTTGATCACCTCGAAATTGGTGGTCTGGCGCGCCAGCATGGCGCCGCCTGAATAGAGCGCGATCTCGATCTCGTAGGAGCCGGTCGGTGCCGTCGCGGGCACATCGATCGGCGCGCTGAACAGCGTTTCCGACAGGAAGGTGACGCCGCGCTCGTCCTGCGCATAGAGACCCTTGTCTTCGAGGATGCGGATCAGCGCCTGACGAAAGCGCACGGTGCTCTCCTCATAATAGAGCTCCGGGGGCAAGTTGCGCTGGGTGTTGGCCAGCCCGATCCTGTCGCGCCGGGCCGCATCCTCATTGACGATCTCGTTCAGGGGCCGGTTGCTCGACACCATCAGGAATATCGGGCGATCGACGAAGCGCCGCTGCGTCCGGTTGATCCAGATCGGCCCGAGCCGTTCCTTCTCGCGGACGATCAGCATGCGCTGCGGCCCGCGCACCGTGACCACGATGTCGTAGGGGTCGCCGCGGGCCACCGTCCGCCCGCCGCGTTCGACCAGGCCAAAGACAGTCAGTTGATCGCCGGTATAGTTCGAGGAGATCTGGATCTGATGGCTCGACACGGATGCGATCAGCGTTTCCGCACGCGACGCAGTGGCCGCGATGGAGGTCAGCAGCAACGCAGCGGCCAGGGACCTGAAGCCCTTCATCGCGCGCTCTCCGGCAGGACGACCGAGAAGGGGTCGCTTGGCGGGATGAACAGCTCGATTGCGAAGCGCAGGCCCACCGACAGGATCAGCAGCGCAAGCAGCAGACGGAAGGAGTCGACATTCAGATTGCGCGCCGCCCGGCCGCCGAACTGGGCCCCGATCACGCCGCCGACCAGGAGCAGTGCCGCCAGGATCAGGTCGACCGACTGGTTTGTGACGGCGTGCAGCATGGTTGCGCCCGTCATTGTCACCAGGATCTGGAACAAGGAGGTGCCGACGACGACCGCTGGCGGGATGCGGAAGAAATAAATCAGCGCCGGCACCAGGATGAAGCCACCGCCCACGCCCAGCACGGCGCCGATGAAACCGATCACGATGGCGAGCGCGGCGATCGGGATGACGCTGGCGTAGAGCTGCGAACTGTGGAAGCGCATGCGCCAGGGCAGCTTCATCCATTGCGGGTGTGTGCCGGCCTGACGGCGCCGGCGTGCCGGCTTGCCCGCCTTGGCGCGCAGCGCCGAGCGCAGCGCGTCATAGAGCATCAATCCGCCGATGATGGTGAACAGCGTCACATAGGACAGGGTGATGACCAGATCGAGCTGGCCGAGCCGGCGCATCGAGTTGAAGAACAGAACGCCGAAAACGGTGCCGATGATACCACCACCGACCAGGACGCTGCCTAGCTTGAGGTCGAGCGCCTTGCGGCGCCAGTAGGTCAGGACGCCGGTCATCGACGAGCCGGCGACCTGGGCGGCCACGGTCGCGACGGCAACTGCCGGAGGGATATCGAGGAAGATCAGAAGAGGGGTCAGCAGGAAGCCGCCGCCGACCCCAAACAGGCCGGAGATGAAGCCGACGGCACCGCTCAGACCCAGCACCATCAGGATGCTGATCGGCAGTTCCGCGATCGGAAGATAAATCTGCACCTTTGCCCTCGTGTGCCGGCGCGGCATGAGATTCGGCGCCGGCTCGTCCCAGATTGCACCAATCCGGTTAGGCAAATCCTTATCGTGGACGAAGAAGATGCTGCGGCCGGATCGGCTGAAGTCGCGATCAACCTCTGATGGCTGCGTAACGCGTCGAAACCATGACAGGCAGGCCAAGGGCCTGCCTGTCATGCATTAGCTGCGAGCCGGCTTGGCTGGCTTCCTGACGGCTGCGCTAGTGTTGTCTTCCCAACCCTGTGCCGGTGCCGCAACCTCATTGGCGCCAGGCTCGAGCACCTTTGCCTTCCAGGAATCGACAGCGAGCTTCGCCGCGGCCAGGTCGTTGGGGTTGAGGCGTCCGGCGACCTCGTCACGCTTGCGGGCCGCATCGTCGTCGCCCTGCTTGGCGGCGATGGCGAACCAGAGATAGGACTGACCGAGATCGGCCGGCACGCCAAGGCCGCGGCCGAGCAGAACGGCGAGATTGTACTGGCTGTCGCGCACGCCTGCGTCCGCGGCGCGGCGGAACCATTCCGTCGCCGTCGCATAGTCCGCCTTGCCGTCGACGCCCTCGGCATAGAGTACGGCGAGATTGTGCATGGCCTTGGCATTGCCGCGCTCGGCGGCACGGGAGTACCAGACGCGCGCGAGTGCGATGTCGCGCTGGGTGCCCACGCCCTTTTCGAACATGTTGGCCAGTCGGAACTGCGCTGGCGCCAGCCCGGCGACCGCGGCGCGTTCGAACAGGCGCAGGGCCAGCTTCGGGTCGCGTGTCGCGTTGCTGCCATCGGCTGCGCGGCTGGCGAGCTCATAGACGGCACGGGCATCGCCCGCCTGAGCGGCCTTGCGAAGGCCCGGTGTTCCAAATCCGGCAGGTAGCTCGCCGAGCCCGGTGACGGCTTGAACCGGGTCGGGGGCGGCGGCTGGCGGAAGTGCGGCGGTTGCCGTCGGCTGGGTGGTCGAACTGGTGGTTTCGGGCGAAGCCAGGGCCGGGGCAGCCGGTCCCGCGAAGGCGGCTGCCGGGCCGAGCTCGACCGGCGAAAGCACCGAGTTCTGGTCCTTTGCGGGCTTAGCTGGAACGTCCGGGACGGCAGGTTCCGGCGCAGCGAGGGCGGGAGCGGAAGGTGGAACCTGAACAGTTTCGTTGCCGGCGGCCTTCGTCTTCGGGCTTTGCAGTGCGCCGGTGACGACATGGGCGGTGCCCATGGCGAGAACGACGGCGGCCAGCCCGAGCAGGAGCGGACGGCGTCGCTTCTCCATGATCTCCTTGAGCTTGCCGCCCTTGGAGGCGCTGGCTCCGCCGCGCTCGGCTTCCGCCGCAGGAGCAGAGGCTGCGGCTTCAGAGGCAGCCTTTGCCGAACGCCGTGCCGCAGCGATCAGGTTCTGGCGGACCGATTGCGGATCCTGGGCCGTCGGGGCCGGAGTGTCCTGGCGCGGCCGGCCCGAGCCCGGTTCGAGCGGTAGGTCATGGGATCTGGCCGCAGGAGCTTCTGCTGCGCGTTCGGCCGGCCGGGTCGTCTCCAGCCGGGCGCCAAAGCGATCCTCGATCGCAGCGCTCATGCTGGCAGGAAGCGCAAGGCCGCGCGTCGACGGCGTGGTCGAGGGGCGCGCCGCGGCCGCCGGGGCGGGTGCGAGCGCGACCTCCTTCCGCTCGAGGCCGAGCTCGGCTTCGAGGCTGGCGAGGCGCGAGATGATCGTCTCGAGCGTCTGATGGACGGCGCCGATGGCGTCCTGCGTCTCTCGGCCGGAGGCGGCGTTGCTCTCGCGCAGTCCGGAAACCAGGGTGCTCAGCTCTGCAAAGCCTCCCGTCTGAGCGGGGGTCTTGCTCGCCATATCGGCCATGGCGGTGCGTGCGGCGCGCTCGGCCGCGGCTGCGGTGTCTTCGCGCACGGTCTGGAGGTGACGCACAAGGTCCTGCAGCGTGCGCTCGATCCCGGTCTCGGCCGAACGCGTCGCGACGGCCTCGTCGAGCCGGCTGGCGAGCCCGGCGATCTGCTGTTCCAGTGCATCGAAGGAATCGGATTCGGCGCCCGGGCGTCCCGCCTCGTCGATCTTCTCGGCGAGGCTGCGCAACATGTCCTCAACCGGGCGCATGTCGACGCGCGCGACCTGGACGTTGCCGCCGTCATGGACCATCTGGGTCAGGTTGCTGGAGGCTGCAAGACTCTCGATCCGGGCAGCCAAGCCTTCGATCTGCTTCGTGACTGCTGCTGGACCGTGGTCCGCCAGCGTCTCGATCTGCTGCTGCAGGCTGTCGATCCGGTCCGCGAGCTGGTTCGGCTGCCGATCGGAGACATCCTCGAGCTTGATGATGAGGGCTTCGATCCGGCGCGACACCTCGTTCGATGCCGGAGAGCCGGAAGCGCCGATCTCGTTGAGCCGTGCAAAGAGTTGCTCGGTCTGAGACGTGATCACTTCGGGGCGCATCACGGGCAGCGAATCGACCTTGTCAGCCAGCGCCTCGACCTGCCGCGACAGTGAAAGCAGCGGCGCGGGATCGCCGAAGCGGTCGGTGAGCAGGGCGTCGCGCACGTCCTCGATCGCCTGGGACAGGCCGCGCATCGAGAGTGCATCAGGCTGGCCGTCGCGCAGCCGGGCGACTTCGCCCGCCAGAGCCGAAACCTGATGCGAAAGATCGCCGAGGCGATTGTCGCCGGTGGTCGTAGCGAGCAGTTCGCGCAATTCCGCGATGTCGCGAAGCACCGGGGTCAGTGCAGCGCGGTCGCTGCCGCGCGCCGCGAGGGCATCGACCTTTGCGGCGAGATGCGCGATCTCCAGCTCGAACCGGGCATAGCTCTCACCGGAGTTCTCGCGGGCGAGGCGCGCCACTTCGGTTTCGATCCGTGCCAGCGGCCTCAGAATCGGTTCGATACGGTCGTTCCGGTCCAGCCGCTCCAGCTTCGAGCCGAGATCGGCGATCAGCCTTTCCAGTGCCGGCGTTTCGACATGGCGTGGCGTTGCAGCCGGAGAGAGGCGCTCGGACGCGAGAGAGGGATGGTCGCTCCTGGCACCGACCCTCTCGCCCAAGGAACGGAGATCCTGCCGCAAGGCCGCGACCCGGCTCTCGCTCAGGCCTGTCCGGCCCGAGGCGGCGGCTTCGGGATCGGTATCCAGCATGCGCTGTCGCGTGCGGATATCCGTCACCGCTGCGGCCAGGCCATCGCGATTCAGGGCCGGGCGGGCGTCGGCAGCCTTGCTCTGGGCATCAAGCGCCTTGCGCTCGATCTCGGCGATGCGCTCGCCCATGGTCTTGATCGCATCGGCTATGACGGTGGTGGCGCGTTCCTGACGCTCGGCGTTGCTGCGCTCGCCGCTGACGAGACGGTTCTCGGTCTTCTCGATCCAGCGCGCGATCGAATCCAGGGCGCCGGCCGTCTTGACGCTCGATTCCCGGGTCATGCGCTCGGCGAGGGCGGCTTGCGAAAGCGCGGCCTCGATCTGGCCCCGCGACATCTCGGGGGTGGACTGAGGCGCCGCAGCGCTTGCTGCGGCCTGCGAGGAGGTTTCCATCTGCCCTTGGGAGAGCTTGGCGAGGCGCTCGGACAGCGCTGCGATGTCGAGCTGCTCCAGAGGGGCGGCTGTCGGCCCGCTCTCCTCGGCCTCGACGCGAATCTTGTGGTCCAGCCATTCACCCAGGGTCATTCCGGCGCGCCGCGCCGCCGCCTTTGCGGCATCGCGGGTGCGCGGATCAACGCCCTTGACGCTCCAGGGCAAGCTATTGGCCATGATCTCGCTCGCCTAAGGGGACCGGTCTTCAGTCGGGATGCGCAGCCCCCTGGCGCCGCAGCTTCCCCGCGCGAAACAGGCGATCGTGAAGATTCAGTTGCCGCTGAGGACGGCCTGGCTCGCAGCCCCGACTTTTGGCCGTCACGGTAAACGGACGGTTAATATCCGGCGGCCGGCCGTTAATTTTTTGCAAACGCCCGGAAAGGGGCGGCACGAATGGCGGCCTCGTAACCGTAATTTACCCCCAATTGGCCGATATTACCTGACGCTAGGAGATGGGGCGAGCTATTCCCCCTACCCAACGGAACTTCGTCGCCACCGATGCCGGCGGTTCCCTGCGTCCAAACTTTTTAAGGAACTCCATGTCGCGCCACAGCAATGCTATGGCGGCCGGCTCTTCAGATACCGGCCGCACATCGTCGACGCCTACTTCCAGTGAAGCCGACTCGGCTGGTGGTTTCACCATCAGCGACCTTGCCCGCGATTTCGCGGTGACCCTGCGCACGCTTCGCTTCTATGAATCGCGTGGTCTCCTTGCTCCGGCCCGTTCGGGCATGACGCGCATCTATTCCGGCCGCGATCGCTCGCGGCTTGCGCTGATCCTCAAGGGCAAGCAGCTCGGTTTCACGCTGGTCGAGATCCGCGCGATGCTCGCCAATGAGGAAAAGAAGGGCGAGGCCGGCGCAGAGAAGTCGGCTTCGGTCGGCGGGCTGCAGCTCACGCGGGGCCAGATTGCCGAGCAGCTCGAATTGCTGCGCTCGCAGCAGGTCGAGATCGAAGGCGCGATCGCCGAGCTCGAAGCGACGCTTGCGGGCCTCGACAAGGCCTGAGCGCCTCACCGCACGGATTACCGATCATGTGATCGGGATTGACGGCTCCGGACTTGCGTCCGGGGCCGTTTTGTCATGCGCTGTGCGTGGGAAGCGCGACAGGGCGCGGCAACAAAATGGGCCAGCCCTCTTCACAAGTCGCCTATAGATTGTTTATATATAAACTATCTGATGAGTGACTGCCCCGGATCGCATTCGGCAGGCGGTCGCGCTGCGCGAGAGGGAGGACACCATGCCGGTCTACAAGGCGCCCGTCGAAGACACCCTGTTCCTGCTCAACGACGTCTTCAACATCGAACGCTACAACAACCTGCCGGGTTTCGCCGATGCGACGCCGGATGTGGTCGAGGCGGTGCTGGGCGAGGGCGCCAAGCTCTGCGAGGAAGTGCTCCAGCCCTTGAATCATTCCGGCGACCAGGAGGGCTGCAAGCGCAACCCTGACGGATCCGTGACGACGCCAAAGGGCTTCAAGGAGGCGCACAAGGCCTATGCCGAGGGCGGCTGGATCGGCCTTGCCATGGATCCCGAATATGGCGGCCAGGGCCTGCCCTATACGCTCGGCGCCGTGATGAACGAATATGCCTCGGCGGCGAATATGGCTTTCTCGATGTATCCCGGGCTGACCATGGGCGCGATCGCTGCGCTCTATGTACACGGTACCGAGGACCAGAAGCGCACCTATATCCCGAAGATGGTCGAGGGCGTCTGGTCGGGCACGATGAACCTGACCGAACCGCATTGCGGCACCGATCTCGGCCTGATCAAGACCAAGGCGGTGCCGAATGGCGATGGTTCCTATGCGATCTCCGGCACCAAGATCTTCATCTCGGCCGGTGAGCAGGACATCACCGAGAACATCATCCATCTCGTGCTCGCCCGCATCGAGGGGGCTCCCGCGGGCGTCAAGGGCATCTCGCTCTTCGTGGTGCCGCGCAACGTGGTCGGTGCCGATGGCGTGGTCGGCGAGCGCAACGGCGTCTCCTGCGGCTCGATCGAGCACAAGATGGGCATCCACGGCAATTCGACCTGCGTCATGAACTATGATGGCGCCAGGGGCTGGCTCATCGGCACCGAGAACAAGGGCCTCAACGCCATGTTCGTGATGATGAACGAGGCCCGCCTCGGCGTCGCGATCCAGGGGCTCGCCCAGTCCGAGGTCGCCTATCAGAACGCCGTTGCCTATGCCAAGGACCGCCTCCAGGGGCGGGCGCTGACCGGTGCCAAGTACCCGGACAAGGCTGCCGATCCGATCATCGTCCATCCCGATGTCCGCCGCACGCTGATGTCGATCAAGGCCTTCAACGAGGCTGCGCGCGCTTTCGTGTTGTGGAACGCGCTGAAATCCGATGTCGCCCATCGTTCTGCCGATGCCGCCGAACGCCAGGCCGCCGACGATCAACTCGGACTGATGACTCCCGTGCTCAAGGGTGTCCTGACCGATGTCGGTTTCGACAACGCGGTGAAGGCCCAGCAGATGTATGGCGGCCATGGTTACATCGCCGAATGGGGCATGGAGCAGTTCGTGCGCGACGCGCGCATCGCCATGATCTACGAGGGCGCCAATGGCGTGCAGGCCATGGACCTGATCGGCCGCAAGCTCGGTCGAGACGGCGGCCGCGCCATCATGGCCTTCTTCAACGAGGTCGGCGGCTTCATCAAGGAACATGGTGAGGACGAGGGGCTGAAGCCGTTGCTCGCTCCGCTGCTGGCTTCGCTCGGTCATCTCCAGCAGGCGACGATGTGGTTCATGAACAATGCCCTCGCCAAGCCTGACAATGCCGGCGCCGGCGCGACCGACTACATGCACCTGCTCGGCCTCGTCTCGCTCGGCTATATGTGGGTGAGGATCGCCAAGGCTGCGCAGGACAAGCTCAAGGCCGGCGCCAATGGCGCGACCGAGCGGATGAATACCAAGCTCGTCACCGCGCGCTTCTTCATGGAGCGCACCCTGCCGGAGACCGCCGTGCATCTGGCACGGATCACGGCTGGCGCTGATTCCACCATGGCGCTCTCGGCAGAGCAGTTCTGAGCCGACCAAAGGTTATGCCCGGGCTTGACCCGGGCATCGCTTGCAGATTGCCTTCGCTTCGCGACGGCCGGGACATGCCCGGCCATGATGGCGAAGTCCCAACAACGAGCCGCCATTGCGGCGAGCCCCGGGAGGCCTTGATGGCTGACGCATTCATCTACGATCACGTTCGGACACCGCGCGGCAAGGGCAAGGCCGACGGCTCCCTGCACGAGGTCACGGCGATTGAACTCGGCACGCAGGTGCTGCGTGCGGTCAAGGACCGCAACAAGCTCGAGCCCAAGCTGGTCGAGGATGTCGTCTTTGGCTGCGTCGATCCGGTCGGCGAGGCTGGCGCTGATATCGCGCGGACCGTCGCGCTCAAGGCGGGGTATGGCAAGGAAGTCCCGGGCGTGCAGATCAACCGCTTCTGCGCCTCGGGCCTCGACGCGGTGAACCTTGCTGCGGCGCAGGTCATGGCCGGTCAGAAGGAGATGGTGATCGGTGGCGGCGTCGAGAGCATGAGCCGCGTCGGCATGGGCGCCTCGGGCTTCGGCATCGCGGTCGATCCATCCGTCGCGATCGACACCTATTTCATGCCGCAAGGCGTCTCGGCCGATCTGATCGCCACGAAATACGGCTTCTCGCGTGACGATGTCGACGCCTTCGCCGTGCGCTCGCACAAGAGGGCCGCCGCTGCCTGGGCCGAAGGCCGCTTCAGGAATTCGGTCATCCCTGTCACCGACGTCAACGGCCTGATCCTTCTCGACCGCGACGAGACCATTCGTCCGAATACGGACATGCAGGCCCTGGCCGCGCTCAAGGCATCCTTCGTCCAGATGGGCGAGATGGGTGGTTTCGATGCCGTCGCGACGGCGGCTCACCCCGATGTGGAGTTCGTCAATCACGTGCATCACGCCGGCAATTCCTCCGGCATCGTCGATGGTGCGGCTGCCGTGCTCGTCGGCTCGAAGAAGGGCGGCAAGGCGGCCGGCCTGAGGCCGCGCGCCCGCATCCGGGCCTTCGCCACTGTCGGTTCCGATCTGGCGCTGATGCTGACCGGGCCGGTCGACGTCACGGAGCTGGTTCTGAAAAAGGCCGGCATGACCACCAGGGATATCGACCTTTTCGAGCTGAACGAGGCCTTTTCCTCGGTGGTGCTGCGCTATCAGCAGGCCTTCGACATCGACGACGCCATCCTCAACGTCAATGGCGGCGCCATTGCGATGGGCCATCCGCTCGGCGCCACGGGCGCGATGATCCTTGGCACGGTGCTCGACGAACTCGAGCGCACGAACAAACAGACCGCACTCGTCACGCTATGCGTCGCCGCCGGCATGGGCGTCGCGACCATCATCGAACGCGTCTGATCGGCACGAAGGGGAGAGAACCGATGAACCTCACTAATTTCCGCTTCGAGACCGACGCCGACGGCATTGCGACCCTGATCTGGGACATGCCGGGCCGTTCGATGAACGTCATCACGCCCGAGGTCATGGCCGAGTTGAACCAGGTCATCGACCATGTCGTCTCGAGCGAGGCGATCAAGGGTTGCGTCATTACCTCGGGCAAGGAAGCCTTCTCGGGCGGTGCCGACCTGACCATGCTCCAGGGGCTGCGCGACCTCTATGTCGGGCTTGCCAGGGAGAAGGGCGAAGCGGCTGCGATGCAGACCTTCTTCGACGAGAGCCGCAAGCTCTCGCTGCTCTATCGCAAGCTGGAAACCTGCGGGAAGCCGTTCGCAGCCGCCATCCATGGCGTCTGCCTCGGTGGCGCCTTCGAACTTGCCCTCGCCTGTCAGTACCGCGTGGCCTCGGACGATGCCTCGACCCGCGTCGGTCTGCCCGAGATCAAGGTCGGACTCTTCCCCGGCGCCGGCGGCACCCAGCGTGTCTCGCGTCTGATGCAGACCGGCGACGCGCTGCAGATGATGTTCAAGGGCGAGCAGATCAAGGCGCTGCCGGCCCGCAACAGCGGCCTCGTCCATGCCGCCGTGCCGCGTGATCAGATGCTTCAGAACGCCCGGGAGTGGCTGAAGGCCAATCCGCAGGCCAAGGCGCCCTGGGACGATCCCAAGTTCAAGCTGCCTTCCAACAAGGTCTATTCGCCCGCCGGCATGCAGATCTGGCCACCGGCCAACGCGATCTATCGCCGTGAGACCAATGACAACTACCCGGCTGCACGCGCCATCCTGAGCGCGGTCTATGAGGGCCTGCAGTTGCCGATCGATCTCGGTCTGAGGGTTGAGAGCCGCTATTTCGCAAAAATTCTCCGGACGAAGGAGGCGGCCTCGATGATCCGCACGCTCTTCGTCTCGATGCAGGAGCTGAACAAGGGGGCTCGCCGCCCGGCCGATGTCCCGGCGAGCAGGCTGAAGAAGGTCGGTGTTGTCGGCGCAGGCTTCATGGGCGCGGGCATCGCCTATGTCACCGCCCAGGCAGGCCTGGACGTCATCCTGATCGACCGCGACATTGAGGCGGCCGAGAAGGGCAAGGCCTATTCGCATAAGCTGGTTTCCGACCAGATCATGAAGGGGCGCGCCAAGACGGCCGATCGCGACGCATTGCTCGGCCGGATCACCGCCTCGGCCGACTATGGCGATCTCAAGGGCTGCGATCTCGTCATCGAAGCCGTGTTCGAGGACCCGAAGGTCAAGGCCGAGGTCATCGCCAAGGTCGAGGCCGTGGTCGGACCAAGGACGATCTTCGGCTCCAATACATCGACGCTTCCGATCACCGGGCTCGCCGAGCACTCGCAGCGCCCGAAGAATTTCATCGGCGTGCATTTCTTCTCGCCGGTCGAGAAGATGCTGCTGGTCGAGATCATCATGGCCAAGAAGACCGGCAAGAAGGCTCTCGCCATGGCGCTCGATTTCGTCCGCGCCATCCGGAAGACGCCGATCGTCGTCAACGACACGCGCGGCTTCTATGCCAATCGCTGCGTCGGCAACTACATCCGCGAAGGCCATCTGATGCTAATGGAGGGCGTGCCCCCGGCGATGATCGAGGCTGCCGGCAAACAGGCCGGCATGCCCGTCGGTCCGCTGTCCCTCAATGACGAGGTGGCGGTCGATCTCGCCTACAAGGTGCTGAAGGCAACCAAGGCCCAGCTCGGCGAAAACGCGGTCGACCCCGCGCAGGAAAGACTGCTCACCGAGATGGTCGAGACGCATGGCCGCCTTGGCCGCAAGAACAAGAAGGGCTTCTACGACTATCCGGAAGCCGGCCCGAAGCGGCTCTGGCCGGGGCTTGCCGAGCTGACGAAGAACCGGCTCGATCCCGAGCTGATCGACATGCAGGAGCTCAAGGAACGCCTGCTCGTCACGCAGGCTCTGGAAGCTGCGCGCACCTATGAGGAAGGTGTCGTGACCGATCCTCGCGAGGCGGATGTCGGCTCGATCATCGGCTTCGGTTTCGCTCCCTATTCGGGCGGCACGCTGTCCTACATCGACAACATGGGCGCGGCCGTCTTCGTGAAACTCTGCGAGAAGCTCGCCAGGACACATGGCGAGCGCTTCAAACCGAACCGGCAACTCAAGCGCATGGCGAAGACGGGCGAGAGCTACTATGGCAGTGCGGAGAAGAAGGCTGCCGCATAACCGCCCCTGAGGCCAAGACGTGACGATCCGGCCGATCATTGGCTTCCCCGATCCTCGGCTGCGCATGGCAGCCGAGCCGGTGACGCGTTTCGATGCGGCGCTTCGCGTGCTCGCGGCCGATTTGCTCGAAACGATGCGGGCAGCGCCCGGCATCGGCATCACCGCGCCGCATGTCGGCCTCCTCCAGCGACTGGTCGTGCTTGAGCTGTCGCCGGGTGAGGTTCGGACCTATGCAAACCCGGCGATCGCCTGGGCTTCCCCTGACATGATCCGCCACAACGAGGGCAGCGTCTCGATGGCGGGCGTCGCAGACGAGGTTGAGCGACACGCGCGAGTCCATGTCAGCTATCGGGACCTGGACGGTGCGGAACGGTTCGAAGAGGCGGACGGCTTGCTCTCCGTTTGCCACCAGCACGAGATCGATCAGCTCAACGGCATTTTCTGGCTCGATCGCCTGTCACGCCTGAAGCGCGACAGGTTGATCGCGCGCTACAACAAGCTGCGACGGGCGTGATCTTGTCGCTCGCCGGTCCATGGCAGGATCCAAGCCTGGCGCAGCCTTTCGCAGGCGCTTGAGGCAACCTGCGGGTGGTGAGGTGTCGGCTGCCCCCCGATTGGCTCGGAAACGCACACGGCGACCGACGCGTGACGATGCGCTCAACCACGCGAAACGTGCGCGGCATTCCGATTCGCCCTTCTGAAGGCCTGCTTTTCTCGATCGAGGCTGCGACGGCGGGGGCCGGAAACTGCGAGCAATCCACCGAAAAATGGATGGTTGCGGACGATGCCGTCGACCGAAATCTCGCCAGATTCGGTGCCGCGATCGCCGTGCTTGCAGCTGCTCAGGCGTGTCTCAGCTCCCGCGCGGGAGACGATCCGGCAGGCCCTCGCACTCTTCATCACGGTGTCTGCCGCTTCGGCAGGCTGGTCAGCGACGAAGACATTGTCGAGATCTCCCAGGGCCGGTACGGCGAGTCGGGCTCTGCGGCAAAGACCTTGAGGCGAGCGAACGGAACGGAAGGGGCGTAGTCAGGCTGGCCGGCGAGGGGCTTGATAGCCGAGATGATCGGGGAACCTGCAGGCTTCGCATTGCAGCGCCGCCATCCGGCCGCGCCACCCAGCGCCGGTCTACCTACACGCCTCTAGTAAAGCATGCTTCGGCGCGGGACCCCGCCCGGGCTCTGCTTGAAGGGCCGATACACGGCGAATGGCAGGCAGAATGTTTCGAAATCACCGGGGTTTTCGCCCGGCTGCGGGACGGAGGCTCTCAGCCGCATCCTGTACAATTAAGCTTCTCTCAACCTAACAGCATAAAGCGGGCTGTAAATTGCGGGCGAGGCGGGGCACCACTGCGCGCCGCGGCCGCTCGGTCGCTTCGACGTTGCGAATGACGTAACGTCGGTTTTGGCGTAGTTTGAACGAAGGGGGGAACAACCTGGACCAAACCCCAATGGTCGAGAGCAGTCAGGATACCGACCGGCTCGCAGACCCGGAGGCTGTCGCTGTCCGTGAGGCCCTTGAACGCATCCTGACATCGGATGCGTTTCGCAGTGCGCCGCAGCTCTCTGCATTTCTGAACTTCATCGTGGAGCGCCGCATCGAAGGGCGCAGCTCGGAGCTCAAGGGTTACACCATTGCGGTCGAGGCCTTCGGCCGGCCGGCGGATTTCGACCCGCAGTCCGACCCCATCGTCAGGGTTGAGGCTGGCCGTCTGCGCAGGGCGTTAGGCCAGTATTATCAGGGGGATGGCGCTGACGACACGATCCGCATTTCCATGCCGGTCGGCGCTTACGTCCCTGTCTTTGAACATCTTGGGGATGCCGGTATGCTCGCCGAGCCGGCGCAGGAGCGCATGGCGCCCGGCGACGCTAGGGCGGCCCAGCAGCCGATCCCGGAGCGGCCGAACAGGTACGGTTTCAGGCTCGGACACTGGCTCGCCGTGTTGGGGCTGGTCCTCCTCATCGTACCTCTCGCCACCTGGCACTACCTCCCGCCGCTCGAGACGACGCCGCAGCCCGACCCGCTGGTGCGCCAGGCCCAGCTGATCGAAGAGGCGGCGCGCCGCGCGGGCTCGAGCGCGTCGGCTCATTTGCCGATGGTCGTCGTATCGCTGAGCGGCGCGGCCGATGACCCGGAGCTCGCCGGGCTAGTGCAGGCCTTCACCCGCCTCCTGGTCGATGCCCTGGCTCGGTTCGACGATCTCGTTACCGTCCGTACGCCGGCTGCCGGTGCGGACCTCTATAGCGGCGCTGACTACGTCTTCGAGATGAATGCGACGCGGCAAGGCGGGGCGACGGAAGGCTTCGGCCGGCTGCGCTCCGTCAAGGACGGCCGTGTGGTCTGGACGACGTCCGCCATCCGGACGCTGCCGAAGGGAGAGGACGCTCCGGAATTGCGCGAGATCGCCCGGCGGCTCGCGGTCAGGCTTGCCGAGCCCTTCGGCATCATTCACGCCGACTATCGCCAGACGATGACGGCGTCGCCCATGCGTTGTGTCTTCCAGGCGCTGAATATCCGCCGCACCATGCGAGCCGAAGATCACCTGGCCGCCCGCAACTGCCTGGAGGGGGTTCTGGAGCGCGACCCGGCCTTTCACCCCGCCTGGTCGCAGCTCGCCTTGCTGACGGTCGACGAATACACCGCCGGGCTCAATCCGCTGCCTGGTTCGCCGCTCGATCGCGCCTTGAGCGCCGCGTTGACGGCGGTCAGGCTGGCGCCGTCCAGCGCACGCGCGCAGCAGGCCATGATGGACGTGTACTTCGCGCGTGGCGCCTATGAAGATGCCTTCAGGGCGGGCCGGGCCGCGCTTGTCCGCAATCCCTACGATCCCGATATTATGGCCGATCTCGGTGCGCGCTATGTTCAGATCGGTCAGCCCTCAGAAGGCCTGCCGCTGCTGCAGCGGGCTGTGGCATCCAGCAGTGGCCGTCCCGCTTGGTACGATTTCTACGCCTTCCTGGCCGAGCATCTAATGGGCAATGACAAGCTGGCGGATGCGCATGCCGCCATTTTCGTGGCCGATGACAGTCCGCTCAGCTTGCTCGGCAGAGCTCTCCACCTCGCCGGAAAGCATGATGAGCCGGGCGTTTCAGCGGCCCTGCGACGGTTGTCGCAGGCGGCTCCGCTCTTTGCGATCGATGCCAGGCTTTACCTGTCGCGGATGGGGTTCAGCGAAGCCGTCATCGACCGGATCATGGCGGATCTCGGGCCACGTCGGCTCGAAGCCAGCGGCGCTCACTAAGCGAAGTCCCGGCCGTCGCCGCTTTTCGTCCATGGCCCTCGCATGCGCGTGAACAGACGGTTAATGTCGGGTGGCAGAGTGATTCGTCGCTTTCATTCCCCAGCAACCTCTTTTGCGCGGTCGTCGCCTTGGCCCCTGTCCGCCTTACCGCCTTGCATCCTCTCGCCAGTGCCGTGACCGGCGTGGCGGCTGGCGCAATCGCGGTTCTCGCCTTGCCAGGAGCGCTGGCCAACGCCACTGGCCTCCTGCTGGCCGGGGCAGGGTTGGCGGCATCGGCCATCTTCTACGAGCGACGTGTCCTTGCGCAGCGCGAGCAGATCTTCGCGGCGATCGGCGAGGTCAAGGTTCGCCTGGCAACCAACGCGATCAGGCTTGACGGTTTGGCGCAGCGTGTCGAGCAACTGCCGATGAGCGAGGCCGATGCCGCGCCGGCACGCGCCGCGATCAATGAACTGACGGCCGAGGTCGGACTGCTCGGCGACCTGCTGCAGCAAGTCGCGACGACGCTGGCCGATCACGACACGCAACTCTCGGCGGCGCAGGCCCGGCGCACCGCCGAAACCGCTCCCCCGCCGCCGGCGCCTGCTCCCGAGCTTGCCCGCGTTGCGCATCGAGAGGCGCTTGCTGCAGCGCGCGCTGAGGCCATTCAGGCCGAGCAGTTGCGCGCTGCAGATGAACGGGCCGCGATCATCAGCACGGCGCTGGCCGAGGGCAAGGTCGAGGTCCATCTCCAGCCGATTGTGCAGTTGCCGCAGCGCCGGACGCGTGGCTACGAGGCGCTCGTCCGTCTGCGTCTCGACGAGAGCACCTTGCTGCTTCCCGCCGAATTCCTGGCGATCGTCGAGGAGCGGGGTTTCGGTCCGACGCTTGATGCACTGGTGCTAACGCGCACGCTGGCGATCGCGCGCCATCTGGGATCCAAGGACGGCGGCCTGTTCGTGGCCTGCAATTTCAGCGCTGCGACCTGGGCCTCGTCGCAGGCTCTGGTGACCCTCTCCCGCATCCTCGACAAGTATCGCGAGCACGCCGGCCATCTGGTGATCGAGATGCCGCAGCGCGTCTTCCGCGCCCTGGAACCGACCAGCCTTGGCCTGCTCGGGGCGATGTCCGCCAATGGCGTGCGCTTCGCGCTCGACCATGTCGGCGATCTTCGCTTCGACCCGGCATCGCTGCATGATCGTGGCATTCGCTTCGTGAAAGTGCCGGCCGCCCTGCTGCAGGCCGAAGCCGAACGCTCGTCGATCGACATCGCGGCCGCCGATCTCGCGGCTCAGCTCGCGCGGGCTTCGATCATCCTCGTCGCCGAGAAGATCGAGGATGATCCGACTGTCGCGGACATGATCGAGCTTGGCGTGACCTATGCCCAGGGGCTGGTGATTTCGCCGCCGCGACCGGTCAAGCCGGAGGTCTTTGCCGATCCCGAGCCGGCGAAGCCCGTCGCTCAGGCGCCCGAGCCGGAGCGGTCCGCCGCACGGATCTCGGCCGAGATTCTGGGCTATCCCACTGCCGGCACATCGCCCGCGGCAGCGCTGCCAGCACCGCCGAGCGGGCCTGCGCAGAAGGGCCCGGCACCCGAGCGCCTGCCGTTCCGCGCCGTGCTGCGCCGCGCCAGCGCCTGACAAAACCCTATCGTTGTCCGTTCCGACAGCCTAAACCGGCACCGTGCTGCGCTGCCGTCGCGCCGCATAGCCCAATTGGTTTCAGTGGAGTTGACCGCTTTGCAGCCTGCCAAGACCGCGCCCACCGTCGCATTGACCGGATTCTCCGAAATCACCGACCGGTTCGATCTCTGCCTGTGCGATATCTGGGGGGTCGTCCATAACGGTGTGGTGGCTCATCAGGACGCCTGCGATGCGCTGGTTGCGATGCGGGAACGCGGTGTTTCCGTCGTGCTGGTGACCAACGCTCCCCGTCCCCGCCGTGAAATCGAGGTCCAGCTCGCACGCTTTGCCGTGCCGGAGGCTGCCTATGATGCGATCGTGACCTCGGGCGATGTCTGCCGGGCGCTGATCGAGGAACGGTCCGGCGAGCCGGTCTTCATGCTCGGCCCCGACCGCGACCTGCCCCTGATCGCCGGCCTGGATGCGCGGCGCGTCTCACCCGCGGAGGCGCGCTACGTGCTCTGCACGGGATTATTCGACGACGAGACCGAGACGGCCGAGACCTATGCCGGACTCTTCGCCGATCTCGTCGCCCGCGATCTCGTGATGATCTGCGCCAATCCCGATCTGGTGGTCGATCGCGGTGGCAAGATCGTGCCTTGCGCCGGCTCGCTCGCGCTGGCCTATGAGGAGATCGGCGGCACGGTGATCTATGCCGGCAAGCCGCATCGCCCGATTTATGAAATGGCACTGCGCATCGCCGAAGCGCGACGCGGCAAGCCCGTTCCGCCGGACCGGATTTGCGCAATCGGTGATGCGATTCGGACCGACATCGCCGGCGCGAACGCCTTCGGCGCGGCGAGCGTCATGGTGCTGGCGGGCATCCACGCCCAGGATCTTGTCGAGAAATCGTGGGAAGAGCGCCACGGCTGGTTCGCAGTGCAGCATCAGCGCCCGGATTACGCGATTCCGCAACTCGTCTGGTGACGTCCCGCCACGCTCAGGCGTGGCAGACCGCTTCCATCTTGACCTTCAGGGTCTGGGCGTTGAACGGCTTGACGATATAGTTGTTCACGCCGGCCTTCTTGGCGGCGATGACGTTCTCGGTCTTCGATTCGGCCGTGACCATGATGAACGGCGTCGTCGCGAGGGCATCTTCCTCGCGCACGCGCTGGAGCAGCTCGAAGCCGGTCATCGGCTCCATGTTCCAGTCGGAGATGACGAGGCCGTATTTCTTGTCGCGCATCTTGGCGATGGCGGTCGAGCCGTCCGACGCATCGTCGACATTCTCGAATCCGAGCTGCTTGAGCAGGTTCCGAATGATCCGGACCATCGTCTGGTAGTCGTCGACCACGAGGATGGGCATGGACGGATCGAGAGCCATTCTGGTGCTCCAAGCGTAACGACGGCAGCGCGGGGCAATACCCGCGCGCGGACCGCCTTCAGTGAGTGGCGACCATGCCGGGAGTGATAGGGCACCGGCGTTTCGAAGCGGTTAATTTGAATGAAAACTGACGCAGGGGAAGCATCTCTCCGGCCGCGGCACCAAAGTCGCATGGCCGAGGCGGCGGGGCTGTGTCATTCTATGTTGCGCCGCAACAAGGGCGGCGCATCAAAATTGCATCGGCAGCCGGACCAATGAACGCAGTCTCCTATCAGGTTCATGCTTTCGAAGACCTCGCCATCGGTCAAAGCGAAAGTCTGATGCGCACGGTGATGGAGCGGGATGTCTCGCTCTTCGCGGATCTCTCAGGGGACGCCAATCCAATCCATCTTTGCGAGCGTTATGCGGCGGGCACGAAGTTCGGCCAGCGCATCGCACACGGAATGCTGACTGCGAGCCTCGTATCCGCGCTGCTCGGCACGAAATTGCCAGGGCCGGGCGCCGTCTACCTGTCGCAAACGCTCACCTTCCTTGCGCCGGTCAAGATCGGCGATGTCGTCACGGCGCGGGTCGAAGTGGTCGAACTCGTTGCCGAGCGTCGGCGCGCGCGCCTGTTCTGTGACTGTGTCGTCGACGGCAAGGCCGTGCTCGAGGGAGAGGCCTGGGTCGCCTTGCCGCCGGCAAAGCCAAAGGCCTGAACCAGGGCGCTTGCATCCGGTGTCCTTGACGCTGCTGGCCTGAACCGCCATTGACTGCCGCGCGCGGGCATGCCCCGCCGAGGCGGAACCCTTCGTGCCATGACCCGTCCTGCCGCCGCGCCGTCTTCCGGCCGGCCTCATGTTTTCGTCCTCGATGGCGACAGCCCGGTTCCGGACAGCTTGCGCGGGGCGGTGCTGGCGCTGGGCAATTTCGACGGTGTCCATCGCGGCCATGCCGAACTCGCGCATGTCGCGGTCGCCATGGCGGCCAAGCAGGGCTGCGAGGCCGCCGCCTTCACCTTCGAGCCGCACCCGCGATCGGTCTTCAGCCCCGAGCGCCCGGTCTTTCGCCTGACGCCACCTGACGTCAAGGGGGAGCTGCTGGCCCAGGCCGGGCTGAAGCGAAGCTTCGTGCTGCCCTTCGATCGCGCCATTGCGGCCGTGAGCGCCGAGAGTTTCGTCGACGACCTGCTGCTCGAGCGGCTGGGCGTCGGCGGGCTCGTCTGCGGCTACGACTTCCACTTCGGCAAGGGCCGCGCCGGCTCGCCCGAGATGCTGCAGGCGAGGGCGGGCGCACGCGGTGTCCCGGTCGCGGTGGTTCCGCCCTATTCCTGGGCGGGGGAGCCGGTCTCCTCGACCCTGATCCGCACCGCGCTGGAAGCCGGAGAGGTCGGCCGCGCAGCAGAGTTCCTGGGGCGGCCCTGGTTCGTGCGCGGCGAGATCGTCCATGGCGACAAGCGTGGGCGCGATCTCGGCTACCCCACCGCCAACATGCATCTCGCCCATGACTGCCGCCTGAAATTCGGCATCTATGCCGTCAGGATGAAGGTCGACGGCGTCTGGCGCGACGGCGTGGCGAGTTTCGGCCGTCGCCCGACCTTCGATGACGGTGCGCCGCGGCTTGAGACCTTCCTCTTCGATTTCGCAGGCGATCTTTATGGCAAGGTTGTGGATGTCGCCCTGATCGCCTGGCTGCGGGGCGAGGAAAAATTCGACTCGCTCGAAGCCCTGATCGTGCAGATGGACAAGGACAGCGCCCGGGCCCGCGCCATTCTGGCGCAAACACCGCCCTTCCTTCCTTAACCTGCCCCTGTTAGAAGCCGTTCATGCTCGCTCATTGCGCCCAGATCATAGAGTTGCTCCGGCGAATTACGGGCCCGGCTGACGCTGCCCTGCGCTGATCGCAGGCGTCCGCGCAAGCCGGGATGACCGCCGCTTTCCCTTGTCCTTAAGGACCGGTGACGCGCCAGCCATGCATGGCCCGCCAGTCCAGCTGCCCGAGCCGGATCATGAACGAACAGTCCAATTCCGCCCCGTCGAAAAGCGTTGATTATTCGCAGACGCTGTTCCTGCCCCAGACCGAATTTCCGATGCGCGCCGGCTTGCCGCAACGCGAGCCGGAACTGCTCGCCCGCTGGCAGAAGATCGAGCTCTATCGCAAGCTGCGCGAGAGCGCGAAGGGCCGCGACCGTTTCATCCTGCACGATGGCCCGCCCTATGCGAACGGCCATCTCCATATCGGTCATGCGCTCAACAAGGTGCTGAAGGACCTTGTCGTCCGCTCGCAGCAGATGCTCGGCCATGACGCCAACTATGTCCCGGGCTGGGATTGCCATGGCCTGCCGATCGAGTGGAAGATCGAGGAGCAATATCGGGCCAAGGGCCTGAACAAGGACGATGTGCCGGTCGTTGAATTCCGCAAGGAATGCCGTGCCTTTGCCGAGCACTGGGTCAATGTTCAGCGCGAGGAGTTCAAGCGCCTCGGTGTCGAGGGCGACTGGGCCGATCCCTACCTGACCATGGCGTTCCCGGCCGAGGCGCAGATCGCCCGCGAGATCATGAAGTTCGCCGAAACGGGCCAGCTCTATCGCGGCTCCAAGCCGGTGATGTGGTCGGTGGTCGAGAAGACCGCGCTGGCCGAGGCGGAGGTCGAGTACGAGGAGCACACGAGCGATACGGTATTCGTGGCCTTTCCCGTCGTCTCCGGGGCCGAGGCTCTGGCCGGCGCCTCGGTCGTGATCTGGACGACGACACCCTGGACGATCCCCGGCAACAGGGCGATCTCCTTCCACCACAAGATCGCCTATGGGCTCTATCGGGTGACCGCGGCGGCCGAGGGCAACTGGGCGAAGGTCGGCGCGACCTATGTGCTGGCGAAGGCCCTGGCCGAGAGCGTGTTCAAGGCGGCGAAGGTCGACGCCTTCGAACTGGTTCGCGATGTCGATGCCTCCGAGCTGAATGGCCTGACCGCCGCCCATCCGCTGCGCGGCCATGGCTACGACTTCGATGTGCCGTTGCTCGACGGCGACCATGTCACCGACGATGCCGGTACGGGCTTCGTCCACACCGCTCCCGGCCATGGTCGCGAGGATTTCGATATCTGGATGGCGAGTGGCCGCAAGCTCACTGAGCGCGGAATCGATACGCTTATCCCCTACACCGTGGATGCCGACGGTCGCTTTACCAAGGACGCGCCGGGCTTCGAGGGCCGGCAGGTCATCACCGACAAGGGCGAGAAGGGCGACGCCAACGACGCTGTGATCAAGGCGCTGGCGGCAAGCGGCAACATCATCGCGCGCGGCCGGTTGAAGCATCAGTATCCGCATAGCTGGCGCTCGAAAAAGCCGGTCATCTTCCGCAACACGCCGCAATGGTTCATCGCCATGGACAAGCCGCTCGGCGACGCGTCGGGCGGCCCCGATGTGCCGTCCACGCCCGGCGGCAACGTCGATACGCTGCGCACCCGCGCGCTCAGGGCGATCAAGGAAACCGAATGGGTTCCCGCGGCCGGCGAGAACCGCATCACCGGCATGATCGCCAACCGCCCCGACTGGGTTGTCTCGCGCCAGCGCGCCTGGGGCGTGCCGATCACCGTCTTCGTCGAGAAGGACAGCGGCACGATCCTCGTCGATCCAAGGGTCAACGCTGCGATCGCCGATGCCTTCGAGATCGAGGGGGCCGACGCCTGGTTCACCGATGTCGACGGCGCGCGCTTCCTGAAGCCCTTCGGCTACGATCCCAAGATGTATGAGCGCGTCACCGACGTGCTCGATGTCTGGTTCGATTCAGGCTCGACCCACGCCTTCACACTGGAGAAGCGGCCGGATCTGCGTGCCCGCCGGCGCGGCGAGGGCGGCAATGACCGGGTGATGTATCTGGAAGGGTCTGACCAGCACCGCGGCTGGTTCCATTCGAGCCTGCTCGAAAGCTGCGGCACGCGCGGCCGGGCGCCCTATGACATCGTGCTGACCCACGGCTTCTGTCTCGACGAGAAGGGCGAGAAGATGTCGAAGTCGAAAGGCAACGTCACGGCGCCGCAGGACGTCATCAAGGAATCCGGCGCCGATATCCTGCGCCTCTGGGTCGCGGCGGCGGACTATTCCGACGATCTGCGCATCGGCAAGGAAATCCTCAAGACCTTCGTCGAGACCTACCGCAAGCTGCGCAACACCATGCGCTGGATGCTCGGTACGCTCGCGCATTTCAGCGAAGACATCCGCGTCGCTTCGCCGGCGTCGATGCCCGAGCTCGAGCGCTTGATGCTGCACCGCCTTGCGGAGCTTGGGCCGCAGGTCGAGGAGGCCTATCGGACCTATGATTACAAGCGGGTCGTGACGCTGCTCTCGCAGTTCATGAACACGGAGCTGTCGGCCTTCTATTTCGACGTCCGCAAGGACGCGCTCTATTGCGACCCGCTCTCGAGCCATGTCCGCAAGAGCGCGCTGACAGTGGTCGACCATCTCCTGCGCTGCCTCGCAACCTGGCTGGCGCCGATCCTGGTCTTCACCACCGAGGAAGCCTGGCTCGAGCGCTATCCGGAGCAGAAGGCGCTGGGCGGTTCCGTGCATCTCGAAGCCTTTGCCGAGGCTCCGCAGAGCTGGCTCGATCCGGAGCTGGCCGAGCGCTGGAGCAAGATCCGCCGCGTTCGGCGTGTCGTCACGGGGGCACTCGAACTGGAACGTGCGGCCAAGCGCATCGGCTCTTCGCTCGAGGCTGCGCCGGAGGTTCATATCGCCGATCCCGATCTGCTGGCGGCGCTGTCGGGGGTCGATCTCGCCGAGATCTGCATCACGTCGGGTGTCAAGGTTGTCGCGGGCGAAGGGCCGGAGGATGGTTTCCGGCTTCCGGAAGTGCCCGGCGTTGCTGTCGTCCCGGTCCGCGCCAGCGGCGTGAAATGCGCCCGGTCCTGGAAGTATTTCGATCCGGCGACCGCCGAGCGCGACCATCCCGACGTCACCCCGCGTGACGCCAGGGCCTTGCGGGAGCTGGGCAAGGCGGCCGGGCGATGACCTCGCTGCGCCGCTTCGGGATTGGGATCGTCGCGCTGGTCTTCGTGCTGGACCAGGCGTTGAAGCTCTGGCTGGTCTTCGGCTTGCATCTCGGTGAAACCGGTCCCTATGAGCTGACGCCCTTCATGACCATCGTGCTGGCCTGGAACCGCGGCATTTCCTACGGGCTGTTCCAGCAGGAGGGGAATTTCGGGCCCTGGCTGCTGGTGCTGCTGTCCGTCGTCGCCGCCATCTGGCTTAGCCGCTGGATGTGGCGGGCAACGGACCGGCTGACGGTCGCAAGTCTGGCGCTCATCGTCGGCGGCGCGCTTGGTAACGGCGTCGATCGGGCTGTGTACGGCGCCGTCGTCGACTTCGTTCACCTGCATTATGGCAGCTTCAGTTGGTACATCTTCAACATTGCCGATGCGGCTATCGTTGTCGGTGTGCTCGGTCTCCTGTATGAGTCCTTCCGCCCTGACGCCTCAAAGTCTGCACGGGCTTGAGGCGCGTCGCCATGCTTTTGCCCTTCCCTTGGTGCAACACGGCGAAACACGGACAGGAACGCAGGTTCCTTCACGGAGGTTTTGAGATGGCCCATCGCGCTCGCGCAATCCGCATCCTGCTCGCTGGGAGCATGATCGCGGTCGCGCTTCCCGCCTCGGCTCAGGAAGGCATGTTTTTCCAGAACGCAATGCGGACCTTTGGTCTGATGCCGGGGGAGGGGCCCGATATCGAGTATCGTCAGCGCCCGCCGCTGGTCGTGCCGCCGTCTTCCGCCTTGCCGCGCCCGCAGGATCCGGCTTCGCAGCGTACGGCGGCATGGCCGAATGATCCTGATGTTGCAGCCCGCCGCGCAGAGGCCAAGGACGCGCTGATTCCGGCGACCGAGCGCGAGAAATACAAGCTGAACCAGACCCCGCTGCTCAGCCAGCAGGAACTGCGTCGTGGCCGCGTGACCGGTGGCGGACAGTCTCAGACACCGCCGGAGACCCAGAGCAAGACCTTCGAGGAGAATATCGGCCCGATCCGCGCCGGCCGTGAATTGGCGGCGCGCCAGGCCGCCACCGACACCTCGAACCTGGTGCACGGCCAGGAGCCGCAGCGGCGTTTGCTGACCGATCCGCCGACGGGCTACCGTAAGCCGGCTGGTACGGCGCCACTTGGGCCCGGCCGATCGGGGCCGCGTGAAGACACCAACAGCACGGGCCAGAAGGAATTCGTGCAGGGTCTGCCGACGCCGACCACGCCCTGACCCTTCGCTGCGAAACCGTGATGGCGAGCGCCGCGCGCTGGCGCGGCGCGTAATTGCGCCTATATCGAAGGTCACTCCTGCCGCGAAGGTGCCACCCTGCAATGACGGTTCATACTCCGACTGCACGCTTGTCGGTTCCAGTCGAAGCCTTCAGGCTCGCCAACGGGCTTGACGTCGTGGTCGTGCCGGACCGGCGTGCGCCGGTCGTCACCCATATGGTCTGGTACCGCAATGGCTCGGCCGATGATCCGGCCGGCAAGTCCGGCATCGCGCATTTCCTCGAGCACCTGATGTTCAAGGGCACGGCGCGCTGGCCGGCCGGCGAGTTCTCCAAGATCGTCGCGGGCTATGGCGGACAGGAGAACGCCTTCACCTCCTTCGATTACACCGCGTATTTCCAGCGCGTGCCGAAGGAGCATCTGCGCGCCATGATGGACTACGAGGCGGACCGGATGACCGGGCTCGCCTTCGACGAAAGCGTGGTCGCGCCCGAGCGGGATGTCGTTCTCGAGGAGCGGCGCATGCGCGTCGACGCCGACCCGGCGGCACAGCTGGGTGAGGAGTTCTCCTCGGCGCTCTTCGTGCATCATCCCTATGGCACGCCGATCATCGGCTGGGAGCACGAGATCGAGGGCCTGACGCGCGACGACGCCTTCACCTACTATCAGCGCTTCTACACGCCGGAGAACGCGATCCTGGTCGTCGCCGGCGACACCGATCTCGACGAGGTGCGCACTCTTGCCGAGGCCACCTATGGCCAGATCGCGGCGCGTGGACAGGCACCGGTGCGCAAGCGCCCAGCCGAGCCCGCCCCGCGCGCGGCCCGCCGGGTCTCGCTCAGCGATCCGCGTGTGCGCCAGCCGTCCCTGCGGCGGGGCTGGCTCACGCCGACCTATCTCAGCGGCGATCGGAGCGAGGCATTCGCGCTCGAACTGGTGGCCGATATCCTCGGCGGCGGCACCACGTCGCGGCTCTATCGCCAACTTTGCGTCGAGCAGGAACTCGCAGCCGGTGCCAGTGCCTATTTCATGGGCTCCATGGTCGATCGCGCTGCCTTTCAGATGTCGACCAGCCCACGCCCGGGCATCGACATGGCTGCGCTGGAAGCTGGCCTGGATGTGGCGCTCACGACCTTCCTTGCCGATGGGCCGAGCGAGATCGAGTTGAGCCGCGCTCGCACGCGGCTGGTGGCTGAGACCATCTTCGCCCGGGACAGCCAATCTTCGCTCGCTCGTATCTTCGGCGCCTCGCTGGCCGTCGGCGAAACCGTCGAGGACGTCCTGGCCTGGCCGGAACGGATCGAAGCCGTGACACGCGAGGCCGTCATCGAGGCCGCGCGCCGCTATCTCCGGCCCGACCGTTCGGTCACCGGGCTGCTCTTGCCGGCAGCTTGAGCCCGCGCCCCCTTTCTCATGTGGGTGGGGTGATACCGTCCCACCGTCAGGAAGCGACATGAACGCGCCCATCCCCACCCCGGGTTCCACGCTTGCCGGTCCCTCGGTGGCGGTCCAGCAGGTCCGCTCGACCTCCGGTATCGAAGCCTGGCTGGTCGAGGAGCACAGCCTGCCGCTGATCGCGATCGATTTCGCCTTCGACGGTGGTGCGACACGCGACCCCGAGAATGCCGCCGGCAGCGCCTATCTCGTCTCGGGTCTGCTCGATGAGGGGGCTGGCGATCTCGACGCCGAGGCTTTCCACGGCCGGCTTGCCGACCACGCCATCAGCCTCGGCTTCGATGCCCGTCGCGACGATTTCCACGGCCATTTGCAGACCCTGTCGCGCCATCGCGACGAGGCGTTCTCGCTGCTGACCCTGGCGCTGAACGCGCCGCGCTTCGACGCTGATGCCGTGGAGCGTGTGAAGTCGCAGGTCGTCGCTGGTCTGCAGCGTCAGGCGCAAAATCCTGAAACACTCTGCCGCAACGCCCTCTACGCGGCGGCCTATCCGGGCCACGCCTATGGCCATCCGGAGAAGGGCGATATCGACAGCGTCTCGCGCACGCAGCCTGACGGATTGAAGGTGCTCTCGCGCGAATTGCTGACCCGTGCCGGTCTCAAGATCGTCGTGGTCGGTGACATCACTGCGGAGGAATTGGCGCAGCGGCTCGATCAGCTCTTTGCCGCGCTCCCGACCGGCACCGCTCGGCCGGTCCCGACCGAACCCGTTCCCGTGCAGGGGCTTGGCGAGACGCATGTCATCGATCTCGATGTGCCGCAGACCGTGCTGCGCTTCGTCGGCCCGGGCCTGATGCGTCGCGATCCGGATTTCATCACCGCCAGCGTGTTGAACCATATCCTCGGTGGCTCCGCCTTCACCTCGCGCCTGTTCCTTGAAGTGCGCGAGAAGCGCGGCCTCGCCTATGGCGTGTCGTCGAGCCTGCTGCCGCTGCGCGAGAGCGCCATGCTGATCGGCGGCACTGCGACGCGCAACGATCGCGCGGCCGAGTCGCTTGCCGTCATTCGCGAGGAGATGATGAAGCTTGCCTCCGAGGGGCCGACCGAGCACGAGGTCGAAGAGGCCAAGCGCTACATCATCGGCTCCTACCCCCTGCGCTTCGATACTTCGCCGAAGATCGCTGCCGAGCTGCTGGGCCTGGCGGTAAACGGCTTCGGCCCGGAATTCCTCGCCGAGCGTAACCAGCTCTTCGCCGCCGTGACGCTCGCCGACGTCAAGCGCGTTGCGCAACGGCTCTTCGGCGACCCGCGCCTGCTCGTGCAGGCCGTTGGTCGGCCGGTCGGCCTCGTCTGACGGCGCAGTGCCGCCATTCGCTTTTCCATCAACCCAATATGGATACCAGGCCATGCTGCAGCAAAGCTTCGACCTCGCGCTCGAATCCGGTGTCGGCGCCGGCGGCATCTCCGACGCTGCCTTCGACAAGGCACTGGCCGCTCTCGTGCCCGCGCTGGCGCGGCTGAAGGGCGAGGCGGACGCGAAGTCGCTGCCGCTGCTGGGATTGCCGGCCGATACGGCCGATCTGGCGCCGGTCCATGCCGCCGCGAAGCGCCTGCGTGAAGGCGCGACCGATATCCTGATCTTCGGTACGGGCGGCTCCAGCCTCGGTGGCCAGACGCTGGCGCAACTCGCCGGCTACGGCATTGCCGGCCTGTCGAGTTTTGCGCCCGCGCCGCGTGTGCATTTCATCGACAATCTCGATCCTGAGACATTCGCCTCCCTGCTGACGAAACTGCCGCTCAAGTCGACCAGGTTCGTGGCCATCTCCAAATCGGGCGGCACTGGAGAAACCCTGCTGCAGAGCATCGCGGCGATCACCGCGCTGCGCGCCGCCGGTATCCCCGATGGCGAGATCGGCTCGCATTTCCAGGGGCTCTCCGAGCCGGCCAAGCCCGGCAAGCTGCACCCGCTGCGCGCCCTGCTGGAACCGTTCGGTACGCCCTTCCTCGAGCATCATACCGGTGTGGGGGGGCGTTATTCGGTCCTGACCAATTGCGGTCTGCTGCCGGCCGCAATCCTCGGCCTCGATATCGAAGCCCTGCGCAAAGGTGCGGCCAAGGCGCTTGCTCCCCTGCTGGCGGGCAAGGGCGTCCGCGAGGTACCGGCGGCCCTCGGTGCGGCCCTGCACCTCGCCGCCATGCGCTCGGGCAAGGGCATCGCGGTGCTGATGCCCTATGCCGACAAGCTCGCCCTGTTGACGCGCTGGTGGGTCCAGCTCTGGGCCGAGAGCCTCGGCAAGGACGGGCAGGGCACCCAGCCGGTCGCGGCGCTCGGGCCGGTCGACCAGCATTCGCAGCAGCAGCTCTATCTCGCCGGGCCGAAGGACAAGTTCTTCACCGTTCTGACCGTCAGCACCAAGGGCAAGGGCCCGGGGATCGACGCCGCTCTGGCGAAGAAAATCGGCGAGGACGGTTTCGCCGGCAAGACGATCGGTGACCTCGTCGCGGCGCAGGGCGTCGCCATGGTCGACACCTTCGCCAAGAACGGCCGCGCGGTGCGCCGCCTCCATGTCGATCATGTCGACGAGACGGTGCATGGCGAGATCCTGATGCACTTCATGCTGGAAACAATCCTGACGGGCTACGCCATGGGCGTCGATCCGTTCGATCAGCCGGCAGTCGAAGAGGCAAAACTCCTCGCCAAGCGCTATCTTGCCGAAGGGCGCGGCTGACGATTCGGGTCTCCGCGCTCGCTCCCTTATTGCCGGGCCCAGCATGACCGTTCGCCGCCTCGATCCCATCCTGGTCGATCGCATCGCCGCCGGCGAGGTGATCGAACGGCCGGCTGCCGCCGTGAAGGAGCTGGTCGAGAACGCCATCGATGCCGGCGCGCGCGCGGTTGCCGTGACCATTGCGGCCGGCGGCCGCGAGCTGATTCGCGTCGTCGATGACGGCTCCGGCATGTCGCCCGAGGATCTGGCGTTGTCGGTCGAGCGCCATGCCACTTCGAAGCTGCCGGATGGCGATCTCTTCGCGATCCAGTCTCTCGGCTTCCGCGGCGAGGCGCTGCCGTCGATCGGCTCGGTGGCGCGGCTTGCGATCACCACGCGCCGGCGCGAGGCGTCGCAGGGGCACGGCCTCGTCGTCGAGGCCGGTGAGAAGGGCGTGGTGCGTCCGGCCGCGGCAGCGCCCGGCACGCGCATCGAGGTCAGCGATCTCTTCATCTTCACCCCCGCCCGCCTCAAATTCCTGAAGAGCGATCGGGCGGAGGCGCAGGCCGTCTCCGAGATGCTGCGGCGGCACGCCATCGCCCATCCGACCATCCGATTCTCGCTCGAAGGTGATCATGTCACCGGCTTCGACTGGCCGGCCGAGGCGATCGGCGAGGAAGGGCTGCTGCGCCGGCTGTCGCGCGCGCTTGGCCGTGATTTTCCCGAGAATGCGCTGCGGCTTGACGTGGCGCGCGAAGGCATTCGGGTCACCGGTTTCGCCGGACTGCCGACCTTCCATCGCGGGACCTCGGCCGGCGTGCATCTGGCGGTCAATGGCCGGCCAGTGCGGGACAAGCTGCTGCTCTCCGCGGTGCGCGGCGCCTATGCCGACGTCGTGCCCTCAGACAGGCATCCGATGTTGTTCCTCGATGTGATCTGCGACCCGCGCTTCGTCGACGTCAACGTCCATCCGGCCAAGAGCGAAGTCCGCTTCCGCGACCCGGCGCTGGTTCGCGGTCTCGTGGTCTCCGGCCTGAAGGCCGCCCTGGCAGAAGCCGGGCACCGCGCCACGACGACAGGCGGCGCCCGGACTCTGGAAGCATTCCGCGCGGTCTTCTCTGGCACAGGGCAGCCGTCGGTGCAGCGTCCGGTGCTGCCCTCCGCCCCTGCCTGGGCGCTGCCATCGGCCGGTTTCGGCGAGGCACGGCAGGCCGATTTCACCGGTTTCGCGACGCCATCGGCCGATGCGCGAGCTCATGTCGCCGAGCCGGCGCAGGATGCCCTCGACCGCCCTCTCGGCGCCGCGCGGGCGCAGGTCCATGAAACCTATATCCTCGCCCAGACACGTGACGGCATGGTCATCGTCGACCAGCACGCGGCGCATGAACGGCTGGTCTATGAACGGCTGAAGGCCGAGAGGGCCAGGACAGGTATTGCCCGCCAGGCCCTGCTGCTGCCGGAAGTGGTCGAGCTCGATCCGGTCGACGCCGATCGCCTGATTGCTGTCGCCAGTGACCTGGCCTCGCTCGGCCTGACCATCGAATCCTTTGGGGCCGGTGCCGTGCTGGTGCGCGAAGCGCCGAGCGCGCTGGCCGGCGGCAATCTGCAGAAGCTGGTGCGCGACGTCGCCGATACGCTCGCCGAGCATGGCGATTCAGGCTCGCTCGAACGGCGCCTCGACCATGTGCTGGCGACGATGGCCTGCCACAACTCGGTGCGCGCCGGCCGCCGGCTGCGGCCCGAAGAGATGGACGCGCTCCTGCGTGAGATGGAAGTCACGCCCAATTCCGGCCAATGCAACCACGGCCGCCCGACCTATGTCGAGCTCAAGCTGAACGATATCGAGAAGCTGTTCGGGCGCCGGTGAGGCGCGCTCAGCGCGCTCGCAGGATCGCGACCTGGGTCTCGCCATAGTCGCGTCGCTCCAGCGCCTCGAAGTCGCCGGGCAATGCGATCTCGACCCCCGCCGCTTCCTCGAGCACGATCAGCGCACCAGCCGCCAGCCAGCCGCCCTCGCGTGCCGAGATGAGTGCCTTCTCGCCCAGGCTCTTGCGATAGGGTGGATCGCAAAAGACGAGCTGGAAAGGCGCCATCGGCCCGATCGGCCCGAGTTTGGTCGCGTCGCGGCGGAAGATGCGGCTCAGGCCGGCGAGCCCGAGCGCCATCTGGTTCTCGCGGATGAGGCCGCGTGCCTCAGTGCCGTCATCGACCAGCAACGCAAAGCCCGCACCGCGCGAGAGCGCTTCGAACGCCATCGCGCCGGTCCCGGCGAAGAGATCGAGCACGCGCGCGCCCTCGACCACATCGTCATAGGCATGGGCGAGGACGTTGAAGAGCGATTCGCGCAACCGATCGGAGGTTGGGCGGATCGTGCCGATACCCGGCTTGGGCCCCGCGAGGGGCCGGCCGCCGAAGCGGCCGCCGACGATTCTCATCAGGCGCTACTCTCAGTCACGCTTGCCGCGGCCGCCGCCACCGGGACGAGGTCCCTTGCCGCCGGGCTTACCGCCAAAGGGGCGTCCGCCGCCGGGCTTGCCACCGGCGCCGCGCCCGTGCGGACGGTCGCCGGACGGCCTGCCGCCGCCTGGCCTGTCGCCGAAGCTGCGGCCCCGCGGACGATCATCGCCCTGACGCTCGGCAAAGGGACGGGTGGGGCGCTCGCGCCCTTCACGGGGTGCGCGCTCGGGGCGCTCGCCGCGTGGCGCGCGCTCCTGCCATGGACGCTCGTCGCTGCGATCGTGTCCGCCGGCACCCTCTTCGCGTGGACGGCGTTGAGGCCGGTCGCCAAGGCCGCGGGGCGAGGCGCTGCGCTCCTGCGAGCGCGCTCCACGGGCCCCCGGCCCAGAACGCTCGGCACGGGGGGCGCGGGCGGGCGCTTCCTCTCGTGCCGGCGCGCTGACACGCTCGACCAGCACGCGCCGTCCCTTCGGATCGGCGATCGCCTTGTCTCGCCTGCGCTCGATCTGGCCGGTCGCCTCGCGGGCCTGGCGCTCCTCCTTCGGATCGGCACCACGCCTTGGGGCCGAGCGGCGCTCACGTTGTGGCTCAGCCTCCTCATCGCGCCAGACCGTGCGCTTCCACGGCTTCTCGCTGCGGGTGTCCTGCGAAACCGGACGTCCACTGCCGCGCCCGCCACGCTCCTCGCCACCCTCGCGGCGGCGCGGGCGATCCTCGCCCGCAGGCGCGCGCCGGGGCGCCGCTGGCAGCTCATCGCGGCGCGGCGCCTCGAAATCGACGCCGGCCTTGGCCATCAGCTCTTCGCCGAGCTGGTCCTTGATCACGCGGGAGCGGATCTCGTCGATCTCACCCTCCGGCAGATCGCCGAGCTGGAACGGCCCGAAGGAGACCCGGATCAGCCGGTTCACGGCAAGGCCGAGATGCTCGAGGACGGTCTTGACCTCGCGGTTCTTGCCCTCGCGCAGGTCGACCACGAGCCAGGTGTTCGAGCCCTGCTCGCGTTCGAAGCGCGCCAGGACGGGCCCGTAGCTGATGCCGTCGATGGTGACGCCGTCGCGCAGCGTGTCGAGCTTGTCCTGCGTGATGCTGCCGAAGGCGCGCACGCGATAGCGCCGGAGCCAGCCGGTTTCCGGCAGCTCGAGCACGCGGGCAAGGCCGCCATCATTGGTCAGCAGCAACAACCCCTCGGTGTTGATGTCGAGGCGGCCGATCGAGAGAACGCGCGGCAGGTCCTCGGGCAGCGCCTCGAATACGGTCGGGCGGCCTTCGGGATCATGGTTCGTCGTCACCAGCCCGCGCGGCTTGTGATAGAGCCAGAGCCGCGTGCGCTCGCGCGCCGGCAAGGGCTCGCCATCGACGAGGATCACGTCGGTCGGCCCGACATCGAGTGCCGGGCTCTCAATCACCTTGCCGTTCACGCTGACGCGGCCTTCGGCGATCATCGCCTCGCAATCGCGGCGCGAGGCGACGCCGGCGCGCGCCATCACCTTGGCGATGCGCTCCGGCTCGATCGAGGGCAGGAGGACTGCGCCCGGTGCCTGGGGCTCGGTATCCTCGCGACGCGGGCGATGGGCCCGGTCTTCGCCGCGGGGACGGTCGTGCCGTTCGGCGCGAGGCCTGTCGAAGCGCGGTGCGCCAGCATCCCGGTCGCCGAAGCTCCTGCGGGGGGCTGCCCCTTCGCGGGGTGGACGGCTCGTGCTGCGCTCGCCCTCGGAGCGAGCCCGGAACGGCCTTTCGCCACCCTCGCGCGGCGGACGTGGGGCGTCGTCGCGCCGGCCGGCCGGCTTGTCGAAGCGACGGGTGGGGCGTTCGCCGCCTTCGGATGTCCTGTGTGAGGGGCGATCATCTCCCGAGCGCGCACGAAACGGGGCGCGTTCGCCCTCGGTCCTGGAACGGAACGGCCTCTCGCCGCCCTCGCGCGGCGGGCGCGGGGCGTCGTCGCGTCGGCCGGCAGGCTTGTCGAAGCGCCGGGCAGGGCGTTCGCCGCCTTCGGATGTCCTGTGCGAAGGGCGATCATCTCCCGAGCGAGCACGAAACGGAGCGCGTTCGCCCTCCGTCCTGCTGCGGAACGGCCGTTCGCCGCCCTCGCGCGGCGCACGCGGTGCGCCGTCGCGCTGGCCGGCTGGCTTGTCAAAGCGACGGGCGGGGCGTTCGCCCTCGTTCCCGGCATCGCGGCGGGGCCTGTCATCGCCCGAACGGCCACGGAATGGCGGGCGATCTCCGCCCGAAGGTGGGCGACCGCGTGACGGGCCACGGCCTTTGCCGTCGCCTCCGCCAAACCCGCCGCCTTTGCCGCCAGCTCCACCGCCCTTGCGTGGACCACGGCTTTTCTGGTTGTTGTCGTCGCTCATCATCGCTCCTGCACAGCCGGCGCTTGTAGCAGAGCGTATCATGCCTCGCGAGCGCCAAAGCAGAGGTTTCATGCTGCAATCGAAGCGTGCCGAGCTGGAGGGGATGGACCTCGCCTTCGCGGAGGCCCGGGCGGCAGGCGCCCGGGGCGAGGTGCCGGTTGGCGCCGTGGTCGTCAGGGACGGAACCATCCTGGCCAGTGCCGGCAACCGCACGCTCGAACTGAGGGATCCGACCGCACATGCCGAGATGCTGGCCTTGCGGCGCGCCTGCGAAGAAATCGGCAGCGAACGGCTGATCGGCTGCGATCTCTACGTTACGCTTGAACCCTGCCCGATGTGCGCTGCCGCGATCTCCTTCGCCCGGATCAGGCGGCTCTATTTCGGCGCCTCCGATCCCAAGGGAGGCGCTGTCGAGAACGGTGTCAGGCTCTATGCCAGCCCGACCTGTCATCATGCGCCGGATGTCTATGGCGGAATCGGCGAAAGCGAGGCGGCAGATCTGTTGCGCGGGTTCTTCAAATCGCGACGTTAGGGGCCGGATTATGCGCCCGTCCCGCCCTGGAGAGGCCAATGGCGCCCGGCGGTCGCTACCACCGTGACGTCTTAGGGGCGCGATGCTCCTCGGCGGGGATTGCGAATGCATCCAGCGCCGCTACGGTTCCGCTCCGGACAAACGAACATCGCGAGGCGCAATGTCCTTTCAGGCCTATCTCGACACGATCAAGCAGAAGACCGGCAAGGGGCCTGAGGACCTGCAGGCACTTGCCGACGCGAAGGGCTTCTCGGAAGCGGGCAAACTCAGGCCAGGCGTCAAGGCAGGGCAGGTCGTGGACTGGCTGAAGTCGGATTTCGATCTCGGCCATGGTCATGCCATGGCGATCTATGCCCTGCTCACAGGCAAGAAGAAGCCGGGTGATTGAGCTAACGCGCTGCTTCTGCGATCAGCCAGTCGCGCACCGCGTGTACGAGCGCTTCTTCGGCTCGGCTCGGCAGGGTCACCACGGAATAGACAAGTCCCTGTAGCGTTGGGCCGAAAGGCTGGATGAGTCGGCCCGCATCGAGCTCCTCCCGCACGAGCGTCAGGCTGAGCAGCGCCGCTCCCTGGCCAGCGACTGCAGCCTGGATCGCCTGGCTTTCATCGGTGAAGCGCAAGGCCGGCCTCGCATCAAGCCGCATATCTGCCCGCTCGAACCAGATCGGCCAGGTCGGATGGTCGGGATCTGCGCTGCGCCATTCGAAATGGATGAGCGGGACCTGTGCGAGGTCGGCCGCTTGGCGCACGTCCAGCACCGGATTGACCACCGGGGCGAACCGATCTGCAATGAGTTGGTGCACGTCGAGATTGGGATAGCTGCCATGGCCATATCGGATCGCCAGGTCGGCCTGGCCCGAATGCAGATCGACAACATCGTCGGAGGCGTGCAGCCGCAGATCGATGCCGGGATGAGCTTTCTGGAAGCGGGCGACGCGCGGCACCAGCCATTTCGCAGAGAAGGCTATGGTCGCCGAGATCGTGATGACGGGCCGTTTCCGTTCTGACCGAATGCGCTCGATCGCCGCGGCGAAGGCGTCGAAGCCATCGCGCAGCACGAGATAGAGCGCTCGGCCCTGCTCGGTCAGAATGACACGCCGCGTCTGGCGGTCGAACAGGCGCATATCGAGATGCTCCTCGAGCGTCCGGATCTGGTGGCTGACCGCCGTGGCCGTGACCAAGAGCTCGGCGGCGGCCTGCTTGAAGCTGCCATGACGCGCCGCAGCTTCGAATGTCCGCAGCGAGGACAGGGGCGGCAGGCGTCGCATCACGGAGGTCCAAGGATTGAGCTGACAACTCGACTGATTATGGATGAGCTTGATTCAGTTATCGAGTGACGATTTCGCGTTTGCTGTCCTTGGTGTGAATGCACACATTCACTCATCACCGGACGGCCCGACCGATTGGATGAAGCGAATTCATCTCGCGACGCGGCCTGTCCCTTCACAGATGAGATGAAAGATGTTCCAGCAAGTTGTCACGCGGCCCGATCCCTACGAGCCGTATCTGTTGTCGCGGGCGATCAAGGTCGGCAACCTTCTCTTCGTATCGGGCCAGGCCGGCTATGATGACGAGGGCAAGGTCGTGGAGGGCGGACTCCTTGCTCAGGGCGAGCAGGCCTTCGCCAATTTGCGGCGCGCCCTCGAAGCGGGCGGTGCCAGCCTGAAGGATGTCGTCAAGGTGACGATTTTCGTCACCGACATGCAGGCCCAGTTCAAGGACGTGGTCGAGCTTCGCCGCAGGTTCTGGAGCGCGCCCTATCCCGCCGACACGATCGCCGAGGTCAAGGGCCTCTACGATCCCAAGGTGATGATCGAGATCGAGGCGATTGCGGCAGTGCCAGGGGAGGGCCGGTAAGATGACCGGCAACCCCGCTTCGGGCCCGCCTCGCCAGACGGCGGTGTGAAGACTCTTCTCCCCCGTCCGGATCGGCAAGCTCGCTCTATCCAACCGGCTTGTCGTTGCGCCCATGACGCGCGTGAGCGCAACCGTCGATGGCCGCGCGACCGAAGGCATGGTGGCCTATTACCGTTCATTCGCGGAAGGCGGCTTTGGCCTGATCGTGACGGAGGGCATCTACACCGACAAGGCATTCTCACAGGGCTACCAATACCAGCCCGGCATCGCTGATGCCGAACAGGGCGAGGCGTGGCGACAGGTCGTCAGCACTGTTCATGAAGCAGGCGGGCGGATTGTTGCGCAGCTGATGCACGCCGGGGCCCTGGCGCAAGGCAACATCCATCGGGACCATAGCATCGGCCCGTCCGCCTTGCGTCCCAAGGGCGAGCAAATGGCGTTCTATCGCGGCAATGGCCCCTACCGCATTCCTCGTGCGATGTCGGAGGCGGATCTCGGTGAAGCGGTCGCGGGCTTTGCGAGCGCGGCCGCGCTCGCAAAGGAGGCCGGCTTCGACGGTGTCGAGATCCACGGTGCCAACGGCTACCTCCTCGACCAGTTCCTGACCGAGGGCATCAACCTGCGCCAGGATGGCTATGGGGGGAGTACAGCCGGCCGCCTGCGGCTTATCGTCGAGGTCGTTGAAGCCGTTCGCTCTGCCGTGGGAGCGGATCATGTCGTCGGCATGCGAATATCGCAGGCCAAGGTGAACGACTTCCTCCACAAATGGGTCGGAGGTGTCCGCGAAGCCGAGGCGGTGTTTCGCGCATTGGGCACGCTTCCCCTCGACTACATCCATACGACCGAATTCGAAGGGTGGCGCCCGGCCTTCGGCGATGCCGGGCCAAGTCTGGCGGCCTTGGCGCGGATGCATGCCCGGCTTCCGGTTCTGGCGAATGGGTCGCTGCACGATCCGCAACGCGCTGCGGCCATGATCGAGGGCGACGAGGCGGACTTCGTGTCACTCGGGCGTGGCGCGCTGACCCATGCTGACTGGCCGACGCGTTTCCGCGAAGGGCGGGCGCTGGAGCCGTTCGACAAATGCCTCCTGTCGCCAATCGCGGATCTGGCGAACGCCGAACGGCGCCGTTCAGCGCTGCTCGACATTGCAAGCTGAGGGGCAAGCTCAGGGCGCGGCCAAGCGAACTGGAGCCATACCCCTCAGGTGCTGGCAGGACGCTCAGGCGAGCGTCCTGATCACCAGATAGCATCCCAGCATCAGCAGCCCCGCGAAGAAGCTGAGCTTGAAGGTGGCCGCGGAGATGCGCGTGCGGATCGCCTGGCCGACCGACATGCCGGCAAGCGCAGGCAGCAGCGCCAGCAGCGAGGATTGCGCCACGCCGACATCCAGGGCGCCCGCTCCGATCAGGCCGACCGACAAGGCCAGAGTCGAAATGATGAAGGAGACGCCCAGCGCCTGCACCAGCTCGTCCTTGTCCAGGCCGAGAGCCTGCAGATAGGGCACGGCCGGAAGTACGAAGACACCGGTCGCAGCGGTGGCGATGCCCGTCGTGATGCCGATGACGGGGCCGAGCCAACCCTCAGTGTTGGAGGGGACACGCAGCTTCGCCGCTTTCAGCCCGACCAGCGCATAGAGCACCAGCGCACAGCCGAGCCAGAAGGTGGCCGAGCCGCCCTTGCTTTGTTGCAGCAACCCGGCGCCCGCCCATGTTCCCGCGCAGATGCCGGCCAGCATCGGCCAGAGCCTGATCATGATCGCCTTCAGCCCCGGACCGGTTGCGACCTGCCAGCTGTTGGTGACGATATTGGGCACGATGAGCAACGCCGCGGCCTGGGCCGGTGCCATCACCACACCGAGGATGCCGACTGCGATGGTCGGGAGGCCGAGCCCGATGACGCCCTTGACGAAGCCAGCCAGAAGAAAGGTGGCGGCGATGAAGAGGATAAGCTCTGCGTTTTCCATGAGGCTGTTTGTGGCAGTGCCGATGCGAACTGTCGCGTCCGAACGCTACGGTGGGGACCGTACTGTTCCAGGTTGCCTCGGCTGAGCAAGGGAGCAAGATGGCTGCATGAGCACGCATGGCCCCTATCTCGCCGAGATCGCCCATCTGATGGGCGATCCAGCCCGCGCCAACATGCTGCACGCCCTGATGGACGGGCGCGCCCTGACCGCCAAGGAGCTCGCCTATATCGCGGGCGTCGCGCCGCAGACGGCGAGCGGCCATCTCGCGCGCCTGATGCAGGGCGGCCTGCTCGCGGTCGCCGTCCAGGGGCGCCATCGCTATTACCGGCTCGCCGGGCCCGAGGTCGCGACGGCGCTCGAAGGGCTGATGGTTCTCGCCGGAAGCCAGCCCTCCAGCCGTCGCTTGCCGTCCCGCGTCGGTGAGGAACTCAGCCGGGCGCGCACCTGCTACGATCATTTCGCCGGGCGTCTCGGCATCGGCCTTCATGATGTACTGGTCGCGGGTGGGCACCTGACGGTTGCCGATGGCGGTTACGGCCTGACGGCGTCGGGAGAGGGCGTCTTTGCGGCGCTTGGCGTCGACGTCGCTCAGGCCGCCAGGAGTCGGCGCGCGTCCTTGCGCCCATGCCTCGACTGGAGCGAACGCCGTCCGCATCTGGCGGGAAGCCTGGCCGCAGCGCTCGCATGCCGCTGCTTCGAGACGGGCTGGGTCCTGCGCAAGAAGGACAGTCGTGCCGTGATCCTGACCGATGAGGGGCGTGACGCGTTGATCTCGGCCCTGCCGGGGTTTCGCTGCGATGAGCCGGAGGCGCTCAGCCCTGCTGTTCGAGTGCCTGAGACAGCCTTCGCTTGACCTCGTCCTTCAGCGGCTCGGAGGCGTCGAGGATGGCCTGCGCCCGGAAGAAGTCGAGCCCGCCATAGCCGTCGATGCCGGCCCGGATCAGGATATCGGGCGGGTGGCGCTCGATCATGCGCTGAACGATGGTGCGCGTCAGGATCTGTGAGACACCGACCATCGCTTCGAGCGGCTCGGGCACGCGCGTGTCGCTGATCGTTGCCGGTGCGCTGGTATCGACCGCCATGACGATGCGCCCCGGCGCCAGCAGTCTGTCATAGGGCAGGGGGTTGATCGCTCCGCCATCGATCAGCACGCGGCCGCCGAGCACCACCGGGCGCACAAGGCCCGGAATGGCCAGCGAGGCGGCGACGGCCGGCGTCAGCGGCCCGCTCGTCAGGGAGACCTCGGCATGGAGATGGTAGTCGGTCGCAATCGCGGCGAAGGGAAATCTGAGCTCCTCGAACCGGTCAGGCACGGCTTGCGGCCAGAACAGGTCGAGCAGCCGCTCGCCGTCGATCAGCACGGGATTGCCGAGCCCGCGCATTAGATCGGTGAATTTGCCGACGCGGGCGTCGAGCAGCCGCGCGATCACCTTGGCCCGGTCACGGAATGTCAGTGACACATGCTCGCGCAGCTCGCTGCCCGAGAGGCCGGCCGCATAGGCAGCTCCGATGATCGCGCCGATCGAGCAGCCGACGATGAGGCCGGGCCTCACGCCGAGTTCGTCCAGCGCCTCCAGTACCGCGATGTGGCTCAGGCCCCGCGCCCCTCCGGCCCCGAGCACGAGCGCGAGCCTGGGCTCGGCGCTGTCGGATCGTTGCTGGGCAGGCGTCGTGGAGCGTGGCATGGTGCGATGCTGCGGCCTGATCCCTGCTCAGGCAAGGAAAGGCTTCAGGGCTTCCAGCGTTGCTGCAGGATTTTCCTCCGGCAGGAAATGACCGCTGACGATCGCTTGCCCTTCCGCCTTGGGCGCGAAGGTCGAGCGCCAGATCTCGAGCGGGCTTGCGCCCTTGGCCGGAATTCCGGCTTCGCCCCAGAGGGCCAGCACCGGGCAGAGGATCGTCTTTCCCGCCGCGAGATCGGCCCTGTCCTGCGCGAGATCCGTGGTGGCGCCGGCACGATAATCCTCGCAGGCCGCGTGGATTCGATGCGGGTCGTCGAAGGATTCCCCATAGGATCGCAGCGCGAGCGGGTTGAACACGTCGAGCGCCTTGGCCCGCGTCCAGCTCGCGATCGTATGATCCAGCCAGGCCTGGGGATTGGCCTTGATCAGGTTTTCCGGCACGGGTTCGGGCTGGGCCAGGAAGGTCCAGTGATAGACCTGCATGGCGCGGGCGGCGTCCATACCATCCCACATCGAGAGCGTCGGCAGGATGTCGAGTACAGCAAGCCGCTCGACCCTGCCGGGATGATCAAGGGCGAGGCGATAGGCGACACGCGCGCCGCGGTCATGGCCGATCACGGCGAAGCGGATATGGCCGAGCGCTTCCATGACGGCGACGACGTCCTCGCCCATGGCGCGCTTGGTGTAGGTCTCCTTGCCGCCATCGCCATGGGGAGCCGCCGACCAGCCATAGCCGCGCAGGTCCAGGCAGACGACGCGATGGGTCTTCGCCAGTTCGGGCGCGATCTTGTGCCATTCGGCGTGGGTCTGCGGGAAACCGTGAATGAGCACGAGCGGCGGCCCTTCACCGCCGGAACGCGCAAAGATCTTGCCGACAGGCCCGTCGACCCAATGGGCCGTGAAGCCGGGAAAGAGTGAATCGAGATTGCTCATGGAGGAGCGCTCCTGGCGTAACCGCTGGCCTGATATCAGTCTGGCTGAAATCCTAACCCTCGACGAGCGCGGATGTTCAGCCTTCCTGCTCCCGTTTGACCGCCTGCCATCCGATGTCGCGGCGGCAGAACCCCCCAGGCCAGTCGATCGCGTCGACGGCGGCATAGGCGCGTTGCTGGGCCTCGCTGACAGTCTTGCCGAGGCCAACGACGTTGAGCACGCGCCCACCATCGGCAACGATGTCGGCCCCGGACTGCTTCGTCCCGGCATGGAAGACGAGGACATTGTCCATTGCTTCGGCCTTCTCGATGCCGCGAATGATGCTGCCCTTCTCGGGCGTGGCGGGATAACCCCGCGCCGCCAGAACGACGGTCAGCGCGGCGTCGTCCAGCCAGCGCAGGTCGAAAGAGCTGAGCACACCGTCGCAGGCGGCAAGGAAGGCCGGCACGATATCGCTCTTCAGGCGCGGCATCAGCACCTCGCATTCCGGGTCGCCGAAGCGGACATTGTACTCGATCAGCTTCGGCCCCTGCGCCGTGATCATCAATCCGGCGAAGAGCACGCCCTTGAACGGCGCGCCGCGCTTCTGCATTCCCGCGAGCGTTGGTGCGATGATCTCCGCCATGACCCGGTCTTCTAGCGCCTTGGTCATCACCGGGGCGGGCGAATAGGCGCCCATGCCGCCGGTATTCGGGCCGGTGTCGCCGTCGCCGACGCGCTTATGGTCCTGAGCCGAGGCAAGCGGCAGGGCATGGCTGCCGTCGCAGAGTGCGAAGAAACTGGCCTCCTCGCCGATCATCCATTCCTCGATCACCACCTCGGCGCCTGCTGCGCCGAAGCCGCCCGAGAACATCATCTCGATGGCGGCATCGGCCTCATCGAGGGTCTGTGCCATCACCACGCCCTTGCCGGCGGCGAGCCCGTCCGCCTTGATCACGATCGGCGCGCCCTGAGCCCTGACATAGGCCTTGGCCGATGCTGCATCCCCGAAGCGTCCGAAGGCGGCCGTCGGGATGTTGAACTCGGCACAGAGTTCCTTGGTGAAGCCTTTCGAGCCTTCGAGCTGGGCAGCCGCCTTCGAGGGGCCGAAGGTCTTGATGCCGGCCGCGACGAGATCATCGGCGATGCCGGCGACGAGCGGCCCTTCCGGCCCGACCACGACGAGGTCGACCTTCTCCTGCTTGCAGAAGGCGACGACTGCGGCGTGATCGGCGATGTCGAGCGCGACGTTCTCGCCGCATTCCGCGGTGCCGGGATTACCCGGTGCGACAAGGAGCCGGTCGCAGAGCGGCGAGCCGGATATCGCCCAGGCGAGCGCATGTTCGCGTCCGCCGGAACCGATCAGAAGGATGTTCATCGCGCCGTCTCCGCTTGCTCCGCGCGCAATAGCCTTCGTAGGCGCGCGGAGCAACGCTTCTGCTCGGTCGCTGCGACCGTTATGGTCGCCCAATGGATATCGAATCGCCTGACACCAAGCCCTCCAATGCCCCGGAATGGTCGGTCTCCGACCTGTCGGGCGCGCTTAAGCGCACGCTGGAGGATGCATTCGGCTTCGTCAGGGTGCGTGGCGAGATTTCGGGCTATCGCGGCCCGGTCGCCTCGGGCCATGTCTACTTTTCGTTGAAGGATCAGAATGCCAAGATCGACGCGGTGATCTGGAAGGGTGTCTTCGGGCGGCTGAAGACACGGCCTCAGGAAGGGCTCGAGGTCATCGCGACCGGCAAGATCACGACCTTCCCCGGCAAGTCGAGCTACCAGATCGTCATTGATTCACTGGAGCCGGCCGGCGTCGGCGCGTTGATGGCGTTGCTGGAGGAGCGCCGCAAGAGGCTCGCGGCCGAGGGCCTGTTCGAGGAGGGGCGCAAGCAGCTTATCCCCTATCTGCCGCGCGTCGTCGGCGTGGTGACGTCGCCGACAGGTGCTGTCATCCGCGACATCCTGCACCGCCTGGAGGATCGCTTTCCCCGCCATGTCCTGGTCTGGCCGGTCCGCGTCCAGGGCGAGACCAGTGCGGCCGAGGTCGCAGCAGCCATCGCCGGCTTCAACGCATTGCCGGAAGGCGGACGAATCCCGCGTCCCGACGTGATCATCGTCGCGCGCGGCGGCGGTTCGCTCGAGGATCTGATGGGCTTCAACGAGGAGATCGTGGTGCGGGCGGCCGCGGCATCTCTCATCCCGCTCGTATCCGCAGTCGGTCACGAAACCGACTGGACGCTGATCGACCACGCCGCCGACCTGCGTGCGCCGACACCGACCGGCGCCGCCGAGAAGGTCGTGCCGGTCCGCGCCGATCTGATGGCGCTGATCGCCGATCTCTCCCGTCGGCAGGCGGGGGCGATGCGCCGTCTCTCGGATCGCCGTCGCAGCGATCTGCGTGCGCTTGCGCGGGCGTTGCCGGGGCCGGAGGCTGTCCTCTCCGGCCCGCGGCAGCGGCTCGATCTGGCGGCGGCACGCCTTGCACCGGCATTGGCGCGCAACGCGCGGGCTTACGAGCAACGGCTTGCGGCTTTGTCGCAGAGGCTCGTGCGGCAATCTCCGTCGGTCCGGCTCGCGACCTATGTGGCAAGGCTTGATGGGCTCTCGAGCCGCCTGCGAGCCGGGCGTGACGCCTTGCTGAGGGCGGAACGGCTGCGCCTCCAACGGGCGCATGAGCGCACCGATGAGCTGTCGCTGAGGGCGAGTCACGCCTTTGTCCAGGGTCTGGGGCGCCGTCGCGACAGGCTTGAATCGGCCTGGAGCCTGGTCCGCTCGCTCGGCCCCCAGGCTGTCCTGGCGCGTGGCTATGCGCTGGTGCGCGATGGATCGGGAGCGCTCATTCGCGGCGTGGAGCAGGCAAGGCCCGGCCTGGCGCTCAGCGTTCAGGTCAGCGACGGCAGCTTCGATGTCACCGTCACCGCGGGCGGGGAAGGGCCGTTGCCGCGGCCGGCTCGTGCGCCGCGCCGGGAGACACCGCGCAGCGGGCAGGGCGACCTCTTCTAGCTGAAGGACAGTATGGGGCGCTCAACGCCCCATCAGGAAGCTCTTGACGCGCTTGATCGCGTCATCGCGGGCTTCAGGATGTGTCCCCACCGTGACCTTGCCGGTTCCGGTCGCGGAATAGGCCACGTCGCTGCGCTCCTTCACCTCGAGGCGAGGGTGATCGAAATCATGCAGCGCGCCGGGATAGAGGACGAGTTCGATGGCTTCGCCGCGCGCCCGTGCCGCTTTGGCGAGATGGTCGCAGGGCGCGGGCGGGGTCCAGTCGTCGGCATCGCCCATCAGGATGAGGGTCGGCAGCCGGGCCGAAAAGCTCGCGGACTCCGATTGGAAGCGGCAGCCCGGATAGAAGGCGATGGCGCGCGCGAAATCGGGTTGGCCGTCAGCCGGGCGCCGGTCCTTGCGGATCGCGGTCAGGACGGTCGAACCGCCACCGGACCAACCGAGCAGGGAGATGTCCTTGTCGCGCACATCATCGCGAGCCTGCAGCCATTGCCGCGATGCTGTCGCGTCGGCGACGCGCTCACGGCTCGCCCGAACCGTCAGTTCCTTGACGCCGCATTGCGAACCGAGCCTACGCGAGCCGTAGCTGTCCGGCATCAGCACGACGTAGCCAGCTGCGGCCAGCCGCTCGCCCCAGTCTGAATGCCGGGCGGACAATTTGCCATTGTCGCGCCACAGGCCGCCGCAACCATGCAAGGCGACCACGGCCGGGAATGGCCCTGGGCCGTTCGGGCGGTACAGCACACCGTCCAGCTGTCCTTCCTCGACCGGGATGCGAACGCGCTCATAGCCGCCCGCAGACGCGGGCGCGCACCAAAGCAGCGCGAGGCCCGTAAGGGCCATGACGTGTCGGACGAGACTGGACATCATCGGCAGGAACGCTATCACAGCTCCGAGTTATCGGATAATTCACTCCCTGAGCAACGGTTTTCGATCTTACAGATGAACATCAGCGAGCGTCCTCCCGTGCCGGGACCCGAAGCTGCCGTCGACTATGGTCACGGCGAATTCCGCGTCGTGCGCCCCGGCGCCTTCGTGCGCTGCGCCGTGACCGGTGCCCCGATCAAGCTCGACGACTTGCGTTACTGGTCCGTCGAGTGGCAGGAGGCCTATGTTTCCCCGGAGGCCGTATTGTTGCGGCTGCGCCGTGCCGGGCGTGCCTGAGCGGCCGTCTTCACGCCATCGAGCAGGCGCGTGACCTCGCTCGGTTCGTCGAAGGCGAGGGAAACCGGAACCACCAGCAGGCGGTGCTGCTCCGCAAACGGCCAGAGTGCGGCGAGCTTTGTCATGTCCTTTTCGGTGGTTGCCACCAGGCAATCCAGTGCCGCTGCCTCACGGATGATCCTGGCAACGTCGTCGGCCGTGTAGGCGTGATGATCGCCGAAGGCATGTTCGGCGCGGATTTCGGCGCCGGCCTCGCGCAGGGTCGCGCTGAATTTCTCCGGCCGCCCGATCCCTGAGACGGCCAGGACGGCCTGACCACGAAGTCTGTCGGCAATCCCGGCCGACGGCGCAAGCCTCCCGCGCAGAACCGGCTTGCCGGCCTCCTGGGCCGCAGCGGCGACCCTATCTCCGGCCTCGCCCGCGCCGATCACCAGGATCGCATCGGTCATCGACAACTGCTCGGCCAGCGGTGCCCGCAACGGGCCGGCCGGCAGGCACAATCCGTTGCCGATCCCGCTTGCGCCATCAACGACGGCCAACCGCAGCTGTTTGGTGAGCGAGGGGTTCTGCAGCCCGTCATCCATGATGATCAGGCTTGCGCCAAATGCCTTGGCGAAGGCGGCGCCGGCCGGCCGATCGCGGGCCACCACGGTGCGGGCGGCCGACGCCATCATCAGGGCCTCGTCCCCGACGCCGCTGGCATCATGGTGACGCCTGTCCACTTCGACAGGCCCGGCGAGCCGTCCGCCATAGCCCCGCATCAAGACGAAGGGCGTTTGGCCGCGGGCCGTCGCGAGAGCGGCGAGGGCGATCGCCGTTGGCGTCTTCCCGGCGCCGCCAGCGATGAAATTCCCGACGCAGATCACCGGGATGCCTGCATCGGTACCGGTCTGGCGCATGCGGCGCGCGGTGAGCGCGCCGTAGAGAGAGCCGATCGGTTGCAGCAGCCGGGCCAGAAGGCTCCGCCGACGCTGCCACCAGAACGCCGGTGCGCGCATCAGCTCTCGATCTCGCGCTGGCCAAGAGCGACGCGCATCAAGAGCGGCTCGAGGGCCTGTTCCGTGCGGCTCAGTGCGCCGCCGAGCTGCTTGCTGGTTTGCCCTGCCGCCCGCGCTGCCTGCCGCGCGGCTGCCGGGTCGCTGAGCCAGCGATGCACCGCGCCCGCGAGCGCCTGCACGTCCGGAATTTCGCGTGCGCCGCCCCCCTGATCGAAGGCGGCGAAGATCTCGGCGTTGTTGTGGACATACGGCCCATGCAGCAGGGCGCAGCCGAGCTTGGCGGGCTCGATCGGATTATGGCCGCCGATCATCGGCACGAGCGAACCGCCAAGGAAGGCCACTTGCGAGAGGCGATAGAAGAGACCGAGCTCGTTGACCGTGTCGGCGATATAGAGCTCGATATCGGGGTCCGGCATCTCTCCAGCCGTGCGCCGCGCGACGGCGACACCATTGGCCCGGGCGAGATCCTCGATCTCCTGGCCGCGCTGTGGGTGCCGCGGAGCGATGATCGTGAGCAGCTTCGGCAGATGCGGCTTGATGCCGAGATGGGCCGACAGAATCTGCTCTTCCTCGCCAGGATGCGTGCTGGCAGCGATCCAGATCGGTCGGCCGGCCGTCAGCCCGTCGAGGATGGCGAGCGTATTCGGGTCGGCCGGAGGCGCTGCGACATCGAATTTCAGATTGCCGGCGATGCTGACACGCGGCGCGCCGAGCTGAGCAAGACGCTCGCCGTCGCTCTGCGACTGGGCAAGACAGGATTCGAAGCTGGAGAGCAGGTAGCGCGAGGTTCTGGGCGCCCTGTACCAACGCTTGAAGGAGCGCTCCGACATACGGGCATTGACCAGCACGAGCGGAATATCCCGCTTGCGTGCCTCGATCACCATATTGGGCCAGATTTCGGATTCGCAGATCAGGCCCATGGCCGGCCGCCAATAGTCCAGGAAGCGGCGCATATAGCGCGGCACGTCGAGCGGCAGGTACTGGTGGATGGCGCCGGCTGGCAAACGCGCTGCAAGCAGGCGCGCCGAGGTCACCGTGCCGGACGTGACGAGAACGGCCAGCCCGCGCCGCTGCAGGCGCTCGATCAGGGGGAGCAGCGTCACCGTCTCGCCGACGCTGGCGCCATGCAGCCAGATCAGGGTTTGGTCGGGCCTTTGGACACCTGGATAGCCGCGGCGTTCGGCGAAGCGCGTCGGGTCTTCCTTGCCGCGACGACGGCGCCAGACCAGAAGGCCGGCGGCGGCCGGCTCGAACAGCGCGGTCGCCATGCGGTAGGCTCTGAGGAAGGGGCCCTTGCCGCTCATGCCGCTTTGGCTCCTCTTGCAGCGCGGAGCCCCGCACCGGGGTCGCGGGAGCCGACCAGCTCATAGGCGCGGGCATGGACCGCGTCGAGCCCGGTCTGGAGCGCAAGGCGGGCCGCTTCGCTCGTGGCTTCGTCGGCATCGCGCGCGATCCGGATCGGATCGCCGACCACGATCGCGCAGCGGCCGAAGGGCAGGCCGATCGAGGCTCGGTCCCAGCTGTTGAAATCGATGCGCCGGCTCGTCACCACGGCAACCGGATGGACTGGGCGCCCCGATGCCTTGGCCAGCGCGATGATGCCAGGTCCGGCGATGCGGGCGCGTTTGGGAATGTCGGCCGTGAGCACCATGGTATCGCCGGCGGCCAGGCGCCGAACCATGGCGAGAAACGCGCTCGCGCCGCCCTTCTCGCGGACCTTGCGGCCGAGCGCCCCGGAGCCGCGGATGGCGCCGATGCCGAGTTCGCGTAGCGCCACGGCGTTGAAGCCGCCATCGCCGTGGCGGGAAACCAGCGAGCAGGCGGGCATCCAATCCGGCCGTGCGAAGGGGATCATGATGTGCTGGCCGTGCCACATCGCGATGATCAGCGGCAGCTCCGGCCGGATGTGATCATAGATGTCGGCCGGTTCGACAACGGTTCGGCTGGTGCGGCGGACGAGTTTGAGATAGCCGGCCAGCAGCCGGCCGAGCGTCTCTTGCGCCACACGCGTCTTGAGGATGGAAAAGCCCATGAACTCCGCTTCCGAACCGCTGGATGTCTGTCGCGCGGCTCAGGACTTCGCGGTCTCAGGCTCGAGCAGGCGATGCAGGTGCACGACGAAGTAGCGCATCTGGGCCTGGTCGACGGTCGCCTGCGCCTTGGCCTTCCAGGCCGCATGGGCGCTCGCATAGTTCGGGTAGATGCCGACGATGTCGAGCTTCGACAGGTCCTTGAAGGTGATGCCGTCAAGGGAGCTCAGCTCGCCGCCGAAGACGAGATGAAGAAGCTGCTTCTGGTCGGTGTCCGCGTTCATTGGTGTCTCCAGCGGGAATGAGGCTCTGCCGCGGCACCAGATAAGCTATCCGCGCGAGCGGTGCGAGTGCCGATTGAGCGAGGTTGCGTTTGTCGGAAGGCGGCTGGCCTTCATGCGCCCTGCGGCGGAAACTCGCGCAGGCGCTGCATTGCAGCAAGCAACGGCTCCAAAAGGCCTTCTCCACTGGCAACAAGCATGCCGTGGATCGGCGTCTCCCGGTTATAGACGACGGGATTGCCGCTCCCGTCGCTAAGCCGGCCGCCGGCTTCGTCCAGCACGAGATGGGCGGCGGCAAGGTCCCAGTCCCGCGCATCTGGAGAGACCAGCCCGGCATCGATTGTGCCGTCCGCGATCCTCGTCAGCCTGAGGGCGAGCGAAGGGATCTTCTCGGCAGCTTCGAACGTGTCGATCCGCGCCAGGGCGTCGAGCATCGGTTTTGGACCGGCAATGCGAGCGCCGCCGAGCATGGTGAGGCGGGTCGTCGCGATCGGCTGGTCGTTGCGGTAGGCGCCCCTGTGTCGCCGGGCCGTATAGGTTGCGCCGCAGGCGGGCGCATGCACGACGCCGGTCACCGGAGCGCCATCAGCCAGGAGGGCAACACAGACCGCCCAGTCCGGCGAGCCCGCCATGAAGGCGCGCGTGCCATCGATGGGGTCGACGACCCAGACAAGACGGCGTGACAGCCGCTGCGCATCGTCGACGGTCTCTTCCGAGAGCCATGCGGCCTCCGGCAGCAATTCCGAGAGCCTGATCCGCAGGAAGGTATCGACCGCGATATCGGCTTCGGTGACAGGCGAGCCGCCGCTCTTCGACCATGTCCGGGCCGCGGTCTTGGCTCCGGGACGGAACAGTTCGAGCGCCAGCGCGCCCGCCTCGATGCAGCTTTCCCGGATTTGAGGCAGCAGATCCGGGGCGACAGGCAGGGTTTGCGAAGTCATGCGCTCCCTATCGAGCCTCGCTGTTGCGGTTTCAAGATGAAAAAGCAGCGCAGTTGCGAAAGATTCCGTCAAGCATCACGCCGGATAGGGGCCGGTTTGGACGTCAAAACAGGCGCAACACATTCCTTTAACCGAAGCTCTTAAGTGCTCGGATAGGGCTGCGGTCCACTCTCCACCCTGCAAGCACGAGAGCCCCGGACTTCACAGAGGGCTCCGCGCAGCAGGGACATGAGAGGCGTAAAACCGATGGCCAGCGTCACGCCGGCTGCCGGGGAGGTCGGCTTTGCGCCGAACCTTCTCGGCTGCCCAAACCATAGCAGTATCGTCGCGCGCAATCCGATGCCGGCGCGGGTCGAGGCGCCTCGTATCGAGCGCATCGCCTCGGTGAGGATCTTGCGTGGAAACCCCGGCTGGCGCGGCATTGCCTTGCGTCTGGCCAATCCGTCCGGTGAAGATGAACGCCTCGAACTCGCGCTGACGGCCGGAGACGGCCGTGCGATCAGTGTCGCGGTCTTCGATGCCGAAGATGCTGTGGCGCACTGGCGCGACTGCGGTCGCAGCAGCGGTTTGCCGCTCTTGCTCGAATCCGTCGATGGCGTAATTACCGAGCCCTTTCCTCAGCTCGGCCGGCTGGCTCTGGGGCCGATTCGCATCCGCCGTCGGCACGCCTTTCTCAACGGCCGCCGCCCGCGCTTCCTGACGCGGCGCAAGACGGCGCAGCTTCCGGCGCGGCCGGTCATCGTCTCCGGCGAGCGGCTGACGGATTGAGCTGCGGTCAGATCCTCAGGCCGGGTATCGGATCCGGTCCCATGATTTCATCTTCTGTGTTGGCATCGGCTTTCCCCGAAAATCGCGAACCACTTTTCGGAGCGATGCCTTAGACCTTCATTTCAAAGAAAAGAGCGGCTCAACGCATCCAGCGCATAGCCGCCGGCCAGCAGCAGGCCGGCATTGCGGTTGGAGCGGAACAATCCCAGCGCGACCGGCGAGGTCGCGCCCTGGATCCGGGAAACCTGCCAGGCGAGATGCGCGGCAAAGGCCGCAAGTCCAATCCAGGCCATCGCGCCACCGCCCGCGTTCCAGGTCGCCACGCCGGCGAGCGCGACAGAGAGCATGAAGCAGAGGCCGACCGCCTCGCGCGTCCAGGCTCCGAAATAGCGAGCACTCGACTTGATCCCGGCAATGACATCATCCTCGATGTCCTGCATGGCGTAGATGGTGTCGTAGCCGATCGTCCAGACGATGGCGGCCGCGTAGATCAGGTAGGCTGGTGGGTCGAGCCGCCCGAACACGGCGCTCCAGCCCAAGAGCCCGCCCCATGAGAAGGCGAGACCCAGCACGAATTGCGGCATGTTGGTGATGCGCTTCATGAACGGATAGATCGCGACAATCGCCAGCGAGGCGATGCCGAGCAGGATCGTGAAGCGATTGAATTGGACGAGGATCAGCAGCCCGACCAATGACAGCGCGACCATGAAGAGGGCGGCTGACCTGGTTGCGATCTGCCCAGAGGGCAACGGGCGTCCGCGCGTTCGCGCCACCTGAGCATCGAGCTTGCGGTCGACGATATCGTTGAAGGTCGAGCCGGCGGCTCGCATCACGATGGCGCCAACCAGGAAAAGCAGGCTGTGCCAGAGATTGGGAAACGCGCTGCCGCTCGCGATGGCTGCAAGCCCTGCGGCCCACCAGCACGGAAGCAGCAGCAGCCACCAGCCGATTGGCCGGTCGATGCGGGCAAGCTTGAGATAGGGGCGCAGCCAGACCGGCGCCCTTGTATCGACCCAATGACCTTTCAGGGCGTCGGGAAGGGGCGCATCAACCAGGGGCATGTCGGCTGGCTTCGAGGCCAGGACCATGGCGAGATCAGAGCGCGCCCTGCGGCACCCGCATCGGGCCGCCGGTCAGAGAATCGCCGCCGCCGAACGGATTGTTGCCCTGTTGCTGGGCCTGCTGCTGCGCCTTGCGCTGCATGGCCGCCTGCTGCTTCACCGCATTGCAGGCCTGATTGCGGAAACCGGCTGCCTTCTCATTGTCGGCCTTCATGCCGTCCACGAAGGTCGGCGGAATCTGGCACCAGTCTTGATTGGCGGTTGCGAATTTGAGGGTGGCGTTGCCGTTGTTGACGAGGCTGCCGAGGGTTCCGCAGGCCTCCGCCGGCGTCAGCTTGCGCTTGGCCTTGGACGCGGAGTTCAACCGCGCGACGATCGACTGCCGCTCCTGCAGGAGCTTCTGAAGCTGTTCGCAGCCCGAGGCCTGAGCGCTCGCCGGGCTGACGTGGAGGAATGTCGCCGCTGCCAAGCCGAGCGTCGCAATCAACCCCGAGGCCACGTATCGCCGCATAATAGTCCTGCTCCCAATCGGTGAGGGTTCCTGGAACCGCGCACTCCATATCAGCAGAGGGGCGGTCTCGCCAAGCGTCAGGCGACGTTGAACTGAATTCTGTCACCGACTCTTGCGATTAGACGAAGAATGTGGCGACTTTCCCGCCGCAATGGCATCGCAAGATCGGCTGCTGTCGCAAGAGGGAGACTGTTTGCGCCTATGCCGATGCCAGACCTGCCGAAACATCGGCTCTATCTCGATTCCACGTTGGCACAGGATGCGCCCGTTCCTCTCGAACGGGAGCAGGCCAATTACCTTCTCAACGTCCTGCGCCTGCGCGATGGCGACGGCGTTCTCGTCTTCAACGGGCGTGACGGCGAATGGCTTGCCGAGATCGTTCCGGAAGGGCGGAAGCAGGCGAGCCTGCGCCCGCTGCGGCAGCTGCAGCACCAGACCCCCGTGCCGGACCTGCATTATCTCTTTGCGCCGCTGAAACATGCGCGGCTCGATTACATGGCTCAAAAGGCCGTGGAGATGGGGGCCGGCGTGCTGCAGCCGGTGCTCACCCGACGCACGCAGGTCTCGCGGTTGAACCTCGAACGCCTCAGGGCCAATGCCATCGAGGCTGCCGAGCAATGCGGCATCCTGGCCTTGCCGGAAATTCGTTCCGAGCAGCCGCTGGATGCGGCACTGGCCGCTCTCGAGCCCGAGCGCCTGCTGATCTTCTGCGACGAGGACATGGCCGCGGCGAGTCCCCTGAGCGCGCTGGCGGAAGCCCCGCCGGCGCCGCTCGCCCTGCTGATTGGTCCCGAAGGCGGCTTTGACGACGAGGAGCGCCGACGCGTGCTGTCTCGCCCCAGGACAATCCGTATCTCGCTCGGCCCGCGCATCCTGCGCGCCGATACGGCGGCGGTCGCGGCGCTTGCCCTGGTCCAGGCGACATTGGGCGACTGGGTCTCGAGATCGGGCTGAGCGCGCAGGGAACGACGCGCCGAATTTCGCGTTGGTCGTTGGGGAGGAAGATCCACATTCGTCGCGGTGCCATCGAACCGGCTCATTCAGGGCCGGTTTTGCGCGCGAGGGTCTGCTCCCGTGATTCGACGACCCGCGAGGACCATGAGATGAGCCAAGCCTGCCGCTTCGGTATCGAAGAAGAGTATTTCCTGTCCGATTTCACGACACGTGGCATCGTCCGGAAGATCTCGCCGGCATTCCTCGATGCCGTGCAGGCGGCGTTTCCGAGCGAAGTCCAACGGGAGATGCTGCAGTCCCAGATCGAGGTGGCGACACCGGTCTGCGAGACGATGGGAGAGGCGCGCAAATCGCTGGCGACGCTGCGGACCGGCCTTGCGAGCATCGGGCTGGCGCATGATATGCTCCTGCTCGCCTGCGGCACGCATCCGAGCGCGGCCTGGTCGCGCCAGCGCGCCACCGAGGCGGCTCGCTATGACAAGCTGATGCGCGAACTCCAGATGCTCGGCAGCCGCAACCAGCTCTGTGGGCTCCATATCCATGTCGAGGTGCCGGACGAAGATCAGCGCATCCGGCTGATGGGGCGGATCATGCCGTTCCTCCCGGTGTTTCTCGCACTGTCGACGTCGTCGCCCTTCTGGCAGGGGCGGCGCACCGGCCTGATGGGCTACAGATTATCCGCCTACGCGGAACTACCGCGCACCGGCCTGCCGGAGCTCTTCCTCGAACCCGCCGACTACCGCGCCTATGTCGATACCCTGGTCGCGGCCGGGGCGATCAAGGATGCCAGCTATATCTGGTGGGCGATTCGCCCTTCAGAGAAGCATCCGACGCTGGAATTGCGCATCGCCGACAGCTGCACGCGCCTGGACGATACGCTGGCCATCGCCGCGCTCTATCGGTGCCTGGTTCGCCACCTCTGCAGGAATCCCGGGCTCAACGCCGATCTGACCGCGGCTGCGCGCGCCATCGCGGCGGAGAATGTCTGGCGGGCCCAGCGTTATGGGATCCACGGTGGATTGGTCTGCGCGGAAAGCAGGGGGATGCGCTCGGTTCCGAGTCTGGTCGACGAACTGATTGAACAGCTTTCGGACGATGCCGCGGCGCTCGGCTGTGCCGATGAGCTGGGCGACTGCCGGGTGATTGCGACCCAGGGCACGAGTGCGGATCGGCAGCTCGCCATCTTCGAGGAGGCCCGCGCACGCACCGGCGGTGACGCGGGAGGCCTGACCTCAGTCATCGACTGGCTGGCGTCGGAGACGCGAAGCGATGGCGCAAGCCGGCTGCAGGACACGATCCAGCCTCTGCGCGGTGTGGCCTGAACGCAAGCGCATGAAGGATGCCGGCATGTGCGTTGTGCATTTGCGCAAGCAATCTCCTTCCATGAACGCGGGACGGAGGTCGTTGTCCTCCGTCCGGCGGTCGCATATGTCTGACGCTCTCTGAGCCTGCCTCGACCGTGCCTTCTGGTGCGTGCGAGATGTCGGCCATCCCTTCGTCCTGCCGGAGCGCCCATGGCTCGCGATGTGTCCGATTCCACCCCGATCGCGTCGAAGTCCGAGCTGATCGGCTGGATTGCGGCAGGCGAAAAGCCTCGCTCCGCCTTCCGGATCGGGACCGAGCACGAGAAGTTCCCGTTCTACCGCGCCGATATCGGCGCCGTGCCTTATGACGGGCGAGGGGCCGCAGGAGGCATCCGGCACCTGCTCGAAGGGATGCAGCAGCGGCTCGGCTGGGAGCCGATCATTGACGATGGCCATATCATCGGCCTGGCCGGGCCCGAAGGTGGCGGGGCAATCTCGCTTGAACCCGGTGGCCAGTTCGAACTCTCCGGCGCGCCGGTCGAGACACTGCATGAAACGGCGGCGGAGCTTGCCGCGCATCTGGCCGACGTGAAGGCGGTCGCCGAGCCTCATGGGATCGGCTTCCTGGCGCTCGGCCACTCGCCGCTATGGACGCGGGAGCAGACCCCCGTCATGCCGAAGGGCCGCTACCGGATCATGGCCAACTACATGCCGAAGGTCGGCACGCGCGGCCTCGACATGATGTTCCGGACCTGCACCGTGCAGGTGAACCTCGATTTCGCCGACGAGGCGGACATGGTGAAGAAGCTCAGGGTCTCGATTGCCCTGCAGCCGATTGCAACCGCGCTTTTCGCCTCTTCGCCCTTCACCGAGGGCAAGCTCAATGGCTTCCAGTCGGTACGTTCCGAAATCTGGCGGGACACCGACAATGCCCGCTCGGGCATGCTGCCTTTCGTGTTCGACGAGGGCATGTCCTATGAGGGATATGTCGATTGGGCGCTCGACGTGCCGATGTATTTCGTCAAGCGCGGGCCGGTCTATCATGACGTGACCGGTGCGTCCTTCCGCGATCTGCTCGCGGGCCGGCTGCCGCAACTGCCGGGCGAGCATGCGACCATGTCCGATTGGGCCAACCACCTGTCGACATTGTTCCCCGAAGTTCGGCTGAAGCGCTTTCTGGAAATGCGGGGCGCAGATGCCGGGCCGCCCGCCTTGCTGAACGCGCTGCCCGCCTTCTGGGTCGGACTGCTCTATGATCAGGTCGCGCTCGACTCCGCCTGGGACCTGGTCAAGGTCTGGAGCACAGAGGACCGCCAGGGCCTGCGCGACGCGGTGCCTGCGGCTGGGCTCTCTGCCACAGTTGCTGGTCGCAGCGTGCGCGAGATTGCACAGCAGGTACTGGAATTGTCGCGCGCTGGCCTCGCCCGCCGCGCTCGCCTGAACGGCAAGGGCCAGGACGAGACGCGTTTCCTCGATCCTGTTCTCGCGATTGCCGAGAGCGGCCGCAGCCTGGCTCAGGATCTTGCTGATCGGTATCGCGGGGAATGGCACGAGCGCGTCGAGCCTGTCTTTAAGGATTTGCTTATCTAAACCGCCGATCGGCCGCGGAATCCCCTGGCAAACCCGCCGTTTCGCGGCATTTGCCGTCGCGCGTTAACGCTTTCTCCGAAGCTTCGGAGCGAGCATGCCGATATGGAACGATTGCGCACCCTTCTTCTCGGCTTCGCCCGCGACAATCGCGGCGCGACGGCGATCGAATATGGGCTGATTGCCGTCGGGATCTCGATGTCCGTGATCGTCGGCGGGCAGGAGATCGGTCGGTTTGTGCGCGGGGTATTTGAAGCGGTACAGACCGGGCTCAATCCCTGAAAACCACGGCTCCGGAGGGAGCCGGGCCCGGGGGCAGGCTGCGGACGGTCCTACTCCGCCGCCGTCTTGAAGCTCGCGAGGTTGTCGAGGCTCTGGATGATGTGCTCTGCCAGGGCATTGGAGAGCACCGAGGGGTCGAAGCGCGTGCGCAATAGCCCGATCTTGCAGGACGGCAGGGTTGCATAGCCCTCGCTGGGGCCGAGTATGCGCATACCGGGCCTGATCGCGCTCTCCGGCAGCACTGAGACCGCAAGGCCGGCAACCACCGCTGCACCGACGGCCGTCGAATTCCAGCTCGCATAGAGCACGCGGAAGCGCCGCCCCTTCTTCTCCAGCGCTTCGACCGCAGCCTGCCGCCAGTTGCAGGTCGGACGGCCGAGTGCGAGCGGGAGCGGGTCCTCCTCATGGACGGTATGGCGCGCAGAGGTGACCCAGAGCAGCGGCTCGATCCGGATGATCTCGCCCTGACCGCGGCCTTCGACATGGGTGATGATGGCGAGATCAATATCACCGGTGCCAATGCGCTCGGCCAGCATCGGTGTCGGCTCGCAGACGACCGTCACCTCGGCGCGCGGGTTGGAATGGGCAAAGCGAGCCAGGATCTCGGGAAGATAGCGGTCGGCATAGTCGTCGGGAACGCCGAGGCGGATGCGCCCCTTGAGATCGGCATCGGCAAAGCTCGCCACGCATTCGAGATTGAGACGCACGATGCGGCGCGCGTAATCCAGCAGGCGCTCACCATCTTCCGTCAGCTTGGCGTGGCGTCCGTCGCGGCCGAAGAGCGGGCGCCCGACCCGTTCCTCAAGGCGCTTCATCTGCATCGAGACGGCGGATTGCGTCTTGTAGACGATCTCCGCTGCGCGGGTGAACGAGCCCGTATCGGCAATGGCGACAAAGGTCTTGAGCTGGTCGGCGTCGAGAACATGCGCCATGGAGCACCCCCACGATGGATCATCAATATCCGTGCTGTGAAGCATCATAACCATTCGTTTGGCTGATGGCCAGCGCAAAGCTATCCTCCAGGCGTTCTCCAGTCCGTGTCGTCGGTGCGCTCCAGCCGAGCCGGAAAATGCTCGTTTTGCCGCCAGACCCCTGAAGGAGGTCGCCATGCTGATCCTGACATTCGTTCCGAAGTCGCTCTCGTTCGTCGCCACCGGCGTCACGCGTGTCGTTGCCGGCGGTTATGTTGGCGTGAAAGCCCTGACGCGCGCTTTGATTCACCGCCGTGAGGTGTTGAGGCTCTCCGAGCTCGACGAGCGCGGCCTCAAGGATATCGGTCTCGTCCGCTCCGACATCGACGGCGCGCTGACCGTATCCTGGCTGAAGGACCCTTCGGCGGCTCTCGCCGCCCGCTCCAGCGCGCGGGCGGGCGTCGCCTCTGTCCGGCGCGAAGAGGGTGTTCGACAGGCTCAGGCGAAGACTGCTGTCGCCAAGGCTCTCACGCCGCGCTCGGTCGCGGCCGGTTCGAATTCGACGGTTGCGTGCAGCGCCTGACCCCTTGGCACTGCGCGTTTCTTGCGGGCGGGAGCTTTGTGCTTCCGTCCGTTTTTCTTATTAGGGCTCTCCCGAGCATGATGGATGCGGGATTTGGGGCCATTTTGCCTGAAATAGCGCCCTAAACCGGCGTTCGTAACCTATTTTTCAGCATTCCCGCCGAACCTTCTCGACATGCCGCGGCGATGCCCGGTTCGATGCTTCTCGGGGGGGTGGGTGTCGGTATGCGGATGTCTCTGCGCTTTCAGGATCTGCGGCTCAGGACCAAGATCGCGATCCCGCTGATCGTTCTTGGATTGATCAGCGTTGCAACTGCCGTCTATGCCGGCCGTGAATATGCGCGGATCCAGAAGGCATATTCCGATCTGATCTCGCACAACGCGACGGCGATCCTCGATTCGGGCCGGACCACCCGCGCCATGACCGACATCGTGCGCGATCTCTACAAGGCGATCGCCTATCCAGAATTCATGAAGCAGAACGCGACCAGCATCGAGGATGTGCGCAAGGCCTATGACCGCGCGCAATTCCAGCTGATCGAGGCCAAGATCAGCTTCCCGCAGAAGGCTGCCGAGTTCGACGCCATGGGCCGGGCACTCTCCGCGCTCAAACCGCAGATCGACGATATCGTCGCCCAGGCCGCGAAGGACGAGGATCTGGCGGCGTTGTCGGTCATGTCCCAGCTCGATCGCACCATTGGCGAGATCGTCACCGCGGCAGGTAAACTCAACGAAGCCATCAAGACGGAAACCCAGGCGACCTCGGAAACGCTCGATGCCGAGGCCGGGGAACTGAGCATCGTCATCCTGGCACTCTCAGCCCTGGGCATCCTGCTTGGCCTGGGCGGTGCTGCCTTGTTGACCCGGATTTCGATAACCAGGCCGCTGGAAGCATTGAAGTCGCGCATGGATGATCTCGCCAGGGGCGATTACGCGGTCGAGGTCCAGGGTCAGGCGCGCAAGGACGAGATCGGCGCGATGGCGCGTGCGGTCCAGGTCTTCAAGGAAAACGGCCTTGCCGTGCAGCGTCTCGAGGCGGAGAGCGCCGAAGGGCGTGACCTCTCCGAGCAGCAGCGCCGGCAGATCGAGAGCGAGCGGGCCGAGCAGGCAAAGCAGCAGGAGCAACTGGCGCGCGAGCAGGGTCAGGTCATGGGCCTGCTGGCAGAGGGCCTCGACCTGCTCTCGAAGAGCGATCTCAGCCACCGCATCGATGCGGAGGTTGCCGCTGCCTATGAAAAGCTGCGCGACGATTTCAATACGGCGGTGGAGCATCTCTCGATGACGATCACCACCATCCAGGCGACAGCGGCCGATGTCGGCAACGCGGCGCGCGAGATCAATATGGGCGCAGGCGATCTCTCGAAGCGCACCGAGGAGCAGGCGTCCTCGCTGGAGGAGACTGCGGCAACCACGGAAGAGCTTGCCGCCTCGGTCAAGGCCTCTGCGCACGCATCGAAGCAGGCCGTCTCGCTGGCCGATGAGGCGATGAGCGTGGCGCAACGGGGCGGTGCAATTGTCCATGATGCGGTCGCTGCGATGGCGCGCATCGAAACGGCCTCACGAAAGATCTCCGACATCACCTCGGTCATCGATGAAATCGCCTTTCAGACCAATCTGCTCGCCTTGAATGCAGCGGTCGAAGCGGCGCGCGCGGGCGATGCCGGCAGGGGCTTTGCCGTGGTCGCCTCGGAGGTCCGCACACTGGCGCAGCGCTCGGGCGAGGCCGCCAAGGGCATCAGCGCGCTGATCTCGGAATCGGGAGCGGAGGTGGCGCAGGGCGTCGGGCTCGTCCGCTCTGCCGGTGAAGCGCTCGATCAGATCGTGGCTGCATCGCGAAAAGTCTCCGCGACCGTATCCGAAATCTCCGCTGCTTCGGCCGAGCAGGCCAACGGAATCGACGAGATGAGCCAGTCGGTGGCGCATATGGATGAGATGACCCAGCAGAACGCCGCGCTCGCCGAACAGAGCGCAGCCTCTGCCAGCGCACTCGGGGATCAGATCCGGCGGCTCAACGATCTCGTCTCGAGCTTCCATACGCGCGACAACGTCGCCGATCTCCGGGCGATCGCTGCCGCCATGTCCGAAGGCCGTGGCGCCGAGATCGACTGGTCACAGCGGCGCAGCGCCTGATCTAGCCGGGGCGACGAGTGCCTAGCTGTGAGCTCTCAATAGGTTGTCCATCCGGTCCCGAGCGAGGAAGCTGAGGTTGCGAAGCTTCAGAGCCCTCGGGGAGGAACCGGATGAACATCCACAAGAATGCCCGGCTGACGCCGCTGGGTCGAGAGCGGATCGTGCGC